>NZ_JBXENK010000001.1:0-1250589 GCF_056836745.1 Paenibacillus sp. 1SOY10 | reverse complement strand
AAACTCCCGTTAAACCGCTTAAATCCGCCACAAAGCGAGCTTTATAGGGATTTTCTCCTGCTAATCTTAATAGAATCGTTTATTTCTGGGAAAAATCTCAAAATTAACATGAGAATTTCCTGTTAAATAGGGAATTTAGGCGAATATAGGCGAATTAGAGGGAGCATTTCCCGTTAGTGGTGGATTCAATTCGTTTACGAAAGGCTTCTAAGCAGGAGCATGTAACCTCTGTTTTTTGTGGTGCCCCTGTTTTAGACAAAAAACCTTCAACTGCACGATCCTGATCAACAAGGTCACGATCTAGCGAAGTTGAAGGTTTTTTTGATAGGTGTTCATTTTCGGATAAAGTTCGTATTCCCAAGAAGATCGATGATAGCTTGAGCGCTTTGCATAGGACGATACCCGGCGATGTGGTTAATCACCTTTTGCCGTGAACGTACAACCTCATCATAATTCTCCGTCAGGCGCTTAATCCAAGAGGTGATATCATCGAGTGAATTGATGGGTGTTCCCCAGCCCTGCTGCGTGAAATAGTGGGAATTCTCCTCTTCTTGTCCTGGAAGCGGCTTGTGGAACAGCATGGGAATTCCCTTCGCCAAACCTTCGGAGCAGGTCATGCCGCCGGGCTTGGTAATCAGTAGATCGGAAGCCTCCATCAGCTTATCGATTTCTTTCGTGAATCCGAGAAGATGGATATTTGGATGATCATAACGGGGATCCTTCTTCATCTTCTCCAGCGACTTCTCATTGTTGCCGAAGCAGAAGATAAGCTGGATCTGTTCCCGGTACGAGGCGAGTAAGGAATAAACAGCCTCGTCCTTCATAAATCCCCAACCTCCGCCCATCACGAGGACCGTAGGCATATTGCCAAGCGCAAGTTGTTGGCGGATATCCTCCTTCCGGTGCCGCTCCCAAAAGTTCGGGTGTACGGGAATACCGGTGATGAGAATCTTGTTTCTTTCGACGCCCCGCTCCAATAATTTCTGCTTCACTTGATCCGTCGAGACCAGATAACAGTTAACCTCACGGCTTACCCATGCCCCATGCACGTCATAATCTGTAATGACCGTGGAGAGTGGGACATTCAGCATGCCAATCCTCTTCAAACGTGAGATTACCGCACTCGGGATCGGGTGAGTGCACACGATAACATCAGGATGCAGTTGACGAATAATCTGAATGGTACGGGTATAAAAAATCCGATGGAGAGCAAGTGTCGTCAATCGGTTCAAGGACTTCTTGTAATTGCTGCGATACATCATACGAATCAGCCGAGGTTGTGAGGACACCGTCTTCTTGTAGGCGGTAATGATGAGTGGCGCCACTCTTGGATTCAAAAAACTGCCCAACTCCAGCACTTTCGTTTGTACATTCGGCGCGAGCTTTCGCAAACTGCTGGAGAGCGCGTAGGCCGCTTGCGTATGACCGGCTCCAAACCCCTCGGATAAAAGCAAGACTCTTTGTTTTTGCACTGGTTTCACCTTTTCCTGCAAGGTTTTCCTATTGTCTACAATATCCCCTTTAGCTCCACAATGCAACCGTGCCAAGCGCCACAGAAGAGCCGATGACAGCCCCGGCTAAGGTATCGGATGGGTAATGCAAACCCAGGTAAATACGGGAAATTGCTACAAGCAGAGACAAGGGCATTAAGGCCAGAATTAGTCCGGGAGCAAATGCCATGAAAGGTACGGTCACCGAAAAGATTGCCGTTGTGTGGCCGGACGGGAACGAATGGTCGGTTAGTGGATTGCGAAAGGTGTTCGTGCCAGGCAAGGTCAGATAAGGACGCACACGCGGATAGATTTTCTTAACCAGAGCCACGGGAATGTGGCTGACGGCAAGCGCAACACACGATTGCAGACCGATTTTGCTCCATGGCTGCGGCGCCGCGATCCAGATAAGTAAGGAGGCAAGAATCGTAAACCATGCTCCACCCAGATGAGTTAAATGATAAAGCCAAAAATTTAGGAAACTGCGATGCAAGCGACCATTAATTCCTACAAAAAGCTTTCGGTCGAGTTGTTGTAACTTATGAAATAAACGAATCATGAAATCCCTCCGCATGATGTTTGACCGCATGTTGCGGCCTGAAGTGCCTTGCAGCACACCTCTCAAAATCGCTGCCCATCTAAAGTAGCATGGCATTTTCAGGTTAGACTTATCATATTTTTAATCCATGGCCTTTTCAAGGACGTTTTTTCGTATTTGGAGCCACGGGGACAGAAAATGACCTTCTTTTTACAATAGGCTGATTCAAATGATAGCAAAAAAGTTTAAAGAAGATGGTGCGGAATTGTAAACTTTTTGCCGGGAAGCTTCGTCTGTATACATGTCATGCCGATGAAAACCTTGCCGATCATGAAAAAAAACAGAAAAAAGAAATAAAAAATGCCAAAAGTGATGAAAATAAGATGTAACCGTCCCTGAATGCAGCAAGTAGGGGCCCTATGTGCCCTAATTGACTAACTTCAAGGTATTTGGGCTGCGAAGGGGTCAGAGTCGTTTTGACAAAAGACGTGAAGTCATGGAAAATCGTAATGGTTTACTTCAACAGAGCAAGGCAGGTAAGAAACAGAGAGAAAAAATGAACCAAAAGACAAAACAAGGGTCATGACAACAAAACAAACTCCAAACAAAGAGAGAACACAACAACAAAAGGGGTTAAAAGGGGGCAAGAAATCATGTTGGGAGTCTTTTTGATCGCACTTCAGGTCGTGCTAGCAGTGATCGGGGTATATCAATTCGGCTTGGCTTTATTCGGCATGTACAGGAACAAACACAAGGAGCAGTTCGCTCCGCGTAAATCATTTGCCGTGCTGGTAGCGGCGCATAACGAGGAAAAAGTAGTTGGGGCTCTCATGGAAAATCTGAAGCATCTCAACTATCCGAAAGAATTGTACGACGTTTTTGTCATTTGCGATAACTGCACCGACAATACGGCAAGCATTGTCCGTAGTCACGGAATGAATGCCTGCGTGCGTAGCAACCCGAACTTGCGGGGGAAGGGCTATGCGATTGAATGGATGCTGAAGGAGCTCTGGAAGATGCCACGGCAATATGATGCCGTAGTCATGTTTGACGCCGATAACCTGGCGCATCCGGATTTCCTGCGTGAGATGAACAATGATTTGTGTAGTGGCGCCCGAGTTATTCAGGGCTATATCGATACGAAGAATCCTGAGGATTCATGGATCACTGCTTCTTATGGTATCTCCTACTGGTACTGCAACCGTTTGTGGCAATTGTCCCGGACGAATCTGAAGATGGCCAACTTCCTGGGCGGTACGGGGATGTGCTTCGAAACCGAATTGTTGAAGGAAATGGGTTGGGGTGCAACCAGCCTAGTGGAGGATTTGGAGTTTACGATGCGTTGCGTTGAGCGCGGTGTATACCCGGTCTTTAATTACGATGCCAAGCTATTTGATGAGAAGCCCCTCACGTTCAAGGCGTCAGCTCGTCAGCGTTTGCGCTGGATGCAAGGGCACTTTACGGTTGCCCGCCGTTATTTCTTCCCGCTGCTCTGGAAGAGCATCAAGGAACGGAATATGGTGAAGCTGGATATGGCTTTGTATGGTGCCAATGTGTACGTGGTGTTGCTGACCTTCCTGCTGACGGCATTTATCTGGGTTGATCAAGCTTTGCTGAACGGTCCGCACTTTGACACGCTTTACGGCTATTTACCGCTGTGGGTTTCTTTTGTGGCCATATTGGCTAACGTATTTATTTTCTTGGCAGCTATGATTTTGGAGAAGGTCACGTTCAAGAAGGTATATGCTTACCTGATCTTGTTCCCGGTGTACCTGGTCTCATGGTGGCCGATTACGTTTTATGCTTTCTTCACTCAGAACAACAAGCAATGGAGTCACACGCAACACACGCGGGTGGTCCGCCTGGAAGAAGTACAAAGCAAACAAGGATAATTGCTGCTTGACGGACTATTCTTGAATGTGATATAGTATCTAAGGTTACAAGAACGACTTTGATACTTGGATTGCAAGTAGAGGCCCTGGCTTCTCACCTGATCGACTTTATGTCGGCTGGTTTTGATCCGTTGATTTGTGAATGGTATGTTCATGAAGATTAACGATCAATGAGGGATGCAGGCACATGTCTGTATCCCTTTTTTAGTGTGTAAGCCCGGTCACGGTAGATTTAACACTATTTGGAGGTGGAGAATTATCAGTAAGGAACACATGATCAATGACGAGATTCGTGCGAAAGAAGTCCGTCTGGTGGGTGCCGAAGGCGAGCAAATCGGTATTACGCCTCTGCGCGAAGCGCTGCAGATGGCAATTGACCTGAATCTGGACCTGGTGAACGTTGCGCCAACTGCCAAACCGCCGGTTTGCCGGATTATGGACTATGGCAAGTTCCGCTATGAGCAACAGAAGAAAGAGAAGGAAGCCCGTAAGAATCAGAAGATCGTGGACATTAAGGAAGTATGGTTCCGAGCTAATATCGAGGAACATGATTATCAGACGAAGTTTCGCAATGTGGTCAAATTCTTGAAAGAAGGCGACAAGGTAAAATGCTCAGTTCGCTTTCGCGGACGGGAAATTACCCATGCTGATATCGGGAAGAAGATTCTCGATCGCGTAAGAGAAGAAGTTGCAGAGATTTCCGTCGTCGAGCGCTTTCCAAAGCTGGAAGGCCGCAGTATGATCATGATTTTAGCACCGAAAAACTAACGTTTGTTTTCTATAATATAGTGAAGAAAGCGGCGTTCACAAACTCTGAGGGGGAAGTACAATGCCTAAAATGAAAACTCACAGCAGCCTGAAAGGCCGCTTCAAGATTACCGGAACTGGTAAAGTAAGACGTTACAAAGCGAACCGCAATCACTTGCTGTCCCATAAGTCGAAACGTGGTAAACGTGTTTTGGCCAACAGCCCTGTTGCTTACGCCGGTGACGTTAGCCGCATGAAGCAACAACTGGCAAACCTGAAATAATTAAATCAGACAAATAAACACAATTACCTGGGAGGTTTTATAAATGGCAAGAGTTAAAGGCGGATTCGTCGTTCGTCGTCGTCATAAAAAAGTATTGAAATTGGCTAAAGGTTATTTCGGTTCCAAACACCGTATTTTCAAAACAGCAAACGAGCAAGTAATGAAATCCTTGCTTTACGCTTATCGCGATCGTCGCACGAAGAAACGTGACTTCCGCAGATTGTGGATCGTGCGTATTAACGCTGCGGCTCGTATGAACGGTTTGTCTTACAGCAAGCTGATGCATGGTTTGAAGCTGGCTGAAGTCAACATCAACCGCAAAATGCTGGCAGATCTTGCTGTCAATGATCTGAACGCATTTAATTCCTTGGCTGCTGTTGCGAAGGAAAAGATCAACGCTTAAGTGAGATATAATCAAGGCGCTGTCTCCGGTAAGACACCGGGGCAGCGCTTTTTTTGAGAATTGAAGAATCCCTTGTGTATGGAAAAAACAGGTTTTGCTTGCTTGGTAATTGATGGTGCTCTGGCATGGAAATGCAGGGAATTTGGAACGCTATAGGCAAGAAGCCAGAACCAGGGCCAATAGACAAGAACCATAGAGATGGCTTATATACTGTACCCTAAAACAAAACGAGTCCGAATTTGGACGAAGTTCACATGAAGCGAACATTAAATGATATTTTTGTCGAAGGAAAGCGCTTTAAAATGAATAAACACGAAAATTATTTGACCAAGGGTTGTTAAAGGTATGGATTTTAGCACATTTTGCAGGTATAATCTGTCTGTGTGGTGAAACCTAGACAGACCACAATATCTTAAGGGGGATATAATCGCAATGAACAAAGCCTTCAAACTATCTTTACTTATGGTGCTGGCACTCACTTTGGTTCTGGCGGGATGCGGCAACAATGCAGCAAACAACGGTGGAGCGGCCAATACAGGGAACACAGGTAACGCTGACAACACGCAAGCGGGCAACGGCGGGGACACCGCGTCTGATGCATCCAAGTTTAAAATCGGTCTCGTAACCGACGTAGGCGGCGTAAACGACAAATCCTTCAACGAATCTGCATGGGAAGCTCTTGAAGCATTGAACGAAGAGCAAGGGATTGGACACAAGTATTTGCAAAGTAATCAAAGCTCGGACTATGTTCCGAACCTTAACCAATTTGTGCAAGGCGGTTATGACCTGACTTGGTCTATCGGCTTTGACCTGGGGGATGCAACCAAACAAGTAGCTGATGCTAACCCGAACTCCAAGCTGGCGATCATTGACAGCGTAGTTGAAGCACCTAACGTAGAATCTGTTACTTTTGCCGAGAACGAAGGTTCGTTCCTCGTTGGTGTTGTGGCAGGTCTTACGACAAAGACGAACAAAATCGGTTTTATCGGCGGTGCTGAAAGCCCGGTTATCAAACGTTTTGCAGTTGGATTTGAGGCTGGTGTAGCTGCAGTTAACCCGGATGCCGAAGTGAAAATTACCTATGCCGGTGCTTATGATAAGCCGGATATCGGTAAGTCCCTGGCAGGCCAACTGTTTGACTACGGCGCTGATATTGTATTCCCGGCGGCAGGCCAAACGGGGAATGGCGTATTTAACGAAGCAACAGCACGGAACAATGCTGGTGGGGCAAATAAAATGTGGGTTATCGGCGTCGACAAGGACCAATCCATCGAGTTTGGCGACGATGTGACGCTGACTTCCATGATTAAACGTGTAGACGTTGCAGTTAAGAACGTGACGCAACAAGTCATCGACGGTACTTTTGAAGGTGGTAAGGTTACAACCTTGACGCTGAAAGAAGATGGCGTTGGCTTGCCTGAAGAAAATCCGAACGTAAGCCAGGAAATCCTGGATAAAGTAGAAGAGTACAAGCAAAAAATCATCAGCGGTGAAATTACGGTTCCTGCTGAGTAATGAAGGATAGCAGGTGAACTTAAGCCTGCGTCGAAAGTAGAATACAGATTTCAAGCAGGCAAGGCCAGTGGATCAACTGGCCTTGTTGCTTGCGTTAATCCCAATATGGTGAGGGTGATTTCATGAGTGCTGAGGCTCCGGTAGTCGAGTTAAAGCAAATCACAAAGCGTTTTCCAGGTGTAATCGCAAATGACTCTATTAGTCTGGCTCTGCGCAAAGGGGAGATTCATGCCCTGCTCGGCGAAAATGGTGCGGGCAAATCAACGCTGATGAACATTCTGTTTGGTCTCTATCAACCGGATGAAGGTTCGATTGAGATGAACGGCAAGCCGGTGACCATTGATAACCCCAACAAAGCAATCAAGCTTGGAATTGGGATGGTTCACCAGCATTTCAAGCTGGTACAGCCTTTTACGGTAACCGAGAATATTATTCTTGGTATGGAACCCAAAAAAGGTCTTAATATCGACTATAAATCCGCGTCTGCTCAAGTGGCGAAATTGTCGGAGCAATACGGTCTTCAGGTGAATGCGAACGCTAAAATCCAGGATATCTCTGTCGGGATGCAGCAACGGGTGGAGATCATGAAGATTCTGTTCCGCGGCGCGGATGTACTTATATTTGACGAGCCCACTGCTGTGCTTACGCCGCAAGAGATTCAAGAACTCATGGAAATCATGAAGCGATTGGTTGCAGAGGGAAAGTCAATCATACTCATTACCCACAAGCTGAAGGAGATCATGGACATTTCTGATCGCGTGACGATTATTCGTCGCGGGAAGGTAATCGACACGGTGGATACGGACAAGACTAACCCGCAGGAATTGGCGGAGAAGATGGTTGGTCGGGACGTCTCTTTCAAGGTGGACAAGCAAGAACCGCAGATTGGACAGCCTGTATTGCAATTAAGCCAAGTAACGCTTAAGGGCAAACATGGTATATCTGTTCTGAACGGACTGAATTTGGACGTGAAGGCTGGCGAGATTGTCGGTATAGCTGGGGTAGACGGGAATGGTCAAAGTGAATTGATCGAGGCTATCACCGGATTGCGTAAAATCGATTCCGGCTCCATTTTGCTAGGGGGCAAGGAAATTGCTAATTTGCCTGCGCGAAAAATCATTGAAAACGGACTCTCGCATATTCCCGAGGATCGTCACAAGCATGGCCTAGTGCTGGATTTTTCGGTGAGCGAAAATATGGTCCTGGAGACATATTACAAGGAACCCTATAGCAAACGTGGTTTCCTGGATCACAAGACGATTGACGAGCACGCCAAGGCACTGGTTGAAGCCTTCGATGTTCGTACGCCAAGTGTCGAGACGAAGGCGCGCTCCTTGTCTGGCGGGAATCAGCAAAAGGCAATTATTGCGCGGGAAATAGACAAAAATCCGGATCTGCTCATTGCTGCACAGCCGACGCGTGGTCTGGATGTGGGCGCGATTGAATTTGTTCACAAGCAACTAATTGAGCAGCGCGATCAAGGAAAAGCGGTATTGCTTGTTTCCTTTGAGCTGGATGAAATTATGAATGTGTCGGATCGGATCGCGGTCATTTACGAGGGACGCATTGTGGGTGAGGTACTCCCACAGGAGACCAACGATCAGGAACTTGGCCTGATGATGTCGGGAAGCCTGGAACGGGGAGGTCATAACGTTGGATAAATTACGCAAAATATTCACGATGGACAGCCTGATTTTACCGCTGGTCGCCATTATCCTTGGTTTACTCGTCGGTGCGGTGGTTATGCTGATTGGCGGCTATAATCCGCTGACAGCGTATGGCGCGCTGATTCAGAGGGTTATTGGAAATCCCTATGACTTCGGGGAAACGATTCGTCAGATTACACCGCTGATCTTTACTGGTTTAGCTGTTGCCTTTGCCTTCCGTTCCGGTATGTTTAATATCGGTGCTGATGGTCAGGTATTGATTGGCATGACCTCGGCTACGGCAGTATCGCTATCCTTGTCGGGCCTTCCCTCAGCAGTGGTTGTACCTCTGGCTGTCATCGCAGGCGGGCTGGGAGGTGGCCTATGGGCGGCCATCGCCGGTTATCTGAAGGCTAAACGGGGCATTAACGAGGTTATTACCACGATCATGCTTAACTGGACGGCGCTGTACTTATCGAATTATGTTATTCGTCATTTCTTCCTGCTCAAGGGGCAGAATCGCTCCGAGAATATCGAGGCTTCTGCAGCGATGACATTTTTGAACGACATTTTTAATAATGCGCGAATCCATTGGGGAACATTAGTCGCGCTCTTGGCTGCGGCATTCTTCTTTATTTATCTCTGGAAAACCAAGCAGGGTTACGAAATGCGGTCTGTAGGCTTAAATCCAAACGCTGCTGAATATGCCGGTATGAATGTGGGCCGTAATGTAGTCAAAGCCATGTTTATCAGCGGCGTGTTCGCTGGACTGGCCGGCACCTTTGAGGTGCTTGGGGTGTTCCACTATCAATCTGTCTTTGCTGCTTCGCCAGGATATGGCTTTGACGGAATTGCCGTAGCGCTGCTGGGGATGAATCACCCCTTCGGTGTAGTGCTAGGCGCTATTCTGTATGGTGTGCTGACTTATGGTGCGGCTGGTATGAGCTTTGGCGCAGGGGTTCCCCCGGAGATCATCAAGATCGTTATTGGCTCAATCATATTCTTCATTGCGGCTCAAGGCATCGTCAAACTCATAGTGAAGCCTTTGGTTCTGAAGCGCAAGAAAGAGAAGGTGTTGTAACATGGATGTGCTAACACTACTTGGTCAACTGCTTAATTCGACCCTGGTCTTCTCGACGGCCCTTATTTTCACGGCTCTAGGGGGGATTTTCTCGGAGCGCTCAGGCGTAGTTAACATCGGGCTGGAAGGCTTGATGATCTTCGGCGCATTTGCCGCTGGAGTAGGCACCTATTACGCCCAAGAGGCGGGAATGGGGGCGTTTGCTCCATGGGTGGGGGTACTGGCTGCCGTCATTATGGGGGGGCTTGGTGCGCTTATTCATGCAGTAGCTACGATTACATTTAAAGCGGATCAAACGATCAGCGGGATTGTCATCAATTTCCTCGCCGCCGGCCTGACCGTTTATATTGTGAAGCTCTTGTTCGACGGCTCAGCAGAAACGCCGCTGATTAATGTATTTCACAAGGTTCCGATTCCATTCCTTCGCGATATCCCAATTATCGGTGAGGGCTTGTTCAATGCCTATCCGACGACCTATCTGGCCTTGATTCTTGTGGTTGCCATTTATTTCGTCTTGTTTAAGACGCCGTTTGGGCTACGGCTGCGTTCTGTTGGTGAGCATCCGAGTGCGGCAGACACGCTGGGAGTTAACGTCACCAAGATGCGTTATATCGGCGTGCTGCTCAGTGGGATGCTGGGCGGTATTGGTGGTGCGACCATTACGTTGACCACGACCAGTACATTTGCGCATAACACCATTTCCGGGCAAGGTTTTATTGCCATCGCGGCTATGATCTTCGGTAAATGGAATCCACTGGGCGCCTTTGGTGCAGCGGTATTTTTCGGCTTCTCTCAGGCGATCCGCAACTACGTGCAGTTGTTTGAATGGTCCAGAAGCATTCCGCAAGAATTCATATTCATGATTCCTTATGTACTGACCATTATCGTGCTTGTTGGAGCGGTGGGACGTTCTTCCGCGCCATCAGCATTGGGGACTCCGTACGATCCAAGTAAAAGATAATAGGGTTTAAGCCAGTAGGGTTCCGTCTTTGACGGAGCCTTTTTGGCATGAGCGAAATTAGCGGGAGACAAGCCCGATTTAGTCTGGTAAAGGCGATGGCGCAAGCACAGGAGGGGATTTGCGAATAGGTTAGGTTGAACACAACATAGTCGGCTGGGATGTTCGGACAGGGATGGATGTTCACGACTATAGGATGTAACCTGACAGGAGGAGTTTGCGATGGGCAAATCGGTGACAAGAAGAGAAGCCGGGAAATGGCTGGGCAAATCAATCACGGCTTATAAAAAAGATGGTACTGTGGTGACGGGCAAGCTGGTAAAAATCAGCGGCAACCGCTTGATTATTCGTCAAGCCCCTGGGAAAAAAGTGAAGACTAAGGCGCTCATTCCCCTCGTTCTATTCGACTTGCTGGCAATCGGTACGGCTCCGGGCTTTGGTGGTGGCTATGGCGGTTACGGTGGTTACGGCGGTGGCCCCTATGGAGGTCCGTATGGCCCTGGTCCCGGTTATGGCGGTTACCCCTACCCTTATTTCTGGTAAATTCTGCTCAGAAACGGGCGGGCAACGTCTTCTCCAGTTCATAACATTGGGACGTTTGAATAAAGCGCAGCGTTCGGTAGCCCAATTTGCGGTAAAACAGGTGGGCTCGGGGATTACTCCGGTCCACCATAACTTTTGCCCGCTGGCAGCCGCGAGACAAGGCAAAGTTCTCAGCGTGGGCCATTAGTGTTTTGCCGATGCGCTGACGCTGATAGGATGAGGCTACGGCCATCATGTCGATATACAGTAGCTCGCCATGAATCAGAAAATGAATGAAACCGACCGGGTCAGCCTCATAATAAGGCGAGGAGACGAGTGATACCCCTCGTGACATACGTGTAGGGAGCTCTCGTAGAGCCGCTTCGACTTCATGGGAGGGCATATGAGAGAAGGGGACGAGCTCTTTACGGATTAAATCATAGATAAAGGGATCGTCTTGCTTGGGCCTTCTATAACGAATCATACGCTGCTTCTCCTCCTTGCTGTACGTGTCTGGGCACTATCCTTTATCATATGTTTGGAAGGAAGGAAAGGGTTCCGCATAAAAAACTTTAATTCATTAGGGTATTGACTCGATGTGTGAACTAATCATATAATGTTCCTAAACATTTTAAGACTATATTATGTATCGGCGATGAAGAGGACGAAGGTTTAAGGGCTCTTTGCTCAGAGAGTGTGTGGAATTGCTGAAACCACCACCAAAATCCCTTGAATGCGAGCTCACCTCGGAGCTGTTTTCCTGAAAGGCTGCAAGCTATTCCGCGGTAGTGCTTGCACTGAAGCTTATTAGGGAAAATCGTCAGGTCTGCGTTACGGACCACGAGTAAGGCGGCACACGTCTATACTCGTCAAGGCTCGGCATTGCGAAGTGTCGGGTGAAAATGGGTGGTACCACGAAGGATCAAACCTTTCGTCCCTCGGAATAGGAAACTGTTCCGGCGGACGGAAGGTTTTTTTGATTTTATTGCAAATACAATACACGAGAATTTGGAAGGAGGATGACTGATGAGCGCGCAAATACCAGAAGTGCGATCTACAGAACAATTACGTGAGAAATGGATGAAACCGGAAGTCATTTCGGGTTCGGAAATACTGCTTCGCAGTTTGCTTTTGGAAGGTGTCGAGTGTGTCTTCGGGTATCCGGGTGGGGCGGTATTGTACATCTACGATGCGCTGTACGGGTTCACCGATTTCCATCACCTGCTGACAAGACATGAGCAGGGAGCCATTCATGCAGCAGATGGTTATGCACGGGCCACCGGCAAAGTTGGCGTATGCATCGCTACCTCCGGTCCAGGGGCAACCAACACCGTAACCGGAATCGCTACAGCGTTCATGGATTCGGTACCGCTCGTTGTCATCACTGGCAACGTCGTGTCGAGCTTGATCGGCACAGATGCTTTCCAGGAGGCGGATATTACCGGCATTACGATGCCGATTACGAAGCATAGCTACTTGGTGAGAGATGTAGAAGATCTGCCAAGAGTGATTCATGAAGCGTTCCATATCGCCAATACAGGCCGCAAAGGTCCGGTCCTGATCGATATTCCGAAGGATGTATCGGCGAACAAAGCTCGCTTTGAACCGGTGCAATCTGTTAATCTGCGGGGGTATAACCCGACGGTTACTCCAAATCGTCTGCAACTCGACAAGCTGGCAGCGGCCATCCAGGAAGCGGAGCGGCCGGTAATTATCGCCGGAGGCGGTGTCGTGTATTCCGGTGGACATGAGCAGTTGTTCGAGTTCGTGAACAAAACGCAAATTCCGATTACGACAACCTTGCTCGGGTTAGGTGCTTTCCCAAGTGGACATGAGCTATGGATGGGTATGCCGGGAATGCACGGCACGCTTACGGCTAACAAGTCCATTCAGGAAGCGGATTTGTTGATTAACATCGGGGCCCGCTTTGATGACCGGGTAACGGGCAAACTGGATGGATTCGCTCCGAAGGCGAAGATCGTCCATATCGACATCGACCCCGCTGAAATCGGCAAAAACATCCGTCCGGATATTCCGATTGTTGGCGATGTGAAGACGGTACTGGAACTGCTGAACCCGCTGGTAGCGCGTGCCGATAAGGCAGATGCGTGGAGAGCGCAAATCAGCCAGTCCAAAATCGACAAACCGCTGAAATACAAGGATTCCGACGAAGTGCTTAAGCCACAATGGGTCATTGAACTATTGAATGACACGACAGGCGGAGATGCGATTGTCACCACGGATGTGGGGCAGCATCAAATGTGGGCGGCGCAATATTACAAGTTCAATAAACCTCGCTCATGGATTACCTCTGGTGGACTTGGCACGATGGGCTTTGGCTTCCCTTCCGCCATCGGTGCTCAAATGGGCTTCCCGGACCGATTGGTAATCTCAATCAACGGTGATGGCGGGATGCAGATGTGTGCTCAGGAACTCGCGATTTGTGCCATCAATAACATTCCGGTCAAGGTAGTTGTCATCAACAACCAGGTGCTGGGGATGGTTCGTCAGTGGCAGGAATTGATCTATAACAATCGTTACAGCCATATCGATCTCGAAGGCAGTCCGGATTTTGTGAAGCTGGCTGAGGCCTATGGTGTTAAAGGCTTGCGTGCTACCAACAAAGAGGATGCCAAGCGCGTCTGGCAGGAGGCGCTCGATACCCCGGGACCTGTGCTGGTGGAATTCGTAGTCAGCAAAGGGGAAAATGTATATCCGATGGTCCCTCAAGGTTCTACCATTGATCAAATGCTGATGGGGGACAGTGAATGATGAGAAGAAACCATGCGATTGCCGTATTAGTTAATGATCAGCCAGGTGTGTTGCAGCGTGTAGCGGGCTTGTTTGGCCGCCGCGGCTTCAATATCGAGAGCATCACCGTGGGCCAATCCGAGGAGCAGGGACTCTCCCGGATGGTCATCGTAACGCAAGGTGATGACAAGACGCTCGAACAAATCGAGAAGCAGCTATATAAGCTGATTGATGTCATTAAAGTGGTGAATTTAAGTTCTCGGCCGATGGTGGCACGTGAGCTCGCCTTGATCAAGGTGAAGGCCGAGCCGGCTGAACGCCCAGAAATTATGGGGGTTGTGGAGACCTTCCGCGCTGCGGTGGTCGATATTGGAACGGCCAGCATGATCGTACAGGTTGTTGGGGATACGGAGAAGATTGATGCGATGATTGAATTGCTTCAGCCTTATGGTATCCGTGAATTATCAAGAACAGGCGTAACCGCTATGATTCGGGGTAACGCTTGACGTAAGAACAGGTGTATAGTTAATCTATGAGTTCACCGCAGTACGCGGCTTATATCCTCCGTCAGGGATGGCTGGTGTTTGAGGGGATCGAAGGTATTAGGATCTTGCTTTATTGCTTCAAGGCGTCGGTCCGTTGAAACACCCGCTCATCATCTGGCGGAGGAACCATACCAAATCAAGGGCACAGCTTGACTGTCCCGCAAATTTTAGGAGGGCACTAGAAATGGCAGTTACTTTGTACTATGAGCAGGATGCAGAACTTAGCGTATTGAAAGGAAAAACGATCGCAATTATCGGTTACGGTAGCCAAGGACATGCCCATGCGCAAAACCTGCGCGAAAGCGGACTGAATGTAATCATCGGTCTGCGCGAAGGTAAATCCTTCAACAAAGCGAAGGAAGATGGGTTTGAGGTATTGCCTGTAGCAGAAGCAACCAAACGTGCAGACCTGGTGCAAATCCTGATGCCGGACGAAACACAAGCTGCAGTTTATAATAGCGAAATTGCTCCTAACCTGAAAAAAGGTGCTGCATTGCTGTTTGCGCACGGCTTCAACGTACATTTCGGCCAAATCGTTCCTTCTCCGGACAACGACGTATTGCTGGTTGCTCCGAAATCTCCGGGCCATATGGTTCGTCGTACTTACGTAGAGGGCTTTGGTGTACCTGGTCTGATTGCTATCCATCAGGATGCAACGGGCAAAGCGAAGGAAATCGGTTTGGCTTATGCTAAAGGTATCGGTTGTACGCGTGCCGGGGTTATCGAAACCTCGTTCCGTGAAGAAACCGAAACTGACTTGTTTGGCGAACAAGCCGTACTTTGCGGAGGCGTAACTGCCTTGATCAAAGCAGGTTTTGAAACGCTGACCGAAGCCGGATATGCTCCGGAAATGGCTTACTTCGAGTGCTTGCATGAGATGAAGCTGATCGTCGATCTGATCTATGAAGGTGGCATGGCTACCATGCGCGATTCGATCTCCAACACGGCAGAATATGGTGACTATGTAACAGGTCCTCGTATCGTTACGGAAGAAACGAAGAAGGCAATGAAGGAAGTGCTTGCGGATATCCAGCAAGGTAAATTCGCTCGTGACTTTATTCTGGAGAACCAATCCAACCGTGCGTTCCTGACGGCTACTCGTCGCAACGAAGCCAACCATCCAATCGAGGTTGTGGGTAAAGAGCTGCGCGAATTGATGCATTGGATCAAGAAATAAGCTATAAACCTTAACAGAACTCCATGGTGGCGTGCGCTGAGCACACCACCTTGGAGTTTTTTAATTTGTTTGAATGAAATAGCTGAATATGTTGAACTACCTTATAGGAGAAACCTATTAGTCTAATAGATACTATATCTTTGTTAATCCTCCCCCCTTATGTTACAACAGTAGGAGATGATGTTTACGAAGGGGAGCGGTAGGAATGGCTGAAGTAAAAAAAATCGCAATAATTGCGGGCGACGGTATTGGCCCCGAAGTGGTGGCCGAAGCGGAGAAGGTATTGAAGCGTACGGAGGAACTATTCGGTTATCGCTTTGAAACGGAACATGCCTTGTTCGGCGGGATCGCGATCGACGAGAAGGGGACGCCGTTACCGCAAGACACGCTTGAGGTGTGCCAGCAAGCGGATGCTGTACTGCTTGGGGCAGTTGGCGGTCCAAAATGGGATAACAATCCGAAGGAGTTGCGTCCCGAAACGGGTCTGCTGGGTATTCGCAAAGCGTTAGGATTGTTCTCGAATCTGCGTCCGGCAGTCGTGTTTGATTGCTTGAAGGATGCTTCGACGCTTAAGCCTGAAGTGCTGGAAGGTACGGATCTGATTGTGGTACGCGAGCTTACCGGGGGCATCTATTTTGGTGAGAAATACCGCCGCGAGACTGAGTATGGACAAGAAGCGGTGGATACTTGCGCATACAATGTTACCGAGGTAGAGCGTATTGTTCGTCAGGCGTTCGAAATTGCCGGTAAACGTCGCAAAAAGCTGGCCTCTGTGGACAAAGCGAATGTACTGGAAAGCTCGCGACTGTGGAGAGAGGTTGTCAATCGCGTAGCTCCGGAATATCCCGAGGTCGAACTGGAGCATGTACTTGTAGACAACTGTGCTATGCAATTGCTGCGTCGTCCCTCCAGCTTCGATGTCATTGTGACGGAAAATATGTTCGGGGATATTCTCAGCGATGAAGCAGCCATGCTGACGGGTTCAATCGGCATGTTGTCCTCGGCTTCTCTGGGTGAAGGCAGCTTCGGATTGTACGAGCCGGTCCATGGCTCGGCACCGGATATTGCTGGACAAAACCTGGCGAATCCGATTGCTACGATTCTGTCGGTTGCCCTGATGTTCCGTATGACCTTCGGGTATGAAGATGCTGCGAACGCGATTGAAGCCGCTGTAGCGAATGTCCTGGATGCGGGTCACCGTACAGGCGATATTGCGGTGGACAAGAGCAAAGCCATCGGTACCCGCGAGATGGGCGAGTTGATTATTGCCGCCATTAAGAAATAAGCCGCACGAACAAGGCTTGTTTGACTTTAAAAATAGCCGATGATACCATGTGAGTTGTAGGTTTGCAAAGGAGGTTTTTGAAGTGGCAGAACGTTTGGTTGGAAGACCCGCACCGGATTTTGATATGGCCGTGGTGACCGGGGACGGTAAGGAATTTGGACGTAAGAAGCTGTCCGATTATCGTGGCAAGTGGTTGGTATTTTTCTTCTATCCGCTTGATTTTACCTTTGTATGTCCGACTGAAATTACTGCATTGAGCCAGGCATACGAAGAATTTCAGAAGCTGAATTGTGAAATTCTTGGTGCCAGTACGGACTCGGAGCATAGTCATAAAGCATGGATTAACACACCGAGGGATAGTAACGGCCTTGGCCAGTTGAACTTCCCGCTCGCTTCTGACATTACGAAGAGTGTAGCGCGCGATTATGGCATCCTCATTGAAGAGGAAGGTATTGCTCTTCGCGGCTTGTTCATTATTGATCCGGAAGGCGAATTGAAGTATGAAGTAGTTAACCATAACGATGTGGGCCGTAGCGTGGATGAGACCCTTCGTGTCTTGCAGGCGCTGCAATCCGGCGGACTATGCGCCATGAATTGGAAGCCGGGCGACAAGAATTTGAACGGATAACATCTATATTTTAGCAGTACCCCCTGTTTGGGCAATGCCCCCGCAGGGGGTTTTTTGCCCCACAATGCATGGTTTGAGCCCCCTGGCGGAAAAGTAAACATAAATGAGATTTTATTAATTTTCGCAGGAATTTGCAGAGGGCTCCACGAATAAATTATATGACATCCCTGCTTGTGTGCACGAATTGGGGAATGAACCAAACGCGGGAAAGGGTGAAGGGGAATGAGTTTTTGCTGCGGAGCCAGTATGTTGGGAACAAAGGGAACATTGAAGCATTATCGTACGCAGGTTCATAATGTGCCCCTTTTATTTTGCCCGGTATGCCATCGGGTTGAGGTTCATTATAAAGTCGAAAATGAATATGAAATTTTGGCCGAGTACGCTCATAGCGATGGCGTTTCCGAGATCGACTTTCAGGATTTTGTCATGGAGGACGATGATTCGATCTTCGGTAATTGCGTCAATCGGGAGGATGAAGATCCACTCGTTATCGTACAAAGTCAAATTGATATTTCTCTCGATCTTCTGTCTGTAGCCAAGCAAATTGGCGATGAGAAGTGGGAAGATGAGCTGAAGAAGAGGCTGGCCGTGATGAGCCGCCGCAGAGCCAGACTACAGCATAATAACCGCTAAATCCGCAAAATAGTCTTCCGGGAGGAAGGCTATTTTCTTTTTTTAGGACCAGGGTCGTTCTTTTGCGTTGATCCAACCTTTTTCGACAGTATCTCTGGTTGACGGTATTTGGAAAACTTTACTATGATTGAAGCAGGATGCTCTGGGGGACGGCACAGTCAGCGTTATGGCAAGCAGAATCAATAGACATTGCTAATTATTTATGTGCGCCGGTTAGGGTAAAGTTCTTCTCAGGTAGTGATCGTATGTTGTCGGTAGGCAAGTACATCATTTGTGTAAAGGGGGAACCAACTTGTTGAGTGAATTTCAAGAGACACTGCTCCAGTCCGTCAAAGCATTCCAATCAACCCAACTCGTCAAAAACAAGTATGAAAACGTGCTCCAGCACCTGGACAGCGGTATTATGCTGTTTGATAGCGACGGGGTTCTAACCTTCATCAATGTTCAAATGGCCAAGCTCCTCGAGCTACCGCGCCAGTCCCTTATTGGCTGTAACTTGCTGCATATGCTCAGGCATCCGCACCTGAACTCCTTCAAGAAGCGCAAAATTATGCGGATTTACCGAGAGACCATTTTTCACCGGAAGAAATATCATGAATTAATTGATGAATACGGGAGGCACTGGTTAATCACGGTTACCTATGGGGATCAAATGGACGGAGATTTCTTACTCAGTGTCAAGGATGTCTCTGACTTTAGAAGAATTGAAGAGGCTGCTTACCAAAATGATAAGATGGCGATGCTGGGCAAAATATCAGCCGCAATCGCCCATGAAATTCGCAACCCGTTAACAGCCATTCGTGGATTCATTCAATTGCTGCGACCGCATCTTATGGAGTTGGGCAAGGATGAGTATGCCCGGATTATCTTGACAGAAATCGACCGGGCCAATGATATTATTCATGAATTCCTGAACTCGTCCAAGCCGTCAGCTCCGCAGAAATCGGCGGAGAGTGTATCTTCTTTGCTGAAGGAGGTTGTGCTGTTAACCGAGAGTGAAGCGGTCATGAAGGGCTGTCAAATGATACTGCATGCCCCTTCAGAGGAATTGTTCGTCTCCATTGATGTAAAGCAGATCAAGCAAGTGCTGCTGAATATTATCAAGAATGCGATGGATGCTATTGCGGAAGTGGAAGGTGAACATCAGGGAGTTATTGATGTGGGAGCAGAAATGGATGGGAAATTCGTGAAAATCTCCATCCAGGATAACGGCAACGGAATGGATAAGGGGATGCTGGTTCGTCTCTTCGACCCGTTCTTTACTACGAAGGAAAAGGGGACAGGCCTGGGGTTATCGGTGAGCTATCGCATTATCCGTAACCATCGGGGAACGATATCTGTGGACAGCCTGAAGGGAGCCGGAACCATCTTTGTGATTTCTCTGCCGGTAGCATAAGCATAATAATGAAGCGCAAGAAAACCAATTGAAAAGGCGCCTTGCTCCGCCGTTGTGGCTCTGGAGCAAGGCGCCTTCATTGTTATTGTTAGGTTAGGGAGCCAGCGTGATGTATAACTGACTGGCAACGCCCTTGCTTAAGGCAAGCCGGGAGCCCTTGACGTTAACAATCAAGTTGCCGCCGGTTTCACTGACTACTGTAATGGATGCTCCAGGTACGATACCCAGGCCCTCAAGAAACTTACGGGTAGCCTCAGAGGCTTTACAATCGCGGATGATAGCTTCCTGACCTGGAGGCAGCATAGTTAGTGGCATGTCATGAGTTCCTCCTTGATTTAAGGGCGGTGAGTTGAAGCTTCAGAGTGCTTCTTCGGCTCGCAGCAGGAGCTGAACTGCTCGCAGGAGCCACTACACCCGGCACAGCCCCCGCCTGATTTCTGACGCTTGATATAGCGATACACAGTGAAGCCGATGATTCCGGCCAAGACAGCAACGATCAAGTAATCAATCATGAAGATTCCTCCTTAAATAAGGATACGTATGGATTCAGGCAATACCGATTCCGAGTAAATGCCCGACTTGATAGACCAGCATGGATATCACCCAGGCAAGCCCGCATTGATAGGCCACCGTGAACAAAGTCCATTTCCAGGAGCCCAGTTCTTTCTTGGCGGTGGAGATCGCCGCCACGCAAGGGGCATACAGCAAGACGAACACCATAACCGAGAAGGCGGCCAGCGGTGTGAAATGTGCTTGCAAAGCTGTACCCAAAGCGGTGGTAAGCTCTTCGGTTCCTGTATTAATGTAGAGAATTCCCAGTGTACTGACAACGGCCTCCTTGGCAATCAAGCCCGTTAGCAAAGCAGCTCCAATCTGCCAATGAACGACTGTTGAATCCTTGACGAAGCCAAAGCCATTCCAACTGAAGAGTGGAGCAATCACTTTGCCGATGGCACCGAATATACTTTGGGAAGCATCGTCCACCATTTGAAAAGAGAAGTTGAAGCTTTGCAGGAACCAGATGACGACGGTCATAGATAGCAGAATGGTTCCGACTTTGATGACATATCCCTTGGCCTTTTCCCAGGTGTGAGATACCGTTGATTTGAGGGTAGGAATACGGTAAGGTGGGAGCTCCATCACAAATGGAGCAGATTCGCCACGCATGACAGTTCGGTTGAGCAGCAGACAAGACAGCATGGCCATCATAATGCCCAGGAAATATATGCTGAAGACCACAAGTCCCTGATGAGCGGCAAAAAAGGCCCCGGCAAATACGGCATATACAGGAATCCGTGCGCTACAGGACATGAACGGCATCAAGGTAATTGCTAAGCGGCGGCTTCGCTCATCCTCTAGCGTACGCGTAGCCATAATGGCGGGAACTGCACAGCCATAGCCCATTAATAGAGGAACAAAGGCTTTGCCAGAAAGGCCAAAATGACGGAAAATCCGGTCCATGACAAACGCTACTCTGGACATATAACCGATGTCCTCCAAAATAGAGAGACACAAGAAGAGAATAACGATTTGCGGGAGGAAGGAGAGGACGTTGCCGACGCCTGTAATGACTCCACCCACTACGAGGCCTTGAATGACCTCAGAGGCCCCGGCCCATTCAAGGAAACGGGCGGCTACATCTGGCAGAACCTCGGTCACGAGGGCTCCGAAGGGATCGACGATCAACGCACCGATCGACCCTACAGCCATCTCGAAGATCAGATACATGATGGCGAAGAAGATGGGGAGTCCCAATAGACGATGGGTCACAATTTTATCCACTTTATCGGAGAAGGAGAGCTGGCCTGGTTGAGCTCCTTTCTTGACATGACGGGAGATAGCGTCACTGATGTACTGGTAACGCAAATCCGCAATCAAGGTTTCTAGCTCGCCATTCGCTGCCCGTTCGGCTTCATTAACGATATGGTCAATCGAGGACTCCAGAGCAGCAGAGAGCTTCAGTGTTGGCTTGATCTTCTCATCCTTCTCCAGCAGCTTGATGGCATGGAACAAGGTATTTTCGTAGCCACCTGCCTTCAATGCCTCGCTAATCTCCATCATCGCCCCATATAACTTCGTGTTCTTGAGTGGGCCTTCGGGAGCAGATTGGGACTGATGATGAAAGGCGATGGCCTTCTCCAGCAATTCCTTGATGCCTTGATGCTTGGTGGCCACAATCGGAACAATAGGGACTCCCAGGCGTTGTTCCAGACCCGCAATGTCGATCTGATCTCCGCGAAGCGCCACTTCATCCATCATATTAAGTGCGATGATGCTGGGGATTCCTAATTCCAGCAGTTGTGTCGTCAAATACAAATTACGCTCGATGTTGGTGGCATCAACAATGTTAATGATGACGTCAGGCTGGTCGTTAGCCAAAAAATCCCGGGCAACAATCTCTTCAGCGGTGTAGGGGGAAAGAGAGTAGATTCCGGGCAAGTCGATAATTACGATATTTTCTTGGCTCTTCTTGCATCTTCCCTCGCGTCGTTCCACCGTGACACCAGGCCAGTTGCCGACATGGGCATTATTGCCTGTCAAATGATTGAAGAGGGTTGTCTTACCGCTATTGGGATTTCCCGCTAATGCAAACCGGTATGCCATGGTTCTTCATCCTTCATTTATAGATTTACTTTCTCTACTGTGATTTGGTCTGCTTCTGATTTGCGTATGCTTAGATCATAGCCGCGGATGTGGATCTCCAGTGGATCGCCAAGGGGAGCGACTTTTTTCATTATAATCGTGGCTCCCGGAGTAATTCCCATATCCATCAGCCTTCGACGGAGAGGACCGCTGGCTCCGATGCCTTTGATAATGCCGCTTTCTTTAGGTTTAAGCTCTTTCAAGGATACAATCATCTGGATAACCTCCAAAATACCAGTATAAACTTAAATGAGAATCAATCTCAATTAGATCCAAATGTAATATATCATGCAGTTTGAAGCGGTACTGTGAACAAAATCATATCGAGAACGGCTTTACTTTTGGAAGCAGCATCAAGTAAGATGAATAGTAAAACCAAGACGGAGAGGAACATGCAGGGATGAAGGCCAATCAATGCAAGATTGTGGACTGCACCATACGAGATGGTGGTTTGGTGAACAACTGGGATTTCAGCGTCGAATTTGTCCAAAAATTGTACGCCGGGTTAAATGAAGCAGGCGTCGACTATATGGAAATCGGCTATAAAAACTCCCCCAAATTGTTAAAGGGGGCTGATGAGGCAGGACCTTGGCGGTTCCTGAATGATGATTTTCTGCGTAAAGTCATTCCGCAAAAGGGAACAACCAAGCTGTCTGCGCTGGTAGATATCGGCCGCGTAGACGAGAGTGATATTTTACCGCGGAGCGAAAGCCTGCTCGATTTGATTCGGGTAGCTTGCTACATTAAAGATGTGGATAAGGCGCTGCAATTGGTTCAGTTATTCCATGACCGCGGTTATGAGACGACGATTAACATCATGGCACTTTCTAACGTAATGGAGAATGAGCTGCTGGAAGCCTTTGAGATGATTAAGCAAAGCGTCGTTGACGTCGTTTATATCGTCGATTCTTATGGCAGCCTTGATTATAAGGACATGGAATATCTGGTGAACAAATTCAAGACCCATCTGCCCGACAAGCGGCTAGGGGTGCATACGCACAACAACATGCAACTGGCGTTCTCCAACACGCTGGTGGCAGCCGATCTTGGCGTTGAACTGCTGGATGCATCTGTTTATGGTATGGGACGTGCGGCGGGGAACTGCCCTACAGAGCTTTTGGTCACGCATCTGAAGAATACGAATTATAACTTGCGTCCGGTACTCAGCGTATTGGAGGAACTGCTTATTCCACTTCGGGAGAAGGAAGAATGGGGTTACTTGATTCCTTATATGATTACGGGCACGCTTGATGAGCATCCACGTTCAGCAATGGCGCTTCGGGCTTCGGACGACAAGGACAAAGCCGTTGATTTCTATGACAAGCTGACGACCCCGGAAACGACAGTTATTCGTACCAAAAAATAAGCAGAGCAGGGTATCCCTGAGCTATGCAAGAGTCTTCATTCCCTGGCAATGGGGGGATTGAAGACTCTTTTTTTAATGTTTTTATTTAAACCAGCTGGAAAAGTTGTCCTTTTTCTCGACAAAGTTAGATGGGAAGGCAGGAAAAGAGAGGAAAATGTTGAATTAATAGCATTAGGTACTTTCAGTGCATCGAACGTAACCTACCTTTGGAGGATGATGGACATGAGGATGGGGACAGAAGAGAAAGCAACAATCATCCAAGGGATTATTGGTTTGGCGGCGATGATTGCCATTATTCGTTTGTCGTCTGCAATAACTTGGCCTGAATCGGCCCGATGGCCTGTTGTGATTGGTCTGCTCCTGCTGTATTTAGCGGCAGGATTAGTAGTGTGGCTGCGCCAACGTCAGCAGGGACTGCGTTCCCTGGCTAGGTTGACGCTTATTCGTGCGTTGGTGTTTATGTCTATGGGGCATTTATTGCTGATCCTGCCACCGGAAGAGGGTTATGGGTTGGCTCAAGCGGCTGGGCTGTGTTATATGTTTGTCTCCTATTATATTGTATTGAAAAGTACGTATCGCCTGTCCGTAGAGGAACCGGTGCGTAGCGGACAACAGGTCGAAGCACAGATGAAGCAAATAGTTTATTATGATGACTTAACTGGACTGCCCAATTTGCGGCAGATGAGAGAGAGCCTTGGCGAGTCGTTGGGAATGCCTCATACCTCGACAGGAGTAGGGGTAATCCATATTGATCGGTTCAAGGCAATCAATGACTCGTTGGGGTATGGAGCGGGTGACAAGCTGCTAACCGAACTTGGCAGCCGTCTGGTAGCGCTGTGTCAGGGAGGAGAGCAGGTTTATAGAATGAGTGAGGCCGAATTTGCGGTCTTATTACCTGATATGCCCGATATTGACATGCTCGAAGACCGGGCGAAGCAGCTAATCCATGCTGTAGATCCAGCGGTGGTTATTGATGATACCGAGTATCATATCACCTTGAGCATGGGCTTGTCGGTCTACCCGGACGATGGCAGCTCCGTTGACCAGATGATCCAGTATGCCGATATGGCGGTGTATCAAGCCAAAGAGCAAGGTCATGATTTTATGCGATATAACGCTACTATGAAGCAACGCACCCAGCTCCGCGTAGAGCTGGAGAACGACATGCGAAAGGCACTGGAGCGTGAGGAATTTTTCCTGGAGTTTCAGCCGCAAATCAGTCTGGATACGGGAAGAATGGTCGGTATCGAAGCGCTCGTTCGTTGGAATCATCCCAAGCGGGGGCTGCTTCCGCCTAATGAGTTCATACCGCTGGCTGAGGATAGTGGCCTGATCGTCCCGCTTGGCGAGTGGGTGTTGAGGATGGCTTGCAGCTACAACAAGCAATGGCAACTGGAGGGATATGAGCCGATATGCGTATCCGTCAATTTGTCAATGCGGCAGTTCCGGCAATACAATTTGGCTGAGCGGGTGGGTACCATTATACGCGAGGTTGGCCTGGATCCGCGGTACTTGGAGCTGGAAGTCACGGAGAGCATGACGTATGATATCGACACGGCGTTAGAGCAATTAAACGCTTTAAAGAAGCTGGGAATACATATTAGCATTGATGATTTTGGCACAGGCTACAGCTCACTATACTATTTGAAGAGCTTGCCCATCGACCGACTGAAGATTGATCGTGCGTTTGTTCGGGAGGTTATGTATGATGGCAATGATGCGGCGATTGTATCCACGATTGCCACGATGGCCCATCATTTGAAGCTTAAAGTTACCGCCGAAGGTGTAGAGAACGAGGAACAACTTGAATTTCTGAAGTTGCAGAAATGCCACGAAGCTCAGGGCTACTTATTCAGCAGGCCGGTATCCGCAGGAGTGCTGGAACGGGAGTTTCTAATCCGGTCAGTTAGCTAATGTAATTGGGACGGTGGATTTGCGTGCTTGCGCAAGCCACCGTCTTTTTAATGGTTGTTATAGAGAAAGGCCCCTTGTAAGAACAAGGGGCCTTTCTACGAATCAAGCGAAAGCGGGTGATGGGAATCGAACCCACGCTACCAGCTTGGAAGGCTGGAGTTCTACCATTGAACTACACCCGCAACATATAATGGTCGGGATGACACGATTTGAACATGCGACCCCCTGGTCCCAAACCAGGTGCTCTACCAAGCTGAGCTACATCCCGAAAGCAAAAAAATTAGCGAAGACAAAACATAATATACCACTTCCCAGAAAGAGATGCAAGAACTTTTTCATGGATGAATGTTCTTCACTCGGCCGACCTGCCCGTCCTGCAGACGGACCTTGATTCCGTGCGGATGCTTGGGGGAGTTAGTCAAGATATCCTTGACGATGCCGCGGGTTAGTTTGCCGGTGGGTTGATCTTTTTTTAATACAATATCCACGGTTAAGCCGGGAGCGATATTTTTACGTTCGTTGCCGTTCATAGTTGAGAACTCCTTTGATTTAAAGTGTGAATCCAAGATTCGCCTTTTAAAGGATATCACATTAAGGCCACAGCTTGCCAATGCCATGGCCTTTAGCTTATAATAGCAGGGTGAAAGCCGCATATTGGTCGGCTGAGGTGCTCTGAGACAGGATAGAGCCATAGTGATATATATGCAATGATGGAGAAGAGTAAGCAGTAGCCTCCTGACAGGGAAGAGACGCCAGTGATTGAGAGCGCCTCTAAGGGAAGACGGCTTTGCCGAAGTTCACTCCGGAGCAGTTCCTTGAACCGCTGCTTACAGGACGTTTGCCGGCCTGATGGCGCAAAGGCGCAGTAGAGGATACCGGTCTGCGAGCCGTTATCTCGTTAGAGTGAAAGCAGCATAGGCTGTGCCAGTCCATAGAGGCGGCGCATGCGATGCCGTTTTAACAAGGGTGGTACCACGGTCTTTTCGTCCCTTACGGGAGAAAGGCCTTTTTATTTTGTTTTATTAGGAGGAGCTACTGATGAAAGAACGTTTGGAATTACTCAAAGCGGAGGCGCTTAAGGCGCTGGCGGAGACGTCCGATGCGGGACATTTGAATGAACTGCGGGTTAAATATTTAGGTAAAAAAGGTGCATTGACCGAGATTTTGCGCGGTATGGGTGGACTCAGTGCCGAGGAGCGTCCGGTGATTGGCCAAGTTGGCAATGAGGTGCGCGCGGCTATTGAAGCTGTTATTGAAGAGAAACAGTCTTATTTCCAGCGTCAGGAGACGGAGGCGCGTTTGGCGGCGGAGAAAGTAGATGTAACTTTGCCAGGACGACCTCTTAAGCAGGGGAGCGTTCATCCTCTGAATCAGGTGATTCAGGAGATCGAAGATATCTTTATCGGGATGGGTTACCGGGTTGCTGAGGGACCGGAAGTTGAAACGGACTATTACAATTTTGAGGCGCTCAATTTGCCGAAGAATCATCCGGCCCGTGATATGCAGGACTCCTTCTACCTGACCGATGATTTGCTCATGCGGACGCAAACTTCTCCGGTTCAAGTACGGACGATGGAAGCGATGAAGGGCGACGTACCGGTGAAGGTGATTTGCCCGGGCCGCGTGTTCCGCCGGGATGACGATGATGCAACTCACTCGTTCCAGTTTCATCAGATTGAAGGTCTGGTGGTGGGCAAAAGAATTCGTATGAGTGACCTGAAAGGGACCCTTCTGGAATTCACGCGCAAAATGTTTGGGCAGGATACGCAAATTCGTTTGCGTCCGAGCTTCTTCCCCTTCACGGAGCCCAGCGTTGAGGTTGACGTGACTTGCGTGAAATGTAGCGGTCACGGTTGCCGGGTGTGCAAGCAATCCGGGTGGTTGGAGATTCTTGGCAGCGGGATGGTACATCCGCGTGTGCTGGAGATGAGTGGTTATGATCCTGAAGAATACAGCGGCTTTGCCTTCGGGATGGGAGTTGAACGGATCGCCATGCTCAAATACGGGGTGGATGATATCCGCTACTTCTTCAATAACGATCTGCGGTTTCTCCAACAATTTGCCAGAGTTTAATTTTACCGTGAGGAAGGAAGGGAACAAAGATGAAAGTATCAACCGAATGGTTGTCAGACTATATTTCACTAGATGAAGTTAATATTAAGGAACTGGCTGAACGAATTACCCGCTCCGGGATTGAAATTGATTCTGTTGAGAACCGGAACCAAGGCGTAACAGGAGTTGTTGTTGGCTTTGTCAAAAGCAAGGAAAAGCATCCTGATGCGGATAAGCTGAACATATGTACCGTCGATGCCGGCCAGGAAGAGGATTTGCAGATTGTTTGCGGCGCCAAAAATGTGGATGCCGGGCAGAAGGTCCCTGTGGCATTGGTTGGCGCTAAGCTGCCGGGCGGCTTGGCGATCAAGAAAGCGAAGCTTCGCGGGGTTCTTTCGCAAGGTATGATTTGTTCCGCCAAGGAACTTGGAATGAATGACAAGCTGTTGCCTAAGGAATTGCAGGAAGGCATTCTTGTATTGCCTGAGGATACAACAGTAGGAACGCCAATTACTACGTTGCTTGGTCTGGACGATCAGGTGCTCGATTTTGATCTGACGCCGAACCGCTCCGATTGTCTGAGTATGCTGGGAGCTGCTTACGAGGTGGGGGCTATTCTGGGCCGTGACGTCCAGTTGCCGCAGCCCGGTCAAGAGTTGACCGAGTCGGCCCAGCAAGCTAAGGAGCAAATCAAGGTGCATATCGATGCTCCTGAAATTTGCAGCCATTATGCAGTACGCTATATCTCTGGTGTTAAGATCGGAACCTCACCGTTATGGATGCAAAACCGCTTGATGGCAGCCGGCATTCGTCCCATCAATAACATTGTCGACATTACCAACTATGTCATGCTTGAATATGGACAGCCACTGCATGCCTTTGACGCGGATCGAATTCGCGGCGGAGTGCTCGGCGTTCGCGAGGCCAAGGCGGGCGAGAAGCTGGTCACCCTGGATGGTCAGGAGCGTTCGTTGGAAGCTGGAGCCCTCTTCATCGTAGACGGGGAAGATCGGCCGGTCGCTCTGGCAGGTGTCATGGGTGGACAAGATACGGAAGTCACGGAGCAAACGGTCAATATTGTGCTGGAGTCGGCGAAATTCGACGGCGGTACGGTTCGCAAAACCTCCCGTACATTAGGGTTGCGTTCGGAAGCTTCGCAGCGCTTCGAGAAGGAAGTTGATCCGCAGGCCGTTATTCCGGCACTCAACCGCGCAGCGGCATTGATGTCAGCCCATGCGGGTGGCAGCGTCAGTGAAGGTATCGTAGAAGTGGCGCAAGGATCACCCCAGCAATTGGTGATTGAACTGTCGTTGCAGAAGGTCAATGACTACTTAGGTACTGACATTTCCTTAACGGAAGCTAAAGGTATTTTCGATCGTTTGCATTTTGAAACCACGGAGACGCAAGGCGCGTTGAAGGTATCCATTCCAACTCGGCGGGGAGATATTACCCGTGACGTTGATTTGATTGAAGAGGTAGCAAGATTGTACGGCTATGACCAGATCCCGACGACAATGATAGAAGGCGAAACGACGGCAGGAGGCTACACCAAGCCGCAACGCTTGCGGCGTTCCTTGCGCAGTCTGCTCGTACACGGTGGCTGGCAAGAGGTGATGGGTTATTCCTTTATTCGTGAAGGAGCAAGTGCCAGCTTCCCGCGACTTGTCGAAGAGGAGCAAGAGATTCACTTGGCTATGCCGATGAGCGAAGACCGCAGCGTGCTGCGTGGGAGCTTGTTGCCAGGCATGATGGAGATTGCCGCCTATAACCGAAATCGGAAGCAGGATAATCTGGCTTTGTTCGAATTCGGCACGGTATTTCTGTCCCATGAAGAGAAGCTGACTCGGCAACCCCACGAATTCTCAGTGCTTGGCCTGCTCTTAACAGGTGAACGTACGGAGAAGCGTTGGAATGTGGCAGCAGAGAAGGTGGATTTCTTTGATCTGAAAGGGGCACTCGAAAGTCTCTTTGCTTACTTGGGGCTGCAGCAGCATATATCTTATGAAGCGGATCAGCCGAAGGGCTTTCATCCGGGTCGTTCGGCTTCCATTTATTTAAATGGTTCGGAAGGTAAGCAGAAGCTGGGTTCGCTGGGACAACTTCATCCGGAGTTGCAACGTGAGCAGGACCTTGATGATACCTATGTAGCAGAACTGCTCCTGGAGCCATTGTTCGATGATGCCGGGGAAGCGGTGGCTTACCGTGAATTGCCACGTTATCCGGCGATGCAACGCGATATCGCAGTTGTGGTGGATGATGTGGTGGAAGCTGGAGCGCTTATTGCTGCTATCCATGAGACCGGAGGAGAGTGGCTGGAATCGGTGCAAGTGTTTGATGTGTTTACCGGAGCCAAGCTGGGTGAAGGCAAGAAGAGCGTAGCCTTGTCCCTGGTATACCGCGATAAGGAACGGACCCTGACGGATGAAGAGGTGACTACAGTCCATAACCAGGTCGTGGACCGTCTGTCGCAAACTTTTGCGGCTGAGCTTAGAAAATAGCAGGAATTGGGCAAAGTCACATCGAATCAAAGTAAGATAACCGATTCGATGTGACTTTTGTGCATGATCAGACATCATGAGACGACACAGAGGAACAAAGGAGGCACAAAGCTTTGAGTAATCCAGGCCGAATTAGCGTGAATGTAGAAATTTATGGAAATTCTTATAAAATCGTTGGCAGCAGCGCGGAGTACATGAAGCAGGTTGCGCGCCGCGTAGATGAACATATGCGTAGCATCTCTCAAGTTTACACTCATTTGGATACCCCTCGTCTGGCGGTATTGGCCGCCGTGCGGATGGCTGAGGAAGCCATCAAGGTGGAGCAAGTGCAAGCTGAATTGCAGAGCATCAAGCAAGAGAAGGCGGTTCTGGACCAGGAGAATGGCGTCCTCCAAGGCCTGCAAGCCAAGCAAGAGGAGATGTACAAGGCACTCCAGGAAGAGCATCAGAAGGTAAAGGATGAGCGAAAGCAGCTTATTGAGCAGAAGGAGAAGCTGGAGGCCTCATTGCAAGGTCAGGAAGGGGATGTTCGCAAGCTTCGCAGCCGGGTGCAGGAACTGGAGCGTCAGCTTGGGGAGCAGCGGAATAGTAATTCCCAACTTCAAGCCAAGTTGCGCCATGCTGAGCAGCAAACCTCCAAGGAGAAGGAAGCTTCCGCAAAGCTTGGGCAGCAACTTCAAGAGGCACAGCGTAATGAGCAAGCGGCGAAGACCGCAGAACAGCGGGCACAGCACCATAGCGGCAAGCTGGAACAGCAATCCAAGGAGCTTCAGGATACGCTCTTTGGCGTCGAAGCCGAGGCCAAGCAGTTGAGGCAGCAATTGCAGGAAGCCAAGGGCCGGGAGGACAAGCTGCGTTCTGAAGTAGCGGCAGCGGTGCAGAATGAGAAGTCCTGGCAGAAGCTGGCAGAGAAGAGAAATGAGGAGCTTAGCGGATTGGAAATTAATCTGCTGGACGCTGAAGGACACAACGAGCAATTGTCCGAGCAGCTTCAAGCACAGGGCACGGAGCTTGAGCAGACCGTCAACAAGCTTAAGGCAGAGCAGGACAAGGCGGCTACCCTGGCCGGAGATTTGGATGCGTTGCGCTTGAATCTGGAGCAGGGAGATCGAGAGCGGGAAAGCGCTATGCTCTCTGCGAAGTCTGCAGCCGAAGAAATGCGACGTTTGAAGGAAGAACTGGATGAATGGCAAGGCCGCATGCAAGAAATCGAGAACGAGCGCAAGGAAGCTACGGATCTGGAAGAGGAACTGGAGCAATTCAAGCTGTCGGCTGAAGAACGGGAGCAAGTATGGAAGAAGCAATGGGCTTCTGCAGAGCGAGAATTGAATTCCTGGCGCGAGAAGGAAAGTGAAATGCAACGCCAGCTTGATGAATGGCAGCAGGAGAGTGCAGCAGGCAGCGAGCAGGCCTTGACTCTTGTCCAGGACGTAGAGTCCCTGGAGGAACAGAAGCAGCAGCTTGCCGATCAATTGCAGCAGGTGACCGACAGTTATGAGGTTGTCTCGCATGAATACCGACTAATGCAATTAGAACGTGAAAATGAGCGCGAGAAAATGGCCAAGCAGGAAGAGGAATATCAGCGCTTGAAGAACGATTACGCCAAGCTGCAGACCGAATTCAATGAATGGATTGAATTGATTGAGCAGGACCAAACCTGATCCAAACGATCCAGAGCCCCGGCTAGGTGCCGCGGGCTCTGTTTGCATGTCCTATTCAACAATAATGGTGGAGACCATGGAGCCGTGTCCCGAGCCACACATGATCGAGCAGGCAACTTCATATTCCCCTGCCTCGGTGGGCACGATGACGGTAGAATCATTCTTCTGATCTAACTGTACTCTTAGTCCGGGGATAAGTACGCCGTGGTAGCCCGAGTCATTCTTGAAGGTGATTTTGACGGGAACGTCCTTCTTGAGATGATATTGCTGTTGATCAAATTGATAATTGCTGGCTTTGATGAGGAGTTCTGCTTCGGGAGTTATTCCGTTGTTGCCAGTAGTGTTCGCCCCTCCCGCATTATCTGTGTTACAGGCTGTAACAAGGAGTAACAAAACGGAACTCGCGGCGATGGCTATGCTTTTCTTCACATTCATCCCTCGCAATACGGTATATTTGTGACGATTTCAAAAACATCATACCGTATTTTTGCAGCAAGAAAACTTAGCGAGTTTGACTAATTGTTGAACACTCGGAAACCAAGAGATATGTATGAGACAAAAAGGCCCCGGTTCCGTATGAAACGGGAGGAAGCCTCTTTGCCTGAGCGGTACACCCGAATTACCGGGCAGATCTGTCTCTCCCTGCATCAAACGGGGTTGCTACAGGAATGAACAGGTCGATAATACCAATGACCAATGCTGCCAGTAGAGCACCGATGACAGAGACAGATACGCCAGCAATGATGAACTGGGCAAGCCAGATCACAAGCGCGCTTGTAAGAAAGCCGACGATTCCGCGCCCGAAGGGAGTAACCCTTTTGCCGAAGATGCCTTCAATAGCCCAGCCCATAAGAGCAATGACCAAGGAGAGCAACAGAGCGCTGCCAAAACCGCCGATGCTGAATTGCGGTACAAGCCACCCTACAACGAGCAAGACCAGGGCGGAAACAATAAATCTTACAACATGTCCTAGAAAATTCATGTACATAGCCTCCTTCTTGGAAATGTGTATACTGGCTATTACACAATTAGCATGTTCCATGAAACGTGTTCTTATGTGCGCACGGGGGCAAATGGCGAAAAATGAATGGTTTCGTTATAATAAAATCATAGCTTGAGGGGAGTCGTGAACGTTCTTGGATGAGAAAATTTTGAAAACAATGGAATATCGGAAAATTATAGATCAATTAGTCCATTTTTCTCAAACGCCTATTGGCAAGCAAGCGGCGGAAGCCTTGCTTCCTATTAGCGATTTGGAGGATGTCAAGCGCATGCTTCAGGCTACTGATGAAGCGTTTAAGGCGGATCGTCTCAAGGGAGCGCCTAGCTTTGGCGGTATCGTAGATATTACACCCGCGGTCAAGCGGGCTCGAATTGCCGGAACGCTAAATCCGCATGAGTTGCTCGGCATCGCTACCACGCTTGAAGGGTCGCGTCGAATCAAGCGTTATATGGCAGCGATGCATGAGGAGCATGTGTTGGAGCTGTTAGTTACGCTTAGTGAGGCTCTTAGTGATCAGAAGGCTCTTGAGGAAGCCATCAAGCGTTGTATTGATGATAACGGAGAAGTCCAGGATTCGGCTAGCTCCGAGTTGTCGCAGATTCGCCGCGAGCTGCGCGGCGGAGAAGTGCGAATCAGAGAGAAGCTAGATGCGATGATTCGTTCCTCCAGTGTAGCAAAAATGTTGCAGGATCAATTGATCACCATTCGAGGTGACCGCTTTGTGATTCCGGTGAAGGCAGAGTACCGTTCTCATTTTGGCGGTATTGTGCATGATCAGTCCGGATCGGGAGCAACGTTGTTCATTGAGCCAGAATCGATTGTGGCGATGAACAACAAGTTACGGGAGACGAGACTTAGAGAAGAACGCGAAATCGAAGTTATCCTGCAGAAGCTGACAGCGCTTGTGGGAGATCAGGCTGAGCTACTGCTGTATGATAGCGATGTGCTGGGACAGTTGGATTTTATATTTGCCAAAGCCAGATTGGCCCGGGAAATGAAGGGAACGCTGCCGCGGATGAATGACCGTGGCTTCCTGAAGCTGAAGAAAGGGCGACATCCGCTGATTGCATCTGACAAGGTCGTACCGATTGACGTAGAGCTGGGGAACCAGTACACAACGATCATTGTTACTGGGCCGAATACGGGCGGGAAAACAGTGACGCTCAAGACCATCGGCTTGCTTAGCTTGATGGCGATGTCCGGGCTGTTCGTTCCGGTAGAGGAAGGAAGCCAGCTTTGCGTATTCGATGCGATTTATGCAGATATCGGGGACGAGCAGAGTATTGAACAAAGTCTCAGTACCTTCTCCAGCCATATGAAGAATATCATCTCCATTCTATCCAGAATGACGCCCAAGAGCCTGGTGCTCCTGGATGAGCTTGGCGCAGGCACCGATCCTGCTGAGGGCTCGGCCCTGGCGGTAGCGATTCTGGAACATATTCATACGCTGGGCTCCCGGATGGTGGCAACGACTCATTATAGCGAATTGAAGGCATATGCTTATGAGCGGAAGGGTGTCGTTAATGCCAGTATGGAGTTTGATGTGGCTACCCTAAGCCCCACTTACCGTTTGCTAGTGGGGGTTCCTGGTCGAAGCAATGCCTTCGCGATTGCCGAGCGTCTGGGCCTGCCTGTCGAGATTCTCGACTACGCTCGGGGTGAAGTGGACGAAGAGGATATGCGGGTAGAGAATATGATTGCTTCTCTGGAGCAGAATCGCCTGGGGGCGGAGCAGGAAAGAGAGACGGCTGAGCAACTGCGGCGTGATCTGGAAGCTCTGCGCAGCCGCCACACCGCTGAGCTGGAGAAGCTGGAACAGCAGCGGGATAAGCGCCTTGAGAAGGCAGAAGACGAGGCGGCTTCCATCATCGCCAAGGCGCGTCAGGAAGCCGAGAAGATTATTACAGAACTGCGCCGCTTGGCTCAAGAGGAAGGAGCGGCGGTCAAGGAGCATAAGCTGATTGCTGCTCGCAAGCAACTGGACGATGCCGAGCCACAGAAGCGGAAGAAAACAGCAGTGGCACGAAAAGCGGACAAGGCGCCTCGGCAAATCGAGGCGGGTGACGAGGTAATGGTGTACAGCCTCAACCAGAAGGGGCATGTTGTGGAACTATCTGGCAGCAAGGAAGCGGTGGTTCAACTGGGCATTATGAAAATGAAGGTCAGCGTGGACGATATGGAGCTGATCTCGGCCGCAGCGGCGCCCAAGCCGGCACAACGTAATGTGACCAATCTTAAGCGTACGCGGGATGATCAGGTGCGGAGCGAACTCGACCTGCGTGGCTCCAATCTGGAAGAGGCATTGATTGAGGTTGACCGTTTTATTGATGAAGCGTACCTTGGCAACCTGGGCCAAATTTATATTATCCACGGGAAAGGAACGGGCGTTCTTCGAACGGGGATATCTGATTATTTGCGCAAGCACAAGCATATCAAGAGCTATCGCCTGGGCAACTATGGAGAGGGCGGAGCCGGAGTAACTGTAGCAGAATTGAAGTAAAGCACGGAAGCAAGAATGGAGGACGGGCTTGAAACATAACATTGATCCGTTGTTGGAGCAGCCGCTGGGACTTATGCTCGGTTACTTTTCCGTAGCGGTGCTGGAATTGATCGTTTTTCTTTCCTGTTTTGAATTGCTGGCGAGGTATCGTTGCTGGCAGGAAATCAAACGCGGTAATATGGCAGCATCGCTGGCAACCGGAGGCAAGATATTCGGGTTGTCCAACATTATTCGCTATGCGGCGGATCATCCTTCCATTTATGATTTTATGATCTGGTCCTCCGTTGGAGCCGGACTGTTGCTGGCAGCTTATGTGCTATTTGAATTTTTGACGCCGGTATTCCGAATCGACGAAGAAATTGCAAATGGAAATACCAGCGTTGGTTTTATAGCGTTGGCAGTCTCCGTTTCGGTCTCTTTTCTGATTGGGGCTTGGGTGGTTTAGGTTAGATTCGAGGAGGCAGCGCAGGATGAAAAATCTCATAAGAGTATTATTTATCGCCGCCGTGCTGTTTTTGGCCGCAGGAATTATTTTTTTGACGAAGGGATGAGCATTGAGATGGAAACGACAATTTGCCCATGGTGCCAAACGGAAATCGTCTGGGACGAAGAGCTTGGTCCGGAGGAAGAGTGTCCGCATTGCCATAACGAGCTTAAGGGCTATCGGACGCTGAGCATTACCCTTGGGGAGGATAACGACTTTGAGGACGAGGCGGAGGACCATCCCTTCAATGACCGGAAGCATCAGCATGATGAAGAGGATCAGGACGACGACAACGCCTATTGGGATGACGAAGAGGAGACTTCCCAGGTTGGTGGGATACATCGGCTGGGCGCATTGGCGGCTGCCGGAGGCGATTTGCTGAAATATGAATCTGGTGTGGAAAAGCTGCTTGATGGTCAAGAGGAAGTGCCTGAATGTCCACATTGCCGTGAGTATATGCTATATGCCGGCAAGCAACCATTAACGGCGGAGCATGGGTTTGGGGTCGTGCAGCCTGCCGGTCTTAAGGGGCCATTACTGCCGGACTCTGCTGAGCTTAACGTGTATGTATGCACAGCCTGCTTCCATGTTAGCCGTTTTCTGACGGAGGAAGCCCGTCTTTCCCTCATGCGTGTGATTAGTGGAGAAGAAGAAAGCTGATTTTGCAGCTACTTCCCAAACTGGTTAATTTTATAATATTAAGAAGCCCTGTCCAAATAAGGACAGGGCTTCTTTAGTGGTACGTCTATTTCGGATTTGGCCGGGTAGTTCGTGTCAGTGAGAACATAGCCATATCCTTGCGCGGCGTCCCGGTAAGGGTGTCGACGATCATTTCGGCGGCAATCGTGTTGCAGACCGTTCCATTCCCCCCGTAACCTTCCAGGAAATAAACACCGGGAAAATCAGGATGAGGTCCAATGTAAGGCAAGCCGTCCCGAGTTTCTCCAAAAACCGCTCCCCAAGCATACTCGCAGCTTAAAGATTGATATTCGGGAAAAAGACGATGAAGTTCCTCCAGCAGCATTTTACTCTGATGAATTTCCCGGCCTTCTTGCAGCCCATCCGGTGGCAGGGGTTCGTCGAGGCCTCCGGTGATAATTCGTCCGTCCCGAGTCGTACGCATGTAAAGATACGGCCTTGCCGTCTCCCAAATCAGACTATTCTCATACCAAATCTGCTCTTTGTTTACCTGCTCGGTAACAATGGCATAGCTCGCGGTTAAGGTGGCTCCGCTCTCTTTCTTGAACTGCTGGGTTTCATAACCGGTGGCCCAAATGACATGCTTGGCAGAAACGCTGCCTTCCCCGCAGTGCCAGCGGATTCGACCGCCATCAGCTTGCTCGTGCCCGTGGACCGGACTATGCTCAAACACTCGGACACCTTGCTCTTTGACCCGGCAGAGGATGCCGTGAATAAAGGCGAAGGGGTTTAATTCGGCATCTCCCGGGGTATAGATTGCTCCAGGGTATTGGAACGGAAATTTTTCGGTAATGGTCTCAGGTGTCCACCACTCGGCCGGGAAGCCAAACCGCTGTAAGGTTTCAAATTCCTCCTTAAGCTTCTGCGCATCCTGCTCCGAACTGGCCAAATAAACGCTGCTTCGCTCCGTCAGCCGCTCGGCTTCCTTGAGTTCAGCGCTGATCTGTTTTAATGTCTCCAGGGCTTGTTGACTTAGGCGGTAAAAATGGACTGCTGGCTCTTCTCCAAAAGTGTTGATGCATGAGGTTAATGTTTTATCGCTGGCATATTGCAGCAGTCCTGTGCTGGCCAGAGAACTGCCACCCGCGATTTGGCCGCGCTCGACCAATATGGTATCCACGCCTTGCTCAGCCAGCAGGTGGGCTGATAGCGCGCCTCCAATACCGCCGCCTACGATCAAGACTTCACACTTCAACTCTTCTGTAAGCGTGGGGTATTGAGGGACGGGCGGCATTTCTGACGGCCAGTAATAGTGCCCCGTGTGCAGTTTCATAAAATAGCCGCTTCTCCTTTCATCCGGGAAAATGGGATTGTCTAATTATACCCATTCGTCGGACATTTCAAATCCACGTTTCTAAAAGCTAACCTGGCATGGCTTGTTTTTCTAGTCAGATATCATAAATTCATGTAATATAAGTATTAAATTGTTCCGATGGCTACTGGATAACCCGGGGCGTCGGAAGCATCGCTGGAGGATGAGGAATGAAACAACTAAGCGAATTGAAGCTCAAACTGCTGGACCTCCTCAAAGAGGATGCCCGCCGTGATGCGAACTTATTGGCAACGCTTGTGGGCGTTTCGACGGAAGAAGTGGCGGAAGCGATCAAGGAACTGGAAGATGACCATATCATCGTTAAATATGCGACAGTCATTAACCCGAGCAAGCTGGATGACGACAAGGTCACCGCGTTGATTGAAGTGCAAATTACCCCGGAACGGGGACGTGGTTTCGAGGCCATTGCTGAACGAATTTATCTGTTCCCCCAAGTGAAATCTGTATATTTGATGTCCGGGGCTTATGATTTACTTGTCGAGGTAGAAGGCCAGAATTTGAAGGAAGTCGCAAGTTTTGTTTCTGACAAACTGTCGACTTTAGAGTCTGTTTTATCAACAAAAACGCATTTTATCTTAAAAAAATATAAGCAGGACGGCATTATCTTTGAGGACCCGGAAGAAGATCGCCGCTTGCTGATTTCTCCGTAAAGGAAGTAATGAGATGAGCATTCAATCACAAGGTGCCGAGCAGTCTGGGAAAACGATGTCATCCTATTTGGCTCCACTGGTCAGAGAGATTCAGCCTTCGGGCATTCGCCGTTTTTTTGATCTGGTCAGCGGAAGCAAGGATATTATTACACTTGGTGTGGGCGAACCTGATTTTATTACGCCGTGGCATGTACGGGAGGCTTGTGTATATTCTCTGGAGCGTGGTTACACGAGTTATACGTCCAATGCCGGGACGCCTGAGCTACGCGAGGCTATCGCCGAATATTTGTACACGAGCTATAACGTGAAGTACAACCCTAAGGATGAAGTTCTGGTTACCGTGGGAGGTAGCGAAGCTATTGATTTGGCCTTGCGTGCCTTAATCGAGCCTGGTGATGAAATTCTGGTCCCCGTGCCTTGCTATATTTCATATTCACCGATCGCTTCCATTGGTGGAGGTATGCCCGTCGAAGTTGAGACGTATGCCCGCCACGAATTCAAGCTGCAAGCTGAGGATTTGCGGGCCAAAATTACACCTAAATCAAAGGTACTTATCTTGAACTATCCGAGTAATCCAACGGGTGGCATTATGACTTACGAGGATTGGCTACCCATCGCCAAACTGGTAGAAGAGCATGACTTGATCGTCATTTCAGATGAAATTTATTCGGAATTGACGTATGGGCAAAAGCATGTAAGCTTTGCTTCAATTCCGGGTATGCAAGACCGGACCATTCTGGTTAATGGCTTCTCCAAAGCATTCGCCATGACGGGCTGGCGTATGGGCTATGCTTGCGGGCACCCGGATTTGATCTATGCCATGCTTAAGATTCACCAGTATACCGTGATGTGTGCCCCCGTGATGGGTCAAGTAGCTGCTCTCGAAGCATTGAAGAACGGGCTGGAGGAGAAGGACCAAATGATCGAATCCTATAACCAGCGGCGGCGTTTGGTTGTCCAGGGATTACGGGACATCGGTCTGGAATGTCATGAACCGCAAGGAGCGTTCTATGCTTTTCCTAGTATTGAATCGACGGGTCTCGGTTCGGAAGAGTTTGCCCAGCGCTTATTGCTTGAAGCTAAAGTAGCGGCGGTACCAGGTAATGTGTTTGGGGCTGGTGGAGAAGGGTTCTTGCGTTGCTCTTATGCAACCGGGGTCAATCAACTAAGCGAAGCCTTGCATCGCATGGGTGAGTTTGTTCACCGCCTAAAGCAGGGGTAAAAGAAATGAATCGCCGGGAAATGGGGCTTATTAACAATTCTTTCATTTTCTAATTGATCAATCATTGATTACCATGGTATAATTCGATTTTGGAAGAAGCTTAAGTTTCTCAGGGAGGGATTTCTTTGCGCTGTGGTGGATACAACCTGCCATTCAATAACTTTTTAATTGCTGAAGGACATGATACGAATCCATGGATGGACGGACCGGACGGGTCGAATTCACCACATGCTGTTACGTTAGAGGATGAAATTTATCTGCTGCGCAGTAAGATGGAGAAGCTGTTTCTGGAGGAGAAGTCCTTCACCTCGGATATTGTGGTAGAGATCAGCAGCTTGTTGGATCTGAAAATAAATGAGTTTATGAGAATATCCCACAAGAGTAGATAATGATAACTATATATGGATTCACTGAAGAAGGAGACCGGTTCACGGTCTCCTTCTTCATATGATGCAGCCGATTGTTGGGGGAAGTCTCTTATCCAGCGGGACTTGGTTTTATGATAAAATGGAACGGTAGGATGCAAATAGGAGGAATCTCAAATGGCTATTTATACACGTACCGGTGATCAGGGTCAAACTTCGGTCATTGGAGGTAGAGTTGATAAAGATGATGCACAGGTAGAGGCTTACGGCTCGATAGATGAGTTGAATTGCTTTGTAGGTCAGGCCTGCAGTCTGATCCATGAAGAACCGTTTATCAATCTGCGAGAAGAGCTACTGCAAATTCAACAGGAATTGTTCGATTGCGGTTCAGATCTTGCCTTCGTGAAATTGTCGGATAGCCGGCGCTACAAGATGACAGGGGAGCCCATCCAACGTCTGGAGACCTGGATTGACCAGCATCAGGCAGAGAACCCCTCACTGGAGAAGTTTATTATCCCTGGAGGAACACAGCTTGCATCCGCATTACATGTGTGCCGGACCGTATGCCGCCGGGCGGAACGCCGGGCTATTACGCTGAGCCACAGCAAGGAACTTAACCAGGAGGCGCTCAAATATTTGAATCGCCTGTCCGATTATTTCTTTGCCGCTGCTCGTACGGCGAATCGCCTTGCCCAGGTGGCGGATGTTGAATATTTGCGGAGTCGGAAGGTGTTTGGCAATAAATCATGAGTGAATATTATGATCCGATCACTTACCTGGTGACCGAGGCTGAGCAGGGGTGGACGGTCAAGAGCGTGCTGCAGAAGCGGCTTGGGGTATCCCGCAAGCTGATGTCTCGTATTAAATTGACGGAGCGCGGAGTTGAGTTGAACGGAGAACGAGTGTTCATCAGTGTGACGGTCAAGGCTGGTGATATGGTGAGTGTATCGCTGGAGAAGGAAAGCTCCGATGATATTCTCCCAGAGCCAATTCCGTTTGATATCGCCTATGAGGATGAAGCTTTGCTGGTTGTTAATAAAGCTTCCGGAATCATTGTCCATCCGACCCATGGCCATTATACAGGCACGCTGGCTAACGGGGTGGTGCATTACTGGCAGGAGAAAGGTGAACAATTTCGCTTTCGGCCAGTACATCGGCTGGACCAAGAAACCAGTGGACTGATTGCTATCGCCAAAAATGCCTATGTGCATCAGCACATTTCCGAGCAGATGATTGCAGGCAAGGTGATCAAGAAATACACAGCTTTGGTGCATGGCTGCCCGTCATCGGTTGAGGGCACGCTTGATGGTCCGATTGACCGCGATCCCGCCGAGCCTCACCGCCGAATCGTAACACCATCGGGCTATCCGGCGTTAACCTTCTACCAGGTTGCTGAATGTTTTGGAGAAGGGGCGCGCATAGAGTTGCGTTTGGGTACAGGCCGAACTCACCAGATTCGTGTGCATATGACGGAGTTGGGTCACCCGCTTATTGGGGACAAGCTCTATAATCTTCCCCAGAAGCAGGAGTTGGATCATGCGGATAGTCCCGTGATACAGCCTCCTCAAGCATGGAATGAGGCGATAGGCAGACATGCTCTGCATGCTTCAGAACTGGGCTTTCGCCATCCCTTAACGGGGGAAGACCTGCTGTTTCAAGTAGAGCTACCCGAGGATATGCAGCGTTTGCAGCAACTGATGAGGGCGGGAAGACACGTCACCTAATGAATCCATATCAAACCAGGAGGATGACTGAATGAGTAAATTAACCGTGTATCATTATCCGCGCTGCGGAACTTGTCGCAAGGCTATTCAGTGGTTGAATGCCAGGGGGCATGAACTGGATTTGCGTCCTATTCATGAAACGCCGCCAAGCGCCGAGGAATTGAAGGAACTGGTGGAATTCAGTGGACTGGAATTGAAGAAATTCTTTAATACGAGTGGAGAGGTATATAGAGAACTGGGCCTCAAGGATAAGCTGGCCGGGATGACAGAAGCGGAGCAACTTGCGCTCTTGGCTTCGAATGGAATGTTGATTAAACGTCCTATCGTTCGAGACAATCACCAGCTTGTGACGGTAGGGTTCAACGAAGAAGAGTACGAGCGAGTTTGGGGTTAAGGCAAAACCAATACGTAGCAGGAATGGAACCAAAGTGTTCAGGAAGGTGGCTGGGCCGGAAGTGAATTTGGTACAAAGTGGGAAAGATACGATCATGTTGGTCGATGGCATGGCCTTGATGTTCCGGGCTTATTATGCATCGGCGGCTTCGGGCTATATCCGCCGGACAAAAGCGGGATTGCCGACAAATGCAGTGTATGGATTTATGCGTTATTTCTGGGATGCTGTGCAGCGGTTTGGACCAACACATATTGCTTGTTGCTGGGATTTGGGGAGCAAGACGTTTCGAACTGAGCAATTCAGCCAGTACAAAGGGAATCGTTCAGAGGCTCCGGATGAGCTGATTCCGCAGTTTTCCATCATTCGTGAAGTGATGGATAGCTTGGGAATCCCTAATATTAGCTGTCCTGGCTATGAGGCGGACGATTGCATCGGGACCCTTTCTTCCCGTTTTGGACAAGAGGGCATGGATGTGCTGGTGCTGACAGGAGATCATGATATGTTGCAACTGGTCAGCGAGCGTACTCATGTCCTTATTATGAAAAAGGGCCATGGCAATTATATGGTATATACGCCAGAAGTCTTGAAGGAAGAGAAAGGCTTGACTCCAGAGCAGATCATCGATTTGAAGGGCTTGATGGGAGATACAAGCGATAATTACCCTGGTGTGCGGGGCATTGGAGAGAAGACGGCCCTGAAGCTGGTGCAGGAATATGGCTCTATTGAAGGCATCTTGGCCAGCCTGGAGCAGTTATCCAAATCGATCCGAACCAAAATTGAGACCGATTTGGATATGCTGCATTTATCCCGGCAATTGGCAACGATCCGTTGCGACGTAGAATTGAACTGTGAGGCTGGTGTCTGCCGCTTTGAGCTCAATCCTTCGCTGGTCATATCGAAATTTGAGGAGCTGGAAATGGCGAGCGTTAGTTCATGGCTTGGTGTTGTCTAGGCCATTAATCCGTAAAGTAGGGATCGCCGAGGACTTGATAGAGAAAGGTGCGAAGCTCACCAGCTTCCTCTTCGTTTAAGCTAAAGAGATGTTCGAGATAACCCTCTTCATCCAGATCATCGGTACCAAGAATAGCGGTTCGGCCATTCTGCATGTCGGCTACCAGCTTCTTGCCGTAGAAACGGCTGGTTGTAGTAACGGCCAAGTCAAACCGTTTTAACGAACCGCCGATGAAGGTAACGAATCGGGTTGAGGTACTCTCCGTGCTATCGGATAGGAAATCAAGTTCTTGACGTGGCGCATTCATCGGTTAAGCCTCCTTAGGTATGAGTGCGAGTTGAACACCCTCTATTTGAGGAAATGTTTGTCACTATTATACCGAAAAAAATAGAGATAGGTAGCATCAATAATTGTGCATTGACAGTCAAATAGAATGTGGTATTATTAGGGATATTAGGTTACGTCTGGAGGAAGCACCTCTGTTGCGCTTAGCGCACAGAGGTGCTTTTTTGCGTTTTTCTTGAGCAGACAAATGCCTATATAAGTTATTCTTGTCTGCTTTTTTGCAGATTTATTATTTTAACTTATATAGCTTCCGTAACCGAACATTTAAGGAGGCGGGATGGATGCGAATTGTATTTCTGAACAGCTTGGAGAAGAAGGCTGACGGGGTAGTGAAGAAAGGAGCCCAGGTTTGGATCGGGGAAGAAGAGGGGGTATGGCAGATGGGCTGGAACGAGTTGACGGCTGATGGACAGCAGGAGGAGCTGTGGTATGAGGGAGCCTCCTGGTCGGAGATGCTCTACATTTATCGTCACCGCCTGGCAGCCAGAATGGCGGAGGGGTTTCACCCCGTTGTAGAAGGAATCTGGAGTGAAGGACAAGCTCTCAGTAGACGTGGCTTAGCGGCGCAGAAGCTATTTTGTTATAGCGAAATTCATGAGAATGCCCCGGTGTATGACAAACTGGCAGCTTGGCGGAGAAAGAAAGCCTCCGCGGAACATAAAGCTCCCTATCTGATCGGCAGCAATCGATTGTTGCGGATGATCAGTGTGTTCCTGCCTCAGACGGAAGAGGAACTATTGCAACTGCCTGGTGTCGGACAGAACAAGGCGAGTGAATATGGTGCCGAGGTGCTGGATATCACCCGAGGAGAGCCGCAAGTAAAGGCCTTTCCTTTGGATTGGGTAGACGCGGAACTGGACGCCGAGGTGTTCCGTTCCTGGATGTACAAGCAGAAGGAGAACAAATACCGCGAGGAGATGGAGAAGTACAGTGTTCGCCGGGCTGTGCTGGAGGCATTGGCCGCCAATCTTAAGTTAGCAGACATTTGCCAAAGAACGGGGCTGGAACGCCGGGAGGCCATTGAACTGCTAGAGGATTTGGGCAAGGAGGGCTACAGTACCGAGCAGCTAGTTGGATTGGAGCTTGCAGAGATGCCTGAAGAAGAACAGCAAGCGGTCTGGCAAGCATACGAAGAACTGGGCGATGCTCTGTTGAAGCCGGTGCTACACAAGGTGTATGGTGAGCATACTGCCGATGGCGGAGGAGTTGATACGCTGTATGAGCGTTTGCGGCTCATTCGCATCCGCTACCGCAATCATCAGGAAAGCGTTCGTCAGGCAGGCTAAGGTACCACATGAATAAAGGCCAACGATAGGGCAAGTGTAATTGCCCCCGTTAGCCTTTATCAGCTTTATATCCAATCCCTTTTTCGGAAGATGAAGAACATGCCGAAGCCAAGTACAGCCATAATGCCCAGGACAATGAAATATCCGTAAGGGGAATGCAGCTCAGGCATGTTATCGAAGTTCATTCCGTAAATACCGGTAATCAGCGTAAGCGGAATGAAGATCGTCGTAATCGCCGTAAAAACACGCATGATCTCGTTGGCTCGATTGGCGATGGCGGCTTGATAAGCTTCACGTAAGTTGCCTACCAGTTCTCGAAATGTATCAAAGTTCTCCGATATTTTAACCGCATTTTCATGTATATCGCTAAAATACTTCTGCAATTGGTCATCAATAAGCCGCAAATCTTTCTTGTTGAGTATATTGATGACTTCCTTTTGAGGGCCGAGCACTTTCTTTAACCACAAAATTTCGCTTCGTAGCCCGATGATTTCGTTAAGATGAGAGCGCTTGGTGTGCATCAGAATATCCTCTTCGAGCTTCTCAATCTTGACTTCGATCCGGTCACCAACCGTGAAGTAATTATCGACGACTAAGTCGACTAACAGGTATAAAAAGCGGTCCGGTTCGCTAACCTCTTGCTCCCAGAGAATTGGTTTTACCGCCCGCAATTCGTTAATTTTTTGTTTAGTAACCGTAATAATATAGTGCCGCCCCAAGAAAATACTCAAAGCGCGCAGGAAAATTTCCTCGTCATCGTAGCGAATGCTGTTAACCACGATAAAGTAATGGTTATCATAAGTTTCAATCTTGGGACGCTGCTCCTCTTCGGTCAGGCAATCCTCTACAGCCAAATCATGCAAGGAGAATAATGGCTGTAACAATGCCAGATCACTTGCATCCGCATCAATCCAGTAGAAGCCTTCCTCCGGTGCGGTAGTCGTTAACTCCACATTCTCAACCGTAGTGAATACGCCGGCTTTGACATGACGGATTTTCATAAACTTTCACTCCCTTTCCCCCAGACACTTGTGGCCAGGGTTTGCTCTGCTTAGAGCATAGGAAAGAGAAGGCTGGTTACCTCGTAACGTCAAAAAAGGCGTTTATGCAAACACCGGGAAACGAAAGTGCCGCAAGCGTTCCGCGGGCACCCAGCGGTTCGGTTTCCTATGCAATTGTAATACCTGGGTAGTCCTCTGCGGACTCGGGTCGCCTTCCATCCTCGGTTTCACCTCACTATTGCCAGTTTTGTTCGCGTTAAGCGTTGGCCTTAAGCCTAATCGGGCTCTCAAGGCACTTGTCTAGTATAACGCCTGCCAATGCCATGTTTCAACCTAAAACATATATTGTGATTTTTCTCCCAGGTTCTTGACGGAATGCCCTCTGATACATTAAAGTGATGACAGGGAGTAGGCATTAGAGCCGCATTTCCTTAAGCCAATTAAATATAGCGAAATCTTATCAAGAGCAGGTGGAGGGACTAGCCCGATGATACCCGGCAACCGGCGATGTAACCCATCGCAGCGGTGCTAATTCTTGCAGAGCGAGCAAGCTATAATGGCTTGTCCGTTTCTGAGAGATGAGAGAGGCGCATACCGGATACGTAATGACCTTTCTCCCCCGTGAGAGAGGTCATTTCTTGTACTACTATGCCCCTTCGTTCAAACGATATGATTTGACGCTACAACAAGAAGGAGTTGATCTTAAACCATGCCGATCAAAGTACCGGATCACTTGCCGGCCAAGGAAGTGCTGACGAGCGAAAATATTTTCGTCATGGACGAGAGCCGCGCCTATCAGCAAGATATTCGTCCTCTGCGCATCGCGATTCTGAATTTGATGCCAACCAAGGAGACGACAGAGTCTCAAATTTTGCGTTTGCTCGGTAATACACCGCTTCAAGTGGAAATCGTATTGCTGCATCCTGGTTCACATACTTCAAAGAACACCCCGGCAGAACATTTGGAAATGTTCTACAAGACCTTTGAGGAAATCAAGAATCTCCGGTTCGACGGAATGATTGTGACAGGGGCTCCGGTGGAACAACTGGAATTTGAAGAGGTCAATTATTGGTCGGAATTGCAGGAGATCTTCGAGTGGACCAAAACACATGTGACTTCCACCATGCATATTTGTTGGGCGGCGCAAGCCGGCTTGTATCACCATTACGGGGTACGGAAGATACCACTGGAGAAGAAGTGCTTTGGCGTGTTCTCCCATGCGGTTACCGATCCCCATGTGAAGCTGCTGCGCGGGTTTGATGAAGCGTTTCAGGTTCCGCATTCCCGTCATACCGATGTATTGCGTTCTGATATTGAACGTCAGCCGGAGCTCAAGATATTGGCAGAATCCGAGGAGGCAGGCATTTATCTGGTGGCTGGTCAGGATGGCAAGCAAATCTTCGTGACTGGACATTCGGAATATGATCCCCATTCTCTGAAATGGGAATACGACCGGGACGTCGCCAAAGGGATGGAGATTGAATTGCCGGTGAACTATTATCCAAACGATGATCCTTCCAAGGCGCCCAGGTCTACCTGGCGTGCCCATGCCAACCTTTTGTTTTCCAATTGGCTAAACTACTATGTGTATCAAGAAACGCCATATGACATCGATCAGTTGGCGGACTTTGTATATCAAATTTAAGGCAGGAGTGATTACAGGTGGGGGAGCAACGAAAAGAGTGGCGCATTGAGAGTATATTGGCACAAATCGGTTCATTGGAAGAGCCGGTGACGGGTGCCGTTAACTATCCTATTTATCAAGCAACGGCATTCCGCCATCCTCGGCTGGGTCAAAGCACGGGGTTCGATTATGCCCGCACGAAGAGTCCAACCCGCGCCGTATTGGAGGAAGCGGCCGCAGCTTTGGAGTCCGGTGATGCCGGGTTTGCCTGTAGCTCCGGGATGGCTGCCTTGCAGACGGTCTTTATGCTGTTTGCCCAAGGGGACCATCTCATCGTGTCTTTGGACTTGTATGGAGGGACTTATCGTTTGCTGGAACGGATTATGTCCAAATATGGCGTGACGTCTTCTTATGTGGATACCAATGACCTCACAGCACTAGAAAGCGTTCGTCAACCTAATACCAAAGCAGTAATTATTGAATCACCGACAAATCCGCTGATGATGATTACGGACATTGAAGCCGTAGCTGATTGGGCTCGTAGCCACAATCTGCTGACGATTGTGGATAACACGCTGTTGACTCCTTATTTCCAGCGGCCGCTGGAACTGGGAGCCGATATCGTCGTGCACAGTGCCACTAAATATCTGGGTGGACACAATGATGTACTGGCGGGTCTTATAATAACAAAGGGGCAGGAGCTGTCCGCTGAAATTGGAATGCTGCATAACTCGATTGGGGCGGTGCTGAGTCCCTCGGATTCCTATCAGTTAATGCGCGGCATGAAGACTTTGGCGCTACGGATGGAACGACATCAGAGCAATGCATTGACCATTGCTAAATATTTGCAGACGCATCCGCAGATTGCCGAGGTATTCTATCCGGGTCTGGAGGAGCATGCGGGATATGCAATTCAACGCAAGCAATCCAGCGGTAATACCGGGATATTCTCTTTTAAAGTGACGGATGCCCGTTATGTGGAGCCCGTGTTGCGCCACCTGAAACTGATTGCTTTTGCCGAAAGTCTGGGCGGCGTGGAGTCCTTAATGACTTATCCTGCCGTGCAAACCCATGCGGATATCCCAGTGGAAATCCGTGAGGCCGTTGGCGTTGACGATCGCTTGCTGCGCTTCTCCGTCGGGATTGAACATGTAGACGATTTGATTGCTGATCTGAGCGCGGCGCTGGAAGCGGCACGTCAGGAAGTTGAAGGAGGACAAGCTTAATGAGTGAGCAAGAGCGGCAGGGGCAAGAGCCCAAATTCGGAACGAAACTGATTCATTTCGGCAATGAAGTAGATAAGGAAACGGGTGCATCCAGTGTACCTATTTATCAAGCTTCCACATTCCATCATCACGATATTTTCAATCCGCCATTGTATGATTACAGCCGTTCCGGTAATCCGACGCGTCAGGCGTTAGAGGATTATATCGCCGTGCTTGAGGGCGGGGTGCAAGGCTTTGCTTTTGCCAGCGGAATGGCTGCGATTTCTTCCACCTTCATGATCTTCTCAGCAGGAGATCATATCATCGTGACCGAAGATGTCTATGGGGGAACGTATCGGCTTCTGACGAGCATTTTAAGCCGGATGAATATTGAAGCAACCTTTGTGGATATGACCAAGCCTGAAGAAGTGAAGGCTGCGATTAAGTCCAATACCAAGGCCGTGTACATGGAGACTCCCTCCAATCCGACTCTAAAAATCACAGACATTGCGGATATTGCTGCTTGGGCGCGGGAGCACCAACTGATCAGCATCATCGATAATACGTTTATGACTCCTTATTATCAACGTCCTATCGAGCTTGGTGCGGATATCGTGTTGCATAGCGCGACCAAATTTCTTGGCGGTCACAGTGATGTGCTGGCGGGATTGGCCGTAGCGCGAACAGAAGAACTGGCCAAACAACTCAAATATGTGCAAAATGGTCTAGGAACGGTGCTGGGTCCTCAGGATTCCTGGTTACTCATGCGTGGCATGAAGACGCTAGCGACACGTATGGCGCATTGCGAGATCAGCACTCGTAAGCTTGCCGATTGGCTGAGCCGCCGCGAGGATATCGAAGCGGTCTTCTATCCAGGGTTGCCAGATCATCCGGGACGGGCTATTCAGGAGAAGCAATCCAGTGGGTATGGTGCTGTGGTTTCCTTCGATGTAGGCTCCGGCGAGCGGGCTAAGCAGTTGCTGAATTTAGTTAAGCTGCCACTGGTAGCGGTAAGCCTCGGAGCAGTGGAGAGCATCCTGTCTTATCCGGCAATGATGTCCCATGCTTCCATGCCACCAGAGGTTCGCGCAGAGCGAGGGATTACCGACGGACTGCTGCGTTTCTCGGTGGGTCTGGAGGATATCGATGATTTGATTGCCGATTTGGAGCAAGCCTTGAAAAATTGCTGATGTTACGTTAATTCTAAAGGCCGCGCGGTAGCGGCCTTTTTTTCTTTTGTTTTTCTGCCCGTGATTGTGTTACGATTGAGCTATCATTTTAAATTTTCAGCATTTATATTTCTATTTTTATAGTGTTAAGGAGGCAGTGAAGCCGATGACTGCAATTGACGATATATTGAACAAAGCGCTCCAAGGCGGACGCTTGGACCTGGAGGATACGGTCCAGTTGTTTGAATCCGATGAAGTGGAGAAGATAGGGCACACCGCTAACATTTTGATGGAACGCAGACACCCAGAACCCATTACCACCTTTGTCATTGGACGGAATGTCAACTATACGAATATTTGTGATGTTTATTGCCGTTTCTGCGCGTTTTACCGCCGTCCCGGTTCCGAAGAAGGTTACGTGCTGCCAGATGAGGCCATCTTCCAGAAGATCCAGGAGACGATCGATGTTGGCGGGACAGAAATTCTGATGCAGGGCGGAACAAATCCGAATTTGCCGTTCAGCTATTATACGAATTTACTTAAAGCCATCAAAGAACGGTTCCCGGATATTACGATGCATTCCTTCTCCCCAGCCGAAATATTGAAAATGAAGGATGTATCTGAAGGCTTGTCACTGGAGGAAGTAGTGCGCCAGATTCATGCAGCAGGCCTGGATTCGCTGCCAGGTGGTGGAGCGGAAATTCTGGATGATCGTACACGTCGCAAGATTAGCCGTTTGAAGGGCTCCTGGCGAGACTGGATGGATGTGATGCAGACGGCTCACAAAATCGGAATGAACACTACGGCAACGATGGTGATCGGGTTCGGTGAGTCGATGGAAGAGCGTGCGCTGCATCTGTTGCGGGTACGCGAAGCTCAGGATGAATGTATTGCGAACAAGTACCCATCGGAAGGATTCTTGGCCTTTATCCCATGGACCTTCCAGCCGGATAATACCAATCTGAAGGCCGAGCGCCAAACGCCGGAATCCTATTTGAAGACGGTAGCCATCAGCCGCATTGTTCTTGATAATATTAAGAATTTCCAATCCTCTTGGGTTACGATGGGACCAGAGGTCGGCAAGCTCTCCTTGCAATATGGCTGTAATGATTTTGGCAGCACGATGATCGAAGAGAATGTTGTATCATCGGCTGGTGCAACGTATAAGGTGAACATTGAGTCCATATTGTCCATCATTCGTGAAGCGGGGAAAATCCCGGCACAGCGCAATACCAGATATGATATTCTACGCAAGTTTGATGAAGAGAGCACGATTGAGCGCGACTTCATTATGCAAAACTAAATATTACTCTGGCAGCTTGATGGTAAAGTTGCCTTTCATTCCATGAACGGTTTTCTGTATATCCGTTTCCTCACCACCATATACTTGGAGGAGGAAGCGGAAGGGGGCCAGGTTCATGGATTTTTTCTCGGTACGAATCGATTGCGCCTCCGCGGAAGCGGATGAGCGATTTAAGGATACGATATATGAGGTTGTACGTAAATTGCAACATGTACACGATCTTAAGGTAAGTGTGAGCTTTGGTATGGCTCCTGGAGAATGGCTGGAAGCGGTGCTGGGAATGGAAAGCTCGATGTCGCCTCAGGGAGGACAAGATGGCAACTCCTTGATCGATGTTCTGGCGCGGGAGTTAGCGAAATATCTGGTTGAAGTAGAGGAACCGAAGCGTGTGCTACGCATGATGAAACGAGAGTACAGCTTTGCTTCGTATGAAGAGGAGCAACTCATTGGAGAGGCTGTCATGAGTATGCTGACCAATCATCCGGAGAACGGGGAGTGGGGGCGGAGGACCGCCTTAATCCATAAGGAATTGGTTCATTATCTGCTGACTAGTCCGCAGCTTCATTTAAGCGGCTTTGCTGCGTTTCGACTAAAGGCATATGATGCTTTGCTAAGCGAAGCCATTGACCTGGCAACGGATGACTATTTGCATGATCAGCAATATGAGGAGTTTATCAGCTTGCTTCAGTATTTTGTTGGCTTACAGGAGACGCTGACACCCCTGGTACACTTAATGCATAAGCAGGGTCCGGAATTTTCCATCCTGAATGAGCAATTCACATCCATTCAAGTTCCTAGCTCAGGTGGCGTGGTTGCTCGAATTGCCGATCAGGAAATTCAAATGGAGGACGTGATCGTAAGCACCTTAATCTCATTGTCCCCCGAACGTATTTTATTGCATACGCAGGAGCCCGATGCGCAGATTGTAACAACGATCAGGCGTATTTTTGGAGAACGGGTGGAATTATGCCTGTTGTGCCCGCATTGCCAATTGTTTCATCAAGAGATGCGCAAGCTTGGATCAGCGGCTCTAACCCGGGAGTTCTAAGACCCGGGCTCTTTGCCTTGACGAGTAAGGGAGAATTGGCTTATAATTACTCCGAAGTTGAAAAGCGTTGACAAAGACATGAATCAAAAGGCTTGAACAGCTCAGAGAGAGGGAACTTGGCTGAAATTCCCTTCGGTTTCAATTTTGGTTTACCCCTTTGTAGCTGCATTCCTGAACCTCTACCGTTCTTGGCAGTAGTAGGGATTGCCGGTTCATTGCCGTTACTCAATGCCGAATAAGGGTCTGTCTCGTTGGTATTAAATGCAGCGGGGAGGCCGAATGAGGGTGGAACCACGGGTATATAACGCTCGTCCCTTTCCGGGACGGGCGTTTTTTGTTTTGTCCGCCTCCGGATCTACCATATTTCAAGGAGGAGAAGACAGTGACAGTATCTATTTCATTGCCGGATGGTTCGGTCCGGGAATACGCCAAAGGCAGCAGCTTTGAGGATGTTGCGGCTTCCATCAGCAGCGGCCTGCGTAAAAGTGCATTGGCGGGTAAGTTAAACGGGGTTGCGGTGGATTTAAGTACAGAATTAGTGGATGGAGCCAAGGTGGAAATTATCACAGGTGACAGTAGCGATGGCCTGGAAATCATGCGCCACAGCAGTGCTCACTTAATGGCTCAGGCCGTGAAGCGCTTGTTCGGCAACAAAGAGGTTAAATTGGGGATTGGACCTGTAATCGAGGATGGGTTCTACTACGATATGGATTTGGAACAACCATTAAACCCTGAGGATTTGCAGAAGATCGAGAAGGAAATGGAACGCATCATCGGTGAGAATTTACCGATTACTCGCCGGGAAGTGAGCCGGGAGGAAGCGATCGCCATCTTCACGGAACTTGGTGATCCTTACAAGTTGGAATTGATTCGCGATTTGCCCGAGGATAGCGTGATCTCTATTTATGATCAAGGCGAATTCTTCGACCTGTGTCGGGGGCCTCACGTACCTTCTACTGGCAAAATTAAAGTATTCAAGCTGTTAAGCGTGGCCGGGGCTTACTGGCGCGGTAACAGCAATAATAAAATGCTGCAACGTATTTATGGCACAGCGTTCATGAAAAAGGCGGAACTGGAGCAGCATCTGCATTTCCTGGAAGAAGCGAAGAAGAGAGACCACCGCAAGCTAGGGAAGGAACTCAACTTCTTTACGTTCAATAATCTGGTCGGTCAGGGCTTGCCGATCTGGCTGCCGAAGGGTGCTACTCTGCGCCGTACGCTGGAGCGCTATATCGTGGATATTGAGGAACGGCTTGGTTACCAGCATGTGTATACTCCGGTGATGGGCAATGTTGAGCTCTACAAAACCTCCGGGCACTGGGAGCATTATCAAGAGGACATGTTCCCGAAGATGGTGCTGGATAATGAGGAATTTGTTCTACGTCCGATGAACTGTCCGCACCATATGATGGTGTATAAGAGCGAGATGCGCAGTTATCGTGACCTGCCAGTACGCGTAGGGGAACTGGGCTTGATGCATCGTTATGAGATGTCCGGGGCTCTTACCGGGCTGCACCGGGTTCGCGCCATGACGCTTAACGACGCGCATATCTTCTGTCGTCCTGATCAAATCAAGGAAGAGTTCGCCCGTGTAATCCAGTTGATCCAACAGGTATATGAGGATTTCGGCATCAAGGAATATCGCTTCCGCTTATCCTATCGTGATCCGGCGGACACCGAGAAGTATTTCCCGGATGACGAAATGTGGGAAATGTCGCAACGGATGCTACGCGAGGTTGTCGAGTCCCTGGAACTTCCATTCTATGAGGCAGAAGGGGAAGCTGCGTTCTACGGGCCAAAGCTGGACGTACAGATCAAGACAGCCCTTGGCAAGGAAGAAACATTGTCCACTTGCCAGCTAGACTTCTTGCTGCCAGAACGCTTTGAACTGGAATATGTCGGGGATGATGGACAGAAGCACCGTCCGGTTGTTATTCACCGTGGTATCATCAGCACGATGGAGCGCTTCACTGCTTTCTTGCTAGAGAACTTTGCCGGTAATTTGCCACTGTGGCTGTCTCCAGTACAGGCGAAGGTGATCCCGGTATCTGGCAATTTTGAAGCCTACGCTCGTGAAGTTGAGGATCAACTGCGTGCAGAGGGCATTCGCGTAGAAAGCGACTTGCGCAACGAGAAGTTGGGCTATAAAATACGCGAAGCTCAGTTGGAGAAGCTTCCATACATGTTCGTCGTTGGCGAAAACGAGCAAAGCAGCGGCTCATTGTCGGTTCGTAAGCGTGGCGAAGGCGACCTTGGCGCGAAGCCGGTAGCTGAAGTGATTGCAGCCTTGCAAGAAGAGATTCGTAACCACGTCATCTAATAAGAGCTACATCTTTAGTGTATAAAGTATGGCGCATGTGGAAAACCTTCGGAATAAAGGGGGAGGTTTCACATGCGTCATTTTCATTTGGGGCAAAGGTTCATCAAGCGGGGATTGCTTGGCGGCTTGCTGGTATTCGTGGTGGCTGCCGATTTGCCCGGATATACGGTTGTGCCACCGCAGCAACCGCAGGCTGATAGTCAAGCTCACATACAGAATGAGCGGCTTATCCGCGAGCTTCGGGAGCGGCGGGGGATCAGCACGGCTGAAGGTAAACAAGGAAAGCCTGAGTCGCCTGCCAAGGCGGTAGCAACGGTAAAGGTTATGGCTACGGGATATACCGCAGGCGTTGAATCCACCGGCAAGAAGCCTGATCATCCGGGGTATGGCATTACGTATTCCGGCGTGAAGGTGCGGCGGGATAAAAACACCGTATCGACCATTGCTGCTGATCTGAAGCTGTTTCCAATTGGAACGATATTGTATATTCCAGGTTATGGCTACGGCGTGGTGGCAGATAAAGGTTCAGCCATTCGTGGACATAAGATAGATCTTTACTTCGATACAACGAAGCAAGTATATAAAGAGTGGGGCAAGAAGGAAGTTGAGGTTCAGATCGTCCGTAAAGGCAGCGGCAAGCTGACTGAGGCGATGCTGAAGGAGCTTGGTCAAGCGATGGAAGTCGGTAAGGAAATCCCGGAGCACTTGTGGGAGAAGGCAATTTGACCTTCGGCCCCATTCATCGCATATTTTGACTCGCCTGTTCGCATAATAAGCTACGTGGCCCGCGTGACAGGAGCCACAAAAGCGATGAAACCTTAAGGGTTTTGCCGCGTTATGCGACAGGGAGGTGAAACTCATGAAAAACCAAAAGAAAACAGCTTCTCCAGGTTACAAAACACCTAACGAGAAGTTTAATGCGGAATTTGCTGAGGAAAGCAACGCAACTGTAACGCAAAAAGCGAAGGCTTCCCGTAATGCAACAACTCCTGAAAGTAAACAACAATAGTTATAGCGCAGAGAGCAGGAGCATCCAGATACGGGTGCTCCTTTTATTTGTTTGGGGCAGGTCCTCCGTCTGGAGACCGAGGCCCCATTCCGTCCTGCGCCGCTGTTCAGCCGTCATGGCTTCAAGTAAAATGGCATTAACGGATTGTTTACGGGAGGTTATTCTAATGAAACACGGTTTTTTTGGAAGGTTATTAACCAGCATTCTGCTGATTGGGGCAGGAGTGATTTTCTTACTGAATCTGCTCGGCGTGGTCTATCTCGACATCGGTGAGTTGGTTCGGACTTATTGGCCAGCGATCCTTATTTACTTTGGCCTTATTCAATTCGTAGGCAGTGGTGTCCGGGGAGGAAGCTTTATTGGGGCCTTGGTACTGATGTTAGTCGGGGGCTACTTACTGGCCCGTAATATGGGGTATGTGATGTTAAGCCCAAGGGAAATGTTTCCTTACTTAATCCCGGTGGTCTTGATTGCAGGCGGATTGCATTTATTATTAAAACCAAGATTACGAGGGCCACGTCAACCTAAAGTCGATATGCCGCCTCCGCCGCCCCCTAATCCTTTTGATGCTCCACCTGCGTATCATCCAGAAATGAAGTCCCCGCTGGATTCCATTTTCGACACGATGGAGCAGAAGGAAGAGGCTAAGAAGAAACAGGCTGGATCAGGTCCGAAGTTTGCAGATTCCAGTCATTATTATGAACATACCGCAGAGCATCAAGGGCCTGTAGTACAGAAGTCCGGCTTTATCGGGGATGTTCATGTAGGACAGGATTATTTCCAGCTTGCGCCGATGAATATCTCTCATTTTATCGGGGATACGGTCATTGATTTGACAAAAGCGCAAATTCCTTACGGGGAAACTCGTATTAACGTCTCGGCGTTCATTGGGGATGTGAAAATTTTTGTCCCCGATGATATGGATATCGGAGTGGTGGCCGAGTCGAGTGCCTTTATCGGCGACTTGAAGCTGTTTAACCAGAAGCAAGGCGGCTTTATGAGTAGTCTTACGGCCGAATCTTCGTATTATGGGGAAGCCAGCAAGAAGGTCAAGCTGGTCGTTAGCGTATTTATTGGTGATATCAAAGTAAATATGGTGGGTTAGCGTATGATTGTACAACGGATTTTAAAAAATACGAAATGGGAGCTGCTCTGTTACTTTCTGTTGACCAGCAGTTTGTCGGGAGTTGCCTTCTATATCGGAACCAATACCGGAATCATCGTGGTTAAGGATTCTTCGGTATGGCTCTATAATATAGCGGGCATCTTCTTTTTGTCGCTGATTATAGGTTATATTGCCGGTCGGCGTATTCAGCGGAAGATTGATGCTTTGCACTTGAGTATGCTTCAGGTGGCGAAGGGCAACTTGTCTGTACGCTTGCCGGAGATGGCTGATCAGACCTTCAGCGGCGTTTACCAGGAATTCAACAACATGAGCGAAGCGGTTGAGAAAAAGATGCAGCTTTTGCAGCAGTTAGGTGAGCAGGAGGTCGTAGAGAAGGAACAGGCAGCCGAGAAGGCGGTGTTGGAGGAACGGCGACGCCTGGCTAGGGATTTGCATGATACGGTGAGTCAGCAGTTGTTCGCCATACATATGTCGGCCTCCTCTCTACCCAAGGTACTTGAGCTTAATCGTGCACAGGCGGACATGGTTATGAGTCAGTTGATTCAGATGTCCAATACGGCTCAGAAGCAGATGCGGGCTTTGATTGCCCAGTTGCGCCCCATGGAATTGATGGGCAAGACACTCGCCGAGGCGCTTGATCAATGGTTCCCGGATTATTGTCGGCAAAATGGACTGAAGGGCGTCAAGGATGTTGATATTCAGGGGAATGTGTCAGAAGCGAAGGAACATCAATTGTTCTTGATTATTCAGGAGGCCATGGCTAATATCGTCAAGCATGCGGAAGCGGGTATGGTCAGTTTGTCCTTACGCGAGGGAACGCACCGGATCGTGCTTAGCATTAGTGATGATGGACAGGGATTTGTAAATGGGCATCCCAAGCAGGGTTCGTATGGGCTAATGACGATGAGCGAGCGTGCTGAGAAGCTGGGAGGCAATGTGGAAATTATCAGCAAGCCTGGTGCTGGCACGACGATTCGGGCTCACATTCCGAAATTTGAGGATAATCAAGGGGGAAGCCGTGATGAGCAAGATTAAGGTAATGATCGTGGATGATCATGATATGGTGCGGATGGGCTTGAAAACCTATCTGATGCTCGATGCCGGATTCGAAGTTATTGCCGAGGCCGGAGACGGACAAGCGGCAGTAGATTTACTGGAACAAGGGGTTCCGGGGGGACCTCCTGATATTATCCTCATGGATTTGATGATGCCGGTCATGAACGGAGCAGAAGCGACCAGAGAGGTGCTGCGCAGATTTCAGGATATGAAGATCGTTATCCTCACCAGCTTTCTTGAGGATGATCTGGTGGTGCAGGCGGTAGAAGCGGGTGCAATCAGCTATGTCCTTAAGACGGTGTCAGCCGAGGAGCTCATCTATGCCCTGCAAGGAGCGTATCGGGGGATGCCCGTGATGACGGGTGATGTCTCGCAGGCACTTGCAAGGGGATTGCGTCAACGTACAGTTCAGGGCGATGAGCTCGGCATGACCGAGCGTGAGAAGGAAGTGCTGTTGTTGATTGCCGAGGGGAAGAGCAATAAGGAAATTGGCGAGGAATTACATATCAGCATTAAGACGGTCAAGACGCATGTCAGTAATCTATTGATGAAGTGTGAATTGGAGGACCGGACGCAATTGGCTATCTTTGCTCATCGCCAGGGCTGGGTCCAGCTCTAGTCAAGAAATCTCGGATTGATCTATGTTTTTGCTTTTATCTCCTTTTTAATTGTTTTTAAGGTGTATTTAAGGTTTCTGGTACAGAATAAAAACAAGAAAACAAGTTGCCCCTAAGTGATACGGGGGAAGGAGGTCAAACGTCATGGACGATAATCAAAAGAACAAGTCAGGCCAATCTTTTGGAGAGAACGGGAACGAGGTGGAACCTAAATCGCAACCATCTCCGGAGTCGGGCTCTTCATACTATTATGCCTACGGTCCTTTTCAATCTTACGGCAAGTCAGATGAGGAACAACAAGAGGTGCCAGGTAGCTCCCATGAACGCAATGAGTACGGCGAAGTGGAGATTACCAGACCGCAACCGGTCAAACCGCTTCCTTCATCCTACGATATGATCCGCCGCAGTTCCGAGAATGGTGGTGCCGGTGGTGGTGACGGGTTAGGCAAGCCTGCCGCAAAGAACGGCGGGAATTGGCAGTACAACAAGCCGCCGAGAAGATCCTCGGTCCGCTCGGTAGTAGCTGGTGTCCTGGCGGGGATGCTCATCGTCACTTGTGCGATGTTCTTTGCCGATCGGCAGAATTTATTTACCCCGAACCAAGCCGCTACGACAACGGCACCGGCAGCAAGCACTTCGTCGGCAGCGAACTCGTCTTCAGCGAACAGAGCGTCCACTGCGGTATACCCAATGACGAATTCAGGGGATGTCACCAATGTGGTCAATCAGGCCGGTCCGGCAGTGGTCAAGATTGAAACGCTTGCCGAAGCCGGCAAGCAAAGCAGCAGTACCAGCCCTTACGGCAGCGATCCGTTCTCCCGCTACTTTTTCGGCGATGATATCTTTGGCTTTGGTGGCAACGGGAATGGCAGCAATAATGACGGAGGTTCCTCTTCCGGCTCAGGGTCGGGGCAATTAGTGCCGACAGGAATTGGTTCCGGGTTTATTTTTGATAAAACAGGCTATATTCTGACAAACGAGCATGTGGTTCATAATGCTGACGTGGTTCAAGTGACAGTCCAAGGGACGGATAAGCCTTATGAAGCCAAGGTGCTGGGCAAGAGCTATGAACTTGATCTGGCTGTACTGAAGATTGAGGGCGACGATAATTTCCCATCTATTCCATTGGGGAATTCGGATGATACCCAGGTTGGAGAATGGCTGGTTGCCATCGGTAACCCGCAGGGCTTTGATCATACGGTAACGACCGGGGTGCTTAGCGCGAGAGAACGGGATATTACGATTCCTGGGGATAACGGAGAGAAGGACCGTGAGTACGAGCATTTATTGCAAACGGATGCTTCGATTAATCCGGGGAACTCCGGTGGCCCGTTGCTGAACTTGAACGGAGAAGTTATCGGCATCAATGTGGCGGTTAGCTCTGACGCTCAGGGGATTGGCTTTGCGATTCCTACCAGCACGGTTACTGAAGTGATTGAACAGTTGAAGAATAATGAGGAAATTCCACAAAAGCCGGTTCCGTTCATTGGGGCCACCCTGATGACGATGACGGATGAGGTTGCCAAGCAAATGGAGACCGATGTGAAGGAAGGCTCGATTGTGACGGATATCGTCTTCAAGTCACCAGCTTATAATGCTGATCTTCGCCCTTACGATATTATTACTGGAGCCAACGGAACAAAATTTGCTACGAAAGAAAAATTGATTGAGTTCATTCAACAGCAGCAGGTTGGTCAGAAGGTGACGCTGAACGTGGTACGTGATGGAAGAACCATCGATCTTGACGTGACGATCGGCGATAGAAATCAATTCTCCAACGTGCAATAAGTGACGCCAATCGGTAAATGGCGGCGAGCAAAGGCGGCAGGCACTTAAAGCCTGCTGTCTTTTTGCATCCGATGGGACGAAGCGTTTTCTTTTGGTACAATGGGATTAGCAGGAAGAGATTGAGCGGTCAAAAAAGGAGAGATTTGGGTGAGATCGGGAATTCTAGTAATTGATGATGATGAGAAAATCACGTCCATGCTGCGTCGTGGCTTGGCGTTTGAAGGATATGATGTGTCTACGGCCCGCAACGGGGCTGAAGGCCTGTCCATGATATTGAGTGAGGACCCGGACTTGATTATTCTGGACGTCATGATGCCTCAGGTGGACGGCTTTGAGGTGTGTCGCCGTCTGCGCGAGGGGGGGAGCACCGTTCCTGTTCTCATGTTGACAGCCAAGGATGAGGTAGAGAACCGGGTCAAGGGCCTGGATACGGGAGCGGATGACTATCTCGTTAAGCCTTTTGCTCTGGAGGAGCTGCTGGCTCGGGTGCGAGCCTTGCTGCGCCGGAAGGAAGGGAATGGCGAGAACAGTAGCCAGAGGCTGATTTTTGAAGACATCGTAATGGATCTGGACTCCCGCGAAGTCGTGCGTGGTGGACAACGACTGGAGCTGACGGCTAAAGAGTTTGAGTTGCTTCATTTATTTATGCAGAATCCGAAGCGGCTGTTAACCCGTGACTTAATTATGGACAAAATATGGGGTTATGATTATAGCGGAGAATCAAATGTGCTGGAGGTCTACATCGCCATGCTACGCCAAAAAACGGAGGAATCGGGTGGTAAACGCATCATTCAAACGATTCGCGGCGCTGGCTACATCTTGAGAGGAGACGCTTGACATGTCGATTCGGCTGCGGCTGACAGCATGGTATACGGGAATATTAGCGGTCACGCTGATTCTATTTGGCGCTTCTCTGTATGCGCTAGTGTGGTTCAACACGTACCAAGAGGTGAAAAAGCGGGTCGTAGAGCAGGCTGAGCAAATACTCAGCACACAGAACATTACGCTAACCCAGGGCTGGGATATGCAATTGGAGCCTGAGCAGATCATCCGCTTGGAGGATGCCCGAATTTTCTGGCAACTCAACAATTATGTCAAAAGCAACATTCGGCGTTCTCCAGCATTAACCGAGAGAGAGATCAGATTTCCCGTGCCTGAGATGAAGGATATTATTAACGGAAAATTCCAGAGAATTTCGATTAACGGAAATTCCTACCTATTATATGAGCGGGCCTTGGCGCTGGATTCGCATACGATTGTGGGGCTGCTCCAACTGGCCGCAGATACCAATGCAGAGGATCGGCTGATGAAGCAGATGCAAACGATGCTGCTATTCGGTTCGCTAATTACGATTGTGTTCGCCAGCTCACTGGGGCTGTTCCTTGCCCGAAAATCGATGGCGCCTATTGGCAAGATTATCGAAGCGGCAAATGGGATTCAGACAGGCAATGATCTGAGCGTGCGTATTGACTACGACGGACCCAATGATGAGATTGGTCGAATGATTGGCACAATTAATCATATGTTGGAACGTACCGATGGCTTCTATCGGGAGCTGGATGAGGCTTATTCAACGCAACGTCGCTTTGTATCAGATGCTTCTCATGAGTTGAGAACGCCGCTTACAACCATCCGGGGCAATGTTGACTTGCTCAAACGAATGTGGAACCGGGATATAGACAGCCTGGAGCCTGCCGAGGACGAACAGGTAAGGAACTTCTCGCTGGAGGCCGTTGATGATATCGCCGCCGAATCCGAGCGGATGAGTCGACTGATCAATGATATGCTGTCTCTGGCCCGGGCTGATGCCGGACAGACGCTGAACAAGGAGCAACTCCTGTTCCGTCCTGTGGTAGAAGAGGTTGTTCGGCGGGCTCAGTTCCTGCCGAGGAAGGCGGAGTGGGTACCGGGTGATCTGAGCGCTCTTGATGGAGCCGTGATTCATGGCAGCAAGGACTACTTGCAACAGATGTTGTTCATTTTCATTGAAAATGCGTTCAAGTATACGGAGGCTGGCAGCGTAGGGCTGGATGCGGTCCGAGTAGATAATCAGGTGGGGATTCGCGTGGCAGATACGGGAATCGGTATGGACCGCAGTGAGGTGCCCCACATCTTCGAGCGCTTCTACCGGGCAGACCCGTCTCGGGGAATCATTCAGGGAACCGGTCTGGGTTTGTCAATTGCCAAGTGGATTATTGACGAGCATGATGGCTCGGTGGAGGTAATGACCAAGCGGGGGGAAGGCACGACCTTCCTGATTTGGTTGCCCGTGTCCTTTAATGCCCTGCCGGAATGAGCTATAATAGAAGGGTCCTCTCCGTCAGGAAATTCAGGGGATGAGAAAGCAGGGATATGACAGTATGGAAGTCTTGAAAATTTCGCCCCGTGGTTATTGTTATGGTGTTGTGGATGCGATGGTTCTGGCCAGGCAAGCCGCCAAAAATCTTGATCTGCCGCGGCCAATTTATATATTGGGCATGATTGTGCATAACAGTCATGTTACCACTTCGTTTGAGGATGAGGGAATCATCACGCTGGATGGTCCTAACCGGGTGGAAATATTGAGCCAGGTGGAGAAGGGAACGGTCATATTTACCGCCCATGGTGTCTCGCCAGAGGTTCGCAAGCTGGCCCGGGAGAAGGGACTCACCACTGTGGACGCGACTTGCCCGGACGTAACGAAGACGCATGTGTTGATCAAAGAGAAGGTGGCTGAAGGCTACGAGGTCATCTATATCGGCAAGAAGGGCCACCCTGAACCGGAAGGTGCGGTGGGCGTGGCTCCGGACAAGGTCCATCTGATTGAGAAGGAAGAGGACATTGATGAATTGCAGCTTGCGACTAGCAAGCTTGTCATTACGAACCAGACGACGATGAGCCAGTGGGATATCAAGCACATTATGAAGAAGCTGCTGGAGAAATATCCAGGTGCTGAGGTTCATAATGAAATATGCCTGGCTACACAGGTGCGCCAGCAGGCTGTTGCTGAGCAAGCGGGAGAGGCCGATTTGGTCATCGTGGTGGGAGATCCCCGGAGCAATAACTCCAATCGCTTGGCTCAAGTGTCGGAGGAAATTGCTGGAGTGACGGCATACCGGATTGCTGACTTGGGGGAATTGAAGCGGGAATGGCTGGAAGGAGTACACAAGGTAGCTGTCACTTCTGGTGCTTCTACGCCTACGCCGATTACCAAGGAAGTGATTCAGTATCTGGAGCAATATAATCCTGAAGATGCGTCAACCTGGGAAATTGTACGTACGGTAAATATGCAAAAGCTGTTGCCTCCGGTGAAGGTAGGCGCCAAGAGTAAGGAAAGCTGATTTCCAACATTTGCGGGGCTCCATCTCGTGGCCATTCATGTTATGCTTTCTGAGGAAAGGTTACAAAAGTGTAACCATCCCAGAAATTATAATCAAGGAGATGACCACATGAATCAATCCCCACGATGGAAAAGATGGATGATGGGCGGAACGACAGCTTTATTGGCAGCAGCCATTCTATTGCCGGCATCGGCTTCAGCGACGGCTAAGGACGATACACAGACGGTAAAAACATATAGCACTTATAAGGTATACACAAGCTTTGGCTCCAATCCTTGGGCTAATGTCGACTACTGGATGCCCTGGATATCTTATGGACAGCCGCAAGCACCTGAGAACAACGTAGACGATGCTGAGCCGATCGATGGCGATACGCAGAATGGCCATGTTCCCGGGCAAGTACCTGATCAGCCTGCGCCTGCTCCGGTAGACAATACGCAAGGGACAGAGGCTGAAGAGAAATCGCAATTTGCTACTGAGGTTATCTCGCTTGTTAATCAAGAGCGGGCCAAGCAAGGGCTTGCTCCATTGTCGGGCGATACGGCCCTCAACGGAATGGCACTGGCCAAAGCCAAGGATATGAATGACAATCAATATTTCAGCCACACTTCACCTGTGTATGGCTCCCCTTTTGACATGATGACGAGCTTCGATATTGCCTACAGCTATGCGGGCGAAAATATCGCCATGGGACAGAAGAGCCCGTCAGAGGTAGTTACGGCGTGGATGAACAGCGAAGGGCACCGTGCCAACATATTGAATGCTAATTATAACTTGATTGGTGTTGGCTATTATAATGGTTACTGGGCTCAAGAATTTGTGGGACGGTAGTATTGCAGGATTGTAGAAGAGGCGGGAGAATGATCTCCGGCCTCTTTTTTTTCGCCTGGTAAGTCGGACTTTATGTCTTGACGGAGGAGGCAAGATTCGTTATAGTTACTTTAATGAATAAAAGCTTAAAAGCGAACAAGCGTCTAAGTGAAAAAGTGATATATAAACTAGCTATTAGATGAATATTATACAGAGAGGATGAAGATGTGATGATCGTTATTACTTCCAACCAAACGCCAGAGGAGCGCGTGCAAGAAATTATCGGGGTCATTGAGAAGGAAGGTCTGCAAACCCACGTATCGCGAGGAAAGGATCATACAGTTATTGGCTTGATCGGCTCCATCGAACCGAAGCTAGCTGAGCATTTGCGACAAATGCAGGGCGTTGAAAATGTCATAAAAATTTCTAAATCTTATAAATTGGCCAGCCGAGACTTTCATCCGGAGAACACGGTCATCTCTATCGGCGATGTGAAAATTGGCGGTGGTGACCTGGTCGTGATGGGGGGACCTTGTGCGGTTGAATCTCCAGAGCAGATTGATGAGATTGCCAGGCTGGTCAAGGCGGCCGGTGGGCAAGTCTTGCGTGGAGGTGCCTTTAAGCCTCGTACCGGACCGTACAGCTTCCAGGGGGTTGGCGTAGAGGGTCTGATCATGATGGCGGAAGCAGGCAAGAAGCATGGCTTGCTGACCATTACTGAGGTCATGACACCGGAGTATGTTGATGTATGTGCAGAATACGCAGATATCCTGCAAATCGGGACGCGTAATATGCAGAACTTCGATTTGCTGCGCAAACTGGGGACTTGTGGCAAGCCTGTGCTGCTGAAACGTGGCTTCAGCGCTACCTATGACGAGTTCCTCAATGCGGCGGAGTATATTTTGGCTGGCGGGAATCCGGATGTGATGCTGTGTGAGCGCGGAATCCGTACGTTCGAGACTTATACCCGTAATACACTGGATCTATCGGCAATCCCCGTATTGCAAAGCCTCAGCCATCTGCCCGTTATCTCTGACCCAAGCCATGGCACTGGACGGCGCGAATTGGTAGAGCCTATGACGAAGGCCTCCGTAGCAGCCGGAGCGGATGGCTTGATTATAGAGATGCATACGGATCCGGACAATTCAATGACCGGAGATGGTGTGCAGTCCTTGTTCCCTGATCAGTTTGCCAATTTGCTGCAGGATTTGGAGAAGTTGGCTCCACTGGTAGGCAAAAGGTTCGATACACCAAAGACTCCGCTGGAGGTTTAAGCATAGAGATTTGGTCATGAAAATTCGGATTTTCTTCAGAGTCCGAGCGCCCACTCTCCTTAAGGGGAGTGGGCTTTTATACTTTTTGTCGTTTAATTTGTACTGAGTGTAACAATACCTTACACGAGGAATAAAAATACCTTACATAGCTATTGACGATTAACCTCCAATGGTCCTATAATGACGACAGAATAAAACAAAAGGATGAACGTTAATCGCAGCAAAGGGGTTTAATGTTCGTGATTTGGGGAGGAAAGAGTTATGTCAGCAGAGTTCGTTTTAAAAACAATCAAAGAAAAGCAAATCGAGTGGGTAGATTTCCGCTTTGTTGATCTATCGGGACGAGCGCACCATATCACTCTTCCGGCTAAAGAAGTGGATGAGGATACTTTCACAAACGGGGTTGCCTTTGACGGTTCTTCGATTCCGGGTTTCCGGGGCATTGAGGAATCTGACATGGTGATGATGCCGGATTGCGGCACAGTGTTTGTTGATGCATTTACCGCCCATCCAACGTTGAACGTGTTTTGCGATATCTATACGCCAGACGGCGACCGTTATGAGCGTGATCCGCGCAGCGTGGCTGTGCGTGCCGAAGAATACCTGAAACAAAGCGGCGTAGGCACAACTGCCTTCTTCGCACCAGAATCCGAGTTCTTCATTTTTGACGATGTTCGCTATGAGAACGGCATGAACAAGACCTTCTATTCGGTAGATTCCGAGGAAGCGATCTGGAACACGGGACGTACGGAAGAGGGAGGTAACCTGGGCTACAAGGTGCCTGTTAAAGGCGGTTATGTACCGGTTGCTCCAACGGATAAAGGACAGGACCTTCGCAGTGAAATGTGTCGTTTGCTGGATGAAGCAGGCATTCAAGTGGAACGTCATCACCATGAGGTGGCTACAGCCGGTCAAGCGGAAATCAACTTCCGTTTTGACACTCTGTTGAAAACGGCTGACAACCTGATGGTATACAAATATATCGTGCATAATACGGCTGCTCAATTTGGTAAAACAGCAACCTTCATGCCTAAACCGCTGTTCGGCGATAATGGTAGCGGGATGCACGTTCACCAATCCATCTTTGATGGCGATACTCCGTTGTTCTACGAAAAAGGTGCTTATGCTAACCTGAGTGAAACGGCGCTGCATTACATCGGTGGTATTCTCTACCATGCACCAGCTATCATCGCTTTCACAAATCCAAGTACAAATTCATTTAAACGCTTGGTACCTGGCTTCGAAGCACCAGTAAATCTGGTCTATTCCAAAGGTAATCGTTCGGCAGCGGTACGTATCCCTGTAGCTGCTGTAACTCCAAAGGGCTGTCGTATCGAATTCCGTACACCGGACTCCACAGCTAACCCTTACCTTGCTTTCTCGGCTATGCTGATGGCTGGTCTTGATGGTATCAAGAACAAAATTGATCCTAACAAATTGGGCTACGGACCATTCGATAAGAACATCTATGAATTGTCTGATGAAGAGAAAGCAGGCATTCGCAGTGTTCCAGGCTCGCTGGACGAAGCACTTACCGCTTTGGAAAGCGACTATGAGTTCTTGACTCAAGGTGGAGTATTCACGAAGGCGTTCATCGACAACTTCGTTGAAATGAAGCGTGCTGAAGCAAGAGCTGTTTCCGTAAGAGTACACCCTTATGAATTCGGACTGTACTACGACCTGTAAAACAACCCCGCTATACTACCTACCCATACATTTGCAAGCCAAGAAAACCGTCCCGCTATACCGGGACGGTTTTCTTGTACTGTCTCAAAGATGATGACCTTATCTCTTGCTTCCACAGGAATCGCGAATGACTAACTCGGGCTCCACCACCACATTGCTTGCCACAGATTGGTTATTGATCAAATCATAAAGCAGGGAGGCGGCCAAACGTCCAATCTTCTCTTTATTCTGACGAATTGTCGTAAGCGGCGGCAGTGTATATTGACAAGCTTCGATATCATCACAGCCGATGATGGCCACATCCTGGGGAATCTGCAGATGATGCTCCTTCAAAGCCCGCATGGCACCTATGGCGAGCAGATCGGAGGCGGCAAAGATGGCTGTTGGCAAGGGGCCGGCCTCAATCATCTGCTTCATGGCCTCGTATCCACTCGACTCAAAGAAATTGGTGCCATTCACGAACCAGGCATCATTTTGCGGCAGTCCAAAGCTCTCGATGGCATCCGTATACCCTCGTTCCCGTAGATTTGAAATATCAGACTCCAGTGTGCTTCCAATGTATCCTAAATCACGGTGGCCCTGCAGGTAAAAGTGCTCGACTACTTTGAAAGACATCTTATAATTGTCGGACATGACGTATCCAGACATCTGCCCACTTAATTGAATATCAACGCCAATACAGGGAATATCGCTCTGATCGAGTTCGCGAATAGATTCCTCCACCTCCTGCCCGGTGATAATTACGCAGCCATCTACCTGAAAGTGCAGGCAACGGGCCAGATAATCCCCATCCGAGGAACGGAATTTCTCATTCGAGAAGAAGAGCAAATCATAGCCCAAGAGGCCCATCTGCTTCTTGAACGAGTTAAGCACCTCTACAAAGAAAGGATGCATGAAATCTACATTCAGCTTGCCGGCAAAAATAACACCAATTAAATTCGACTTTTTGGTAGCTAGAGTTTTCGCTGAATTGGAAGGTGTATATCCTGTTTGCTTCATAATTTCGAGGACTTTCGTTCGGGTTCCTTCGGAAATATCACTGTAATTATTAATAATCTTGGAGACGGTGGATACAGATACACCCGCCATCTCTGCGATTTTCTTAATATTCATCGACAAGGTATAGCCTCCTTAACATATAACAGGCATCTCTTAAAATAGAGAAGTTGCTTATCATTTACGAAACACTTTCGTAAATAGTGTATCTATCCTGGTGGTATTCGTCAATGATTTTGATTCAAATTGCCTTGCGTCCAAGCAGCGTAAGGCGAGAGGGATTTTTTCAGGACTGGCTTGCTAAGTGGGGGTATAAAAAGAACTTTACAAACTAAAAAGATGGTGTAATAATGTGTTTGACGAAACCGCTTTCGTAAAAATGAAGATGCTATTATTGTTTATTTCATTTTTTACGAAAATTTCGGAAGCTCTATCCGTTAGATAGATTAATCTGGAGGCTGAAGGGATGAGCGGTGTCATGTCATTAAATTATGTAGGGGGTAAAAAGCAAATGACGAAGAAGATTTGGGCCTTGGTTTTGGTCAGCGCACTGACACTCAGCCTAGCGGCATGCGGGGGCGGCAATAAAGGCGGCAGCGCAGCCTCGGAAGGAGACGGGGGCAGCAAGGCAAGCGGAGACAAGAAGGTCGTTAAAATTCTTCACTGGAAGCAAGAGAATATCAATAAAGCGATGGAAGAAATTAACGCAGACTTCGAGAAGAAATATCCCGAATATAAAGTGGACTATACGACTACAGGTCCGGATGATGAATACAAGCAGGCTCAGAGAGCAAGAATCACGGCTAATGATGTAGACATTCTGGCCGATCTATCAGGCATGCGTTTGTCTCCGCAAGATTGGACGCCGGGTGCTAAGGTACCGGATTGGCAGCAATGGATCGATTCCGGTCTGATCGCTGATTTGTCTGGTCAAGATTTCCTTAAGAATTGGAATGCAAATGACATTGAGAAGGCCGGTACATATAACGGTAAAGTGTATGCGGTTCCTACAGGAAAGGTCGCGATGTCTGGTCTGTTCTACAATAAAGAAATTTTTGAGGAAAATGGACTCTCCGTGCCTACAACCTGGAGTGAGCTGATTCAGCTTGGTGAGGATTTGAAGGCGAAGGGCATTACACCGATCGGCGTGGCTGGTAAAGACGTGTGGCCGCTGAAATTGCCAGTGTTTGCTTTGCAAGCCAAGATTCTGGGTGGCGGCGACCAGCAGAAGTGGATCGAGGGCGTTTGGAAAGGCGAGACAGCTTACAATGACGCTGAGGCTGTAGAAGTATTGGATAAGATGAAAACACTGCAAGACAACTATATGATTGATGGATTTATGGGTATCGACTATGCTTCGGCCCCAGCTATCTTTGCTACAGGCAAAGTAGCCATGCTGGCTGACGGCTCTTGGGATGCACCTACCATTGCAACAGCAAATCCTGATTTGAAATTCGGGTACTTCCCGCTTCCAGCGACAGAAGACGCTGCGAAGAATGCTTCGTTCGTTGGTAAATACGACGTAACCTGGTATGTGACTGAGAAGGGTCCGAATCAGGAGGGCGCACTCAAATGGCTGGAATTCTTCTCACAACCTGAGAACTATACGAAATTTGTAAAAGCAGCCGGATTTATTCCGACCCAGGACAATATCTCCACGGACAGTGAATTTATTGATAAAGAGTTGACACCGTACCTGGGAGATTTTGAACTGGCTTATGAAATTATGATGATTAACCGTGAGAATGTTGGGGAGCATCTTGCCGCTGAAGGCGTGCACACCGAATATCTCGCTCCAGGCGGGGAGTTCAAGTCCGCAAAAGAACTGGCTGATGTACAACAAAAAGAATGGGAAGCTGCGGCTCCTAAATAAGTAAAGAAACATTCAGGCCATACTGTTATCGGGGTCCGGTACTCACGGGCCCCGATCATTTATTGATTTGGATCAGCGAGGTGAGAGACATGTATCCATTTGGAAAAGGCTTTGCTCGTTATCTTCCTTTTCTTCTATTGCTTATTCCTGTAGCATTGTACGTCATCTTTTATTTTGGTCCGTCCATGCTGACGGTTATTTATTCTTTCACGGACGTCAAGAACGTACCGGGGAGTCCTGTGCATTTTGTAGGTCTGGACAATTATTATGATTTATTCTTCTCTGGAAATTCGGGAGAGCGGTGGCGCTCCATTGCCAATACATTGATCTTTATGCTTGTCGTAACGATCGTACAGAACGGTGTGGCTTTATTCGTCGCTGTACTGATCAACCAAAGGCTGCGGGGAGATTACTTCTACCGGGCTGTGTTTTTTCTTCCAGTAGTGCTGGGTGTCGCTGTTGTTGCCCTGATTTGGGGCATGATGTTCGATCCGCTGAGCGGTCCGGTGAACATGCTGTACGGCTGGTTGTTTGGCTATAAAGATATGTTTTTCTCCAGCTTCACCCATGCGTTCGGCTATATCATTTTCGTACAAATCTGGATGTATATGGGCTATTCTATGCTGATCTTTCTGGCTGGCTTGCAAACGGTACCCAAGGATTTGTATGAAGCGGGTTATATTGACGGGACGAGCAAATGGCAATCCTTCCGCCATATTACCTTTCCGCTGATTTCGCCTTCTTTTACCGTCAATATGCTGCTCTCCATTATTGGGGCGATGTCGACCTTCGATATCATTCTGGCAACGACGGATGGTCGCTTTAACACCAGAACCATGGCCTACGACGTATACAAGGAAACCTTCCGCGGCAGCTTGGAGATGGGTCTCCCTTCGGCCTTGTCGGTCATACAGTTCTTAATGATTCTTGCTTTCGTAGTCATTGCGGTTAAGCAAATGCGTAAGAGAGAGGTGGAATATTAATATGAAAAACTCCAGATCCTTTCTGATTTTATCTTACGCTGTCATTGCGGTTTTACTGGTTCTGTATGTCGCGCCGCTTATTCTGGTGCTTAATGTCTCGCTCAAGTCCTATCCGGAGTATTTGATCAATCCGATCGGGCTCGTGAAAGAGGTGCAATGGAGCAACTATATCAGCGCTTGGACGGAAGGGAATTTTACGAACTATTTTCTGAACAGTGTGATTTATACCGGGGTTGCTACTGTACTTACCATTATCGTGTCGGTGCTGGGGGCGTTCCCGGTGGCGCGGGGGTATGTCAAATGGAGTGGCTTCATCTATTTGTTCTTCTTGCTATCCCAATTCCTGCCCAATCCGATGGTTGCCCAGTATAAGCTAATGCTGACGTTTAAGGAAAGTATGGAATTCTTCGGTTACGATACCAAGCTTGGTTATATCATTTTGAAAACAAGTGGTACTGGTGTGGTATTCATGATGTTCGTGGGTTACATCAAATCGATTAGTCGTGATCTGGATGAAGCTGCCGGAATGGACGGGTCGGGATATTTGCGTTATCTGTTCCAAATTATCCTCCCGTTAATGAAGCCAGTAATTGCGACTGGAGTTATTCTGACGGCGATCGGAATCTGGAATGATTTTGTTGGACCTATCATGTATTTGCCGAGCAAAGCCAATTATCCAATCACTTTCGGATTAAAGGAGTTCAAGGGGCAGTATGGCAATAACTGGCCGCTATTGGCCTGCGGAATTACCATTGTTGCTACGCCGCTGATTGTGCTGTATACCTTCATTCAGAAATATCTGGTGGACGGGGCATTAGCCGGAGCTGTCAAATCCTGATTGTATTTAATTAAGAGTGAGAGGGAGAAATGAATATGAAGCACCAGGGCTGGAAATTTGAGGGGAAGGAAGGGGAATTCAGGCTGGAGCAGCCCGAGCTTACCAGCTATCTGTACTTCCCATTAGTGAATGAAGCGGGGATGATGTCAGCCGTTGCCCCTAATCTGCACGGTGAGATTACAACCGGACATAATACGTTTTTGCTGGAGCCTATCTCGGTGGAAGACTTGCACAATTCCAAAGCAGCCCGGAACTTTTGGGTTTATGCCGAAGGCTTTGGCCCTTGGTCTGTAGGGGGCAACTCGGCAAAACAAAATGCAGATGTATTTTCAGAGGATAAGGATCATACCGAATTAAAAGCCGGCTTCTTATGGCATAGCGTGACGCGGGAGAACGCGAAGCTTGGAATCAAGGCAGAGACAGTCAATTTCATTCCGGTTACGGATGATAAGGTCGAATTGATGAAGGTGCAGTTGACTAACACAGGAGCTACGACTCTAAGGCTGACACCAACGGCAGCGATTCCGCTCTATGGTCGTTCAGCGGATGATCTCCGGGATCATCGACATGTTACCTCCTTGTTGCATCGGATCTATACCTCGGCTTACGGCATTGAGGTGCAGCCGGCTTTATCCTTTGACGAACGAGGACACCGGGTGAATAAAGTAACTTACGGGGTGCTGGGGGCGGAAGCCAGCGGCGCGGCGCCAATCGGTTACTTCCCTATCGTTGAGGATTTCATAGGGGAAGGTGGAGCATTGGATTGGCCGGAGTCCGTTGTGTCGAACTTGCCACCTAATGCTGCTTCTGATGTTGCCTTGGAGGGATACGAGGCAGTTGGGGCTTTGCGCTTTGCGGATGTAGAGTTACAGCCGGGCGAAACGGCCTCGTACATTATAGCCATGTTGATTGCCGATGACCGGATTGCTCAAGAGCAGGTTGTAGCCCGGTATTTGACGGAGCAGCACTTCGATGAACTGCTGGAGCAAAGCCGTAACTATTGGCGTGAGAAGTTGGAGGTAGTCTCGTTCCATTCCGGGGATACGGAGCAAGATTTATGGATGAAATGGGTTACTTTGCAGCCGGTATTGCGTCGGTTGTATGGCAACTCCTTCTTACCGTACCATGATTACGGCCGTGGAGGCCGGGGATGGCGTGATCTGTGGCAGGATTGTCTGGCCTTGATGGTAATGGAGCCGGACGAGGTGGGCTTCCTGCTGCACAACAACTATGCCGGTGTTCGAATTGACGGTACCAATGCAACGATCATCGGTAGTAAGCCAGGCGAATTTATCGCCGATCGGAACAATATCCCCCGCGTCTGGATGGACCATGGGGCATGGCCGCTGCTGACAACCCTGCTGTATATTCATCAAAGTGGGGATACCGAATTTTTGCTACAGCCTCAGACTTATTTCCGTGATGTGTTCGTCAAGCGCAGCCGGGAACGGGATGAAAGCTGGTCGTCAGAGCAAGGCAACAAGCTGCTTGCGGCTAACGGGGAAGTGTATGAAGGGACAATCCTGGAGCATATATTGCTACAAAATGTGGTGCCATTCTTTAATGTCGGGGAGCATGGAAATATTAAGCTGGAAGGGGCCGATTGGAACGATGGCCTTGATTTGGCTCCCGTTAAGGGAGAGAGCGTGGCCTTTACGGCTTTTTATGCAAGCAACCTGGCGGACTTGGCCAAACTCTTGACACATTTACAGCAGGCAACCGGAATTGGGGAGATTGAGGTTGCCGAGGAAATGGGGATCTTGCTGGACAGTCTGAATGAGCCGGTATCCTATGATAGTATTCAGGCCAAGCAGGCACGGCTGGACCGTTATTATGATTCTGTGACTCCATTGGTAAGTGGGCGCAAGCTGAAATTGCAGGTGGCTAAGGTCGCTGAGGATTTGGAGCGGAAGGCGAACTGGATGGTCAACCACTTACGTACACAAGAATGGGTTCGAAGCGAGGCTGGGCTTGAGTGGTTCAACGGTTACTACAATAACGATGGCGAGCGGGTGGAAGGGGATCACCCGCAAGGCGTACGAATGACGTTAACCGGACAGGTATTTCCGATTATGGGTCAGGTAGCAACGGACGAGCAGGTGGGGCACATTACGGCCGCGGTAGACCAGTATCTCAAGGATGAGCGGATTGGTTATCGGCTGAATTCCCGCTTTGGAGAGATTCAGCAGAATTTGGGCCGCGCCTTTGGCTTTGCCTTTGGACATAAGGAGAACGGTGCCATGTTCAGCCATATGACCGTGATGTATGCCAATGCCTTGTACAAACGGGGATTCGTCAAGGCTGGCAAGGAAGTGCTGGATTCCGTGTATCGTCTGTCTACGGACTTCGCTAATAGCCGGATGTACCCAGGGGTTCCGGAATATATTAACGAACGGGGCCGGGGCATGTATACTTATTTAACGGGGTCAGCGAGTTGGCTGCTGCTTACGCTGCTTACGGAAGTCTACGGAGTCAAGGGTCATTACGGCGATTTGTGCATTGAGCCCAAGCTGGCAAGAGAACAATTTGATACTAACGGAGAGGCCTCCGTAGTGACGAGCTTTGCCGGACGCAAGCTTCATATCGTATTCCGCAATCCCCAGGGGAAGGATTACGGAGATTACGAGCTCAAGGGAGTTGCCCTGGGTAATGCGCCATTGTCCTATAAACCTCAGGGACAAGGCTGTGTGATTCCGCGCAGCGAGCTTGCTGCATTAGCAGACGAAGCTGTTCACCGTATAGAAATCACGCTTGGCGTGTAGGAATAACAAGGTGGTAAGATAGATGGCTTATTTGCTAAAGAATGATGTATTAACGGTTGAGATTGCAGGCTTGGGTGAAGTGTACTCGGGAGTCCGCTTTGATGCATCGGGTATTATTACCGGGGTTACGCTGGCTGAAGGAGGACATCATTTCTGTGTGAAGGAGAGCTTAACCCCCGAAGGCGGAACCGGCGGGATCGGCCTATGTAGTGAATTCGGAATTCGCAAGGCGATCGGGTACGAAGAAGCCAAGGCTGGGGAAGCTTTCCCGAAGCTTGGGGTAGGACTTCTTACACGCCCCGACGACACAGGTTACTTGTTTTATAGAGACTACGCCTGCCAGCGCTTTACTACCCGAGTTGAACAGCATGGGCCAAAGCGGATCAGCTTTATTACCTTGCCGCTTGAGTACCAGGGGTATGCTGCCTATATGGAGAAGCATATTGAAATTAGCGAGGGCCGACTTACCGTGGAATATGTAATAGAGAACACGGGGACGAAGACGCTTGAGACCGACGAATACTCACATAATTTTCTTGGTATAGACGGTCATAAGGTCGGTCCGGAATATGTGCTGCGCTTCCCTGAGCCTATTCAGCCCTGGAGCGATGATCCGGCAACGCTGGAAGGCGTGCGCTTTACAGGAAATGAAGTGTCCTGGGATCGTGAGCCGACGGAGGACTTCTATTTCTGTCTACAGCCACAGGATGGGCGTGAACAGTCCTGGCTGTGGGAGCTTTCCCATCGGCCAAGTGGAGCTACGGTACGTGAACTGAGCAGGCTTCCGCTATCCGAGGCCGCGGTCTGGGGACATGGTCATGTGGTGGCTCCGGAGATGTTCGTTGAGGTGAAGCTGGCTCCTGGAGAGCGGCAAAGCTGGACGCGAATCTATGAGTTCATGAAGGTGATTTGAATCAGAAGAATGGCGACGCGAGGGAACTCGTGTCGCCATTTTTTAATGATCATAGATTTATAAGTTGATGGCGAAGGGGTGATTCCCTCTTTACAATGGCATGAATTTAAAGTATATATGATAATGATAATCATTATCATATATACTTTTGTTGAATTGGAGGTTCGTATTAATGCAGGTTTTACTGAGAAGAAAAGTTTCAATTGGGGTTATATGGATGTTATTCCTAGCGATTGTTGCCGGGTGCAGTTCGGGAGCCTCCCCGGAAGAAAGCTTGGCAGGCCAGGAGAATGCAGGGAGCAACAGCGCAAGCTCCGGCGGTGAGGAAGGAGTAAGTTCAACCAGCTATCCGCTTACGATTGTTAATCATGCCCTGTCAGGCGAAGGAGGAACATGGACAGCGAGGGAGCAGCGCTTCGAGAAGTCACCGGAGAAGGTGGTGGCCAATACGCAGCCCGCAGCGGAACTTCTTATCCGGCTTGGCTTGACGGAAAAGATGGTGGGTGTAGCGGCACTCTACGGTGAAGTGGCGCCTGATATCGCCGATGAATTTGCTAAAATCCCTGTCTTGTCCAAGGACTATGTTGGCAAGGAGTTAGTCTTGGGGGCTAACCCGGATCTGGTCTTGGGCCGTGGCGATTTGTTTGCTGATGCGGATTGGGGAGTAGGCACGGTTGATGCTTTAAATGAACTCAGCATTAAGACGTTTGTGCAGAATACCTCCGTTAAGGGGGCTGATTTGGAATCTTTATTCAAGGATATCGAGCAAATCGGACAAATCTTTGATATTCAGGAGCGAGCTACGAAGTATGCTGAGGATTTGCGGAAGCGGGTGGATACGATAAAGTCCATCGCTCCTGCTGCGGACAAGCCGGTTAGCTTCGCCTATATTTCCAGCAGCGAGAAGGGGGCTGTAGCTGTGTATAGCGGCGCTAACGATACCTTCCAGGCGGATGCCCTTCGTCTCTTGAACCTGGAAAACAGCTTTGGCGAGGCTGAGGGGGAGGTTGGTGTGGAGCAGCTTATTTCCACGAATCCGGATATCTTGCTCATCTCCTATTACAGCGGTGGCCCTGATACAGAGGAGATGGTAAATCACCTTTATGACAACCCTGCATTACAAAGCATGTCGGCCATCAAGAACAAGAAGATTTTTATTATTGATTTCAACCAATTCTGGGGTTACGGAGATCAAATCTTCGATGGCGTGGAGAAGTTGGGTGGGGAAATCTATTAATCTACGTAAAACGTTGTAGTTTCATCCTGCTTAGTGTACGAAGATGCCGGGCAGCCATATCATGGCTGTTACGGCATTTCTTTTTTTTAAATAAACATTGCAAGCGATTTCAAATGTCCGTAGACTTCAAGTGAACATAGATTCAAATACGGGGGTCAGCGCATGAGATTTATAGTTTCGTATATTGAGAAAAACAGGTGGAGTATTTCGCGGATTTTGAATACTTCTTTTTTCCTGATGATTACTATTCCGATTTTGTTGGTGACTTTATTTGCGGTACGCTCCCTGAACTCTATCATGCTGGGCAATTTGACCAACCAGGCCCTGCAAACCCTTGAGCAGCAAGCGGACAGCTTCGACGCCAAGGCCAGAATGATGATTAATACCGTATCAGCCATCGCCAACGATGATCAGATTATCTCGACCTCTGCGGCGATCCATAAGAACGAAGGCCAAGCGAGTCAATTTGAGCTGCGTAAATCGCTGGACAAGCAGTTGAATAATTATTTTCACTATACGTCCGATGTGGTCAGTGTGTTGTTCTTCTTCAAAAATCAAGGCTCCTATGCTTATAAAAGAAATATGGACCTCGATCTTTCTCACCTGCAAGTCATGGACTGGTATCGCGAAGCAGAGCAGCAGAAGAATCGGGTAAGCCTGTTCGGTGTGCAAGAGAGCGCAGTCAGTCTGGGTCAGGGGGATGGTTATTTTACGGCTGCGGTGTCGCCTAAATACAGCACATTGTTCTATAACGTGGAAATGATATATTTCGTTTTCCGGTCTTCTGACTTTCTGGAACGGCTCGATGCCAGCAGCGGGGATAGCGGGGATATCTACGTGCTTGGCTCCGGTGGTGATGTCATTGCTGCCAATGATGTAACCGCCATGCAGCAAGGGATCAGCGGGCGACTCTATTTGGGGGAGGCCTTGGAGCGCGAGCATGGTAGCTATGTCAAGAACATTGACGGTAATCAATCCTTTATCATCTATACCACGTCCGATCTGGGCTGGAAATATATCAAGGTTGTGCCTTACGGACAACTGGTCGATCAGGTCAGAACCGTGTTTCTGAGCATGATTATTTTTTCTGTTGGGGGTCTTATTGTGTTCCTGCTGGTATCCTACGGCCTGGCTCATAGCATCGTCAACCCGATCCTATCCTTATTCCGAGGAATGTCCCAGACCAAAACCGGTAATCTCAAGACAAGATTAGCTCCTTCTGGCCCGTTGGAAATTTACGCATTGGGGACAGCCTTTAACGAGATGAATACGAACATGGAACGGCTAATCGGAGAGATTAAAGATCAGGAAACGCAGAAGCGTCTGCTGGAAATCCGGGCGCTGCAATCGCAGATTAACCCGCATTTCCTATTGAATACTCTTAACACCATCAAGCTGATGGGGGCTATATCCAAGGCGGATCATATCGTCAAGATGACGGATGCGTTAACCCGACTGTTATCTTCCACGCTGAACAAAGGCGGAATGTATTCAACGGTAGGCCAGGAAATAGGCTTGCTAGGTGAATATCTGCAAATTATGAAGACACGTTATGGTGACCTGTTTGATGTGCATTATGATATCGATCCTGCTCTGGACGATGCCTATATTCTAAAGCTTCTGCTACAACCTATTATGGAAAATGCCATTCTGCACGGCTTACACGAGAAGGAGACGCGTGGCAACATCTATATATGGGGTGAGCTGCGGGGGGATGACTGCTGCTTCGTCATCGAGGACGATGGCATGGGGATAGCCCCTGATAAGCTGCCCTCATTGTTATCTTCCCATCAGCCAAGCAAAGAGAGCTTTAGCGGCTTGGGACTACGAAATGTACATGAACGCATTCGTCTGAACTATGGCGAATCCTACGGTCTTCAGATTACTAGTGTACACGGCGAGGGAACCCGTGTAGAGCTACTGTTACCTTGGCTCAAGGAAAATCCGGAGGAGGAAGAAGGATGATTCGAGTATTACTGGTTGACGACGAACCTATCGTACGCATTGCCATGCGTGAGTTGATTCCGTGGGATCGGTTTGGCTGTGAAATTGCAGGTGAAGCCGCCCATGGCCGTGAAGCTCTAAAGAGAGTAGAGGAAGGCGGCATTGACTTACTGCTGGTGGACATGCAGATGCCTCATATGAATGGCATTGAGCTGATTCGAGAGCTCCATACTCGCGGTCTTATGGAGCAGTTGGTCATTATCGTGCTTAGCGCCTATTCGGACTATGAGTATGTCAGGGAGGCCTTCCTGTACGGGGCATCCGATTATATGATCAAGAATGATCTGGAGGAGGCCAAGGCAGCTCCGGTCATCAGCAAGGCAGTGGAGATCATTCGCCAGCGAATGAATGCGTGGGAACGAAGAGATGAAGAGACGCGCTCCCAGGAGCAGAAGTTGAAGGCTACCTGGCTGATGAATGCCGTCCAAGGGAACGGAAGCGGGTTTCCTGTAGTGGGACTTGCCCGGGAGGAAGCTAGCGGGGAATACGAAGAGAACACGGAGCAAGCTGTTTTCCTTAAGTGGTGGAGCGAAGCGGGGGGACGTGACCGTCAATGCATCGCTTGCTTGCTGCTGGACCCCTCTCACCGGGCCAAGCAAGGAGAGGATCAGGAGCAGCAGGACCGCTTTGTCATGCATACTGTTCGGCAGGTCATTGAAGGCTACGGCCATCAATTGCTTATCGTTCCGCTCTCTCCCGGCGAATTTGCCATACTTCTGTGGGGGGACGAGCATGGGGAAGGACAGCATTACCGAACGAGACTGACGGAGATGTTCTATAAGACATTTTCACATTTGCAGCAATATGTCGGCGTCAGCGGGTCCATTGGCCTGACCGAGCCTTGCTCGCATTGGCAGGTCTGGCAATCTCGCTACAAGGAGGCGCATTTGCTTGCACAGCTTCGTTATTTCCGAGGTGGGGGAGAAGTATTCTTTTCGGAAGCCTTGCCTGTGCTGATGGGGAAAGAGCAACGCGCACCGGTGTGGAATATCTCCGGATTGATTCGCAGCCTTGAGCTAGGCAGTGGAGAATGGGAGAGGGAACTTCAGGAGGGGATGGTCCGTCTGGAACAGTCGGGACATGCTTCGGTTGAGGTGCTTCTTCAGCCTTATCTTGCTCTGCTATGGGAGCTTGGGTCGTTGCTGCGCGCTCGGGGTCTAGATTGGAACGATCTGGGAGCAGGAAGCCCATCCCCGGCGGCGCAGTTAAAGCAGTTGAATTTCCTGCCGGAGGTAGAGAATTACATCATGCACCTGGTCCGACAGACTGCCGAGATGGTACATCCGTTATCCCTGGTGACAGAAATGACGCCAAGGATCGCGGCCAAGGTTAAGGATTGGATTGACGAACATTATCACGAGCCGATCTCCCTGACCCTTGCCAGTGAGATGGCAGGCATCAGTGAAAGCTATCTCAGCAAGGTATTTGCCAAGGAAATGGGTGAGACCTTCGTGGAATACGTAGCACGGCGTCGTATAGAGAACGCTATAGTGATGCTGCAAAGCGGGATGAAGCTATATGAGATCGGGGAGCGGGTAGGTTATCCTAACCCCGGACATTTTACCAAGGTGTTCAAGAGAATTACGGGGAAGACGCCCTTGGAATACCGTGAACATTTAAAAGGATAAAAAGAGAGAAGAAAAGAATAAGCAGAGATAATTGAAAGCGTAATCAAAGAAAATATAATGAATTTGTAAACGGATTCATATTGCGAGTATATAAGGGAGGTCAAACGATGAACAGAGGGAAATGGGCAGGCTGGCTGCTTACCTGCATGTTGCTGGTTACGGTCATTGCCGGCTGCTCCGGTGGGAATACACCAGCAGCACAAAATGGAGGACAGGAAGGCAAGGAGACCAAGGGCAGTGGGGAGAAGGTCACTTTGAAGATGGCCATGTGGGACTCCAATAATGATTTTATTACCTTTGTCACTGAGAAGGTCAAGGAATATAGCAGTGTCAATCCCGATGTCAGCGTGGAGGTTGAATCGTTCAAGAGCGATAGCGATTATTTGCAGGCGATCAAGGTTCGGGCCGGCGGCGGGGCACTCCCCGATGTTATGGAACTGAAGCCGAACTGGCTGGCCGACTTCAAGGAACAGCTTATTCCGCTGGATGATGTAGGAGTTGTAACTACCAATAAATACGCCAAGACCTATGCTATTGACGGGAAAGTGCTGGCGATTCCTTCGGTGTCTTTCCCTGAACTAGTGTATTATCATCCGAGCATCTTTGAGGAATTGAACCTGGAGGTGCCTACGACCTGGCCTCAATTCATGGAAGTGTTGACGGCTATCAAGAAAGATGGCACGTACATCCCGTACGCCATGGGCGGTAAGGACGCCTGGCCAGACTATCCTTTCAATGAATTTCTGCCACATATCTTGTCAGACAATGAGAACTATTTGAGTGACTTGGCCAAAGAAGATACGCCGTTTGGAGAAGGCACCCCATTCTATCAGGCCTATCAGCAAATTGCTGAAATGTATAATGCCGGTGTTATGGGCCCAGACCCGCTGGGCATTGGGGCTGACCAAGCGAATGATCTGTTTATTTCCAAGCAGGCAGCCATTATGGCCTCGGGCCTGTGGTTCGTGCCCACTTATCAAGGCAAGGCTGGCAATCTGGATGATTTGGCGGCTTTCCCGATGCCGTACCGACCTAATGAGGATACCCCGCTCAAGTTAATGATGTTCACCGACCATTTTTACGGTATTAGCAGCACATCGAAGCATCCTGAGGAAGCGAAGGCATTCATGGAGTGGTTCTATTCTCCAGAGGTCTATAAGGAGTATCTCAATGCGGCTCAACTGGATAGTGCCTTTGAGGGAGTTGAATCGGAGGTACCATTCCTCAAGTCCTTCTATGGGGAGCATCAGCCTGAGAACTTCATTTATATTCCGGGTGATACAACCTACACGGAATTGTCCAATGCGATTCAACTTGACGTGAAGGCATTGGGGCAAGAGATGATGGCGGGCAAGTCGGTAGATGATATCGTTAAGGATTTGAATGCGAAGTGGACGGAAGCCAGAAAGAATAAATAGGATATATCGGGCCGCCTGATATAAAAGGAAGTGGAAGAGATGAACTATAATCTGCAAAAGAAACTGGTGATCTTCGGATTTTTGTTTATACCGGTGGGCTTGTTGATGTTATTTCTGCTGTATCCTACCTTGAAGCTGTTTCAGTTCAGTTTGACGGACTGGAACGGCATCTCGGAATCGTTCAGCTATGTAGGGCTAAAAAATTATGCAATGGCATTTCGGACAGAAGGGGTCTGGGATGCGCTTAGCAACAACTTATTGTATTTCATCATGCATTTGGTCTTCATTCCTATTGAAATTATGGTTGCTGTTTTGCTTAATCAAAAGATTCGCGCAAGCCGCTTCTTCCGTTCCATCGTGTTCATGCCTTACATCTTGAATGGAGTGGCTGTGGCTTATATTTTCAGCTATCTATATAATCCGATCAATGGTCCGCTGAATGCGCTCTTGGGAGCGGCGGGTCTGGAAGGCCTGATCCAAAGCTGGCTTAGTGATCCGAACGTGGTCAATTATTCACTGGTAGCGGTATCCCTTTGGCGTTTCAGCGGCTTTCACGTCATCTTGTTCCTCGCGGGCTTACAGTCAGTACCCCAAGACCTGTATGAGGCAGCTACGATTGACGGTGCTAACGGCTGGCACAAATTCAGATTCATTACCGTCCCGGGTATCCGCAGAGTTATTGAGATCGTGCTCTTCCTGAATGTCAGAGGGGCTCTGCAAGTATTTGATATACCATTCCTCATGACCCAGGGCGGGCCGGGAACTTCAAGTAGCACGTTCACGGTGTATACCATTCAAGCGGCATTCAAATACAACAATTATGGTCTAGCCTCTTCACTGGCTGTCATGTTGATGCTTATGATTATTGCGTTCAGCATGATACAGAGTAGGCTGCTTGGCGGGAAGGGGGACGAATAAATGATTAGACGGATGTCGTCTCGCGTCCCGGTTTATCTGTTCTTTATTCTAATCAGTGCCATCGTTCTGTTCCCGGTACTGATCAGCGTATTCACAGCGTTCAAAACTGGCCCGGAATTGATGAAATCCTCGCCGCTTGCTTTGCCGGAATCATGGCAGTTCGGCAACCTGATTACCGCTTTCAAAACGGGGAACATGCTGGTGGGATTTCGAAATACGGCCGTTCTGGTTGTGGTCAGCGTCATTCTGAACACGGTGCTCGGCTCGATGACCTCTTACATTCTGAATCGCTTTGACTTCAGGGTAAAGAAGCTAATTATGGCTATGTTCATGGTGGCGATGGTTATTCCCTTCTATACTACAGAGGTATCCCGCTTTCAGATCATTAAATCGCTGGGGCTGTATGATACGATATTTGCCCCATTGTTAATCTACGCGGGAACGGATTTGCTGCAAATCTTCATCTTCCTGCAATTCATTGAGAAGATCTCCAGCCAACTGGATGAGAGTGCAATGATCGACGGCGCATCTTACTTAACCATCTACCGGAAGATCATCTTCCCGTTGCTGCTGCCCGCCTCGGCTACGCTGGCGATTATCAAAGCCGTGGACATCATGAACGACATGTATATTCCTTATCTTTATATGCCGTCCAAGGAGTTGCACACGCTGTCTACGGCACTAATGACCTTCGTGGGTCAGCGGTCCTCGGATTTTGGTCAACTATCGGCTGCCATTGTCATAGTATTGATTCCGACAATCGTCATATATCTGCTGCTGCAAAAATATATTTTTGCCGGGATTGCCGAAGGAGCGGTCAAGGGATAATAGTCGAATAAGTTTGAAAAAAGGATAAACCTGCCGCGGTCTATAGGCCGTTTGGCGGGTTTATTTTAACTATCTTCATTTAAATAAAGCGTTAATGTGTCATTTCTGTAAACGGATGGCCTTTTTGCGAAATAACTGCTTGATGGGATAAGGATTAGTTGCTATGATAATCGATAACTATATCGAAACCATACATGAAATGTGACCGAAGGGATGGGGAGAAATGAGTAACAGAGCTTTTAACTTTAATGCTGGCCCGGCTGCGTTGCCGCTGGAGGTACTGGAGCGGGCGCAAGCAGAGTTTGTCGATTTTCACGGAACAGGCATGTCAATTATGGAGATGTCGCACCGGGGGGCCGTTTATGAGGCAGTTCATAATGAAGCGTCCAGCCGATTGCTGAAGCTGCTGGGCAATCCGTCCGGCTACAAGGTGTTATTCTTGCAAGGCGGGGCATCCACTCAATTTGCCATGCTGCCGATGAACTTGCTGACTGAAGGGAAAACAGCGGGGTACGTGAAATCAGGCAGTTGGGCCAATAAAGCGATTAAAGAAGCAAAGCTCATCGGTGATACATTTATTGCGGGCTCTTCCGAAGAGGACAAGTATATGCGTATGCCTGACTTAAGTGGCCTGAGCCTTCCAGATCATACGGCTTATCTGCATTTGACTTCCAACGAGACGATTGAGGGAACTCAGTTCCGCGAATTCCCGGATACCGGAAGTGTTCCGTTGATTGCTGACATGTCGAGTGATATTCTGTGTCGTCCGTTTGATCTGACGCAGTTCGGCATGGTGTACGCGGGAGCGCAGAAGAATCTCGGCCCGTCCGGCGTAACCGTAGTGATTGCCCGTGAGGAATTGCTGCAAAATTCTCCGAAGCATCTGCCAACGATGTTCCGGTATGATACGCACGCTGAAAACAACTCGCTATATAATACGCCGCCATCCTTCTCCATTTATATTGTTAACGAAGTGCTCAAATGGATTGAAGAGCAGGGTGCTCTTGCCGGGGTTGAACAGAAGAACCGGGAGAAGGCTGACCTGCTGTACCGCTTCATTGATGAAAGTAACGGGTTCTTCCGTGGCTGTACTGAGCCGGATAGTCGCTCGATCATGAATGTTACCTTCCGTCTCGCTTCCGAAGAGCTGGAGAAGCTGTTCATTAAGGAATCCGAAAAAGAAGGATTTATAGGACTTAAAGGCCATCGTAGTGTTGGCGGCCTTAGAGCTTCTATATATAATGCTGTTCCTTACGTAGCCGTCAAAGCGCTGGTTGACTTTATGACGCAATTCCAAAAAACGCACGGTTAATTGCAAAATAAATGTAGCAGACTCCATCATCGTGAAGTAACGCGGTGGTGGAGTTTGTTTTGCCTGGGCCCCTTTTTCCTGTTGGCTGCTAATTTGCTATAATGGGACACGTAGGGTTCAGGCAACAACAATTATAGATTCAAGATGGGGAGTTCGATCATCATGGCTTTACACATTGTATTGGTGGAGCCGGAAATTCCGGCAAATACAGGCAATATCGCAAGAACCTGCGCGGCTACCGGCATTCATTTGCATTTGGTACGTCCACTCGGCTTTCGGACAGATGATGCTACGCTCAAGCGTGCCGGGTTGGATTACTGGTATGCGGTGCATATCGAATATCATGATTCCTTCCAGGAAGTGAAGGAGCAATATCCGGAAGGGCGGTTCTTCTTCGGGACAACGAAGGCAACGAAACGCTATACGGATTTCACCTATCAGGACGGGGATTTCTTTGTCTTTGGTAAAGAAACGAAAGGGCTGGCACCGGAAATTTTGGAGGCCCATCCGGAAACGATCATGCGAATGCCTATGACGGACAAGGTACGTTCCTTAAATTTGTCGAATTCTGCGGCAATTATTGTTTACGAGGCCCTTCGGCAGCTTGATTTTCCGGGAATGTTATAAAAATTCGAGGAATTTCGTCAAAATCATTTTAAAAACGTCGAAATGTAGCAGGAATCCTGAAAATAATAGCGAAATATAATAGATTAGGTATTTGGTTCTATTTTTCTACATAACTATTCTTTTCAGGAGAGGTGTGCCATTTTATGAAACCTGCTGGTGTGGTCCGAAAAGTGGATCAACTGGGACGTATTGTGTTACCAAAGTCGCTGCGAAAGAGATATCAAATGAACGAAGGCGACCCTGTGGAAATTTTAGTGCAGGGAGACCACATCATTTTGGAGAGATACCGGCCAAAATGCGTGTTCTGCGGTTCAATGGAGAATGTCAGCGATTTTAAAGACCGTTCCATTTGTAGTCAATGCCTGGTTGAAATGAATCAATTGTCTTAGTAAGTAAAGGCAGGCGAACATGCTGATCCAGACTCGTCGTCTGCGGAAGATTCAGGGCGGCGTTAAATAGGATTAAAGGCGTATGAGTGTACCACACTAAATAAGCTTCCCCTAGGGGAAGCTTATTTAGGTTACAGGCCTTTGGTTTTATCGTCGTTGTACGAGGATGTTAAAATACCGCATATCATCATAGCCAGAACAAGGGCAATGATCCAGAACGTTATAGAGAATGACAAAACCGAACACCTCCACGTTATATGCCTCTATCTTATTATACCCGGCAACCCTCTAAAAATAAATCACAATATGACTTATTTCATAGACAAAATTAAGAAGGAGCTATTTGAAGAAGAGAAAGTGGGTAGGCACCGGGCGAAGAGCACCATCCGAGGGCTTGTTGACCACCTTGCCATTAACGACCAGAGAGGACGAACCTCCTCCATCCAGATTGTAGGCATCCTGCACACCCATCTTCCAAAGCTTCTCCTGAAGCTCGGTCAGGGTAGCGCCGGAACTGCCACTTTCATCCCGTCCATCAATGATGAGCACCACCAGTTGGTCATCCTTATAGTTGCCGATCACTGTACGCGGTGCGCGCAAGGGCGAGGTTTGCCATTTCGGTGGAATCGTGGTTTTCTTCCCGTTTTGCAGCAGGACCGGCACGAAGGAGGCGCCAAATAAAGGTTGCTCGCGATCCAGGTCCTCCTGCTTCTGGTATTTACCACCGATTAATTGTCCGGATTTGTTCAAGCCGACAAAAAACAGGTCCTTGAACGAGGCTTCAAAGCCGTTCAGGTATTTTCCATTCAGCATGGTAGTGCTTAATGGATAACGTACTCCCCGGGAATCGGCAAAGCCCCCGGCATTAATTCCGGCCACAGCCTTATAGCGCTCCACGGCTTGCTTGGTCGTCTCGGACCCGCCAAACTTATCCTTGCCCAGCGTCATCTTCATGGCATCCGGAGATTTGAGCTTAATCTTCATGGCATAACCCCGGTAGGTGCCAGGGTTAACTTTAAATAACTCAATTCGGATACGGTCGCTTTGGATCGTCTGGTAAGGCGTTCCCAGCTTGGACGTAATCCGGCGGTTATAGATCGTTTCCGGCTTCCCGGCGGCGGTTCTGGCCGTAGTCACAATGGAACTCATCGTCATCGTTGTCTTATGATACAATTCGGCTGTTTCACGAATGGAGGAAATGGTCGTTTTGGCGTTGGCCTCTGCCTGGTCCAGTCCAGCCGAGACTGTGGCAGTGGTCTCAAAGATGTCAGCTTCGTGGGCCAACTTGTTCAGGCTATTGTTCCATTCGATAGCGGCGCCTCCAATAAATAAAGCAATCAGCAGTCCGATGAGGGGGCCGGTAGCCAGCAGGAAGAAACGGTTGACTTGCTTGACAGGCGTAATCATTTTAATAATTCCATCTGCTTCTGTAGCTTGGCGAGCTGCTGTTTGACCTCGCTAAGCTGGGAATATAACTTGTTGCTGTTGTCCGTTTTTTCCGTGCTGTTATCCTTCGTGAATTCCAGCAATTCGTTAAATGTGTCCACCTTGCCCTGCAAGAGCTTCACTTCTTCGGATAAAGCTGCGAGCTGGGAGGTATAGTCCTCTTTCATTAAGGCCGTTTCGTTTTGCCATTTGGCATCCAGTTGGTCTATCATCGATTGTTTCAGATGATTGCTATAGTAATAGGCTGCGGTTGCCCCCGCGCCAATCAAGAGCACCCAGATGATAATAATGATGGCTACGGATGGCCTTTGCGATTTCCTGCTGCGCTTCATTTCATTAGCTGGTGCAGGCTCCGTAGAGTTAGACATGGTAAATCACCTCAAAACGTTTATTTGCAGTTCCCATTCTATCATGGCGACATAGTCTTCGCAAAAAGGACAGCTTTCGCTAAAATTTGCTTGCTAGATGCAAAATGAATAATAGGGGCGTAGTTGTCGGGGGAATTTGTCCCGGGGTACAATCGGCGTAACCAAGTAAAGATAAAGGGAGGGCGATGAAGATGGACCCGGGCCTAAAGCTGCTCAAGCAATCGTTGCCGCATTACTTTGCGCAGGAGCTTGAAGGGAAATTCCGAAAGGGGACATTAATTTCTCTGGCGGGGTCGCAGGGGGACGGAGGTGGCGGGGTTACAGCCAAAATACTAAAGTCTGCGGGAGAGGAGGTAGCGGAGGAAGAAGCTTGGCTGAACTGGTTGGCCGGGGCTTACAGTCAAGCGGAGGGAGGGGGGACCTCTCCCGAGCAATTGCTGCTGGCCGATCACGCAGATGAGGCCCTGAGTCTGGTGTTGAAGGCGATGGTGCCGGACGGAGGGACGGTGCTGGTAGAGACGCCAGCCAGCCCGGAGGCGCTGGAGTTGATCAGGCAGCGCGGCCTTCATGCTGTCCCGGTGGCCTGTGACCGGGACGGTATGTTGCCGGACGAATTGCGGAGCAAGTGCGGGAGGGCCGGGCAAATGCCGGACCTGATCTACATCACGCCGCACTATTCCAACCCGTCCGGGCGGGTGTGGAGCCGGGAGCGCAGGCTGGAGCTGCTTCAGCTAAGCGGGCAGCTTGGCCTGCCGGTGGTAGAGGATGACACGGTAGGGGCTGTGCTCTTCGCAGAGGACAGCGGCGAAGGAAGTGTGGGGGGGGCGAGAGCCTGCCAGAAGCGGGGGCCGGGCCAGACGACCGAGCCTAGCGAGGCTGGGCGGGCGGTGCCCTCGCTGTACCGGCTGCGGCAGCAGGAGGGCTTGTCCGATGCCGTGGTGATCGGCATCGGCTCTTGGGACCGCACGCTGGGGCTGCCATGGCCCTTGGCCTGGCTGCGCAGCGAAGCGGAGGTGCTGGAACGGCTGCGCCGCGTTCCAGCACCGGGCAGCGCAAGCGCCCGCGCCGCGGAGCTTGCCGCGCGCGGGCGGCGGCTGCACGCTTGGCTGGCGCAGCCGCCGGGGCACGGCCGCGCCGCCTTGGCCGCGGCAGCGGCGGCATACGCCGCGCGGCGCGCGCAGGCGCTTGCGCTGCTGCAGGCGCCAGCATGGCGCGGCGCCTGCGTGGAAGATCCTGGCGGCGGGCTATTCCTGTGGCTGCGCCTGCCCGCCGGGATCACCAGCGAAGCGCTGCTGCGTGCTTCGCTGCTGGAAGGCACAGCGTTCCTGCCGGGGACGCTGTGCTACGTGAACGAGCCGGATGAGCGCTTCATCCGGCTGAACATCGCCGCGCACGAGCCGGCGATACTTCGCGAAGGGCTGGCGCGCATCGCCGCCGCCCTCGCGGAGTTCACGGCGCGCGGCACAGACTAGCCGCCTAGCCGCCTAGCCGCATTCACACTATTTCACGTGTCCTTCGGGTCACGGCCTCAAGCATCGATGCCTTATTCATTTCTCTGCTCTTGCTTGCAAACGTTACTTATCTGCCTTTGCCGCCATTTTCCCCTCCAGCGCTGCTACGTCAGGCACCACATCCAGGGATGTTACGGCGATTTCACGCCGCCAGGCATCTACGACATGAGCGTATTCCCGCAGGCTGTCTGCACCAGCGGGAGTCAGCACATAACGACCGTATCCGCTGCGGTGGAACCAGCCGTAGTAATCGCGCTGCAAGATGGCCGGAGCGGTGCCAACGCCGCTGCGTTCGCGCACTTGCCTCGGGGCCATTTCTCCACCCTCTTGCAGTGCCAATGCGACGCGTAGCGCCTTCTCGCGATAGGCGGTGACGAGCTTGGTGGCGTGACTTCCACCGACATTATAGTCACCGCTGCGTTCATTAAATTCATGTACCAGCCGTTCCGCCCGCCGTTTGACGACTTTCGGTCCCGGAGTGTATAAAGCTTCGTTGCCGGGGGAGCACAAAATCTCCACAAAGGCCGGCTTGGTTTTGTAGCGGGTGACGGTGATCAGCCCCAGACCCAGCCGCCGACAGAGCAGTGTAATTTCGCTCCAGCGCTGGTTGTGGGCGCCCTTCTTGGTCCGGTTGCGCTCCACAGCCAGATATACCTCTGCACTGGAACGCTGGCGTTCCAGACCTTGCAGCAACAGTGGGAGATTGAAGGTCTTCTTCATCTCCACAATTAGTGGCTGATCGCTGCCCGGCTTCAAACCAACCAGATCGCAATGTCGCACCTCGCTCTTGATACTATATCCCCGCTCCTCAAAAAAAGCCTTTAACGGAGCGTACAATTCCGTTTCATGTTGTACCGCCATCATAATCTCCTTTTTGTTCCGATAATCCGATTAGATTATAGCATAAACGGGAATTCCTACTTTTTCCATACGAATATTTTCATCGGGAAAAAGGTCAACTTCTCCCCAAAAGCCGCATAGGTATGTAATACACTTTTTATCGTGGAAGCTCCATCGGTATCAGCGTGAATGGAAGGTTGTCGGGGACGCAGGAGAACCCCCTATGCGGGAGTAGAGGAGGTACCTTACATGGACATTTTTGATCGTATAGCAGCTTACCGGGCGGAAAGCGACTCCTTATCGTGGAGCGGCACATTCAAACAATATATTGAAATGCTTGCCAAAGATCCAACGCCCGCGATGACCGCCCATGCCAGGGTCTATGAAATGATTGAATCTTTCGGTGTAGAGGAAGTGAATGGCCGAAAGAGGTATAAATTTTTTGAGCAAGAGATCTTTGGATTGGATCGCGCTATTGAGAAGCTGGTCGAGGAATACTTTCACTCGGCGGCCCGGCGGCTGGATGTACGCAAGCGGATTCTGCTGCTGATGGGTCCTGTGAGTGGTGGTAAATCCACGTTGGTCACCTTATTGAAGCGAGGGCTGGAGAAATTCTCCCGAACCGATAAGGGAGCGGTATATGCCATTGCCGGCTGCCCGATGCATGAGGACCCGCTGCACCTGGTTCCCCATGAGCTCAGGCCCGAGGTTGAGCAGGCGCTGGGCATTAGAATCGAAGGCAACCTCTGCCCGGTCTGCCAGATGCGGCTCAAGACAGAGTACGGCGGGGATATTGAACATGTGCGGGTAGAGCGGGTATTGCTGTCGGAGGACGAACGTGTGGGTATTGGTACATTCAGCCCCTCCGATCCGAAGTCACAGGATATTGCCGACCTTACGGGGAGTATCGATTTCTCGACCATTACGGAATATGGCTCGGAGTCCGATCCGCGGGCTTATCGCTTTGATGGGGAACTAAATAAGGCCAACCGGGGGTTAATGGAATTCCAGGAAATGCTGAAATGCGATGAGAAGTTTCTGTGGAATTTGTTGTCGCTGACCCAGGAGGGCAATTTTAAGGCCGGCAGGTTTGCGCTCATTAGTGCGGATGAGCTTATCATCGCCCATACGAACGAGGCGGAATATAGGTCCTTTATTGCCAACAAGAAGAACGAAGCTTTGCAATCCCGGATGATTGTCATGCCTATCCCCTATAACCTCAAGGTGTCTGAAGAAGAGAAGATTTACGCCAAGCTGATCGCTCAAAGTGATATGAAACATATTCATATCGCTCCACATGCACTGCGGGCCGCAGCGATTTTCTCGATTTTGACCCGATTAAAAGAATCGAAGAAGCAGGGAATTGATCTGTTGAAGAAAATGCGCCTATATGATGGGGAAGAAGTGGAAGGCTTTAAGGATGCGGACTTGAAGGAACTGCAAAATGAGCATTTGGACGAAGGGATGTCCGGCGTCGATCCTCGTTATGTGATCAACCGCATTTCCAGCGCCCTGATCAAGCAGGATATGCACTGCATGGGGGCACTGGATATTCTGCGGGCCATCAAGGACGGACTGGATCAGCATGCATCGATTACGAAGGAGGAGCGAGAACGGTATCTGAATTTTATCGGTATTGCCCGCCGGGAATACGATGAATTGGCCAAGAAGGAAGTACAAAAAGCATTTGTCTATTCCTTTGAGGAATCGGCCCGAACCTTGTTCGAGAATTATCTCGATAATATTGAGGCTTTCTGTAACTGGACTAAAATTCGAGATCCGCTGACGGATGAAGAGCTGGAGCCTGACGAGCGGCTGATGCGTTCCATTGAGGAGCAAATCGGTATTTCTGAAAATGCGAAAAAGGCTTTCCGCGAAGAAATTCTGATCCGTATTTCCGCTTATTCGCGAAAAGGCCGGAAATTTGAGTACAATCACCATGATCGGCTGAGAGAAGCGATTGAGAAGAAGCTGTTCGCCGATCTGAAGGATATCGTCAAGATTACCACTTCGACGAAAACACCGGATGAAAATCAGTTGAAGCGTATCAACGAGGTCAGCAAACGGTTGATCGACGAGCATGGATATTGCCCGGTATGCGCCAATGAATTGCTCCGTTATGTGGGCAGCTTGCTGAATCGTTAATCTGGATTAAGACATAAATAAGACCAGTCTTGGACTGGTCTTATTTGTATTTGTGTATGTTCATGTTGCCTTACTTACATTCCTCCATGATGATCCATGAGACGAAGGATGTAGGGGGTAGAAATCACAATTAGAGAAAAAACCGTTAATAAGAGAGCGCTTAACTTACCTTTCATTCCTATACACCTCTCGAATAAGTTTTTTGTAGGTCTCTATTATGCTCCCATTGCTGTCGTCTCTGAAGTTCTCAAATAAGCCTACACACTTAATTATACAGCTCTTTTCGTTAATTGAAGATGCTTTTTCCAAAGCTTTTATTAAATGGTTAAATCCCTGATCTGTTGCACCACGATGGAGGTAATAGGCGGCAAGTTCGTAGTAGCACCGGGCTATACGTTCATCAATGGTTTGCTTCGTATAGATATCTGTTTCATACTCTGGCTGATGGAGCAGCGAAGCATATTCAATTCGTTCCAGAATATCATCAATGGTGTAGTTGTGACGATTGGCAGCCGTGACAATATTGAGCAGGCATAGCCATATTTCATCCTCATGAGATTCCATGTACGAGACGTAACCGGGAAGCACGCTTGGATCGCCTGCGGCCAATTTGGTCACCATCGTGTTCATCTTGGCCCAGGCTTGGAATTTATCCTTCCATAGGAGTGCAGTCTCATCATTTTCCCTTACCCAGTTCAGGTTCTCATATAGCTTGATAAATTGCAGGGCCTGATCGTAATCCTGTCTGGATTCACTTACACTGCCAAGAAGGAGATAAGCATAAGCCACATAGGTGAACAGCGGCTTTACAGATAAGGCCTCCTGCTTCAGGCGGGCGCCCCTCTGATATTGATGTTTGGCTTTCCTGAGAAGTTGCTCGGCCACTTCTTCCACCTTGTCCCATCGACGTAGTGAGCGATACGTATTGGCTAAATCCTTGAGAGCTTCAAGTTGGTCAAATTCACTTAATCGTTCGACGAAGAGCTCAAACTGTACGGCAGCCTGGTAGTTCATTTCCTGATCATGCGCAAGCTTACAGAGGAACAAGCGGTATTGGCACAGGGCAAGTCGCTCGGAATGCTGATTCTTCTCCCCAAAGGCAATTTCATCATAAATAATTGCAGCAAATTTCTTGTTATTGTTGTGGTAGAGATCCTCAGCTACTTCAAAGAGCACTTGAGAGTACATCAAGTTCTCCAGCAGCAATCCGATGGATTTGCGGAAATACTCCGCATTGTCTACCTCCGCGCAGGCGATCAGAAAAGGCTTGATCCGTCGCCAATTAGGCGTCGACTCAGCAATGAGCTCTTCAAAATACCGGCTATAAAAAAAGCCCCGATGGAGCCCGAAGCTTTCCGTCATCATGTCCAGTTGCTCAATCGTCAAATTTCTATGCCCGTTCAGAATGGAGCTGAGTGAGCCCGCATTCAGTCCCACCCGTTGAGCGAACTGGTTCAGGTTGAGACCTTCCTGCTTCATATGGTCATTCAGGATTGAACGTATCGTGGTTGTAGAGTTCAAATACACCACCAACCTCTGCGCATTTCTATTATTTCAATAATATCCATTTTCTGATTGATGGTCAATTTCTGCGATTGTCTGATCCTCGTCATAAAAAAACAGGCAAGTGCATTTCTGCAATTGCCTGTACCTGCGGCTACGATAATATTTTGCGTTGATGCTTCTGTCCGTCATAGGAGAAGAGTGCCCGTTTGTCCTCAACCACGGTCTCTAGATGAACGGGGCGCCCCCACAAATGATAGACATGAGGAAGGGTGTGTTCCAGATATTTCAGATCAAGCTCCAGTCCTTCGTATTGATGCTTGAGCAGCAATTCTCCTGAGCGAAGGTAGTCGCCGTCCTGAACTACGATATACGGTGAACCTCCATTTACGCGCGAAGCGACAAGTTGATCGCGAATATGCTCCCAGGTTTTATCGGTGATTTTCCATTCGGGGCCCTGCTTTTCGAAGATATATAAATCCAGATCCTGTACCAGCTCCTTGCTCAGGTAGCTACGCAGGAAGGAAATGTCCGAATCCAGTTCCCGCACCTCGAACATTTTCTCCCGTCCTTGCCCTGGGACACGTCCGAAGCGGTGCTGCTGTTCCTCTGTTGGATGGTCCCAGCGGCGTTCGATGTCTTCAAAGATTTTAAGCCCCAGGTAATAGGGATTGAGACTTTGCTGGGAGGGCTGCACCACGGAGGAATTGAGCTTGGCAAATTCAATCGTCTCTTCACTGGTCAAGTCGAGCTCCCGGATAATACGTTGATGCCAGTAGGAGGCCCAGCCCTCGTTCATAATCTTGGTCTCCATCTGTGGCCAGAAATATAGCATTTCTTCACGTAACATGCTTAATATATCCCGTTGCCAGTCCTCCAGCGATTCGGAATATTCCTGGATGAACCATACCAAGTCCTTCTCTGGCTCAGAAGGAAATGTGGTTAAGGAGGATGTATCGGCGGAAGCCGCTTCTGCAGACGTATCCAGGGACCATAGATCATCGTAAATTCCTGGCTTCGCCGGATGCTTGCGTTCCTCGCGTGCTCTACGCCGTTTCTCTTCTAGCTGCTGCCGCTTATCGTAACGCATCGGCCTAATCAACTGGGGGTCAACATGTTCCTGAATCGCCAGTACGTGGTCGATGAAGGCTTCGACGGTATCCGCGCCATAGGCCAGCTCATAGCTGTTGATCCGCTCAGCGGTCGCAGACATACTCTCGATCATATCGCGGTTGGTGGCGGAGAAGCGGAAGTTATTCTTGAAGAAATCGCAGTGTGCCAGCACATGGGCGACGATCAGCTTGTTCTGGATCAGCGAGTTGCCCTCCAGTAGAAAGGCATAGCAGGGATTGGAATTGATAACAAGCTCATAAATTTTACTTAATCCGAAGTCATACTGCATCTTCATCTTGTTGAAGGTCTTTCCAAAGCTCCAATGAGAGAAGCGGGTGGGCATTCCGTAAGCGCCAAAGGTATAAATGATGTCGGCGGGACAGATTTCGTAGCGCATCGGATAATAATCCAGTCCAAAGCTATCGGCAATTTCCATAATTTCCGAGATAGCGAATTCCAGCTCGGCATGAGTATAATTCAACTGGCTGCACCTCCCTCACGCTTGTGGAAGAATCGCTTCAGCGCATGGTACACTTCGCCTTTTTCCTTAATCACATAATGGATGAATTTCTCTTGCTTAATATTCCGATAGGCAGACATCAGTGTGCTTCCACGATTATACTGGTTGACCTCCCCATAACCAAACATGTTGCAGCGCTTCAGTAGCTCACCAATCAGTCTGAGGCAACGCTCGTTATCCGAGGTCAGGTTATCTCCATCCGAGAAATGGAAGGGATAAATATTGTAGCTGGATGGGGGATACCGGGAGTCGATAATGTCCAGTGCTTTCTGATAGACCGAGGAGCAAATGGTGCCGCCACTTTCCCCGCGAGTGAAAAATTCTTCCTCGGTCACTTCCTTTGCCTCGGTATGATGGGCCAGAAATACGATATCTACTTTCTCATATTGATGGCGGAGGAAGCGGGTCATCCAGAAGAAAAAGCTGCGTGCACAGTATTTCTCGAAGGCACCCATAGAGCCCGAGGTATCCATCATGGCGAGGATTACAGCGTTAGACCGAGGCACAACAATCTCCTCCCAGGTCTTATAGCGAAGATCATCGGGTGAAATGCCGTGAATGCCTGGTTGACCGGAGGTGGCATTGCGTCGCAAATTTTCCAGAATGGTACGTTTTTTGTCGATGTTAGACATGAGGCCTTTCTTGCGAATATCGTTAAAGCGGATGGCTTCGCTCTCCAGTTCTTCCTTATCTTTATCTTGAATGAAGGGAAGCTCCAACTCGTCGAACAGCATCTCTTCCAGGTCTTCCATGCTGATCTCAGTCTCAACGTAGTCCTGGCCGGGCTGGTCCCCCGCTTTGCCGCCTTTGCTGCTCTTGGGGCTATCCTGTCCTAGCACGTCGCCAACCTGGCTGTCGCCATCTCCTTGCCCTACGTGCTGTTGCTTCTGATAATTATGGATGAACCGGTATTCCTCCAGATTGCGCAGAGGGACTTTAATGATTTGTTTACCGTCCGACATGATGATGTTCTCTTCGGTGACCAGATCAGGGAGGTTCTGCCGAATCACTTCCCGTACTTTTTCCTGGTGGCGCTGCTGGTCCTGATACCCTTTGCGGTGCAGCGACCAATCCTCCTTGGAGACGACAAAGTTATACCGCTTAGATGAAGACATGAGGAACACCTCCATATGGGGATTTGCAGAATTGTGATTTTACTGTTTAGTGGATGTAACTAAAGTATATTCAGGGAGAGGAACGATATGTGAAGGATAGGGATTTGGAAGGGCGGAAATAGAAAGAGCCGCCTCGAACACGCTAGCCATTGGCCGCACGTCATTCAAGACAGCTTATCCAAATAAGTCAGGTCATTTTGTTGATTCAAGCAAGTTTTTTGGTATAAAGGATACCAATCGTTTTGGCACCACAGTGGCTGGAGATAACACAGCCAGCATCGGAGATGGCAACCGTTGCCTGCGTGCTCTCCTCCAGTGCTTGCTTAAGCAGCTTAGCATCCGCATCAGCCAAGGAATGGGTAATGAAGATCAGGTCTTGATCCATGTCCTCCAATTGGCTTAGCGCATTGCTTAATAATTGATCCAGCGCCTTATCCCTGCTACCGCGGATTTTGTAAGCAGGGGTCATTTTCCCATCTATCACTTTGATGACTGGCCTGATCTTGAGCAGACTGCCTACGATATTTTGCATTCCGGAGCAGCGCCCACCTTTATACAAGTAATCCAGCGAATCGATGATAAACTCGGTTTCGACCTGGGGCCGTATGGCGGTTAGCAGCTCAACAATTTCGATGATGTCTTTGCCTTGGTCTGCCGCATGTACAGCCTTCATCACCTGAAGACCGATACCGCTGGACAGGTTCAGGGAATCGAAGACAGTCACAGCGCCTTCGGCGAACTCCTGCGCTGCCAGTAATGCATTCTGGTAGGTCGAGGACAGCTCCGAGGACAAGCTGATGTACAGAATCTGTCGTCCTTCCTGTAGGAATGGAGCAAAGGATTGAATAAAATCGGCCGGCGAAGGGGCGGCGGTCTTGGGCAATTTGCCCGATGCGGCCACTTTACCGTATAGCTCGGGAACGGTGAGATCTACGCCATCCTTGTAGATTTGATCCGTGAACGTCACATAAAGAGGCACAATACCGATATCATATTGCTGAATATACTCTGGAGGCAGGTCGCAGGTGCTGTCCGCAAAAATCTTAATCGAGCCCATGGTCACCCTCCTGTTCAGGGTATGATATAGCTGTTACTTGGATTAAACCGGTAACTTCCGGGTGTACATAATACCAACAGTATGTGGTCCGCAGTGACTGGAAATTACGCAGCCAGCTTCGGATACAGCGACTTTGCGTGCTCCAGTCTGTTCTCGCAAGATGGCCGCAAGCTTCAACGCTTCTTGCTCCGCTTCCGTATGGACTACCAGAATCAAGTCCTTATCCATGTTGTCTTTATCGGCAAGGGCGTTATCCAGCATTTGCTGTACCGCCTTCTCTTTGCGGCCGCGCACCTTATAAGCCGGTATAATACTGCCGTCAACCAGTTTGAGCACCGGACGAATTTGCAGCAGACTACCGATAAAATGTTGCATTCCGGAGCAGCGTCCGCCCTTATGTAAATACTCCAGTGTATCAATAACAAATTGAGTCTCTACTTGAGGCCGGATAGCGCTGACTTGTACAGCAATCTCTTCAGAAGAGAGGCCTTGCTCTGCCAGCATGACCGCCTTCATTACCAGAAGTCCAATGCCGCTACACAAGGTGAGGGAATCAATGACATGAATACGGCCTGCGGGAAATTCATCCGCGGCAATCTTCGCATTTTGATAAGTGGACGATAGCTTGGAGGACAAGCTGATGTATACGATATCTTGTCCACGTTCAATATACGGTCCAAAGGCACTAACGAAATCTCCCGGGGAGGGAGCCGTCGTCTTCGGCAAGGTTCCTTCTTTCTCTACACGCTGGTAAATATCGCGTGGGGTAATATCAAGGCCGTCCCGGAAGGTTTCACTTCCGAACACGACATAGAGTGGAACAAGACTGATATCATGGCGCTGAATCCATTCGCCAGGCAAGTCTGAGGTGCTATCTGAAAATATTTTAACATTAGGCATACGTAGTCTCCTTGTTCCAAATCATACTAATTCGTTACATAAGTGCAGCATATCAAAAGAAAAACTTATTCCATTTTAGCAAAAATGGCGGAAAGAAGGAACGTATGGCTTAAGAAGAGCCAGCACGAGTTATATGTTTTATTTAAATAGTAGCCATGCTCCCTGTTACGAGCAGCCCGATAAAGCCCAATCCAGGCAGCAATGAGAAGATTAAGCCCAGGATGGCAAATACTTTCCGGCGGTTCTTGAGCGCAAGCCCGACAATAGCCAGGACTAGCCCAACTAGATTGAGAAATAGCGAGGCAAGGAAGAGAAAGACACCTGACATGGCGTCTGCCCGCTGCATAATATCATCAGGAGTTGGCATGATGGATTGATCCATGATATTAACAACTGCTGCAGCAATGAGCACAATGGACGATACATACCCGACTAGCGCTAGCAAGCTAACAATAAAAGAGGCGATGCCCGGTCCTGAAAATTTAGCTTTTGCCATAGGTGGAATGTCTGTGCCGGATTGTGGTGAATAAGATGGGGACTCTGTTGGATTGTAGTTCATATAAATCTCCTTATAAATTGATCTTTTATGATTAATCTTTCATATCTAAATGGAAAATGCAAGGTTATTTTTAGATGCCAAAATGCGGTATGAATGGTAATCCGGGTGGCCGTTGGGTTATTATACTTTTATGAAGAAGGCTGAAATCATACGTGGGAGGTTAGGTTAAGGATGCGGAACTATGCGGGAATTGGAGCTGTTATCATGCTGCTGGCAGTAGCTCTGGGGGCCTTTGGAGCCCATATTCTTAAAGAAAAAATCGGGGCATCGGCGATTGAGACCTATGAGACCGGAGTCCATTATCAAATGATCCACGGACTTGCTATTTTGGCAGGGGCCTTGTTTGCAGAGAAATGGGGAACGTCCAGACGGCTTCGCTGGGCTAACCGCTTGTTTGTCATCGGCATCATTTTATTTTCAGGCAGCCTTTATGGCCTTGCCATCATGGAGTGGAGATGGCTGGGACCCGTTACTCCACTAGGGGGCGTATCATTCCTGGCAGGTTGGCTGCTGCTGGCTCTGGAAGCCTGGAGAGGCAACTCTTGGCGTTTAGGGTAGAGACTTGATCATCCTCTAGATGGAGCATCGTGGTAATGAATAGAACGGTGGGTCACTTCCCTGGCGCGGAAGCACCCATCGTTCTTTTGCATGGATTTAGAAGCGAGTGGACAAGTATTAAGTATCAAGAAGGTCAATGACTTCACTTAGCTTTAAAGTGTAGACTTGTTTCTCGTCAACATGATAGACGCTGAGTGTATAGGTTTCGGGTTGGAAATTCAGAATACGGCAAGGCATGTTCACTCGCTTTCCATTGCGGTTAATGTAGAGACGGACGAGTTGATTACCTTTGATATAATTCTGAATCCAGGTTTGAAATTCATCGCTGGCAGCGATATCCTTAAAGCTTCCTGAAATCGTTGTTTCGGAAATGGGCGGTTTACTGGATTTGGCAGGCAACTCCTTGGTGACTTCTGTTTTCTCTGGGTGTTTGTGCGATGCGGTGATATGTGCCTGCTTGGAGTTCGCCAGCATGGATTCAATAACCTTGCCAAGCTCGGAGCCCGAATTGATTCGATAATCTATAATCTTGTCGCTGCTATTGAGCAACTCCAGTAACGTCTGCAACGCGAGTGCATTGGAATTGTTCTTGACCAGAATCTCGATGTTGAACAAATAGCCCAACTCTTCCTTGTGATGTTGTCCAGTCTGCTTGTTCATAACTCCCCCAAAAAAATTCATTCTTAAAGAGGTAGTTCAAAAAGTCGTCTTCCCAAAACGAAGCTGATTTTTTGAACATGTCCTTAAGCTAAAAATTAAATTAGTCACAAAAAATACCCAATTAATAATAGCACCGCTAGCGAAACAATCATAGTCCAAATTCTGAGAATTTCTGCAAATTTACTGAAAATTTAAATGGTATTCATGTGATTAGGGCGTTTTAGGCCTGTTCACGGTTTGTTCGCAAAGAATGAGTAAAGCTTGTTTCGCAAATACTGAACAAGGGTAAGTATGAGGTATGCACGTCAGGGCTTTTGAGATCATTCCTCAGGTCTTTGGCTTGAGGATTGAATACACTAAATTTTTATAGAAAGCAGGGACTAGCATGGCTAAATCAGATGCAAAATCAACAGGAAAAACAAACACATCCAGTCTTGAACCATTGATGAATGAACAGGTTGCTAACTTGAACGTACTTTATGTGAAGTTGCATAGCTACCATTGGTATGTGAAGGGTAACAATTTCTTCAGACTTCATCTTAAATTTGAAGAACTATATAATGAAGTATCTGAGCAGATGGATGCCATTGCCGAACGGATGCTTACATTAAAATGGAATCCAGCAGCAACGTTGAAGGAATACTTAGAATTAGCCACCATTCAGGAGGCTTCTGGTAAGGAAGAGCCGCAAGCGATGGTTCAACATTTGTTGGAGGACCTCGCCACTTTATGTGAATCCTACCGCGAAGGAATCGAGCACGCCGGGAAAGCAGGCGATGATGCCACAGCAGATTTGCTAACCGGTTATGTCGGTAGTCTGGAGAAGCATATGTGGATGCTTCGGGCTTACTTGGGCTAACAAGGGTAGTGGTGTTCATGCTAGGCCGAGGGGCCTTTCGAGCATACCGCCGCGCAGAAGGGCTTGGCCATAGAGATGGCCGAGTCCTTCTATGCGTTTGAGCAATTCTCAAGCTTATAGAATGTGTCTGTGATAAAAGGCACAATGCAAGCGGATATCGGCGGACATACGTTGCTTATGCCAAAAAAGTAAGATAGAATGAAGTGAGAATCAGTGAGAATCAGCGATAATCATTCTAAACTGATAATTATTATGGTACAATGGCAAGAACAAGGGCAGCGCCCTTGATCAAATAACGTTAATTATTGTTAATGGAAGGAGTAGGCTTATGGCGACGCATTTTGTGGTTGAGGGGCTTAAGGCAACAATTGAGGACAAGGAAATCCTGAAGGGGATTGACATTGAAATAAAAGGCGGCGAAATTCATGCCATCATGGGACCTAACGGTACCGGTAAGAGTACGCTTGCTTCTGCATTGATGGGACATCCCAAATATGAGGTTACGGACGGGAAAGCCTTGTTGAATGGCGAAGACGTTCTGGAGATGGCCGTGGACGAGCGGGCTCGTGCCGGCTTATTCCTGGCTATGCAATATCCAAGTGAAATTGCAGGGGTTACGAACTCTGACTTCCTGCGCAGTGCGATTAATGCACGACGTGAAGAAGGTAACGAGATTTCTCTGATTAAATTTATTCGTCAAATGGAAGGGCAAATGAAAGCCTTGGAGATGAACCCTGAGTTCGCTCATCGCTATTTGAATGAAGGCTTCTCCGGCGGGGAGAAGAAGCGGAACGAGATTCTGCAAATGTTGCTGCTTGATCCTAAGATCGTAATTTTAGATGAGATTGATTCCGGTCTCGACATCGATGCCTTGAGAATTGTAGCCAACGGCGTCAATTCTATGCGCAACGAAGATCGTGGCTTCCTGATTATTACCCACTATCAACGTTTGTTGAATTACGTGAAGCCTGATTACGTCCATGTGATGATGCAAGGACGTATCGTTAAATCTGGTGGCCCTGAGCTGGCTGAACGCCTGGAGCAGGATGGTTATGACTGGATTAAGGAAGAGCTTGGCATTGTGGACGAAACGGTCGGTCAAGAAGCCTAGACGGAAGGAGGAATAAAGAATGACGACACAAACCGTTCTTCCGGTAGAAGCGGAACAATTGAAGCAAATTTCCCTGAAGCAGGGTGAACCTGTATGGCTGACGGAGAGCCGTACCAAGGCTTTGCGACTGGCTGAAGGACTGGATCTGCCCAAACTGGAGAAGACGCGGCTGGACCGCTGGAATCTGAGCAACTTTGGCGACTTCGGCGCAGCACGTAGCGAGGAACTGCAACAGCTTCCTGACAGCGTCCATTCGCTGGTGGATTTGACGGAGCAGAGTAACTTGCTGGTACAACGTAATGCTGGCACGGTATTTGCTAGGCTGGCTCCGGAACTGGCTGCCCAAGGCGTGATTTTCACTGACCTGGAGACGGCTGCTCGTGAGCATGGCGAATTGGTACAGAAATATCTGCATACGATTATCAAGCCGGATGAGCATCGCTTGTCTGCCTTGCATGCAGCTCTATGGAGCGGCGGGGTATTCCTCTATGTTCCCAAGAATGTCGTAATTGATACGCCGCTACAAAGCATCTTCTTGCTGGATGAAGCAGACGCTGTGTTTGCACCGCATGTGCTTATTGTTGCAGAAGAGAATAGCCAAGTAACCTATGTAGATAACTACATCTCGGTGAACTTGAGCGAGCGCATCGTGCATAACGGAGCTTCCGAGGTATACATCAAGCACGGAGCGAAGGTGCAATTTGCTAGCGTACATCATCTGGGTGAGCAGGCGACCGACTTGACCTATCGCCGGGCTGTTGTGGAGAACGACGGCAGCATTGAATGGATCGTGGGCGAGATGAATAGCGGTGATTCGGCAAGCGAAACGTTATCCATTCTCAAGGGGAACGGCTCGACTTCGGATGCCAAAGTGATTGCTGTTGGTTCCGGCTCGCAGCGGTTGAATTACACGACCAAGGCGGTTCATTTTGGTAAGAGCTCTAGCAGCCAGATGATTACCCGGGCTGTAATGCGTGAAGGAGCAACCGCCATTATCAACGGTATCACCAAGATTGAGAAGGGTGCCACCAAGGCGGATGGACAACAGACAGAGAAGGTATTGATGCTGAGTCCGAAGGCGCGTGGGGATGCCAACCCGATCCTGCTAATTGATGAGGATGATGTAACGGCAGGCCATGCGGCATCTGTCGGACAGGTGAATCCAGAGCAAATTTACTATCTGATGTCCCGCGGTATTTCGCGTGCGAACGCCGAACGCTTGATTATATACGGCTTCCTTGCACCGGTCGTCTCGGATATTCCGCTGGAGCCACTGCAAAAGCAATTGCAAGGTCTGGTGGAAAGGAAGCTGGGACAATGAGTATCGATGCTGGGGAACTTAAACGGCAGTTTCCAATTTTGCAGCAGGAGATCAGCGGCCATCCACTAGTATATCTGGATAGTGCCGCTACTTCCCAGAAGCCTATTCAGGTTCTGGAAGCACTCAAGCATTATTATGAATGGGACAATGCGAACGTTCACCGCGGTGTGCATACGCTTGGAAGCCGGGCTACAGATGCTTATGAGGGCGCCCGGGACAAAGTGGCCCGGTTCATCGGCGCAGCTCACCGGGAGGAAGTTATTTTTACCCGGGGCACGACTACAGCCTTGAACCTGGTAGCTTCTTCTTATGGAGGAGATGCTATAAGTGAAGGCGACGAAATCGTCATTACGCCGATGGAGCATCATAGTAACCTGATTCCTTGGCAGCAACTGGCCTTGAAGAAGAAGGCTGTCTTGAAATATATTCCGCTTCAGCCGGATGGTCATATTGATTTGGCTGATGCAGAGAACCTCATTACCGATAAGACGAAGATTGTGTCGATCGCCTATGTTTCTAATGTGCTTGGCGTTGTGAATCCGATCAAGGAATTAGCAGCCATCGCTCACCGTCATGGTGCTGTGATGGTGGTGGACGGAGCTCAGAGCACGCCGCATATGAAGGTGGACGTACAGGAACTCGACGTTGATTTCTATGCTTTCTCCGGCCATAAGATGTGCGCTCCAACGGGGATTGGCGTATTATATGGTAAGAAGCATCTGCTGGAGGCCATGGAGCCGATTGAATACGGCGGGGAAATGATTGATGATGTGGGTCTCTATGAGTCCAATTGGAAGGAGCTCCCGTGGAAATTCGAAGGGGGTACGCCGATTATTGCCGGCGCGGTTGGATTGGCAGCGGCCATCGATTTCCTGGAATCAATCGGGCTGGAGAACATTCATCGCCATGAAGCCAAGCTGGCAGCTTATGCGATGAACCGTCTTGCAGAGATCGAGGGATTAACTTTGTATGGGCCGCGTGAACGCGAGGTTGGCTTGCTTACCTTCAATCTTCAGGATATCCATCCCCATGACGTAGCGACCGTGCTTGATGCTTCGGGCATCGCGATTCGGGCAGGGCATCATTGCTGCCAGCCCCTTATGCGCTGGCTTGAAGCAAGCGCGACGGCCAGAGCCAGCTTGTATCTGTACAATACGGAACAGGACATTGACCGGCTGGCGGAAGCTCTAATCCAAACAAAGGAGTATTTTGGATAATGCAACTGGACGATTTGTACCGACGCGTCATTATGGATCACTATAAGAACCCGCGCAACCGGGGGAAGTTTGAGCAAGAGGCTGTAACCGTTGATTTGAATAACCCTACCTGTGGTGATCGGATCTCCTTGCAGCTTATTGTGGAGGAAGATATCGTTCGCGATGCTAGGTTCACCGGGGAAGGGTGCTCAATCAGTATCTCTTCCGCTTCCATGATGACGGAGGCTGTAAAGGGGCGTAGCTTCGCAGAGGCCCTGGATCTGGCCGGAAGATTCTCCAAGCTCATGATGGGGGAATCCGTGGAATTTGAGGATTATGAAGACATTGAGGCTTTATCTGGCGTTAATAAATTTCCTGCTCGTATCAAATGCGCGACCTTAGCCTGGAATGCGCTGAAGAAGGGCATACAGGCAGAATCATAAACCCTAAGGAGGTAGCCGAACATGGCCAAGAAAGCACCGGAACTGGAAGAGTACAAATATGGCTTTCGCGATGAGCACAAATCCATATTTCAGTCGGGCAAAGGCTTGACCCGCGAAATCGTTACGGAAATCTCACGGATTAAGAATGAACCGGAGTGGATGTTGAACTTCCGTCTGAAATCGCTGGAGCAATTTGAGAAGATGCCGACTCCTCAATGGGGCGGAGATTTAAACGGATTGGATTTTGACGATATTCAATACTATGTCAGACCTTCCGAGAAGCAAGGGAAGACTTGGGAGGAAGTTCCTACAGAGATTAAGGAAACCTTCGACAAATTGGGGATTCCCGAAGCGGAGCAGAAGTTCCTGGCCGGGGTGTCTGCTCAATACGAATCCGAGGTTGTATACCATAGCATGCAGAAGGATCTGGAAGATCAAGGTGTTATCTTCATGGATACCGATTCAGCGCTAAGAGAATATCCGGAATTGTTCAAGGAGTATTTTGGTACGGTTGTGCCACCGGCAGATAATAAGTTTGCCGCTTTGAACAGTGCGGTCTGGTCCGGAGGTAGCTTTATCTATGTACCGAAGGGTGTTAAATGCGAGGTTCCGCTGCAAGCTTACTTCCGGATTAACTCGGAGAACATGGGGCAGTTCGAACGGACATTGATTATTGCCGATGAAGGCAGCTTTGTGCACTATACAGAGGGTTGTACGGCTCCAGTCTACAGCACTAACTCTCTGCATAGCGCCGTTGTTGAAATCCTTGTGAAGAAGGATGCTCGCGTTCGTTATACGACGATTCAGAACTGGGCTCCTAACATCTACAACCTGGTAACCAAACGGGCGGTAGCAGAAGAGAATGCAAATATGGAATGGGTTGACGGGAACATCGGCTCCAAGCTGACGATGAAGTACCCAGCGGTTATCCTGAAGGGACGGGGAGCTAAAGGCAGTGTGCTGTCGATTGCTGTAGCTGGCAAGGGTCAACTCCAGGATGCGGGTGCGAAAATGATCCACCTGGCACCGGATACGACATCGACCATCGTCTCCAAATCCATCTCCAAGCATGGGGGTAAAGTAACGTATCGTGGCCTGGCTTCCTTTGGCCGTCAGGCGGAGGGTGCCAAGTCGAACATCAAGTGCGATACGCTCATTCTGGATAACGAATCCACTTCCGATACCATTCCGTACAATGAGATCATGAATGATAACATTGTGTTGGAGCATGAAGCGACGGTATCCAAGGTGTCCGAGGAGCAGCTCTTCTACCTGATGAGCCGCGGGCTTACCGAAGAAGAAGCAACACAAATGATCGTCATGGGCTTTATCGAGCCATTTACCAAAGAGCTGCCAATGGAATATGCGGTAGAGATGAATAGATTGATCAAGTTCGAAATGGAAGGCTCCATCGGTTAATCCCGATAGATCCTGTTGCACCAAGGTTTTATTTAATAAAAAGGCACGGATTGGCTTAGCCGATTCCGTGCCTTTTTTGGTATGTATTTTGATTTTTAGGTCGAATTTACTACCATCCTAAAATATATGCCTAAAGAAGGAGGAATATTGTCCTTTATGTAGAATATTATTCCTTACAACACAAAGAAAAGGATGAAGGACATGAATGTGGCTGTAGAGCCTAAGACAACACAGAATTCGCAGTATGTAGCAAGTGGGCAATATCCATCGGTATTTGATGGTGGACTTGCGCAGTATATTGGATGGAGCATACTTGGCTGGTTGGTGACAATCGTTACTCTGGGTATCTGCTACCCATGGAGTCTTGTGATGATTTATCGCTGGAAGATTGAGCATACCGTTATTGAAGGACGGCGCTTAAAGTTTGATGGAACAGCAGTGGGGCTGTTTGGAAATTGGATTAAATGGTTACTGCTATGTATCATCACGCTGGGTATCTATTCTTTCTGGTTAAACATTAAGCTAGAGCAATGGAAAGTTAAGCACACTCATTTTTAAAAAAAGCAAAGAACCTGCGAGCCTTTTGATTTAAAGGGGCTTGCAGGTTCTTTTTTTTGTTCTCTACAAATAAACCTCAGCAATGGAGATTTCACGTTCCTTGGACAGGTCCACAAACCTGGTGTCGGTCTGGACGAGTGGGCGGAAGAAGTCGGTATGGTTGGTCATGACGATGGAGCCGGACTCGCCTGAGTTCAGCAGGACCTTCTTGCCAATGAAGTTAGGTAGTAGATGACGAATGAGTGCTTGAGTGGGCTCGGGGCTCAGCTTGCCGAAGCTAAGGCTGTTCAACTCACGAAGTACGGACAACAGCTCCTGCTTGGACCCATAGACCCGATTGGAGGTCATTGCTGAATAGACATCGGCTACGGCGGCAATCTTGGCGTAAGGATGTATCTCAGGGCCGCGCAATCCATGAGGATAGCCGCTACCATCCTCTCGTTCATGATGCTGTAGAGCTACCAGGGCCGAAAGTTGGTCACCGGTTGATTCCATAATAATGTCATGGCCGTAGGTGGTGTGAAGTTTAACCTCCTCGAATTCCTCGGGGGTCAACTTACCGGGCTTGGACAAAATGCTGGCAGGCACTTTGCATTTGCCGATATCGAGCAGATAGCCGGCTTTACCAGCCTGATGGGCTTCTTCCTGAGAATAGCCAAGCCATGCGGCGATATAATAACATAGCATGCCCACCTGCATGGAGTGATTGTATGTATAGTTATCATCGTCCTCAATGGCTAGCAGCAAAGAGACGACATCCTTCTGGCTCTCTAACTCCGAGAGGAGTGGCTTCATTAATTCATCCACCTTGGACTCGTTGAACTTGCCATTAGTTAGCGCTTCCAAAAATATTTCTTCAAACTTGTCTACCCCTTCGTCCAGATAAGCCTTTGCCCGTTGAACCGGGTTTGCGATGCGCCCGGATGATGGGAAATCAACCTGAACGGTCTTGGGCTCGATATCCACGTAATCGATGCCATGCTGTATCAGTTTGGCAATAGCTTCATTGGTCAGCTCGGACCCCTTCTGTAGGACAAAGACGCCAAAATGATTAAATACATCATGTTGTAGAAGGTCGCCGGGACTGAGGTCCATGATATGTGCTTTCATGGGCTATGACACCTCATATTCTCCAGTTTTCTTTTTATAATAGCAGGGAATAAATGGGTTGACAATGAGGAATATGGGCCAATGGTCATTGTATAGGGCAGAGGGTCTGGTGCTTATGGCGTAGTCGCTTGTTAACAAGTTGGATTATAACGAGACAACGATGAATTTTAAGGTATATAATACTCATTGAACTCTAAAATTTGAAACAGACCGGATACACCGAAAGCCAAGGAGGCCATTCACGATGCCGGAGACGAACCCGGAAACGTTAACGATATTGTACACCAATGATATTCATAGTCACTTTGAAACGATGGGGCCAATTGCTGCGATGGTGGATCAAGTGAGGGACGAAGCGTCAGGCGGCGAGGTGCTCCTGCTCGATATCGGGGACCATATGGACCGGGCAGCCGTCGAAACGGAAGGCACGATGGGGAAGGCCAATGTAGAAGTGATCAACTTGATGGGATATGATGCGATTACGATTGGCAACAATGAAGGTCTGACCTTTACGCCAGAGCAAATGAAACAAGCTTATGCTCATCTGCATAGTCCTGTGGTGTGCGGCAATATAGTAGATAGAGAGACAGGCAATTCCCCGGAGTGGATGAAACGTAGCTTGATCTTAAGCAAGGGGGGGATCAAGATTGGCCTGGTGGCGGCGACCGCAGCATTTGCGGAATTTTATGAGCTGCTAGGCCTGACTTCCTTAGACCCCTTGGAGACGATTGCTCGCGATGTTCATGAGCTGCGAGACCAGGTAGACCTTGTGGTCGTCATGTCCCATCTGGGTCTGCCTATGGATCGGGAGCTGGCTGAGCAGATTGCGGGTATCGACCTTATTATCGGCGGGCATACACACCACCTGCTAGAGGTACCCTTGCAGGTCGGAGACACGATGATTACGGCTGCGGGCAAATTTGGTGCCTATTTAGGCAAGCTGGTTATCCGCCCGAGTGAGGAAGAAGGTGAGGGAGCGAGCTTTGTGATCGAGGGTCAATGTCTCCCTGTCAAGATGGATAATAGCGCTAGGCGTATCGACGAAGCTATCGCCTTGCAGCAGTCTAAGGCCCGGCAGCAGCTAGCTCATGCCATTGCCGTAACAGATCGAGAGCTCCCGCTAGAATATGCGACGGAGTCTCCCTTTGGCAATCTGCTGGCTCAAGCGGTGCGCCGTTATACGGGCAGCGACTTCTCGCTGGTGAATAGCGGACAACTGCTCGCTAGCTTGCCAGCCGGAACGATCAGTGAAGGCATGCTGCACGAACGCTGCCCCTCTCCGATTAATCCTTGCACGATGAAGCTATCGGGACGAGACATTTTGTACAGCCTGGAGGAGTCTTTGCTGGAAGACATGATTCACAAGGAGATTAAGGGGTATGGCTTCCGGGGCAAGGTACTGGGTGGCTTATGTGTGGATGGTCTGGAGGTTGCCTATGCGCCTCAGGCGGCGCCTTATCAGCGGATTACTCAGGTCACCATGGGCGGTGTACCCATCCAGCCAGAGCTATCCTACACCGTAGGTACGCTGGATATGTTCTCCTTCGGCATCGGATATGAGCGTCTGCAACATGGCACGGAGAAGCGGTATATGTTGCCGGATTTCCTGCGCGACTTGCTGCGGATGGAACTGCAAATTCACGGATCGACGGAAACCTGTTTTCAATTGCGGTGGAAAAAAGTAGAATATTAGGAGGGGCCCATGAGTTTTATTGTTGCGATTATATTAGCGATCGTAGAAGGCCTGACAGAATTTATTCCCGTTTCATCAACGGGGCACATGATTTTGACCGCCAAGCTTATGGGGTATAATGATCAATCGCCGGAAATGAAGACCTTCGAGATTGTCATCCAGCTCGGAGCCATTCTGGCCATGGCGCTAGTGTACCGCGAGCGAATTGCCCATATGCTGGGCCTCAGCAGAAAGATTACGGTAGTAGACCGCCACGCTCCTGCGGGACGGCTGGATCTGATCCATGTTATTCTAGGTATAATGCCGGCTTTGATCGTCGGCTACTTCTTTCGCGATTTCATCAAGAGCCTGTTCAGCTCTCAGACCGTCCTGTGGGCTCTTGTGGCCGGCGGGATATTTATGATTTTTGCTGAATGGTTCTCCAAGCACAAAGCGAATGTTACGGCTCCAGGTATGGACCAGATTACGTACAAGCAGGCCTTGCTGATAGGGCTATATCAATGTATTTCTGTATTGTGGCCGGGCTTCTCTCGTTCGGGCTCCACGATTGCGGGGGGCATGCTTAGCGGTGTTAGTTACAAGGCAGCAGCGGATTTCTCATTTTTGATTGCGATTCCCATTATGTGTGCGGTATCAGGCTATGAGATGCTTGATTCTTACCGCTATCTGACCTCTGATACCATAGGATATTTTCTGATGGGCTTTATTGTTGCTTTTATCGTAGCTTATATTGTTGTGCTGGCGTTCTTTAAGCTGATTCAGAGAATTCAGCTTCGCCATTTTGCTTATTACCGCTTTGTTTTAGCGGCTGTATTCTGGATTTTCATTATGCGTTAATTCGCCTCGCGGCATAAGTGATGCTTGGAGAAGACCGTTAATTCCAGAGACATACAATCCCAAACAGAGATGGATGTGGAAGTATGCGGTTAATCCCCGTTGGCTCCTTACGAGCCGGGATGAAACTCGGTAAAAAGATTTATAATGAAGATGGTATTATTTTGCTGTCGGAAAATGCGGAGCTTAGCGACGCTATCATTCGGCGTTTGCGGAGCCATGGACTGGAATTCATTTATATAGAAGATTCCCGAACGGATGATGTGGTTATTCCGGAAATGATTGCAGAGGAGACCGAGCGTCGTGCGCTCTCGGAGATTCGAACTCATTTTCGCAAATGGGCAGGCCCTGCCGTGAAAGGTGTGGCCTACCCTTATTTAGGTAAAACCTTCTCCGGGCTTGTTGAATCCATTATCGGTGATCTCAGCGCCCGTGACGATGCCATGATTATGCTGATGAGCATGAATAGTATGGATCACTATTTGTATCGTCATTCGTTGAATGTTTGCGTGTATACGTTGCTGCTCGGGCAACTTCATGGTTATAGCAAGGAAGAATTGACGACGCTGGGACTGGGAGCGTTGCTTCATGACATCGGCAAAACCAAGCTCTCTCTGGAGGTACTGAACAAGCCTTCTCGCTTGACCGAAGAGGAGTATAAGATTATTCAACAACACCCGGAGCTTGGCTTCAAAATATTGAAGAATGAACCTGGGATTCCTCTTGTATCCGCTCATTGTGCTTACCAGCATCATGAGAAGGTAGATGGAACAGGTTATCCACGTGGGATAAAGGGAGACGAGATTCATGAGTTCGCCCGTTGGATTGCCATCACGGATGCGTATGACGCCATGACAACGCACCGAGTATATCGCAAGGCCATGCTTCCACATCAAGCGCTGGAGGTGTTGTATGCCGGCTGTGGGGAATGGTATGAGAAGTCGAAGCTGGAGCTCTTCCGTGATCGTGTGGCCATTTATCCGCTGGGGATGACCGTTAAGCTTAACACGGGAGAGACAGCTGTCGTTGTCAAGATCCATGGACATACCCCGCAAAGACCGATCGTCCGTGTGTTAGCAGATGCCGGTGGCCAGGATTTGAAGACCCCTTATGAAATAGATTTGTCCGTTCAACTCTCTATTGTAGTGACGGAAATGGACGGAATGGATGGTGAACAAGTATGATAAACAAGCACACACCAGATACAATTTTTGCCGATAAAAAGATTAGCCCCAGCTATGACCCGTGGGACCCGATTCTCTCTCTACGTGAGTTCGGCCGCCACGTGCTGACCAGCGTCGAGTTAACGGTAACCAATTTATGTAATATGCGCTGCGAGCATTGCGCAGTGGGGGACAGCCTTGTCATGAAGGAGCCTGAGCAGTTGCCCTTGCCATTGATCTTGAAGTCGCTGGATCAGGTGGAGCATCTGAAGACGATCAGTATTACCGGAGGGGAGCCGACCTTCCGGCGCAAGACGGTAGAGGAGAAGATAGTCCCGTTACTCAAGTATGCCAAGGAGCGGGGCATACGCTCTCAGATTAACTCTAACCTGACCCTGGACTATGACCGCTACGAACCCTTGCTGCCTTATTTGGACGTCATGCACATCTCTTTCAACTATACGAACGAGCAAGATTTCCATGAAGTCGGGTTTGCGCGCAGCGGTCATTCCGTTCCTGCGCAAGCGGCGTACAACATGTATAATAAAATGATCGACAATACGCGCAAACTAAGCGCAGCAGGTATGTTTATTTCTGCGGAGTCCATGATTAACTACCGGACCCACGATAAGCTCCCGGAAATTCACAAGCTGATTGTGGACATGGGCTGCCAGCGGCATGAGGTTCACCCCATGTATGCGGCCGATTTCGCGGAGGGCTTGCCGGTTCTTGAATTGAGTGATATGCGAGCCTCGATCCATTCCCTGCTGGACGCGCGAGATCCCTCGCTCTGGATGTTGTTCGGAACGCTGCCGTTCTTTGCCTGCAATCGCAGCGAGGAGGATCAGGCTCTGCTTCGCCGCTTGCGGCAGGAGCCGAATGTAACGGTGCGCAATGACCCTGATGGACGTAATCGCGTGAACGTGAACATGTTTACGGGGGATGTGTATGTCACGGATTTTACTGCAATTCCGGCCTTTGGGAACGTGCAGGACGGGCGCTTGGACGATATCTTTGAGCGTTGGCTCACCCGGCACCCGCTGAATCAAACGGTCAACTGCCACTGCGACGCAGCCGCTTGCTGCGGACCTAACTTGCTAGTTGCCGATATGTATTACAAGCAGACGGATTTCAAAAACCGCCGAGCAATCACATTATAGAAAAGAGGCGTTTTTCGTGCCTGTTCCACCTGATGGACATACTGAGATAGAACTTGGCAAGCTGATCTGGAATTTGCTATTGGTTTTTATTCTTGTTTTTTTGAATGGATTTTTTGTCGCTGCGGAATTTTCGCTGGTGAAGGTCCGTCAATCGCGTCTGACCCAATTGGTTCGAGAGGGTAACCGGAGAGCTAATTATGCACTTAAGGTCAATCACCGTCTGGATACGTATCTGTCAGCCACCCAGCTTGGCATTACCTTGGCCTCGCTGGGGCTGGGCTGGGTAGGGGAGCCGGCGGTGTCGGAACTGCTGATTAAACCCTTGATGCATAAGGCTGGTGCTACAGATCCTACGTTAATCTCGACAGTATCTGTGGCGGTTGGGTTTGCGATCATTACCTTCTTACATATTGTAATGGGTGAGTTAGCTCCTAAATCTTTGGCTATTCAGAAATCAGAGGAGACCTCCCTGTGGTTGTCATGGCCACTGTTGATGTTCTATCGATTGTTCCTGCCTGTGATTTGGCTGCTCAACGCAGCAGCTAACGGGGTATTACGGCTGGTTGGCATTGAGCCGGTGAATGAAAATGAAGCGGCCCACTCCGAGGAAGAAATTCGCATCCTGATGGATCAAAGTGCAAGAAGCGGAGTGATCGACAAGGATGAAATGAAGCTGATGGACAACTTGTTTGATTTCTCGGATATGCTGGCCCGGGAAGTGATGTTGCCCCGCACGGATATGGATTGCTTATACACCAACTTGAGCTGGGAAGAGAATATGCGTATTGTGGCAGAGACCAAGCACTCTCGTTATCCAGTTGCAGTGGAGGATAAGGACCAGATCATGGGATTCGTCCATATTACGGATCTGTTGTTACCTGATCCGGATAAGACCTTGGACTTGGCAGAGATGGTACGTCCTATTCTGAACGTTCCGGAATCCATGGAAGTCAGCCATGTCCTTCGCTTAATGCAGAAGAAGCATGCTCAGTTGACGCTGGTCGTTGATGAATATGGAGGAACGGCGGGGTTGCTGACTGCCGAGGAGATTCTGGAGGAGATCGTCGGAGACTTGCACGATGAGTTCGAGGATGAACGACCGGAAATCGAGAAGCTGACCGAAGGCGTATTTTCCGTCGATGGTCGCTTGCTAATTGAGGAGGTCAATGAACTGGTTGGTAGTGAGATTGAAGATGAAGAAGTGGATTCCATTGGGGGCTGGTTGTTTAAGGAATTGGAGGGTGCTCCGGTGAAAGGGAAGAGAAAACAACTCGATCGTTATCTGTTTGAAGTGGAGGAAGCCAGCCGTTTGCGGATTACACGGGTGAAGGTTGTCCGCCTTGCTATTGAAGAACCTGATGAAGAGGTTGAGGAAGGATAAGGACGAGTCCTGGTCTTGCTGAAAAGATATAAACGCCGTTGTTCCTGCGTAAGCAGGAAGCGGCGTTTTTTTGTATTTTCCGGGAAATGAGTTCATAAACTGGGCATTCGTCATATCTTAGTGATAGGAAATATTCTGTCAAAGGAGGAAATTGGTTTGAGTCAGCCTCAAGAGCGCGTGTATTACCCTTTTGTCGGCCCCTACGATCCTTGTCCGCCGATCACGCCGAAAACCTACAGCACCCCTCCGCAGCTATTTATTCATTTTCAACCTATGGACTTGCCGCAGTTCAGTCCGGCCGAAGCCTTAAAGCTAGGTACATTGTGGCCAGCCTTGTACAGTCCCTATGAATCCAAATGGGGGAAAGGACGGTGACCTCATGACGACGGAGAACCAGTACTTGCCGTGTGACGAGCAATATTATGAGATGCTGGAAAAGTTGCAGGCCCTTGATTTTGTATTGGTCGAGCTCAACCTGTACCTGGATACGCATCCCGATGATTTGAAGGCGATTGAACAGTTCAATCAACTGACACAGGAGCGGACGGGGCTTGCTAACCATTTTCAACAACGATATGGTCCTTTACAGAACTTTGGACGCGCTTATTCCAAGTATCCTTGGGAATGGTCGCAAAGTCCTTGGCCTTGGCAAGTGTAGGCTTCATCTACAGGCGGGTTGCCTGGATGCTAAAGGAGGTTGAACGGACGACATGTGGGTGTATGAGAAAAAACTGCAATACCCGGTTCGTGTGGGCAAATGCGACCCGCGAATGGCAAAGCTGCTGATCGAGCAGTATGGTGGGGCTGACGGAGAGCTGGCGGCGGCGCTGCGCTATATGAACCAACGGTATACAATTCCGGATAAAATCATTGGCCTGCTAACCGATATCTCCACCGAGGAATTTGCCCACCTCGAGATGATTGCAACGATGGTCTACAAGCTGACGAAGGATGCTACCGTGGAACAACTCAAGGAAGCAGGAATGGCTCCGTATTACGTGAACCACGATCATGCGTTGTTCTACGAGAACGCTGGCGGTGTCCCCTTTACGGCAACCTATATTGCGGCAAAAGGCGATCCCATTGCTGATTTGTATGAGGATATTGCCGCAGAAGAAAAAGCGCGGGCTACATACCAGTGGCTGATCGACATGACCGATGACGTGGATATTCAGGATGGCCTGAAATTCTTGCGTGAGCGCGAAGTTGTGCACAGCTTGCGCTTCCGTGAAGCGGTGGAGATCTTGAAGGATGAACAAGGGAAGAAGACGGTGTTCTAACTTGTCTTTGTTTATCGGAAGAACAGCAATGCAGCAGGTTAGGGGAAATCCCGCTACTTGCTGCTTTTTGTTTGCTTGTTTTAATAGATAGGAGCTGATAGTATACTATTTTCTGGACGAGCTGTATTCCTTACACCTGCCTAGCTTATTTCTGGTAATCCGAAAAAAGAACCCCCTAATACGAAATCCTGCACGTTTACCTTGATCCTGTGCACCAAGTACAATAAAAGCGTGACAGGTGAAAGTGCTTTCAAAAGCAGAAACTAGCTAACCTGGAGGTCAGAGGGGATGGACATGAGGCAGTCAATGCAGCCCACAGCCACATTAAAGACAGATAAGCCGCAGGCGCCAAGGCGGAAATGGCTGAAGAAACTTTACACGCAGCGGCATATCCAGATTATGGCTTTACTTGGTATCGCATGGATGATTATATTCAACTATATTCCCATGTACGGTGTCATTATCGCGTTTAAGGACTATGACATCATTCGAACGATTTCGGAGGCTCCTTGGGCTGGATTGGAGCATTTCAGAGAGTTTTTGTCGGACGAGAACTTTGGTTACGTGATGCGGAACACCTTGGGCATCAGTTTGCTCAAGCTGCTAATGTTCCCGCTACCTATCGTATTTGCCCTTTTCTTGAACGAGATTCGTTCATTACGATTTAAGAAAGCGATTCAGACGATTTCATACCTGCCCCATTTCCTGTCCTGGGTTGTACTCGGGGGGATTTTGGCAACCTGGCTATCGGAGACAGGGATTATTAATGACATATTTATGGCCTTAAAGCTTGTCGATCAGCCGATCGCTTATCTGGCGGAACCTAAATATTTCTGGACCATCGTCATTACTTCGGATGTGTGGAAGGAGCTTGGCTGGTCAGCCATTATTTATCTTGCAGCGATTACCAGCATTTCTCCGGAAATGTATGAAGCAGCAACGATTGACGGTGCGGGGCGCTTCCAGCAGATGTGGTACGTTACGCTGCCATCGATCAAAGCGACGATCAGCATTCTGTTCATTCTGGCAGTCAGCGGTGTATTGAACTCCAATTTTGATCAGATTCTCGTATTACGAAACGCGCTTAATGATAGCGCAAGTAACGTAATTGATTACTACGTGTACTATACAGGGATTTCCTCAGGCCGTTACTCGTATTCTGCGGCAATCGGATTGTTCAAGTCCGTCATTGCGCTTACGTTGCTGCTGATTGCGAACCAAGTATCCAAAAAACTCAACGATACGTCGTTGTTTTAGGCCAAGGAGGACCTGCAGATGTTTCTAACCAACCGTAGAACGAAAGGCGAGGTCGCCTTTGACTTTCTAAATAATTTCGGAATGCTCCTGATTTGCTTCGTCACCTTGTATCCGATTTGGTACGTGCTTATCAATTCTTTTAATGATGGTCAGGATGCCATGCTGGGCGGCATCTACTGGTGGCCTAGAGTGTTCAGTCTGGAGAATTTTGAAGCCGTCTTTAACAACCCGGGAATTATGACTGCGATGTGGCTGACGGTGGCCAAGACCCTGCTTGGGGTAGTGGCGCACGTATTCTTTACAGCGATGGTCGCCTATGCCTTCTCCCGCAAGGAGCTGATCGGTGGCAAGATCTATATTCTGATGGGTACCATCACGATGATTTTCTCCGGCGGTCTCATTCCAACGTATTTGTTGATCCGGGATTTACATTTGCTGGATACCTTTATGGTTTATATCATTCCTGTGTTATTCAGCTTCTTTGACTTAATCATCTTCATGACCTTCTTCCGGGAAATCCCGGATGGTCTGGAAGAGGCGGGACGCATTGACGGGGCAAGCGATTGGACGATTTTCTTGAAAATTGTGCTTCCGGTATCCATGCCGGTGCTGGCCACCATTGCCTTGTTCCATGGGGTATATCAGTGGAATGACTATTTCGCAGGAATCATCTTCGTCAATCAGGAATCATTACAGCCCGTTCAGACTTTTCTATACCGGGTTGTGGCTCAGTCAAGCTCCAATATCATGACGACCGCCTTGCAGGGAAGCGCAGTGACCAAGACCGTCACTTCGCAGTCTGTTAAGCTGGCCACGATGGTCGTCACTACTCTCCCCATTGTATTTGCTTATCCGTTCCTGCAACGGTATTTCGTCAAGGGGATGATGATTGGCTCAATCAAGGGCTAATCTAGCGAGTCAAGTCTTGAGTTCAGTAACTCCTCCAGGCCGCCTTACGGCGGCTATGGGGTTGCATATTATAGCAATTAACTATTAATCAATTCAGAAAAGGGGTAAAAAGCATGGGCATGAAAAGCAAGTCCAAAAAAATGATGATGCTGCTAATGGCAGCCGTCATGGTGTTCTCTCTGGCAGCTTGTTCCGGCGGAAATAATAATGCCAAAAACGAAAGCGCTAACAATACGTCGGGGAACACACCTTCATCCAACGAAACGGTGACTCCTCCATCTGCTGATGAACCTGGTTGGAAGTCGGACACTGCTCCAATCACGTTTGACTGGTATTTGAACTTTGCTTGGTTCCCGAATAAATGGGGAGTGGACCCGACTTCTCAATATGTAACGAAGAAGACGGGCGTCGACATTAACTTCATCGTCCCTGCCGGTAATGAGAACGAGAAGCTGAACACGCTGATTGCTTCTGGTAAATTGCCTGATTTTATCACCCTCGGCTGGTATGAAGACGGCGTTAAGAAAATGATTGAAGGCGATCTCGTTCTGCCACTGAACAAGTTGGCTGAAGAGTACGATCCTTACTTCTTCAAAGTATCCGATCCGGATAAGCTGAACTGGTATACGCAGGAGGATGGTAATGTTTACGGCTATCCTAACTCCTCTTCCTCGCCTAAGGATTACGAGCAATTTGGCGATACCTACGTATCCAACCAAACCTTTGTCGTACGGAAGGATATTTATGAAGCAATCGGTAGCCCGGACATGCGTACACCGGAAGGGTTCCTGAATGCGCTTAAGGCAGCCAAGGAGAAGTTCCCGCAAATTGACGGGCAGCCAATGATTCCGTTGGGCTTGCATGAATTTACGCCAACAGGTAACGACTCGCTGGAAGGCTACATTCAGAACTTCCTGGCCATTCCTAGAGAAAAAGATGGCAAGTTATATAACCGCGAGACGGATCCAGAGTATGTACGCTGGTTGAAGACCTTGCGTCAAGCGAACCAGGATGGCTTGTTGGCCAAGGATATCTTTATTGACAAGCGAGCTCAAATGGAAGAGAAAATTGTGCAAGGTCGTTACTTTGCCATGTTGTATCAACGTACAGACTTTGCTGCACAGCTTGGAACCTTGTATCAAAAGGACCCTAACAAGATTTACATCGCTGTAGATGGCCCCGCTAATACAAATCTGGATGCACCTAGACTGAACGGACCAGGCATCTCGGGGTGGACAGTAACGCTGATCTCCAAGGATGTCAAGGATAAGGCTCGGGCTATCAAATTCTTGAGCTACCTGAACAGTGAAGAAGGACAAAAGGATCTTTTCCTTGGTGAAAAAGGTGTGAGCTATGATACAATTGACGGCGTAGACCAATTTCTTCCTGAAGCGTTCGAGCTTATGAATGCTGATCGTGCCGCATTCGACAAGCAATATGGATCTTCTTTCACCTTCTGGATGATGCAAAATACAAACATCACGCAACAATGGGCACCTAAAGCGGTTGAACCCTACAAACAATTGGAGGACTGGACAATCGGCAAGACGGTAAGTAACTCGGAATTTGACCTGATTGATCCGTTAGCTAACTCCGATGAAGGCATTATTCTTGGTAAAATCAAAGACCTGCGCGGCAAGACATTGCCGAAGCTGCTGATGGCATCGTCTGAAGCAGAGTTTGATAAGATATTTAATGATTACATCAAGAAGCAAGAAGAGCTTGGCCTGGATAAGGTCATGGCGTTCCAACAAACGAAATATGAAGAGAACAAGAAGAAGCTTGGCATGTAGTCATAGCCAAGCCCAAAAGCTCGCAAACTGCGGGCTTTTGGGCTTTTAAAAAGGAGTTATCACCTGTATGAAGAATAAGCGCTGGATCGCTCTGTGGGATTCATTTATGTATTGGTTTGGACGTCGCTCGCTGCAGAGCCGCCTGATCGCCGCCTATATCTTTATTATCTTAGGACCCAGCTTGATGGTGTCCTTTTATTCGTATCAAGCAATCAATAACATGTATGTTCGCGATGCCAAGGAGAAGAACGAGTCCTTGCTGGATATGGAAGAGCTCCATATTCATACCCAAATCGAGTCCATGGTTCGGGCAGTTCAGGTTGCTTATGATGATCTGGATGTGAGGGAGTATCTGGCCAATACCATTGAGCCCGATGCAGCATACTTGGTGGATTTCAGCAATAACAGTTTTAAGAATCTGACGCGCATCCAGTATTACAATCCTAACGTAGAGCATCTGCGCTTGTTTTCCAGCAGCAACGTTTCGGAAATATGGCCAATTTTCTTCCGAGAAAGCCGAGTGGCTCATGAACCTTGGTATCAGAAAGCCGTGGAAATGAAGGGAATGGAATCCTGGGCATTCCAGTACAATGACCCGGATGTTATAGAGCGTTATAAGGGACAGCCCCCCCGCAGAGCACCTAAAGTGTCGCTGCTGCGTGAGATGAGTATTCCCGCCAACCATCATGTGGGCATGGTGCAGGTAGATATGCTATTGGAGAAATTTAGCCCGAGGACTTACTCGGCGATTCAGGACAACCAATCACAAATGCTGATTATGGATAGCGAAGCCCAAATCTTTACGCTGGAGCATAACTCTTTGCTGGCAAAGTACCCAAGCATGGGTGAGGCGATTAAGGAGCGTCTTCAGAGCTATAAGGATACAGGAATTTGGGATATCGATTACACGGAGAATGGAAAATCATTTCTTCTACTCCACCAACCCATTGAGCGCATCAATGCTGATTTATTCAATATTGTCTCAATGGACGGTGTATTAGAGGAAATTTCTCATACACGGAATTTATTAATTGGCGCCAATATTGTGTTTATTACTATGGTGACAATCATTGCTTATGTACTTAATGCCTTTATCCTGAAAAATCTTCGTCTACTGACCGAGGAGATGAAGAAGGCCCGGCGCGGAGAGACTTACAACGGAATCACTATCCGCGGAGGCGGGGAAGTTGGAGAACTTGCGCATCATTTCTCCAAACTCATGAACACCATCAATACCTTGGTAGCGCAAGCCGTATATAAGCAAGCGTTAACCAAGGAAGCCGAACTTCGCACATTGCACAACCAGATTGATTCGCATTTTCTATATAATACGTTGGAGAACATCAAGATGCTGGCCGAAATTGAGAACCAAAGAACGATCTCTGATGCGTTAACCTCATTGGGCGGGATGATGAGATACAATTTCAAATGGTCCGGCGAATATGTGAAGCTGCGAGATGAAATCAGGCATATTCAGAACTATACGGAAGTGATGAATATTCGCTTCGACACACCTGTTCAGTTGCAGCTTGATATTCCTGAGGATGATCTGGAGCTTGAGGTGTTGAAAATGTCGCTTCAACCCATTGTGGAGAATGCGGTAAAGCATGGATGGACCGGGGAAGAGGCTACGGCGCGGGAAATCTCCATCCAGGTTGAGGATTGGCAGGAAGCGGACATCCGTATTACGGTAACTGACAACGGCAGGGGAATGGATGAGGATACTCTATTCAAGCTTAATCATCGGCTGGATACGGTAGGGATGAATGTGAAATTCTCTGGCCGCTCGGGACAGGAAGTAAAGCAGCAGGGTATTGGACTACGGAATGTGCAGGAGCGCATTCGTCTTTACTATGGCAAGGAATACGGTTTGAAGGTCTTAAGTAGGGAAGGACATTTTACTCAGGTTGTCATGATTATACCTAAGGTAATGCTAGCAGGGAGGGTTGACAGAAATGACCAAGCTGATCATCGTGGATGATGAGAAAAATATTCGCTTAGGCCTGAAAACCATGATCGAACGCGAATTTCAAGATAAATACGAGATTATCACGGCTACTCAAGGGGCTGAGGCGCTTGAGATGTATCTGACAGAGGGCGCGGACATCATCATTACCGATATTCGTATGCCCGTGATGGATGGCATTACCCTGATTGAGAGAATATCGGCAGAGCCATTGCCATCGGGGCAAAGTGGCCGCCCATTGATCATCATATTAAGCGGTTATGAGGATTTTGAGTATGCCAAAGCCGCTATCCATTATCAAGCGATGGACTATCTTCTCAAGCCGATTCGCCGAGATGAATTGTTTGGGGCACTCTCCAAGTGTGGGGAACAGTTGGCCAAACGCTCCGAGGTAGTCGAACAATTGGCGATTACAGAAACCTACCGCTTGCAGATTCAACTTGCACGGTTACAAGAACTGCTACAGCAAAGAGATTTTACGGACAAAGATATAGAGGCATGGAGTAAAGAAATTGGCTTCGACCGATATGGATTACCGTTCTCTGTGGCTGTATTGACTTATAAATATGAGGATGGTAGCCGGATGAAGAAGGAGGAACTCCAGTCGCTGGCCAAGCATATGTTTGAAAGTGTGGGAGGGCGGCTCGATACCTGTCTGCTTGATCGTGAAGGCAGAGTGGTGCTGATTGGAGGACCGCAACGGAAATTTGCTGAATTGTCGCTGCTGGCTGACGAGAAGGAGCTTGATGGATTGCTGATTGGCGTGAGCCAAGAAGGCAGTCAGCTAACGGATCTGGCCCATGGATACAAACAAGCCAGTGCCTCCTTGAGTTATACGTTTATTTATCCCAAGACACGTCTGATTTGGTTCGCCGAACTACCCAGTGACCGCCCGTTCTTTGCGATACCCAAGGAAGAGATACGCAAGCTGGGGAACATTCTGGGAACCAATCGGGAAAAGGAAATCGGACCGATGCTCCATCAGATATTCCGGATTGATCAACTGGCAAACGTGGACATCTCTTATTTAGAAGCGGTAAGCAAGCAAATGAATGAACAGGTACTTGATGAGGTGTTCCGTTTGTATGGAGAGGCCTCTGTGGAAGTCATCAAGTTGTACCGCAAGGTAGGAGACTTATCCAACTTCCGTCATTTTCATGATTATTTCCGTTCCTTGGAGCAACTGCTCTTCAATCTGGACGAATATATCAAGGAGATCCGTTCAGCACATAGTGAGCATGGAGATATGAGAGAAGCGGTCGCCTACATCGAGAACAATTACCATCGCCCGTTGAACATGGCGATGGTAAGCAACCACGTTTCATTGAATTACTCTTACTTTAGCGAAGCCTTCAAAACTTATGCGGGAGAAAGCTTTGTTACCTACTTGAAGAAGGTGCGAATTCACAAGGCGAAGGAATTAATTGGGATGGGATCGCTCAAGCTATCGGAGATCAGTGCAGCGGTTGGTTTTGAGAACACCAGGCAGTTTTCTCGTGTTTTCAAGGAGCTTGAGGGAGTCTCCCCGTTCGAATATCGGGGGAAATTGTTCGTGGGAAGCGAGCGCTACACAGATCGGCAGAAACTTGAGGACGAGGAATCATCATAGATTATTTTATTTTTGAATCATCCATATAGTATAATGAGATCAACAAAGTTTTGGCATATTTTAAAAGTTAGGTGTGGATGATTATTAACCTGTTGGAGAAATGGACTCGTGCTGCTAAATTTATTTTGATCTTGTTAGCTATTGTGTATGTGTTTTCTTTAGTAAAACCCTTTTTCCTCCCTGTGAGTGCTGTTATCGGGGCCATATCCATCCCCATTCTGTTGGCGGGGTTCTTCTACTACCTGCTACGTCCTGTAGTAAGTTACATGGAAGCTCACAAGATCAAGCGATCCTTGGCGATTCTTATCATTTATGTGGCACTGGCCATTATAACGGTCGGGTTTATTGCTGGGGTATGGCCGATGCTGCGGGACCAGCTTATTACTCTGGTACAGAATATCCCACAATTGATTCATATGCTTGATGTTCAGCTCAACAAGTTGGGAGAGACGCCTCTCTTGGCTTCGATTATTCCGGCAGATTCTGACCTGGCATCGAACTTTACTGCGTATCTTAGCCAAGGAATTTCATTCTTGAGCAACTATATTTCGGGATTTGTATCCTTTATTTCTCAATTCGCGATTGTTTTGTTTACGTTCCCTATTTTGATGTATTACATGTTGAAGGAAGGCCATAACTTTAAGCGGAGTCTGGTGAAGCTGTCTCCCAAGCGCTATCGGAAGGAGACGCTTCGTGCGGCTGTAGAAATGGATAAAGCTTTAAACGATTATATTATCGGCCGGGTCATCGTCAATGTGGCCTTGGGAATGCTGATGTTTATAGGCTTTTTAATTATCGGTCTCCCATATGCGTTGCTATTGACAACGGTAGCCATCGTTTTGAATTTTATTCCTTTGTTTGGGGCGATTATCTCTTCCATTCCGATTGTGATCATTGGCTTGATTGAATCTCCATCTACGGGCATATGGGCTTTGATCATTATTCTGGTAGCACAGCAAATTCAGGATAATGTGATTTCGCCGTATGTGTTTGGTAAGAAGCTGGACATTCATCCAGTAACCACAATTTTGCTTGTGCTGGGTAGCGGCAACTGGTTTGGCATTATCGGCATGATCGTAGTCATCCCGGTATACATGCTGATCAAAATAGCCTGGCGCCGCATCTACAAGCTGTTCTTCCGATCTCAGTGGGAGACCCTGTAGTTCAGTTCAGAGGATTTTATAATGAAACACAAACACCTTCAAGATTGGTCTTATCTATCGTAAGATAGTGAGGATTATCTTTTAGGTGTTTTTTGTATATACGATTTCGCTTTCAATATATTGCCATAATTGTTTCATGTATTGACTTGTGAGTGGAAGTAACAAATAGCTTCCCAAATATAACCTATGGTATAATCGGGGCAGTTTCGTACAGATTTTGGATGATTTCTTTCTATAGAAAGGGTGCCACCATAAAATGAAGAATAAAATGATGTTACTTGGGGCTGGGGGCGTTGTAATTGCTGCCATCGGTGGATTTTTGTTATTCAACGGACCGGAGAAGCAGGCAGACCAGAATGTATTGGACACGCAAAGCATTAAGCAAATGGTTCATGATTATAGTGTAGGGAAGCTGACGGCTGAGTCGGCGTCGATTACTCCGCGGGAGTTGATTGTGAACGGGGGCAGTGCTGATGAGAAGGTGTACGCGTTGCCTCAAGAGGAGTTTTTTGTATCCGTGGCCCCATATATGGATCAAACCCATCCTTGTCAGGTTCACAGTCTGACGGGTTGCCAGGGGGAATTAACGGAGCAGGAATTTCAGGTTACGGTTACGGACCTGGAGGGTAATGCTGTGGTTGATCAAGTCATGAAATCAGAAGCTAACGGGTTTATCGACCTTTGGCTCCCGCGCGAGCAAACCTATCGTATGACTATTGAATATGAAGGCAAGACGGCCGAGTCGCAAATTTCCACGTTTGACACAGATAATACGTGTATAACTACTTTGTCTTTAAGTTAAAATTTCGGTGATTAACTTACTGGACTACTTGGGGACAATGGGGATACAATACAACGTATTGACGACAAGACACCACAGAAGCGTGGAATTATTGAACGAGGTGAAAGAATGTCATTAACACGGTATTTGCGGAGAGGTGCGGTTGCCCTGGCGTTAGTTGCCCTGGTTGCTGTCATGCTATCCGGCTGCGGAAAGAATGCAAGCAAGCAAGAACCGGCATTAGAGCTGGTGTCCAGACAGTATTATATTTTTGATACGGTTGTGAGCGTCAAATTGTACGAGGATGCCAAAGGGGAAGAGCATCTCAATCATATTGATGAAATGTTAAATGAGCTGAATGATGAGTTAAGTCGCACCCTTGAGACCAGCCAGTTGTATAAAGTGAATCAGGAGGCTGGCAAGCAAGCCGTGAAGGTATCCGCTCATACCCTTGAGGTGGTGAAGCGATCCATTGCCTACGCGGAAGAAGCGGACGGGCTATTTGATCCTACCGTTGGGGGATTGGTGGACCTTTGGGACATTGGGCATGAGGGAGCTCACGTCCCGGCTCAGGAGGATTTGCAGCGTGAATTGGCGCTGGTCAACTACAAGGATATCGTGGTGGATGAGACTCAAAGTACAGTTTACCTGAAGCGCCCGGGTACTATCCTTGATCTGGGTGCGATAGGCAAGGGCTACGCAGCCGACGAAATTGCTGCTTACCTCCGTGAAGAAGGCGTAAAGAGTACGCTGATTGACTTGGGAGGAAGTTCTATTATTGCTATGGGCGCCAAGCCTAATGGAGATAGCTGGAATATCGGTCTGCAAGACCCGGACAGTTCCCGTGGTATCTCCGTGGGAACTATTCGTCTTAATGATCAGATCATCACGACTTCTGGCGTGTACGAACGTTATTTTGTGGAAGATGGAGTGATGTATCATCATATTCTCGACCCACGGACCGGAGCGCCGGCACAGAATGAACTTAAAAGTGTGACGATTCTGACAGATTCAGCTACCGCAGGGGACGCCTTGTCCACGTACGTGTATGTGCTGGGGCTAGAGGATGGACTGAAGTACATGGAAGCCCGGGAGGATGACTCTGAAGCCATCTTCATTACCAAGGATGACAAAATTTATATTACCTCCGGCTTGAGGAATCTGTTCAAGATATCAAGCGAGGGATATACACTTGTAAAGTAAGCTGAGGGCATAGGTAAGACGTTCCGGTAAGAGGGGCGTCTTTTTGCTGAGTTATTGAGAAAGGAAGGTGAATATCGGCTCGCCAGTGTTCATTACCTTCCTTAAATACATAAATGATGAGGAGAGAAATTGAATATGAAAATCATGTTTATATCCGATATTCACGGGTCTGCAACTTGGCTGGAACGGGCGTTGGAGAAGGCGAAGGAGGAACAGCCAGATCAACTGGTAATGCTGGGAGATTTCTTGTATCATGGTCCCAGAAATCCCCTGCCTGAGGGATATGATCCGAAGCAGGTAGTAGAAATGTTGAACTTACATAAGCAGAACATTGTGGCCGTTCGCGGAAATTGTGATGCCGAGGTGGACCAGATGCTGCTGGAGTTTCCGATGATGGCAGATTATGCCATGCTGTATGTTGACGGTATGCGTATTTATGTGACGCATGGGCATGGGTATCATATGGAGCAACTTCCGCCTCTAAGGAAGAACGATATCTTTATCCAAGGGCATACTCATGTCCCCGTAGCCGAATGCAACCAGCAAGGCATACACCTGCTTAATCCGGGCTCGATAGCCTTGCCTAAGGAGAACCATCCTAATTCCTACGGAATTTTGCACAACGGACATTTTAGTGTTAAAGATTTCAATGGAAATATGTTGAAGCAAATCTTCTGCTCTCATTAATCGCTCCGCCCTAACGCCGCGACAATCGGAGACTCTTGCCATGGCGAAGCAATCCAATTAGATAGACGGCAGTATAATAAACGGGAATGCATTCAACAACGATCCAGATAATCACCACCTCCATAGAGTAGTAATGCTTCTGATAAAGTGACAGATTATTAGAGTAATAGAAGGCGATACATACAGCAAATACCGTCATCAGTACAATGAAGAACCGATGTCCTTTGGCTTTAGTGAAATAAGTAGCACAGCGGGAGGCGGCATAGATCAGAAAAGAACTATGAATAAACATGGAGGTGGTCCAGATTCCGATGATCAAGGGGGCCACCTTGGATAAAATGCTATCCGGCTCCATACTGCGTATAATTTCCAAATAAGGGTACTGGAACTGGCTGGCTAATTGAGGTCCGAAATTCATTAGAGCCAATAACCACCCGGTGATGACTAGCAAGCTTAGGACGCTGGCCACGGCGAATAGGCTCTTCAGTGCGTTCTTATCCAGCTTAAGGTCAGGAACAATGAACAGGAATACCATCCACTCTGCGAACCAGGAAAATGTAGTCAAGCTATTCTCGAATAGCTCTGAAGAGGGGAGTAGATGATATTGAAGCGCACTTAACATATTAAAATTGGCTTGTTGGGTAAACAGAAGCAATATTAATGTGGTTGAGGCCAGAATAAGAACAAACAGACCGTCAGCCATATAGATGATATTCTTCACGCCGCGCATGGCCGTGTACATGATGATAGGTGCGATTAACGCCTGAAGGAACCAGGGTGGGGTATTTCTCAGATAATTGGATCCGAAGAACAGTACAAAGCTTTGGATGTCATATGAAGTGTAGTATACACACCAAGCCAGCAAGAGTATGACAAAGACGCCGTGCAGCCACTTGCCCATCAGCGATTTGCCGAATTGAAGCCAGGGTTGTTCCGGATACCTGCTGCCAATATAAATCATCGTCCCCAATAACATTAAGCTGAGCAGATATCCTCCCAGTACCCCCATCCACGCATTGTAGGTACTACTTGCCAGCAAGGCAGGCACCAGAAACACAGTGGACTGGGAATTAAAATAGACAAACCCAAAGCGAAACAGTTGCCAAGGCGTCGTACGCATTTCCATGCTTTCCCTCCTTACGAATCTTGAGTTTGCTTGCCGAAATCATTAATTTTAAAATCAGTAATGACCCTGATCGTTGTCCCTTCCTTATAGATTTTCTCCCAATCTTGTTGGTTGGCTTGCCAGTAGTCCGGATACTTCCATTCCAGCATCTCGCCCAATCGGAGCACGTCTGCGGAGGCCTCCTGTGTGGCTTGCATCGCTCGTTCTACGTCCTTGCCAATCCTCTCATTAAGCCTTTCGATAATAATCGCACTAAGTTGCATCGAATCCCGCTTTTTTACATCCCGTATTTTACTTAAACTGGCTCTCCCCATAATCCGAATAGTAAATACAGGATACCCATCCTCCAGCTTAGCTTCATATTTGGAGGAAGATTGGGTGAACAAGGCGCTTGCACGACTCTTATCCCCATCCCAGACGATGGAATAAATAGGGTTTTGTAGCTTTCCGTATGCCCAAGCCAACCCCCTGCCCTCCTCAATGCCTAGCTGCCCCTTCATTTTTTCTTTATTAAATAGCGTAACTCCGCTAATGCCCGTCCAATTTAATGTTTGTCCAGGTTGATCCTCAGAAGGGACTTTCTTGGAGAATAAGTGGGTAAGCGGGAAGCCATACTCTGCAGCATTGGAAATAAGACAATCTCGGGCCGTAGTATTTATCATATGTCTTTGGGAGGCAAAGCTCGTCAGCACTTGGGTTGGCGATTGCTCATAGACGGGAGTTAACTGGGCAACATCACTGATGCTGTCAGCCGTCAGCATGTAGGCTCCCATAGAAACGGAAGATTCCCGCTTGATCCATTCCAGCAGGTCGGAAATTCCTGAAGCAGCATATTTCTTGCCTATGACAATAACCCGGATTTCTGACAGATTCAGCCTGCGCGTCATATCCTCTTGAATAAGTAGCATGGCGTTGGGGATGGTATCCGAGGTTTTGCTAATTATGGCATAGGGCTTCTCGCCGGGACCATTGCCTCCAGACTGTTCCCCGTTATTAAAGTGATTAGGCAAGGGGGTGCTGATAGAAATTTTTAACGTTCCCGGCTGATCCCCCACATCGATAAAAAGACCGTATACAAATACCCATTCATCCAATTCGATTTTGGACCAACATCCCGTGCATGTAACGAGTACCAGCAAAATTAGCGCACATTGAAGATATTTCATTATTTTCCGGCTCCTTTAGGATTGCGTTTTGGATTAAAGGGCAGATTTTCCGTAGCTCTTGTCGGAAATGGAAAGCGGAAGAAGGTGTCCTTCCACTCGGCGAGAATCAAGGGTGCCAACGGTTCCATATAAGGCGTATTAAATGACCTGAGTGATACAACATGTGCATAAATCAGGAAGGTGCCTGCGAATACGCCAATCAGGCCCATCGTTCCACCCATGATCATCAGGGGGAAACGGAGAAGCCGCAACACTAATCCCAATTGAATGTGGGGAATGATAAAGGAAGCGATGCCCGTGATGGAGACTACGATGACCATGGGGGCTGATACGATGCCAGCCTGGACCGCAGCCTGACCAATGACAATCCCGCCAATAATGGATACCGTTTGTCCAACGGGCTTAGGGATTCGAGTACCGGCCTCTCTTAGTGCTTCGAAAGTAAGCTCCATCACGAAGGCCTCAGTCAACGCGGAAAAGGGAATATTCTCACGTGCAGAAGCTATAGTGATCAGTAGATTGGACGGTATGATTTGTGGATGGAACGTAGTAATTGCGATATATAGCGAAGGCATAAGTAAGGCAATCAAGGCAAAGGAAAACCTAACGATCCGAATCCAACTGGCAGCATAGAAGTTCTGATAATAGTCCTCTGAAGATTGCAACAGGGAGATCATGCTCATGGGGGCCATCATGACGCTAGGCGTGCCGTCAACCATAATCGCAATACGTCCTTCCAGCAAGGAAGCCGCAACAGCGTCAGGCCGCTCCGTGAATTGGAACAAAGGAAATAAGGTAAGATTGGTGTTCAGACTTTCGCTCAGGTAGCTGGCACCAAAGACGCCTTTAGTTGAAATAGAGGCCAATTTGCTTTCCACTTGTTCAATAAGCTCTTGAGAGGCTATGCCTTCAACATAAATGATGCAAGTCGCTGACTTGGTGTATTCCCCGATTGTTAGCTGGCGAATTTTCAGGTCAGGATGCTTCAGCTTGTGGCGCAACAACGCTAAATTTGTTCCAATATTCTCGATGAATGCCTCTTGTGGCCCTACAATGACGACTTCATTTTGCGATTCTGTAATGGCTCTTTTCTGATATTGTGTGGCTTCCTCAAAGCAATAGAAGGCGGGACTTCCCTCAATAAAGAGTACCGGTCTCCCAAGTACAACGTAATCAGCCGCCTCAGTATGAGACAGGGTCTCGGTGTAGGACAAGGGGAATGCGGTGCCAGCCTCAAGTCGGGAGGCAAAATCATCCCAGTCTTTCCCTTGCCCGACTTCAGCTTGCAGTGGTGAGATTATATACTCATGAATCGCAAAGCTGTCGGTGATGGAGGAAATATAAATAAGAACTCCGGAGTGGCCCAGAATCTCTATGGGCTTATGGACGATATCTGCACTGTGCGATAACAGGTCAATCAAAGACTTCAGGCGTTGGTTATCCATGCTTCTCCTCCTAAAGATAGATTTAAGTGTACCCTTAGGATGCTGAAAAGAACGGAAAATATGAGGCCGAAACATGATTTTGACTATTTTGGACATAACATAAGGAGATGCATAGGAAGAAAGGATGAGAACATTGCGGGATAAGGAAGGACTTCATGAATCGGTAGAGCAGAATATAGCCTTGTTCAAGCGGACGTTTGCTGGTGATGATACAGTGAAAATCCGTCATTTTCGTCACCCGTCCTTGTCCTACGTATTTGGCTGTGTCATATATATCGAAGGTATGGTCAGCCACGATACGTTAAGCAATAACATTCTCAGGCCTGTGCTTAGTTATCAACCTGCAGAAGAGCACGATGGACATTCGTTTATGGAGATTATGACGGAGTGGTTGATTGACGCCGGTGATCTTCGCTTCTCGGATCATATGGAGGATATATTTAATTCGTTGTTGTACGGAGAGACGCTACTGCTGCTTGAGGGGCAGGCAAGAGTGCTCATTATCGGGACCCAGGGCTGGCAAACCCGCAGTATCTCCGATCCGGGAACAGAGAAGGCCGTCTTGGGGCCACGCGAGGCATTTACAGAATCACTGACCGTAAACCTGTCTCTCGTTCGGCGGAGAATCACAAGCCCTGACCTCAAGTTTAAATTTATGGAGCTTGGCAAGACGACGAATACCAACATCTGTCTTTGTTATGTAGAGAGTGTCGTCTCGCCCAAAATCCTGAAGCAGCTTACTAAGCGGTTGGAGCGTCTGGATATTGATGCGGTGCTTGATTCCGGGCAGCTTCAGGAGATGATTCGGGATACTCCCCTTTCCCTTTACGAAACGGTAGGAAATACAGAGCGGCCGGATGCTGTAGTAGGGAAAATTCTCGAAGGTCGTATTGCTATACTTGTGGATGGAAGCCCGTTTGCGCTGACCGTTCCATTTCTCTTCATAGAATATTTCCAAGTTAGCGAGGATTACTACAGCAATTACTTCTTTGCTTCGTTCAATCGGGTCATTCGCTTCCTGGGGGAATTTCTGGCAATCAGTATTCCGGGGATCTATATTGCACTGGTTACTTATAATCAGGAAATGATGCCCACGCCATTGCTGCTAAGCATTGCGGCTGCCAGGCAGTCCGTGCCGCTACCAACGGTTGCCGAATGCTTTATGATGCTGATTGTGTTCGAGATTTTGCGAGAGGCGGGGACGAGAATTCCCACTTCCGTAGGGCAAGCGGTAAGTATTGTAGGTGCCCTTGTATTGGGACAAGCCGCTGTAGAAGCGCGGGTAGTCAGTGCTCCGATGGTGATCGTAGTGGGTCTCACCGGCATCACGACTTTGCTGAATATTAAGATGAAGGCGGCTTCCATTCTCTCACGATTTCTTCTGCTCTCGTTATCGTCGTTTCTGGGGATTTATGGCTACTTATTTGGCATGATGGGCTTAATTATTCATCTGATGAGTCTGCGCAGCTTTGGAATTCCCTACATGCTAACCGTAGGTTCGTTCAAGGAAGAGGACATTCAGGATACGGTATTTCGTGCTCCTTGGTGGCAGACTAAACTACACGCACCGTTATCTCAGGCAAGGCAGCGAATCAAAAAAGTCTCAAGATAGGCGGGGAAGGACATGATGCGATGGAAAAAAATCACCTTGTGGCTCTTGTGCCTTGGCTTACTCTCTTCGTCAACCGGTTGTTGGAACTATGCAGAAGTCGATAAATTATCGACAGTGGCCGGCATTGCTATTGATAAGGGAGAGGACGACAAGATTGTGCTTACGGTAGAACTTGTGGACCCTACCGGTGGAAATGATAGCATGCACACTGGCTCTCAGTTGATTACCCTGACCGGGCATACCATCTTTGATATTGTCCGCCGCATCATTACGGAATCGGGGACGAAATTGTACTGGGCCCATGCCAAATCGCTGATTATGAGTGAAGAGATTGCAAGAAGCGGGGCAGCCAAAGTAATTGATTGGTATATTCGGGATACAGAAACAAGATCGGATATCCATGTTTTGGTTTCGGGCGAGAAGACAGCCAAAGAGATCCTGGATTCCAAGGAAAAGATCAGTGACCCGATATCGTACAGAATCGAAGATATTTTAAAAAATGAAAAAAGCGTGTCTGCATCGCCGGTCATGGAGCTATGGGACTTCGTGGATACCATTAACACACCGGGCATCAGCAGCATCCTGCCAGTCATTTACCTGAAGGATAATAATGGTAGAGAAACGGCTTCCATCAACGGATTAGCTGTGTTCGACATGGACCGAATGTTAGGAAAGATGGATTATTTGCAAACCAAGTATGTACTTATGTTGCGAAATGAGCTGGAGGGTGGAGTTGTCCCCCTAGGGGGATATAATCAGAAACCGGGCATTTCCCTGGAAATTTTTAATAATAAAACAAAGGTTAAGCCGGTTATCGTGGATGGAGAAGTACAGATTCGGGTTCAAACGCATACCGTTATGGCCGTGGATGAGGTGCTGCAAAAAATAGATTTCTACACGGAGAAGGGACGCACTGAGGTCGAAGAAATGGCAGAAGAAACCATGGAGACGGAAATGATGAAGGTCATCAGATACGCTCAACAGAAATACAAGCAGGACGTGTTTGGATTTGGCCGCATCATTCATGAACGTATGCCTAAGCAGTGGAAGAGTCTTGAGCCCAACTGGGACGAGAGATTCTCGCAACTCAAGGTTACTGTAGAAGCCAAAGTTATGATTAAGAATACAGCTTCCTCCATTAAGCCGATTTTGATTGAGGAGGATGACAAATGATCCTGCTCACGCTTTTGTCCTATGTACTAATTGTACTCGTTGACCAGGTTCAGAATTATAAAAATGGAACGAAACGAGATTTCTACGTGAGTTGTGCAATGTGTCTATTCTCATTCACGATAGCCATCCTGTTGGCCAGTGGTCTGGACCTGCCGAGTCCAGTCAAGCCAATTGAGCGATGGATCAGCCAGATGTTTGGGTCTTAATTGACTGACGGGAGGGAAATGCATGGACAAGGAAATGATCAGCCGCGGTGAGACCCGGACAATTCTGATCCTATATATCATGGGCAGCACTATGATTCTTGGAGCAGCAGGTGAGGCCAAGACGGATTCCTGGATTTCCATCCTGTTGGCGATGGCTTTGGCTGCACCCATTTATTGGGCGTGGGCTCGGGTACTGACCTTGTATCCAGGCCAAAATATGTTTGATATTGCGCTACATGTATTTGGTAAATGGATCGGAAAGATGTTCATCCTGGTATATATCTGGTATGCCTTTCATCTAGGTGCTCTTGTACTGCGGAACTTCGGCGAATTCATGGAAGCGGAGGCTATGCCAGAAACACCGATGCTGGTGCCCATGTTATTTGTGGTAGCATTGGCGGTTGGCGTTGTACGGGCAGGAATTGAGACCATGGGGAGAAGCGGGAGAATGCTGCTGAACATTTGTCTGGTCACGATGCTGGTCGTATTTCTGCTGGTATTAAGCAAATTGCGCTATCAAAATCTGTTGCCTATTTTGGATCAAGGCTGGCCCCGTGTCTGGAAGGGAACCTTCTCCGCCTTTTCTTTCCCATTTGCGGAAGCGGTTGTTTTCCTGGGGGCCATCTCCTCGGTTAAAGGCAAGAAACCCTTAACAGGGGTTTTCCTGTACAGTTTGCTCATTGGTGGAATGCTGGTTCTGTTCATCTCGGTCAGAAATATTATGGTCTTGGGCGTTTATACCATCGATAACGTTTATTTTCCGTCCTACGCGGCGGTTGGCAGAATTAATGTCGGGGATTTCATTCAAAGAATTGAGGGCTCGGTATCCATCGTATTCGTCATCTGTGTATTTATGAAGCTAAGCGTCTGTCTCATGGCTGCGAGCAAGGGAATTGCCAAGCTATTTGGCCTGGAAAGCTATCGTAGCGTGGTCATTCAAGCGGGGCTGCTAACCACTTATTTGGCTTATTTGCTTTACGATAACATTATGGAAATGCAGTATTGGACCATTTACATATACAGTATTTATGCAGTTCCCTTTGAAATTATCTTGCCTCTACTTCTGCTGGTGTTCGTAGAACTCAAGACTCGCCGGGAGCAACGGGCCAAGCCGGAACCTGGCTAGCCTATAGTTTACAAGCAACGTCGGTTTGGCATATCATGGGGCTATATACCGAGACGGAAGGAATGTGGAGATGGGGAAGAAAGATATCAAATTAACTAGGCCGGATGCGATCATCTTCGATATGGACGGCACTTTGTTCAAGACGGAGACCCTGCTGATCCCTGTGTTTCATCAAGTATTTGCACGGTTGCGCGAAGAGGGGCTCTATCACGAGGAGACTCCTCCGGAGGAGTTGATCCTGGGCAGCTTGGGTATGCTGTTACCGGAAATTTGGAGAAGAGTGATCCCGAATCATGGGGAAGAGGTACATCGTCGTGCAGATGAGCTGCTTCTGGAGTTGGAACTGGAGGGGCTCAAGGGACAGGTTACCGAATTATATCCCACTGTACCGGAGACGTTGGAGGCACTTCGCGGTAGAGGAGTAAGGCTGTTTGTTGCCAGTAATGGTCTGGAACATTATGTGAGAGGAGTCGCGGATACTCACCGGATTCTCCCGTTGTTTGAAGGGCTTTACAGTGCAGGCCAGTATGAAACAGAGACAAAAGTGGATCTGGTTCGGTTGTTGCTGGACAATCATAATGTGTCAAAGGCCTGGATGGTTGGAGATCGTTCTTCGGATGTTGAGGCAGGTAAACAAAATGGTCAGATCGTTATTGGTTGTGCCTATGCCGGATTTGGAGACGGACAGGAGTTGGCGGGAGCTGACATTCTAATTAATCAATTTGATGAGTTGCTGGCCTTATTTGATCAAGCCGAGTAGCCAATAAATTTAGAAAAGCCGGAGAATCCGGCTTTTTTTGTGCAAATCTACAAGTTTACATTATGGGAAATGAAGGGCCATTTATTTAGTTTGTTCCTTATATCTTTACTTTCACCTCTATTTGAAAGTGCTTCCATGGGATAGATTGGTATATAAATCCATTTGCAGGGAGGTGTCTGGGGCAGGGAGTCCTTGCTTAGGAACGGTAGCATATAAGAATAGAGGAGTTGATGTGGACATGCAAAAAAGAAGAAAAATGGTTTCGAAAATAACGTCGATGATTTTAGCGGCGGGACTACTCGCTGCTGTATTTCCGTCAGCCGCACAGGCGGGGGATACTTGGCCATTTGAAGGAGATAGCGCCCATGGAAACAATCAGCCTAGCGTTCATGGCTACACCAGTGGCCAAATCCTTCGTTGGAGTCCGGAGACGGATCGTGACGGGGAGTTGCTCCGGTCGCGTGTACCCTTACAGCCTCGAATTAATGCATTTGCTCCAACACAAGCCAATCCCAACTTGAATCCGGATGCCCAAATGATAAATGTGTCCGGGGATTATGGGAATGCCTTTATCGAAAATGCACCTTACACCAATAAATTTGCCCAATATCATTTTAATTTCTGGCAATACGTTGATTACTTCTCCTATTGGCATGGCACAGCGACGGCCTACACGCCACCCGAGTATTACGATGAGCTGGCACAGAAGGACTGGCAGCAGAAATGGTTTGAATTCGGCATACTCAACATTCCCAATCCAACCTATACGGATGCAGCACATAAGAACGGTGTCCTTTCCCTGGCAGGCATTTTCTTCTCCAACAATGACCGTGGCCAGCAAATTTATAAGCAAATGCTTGTTAAGGACGAGAACGGCAATTATCCTGTAGCGGAGAAGCTGATTGAAATGGCTGAATACTACGGATATGATGGTTACTTTGTGAACCAGGAGGAGCAAGGACCCAATGTGGCAGTGGCTGATATTCCTGATTACTTAGGATTTATGAAGACGCTGCAACAGGGCGGCTTGTACGTACAATGGTACGATTCATTGAATACGGCTAACGGGGCCAACACGTTCGCCAGAACCTTCAACGATAACAATATTTCATTCTTGTATGACAAGAATGATGGCCAGCAAGTATCGCAATCTTATTTCTTCGATTATGGCATGGGAAGTTCCCAAATTAATGGAGCCAAGAATTATCTGAACAGTCTGAATCAAAATTATGGTACGAACTATAACCTCTTTGATGTGGGCTTTGCGGGTCTGGAGGCCGGACGCGACCGCTTCAAGAGCGTGCAGGGCTCGGCGCTACGTAGCAAGCTGGATAATAACGGTTTGTTGCAGTTGAGTCTGGCTACACTAGGGGCAGACTTTGTACATGCGGGACTGGATGAAGATATGGGCTTGTCCTGGCCAGTGAAGCATCGTGCGGAGAATGATTACCAGTGGATGACAAAAGTGCGCGAGCAACTGTGGTGGTCCGGTCCTAACGGTGATCCCAGGAATACGTCGGTATCGTCCACGAACACAGCCTCTGATGTTTACGCCGATAACCGTTATTGGCCGGGGATCGCTTCTGCGATTGCAGAACGCTCTGTCATCGGAGAATCAAACTTTTATACAAATTTTAATACCGGTCACGGTCTGAACTATTATGTGGATGGTCAAATCTCCAATGAAGCAGAGTGGTCTAACATGAGCTTGCAGGATGTTCCGGTAACCTGGCAGTGGTGGCAGGATACCGAGGGCGACAAGCTTACGGTCGATTTTGATTATGGTCCTGAATACAATATTGGAACAACCACACGTTTTGATTATGAACAAATTGGAGCTTATCAAGGTGGCAGCTCACTTGTTGTTAATGGACATCTAAATGCTCCCAATTTCTTGAGACTTTATAAGACGAGTCTGGATATCAATGCTTCCTCTAAGCTCTCTATCACCTACAACAAGGTGACGGCGGATGATGATTCTACCATGAAGATCGGAATTATTCTTGCCGATCAACCCGATACCGTTGTAGAAATTCCTGTGGAGGGAAGCGGTAGTCAAACCGACGGTTGGGTTCATGCGGAATTGGACTTAAGCGCTTATGCGGGTCAAGCCATCGCAGCCTTTGGTCTTGTATTTGACCCGGGAGCAGACACTATTTCGGATTATCAGATGAATATTGGACAAATCCGCATCTATGACGGTTCGGCGGTGACGCCACCAGCTCCGGCAGGAGCACAAATTACCGCCGCATACACAGATACGGAGGAAATGGTTGTTAGCTGGCAGATGGATACCAACTATGACAACGTAAAGCAATATAATGTATACGTTAACGACGTTTACGTGGGCGGCAAGTATGATGAACTTTTCTATATCAAGCAATTGCCTGCCCGCTCTGGGGTAGTTAAGGTAGTTCCTGTAGGAGCTGACGGACGAGAAGGGCTGGCTGCAGAAATTTCTTTTGATTTAAATGCTTCACCAACGAATATTCAGGTGGACTCCCGCGAGAACGGCGAGTTTGAAGTGTCTTGGACTCCGGCTTCATCGGGTAGTACGGACGTGAAGGTGAGTGTGCAATCGCTCGACTGGATTACGACTCCTCAGCCTGTATTCGAGCAAGCGACGGCTCCGGCGGGACAAGCCTCTGTCCTGTTCAGTGGGATGCCAACGAATGGGGACGACTATGTGGTCACTTTATCTTCTACAAGTGGTACCCCCGTCTCGGTAAGCGGCAACTTCATTGATAAAGTGGTGGAGCCTTATGCAGAAGCGTGGTCATGGGAAGGTAACCGATTGAATTTGCCTATGCCGGAAACACGGGATTGGCGTTATTTATACGTCTATGAGGACGGAGTACTAAGATCGTTCCCGACTACCTACAGCGTTGGCAACAAGGATCACATCATTCGGGGCAGAACAACCAAGGCTTCCTTAAGCTTTAATTCGACTGCGGCTAATGTCTGCGTCATTATGGAGGATTATGCCGGGAACCAATCGGAACCGCTCTATCTAAAAGGTGGAGAGCCTACATCTTGACTGTTCTTTGAAGCGCAAAGCAAAAGCCGCTTTCTCCTAAGAGGAGAGGGCGGCTTTTTGCTTATGCATCCATAAGGCGTATTCAAGCGGCTTGACGATGGACTGGCGATATACATCCGGATCGCCTGATCGGTTAAATACCTCCCGGGCTGGCTTCGGATTCACCTCTAACAAATAAATTTGCCCCTGCTTGTTGATGGCAAGGTCCAGCGCAAGCTCACAGAGTGCGCCGAAGGTATCCTCCAGATCGGCTGCAATCTCCAGACTAAGCTTCTCGGCACCCCGCCGGACCTCCTGGCGCCGTTCCTCGCTGGGAATCCATTGCTGGAGCAGCGTGTTCATCGCGACGGCATGCCCTCCCCCATGGAGGTTGGAGGTTACGCTACGCGGGGGACCCACCCGGCCTGCGCAGCCCGTGACCTCCCACTTGCCCTGACCATTCTTCTGGACCAACATGCGGTAGTCGTGTACTCTGCCGCTGGGAAGCATGATCTGAATCCCTTGCTGGGCAAGGAAGCGTCCTTGGCCTCCCTTCCATCCAAGCAGAAAGGCACCAAGCTGTGATTTATGGATTTTACGGGGAGAGACGATGCGGCGATTCTGCCGCCGTCCCTGAATCAGGAAGCGTTCCCGGTCCAGTTGCTCTACTCGCACAATACCGCGTCCCCCCGTGCCGTTAATGGGCTTGACGTACACGGTAGGGTGCTTCTTTAAGAGTCCAAATACATCGCTGCTGCTCTCAAATAGAACGGTATCGGGCAAATGTGGCCGGAAGCGGGCTCTACGGGCCAAGGTTTGATATATCGTCCACTTGTTACGAAGCGGGCGATTAAGGAACGTGAGATGTCCGTATTTGGCGCGAAATCTCAGTAATTGATCAAATCGCTTGCTGCGTTGAATCCGGCAACGGTCAAAGATCATCTGTGGGAAGCTTCGCCAGCGCCGGTACCATTTTTTTTGCTTGGGGTCATACATGAGGGCGAATATCATTTTCTTCTGGTCGGATACATCCATGGGCGTAAAGACAAAAATATCCAGACCCAGCTTCTGTCCCTCCGTAATCATCTTCTGATAGATATGCCGTTCCTCAAGCTGTTTCTTGTCGTTGAGATACAAGGTCAAGATGCCTAGAACGGGTTGTGACAACAAGATCACCTTCTTTGCTGGGATGGCCGCTACTTTCATTCCAGATCACAGGCTCACGTTCTAACTTTAGGTTGACGGGACAAGAACTGGCTGTATTGAACGATGCGCTCCAATGATTTTTTGCGGATATGCGGCTCATCGAATTTCATCGGCTTGGCATTGGCTTCAAAGAACCACAATCGTCCGTCCGTATCGACGCCAAGGTCCATCGACATTTCCCCCAACAAAAATCCGGATTCCTTTTCAATTTGCTTGGCGATGAGGACGGCATTCGATTTGACACGACCCAGCAGGAATTGAGTCATGTCAGAGCCGAAGGCCGGAATCAGCATTTTCTCCGGATCTTCAATACTGCCTCCTTGTGGCACATGGGTGGTAATCCGTTTGGGGCCAGCAAGCCGGGCTCCTGTTCCGGTAACCATCCAGACGCCCTTGCCTGTCTTCTGGACGAGCACGCGAAGGTCGAAATGGCGTCCTTGGAAGGAGGACAATTCAATACCCTCTTGCATGATATACGGCGTACTGCCGGTTTCTGCCTTGATCCGCTTCCAGAGCAACCGGAGCTTGGCGGTTTTGTATACGATATTTTTCCGTTTATCTCCCTGGATGGTCAGACGGTAAGGTTTGGCTTCGCCTTCGTCCAGTCGGACGAGCATAATTCCTTTGCCTGCCTTGCCGCTCTCCGGCTTCAGGTACAGACTGCTATACTGCTGAAGCATGGCTGACAGCGTTTTGGGGCCCAGCATTTTCCTTGTTCCAGGAACAAGCGTTTTGGTTGTTTTGTTCTTCTTCAGCCATTCAAACAAGCGGCGTTTATTGAAGAAGCACGGGTTGAACAGATGGATGGAATCGTGCCGGATGACCTCGTCGATTTTCCGCCTTACCTCGGGTCTTCTCTCATCCTCCCGCAGAGGAATCCGGTTATAAACAACATCAGGTAAGGGGAGCCAATGCTTCCGCCACGACTTATCTTCGGGGTGGAACAGATAGCCTTGCACCCGCTTGGCGCTGAGCTTCAAATCTCTGGCGGTCACGACATAAACGGGGCAATCAAGCTCCTGGCCAGTTTTGACGAGATCTCTGAAGTTGGCACGATTGCCGCGAAATTGTCTGGCCTCGTCATCCACCGTCAATACGGCGACGATAGGCTTCTTCTCGCTCAGGAGCAGAGTGCTCATGAGCCATCCCTCCTCCGAAATTTGCTCAAATAGAGGCAATGTTCAAGTATATGTTCCACGGAGGCCTTGCCCTCCGCCCGTAAGGACGGATGCTTGAAGATGGAGCGGCCTGGCTTGGCATTGGCTTCGAACATCCAGATGCGCTCTTCCCGATCGATCCCGATATCGAAGCCAATCTCCCCGATTAAATGCTGCTGATGGGACTCAATTGCCTCGGCTAGTGTAATGGCTATGGCTTTGGCATTACGAAGGACCTCGTCAGCCCGACTGCCGAAGGTACGGCTTAATGCCTGCTCCGGCGTCAGCAAGGAGCCACCGTTCTTAAGATGCGTGGTTACACTGCCCTTGCCTGCTTTCTTCGCACCGATGCCGACGACGGCCCACTGATTTCTACCGTTCTTATGCATATGGAAGCGGAAGTCGATGGGGCAGCCGTCAATTTCAATGAGCCGTATGCCTTGCTGAGCGACATATCCGCGTAGCGAGCGGCCGTGGCGGGCCTGTAGTGTTCTCATCAGACTGGCGAAGGAAGAGAAGCGGATTAAGGCATTACGCCCGTTTTTCCGGTATCTGGCATAATATCCGCTCTTGGGGATGTAGGAAAGGCGGTAAATTCCGTTGCCCAGACTTCCGCTATTCGGCTTGTAATATATCAAAGAATGCTGTTCCAGCATCTCCTTGATCTGTTCAGAGGAAGGGCTCATGATGGACTCAGGTACGTAGCGGCCCACAGTGGCATCCTTCTCCAGCAGGCGATATATATCGGATTTATTGAAGAAACTCCAATTGAAGAAAGGAATTCTGCGCCTTACGAACCGTTCTCGCAATTGGTTGATCGGATTGGTCGTCTCGGCCCGGCGGCTGGGCAAACGGTTATACACCACATCAGGCAGCGGCACGCGCTTGCGGACGAATCTCCCCGCTTCGTTCAGGAAGTAGCCGTTAACGGTTTCGTCCTCCCAGTCAATATCCCTTGGAGTGAAAGCGAAAATGTAAGAGGTGCGGCTACCTTGCCGCAGAAGCTGCTTAATGAAGCCGGTGCGTGATCCGAACGGATTCGTTTGAGACGAGGTAGGTCCGTCGGACAGGACACCGATCAGTGGGCCAATTTGTACTTCTCCCTCTTGAAGGCTGCGAAGGTATACGCCACCTGGCTTGGGAATTTTGATGCCCTTGCGAACACCGCCTGCGAGATATAGGTGTTTTCCAGCTTTGTTAATGCGTTTAACCGTGGCGGGAACCCGTTCTCCGCCCAATCTGAGATGAACCGACTTCTTCCCCGACAGCTTGAGGTTTTTCATTAGAGCCCCTGACACGTAGACGACCCGTTCGGGAGCCTGCGTGAAATGGACGTTGCAAAAAGTCAAACTCATGGATTTTATCCTCCTAAACGTTTTCAGGGTTTGCTCTGCAGCAGGTAGCGGGCATAGAAAATGGGGTTTTCCAGCGACTTTCTGGCGCTTTCCGGGTCACCGATACGGAAGAACGAGGACCGCCCGGGCTTGGAGTTGACCTCCAGCACCCACACGCGACCCTGGCGGTCAACGCCAAAATCGAGGCCAAGTTCTGCCAGCCGACCGAAGCGGGTCTCTAGATACTCCGGGATCAAGAGAGACAACTTGCGGATGGCGGCGACGGCGGCTTTTCCTTCTGTCTCGCCCATCTCTCGAATCAGAAACGGCAAGGCTTGATGAGCGGTGCCTCCACCGTGCAGATTCGAGGTGAGGGAGTGTTTTTGGCCCGCGCGTACTGCCATTCCTGTAAGGCTCCAGGTCCCTGTGGCATTTTTCTGCATCAGCACCCTGACGTCAAACGGTTCGCCTCCGGTACTGTTGAGTTGCAGGTAGGGCTGAATTAAGAAAGGGCGTTTGCCGGTAAATCGGTCTACCCATTTCAAGCCTTCCTGCTGCGAAGAGAACCGTCGTCTAAATATTGAATTTCTCCCGCTGCGCCCAATGACCCTAAGTTCCCCGTTCGGATGCTGGAGCTTGGCGTACAAGGTTCGCTTTCCGTGAGTACCATTGCGGGGCTTCAGGAAGACCTCGCCATTATGGGCTTGAAGCCATTCGCTTAATTGAGCAGGCCCTTTGTAAACTTCAGTCTCCGGGAGATAAGGGGCTGCTTCCGGGCATTGGCGCAGGGCTTGGTGAACGGCCCATTTACCTGCGAGTCCCCGGGTCAGACAAATGAACGGATGCTCGTCGGCGAGCCGGGAGAGCAGCCGGTGCTTGCGTAATTGCTGCTTGCGGTCATGGATCAGGCAGCGGTCGTAGATGATATCGGGTCGTGGGAACCGCTTGCGGACCCAGGTTCCGCGCTGGGTGGTATAGCCTTGAATACCTCCCGCATTGCCATCTGTTATCCAGGCCGGACAGAAGACGTATACACATAGCCCCTGTCTTTCGCCGATGGTACATAACTTTCGGCAGAAGGCGGGCTCTGCGAACGGGAACGGGCCTTCGCTTTCGGCTACAAGTATTCCAACGGCACCTTGCGGATGCTTGATCATGAAGGTTCCCTCCTTAGAAGCCTGAGAGGTAGCGGGTATATTCGATCACTTGCTTGACCGAAGGACGAATTTTCCCTTCGCCCATCGGAGTGTTGTCGTTCTTGGACGGCTTGGAATTGACCTCCAGTAGCCATACCCGTCCACTGGTATCCACGGCTAAATCGATGCCGAACTCTCCGAAGTGAGCCGGGATGTGAGTGTCCACGCTTTGTGCAATATCGAGGGCTGCATTTTTCAACTTCGTTCCGACTTTGCTCTTGACTCCAGCGGGCAGCATGCTGCGTGCAATGGCCTCCTTGACGGTGCTCAGGCTACCCCCGCGGGCCAGGTTAGATACAAAATGCTGACTTCCGGCGATTCGTGCCACGATGGAGGTCGTGTTCCACTTTCCAGACAGATTCTTCTGCACAAGCGCGCGAAAATCCACCGGCCGGTGATCCACTTCGATAAGGTGAAGCCCCTGCTGGATTTGGTAACGGGTAGTTTTCATTTTGCCAGACAACGATTGGAACAGCTTTGTGAGGTTGGGATATGTCTGTCGACGCGTGCCTCCAACTTGAGCGGTCAGGGTCTGATAGGTGCCTCCCTCAAGCCGGGAGATACGGATGATGCCTTTGCCCAGACTGCCTCTGATCGGCTTAAGAAAAATGATTGGATACTTGCTGCACATCATTTTCAACATGGCGTAGTTTCGAAACAGGTGAGATTCGGGCAGGTAGCGCTGAATGGAACCGTCCCGCTCGATGGCATCGAATACTTCGGTCTTGTCGAGATACTTCTCATTGAAGAAATGGCTGCCGTAGCGAGATTTTACTTCTTTCATAAAATGCTGTACGCTAGGTTTATTCTCCAGTTTCCGTGAATTCAGCCGGTTGTAGAATACATCTGCCGCCGGCAGTTGAGTCTGCTTCCATCCGTTGCCGTAGACCCAACCCGTCACTTGGCTCGAGCTTGTGCCGATATGCTTGGGGGTGAAGAAATATACGTACACCCCTTGGCGTGAGCAGGCATTGACAAGTTCCCGGCAAAACAGGGTCATCTGCCCGAAAGGCCGTTCCGGGTTGCCCGCAAAGTCCTGGCTGAGCAGGATGCCCAGCAGCGGCCCAAACTGAAGGGTCGAGGAATGGGGACGGTAGATCAGCCGTAGAGTGGCTTTCGGCTGAATGCCCATTTTCTTCGCGAGACCGGAGCCAAGCCGGATTCCATCAGAACGTGACAATGGAACGACCTTGACGCGTTGTCGGAATGATCCGAAGGTAAGCAGGAGCGGAAGATGAGTAGGTATTCTCCATTGCTTGATCAGAATGTCTCCGAGCACAAGAATGTCATCTTCTAGCAGGCCCGGACTCATGATCTGTATTGTTATTTTTCTGGAGGGCATGTAGCGGATCTCCTTCCAAGCTAAGCTGGGGTCCTGGATGCAAGTAAAGATCATCTGCGTAAAATGCATGTAATGTATCATATGAGGACATAGAATCCTTGGTGATTAACCTATGCCCGTTTTTCCCTTAGTCTGGGCGGGAGACGTCACTATTCTTCAGTGTACGAGACAGAAGGAGGAGGAAAGGTGCAGGACTGGCTATACATATTGGTGAGTATCCTGGTAGCGGCATTTGTAGGCGGAGTCACCAATCACTTTGCGATCAAAATGTTGTTCCACCCAAGGAATGCTGTACATATTGGTAAGGTCCATGTTCCGTTTACACCGGGCCTGATTCCCAAGCGGCGCGATGATATCGCTCTGTCGCTGGGCAAGGTAGTGTCTGAATATCTGGTTACGGTAGAAGGGTTGCAGGAGACCGTGCTGCGACCCGCGTTTCGCCAGCGGCTGGAGGACAAAGCACAGGGGTGGTTCGTGGAGCTAAGCAGTGGTGACTTAACAGTAAGGCAAGCGGCTTTGCGGGTATGGAGTGAGGCGGAACTGGAAGTGCTGAAGGTCAAGCTGGCAGAGGGTGCCAGGCAAACCGCTTTGCGGGGCTTTCAGTCCTGGTGGGAGCAGTCGGATGCCAAGAGCGTTCCCCTCAAACAACTGATCCCCGGCTGGTCCGAGGAGAACCGCAAGGTGTGGAGTGCGGTCTTAGCAGGTGAACTGCTGCGGGTCGCCGAGGAGGAACTTCTATCAGCCAGCGGACAGCGGATGCTTTCCAAGCTGGCAACCGGTATGATGGACAAGACCGGAGGATTTCTCGGGACGATGGCTGCTATCTTTGTAGACGAGGATAAGCTGGTGCAGAAGATGACGCCTGCGGCTGTGCAAGCACTGCGGAGCAAGCCAACCTTGGACAAGACAGCCCAGGCGATTGAAGCGAGAATGGAGCAGTACGGAGAATTGCCGGCGGCAGAACTGCTTGCTATTGTGACCGGTCAGGAGGCCGGGGCATGGCTGGAAGAGCATATCGGACAATGGCCGATTTACGATTGGATCACGCGGGTAGAGCAGCTCCGAATCAGCTCTTTCGTGGAACCTTGGCGGGAGCAAGTGATGACCGGGATTCCCCGGCTGACGGAGCGGGTACTGACTGTAGCTGCTAGCGTGATTCCAGCGGTGATCCAAGCGGTGGGGTTACCCGAACTTGTTGAAGAGCAGGTCAAGAAGTTCCCCGTCGAACGCCTGGAGGAAATTATTTTAGGTATTTCGGGGAAGGAATTTCGAGCAATTACGTGGTTGGGAGCGGTGCTAGGCGGTATCATTGGCTTGTTCCAGGCTATCTTTATGCTTTTGACTAACTAAGATTATTGTCAACTAATCATTAGGAGGAGATTACATGAATATTTACGACAAGGCACATGAATTGGCAGCAGCTCTGAAGGATAGCAAGGAGGTAACGGAGATTACAGCAGCCATGAAACTGGTGGATGCGGACCCTGAAAGCAAGCAAATGCTGGACAATTTCCGTACTCGTCAGGCAGAGGTACAGCAACGCATGATGTCCGGAGATATGCCTGCACAAGAGGAAATGGAGCAGATGGAGAAGCTGTTTGAAGTGCTTAGCCTCAATCTCAATATCCGTCGCTTGTTCGATGCCGAACAGAAGCTTAGTGTCATCATTCAGGACGTCAACAAGATCATTACGGATAGCTTGCAGCATTTGTATGGAGGAGAGGCTTAAATAGCCAATCTGGAATTTTGAAGTGAGTTCGCAGCTTTCTCTCATATTCTTGCAGCTTGGTTCATAGAGATAGAAGAGACAAGGTAAGTTGGAATCTTCTATTCTATGAAATGAGGGAGCTGTGAAAGATGAAGACCGTAAAGAGAGCAAGTAAATGGAAGAATGTCATTTATTTAATTCTGGCTTTGGCCATGCTGGTGTACGCGTTGCCGTTAATTTCCTTTGAGCCGGGGGCCGGGTTTGTATCCTGGTTTGGAGCCGTATGGGCGGGGTTTGCCTTCCTGGTGATCGGGGCACATCTATACTTCATTCTTGGTGTCAGCGAAGAGAAGCAGCGGGAATTGGATAAAATTCGGCGCGCCAAATACCGGGAATGGCAGCTTCAATGGCAGGAGCGCGGTGAGCAGCGCGAGAACGTTTGATGGCTCGAAGCCGATGATAGGCGACATAGTAAAAACAGCAAGTGAGAGGGAAATGTGAAATGCCCTTCTCGCTTGCTGTTTTTTTGCTGCTCCAGCTTACTCAGGTGTGAGTGCCCGGCATAGCCTCGCCGCCCCGCTTAGTCCCTTCATACCACCGAACAGCGTGTAGAAGAAGGAGTCCGGCGCATCGAGAGAAAAGGATAGATACTGCTTGGGATCGATCCCAAGCATTTTCTCAAATAAGGTAGCGGTATCGTAGGCATAGAAGCAGAAGTACGTATATTGAAACTCAGGCATCTTTTCGGCAATCGTCAAAATTTCATCCGCATACAGCTCCAAGTGATTTTCCGCTTCTTCCAGCATGGTCAGCGCATCTTCAAGCTGTACGGCAATCTTGATTGTTTTCTCGTCAATCACGGTAATCGTAGCCATAGTGTCGCCACTCCCCGCTTAGTTTTTGCCGATTTTCACTTGGAACATATCTGGTCCTTGTTCGATATACTCCCATGTGAAGGCGCCTGGATGCATGGCATCAAATTGGAAGCGCAGTGGCACCGGATCATGATCATTAACAAGCAGCATAGCCTCACCGGGCTGTAACGAATTGTAGGCGGCAAAAATGGTCTTATGTTTCAATTGCGGCGGATATTCCGTAGCATTGACAGTCACTTTGAATTGGCTCATATGAGTCCCTCCTGAATAGATAGAATGAATGATTCGCCATCATTATATCAAGGGGTTCAGGTGCGAATGTGATACAAATCACAAGAAGGACTATGGCAATATATTTCTCTGCTATGTTTGCTTAAGCCGTCAATAATCTAGTGACAGAAGTCACTGGACCGGGGAGGAAAGGCGATTATAATGTCGGTAATTTGTGCTTGCTAACATCTGGAAGGAGCGATCAAACGCTTTGAGAATTAAAGACTATATTCCCAATCAACACGGGGCTTGGGCGATGCTCGTTATTCCATTTCTATTCGGTATGCTGGCCTCGACTCCAGGAGTCATTCATGTCTGGTTATTTACTTGCTGGCTACTCATTTACTTATTGATGTTTCCGCTTCTCCAATGGGTGCGTACAGGCAAATTTGGCCGCGTTAGGGGGCCCATAATCCTGTATGGCCTTCTGCTGGTTCCTGCAGCCGCAGGGCTGCTATGGATTCGTCCTGGTGTTATCTTAATGGCCTCCCTGTTCCTGCCCTTATTTGCTGTTAACGTCTATTACGCCAAGCGAAAGCGCGAGCGGGCCTTGCTTAACGATATGGCAGCTATCGTGCAGTTTAGCTTGATGGTGTTCGTGTCGTATCGGCTAGGAGGCGGTAACGACTACCATCTGGCCTTCGAGCTGTTCCTGATTAGTATGCTATATTTCATCGGTACGGCTTTTTATGTAAAAACAATCATTCGCGAGCGCCATAATAAGCGATTCTATGGATATTCGGTTATATATCATCTCGGTTTAACGCTTCTGTCTCTACGGTTGCCTGCCTTAATCCTGGTGGCCGCCGCAGTGATTTTACTGGCTCGAGCCATTATTCTTCCACGTACCGGCATTACCGCGAAGCAGTCCGGGATGCTTGAAATCTTGTTCTCTCTACTAGTTCTGTCTACGGTCTGGCTGACTTACGCCTGAATGTGTATAATAGAAACAGAGTAGTACAGATTCGGGTAAGGGGGTATAACAGTTGGAGGGGCCGGAAGAGAGCGTAACTAAACACGAGCAGTTGCTACAGCATATCGAAGGATTGAAGATTGGAACGAAGATATCCGTACGTAAGCTGGCCAAGGCGCTGAGCGTCAGTGAAGGGACGGCCTACCGCGCGGTCAAGGAAGCGGAGAATCTCGGAATCGTCATCACGAAGGAACGGATTGGCACAGTTCGTGTAGAGAAGAAGCCGAGAAATATCTCTGACCAATTGAGCTTCGGCGATGTGGTGGATATCGTAGAAGGACATGTGCTGGGTGGTGGGGAAGGCTTGGACAAGACCCTGCATAAATATGTCATCGGTGCGATGAAGATTGATGCAATGGCCAGGTACATCGATGCAGGCAGCCTGTTGATCGTCGGGAACCGTGACAATGCCCATTCCTTGGCCTTGGAGCAAGGGGCTGGGGTGCTGATTACCGGGGGATTCGGGACAAGCCGTGAAGTCAAGGCGTTGGCTGATAAGCTGGCGCTACCTATCATCTCTTCAAGACACGATACATTTACGGTAGCCTCCATGATTAACCGTGCCTTATTTGACCGCCTGATAAAAAAGAAGATTATGCTTGTGGAGGATATTGTTGCCCGCAAGCCACGCGTCAATATGCTTAAGGCGACGAGTAATATTTCTGATTTTGACCAACTCTCGCTGGAGACAGGAAGCCTGCATTTCCCTGTGGTGGACGAATGGAATCGGGTCATAGGTATCGTCAGCCGCAAAAATGTCGAAGAGCTGAGCGGAGATCAGACGATTGAGAAGTGTATGACCCGTCATCCAATTACCGTCGGCCTGCAAACTTCGCTGGCATCGGCGGCGCAAATCATGGTCTGGGAAGGGATTGATTTCCTGCCTGTGGTTGACCGCAACCGCAAGCTGGTCTCGTCCGTTACGAGACGGGAGGTACTGCATGCGATGCGGGATGTTCGTAACCAGCCGCAGCTTGGTGAGACGTTCGAGCATCTGATGTGGAACGGGTTTGCTGAAGAACGGGATGCAGAAGGGAAGCTGTTCTTTCGTGGGATGATCACGCCGCAAATGTCCACGGACCTCGGGACCATTTCACACGGCGTGTTGACCTCGTTGATGACCCAAGCGGGCTTGAGAGTAGCGAAGGATGCCAGCGGTGGCGATTTTGTCGTGGATAACATAACCACGTATTTCATTCGCCCGGTACAGATCGAGAACCCGGTGATTATCAGTGCGCTGGTACTGGAGATGAGCCGCCGGGCCTGTAAGCTGGAGATTACGCTGACCTACCAGGACATGTTAATCTCCAAGGCGGTTATGACATTGCAATCTATCGACCATGCTTGACCCATATCATAAGGCCTGATCTGCTATCAGCGCCCTGCCATTAGTCCCGCAAGGACCTGTTGGCAGGGCGCTTCGCTTTAAAGTATAGTGATCCGGTTATCCCTGCTTCTGACGGGAATACATGCCGTGATTACGAATGCCGGCAAAGATATTGAACGCTCCGAGCACCATAAATACCGCGCCGATGATAACGCGAAGTGTAGAGCCGCTGAACATGAACATTTGAATGAATGCCAGAATAATGAGCATGAGACCCATGCTGATGTTCATTTTGGCTCCGGCCAGGGCTCTGGTCACCGGTTCCAGAGAACGGCGAGATTTGAAGCTGAAGAATAGAGAACTTAAGCAGGCAATAATTAAGAAGCTGTACAATATGTATTGAATCGTTTCTATCATCCTGACGACCTCCTTGCGGACCATCCATATTTGCCCTTATTCTAGCATGAAATACCGCGAAGGGACATCCGTCAGATAGAAGTGCGGGCATGGGTTGACGAGGAGGCTCTATGAACAAGCTGCTCGTCTGTTAAGGCCGAACGTATGGCCTCATGTCCACCCAAACTTGCAATACCCCCTCGCTAACGAGCATTGTTTTGATCTGGATGCTATATTCCTTTTCTCGTACGGTATAGATTTTACGATTAAGCAGCGTTCTTGCCATCTTGGCATCGGAGTCGATATCGAACATATTACGTCCGCGAAGGACCTCAAGCTCCTCATGCAATTGCTTGGCAACCTCCTTGACCGCGAGGGAATCAAGCGGGGGGTCACGTTCTTCCACCCGTACCTTGATCTCTTTGATAACGGTGGATTGCTTGTTGTATTTCTTCAAGGTGCGATTGTCTTCCTCCGCCTGGTGCAACTGGATGGTCAGGTCCTTATTTTGAATCCAGAGTAAGTTGTAGCTGGTCTGATAGATCACATTGTACGTGACGCTGCCCGCCACCATGCCCAGAATAAACACGGAGGCTAACTGCATGAACCGGCGAAATCCGGTAGCCCCTGGCGGTTTGGGCGGCTTCATGCTTTGCCTCCTCCACACATCCAGCGGACCAATTCTGATCCGGAATGAGCGCCTAGAAAGGCGAAGAGCAGATACAATATTTGCTTGATAGCCGGAGATAAATTACCGTCGAAGAAGTTGCTCTCAATCACTCGCATCGGGTCGATGGTTCCGCCTACGGCAGCGGCTAGTGCCCATATTTTGATCCGATCGGCGATATCCAGCATGGTATGCGTCGGGGGTTGCAGCGAAACGACAGCCCCGATGCCACCTACCATAGCTCCTCCCACTACAATACCGAAGGCGATGAAGAAATCCATCACGGATTTGGTTAAAAAGGTGCTCATGTGTCAGTTCCCCTTTCCAGTGGTTTGTCCGATTCCTTGAAGGTCGCATTTATAGAGGTCGTACTTATACCATTGTATGGGCGCGTAGTGGACATGTATGATAAAATATTTAGATAGAAGTGCACCAGAAAGTGAATTGATTATAGAGAGGAGGGATCGTCCGTATGAACGGCTTTGTTCATCTGCATGTACACAGCGAATACAGCTTGCTGGATGGCGCGGCACGGCTTGAAGAGCTTGTAGCCAAAGCGGCCGCGTCCGGGATGAAGGCACTGGCTCTCACAGATCACGGGGTAATGTACGGCGCGGTTCCTTTTTATAAATTGTGCAAGAAGTACGGCATCAAGCCCATTATTGGCTGTGAGGCCTATTTCACCTCAGCCTCGCGCAAGGAGCGGGGCAGCCGTCAGGACCAGCCAATTCATCATTTAATTCTGCTCGCGAAGAACGAGGTCGGCTACCGTAATTTGATGAAGCTGTGCTCCATCGGTCATTTGGAAGGATTTCACTACAAGCCACGCATTGACTGGGAGGTGCTGAGCCAGCATCGCGAGGGTTTGATCTGTCTGAGTGCCTGTCTCGGCGGCGAGGTGCCATTCCATCTGCTGCGTGGTCACGAAGAGGAAGCAAAGCGCGCTGCTTTGCGTTACCGTGAGGCCTTTGGGGATGATTTCTACCTTGAATTGCAGGACCACGGTCTGCCGGAGCAGAAGAAGGTGAATCCCAAGCTCGTTCGGCTGGCCGAGGAGACCGGAATCCCGTTGGTTGTGACAAATGACGTGCATTACCTGAGTGCCGCCGATGCGGAGGTTCAAGACGTACTCATCTGTATCGGGACGGGCAAGACCGTGGATGATGAGCAGCGGCTCAAGATGAACACCAACCAGCTTTATCTCAAGAGCGCTGAGGAAATGGCGGCGTTATTTCCTCAATGGCCAAGCGCCTATGCCAATACGGAGGTTATTGCTGCGCACTGTAATCTGGAGCTTGCCTTTGACCACCATATCTTGCCTGCGTACCGTCCCATTCCCGAAGGCCTTGACGCCGAGAGCTATTTGCTAGAGCTGTGCCGGAAGGGATTGGCTGACCGTTACAGCCATCTGACCACCTGGGAGGACCCGTCCGAGCGGGAACGCCTGGAGCAGCGGCTAAATTATGAGCTTGGCGTCATTGCGGGGATGGGCTTTTCCGATTATTTCCTGATCGTCTGGGATTTTATTGCCTTTGCCCACCTGAGCGGCATTGCAACCGGGCCGGGTCGGGGCTCTTCTGCAGGTAGCCTGGTAGCTTACGTGCTCCGGATTACCGACGTTGACCCGATGAAGTATAATCTCTTGTTTGAACGCTTCCTGAATCCCGAACGGATTACGATGCCGGATATCGATATCGACTTTAGCGATGAACGCCGGGACGAGGTTATTGCTTACGTGGTCCAGAAATACGGAACTGAGCATGTGGCGCAGATCATTACCTTCGGGACGATGGCGGCGCGCGCGGCGGTTCGCGATGTGGGCCGTGCGCTAAATGTACCCTTCGGCGAGGTGGACAAGACTGCGAAGCTGATACCGGGAAATTTGGGGATGACCATTGAGCGTGCCTTGAAAGAAAGCCCTGACTTGAAGGCGATGTATGAGTCTTCCGAACGGGTCAAGGGACTGCTGGACATGGCGAAGAAGGTAGAGGGCATGCCGCGCCACGCCTCGACCCATGCCGCCGGCGTTGTGATTTCTCGTGACCCGCTAACGGATGCCGTTCCGCTTCAGGCCGGTGGTGAGCAGATCGCACTGACGCAATATTCCATGGAGCATCTGGAAGCGATCGGCTTGCTGAAAATGGATTTTCTCGGTTTGCGCACCTTATCGATTATTGAGCGGTCTATGCACTGGATTCAAGAGCAGACCGGGGGAAAGCTGGACTTTCGGGATATTCCCGATAATGATCCGCTTACCTATGACATGCTGGGACGCGGGGAGACGACAGGAGTATTCCAGCTTGAGTCTGCGGGAATGCGCCGGGTATTGAAGGAAATGAAAATGTCGGTGTTTGAGGATTTGATCTCTCTGCTGGCCTTGTATCGTCCGGGGCCCATGGAGTTCATCCCTAAATATATCGCCGGTAAGCATGGGCAGATCAGCGTGGAGTATCCACATCCCGATCTGGAACCTATTCTTAAGGATACCTACGGCATCATCGTCTACCAGGAGCAAATTATGCAGATTGCCTCCGGGATGGCGGGCTTCTCGCTGGGTGAAGCCGATCTGTTGCGGCGAGCTGTATCCAAGAAGAAACGTGAAGTGCTGGATGAACAGCGCGGGCATTTTGTTAGCGGAAGCAAGCAACAAGGATATACAGAGGCGGAGGCCGATGTAGTATACGATATGATCGTACGCTTTGCCGATTATGGCTTCCCACGGGCCCATGCCGCCGCCTATGGCGTACTGGCGTTCCAGACCGCCTATCTCAAGGCACATTATCCTGTGCAATTCATGGCCTCCATGCTGACGGCCGTGATGGGCAGCCACCGGAAGGTGGCGGAATATATTGTAGAGTGCCGTAGAATGGGCATTGTCGTGCTACCGCCGGACGTGAATGAGAGCAAGGTGTTGTTCACGCCACAAGCACAGGCCGGAGAAGGTTCTATGTCGGCAGGTGAAGCAGGTGACAGTAGCCGTCTGGGGGTCATTCGCTTTGGGCTGGCAGCAATCAAGAACGTGGGTACCCAGGCCATCGAGAGCATCCTCCGTGAACAACAGGAGCGTCCCTTTGACAGCCTGCTCGATTTCTGCCGGCGGGTTGACTTAAGAACCTGCAACAAGCGGGTCATTGAATCGTTGATTCAGGGTGGGGCCTTCGACTCGCTACCTGGGCATCGGGCCCAACTGCTTGCTATGCTGGATGAAACGGTGGATGCAGCCCTGAAATGGCGCAAGGAGCGGGATGATTTGCAAATACAGCTCTTTGATTTTGTGGAGTCGCCGAATTGGGAGATTGAATACCCTGATATTCCGAAGTTCACTGCCGGAGAGCAGCTTGATCTGGAACGTGAGCTGTTGGGCCTGTATCTGTCCGGGCACCCCCTGGACGATTTCAGCGAGCTTCTGGAGGGAGCGGGCGTGGAACGGCTGATGGATTTGGCCGAGGCTGCTGACGAGAGCCGTACCGTGGTAGCGGGGATGGTCGTCTCCGTCAAGGCGATTACGACCAAGCAGGGCAAGGCGATGGCCTTCGTGGAACTCGAAGACCAGATTGAGCGCTGCGAGGTGGTCTTGTTCCCTGAGGTGTGGCGGCGCTCGGCCGCTCAGGTCCGTAAGGGGGCTTTGCTCGCGCTGCGCGCCACCGTCCAGTTACAGGACGAGGGCTTCAAGCTGCTGGCCGACGAAGTGGCCCCGCTGAGCGAGCAAAGCCTGGCGCAGCTTCGCCGTGGCCTGACCCGCGGGCGGGGCACGGCCGGAGCGAGCGCCGGCGGGGCTGTACGCGCCGCAGCGACGGCATCCGGCGCGGGCAGTACGCAGAAGACGGCGCAGCAGCGCGTCTTCATCAAGATCACGGCCGCGGCGGAGAACGCGCGCCTGCTCGACCGGCTCAAGACGCTGCTGGAGCAGCATCACGGGCCGGTCGGGACGGTGCTCTTCTACGAGAGCACCGGCAAGCTGCTGGCTTTAACCGAGCGCTACAGCATCAAGCCTTCACCGGCGTTGTTCCGCGAGATGGAGCAAATGCTTGGCCCGGAGACGGTCAAGCTTAAATAAAGAGGTCAGCCTGTCCTCCTGCCTTCACCGGCGAGGACGGGCTTTTTGACGAACATTTTACCAGACATGCGCATACACTTAGGAACACGGTAGAACAGAAGCCAATTATCGTGGGAAAATGTGGCTCCGCCAAGAGAGGAAGATGCGCATGTCATATCAATTAGCTGAAAGCTGGTTGCTTCGCCGGGGCGTGGAACTGGAGGAAATTTCCCGTATTGTGTATTCGCTGCAAATCCCGTATCATCAAGGCTTGACTATTGAACAGTGCAGGGAAAGCGTCATGGCCATATTGCAAAAAAGGGAAGTTCAATATACATTGTTTACGGGTATCGCCCTGGATGAATTGGCGGAGCAGAGGTTGCTTCCTGAGCCGCTTCAGGCTATCATGGATGCCGATGAGCCGCTTTATGGCGTTGACGAGACGCTGGCACTGGGCATTACGAATGTGTTCGGAATGATTGGACTGACGAGCTTTGGTTACTTGGACAAGGTCAAGCCGGGAATCATTGGCAGACTAAATAATAAAGGGGAGCGGATTCACGTCTTCCTCGATGATTTGGTCGCAGGGCTTGCTGCTGCGGCGTCTGCCCGCATTGCCCATAAGAATGAGAATGCGACGACCTACACTCCGGTTGATCCACCGAAGGCCGCGGATTAACCTGACAGGGCAATGATATGCACCCTAAACCCACGCAGGAAGAGGTTCCTTTGTTGCGGGAAATTTGAAAATTATGTTATCATTACTCTATTATACGGGCTCGAAGATGAGGTTAGGGGGCTTTGAAAAGGGCATGTGGACTGTCATATATATTGCGCCGACCGCTAAGGTTGCCGATATGATTAAAACGAAACTGACGGAAGAAGGATTTCTTGTCCAAACACGTCCTGTCAATTTATCCAAACAGCAGTTTGAGATTCTGGTTCCCTCCGGGGAGCTGGAGGAAGTACAAGAAGTATTAAATTCCATATTACATCCTTAAAAGAGGTAGTTCAAAAGGTCATCTTCCCAGGACGGAGTTGTCCAAGGAGTGGATTCGACATCGAATCTTGAATTCAGCCGTGCCAAGCGCAGGCTTCCGTAGTATATTTCTTGCAGAAACATTTCAGTTGCTCATGTATCCACTACGTACACTCCGCTACTCACGTCACTAGCTTCATCCTGAAAATTCGACTTTTTGAACAGTTTTGAGTATGTAGTTAGGCAAGATACGTGAACGGCAGATTTCAGGAGGCCAAATGCATCCTGCTGCAACAGATGAGGCCTATAAATAAACGGCTGAAGAGGTGTAGTTGTGTTCAAAGATTTGTTCCAGAAAAAAAGAAAATACGCGACCATTCCTTCAGGGCGCACCGGCAGCGAAGACAATACGGCGTCTTCTGATCGTCCAAAACGCGAGGTTCCGGAAGGTCTGATGAATAAATGCAGTCATTGCGGCTCCATTCAATACAGCAAAGAGCTAGAGAAGAATTACAAGGTATGCCCGGCTTGCGGACACCATATGCGCCTGAACGCGCTGGAGCGGATACGATTTACGCTGGACGAGGGTAGCTTCCAGGAATATGATGCAGATCTGATCTCCGTCGATCCCCTGGAATTCCCGGGCTATGCCAGCAAGCTGGAGCAGCAGACGCTGAAGTCCGGCTTGCGGGAGGCTGTAGTGACCGGAGAGGGGACCATCGGGGGCTTCCCGGCTGTTGTGGCCGTCATGAGCTTCGACTTCTTCTCCGGCAGCATGGGCTCTGTAGTGGGAGAGAAGATTACCCGTGCGGTGGAAGCGGCCACAGAGAAACGCTTGCCGATGATCATCTTCTCAACCTCAGGTGGAGCGCGGATGCAGGAGAGTATCCTCAGCTTGATGCAGATGGCCAAGACGAGCGCTGCTTTGGCCCGTCTGAGTGAGCAGGGAGGGCTGTATATCTCGGTCATTACGGACCCTACCACGGGTGGCGTATCGGCCAGCTTTGCCATGCTTGGCGATATTATTGTGGCCGAGCCTGGGGCTGTCTTCGGATTTGCCGGAAGAATTGTTATTGAGCAGACCATTCGTCAGAAGCTCCCGGACAATTTCCAAACGGCGGAATTCAATCTGGAGCATGGACAGTTGGACCTTGTTGTTCACCGCAAGGAAATAAAAGCTACGCTGGCTAAATTACTAGATTTGCACGGCGTGAAGGGAGGGGAATAAATGGCGGGCGAATTGCCTTTTGAAACACCTCTTGTGAAACTGCGTGAGAAGATTCAGGAACTGGAGCAATTCGGCACTGAGAAGGGGATTGACTTCACGGATGAAATCGCGCGTTTGGAAGAGCGCTATCGGCAGTTGGAGGAAGAGATCTATAGCAATATTACGCCTTCCCAAAAGATGCACCTGGCCCGCGATCATCAACGCCCAACATCGCTGGATATGATTAGCCTGATCTTTGAAGGCTTCATCGAGCTTCACGGAGACCGGGTATTCGGCGATGATCTTGCTGTTGTTGGAGGATTGGCCAAGCTTGAGGGAATGCCAGTAACGGTGATTGGGCAGCAGCGGGGCAAGGATACGAAGGAGAACATTGCCCGCTTCTTTGGAAGCGCCCATCCCGAGGGCTTCCGTAAGGCGCTGCGTCTGATGCAGCAGGCGGAGAAGTTTCGCCGTCCAATTATTACATTTATTGATACGAAGGGGGCATACCCGGGTATCACGGCCGAGGAGAGAGGGCAGTCGGAAGCAATCGCTCGCAATTTGCGGGATATGGCGATGCTTCGAGTGCCCGTCATTTGTGTTGTTCTTGGCGAAGGCGGTAGCGGAGGGGCGCTGGCTCTGGGCGTTGGCAACCGTGTACTCATGATGGAGAATGCGATCTATTCCGTAATTTCGCCGAACGGAGCGGCTTCAATTTTGTGGAAGGATGCCTCCAAAGCTGATCAAGCTGCGGAAGCGATGAAGATTACGGCTCAGGACCTGCTCGAAATGGAAGTGATCGAGGAGATCATTCCTGAACCCCGCGGCGGTGCAGGCCGGGATTACGAAGCCACGGCTGAGGCAATCAAAAGCGGACTGCTGCGGCATCTTGAGGAATTGTCTGTGATGAATCCGGACGAGCTGGTAGAGGACCGTTATCTCAAGTTCCGAAAAATCGGCAAGTTTACGGTGGCACCAAAGGCTGAACCCCCCGTTGCGCAACAATCCGAGGAGATCGCTGAAGTGGCGGCCATACCGGAGGAAGAGGCTACGGGAGAACTATCCGAAGCACCGGATTTGTCGAATGCTGCCGATCCTCGTACACAGGCTCCGGTTAGCACGGAGCATTGAGGGCTTCACGGTTTATTTCTGCCCTTATTAGGATATAATGGAGCTCTGGGATAACCCCCGATAAGCAGAATCCACAGAATGTTCGTTAATTTATGATAAACTTCCTATACAAATCGACAAAACTATAGTAAATTTAGTTGTTGGAAAAGACTATACAGAGAGAACTATTTAAAACGGAGGAAACCCAAATGCGCAAAACAAAAATCGTATGTACTATCGGTCCTTCCAGTGAATCGTTAGAGAACATCAAGAAGTTGATTATGGCTGGAATGAACGTCGCTCGTCTGAACTTCTCCCATGGTGATTTTGAGGAGCATGGTAACCGGATCAAGACGATCCGCGAGGCGAGTGCAGAGCTGGGGAAATCAATCGCCATACTGTTGGACACGAAAGGTCCTGAAATCCGTACCGGCAAATTGAAGGAAGAAGCTATTGAGCTTGAGCAGGATGAATTCCTGACCTTGACCACGGAAGAAATTCTTGGCGACAAGGATCGCATTTCCATCACGTACAAGGAGCTTCCTAGCGATGTGGAAGTGGGCTCGACCATTTTGATCGATGACGGATTGATTGGCCTGACGGTCGTTGATGTGCAAGGCACTGAAATTAAATGCCGCATTGTCAACGGCGGTACTGTCAAGAGCAAGAAAGGCGTTAACGTACCCGGCGTGAATATTTCCCTGCCAGGCATCACAGAGAAAGATGCTAACGATATTCAGTTTGGTATCGAGCAAGGCATTGATTTTATTGCGGCATCCTTCGTTCGTAAAGCGGCTGATGTGCTTGAAATTCGTCAATTGCTTGAAAAGCAAAACGCCACACAAATTCAAATTATCTCCAAGATCGAAAATCAACAAGGTGTTGATAACCTTGATGAAATCCTGGAAGTTTCCGACGGCTTGATGGTTGCCCGTGGTGACCTTGGCGTGGAAATTCCTGCTGAAGATGTACCTTTGGCGCAAAAACGCATGATCGAGAAATGTAATCGTGTGGGCAAACCGGTTATTACGGCCACACAAATGCTGGATTCCATGCAACGCAATCCTAGACCTACACGCGCTGAAGCCAGTGACGTAGCGAACGCAATCTTCGACGGTACAGATGCTATCATGTTGTCTGGTGAAACGGCTGCCGGGAAATATCCGGTAGAATCCGTATTGACGATGGCTCGCATCGCTGAAAAAGCGGAATCTGCACTGGAATATCGTGAAATCTTTATTAAGCAAAGTAATGCTCAACAAACGACGGTTACTGAAGCAATCAGCCAAGCTGTAGCTAATTCTGCACTGGAACTGAACGCCAAGGCAATCATTACTTCGACTGAAACCGGCTATACGGCTCGTATGGTATCCAAATACCGTCCGAAAGCGCCAATCATCGCGGTAACAACAGCAGATCAAACTCTGCGCCGCTTGGCTCTGAACTGGGGAGTAACTCCAGTCAAGGGTGAAGTAGCCGCTACTACCGATGAAATGTTTGACAAGGCAATGAAGGGTGGCTTGGACTCCGGTCTGGTTAAGGAAGGCGACCTCGTTGTCCTGTCCGCAGGTGTGCCGCTCGGAAGCTCCGGTTCGACGAACCTGATCAAAATCGGACAAATCCGCAAGTAGTCGATCATTAAGCATATACACGACTATCGTCCATGACGATCATAAAAAGGCAATGGGATGCCCGGCGACGGGAACCATTGCTTTTTTTGCCTATAAATTACACGCAGTAACACGTAGACTCCGGGAAGGGAGCGACATGAATGCAGGTTTGCGAAGTGGCCATTGAGCCGAGATATTTTGAATACGATATGATGGGTATTATTTATCACTCTCATTATCTGGAGTGGTTTGAACTGGGTAGGTTAGCGCTGATTCGCCAGCTAGGCTTTGACTATTTGATATGGAGCAATCCGGTTACATCTCCCCTGTTCACGAAATGAAGGTTGAATATAAACGTGGTATAAGATATGGGGAGAGCGTCTTGCTTAAGACCCGAATTGTAGACAACGGTGGAGTCAAGACGGTATATGGCTACGAGGTATACAATGGGGAAGGAACGTTATGCGTGGAGGGATCTTCATCCCATTACGTAGTGCGACGTGAAGACTTCAAGCCTGTTCAATTCAAGAAGGTCTTCCCGGAGTGGTATGCAGCATTTGCCGAGGCAGCCAGACCGTGAATTTTGATTATCCGGCGTTGAAGCGGTAAAATACAATTATCAGGAACAATCACATTCTATTGTTGCTTTCAAAAGGAGTCCTTATATGCGTAAATGGATAGCCGTTCTCATCGTCGTCATTCCAATTGTGGAATTTTGGGGATATACCGTCGTAGGCGAAATGCTGGGAGTTGGCAAAACAATCTTTCTGACATTAGCAACCTCCGTTATCGGTGGGTTGATGATGCAATTCGAGGGCCGCAAAGTGCTCGCAGATGCGAAAGCTCAAATGAGCAGCGGACAAATACCGGGACGTATGGTGCTGGATGGTCTTTGTGTATTTGCTGGCGGCTTGTTGCTGTTGATTCCCGGTTTTGTGACCGATATTATTGGTTTTACCATGGTGTTTCCGTTAACTCGCTTGCTATATCGTTTCCCACTCTTGAAGTGGGTGAACAAGAAAATGAAAGACGGAACCATCACTTATTTTCGCAGGTAAGTCTCTCTACTAGTGTGCAACATTCATCCTTGGGGTGCGATTAACTTAGCGGGAAAAAGTCCTGTTATTTATAGATAATCGTAGGATATCACAGATATAGCGGGAAATACTCCCTATAAAATGCTTGAAATCGGCAGTTATCCGTGAATTTAGTCAGATTAGCGGGAGGATTTCCAGCTAAATGGTCAATTTCATGGGGAATAGCCCGAAATATAGGGAGGATTTCCTGTTGATGTGAAATGGGTGCGTAGAGAGTGCTTGGCTCCATTTAAGGGATGAGCGTCCATTCCGTATTAAGTACAAGAAGAAGCAGGAGCAGAACCGGTGCGTTTCTGTCCTGCTTCTTTCTAATATTGATTTGTTGGGCTCACTCACCGTAAACGTCCGTGGGTGATATAGTTTTTCAAATCTCTGACTACCCCGGCTCGCACGGCTGCACTTACCAGTACCAGTGTTACGGGGCCGACGATAAATCCAAGCACTCCAAGGAGCTTCAGCCCAACGAACATAGCAATCAGGGTTGGGAGAGGCTCCAGACCGACGTTGCTGGCTAGCACTTTGGGTTCGATAATCTGGCGGGCAATCAGCACGACGCCGTACAGAATGGCAAGTCCGATGCCAAGCGTGATATCCCCCGAGGCGAAGGCGTAAATAAGCCAGGGAATCATGATGGTACCCAGTCCCACGTAAGGCAGCAAATCGACCAGCCCGATGATCAAGGCATAGGTGAAGGCTGAGTCTACGCCTAGAATGATCAGTCCGATTAGCACGATAAAGGTTGTGATGGAGAGCATGATGAATTGAGCGTGCAGGTATCCGGATAATGCCCGTTGCAGGTCTTGCCAGATCTCACCCGCAGTTCTGCGAAAGGCAGTGGGGACAGCTCCGGCGAGGAAGCGCATATTCCGCTCCCAATGATTGCTGATGAAGAAGGTGGCCAGTAAGACGACCCCGACAATCATACCCAGATGGGGGAGGGAAGAGATCAGATTTACAACAAATTCAAGAATTTGATTGACCAGACGGGAGACGAAGACGCCTACTTTTTCGGCGGTATTGTCAATATTCTTGTGAATGGTATTCTCATAACCCGGATTGTTCGCAATGAATCGGTTGATCTCTGCCATAATGGATTGAATGCTCTCGCTTTGAGTCCAGGAGATGAACAGGCCCCTCCATTCGGCGATACGAAGGTCGAAGGATTCAGTGAGGTGGATAAGTTCCTTCACCAGACGGGTTAAGGCGGCGGACAGCACGATGACGGCACTTCCGAAGCAGACGCACAGAGATACCGTCACAGCCAGCCATTTAGGCAATCTGGCGTGTTGCTGGAGCCAAAGAACAAAGGGATTCATGGCGTAGGCGATAAGCCAGGCAATGAGGAACGGATAAGTCAAGGGGAGGAGCCAATAGACGGCAACGAAAGCTCCGGCAAGGACAACGCATATCCAACTGCTGCGCAGGATGCGCTTGACAATGACGTGATCCACAGAGCATTTCTCCTTTTTTAGAGGTTGTTCAAAAATTCGTCTTCCCAGGACGGAGTTGTTCAAGGAGTAAATTCGACATCGAATCTTGAATTCAGCCGCTCCCTCCGTTGCTCACGTAGATCTGTCTACGCTCCGCTACTCAGTCCCTAGCTTCATCCAACCTTCTCGGTCCTGTAAACCCGACTTTTTCAACTCGCATTTTAGAGGTTGTTCAAAAAGTCGTCTTTCCAGGACGGAGTTGTTCAAGGAGTAAATTCGACATCCCCGACTTTTTCAACTCGCACTTTTAGCAATACATGTCCTGTTTCTACGATATTACTTGTCCGCCGAGGGTATTCCATTCCTGACATTTTTTAAATAATGTGACATATTTCATTGCATATCCTATTTCTTTTAAAAAAATTCTTTATGATCGTGATAAAACATTTTAATGTAGCCGTCACCGCTCTAGCGGTTCCCATGCTTCTTCAAATCCAGTATGATGGGTAAGTAAGCAGTGATAGCCTTGCTTCCGTTTTCAGGAGCCTCGTGCAAGTGGGTTTTGAACCTTCTAATCCTTTAAATTGAAAATGTTTTCAAGGGTGTATTTGCTCACAAAATGTTAACAAAGGAGAGGTGTATCATGACAGCTACGAAAGGCCTGGAAGGCATTGTCGCGGCAAGCTCTTCGATCAGCTCCATTTATGATGGCGTACTCGCTTATCGTGGCATCAATATTGACGATTTGGCAGAACGTGCAAGCTTTGAAGAAACGGCCTATTTGCTGTGGTACGGTAAATTGCCCAATGTATCCGAGCTTGAGGAACTTCGTCAGCAACTGAGTGACTATGCTGCAGTTCCGGAGGCGGTACTTGAGCAGATGAAATTGTATCCGGCAGATGCCAACACCATGGCAGTGCTTCGTACGGCCGTATCTGCACTTGCGTTGTATGATGAGAGCGCAAATGATAACTCCCCAGCAAGCAATCAACTGAAGGCCATCAAGCTTCAGACTCAAATTCCTACTCTGATTGCGGCGTTTGCTCGCATCCGTGAGGGGAAAGAACCCGTACACCCGCTCTCCGGGGTGTCCCTTGCTCATAATTTCCTGTACATGTTAACCGGGGAGGAGCCGGACGAAATTGCTATTCGTGGTTTGGATCAAGCGCTTGTGCTTCATGCAGATCATGAGCTTAACGCTTCTACCTTCTCTGCCCGTGTAACGATTGCAACCTTGTCAGATATATATTCGGGAATTACTTCGGCGATCGGTACCTTGAAGGGGCCGCTGCACGGGGGAGCGAACGAAGCGGTCATGAATATGCTCGCGGAAATTGGTACTCTTGAACAAGCCGAGCCTTATATCAAGCAGAAGTTGGCTAACCGGGAGAAGATTATGGGCTTTGGTCACCGGGTCTATAAACAGGGTGATCCAAGGGCAAAGCATTTGCAGAAGATGTCCCGGCAGTTAAGCGTACTGAAGGGTGATACCACTCTATATGATATCTCCGTTAAGGTGGAGGAACTTGTAACGAGCCAAAAGGGCCTTAAGCCCAATGTGGATTTCTATTCGGCATCGGTGTATACTTTGCTGGGTATTCCACGCGATTTGTTCACCCCTATCTTTGCTATCAGTCGCTTATCGGGATGGACGGCACATATCCTGGAGCAATTGGAGGATAACCGTCTCATTCGTCCGCGTGCAGAGTACACCGGGGTGACTAACCAGCGATTTATTCCTATCGAACTTAGATAAGCAGCTATTTGCGGCATCTCCAAGGAACATTGTGTTAAAATGGAGACCGTGAGACGTAGTAAATTGTGTGAATGAGGAGGAAACCGCTAATATGTTGAAATTGGAAAAATTCTCCCTTCCTACGGAAGGCGAAAAGATTGAGATTCAGGACGGAAAATTGCAAGTGCCTAACCATCCGGTGATTCCTTTCATCGAAGGTGACGGTACCGGCCGCGATATTTGGAGAGCATCGAAGCGTGTATTGGACGCCGCCGTGGAGAAAGCCTACGGCGGTGAGAAGAAAATTGCCTGGTATGAAGTGTTTGCTGGTGAGAAGGCCTTCAATACATACGGGGAATGGCTGCCGGCGGATACGCTGACGGCGATTCGCGAATATATTGTGGCCATCAAGGGGCCGCTCACTACGCCGATTGGCGGCGGTATTCGCTCGCTGAACGTGGCGCTTCGTCAGGAATTGGATTTGTATGTATGCTTGCGTCCGGTTCGTTATTTCGATGGTGTCCCTTCGCCGGTGAAACGTCCTGAACTCGTGGATATGGTTATTTTCCGCGAGAATACAGAAGACATCTACGCTGGTATTGAATATAAGGAAGGCTCCGATGAAGTGAAGAAATTGCTGGCCTTCTTGCAAAATGAGCTGGGAGTTACAAAAATTCGCTTCCCTGAGACATCCGGTCTTGGTATTAAGCCAGTATCGGAGGAAGGCTCCAAGCGTTTGGTTCGCGCAGCGGTGGAGTATGCTATCGAGCACGGCCGCAAGAGCGTCACACTCGTACACAAGGGCAATATCATGAAGTTCACCGAAGGTGCCTTCAAGAACTGGGGTTACGAGGTTGCAGAAGCGGAATTTGGCGACAAGGTATTTACTTGGGCTGAGTATGACCGCATTAAGGAGCAATCCGGTGCAGATGCGGCTAATGAAGCGCAGAAAGCGGCGGAAGCAGCCGGGAGAATTATCGTGAAGGATGCCATTGCGGATATTGCTTTGCAGCAAGTATTGACGCGTCCTACCGATTTTGAAGTCATCGCCACCCTGAATCTGAACGGTGATTACCTGTCTGACGCACTGGCTGCGCAAGTTGGGGGCATCGGAATTGCACCGGGAGCCAACATTAACTATGTCACCGGTCATGCGATCTTCGAGGCTACTCATGGCACAGCACCTAAATATGCCGACCTGGATGTGGTAAATCCGGGATCTGTGATCCTGTCTGGCGTTATGTTGCTTGAGCATTTGGGATGGCATGAAGCAGCCCAATTGATTTACAAAGGGTTGGAAGCTTCGATCAACAACAAAACGGTAACTTACGATTTTGCGCGCTTAATGGAAGGTGCGACCGAAGTAAAATGTTCGGAATTTGCCGATCAAGTCATTAAGAATATGTAAGTGCCTTAAGGGTTAAACTCCGTTTATATCGTTCCTCCCTGACTTGTCGGGGAGGATTTTTTCATTCGAATTTCTTTTATTTCCCTCCAAAGCTATAATAGATTATAATAAATCTAATTGACGTTGAAAGGGTGGCTATGTTCATGTACCAAGTCATGATTTTTTTGCACATCATCGGAGCTTTGGCATTAGGATTTTATTTGTTCCTCCCGTTCGTATTTGGACGTATTGGCAAATTGTCATTGGCTGCTCGGGAAGGAACCGTATCGGCTGTCAGTTCTCTGAACAGATACGCGCAAATCGGTTTGGTGGTTCAACTCCTGACCGGGGGATATCTGATTGGCAAAGGGGAATATTCGGTACCGTGGATGATTGTCATCGTGGTGTTGTTTCTGGCCATCGGGGCTTTTAGCGGAATCATGGGGAAGCCGCTTCGCTTAATACTGGAAGGTATTCGCCAGAATAAGTCGGTGACCGCAGAGGAAGGTAAGCTTCGTACGCTAAGCGCGTTGTTGTCTGTAACCGTCCTGCTGATTTCGTTCTTTATGGTGTTTAGCACCATTATCTAATTTAAGACAAGCTGATAAATGGACACGACCTGCAGGGCTATTAGCCTTGCAGGTCGTGTTTTTTGCCATGCTATCAAGCAAGCAAAGCCCTATGTAGCAGGGTCTTGTTCCACATTTTGTAATTCATCCAGGTGGGTGAACATGAGCTTCATGATGTCCAGCGCCAACTGTTTCTCTTTTGGCGAACGGTTTATCATAATTTGTTGAACCTGGTTTAAGAAATGGTCATCACTGATTTCAATAGAATCATGGAGCAAGTAATCAACGGTAACCCCTAACTGATTGGCCAACTTGATGAGCGTTTCTAGCGACAAGCTGCGTTCGCCTCGCTCAATTTGTCCAATATAGGCGTCCGAAACCTCGATTCGCTCGGCCAGTTTTTCCTGGGTCAAGTGCATTTTATGTCGTTCTTGACGCAGTCTTTTTCCTAATGCCTCGTAGTCCATAACACCCCTCCTGTATTTACCTTAGTGAGAAGCGGAAGGAAAGATAATAAACTACAGGTTTTGTTTTTCTTTACTGAAAGTATGAATTGGGTTATTATGGAACCATGTGATTTACTTTTTTGTATTTGATTGATATTTATATCCAAATTTAAGGAGAAGTATAATGCCTGCCGAATCTATTTACGTATCGATTATTATTGCTGTAAAAAATCATGGTATCGACTTGTACACTACGATGGAATCATTGAAGGTTTCTCAGACGGTATTGCCTTACGAGGTCATTATCGTCGATGAGGGATCGGTGGACGGATGCTGTGACTTTCTTATGAATTATCGATTTGATCATCCGGTGAAGCGAATCAAGGGGGAGCCGGGGATTTCGGCCCGTCATTTGGGGGCTGCTCATGCCTGCGGGAAGTATTTGATCTTCTGTGGTTCACATTTGTATTATGAGGATCACTGGATGGAGCGGCTGCTCGCGCCTCTGTTTTCGGGAGAGGCCGATAGTGTATCTCCGTTATTTGTCCGTAGTGAGCATTCCCATTCCCAGCATGTCGAGCAGCAGGAAACCAAGGGGCTGCTTGGGCGAATCCGGCGATATCCGGCACCACAAGGGGAGCGGGGAGAGATTCCTTGGTTATCCTGGGAATGCTTTGCGATCAGCCGGGATAAATATCAAGAGCTCGGGGGGCTGGAGGAAGACTTCTTTGGCAAGGAGATGGAGACGGCAGAGTTCTCTTTGCGAATCTGGCTGCTTGGGGGGACCTGTTGCCTGGTTCGGGAGGTTACGCTGGTGCAGGTGTTGCGCAAGAATTTCCCCTATGACGATAGCAGGGAGAAATGGGGAAGGGACTTGCTGACGCTGGCCTATTTACATTTTGGATCCTCGCTGATTTCTGCTTGCGAGACATTGGTACAAGAAGTCCCTTCCGGTTGGGCCAGTGAAATTCACGAACTGAGAGAACGAACCAGAACACAACGGGAGAATTACTCCAGCAGAAGAATTCACGATGATGCCTGGTTCTATGAACGATTTGGGATCGAAGCATAGCAGCTAGGGATAAGGTTAGGGGGTCAGGTCATCCTAATATGGGTAAGGTTGTTTTGAAACGACCGATACCTTAATAGCAAGGAGGATGACTTACATGACGCAAAGTAAACAAGGCAAGCAGACGATGCCTCCCCAGCACCAGAATCAGCAGCCCGGTATTGAATCAGATATGAATCCAAGACCGGTGTTTGAAGGCTCCTATAAGGCCGCAGGCAAGCTGAAGGACAAGGTGGCGCTGATTACCGGCGGTGATAGCGGGATTGGCCGAGCCGTAGCCGTAGCTTACGCCAAAGAGGGTGCGGATGTATCCATTGTCTATTTGAGCGAGCATGGCGACGCTGAGGTGGTTAAACGGGAAGTCGAGGAGGAAGGGCGAAAATGTTTGCTCATCAGCGGGGATATCGGAGATGAGAGCTTTGCAGCCCAGGCCGTGGAACAGACCGTGAAGGAACTGGGTGGCCTTGATATTTTGGTGAATAATGCGGCGGAGCAACATCCGCAGAAGGATATAACGGCAATAACATCAGAGCAGCTAGAGAAGACGTTCCGTACCAACATCTTCTCTATGTTCTACCTGACACAAGCGGCAATGCCTCATCTCAAGAAGGGCAGCGTTATTATTAATACGGCTTCTGTCACCGCTTATCGAGGGCACGAAGAACTGCTGGACTATTCAGCAACCAAAGGAGCTATCGTAAGCTTCACTCGCTCTTTGTCCATGAATTTGGTCGGGAGCAAGGGGATTCGCGTGAACGCGGTCGCTCCTGGTCCCATCTGGACTCCGCTAATTCCGTCCACATTTGATAAGCAGCAAGTCGCCGAGTTTGGCGGAAATAGCCCGATGCAGCGTCCAGGACAACCGGAAGAACTCGCTCCGGCATATGTGTACCTGGCTTGCGAAGACTCCTCTTATATGAGCGGCCAAGTGCTGCATATCAATGGTGGGGAAATCATCAACGGTTAGTAGACCCTGGGTACGATTTAACCTTATAAGAACCCCGGCACAATTGATTTGTGCCGGGGGTTCTTGTCGCTTGAGAGCAGTATTAAGCATTACTCGCCAAGGGGTGGCTCTGTCTCTGACAGTTCATCCAGAGTCATCTCGAAGCTTGGAGCGAGATGCTCCAGGAAATAAGCAACCTCGGGAAGATTGACCTGGTTCAGCTTGTCAAGAAGCTGTGTCTTGGCTACGGCGAATTCCCGGTTGCCAGCAGCAAGCTCCCATGCGCATTTTAGATAGGCATCAAGGCTGTCTGCTGCCTTGACGTACAACATCAGTTCGGCATCACCAGAAGCTGCCGAGGGCTCATTTGGCGATAGCAAAGGAGCATAAGCTTCATGCAGACCGGGAGGGACCATGGACAACAGTCGCTCGGCGGCAATTTGTTCCATCTCACGGAAGTTGGCCAAGAGCCGGGGGTTATGATGCTTCACCGGTGTTGGAATATCTCCGGTGAATACCTCCGTAGCATCGTGGAACAGGGCCAGGGTGACCGCTCGCTCCGCATTTAACTTCCGGTCGAACAGAGAGTTGCCGATCTCGCAGAGGAGATGAGAGAGCAGGGCAACATGGTAGGAGTGTTCGGCCACATTATCGGGAGCGGTACTGCGCATCAGGCTCCAACGTGAGATGGAGCGCAGGCGGTACATGTATGCTGAGAAGTGATAGCTCATAAGAGATTAACCTCGCTTTAGCACTCATTTGAATAGAAGGGGTCAACGCCCACCGCTTCTTATGTTATTATAAATCTGTCAAAGACGATATGGCTATTTTATAAAGAGCAGATGCTTATAACATGGAAGATAAACATAGAGAGGGGATTGTTTGGATGATGCAGCAATTCGAGGAAAGCGCGTACCAATTAATTGTGGAAACTTCGACTCATTTACCGGGAGACGTACGCCGCGCGGTTAATCGGGGGCAGGCGCTGGAGAACCAAGCAACGCGAGCAGGATTGGCCATGTCGACGATCACACGGAATATCAAGATGGCAGAAGATCAAGTGTCGCCGATATGCCAGGATACAGGAATGCCCACTTTTATCCTCCATACTCCGGTAGGCGTGAATCAACTTGAACTGAAGAAGGGAATTCATGCGGCTATCCAGAGAGCCACGAAGGAAGGAAAGCTGCGGCCTAACTCCGTGGATTCCTTGACCGGCGAGAACAGCGGAGATAATTTGGGGCTCGGCACACCGGTGATTCATTTCGAGCAGTGGGAACAGGATGTTGTGGAAATGCGCCTCATCCTTAAGGGTGGCGGCTGCGAGAACAAGAATATTCAATATAGTTTACCTGCTGAGATGGAAGGACTGGGTCGGGCCGGGAGGGATCTGGACGGAATCCGAAAGTGCATTTTGCATGCGGTCTATCAGGCACAGGGACAAGGCTGCAGTGCCGGATTTTTAGGCGTCGGAATCGGCGGGGACCGGACAACGGGTTATGAGCTGGCCAAGCAGCAGCTATTTCGCAAAGTGGATGATACGAACCCTAATTCCGAGTTGAACCGGTTGGAGAAGTATGTGTTGGAAGCAGCCAATCAGCTCGGCATCGGTACGATGGGTTTTGGCGGCAAGGTGACCTTGCTTGGTTGTAAAATAGGAGTTATGCACCGTCTCCCAGCGAGCTTCTTCGTGTCGGTTGCATACAATTGCTGGGCTTTCCGCCGTCAAGGAGTAACTGTGGATGCATCCACCGGAGAGATTCAGGAATGGTTATATGAGCGGGGAAGTGACGTCCCTATTGATACAGTAGCAACGGATGGGCAAGCTGCAAAGGTGGATGCTTCAAGCGACCTGACCCCCTCTTCCAGCCGGGAGATCGTCCTGCAAGCGCCGGTGAGCGAGGAGCAGATTCGCCAGTTGCGCGTGGGCGATGTCGTCATAATCAAGGGTGAAATGCACACGGGTCGTGATGCGCTTCATAAACACTTGATGGAGCACGATTCACCGGTGGATTTGAACGGAGCAATTATTTATCATTGTGGACCCGTTATGCTCAAGGATGAGGAAGGCTGGCATGTGAAGGCTGCGGGGCCTACGACCAGTATTCGTGAGGAGCCTTACCAAGGCGATATTATGAAGAAATTCGGTATTCGTGCCGTGATTGGCAAAGGCGGGATGGGGCTCAAGACACTCGCTGCACTCAAGGAGCACGGTGGCGTATATCTGAATGCGATCGGTGGAGCAGCACAATATTATGCTGAGTGCATCAAGAAGGTGAATGGTGTCGACTTTATGGAATTTGGTGTTCCAGAGGCGATGTGGCATTTAGAGGTTGATGGATTTGCAGCTATCGTAACCATGGATTCCCACGGAGACAGCTTGCATGAGGGCATAGAGAAGGATTCGCTGGGCAAGCTAGCCACATTTAAGGAAGCGGTGTTCAAATAAAGATGAAGACTTTTCGTACGCGGCTTACCCTGATTTTGATGGGACTATTGGGCGTATCCATGCTGGCGGCCGGCATTATCATGGCCCAGATGTTTAAGGATTCGCATATACAGGCACTGGAAGAGAACATGGCCCGTGAGATTAATTTGCTGGAGGCGACGTTTGCATTCGTCCCGGTACAAGGGAACCCGGACGCGTACTTCTATTATGAAGAGCAGGCTACCAAGCTAGAGGAATTGACGGACTCCCGGGTGACGTTCATAACCCTCGAAGGCACGGTGTTAGGAGATTCCGGGGTGGATTCCGAGCGGATGGATAACCATGCACACCGCCAAGAGGTAGAGTCGGCCAAGGATGGAGTGATCGGTAGCGCTATCCGTTATAGCGACACCATCGGGGAGAACATGTTGTATGTGGCTGGCCGGGTAACCTCAGACCAGGGCTTTGACGGATATATCCGGCTCTCCATGAGCCTGGCTGCGGTCGAGCAAGGACTAGCCAAGGGTTGGGTCTGGATGTCAGGCGGCCTGCTGGTACTGTTCCTGATTGCGGGGCTGGTCAGCTACCGGGTGGCGGCTGGCCTGACCAGGCCCCTTGAGCAAATTACCCGTGTAGCTCACCGCATCTCCAAATTTGATTATGATGCTCGGGTCAAGCTTAACCGCAATGATGAGATCGGCCAGCTTGGACTAGTCATTAACGGCATGGCCGACAGTTTGCAGCAACAGCTCAAACGTATTAGGGATAATGAGGGCTTGATGCAGAGCGTGCTGGCTAACATGACCGGAGGAATCTTGATGCTCGATGAATCGGGCAAGATTGCCTTGATTAACCGGGAAGCGGAGCGGATCTTGCATATGCGCGGTCGTCAGCTCCTGGGGAAGCCTTATCAAGAAATCAAGCGCAACTATGAATTCACTAAATTCATGGAGGATGGGATTGGACACAAGGAAGCGGTTCAAGAGGAACGTGCCGTATATGATCCTGAGGAGAAAATATTGCTGTTCGACAGTGTGCCGATGTTCGAGGATAATGGCGACTACCGGGGGATGCTATTCCTGCTTCAGGATGTCACGGAGATTCGCAAGCTGGAACGGATGCGTAGCGAATTCGTTGCCAATGTTTCCCACGAACTTAAGACACCGATTGCGGCGGTTAAGGGCTTTGCAGAGACTTTGCTGGCTGGTGGGGTCAAGGATGAGGAGACGGCCCGTTCGTTCCTGCAAATTATTTATGATGAGGGAGATCGGCTTAATCGGCTAATCGGGGATATCCTCGATCTCTCCAAGATTGAATCCAAGCGAACGCCACTGGAGTATGCCCCGGTGCAGCTTAAGGAATTGTTTGACAGCGTGTATGAGGTGCTGTTACCTGCGGCCAAGAAGAAGCTGATCAGCATGTCTCATGATGTGCCAGAGCATTTGTTCATTGAAGGGGACGAGGACAGGCTGCGTCAAATCTTCATGAATCTGTTGTCCAATGCGATTAGTTACTCGCTGGAGGGTGGCAAAATACAGGTGCAAGCGGGAATTATAAGTGATGGGGACGAGGAGAAGGTACGCTTTGTCGTCAGCGATACAGGCATTGGCATTCCTAAGAAGGATTTGCCAAGGATATTTGAACGATTTTACCGGGTGGATAAGGCAAGATCGAGAGGGTCAGGCGGGACAGGGCTTGGTTTATCGATTGTCAAGCATCTGGTAGAGCTGCATCGGGGAACCATCCGGGTGGACAGCAAAGTGGGAGAGGGAACGACATTTGAATTAGAACTCCCCTTGATGCATACTTTAGATGATGATCATGAATAGGTCTTCAGACAAACTTTGGGATACGTACAAACATGTGTAAAATGATTTTTAAAAAATTTTACACCGGGTTAACAATGCCGTGATATGCTGAGCTTGTCATCAAGTGATATTGGTTCATAAATATGAACTTGTACCGCAAACAAATGGGGGGTACTATGACACAGCGTTTACTGGTTATAGAAGATGAACCGACGTTATCCAGACTTTTATCGTACAATTTGACGGGTGAAGGTTATGAAGTTGTCGTAGAGGATCATGGACAATCGGGCTATGAGACTGCATTGCATCAGGAGTTTGATTTGATCTTGCTCGATTTGATGCTGCCGGGCATGAATGGTTTTGAAATTATGTCCAAGCTGAGAAGTGAGGGAGTAAGTACACCGGTCATTATTCTGACGGCCAAAAATGCCGAGGAAGAGGTTGTACAGGGACTCAAGTCCGGTGCGGACGATTATATTACCAAGCCGTTTGGCGTTGCTGAACTGTTGGCCCGGGTAGCTGCGGTGCTTCGTCGCTCCAATGGACAGGAAGAACGGGAGAAGCCGGTCAGTCAAGAGAACTCGCAGATTGCACTCGGAGCCTTGACTATTTTTCCAGAGAAATATGAGGTCACTCTAAATGGTGAAGGCATTACGCTAAGACCGAAGGAATTTGAAGTGTTATTATATCTGGCCCGGAAGCCAGGAGTAGTCATGACTCGGGACGATTTAATGAATGCTGTATGGGGATTTGACTATATCGGCGGACAGCGGACCGTTGATGTGCATGTCAGTTCGTTGCGGAAGAAGCTGGAGCTTGATCCGCAGTCGGTACACATTGATTCTATTCGCGGTGTCGGCTATAAGCTGGTTGTTAACAAGAAAAAAGCGCCCATCATTTAGCAATTGATGATGGACGCTTTTTTTATTTGGAACCGGCGCGTGAATAAACAGTTCATTTTACATAGGACTAAAGCACCGAAAACATTACCCGAATATTTCCCCACTATGATTCTAATATGTAGGCTAACGTATAGATATGGGGGAGTGGTCAGAATTGGATAGTCAGGCCATGGCGTTGCTGGAACGTTCTGTAGAGGAAGACAATGAGACCTCGCCGTGGAATGGGGACAGCGGCGTGTTACAGGGGACTATTGCCGATGCGGCGATATTTCAATCCGGGGGTTCTAATATCGACGTACGGGCTTTCTGCCGCGATGTACCGGTGATTGCGCCGGAGGATTCTTGCCGAAGTGTGCTGCAGTTGTTCAAGAAAGATCACGATTTACCGTGTATTGTCACTTGTGATGATCATTACAATCCTGTGGGCCTGTTGATGCGGGATCAATTCTTCCGCAATCTGGCGGGAAGATTTGCCGCCGATTTATTTTATGATCGTTCTTCCGAGCATTTCGCGGTACGTAATCCGTTGGTATGCGAATTGGACACACCTGCTGGAGACTTGCTGGATGCGGCATTGAATCGGGAGGGCCTGCGATTCTATGACTGCTTGATTATTGTGGACCAAGGGCGGTTCTACGGAATTATGACGGTCCAGGATTTAATGTTATTATCCCGAGAACTACAGCGCGAAGCGGATGAATCACGTCGTATGACCGTTCGGGAGAGCCGTGAGCGCGTCGTGGAGATTGAACAGTCTATTGTTCAAGTGTCCGAGTCGGCCCAGCGGAGTCTAGACGAATCGGGAAGAATGAATGGCTTGTCGGCGGAGGGCAGAGCCGAGCTTGAAGCGGTGAAGGCATCCTTTGCCCGTGTGCTGGAGATGACCCGATACCAGGAGACGCAAATGGGGCAATTGCTGGAGCGCATGAAGGAAATATCTTCTGTAGCATCACGAATCCATGGACTTGCCGATCAAAGCGGGATGCTGGCGATGAATGCTTCCATCGAGGCAGCTCATGCCGGAGAGCATGGGAGGGGTTTTGCGGTGGTAGCTTCGGAAGTTCGCAAGCTGTCGCTTCAAACCAAGAATTTCTCGGAGGATATCGGTACGACCTTGGATGTTGTTGAAAAATTAATTCAGGAAACGGCGGGGACGGCCTCTTCCACGGCGGGAGAGATGGAGCAAAGTCATCAACGCGTCGGGCGTGCGGATGCAACCTTCGAAGCGCTGGTTGGATCGGCCCGGGCCGTAGAGTCGAGAGGACAGGAAATGTGCCAGTCCTCAGAGGAAGCCGCGAAGCGCACGAAGACGGTGTTACATGAATTGCAACTGTTGGAACAAACGGAATGATATTTTACATGCAGTTTACAATTTCACTCATTTTGTTTTACACAAGTGGGCTAAAATAAATATTATATTTCTTCTTTCTATGGCTGTTTTGGAGCATACTAATTTTAAAGTGCTAGTTCAAAAAGTCGGGTTTACAGGACCGAGAAGGTTGGATGAAGCCAGGGACTGAGTAGCGGAGCGTAGTCAGATCTACGTGAGCAACGGAAGGCCCGGCTGAATTCAAGATTCGATGCCGAGTTTACTCCTCGAACAGCTACGTTCTGGGAAGACTACTTTTTAAACAACCTCTTATAGCTGAAGCGCTGGCACGGGTTCGCTTGGAATGGCGGGTACCGTGCTTGAAGTTTGTTAGCGCTCTCCATGTCACTTCATGCGCCTCGAGAACTGAAGGACGGCAAGGATGCTTATTTGTGAAGGAGAACTGAGATGAGCAACATTATCCAGATTAAGAAGCTGAATTTGTATTACGGGCAATTTCATGCGTTAAAGGATGTTTTTTTGGATATTCCGGAGAGAGAAATTACGGCATTTATCGGCCCCTCCGGCTGCGGGAAGTCTACACTCCTGCGTACTTTGAACCGGATGAACGATATGATTCCAGGCACGCAGATCGATGGATCTGTGGAAATTGCCGGTTCGGATATCTATGGCGAGGAAGTACAAGTGGAATCGTTGCGCAAGCGCGTTGGCATGGTCTTTCAACAGCCGAATCCTTTTCCGAAGTCCATCTATGATAATGTGGCCTATGGTCCTCGCTTGCATGGTATTAAGAATAAGAAGGTCCTGGATGAGCTTGTGGAGAAAAGTCTTCGTCAGGCAGTATTGTGGGACGAGGTGAAGGATTTTCTGAAACGTTCGGCACTTAGCTTGTCGGGCGGACAGCAACAACGCCTTTGCATCGCACGCGCTATTGCGGTGCAGCCGGATATTTTATTGATGGATGAAGCAACTTCAGCGCTGGACCCGATCTCCACCTTGAAAATTGAAGAATTGGTGCAGCAATTAAAAGATAGTTATACGATCGTCATGGTTACGCATAACATGCATCAGGCGGCTCGTATTTCGGGACGGACCGTTTTCTTCCTTAATGGGGAGATCGTGGAGGCCGATCATACGCAAAGGCTGTTCTCTACGCCGCGGGATTCACGCACTGAAGATTACATTTCCGGTCGTTTCGGATAACGAGGAGGTTGCTGTTGTATGATTCAACGTAAGGAATTTGATGATAATCTGGAGGAACTTCGCCTTTTGCTCAGACAAATGGGGACGCATGTCGAGGAAGCTTTGACGGGGGCCATTGAGGCTTTACAAACACTGGATTCGACCAAGGCCAAGGAAATTGCGGCCCGTGATGTTGAACTGAATCGGTTGGAGGAGCAAGTCATGGATATCGGTTCACGTCTGATTGTGACGCAGCAACCTGTAGCCAAGGATTTGCGCCGAATTATCGTGGCGTTCAAAATCTCCAGTGATTTGGAGCGTATGGGCGATTTGGCCATTGATATCGCCAAGGTCACCACGCGCTTGCAAGGCGAAACCTTGATCAAGCCGCTGATTGATATTCCCAAGATGACCGAATTGGTTATTCTGATGTTGCGCGAATCCTTACAATCTTATCTGGATGAAAATACCGATTTGGCTTATAAGATGGCGAAGGACGACGATGAGGTGGATCATTTGTATAGCCAGATGATTCATGAGTTGTATTCGTTCATGTCGAGCAACAAGGATTCCTTGCAGCAGGCGATGTTGCTTACTTTAGTAGGTCGTTATATTGAACGAATCGCCGATCATGCGACCAATATTGGAGAGTGTGCCGTTTACCTGGTAACCGGACATCGTCCTGACTTGAACCAATAGTTACCACTTGGGCTACATAACGGCCGCCGCTTGCAAAACTGCAAGCGGCGGTCGTTTTTTGTGTTGAAGCGCATCCGGTGTTTTTGACAGGGGGCTTTGTGTTATCATAAGACAAGGTACAAATTTGTGGACGAGGTGTCGTATGGAAAAATTGATACTTATAGATGGCAACAGCATCATTTATCGGGCGTTCTTTGCGATGCCGCCGCTGACCAATTCAAGCGGAATGCATACGAATGCCGTATATGGATTTACCAACATGCTGCTGCGGCTTATTCAAGAGGAGCAGCCTACGCATATCCTTGTTGCTTTTGATGCGGGCAAGGCAACGTTTCGACATGAGTCGTATCAGGATTATAAAGGTGGACGGGACAAGACTCCGCCCGAATTGGCAGAGCAATTTCCCATGCTGCGCGAACTGCTGGAGAGCTTCGGGATTTCCTGGTTTGAATTAGCCGGTTATGAGGCCGACGATATTATCGGGACGCTGAGCAAGCAGGGCGAAGAAGCCGGATATGATGTACTGGTTGTCACCGGGGATAAGGATATGCTGCAAGTGGTGAGTGACAAGGTCAAGGTAGCCCTGACCCGTAAGGGGGTTAGTGAAATCGAACCTTACGGTCCTAAGGAAATTGAAGATCGTTACCAACTTAAGCCGCTGCAGATCATTGACCTGAAGGGCTTGATGGGAGATACTTCGGATAATATTCCTGGCGTACCTGGTATTGGAGAGAAGACAGCACTTAAGCTGCTGCATCAATATGGCTCCGTTGAGGAAGTGCTGTCCCATCTGGACGAACTTAAGGGCAAGATGAAGGAAAATCTGGTTAATCATGCTGAAGACGCACGCCTGAGCAAGGAACTTGCGACGATCTTCCGTGAGGTTCCCGTTGAACGTTCGTGGGACGATATGATATTTGCCGGGATTACCGAAGAGAAGGCGGTTCCTTTGTTACGCAAGCTGGAATTCAAGTCCCTGATGGATCGGCTGTCCTTTGCAGCCGGTGCGGGAGAGATGGAGGGTACGGCACAGGAACTGGCGGATATTTCCGTAATCATGGTAGACGAAGCTAACCTATCGGAGCTTATTGTTAACCTGCCGAACGTTGAGGGGATGATTGTAGAATCTCATGGAGAGAATCCACATCACGCTGAGTTAATGGGGATTGTATTGTCTACTGCGGATCAACAATACTTCTTGTCAGTTGACGTGCTTAAGCTTGAGGAAGCTAAGGAAGTGCTGACCTGGCTGGCGGACGACGAAATTCCCAAACGTGGGTATGATCTACACCGGGCCGATCTTGTATTGTTCTGGCAAGGTATTGCCTTCGGCGGCGCTGAGCATGATATCCAACTTGCTGCTTATCTGCTTGATCCGACGGAGAACGACCAGACGATTAATGGTTTGGCTACCAAATACCGCTTGCCCACGGTGCCTGCCGATGATGAGGTCTATGGCAAGGGAGCAAAATTCAAGTTGCCGGATACGGAAGAACTCAGCAGGCATTTAGCCCGCAAAGGGGATGCGCTGCTGCGAATCTTGCCGCTTCAACGAGAAGAGCTTGAGAAGAATGAGATGCACCGGTTATTCTATGAAATGGAAATGCCGTTATCCCGGATATTAGCCGATATGGAGAAGCAAGGCGTGGCTGTCAACCGGGAAGCTCTCAAAGAGCTTGGCGTTGAATTTGAAGCACAGATTGGCAAACTGGTAGCCCGGATCTATGACATTGCTGGACTCGAATTCAACATCAATTCGACCAAGCAGTTGGGTGAAATCCTGTTTGATAAGTTAGGTCTGCCAGTGGTCAAGAAGACCAAAACGGGGTATTCGACCGATGCCGAGGTGCTGGACAAACTTGCTCCTTATCATGAGATCGTTCAATTTATTTTGGAATATCGCCAATTGGCCAAGCTCCAGTCTACTTATGTGGAGGGGTTATTGAAGGAAATCTCGACGAAGACGGGCAAGGTGCATACCTATTTCCGTCAGACGATTGCCGCGACGGGCCGCCTGAGTAGCCAATTCCCTAACCTACAGAACATTCCGATTCGTCTGGAAGAAGGCCGTAAAATTCGCAAGGTATTTGTTCCGTCTGAGTCAGGCTGGTCCATTCTGGCGGCTGACTATTCACAAATTGAATTGCGGGTGCTGGCCCATATTTCAGGGGATGAGGGCTTAAGAGAAGCGTTCTTGCATGATATGGATATTCATACGAAGACAGCCATGGACGTCTTTGGGGTAGGCCCGGATGAGGTGGACAGCAACATGCGCCGCTCCGCCAAGGCAGTTAACTTCGGGATCGTGTATGGTATTAGCGATTATGGGTTATCGCAGAATTTGAAAATTACCCGGAAGGAAGCCGCACGCTTTATTGATCAGTATTTTGATGCTTTCCAGGGCGTTCGTCGTTATATGGACGAGATCGTGAAGGAAGCCAAACGGGATGGATACGTCAAAACATTGCTGGAGCGCCGCCGTTATTTGCCAGAGATTAACGCCTCCAATTTTAACCTGCGTTCTTTCGCGGAACGTACGGCAATGAACACCCCGATTCAGGGGAGTGCGGCTGATATCATCAAGCTGGCCATGGTACGTATGGATGAGACGATGCGCAAGCATAACCTGAAGAGCCGTATGCTACTTCAGGTGCATGATGAATTGGTATTTGAAGTGCCACCGGAGGAACTGGATTTAATGAAGCAGCTTGTACCGGAAACGATGGAGAAAGCCTTGCCATTGTCCGTTCCGCTCAAAGCCGAGGTATCTTGTGGCTTGAATTGGTACGAAGCCAAGTAAGTTCCCTTTCAATAATATTACAGTATTAGAGGTGTCAAACCATGCCGGAATTGCCGGAAGTCGAGACAGTCAGAAGAACGCTGACCCAGTTAGTGGTTGGCAAAACCATTGAAGCCGTGCAGGTATTGCTGCCGCGAATTATACAGCGTCCGGATGATATCCGGCGCTTCGAAACCGAGTTGACCGGCCATACCATCACGGAGATTGGACGGAGAGGCAAGTTCCTACGCATTATTATGGATGGCGTGGTGCTTGTCTCCCATCTACGGATGGAGGGCCGTTATGGCGTGTATCCGGCCGATGAACAGGTGGAGAAACATACCCATGTTATCTTCACCTTCACGGATGGGACTCAGCTTCGCTATAAGGATGTCCGCCAATTTGGAACCATGCATCTTTTTGCAGGCGGAGAAGAGCTGAAGGAGAAGCCCTTGTCCAAGCTTGGCCTGGAGCCGCTAGACGGAGACTTTACTTTAGAAGCCTTTTGCCAGGTTATCTCCCGGCGTAACACCAAGATCAAGCCTGCACTACTCAATCAAGAATATATTGTTGGTTTGGGTAATATTTATGTAGATGAAGCCTTGTTTCGGGCGAAAATCCATCCCGAGCGGCCAGCCAGTGCGCTCTCCTCTGAGGAATTGGGGGCTCTCCATGCGGCTATCGTGTCCACTCTGGAAGAAGCGGTGGCGGCTGGTGGCTCGTCCATCAAGTCCTATGTCAATGGACAAGGGGAGATGGGGATGTTCCAGCATTCCCTGCAAATTTATGGACGAAAGGGAGAGGAATGTCGGCGCTGTGGTCACCCGGTGGAGAAATCGGTGGTTGGAGGCCGGGGAACTCATTATTGTCCGGCATGCCAGACCCTCGCTTCTCTGACAAGCTAATCCAATGTGTGAGGTGTAATCCGGGATGAATATTGGATTGACCGGAGGAATTGCTACCGGCAAAAGCACGGTATCCCGAATGCTGGCCCAGCGGGGCGCGGTAATCATTGATGCTGATATCATCGCCAGAGAAGTGATGGAGCCGGGACATCCGGTGCTGGCTGCTGTGGCTGAATGGTTCGGACAAGCCATACTGCAACAGGACGGTACACTCAACCGGAAGAAGTTGGGGGAGATTATTTTCTCACAGCCTGAGGAACGGAAAGCTTTGGAGAATTTGACCCATCCTGCCATCCGGGCCGAGATGAAAAGGCGGATAGCACAATGCGAAGCTGCCGATCCCAGACAACTGGTGGTTGCCGATATTCCGCTGCTGTACGAATCGGGGCTCGAGTCCTTATATAAAGAAATTATGGTGGTATATGCACCCAGAGAAGTGCAGAAGTCTCGATTAATGTCTAGAGATGGGCTGACGGAATGGCAAGCCGAGCAACGATTGAACGCCCAGATGGATATCGAATTGAAGAAGGAGAGGGCGCATATTTTGATTGATAATAGTCAAGGATTGGCACAAACAGAGCAGCAGATTGAGCGTTTTTGGCGGGACAAGGTTCAAATATGAGTTGGCTTCGCAAGAAAAGGGTGCTGCTTTTATTGTTTCTTGGGTTTACTGTTCTGCTGTTCTTTAATTCTACGTGGTTGTCGTTGTTTTACCCGATCTATTATAAGAGCGAAATTCGCCAACATGCCCAGGTGAATGAGCTTGACCCTTTTATTGTGGCGGCCATCATCAAGGTGGAGAGCAACTATAAGCCGGGAGCCGAGTCGCGGAAGGGTGCGCTGGGTATTATGCAAATCATGCCGGATACGGCGAACTGGGTCATTGAAATGGCCAAGCTCCCGGAAGCCTCACTGGAGGAAATCCGCAATGAGACAGAGACGAACATAGCTATAGGCAGTTGGTACTTGAAATCGCTGTCTGACCAGTTTGAAGGCAATCAGATTGCTATGATCGCAGCTTACAATGCGGGACCCACCAATGTGAAGAACTGGTTGAAGAGCGGAAGATGGGATGGCCGGCTGGAGACGTCAAAGGATATTCCGTTTGGTGAGACGCGGCACTATGTGCAGCGGGTGACTCATTATTACAAGCAGTATTCAGATATCTACGATGATTTCTAAAGACCTCATTCATAAGAAAAAAGCATCAACAGCGAATGATCGCTATCGATGCTCTTTTCATACCGGCATTATTTGTATTGACCTGCCAGTTGTTGTTCGGCGATAGTTACCAGACGTTTCGTAATGTAACCACCGATCGAACCGTTTTCGTAAGAAGTCAGGTTGCCGGCATATCCGTCTTGTGGGAAGGAGATGCCAAGTTCCTGAGCGATTTCATATTTCATTTGATCCAACGCTCCAGAAGCTTGTTTAACCACCAGATTGTTCGAAGAGTTATTGTTTTGGGCCACGATTGTTCACCTCCTTGCGGTTGGTAACAGTATTATGTGCCTGGACTATCGACTTCATTACGAAATTGTGCAGTAATTTATTGGTATTATTTTATAATAGGTGTGAGCATTGCATTTTGAAAGGAGGAAGGCTAGCTTGAGATGTCCGTATTGCGACTATTTTGGCACGAAGGTTCTTGATTCAAGACCCGCAAATGAGAACCGTTCCATTCGCCGCCGTCGGGAATGTGAGAAATGCAGCCGCCGCTTTACTACCTTTGAAATGGTCGAGGAGATGCCCTTGATCGTCATCAAGAAGGATGGCAGTCGTGAGGAATTCAGCAGGGAGAAGATGTTGCGTGGGTTAATCCGTGCTTGTGAGAAGCGTCCTGTATCGGTAGAGCAGTTAGAGTCCATAGTATCCGAGGTGGAGCGCTCGATGCATTCTGCTAATGCTGAAGTGGAGAGCCGGGAGATTGGTGAATTTGTTATGGAACAGCTATATCCTGTGGATGAGGTGGCTTATGTCCGCTTTGCTTCAGTATATCGGCAGTTTAAAGACATTAATATGTTTATGAAGGAACTTAAGGGGCTATTGTCCAAAAACACGGAGACCGATAATTAGTACAGCATATCTGTCCACAGTTATAGAAACAAAATGTAAACACTTCTCGCGAAAATGCGAAGGAGTGTTTATTTTTTTGCGTTAATGCGAAAGTTACATGATATAAAACTGTTTATCATTTTACACAAAGTTTACAAAACGAAAACACGGGATTGATCTTTGATCCCTATAATCAAGTTGTAAAACAAATAAGGGGGATACCTAAGACAATGAAAAAGAGTATGCTTTTGGTTTTGACTTTGGTACTGAGCTTGACACTGGCCGCATGTGGTCAAAACACTGCAGCGCCAAACAACACTTCCGGATCAAACGGCGGATCCACGAATGAAGCTGCACCAAACAATGCAGGCGGTGAAGAACAGAAAACATCAGATTTGTCTGGATCTCTTCTGGCAGTAGGCTCTTCGGCCCTTCAACCATTGGTAGATGAAGCTTCAAAGAAATTTATGGATGCAAACCCTAACGTTTCTATACAAGTTCAAGGCGGCGGTAGCGGTACTGGCCTGACGCAAGTATCTGGCGGACAAGCTGATATCGGTAACTCCGACGTATTTGCTGAAGAGAAGCTGGATGAAGCTGCTGCGGCTGAGCTGGTTGACCATCAAGTTGCCGTTGTAGCTATGGCTGCTGTTATCAACCCAGACATCACGGTTGACGACCTGACCAAAGATCAATTGGTACAAATCTTCACGGGTAAAGTAACGAACTGGAAAGAAGTTGGTGGCCCGGATCAAGCGATCCAAATCATCAACCGTCCTTCTAGCTCCGGTACTCGCGCTACATTTGAGAAATACGCTTTGGGTACAAAAACAGACGACCTTCCAGGTTCGATCCAAGAGGATTCTTCCGGCACAGTTAAGAAGCTCGTTGGCGAAACACCGGGAGCCATTGGATACCTTGCCTTGTCCTACCTGGACGATAGCGTTAAGGTTGTCAAATACGAAGGCGTAGAAGCCAACGAAGAAAATGTAACCAACGGTAGCTATCCAGTATGGGCTTACCAACATATGTACACGAAGGGCGAGCCAAACGAAGTGGCTAAGGCATTCCTGGACTTCATGATCTCTCCTGAAGTACAAGATAACGATGTAGTAGAACTTGGCTACATTCCGGCAAGCAAAATGCAAGTTAAACGTGATGTTGACGGCAACATTACGAAATAAGATTACGCGACAAACATCATATTAGCAGGATAAGAGGCGGACCATTCTGCCTCTTTCTGTGCTGCTGCAAAGGGAGAGGTTTCATGGCTCAGTCCGGCGGAAGAAAAAAAGTACAGCCGCATATCATAGAGGAATGGACCGGTAAAATATACGCTTCATTGTGCATCGTGTTTCTGGTTGTGACAATCTTCTCGATGGTTTATTTTGTCGCAACCAAAGGATTAAGCACCTTTTTTCAAGACGGGATCGCATTTGGTGAAATATTTGGGAGCGCGAATTGGAAGCCGGAAGGAGTGCCGCCGATTTATGGGGCGTTACCGTTTATCATCGGTTCCTTTAGCACTTCCTTGCTTGCAGCCTTGATTGCTGCTCCGCTAGGCATTTGCGCAGCCTTGTTCATGGTTGAAATCATGCCTAAATTTGGTAAGAAGTATCTGCAACCGGTAATTGAACTGTTAGCAGGTATTCCTTCGGTTGTTTACGGCTTTGTTGGCCTCAGCGTGATCGTTCCTTTTTACCGGGATATCTTCCCGGGACAAGGCTTGGGTATCATGGCAGGGGCAACTGTATTATCAATCATGATTCTGCCGACCATTACATCGATCGCGACGGATGCGCTTGCCGCATTGCCTCCCGGTTTGAAAGAAGGCTCTTACGCTTTGGGAGCCACCCGTTGGCAAACCTTATCTCGTACAGTTATTCCTACAACCTTGCCGGCGTTGATGACTGGCGTTGTGCTTGGGATGGCTCGCGCCTTCGGCGAAGCTCTTGCCGTGCAGATGGTTATCGGTAACGCTCCGCATATTCCTAGCTCACTCTTCGAATCAACTTCTACGCTGACCAGTGTCATTACGCTGAGTATGGGGAACACAGTCATGGGCACTACGCCTAATAATGTGCTCTGGACACTGGCGTTGATTCTGATGATGATGACATTTGTCTTTGTCTTTGTCGTCCGTTGGCTTGAAAGGAGAGCGAAGTCATGAGTCCAAGAGTAGTAGACAAAATCGCAACGACCGTCATCGTCCTGTTAGCCAGCGTAATTGTGCTCATTATGGCAGGTTTACTGGGATTTATCCTGTACCGGGGACTGGGTCATATCAGCTTTGATTTCCTGACTTCTCCGCCACAAACCATTAAGGCCGGTGGGGGGATTGGTCCGCAGTTATTCAACTCCCTATTCCTATTAGTGCTTACGCTCATCATCACCATTCCGCTGGGACTGGGTGCAGGAATTTATATGAGCGAATACGCCAAGCCGGGCAGAGTAACGGACTTTATTCGATTAATCGTCGAGGTGTTGTCCTCCTTCCCATCTATTGTCGTGGGCTTGTTCGGTTTGCTCGTTATCGTCAATTTATTTGGATTTGGCTTCTCCCTGTTCTCAGGTGCCTTGGCATTGACCGTATTTAATTTGCCGCTGATGGTCCGGATAACCGAACAGGGGATGGCCAGTGTGCCGCAGGCCCAGAAAGAAGCAAGTCTGGCGCTAGGCCTCTCGAAGTGGAAGACGATCAATTCAATTATGCTTCCAATTGCTATGCCGATTATCTTGACAGGAACGATTCTGGCAGCCGGCCGTGTATTCGGCGAAGCCGCCGCCCTGTTGTTCACAGCGGGTATGAGTAGCCCAAGGCTTGACTTCGGGAACTGGAACCCGTTCAGCCCGACGTCTCCGCTTAATCCGTTCCGTCCGGCAGAGACGCTGGCCGTGCATATTTGGAAGATCAATTCTGAGGGGCTGGCTCCGGATGCTCCGGAAATCGCTGCTGGCGCTTCGGCCGTTCTGATCATCACTGTACTGCTGTTCAACTTGCTGGCACGCTGGCTTGGACGCATGATGTTCAAGAAATTTACGGCTACGAAATAGGAGGACGAAGCAGTGCAAAATATCGGATTGGCCACAAAAGACTTAAGTGTATTTTACGGCGATAAGCAAGCCGTTAAGAATATATCGCTTGATTTCGCTACCCGTCAGGTCACGGCATTGATTGGACCATCCGGGTGCGGTAAATCGACCTTCTTGCGAAGCCTGAACCGAATGAACGATTTAATCAGCGGTGCGCGTATTACGGGTGAGGTCTGGATTGGGGAGGATAATATCCTGGACCCTAAAACGGATGTTGTACTGCTACGCCAAAAGATTGGCATGGTCTGGCAACGCCCAAATCCGTTTCACAAGTCGATTTACGAGAATATTGCGTTTGGTCCTCGTTATCACGGTATCCGTAACAAGAAGGATTTGGATCAGATCGTCGAGGAGGCCTTGACGAAGGCGGCGCTTTGGGAAGAAACCAAAGACCGATTGCATAAGTCTGCGTTGGCTTTATCTGGTGGACAGCAGCAGCGCTTGTGCATTGCCAGATCGATTGCCGTTAATCCAAGTATCATTCTGATGGATGAACCTGCATCTGCCCTTGACCCGGTATCCAGTGCAAAAATCGAAGAGCTGATTGCCGATCTCAAGCAGGAATATTGTATTATCATCGTTACGCACAATATGCATCAAGCTGCTCGGGTATCAGAGAAGACGGCGTTCTTCTTGATGGGAGAAGTGGTAGAGTTCGATGAGACAAGCAAAATATTTACCAATCCTTCGGAGAAACGTACGGATGATTATATATCCGGGAGATTTGGCTGAGCCTACGCTTTATTAAACTTAAAAATACGGGAATTATACATGCCAGGCCGGGCAAGGAGATTCGATCTCCTTACCCGGCCTCTTGCGTATGATCAGAAGGGGTCATTTCCCCGCCTAAGGTCTATTTAAGTTTTGCCAAACTCGTATATACTAATAGTGCGTGTTCAAAAAGTTGAGTATTCATTAGATGTGCCTGGAATGATCAAAGGAGATTGAGTCATGAACGTGCTGGACTGGATCGAGCGGATGTTTGAGCAATACGGCTATCTTGTTCTGTTGCTTGGACTGCCTGTCGACTTTATTGCTTTGCCGTTGCCTCCGGGGCAAACGACATTAACTTATACGGGCTATTTGGCTTACGAAAGGATTCTCAGCCTGCCGTGGGCCTTACTCGCCGCATATGCAGGCTCCTTTATCGGTGTGACGGCTACTTACTTTATCGGTTACCGGGTTGGGGCTCCGCTCGCTGAACGCTATGGCAAATGGATTTTCCTAAGGCCCGCCTATTTGCAGCGTACGCGGAAGGTCTATGAGAAATATGGAAATAAGATGCTGTTGATCAGCTTCTTCATCCCTGGGGTAAGACAATTCTTTGGTTATTTCGTAGGCATGATTCGTGTTCCGTTCCGAACCTTTGCTCTATATGCCAGTGTGGGCGCGGCTCTTTGGGTCAGTTTGTTCGTCGGTATCGGTTACATATTCGGTGAACAATGGCAGGTTGCCATCCATTGGGTGGAGAAATACATGATTTATTTCTTTATTGGCGTTGGGGTATTAGTGTCCACGCTGATCTATGTAAAGTGGCGCAAGTGGAGGCTGAAGGTGGCCAAGCTCTCGCGCTGATGGAAAAAGGCGCGAAGGTTCGCTTCCGCGCCTTTTTGTTATATGAGGTTACTTCTTGTTTCGTAAAAGCAAAAATTCATCGATCAACGTTTCTTCGGCTTCTTCTCCGGGAGTGGCCTTGCCGTTCTCCGCTGTTTCTTCTCTCAGCTTCATCAGGGAAAGCAAATCAAATATGTCTCCAAGAACAGTGAAACCGGCGCCGATGATAGCCAGATCGTCCGAAGAGATGTCATTGTTTATGCGCCTTTTATATTGGCGTCTCTTTTTTCCTCCCAAGAGCACCACCTGCTTTTAAATATTGACTTGCTGTATTATATGCAGGGCCATGCACGGTTGATTAGGCAATAGGTACAGCTTACCTGGGGACTGGTGGGGATAACGGGCTATTTTTTGTCTTCTCCGCGAATATGCCGTGTCTTTCGGTAACCGCTCTTAATATGATGTTCTATAATCGTTAGAAGGAGGGAAAACGATGTCGGGATATGAAAATGGCGTAGGCAATATCGGTTGCGGCGGCGTTGGTGGTTTTTGGACTTCAACGGGGACAATCCTTGTATTGTTTATCTTGTTGGTTATTATCTCCAAAGCGTTCGTACTGTAAATTATTGAAATGACGATCAGAAAGGCCCTGCCGAAGCAGGGCCTTTCTTGCGTTTGAAGAATCGTTTATCTTGCCTGGCTGCCTTGAGGGAATAAAGCATCCAGCGCCGGACAAGGTTCGGTATCGAGGAAATGCTTCAAGGCTGTCGGTATATTGTTGAAAATATCCTTCAGCGAGGTCCCCTGATAAATATTGCCGATGATCACCGGGTAGCAAAGTTCGGAGATCAAAATGTCGCCATTACCGTGCAGATGCAGTTGCTTCTTGCCCTCGATACAATGGGAGAAATGAATGCCTGGCTGGTCGGCGAACCGAAGCTCTGCCGCAAAGCGATCCATACAAGTGAAGTAGATGATGCCATCCTCCCGTTTGGCGTCGATCAGCTCTTGCACGGCTCGTTTGAGTTGGTCACGGGCAGCAATGGCTTTCCATCCCGTATGTTCCATCCGGATGCTGTTCTGGATTTCATGCGTACGGACACCAAGCTGATAGACGTGGTCTCCAATTTCACGCAAATGATGTTCGGTTTCCTCGAACAGCAGCGTTTCCAGAACCGTATCAATTGAACTGGCCGCTGAGTAAGCAATATTCTCTCTAATTTTGTGATACACCGATTCCGGCATACCGTAATAGCGGGAGAAGTTGGCAGCATCGGTGAAATTGAACGAAATATGTAGCGTAGTGAGTCCGGCTGCCTCCAACTGATCAATACGGGTAGGGTTCAGCAGACTGGCGTTGGAGTTTAACTGCGTCTCAATGCCATGGGCTGAACAGTAGTTGACGATTTCCAGGCAATCCTGGAATTTCAAAGTAACCTCTCCACCGGAAAGGCGGACCCGGCGAATGGTACCGATTTCCTCTAACAGACGGGTCACTTCTTTACCGCTGATACTGTTACCGTCATTTCTTTCGTATGCACAGCAATAATCGCATTTAAAATTACAGCTTGAGGTAACGCCAACCTCGAGGGCCTCCAGCCCGTATTCAGCAGGCTTTTGCAACTCAAGAAATTTATACTTTTGCATTCGTTTAGTCCTCCTGATTATTACCAAGGATCCTTCTTGGTCCTTAGTGATTATAAGGCTTATGCATAGCGGAGCTTTATGACTTTTTTAACGTTTATTTTATGGTTGACAGGCCATTCACATTTTTATATACTATAATAGTCGTCTAACGGGGCCTTAGCTCAGCTGGGAGAGCGCATCGCTGGCAGCGATGAGGTCAGGGGTTCGATCCCCCTAGGCTCCACCAAAGTACGGACTCTTAGCTCAGTTGGTAGAGCAGTAGACTCTTAATCTATTTGTCCAGGGTTCGAGTCCCTGAGGGTCCATCCAGGAAGAACGGTAGTGATACCGTTCTTTTTTGCTGTCTTAAGCATCGGATTCCCGAAATGCTTGATTAGTTTTATCCACTTTACAAACCGATGGTCGGTTTATATAATTAAAATAACTTACATGCAAAGCTTGGGAAAAGGGGGATAGCTATGAAGAACGCAGATCGCCGGAAGAATACCATCCGGCAACTATTAAATGCAACCAAGGAGTTGCTGCGCGACAAAAGCTGCCATGCTATCACTTTAAAGGATATTATGGAGCAATCGCGTTTATCAAAAGGTGCGATATTCCACTATGTAAAGAGCAAGGATGAGATCTTTGCCTGGGTGCTGGAGGAGCGTCTTGAAGCTGTTAATGAACATTTTGAAGAAGAAGTAGCCAACAGCCTTAATAAAACGTTCGATGGGCCTATGCTGGCCATCTCTAACAGTATTGCGGGGTTGGAAGACAGTCATGAGGTCACCAATAAGGTTCTTCTATATATGCTGGGCAAGGAGAATGAACCGGAGGTAGCAAAGGTGCTTGAGCATTTTCACGAGCGATCTGTATCTGTCTCCAGGCAGTGGATTATTACGGGTCAAAAGTACGGGGTGATTAAAGAAACCGTGAACCCTGATGAAACGGCAGAGTTGTTCGTTCTACTGTCATTGGGTCTGCGTGTACGGGCATCCTTGACCACATCACCAAAGTCTCTGTCAGCGAAAGGTGTATCGGACTTTATGGCCGGAATCCTGAAAAAGCAATAATTTTCGTTTGAGGAGGGTTCAACATGGTTCCTTTTATTTCGCTTATCGTATCCTTTTTGCTATTTCGGATGGTTGGTTTTCTGGGCTTGAATGATTTGAATGATTGGCATACATCCCTGCAATGGGCAGTAGTCACGATGCTGCTATTGAGTGCATCTGCTCACTGGGGAAAGCGGCGGCCTGATCTGGTAAGCATGGTGCCACCTGCTTTTCCGCAAAAGGAATGGATTGTGACGGTTACCGGAATTTTGGAAATTGCTGGAGCTTTGGGCATTCTGGTGCCTGCGCTCTCACTTATTGCTTCGGTGTGCCTTGTCTTGCTTCTTATTGCCATGCTTCCTGCCAATATCTATGCAGCCCGTAACAAGATGACCATCGGCGGCAGACCTGTACCGAAATTGTCGGTTCGCCTAGGAATTCAACTTGTTTTTATTACGGCCATATTACTTGCCTCCCCGTTATTTGCTGGATGAGTCAGCGCACCTAAGAGAATGAATGTATCAGGAAGGAGAAATAGCCGTGTCAGGGAGTTGTCCCAACACGGCTATTTCTTTCCGTGCCCCCGTTGTTCTTTATGGGGGAGATTTGTCTGAAAGCTTACTGCCGGATGAGCAAGATTCTTGCTGCGGGCACAACGACATGCTGGCCTTGTTCATCCATCAATTCCAGAGAATCCTGATGCATGTTGACCAGGATGCCATGTAGGCTATGCTCCCGGGTCTCCACGGTGATGCATTGGCCGGCAGTTGCATTCATGCGTTCCACGGTGCCGGCATCGGGAAAAGAGGCGGCTGCAAAGGCCTGCTCCAGTTGCTCTATACGACTTGTTAACAGCTCAAGCTTGGCCTGTAGCAACCGGATGCGCCTGCGCAGCGGACCATTGAGCAGAAAGCGCAGAACACTCATAAGGTACACCCCCTTCCCTAGATCATTATCTCTGGAAGGAAGGACCTGCTTACTCGACCCTCCTATTGCAGAAGACATTATATCTTATGTTGCTAGATTCATAGAGTTCGGGTGGGTCCGCTTTTCTGGGGCTATTCGTTATGTTATGCTGGAAGCAAGTGACGAATCAAAGCATAGAGGAGCTGATGACATGATCAAACATATCGTATTGTTTAAACTGAAGGATGCTGCTCCGCCAAGCATTGAGCGGACGGTCCAGGTGCTGCGGGGGCTGGAAGGCAAGGTAGAGCAATTGCGGAGCCTTGAGGTGGGAACCGATGTCATACGCTCTGCGCGTTCTTATGACATCGCTTTGATTGCTACCTTTGATTCCCTGGAGGATCTTGAGGGATATCAGGTTCATCCCGAACACAAGAAGGTTATTGAGCACATGAATGAAGTTCGTGAGAGCCAAGTTGCGGTGGATTTTGAATTTTAAGATTCACTTTTGATAAATTGGCGTATTATACATGTAAGGGACATTGGCATAGAGGGACAAACCTCACCGTTTTCAGGAGGTAATTGCTGTGTATTATGTGAATCGGGAACAAATCGAACGAAGACTCGAAATTATTCCGGAATTGCTTCAAGTACTTAGTCAGTCGTCCCGGAGAGAACGTCCCCTCATTGATCGGTATGCCGCGGAGCGTGCGTTACATCTAGCTGTGGAGATCGTAACGGATGTAGGCAGTTACCTCATTGATGGCTTCATTATGCGTGATGCAAGCAGTTACGAGGATATCGTGGACATCATGCTGGACGAGAAGGTCATCGACAGTAACATGCATGCTATCTTGGTTAAGCTGGTGCGGCTTCGGAAGCCACTAGTACAGGAATATTTCCTGAGCCAGCAAGAGCCTGCCGAATGGGCGCAGGATTTACCGGCGGTGCTGGAGACTTTCTCAACAAAGGTATTAACGTATTTGGAACAGGAAGGCGTTTATAGCCCGTTGGCTAAATAAAAATGTCTGTCCATGTGTGACCAGTCGGATTGTTGTTGCTTATAATACATTAAGATATGGGCATTCGCCCTGATACGGGGGATGCTAAAAAGGAGAGATGAGCTATGAGTAAAGGAAATAAAGGTTGGTTGTTAGGTGCAGCAATTGGTACGATCGTTGGTTCGGTGACAGCATTACTGTTTGCGCCGAAGCCAGGCAAGGCACTGCGTAAGGACATCGCGGACGGGGCTCGCCAGGTTGGAGAGAAGACCCAGGAGGTTGCCGGGAAGGTAACGGAGCAAGGTGCTATTCTGGTGGATAAAGTGAAAGAAACAGCCGGAGACCTCATTACGGATATTCGCCAGGTTACTAAGGAAAAAGTAGAGCAAGTATCCGAGATTGTAGAAGACACGGTCGAAACCGTTAAAGACGTTAAGACGGTGGTACTGGGCGTAGTCGACTCTGAGACGGATGGTAAGGATGCCGAAGCTGCTACGCTTGAAGCTGCAGTTACTGCGGAAGAAGACAAAGGCACTAAATAAGCCAGTCTTACTGACAAGACGGCATTGCTTGACGAGGACCCTGGAAGCAGGGTCCTTTCTCATGGCATAAGAGATACGACTTTCTTGTCCGATGATTCAAATTAAGTTAATATTTAGGTACGCTTTATGATTTCAGGTCATACAGTAACGAGAGAGACTCCAATTAAAATTTGATGATAAAGGAAGCGGTATGTTCGTGCAGCAAGCTATTGCCATCTTAGACTCGGGAGTGGGAGGTCTCACAGTTTGCAAGGAAGTGATGAGACAGCTTCCCAGAGAGAAGATTATTTATTTCGGAGATACGGCCCGAGCTCCTTATGGTCCAAGGTCCCCTGAAGAGGTTCGCTTGTTTACCGAGCAAATCGTTGATTATTTGATTCAATTTGACCCTAAACTGATTGTCATTGCCTGCAATACCGCTACTGCGGCAGCGCTTGATTACATTAAGGATAAAGTGAATATTCCGGTCATCGGCGTTATACATCCCGGGGCAAGGGCGGCGATCAGCACTACCAAGAGTGGTAAGGTAGGGGTTATCGGTACGGTTGGTACGATTCGCAGTGAAGCTTATACTATGGCCTTACGCGAGCTAAATCCCCAAATCGAGATCGTTAGCCAGGCATGCCCCGAACTCGTACCGCTAGTGGAACGGGGGTTGTATGAAACCGACGAGGCCTTGTTTGTCGTACAGAATAGTCTGCAAGGACTGCAGGATTATCCTATGGATTGTCTGATTCTTGGCTGTACTCATTATCCCTTTCTGAAGAATTCGATTCAGCAGGTGATGGGGGAGCAGGTTACGTTGATTAGCTCAGCCGATGAGACGGCCCGGGAGATCAGCACTGTGCTGCACCAGAAGGAGGGCTTGGCCCGGGGGAACGCCATCCCGGTACATCAATTTTTCTGTAGCGGGGATGCGGACATGTTCAGCAAGATTGCACGTCAATGGCTAGGGGAGCAGATCGAATTGACCCCGATCGTTTGGCAGGTGTCCAGTCCTGTGGGCTAACATGAAGAACCTTTGGAGGGAAATGCCCCGGCCAAAGGTTCTTTTAGAAGGAAGGCCAAGCCTTTAAATGAATAGCTTTTGTTCTGGGAAGAAGACTTTTTGTACCACCTCTTTAAGGGGAAGGGAGAGTGGGGCATGCAACTGATTGCCATGCTGACGATGTTAATTGATCATGTGGGACTTATATTTTTTCCAGGGGAAATGGGATGGAGAATTATCGGGAGGATTGCCTTTCCCATCTATGCCTATGCGCTGGTTCAAGGTCATGTGCACACTTCGAATTACCGAAGGTATGCGGTGAGGCTCTCGGTCATAGCCCTGCTCTCGCAAATTCCTTATCAACTGGCCTTTAACACCACTGGCCTGAACGTAGTAGCTACCCTGTTAGTTTCATCGCTCGTCCTTCGTTTGCTGGAGAAGGTGAAGCATGGCGTAGGTTCCGGTATTATCATTGTTGTCGCCTGCCTGCTGATGGAGGTTGTGTCGTTCGACTATGGAGCTTATGGCCTGCTGCTCGTGTTAATCTTTAGATATGGGGGAGCGGCTAGCATGGTGCTCATGCATATGCTGCTGAATATTGTTTATTTGTTCGCCTTCGGTTGGCTCGTCCAGCTAGCAAGCATTATCCCGACGATGGTGATTGCTTACGGGCCGGAGGTCTGGAGAAGGCTGGAGAACTGGCGACTCCCTCGCTGGGTATGGCGTAGCTTCTATCCGGTGCATTTGGCCGTGCTGGTTATTTTAGCGTATACGCTACGCTATTAGACGGATGGGAAATAGGGCGAGAATGTATCTTGAACACATCGAGGAGGAAGTGTCATGAAATGGAGAAGAATTTGGTCGTTTCGTCATTGGTCCCATATTTTTCGCCGTACATGGCCTTTGCTGGGGTCCCGGAAGGTGCCTTGGTTCGACAAACTCCTGTTGACAGTACCGGCACTGGCTTATTGGGTTCTGCCTGATGTCATGCCAATGATTCCTATTGACGATATGGCCGTAACGATGCTGCTCATGAACTGGTTCGTGACCCGTGCAGAACGGAAATACCCCGGTGTATAGCAGGATTTGCCCCTTGGTCTTGCTTGTTTGACATTGTTTCTTTACAATTAGGAATGTTAGGTAAGCCAATTGAAGATAGGAGAGATCTCATGAACGTCAAAATTACCCGCAATGCGGCGAAGGTGATAAAGCAGGAACTGGAGAAAGAAGAGAACCAAGGGTTTGCTCTGAAGGTATTCATCACACACTCCCATGGGGACCACGCTCATTATGGTCTGGATTTGGCCAAGCCAGAGAGCGATGCTCAAGTGATTAAGACGGATAAGGAAATTGATGTGATTGTGGAAGGAACCGATCCGCTGCTGGATGGAGTAAAGATCGATTATTTGTATTTTCCGGAGGAAGGATTCGTCATTACTAATCCGTCTAAAGGAAATCATGGCGACCACTAAGTTTTAGCTGAACCATATAAAGAAGGGATCTACGCATGGCTAACGATATCCGGATTTGCGACAAATGCAATCATATCCGAATGAAGACTTTTATACCGAAATTGCAAAAGCTCGCGCCGGACGCCGAGATTAAAGTCGGCTGCAAGTCCTATTGCGGTCCGTGCGGCAAAAGAGCGTTCGTATATATTAACGGCCGATACGTCAGTGCCCCAACGGAAGACGAGGTACTGGCCAAGGCTGCTCCATTCGTCAAGAAACCCAAGACAGATGCTTGAATAGCAAATCCCCCACTCCTGAGAAGAAGTGGGGGATTTATTTGTTTATTTATCGATATCCATTGCATTGAGCAGGTTGTTGGTAATCATTGTATCAGATATTTCCAAGCGGTTCATTGCTTCCTCCTGTGGAACGCGGCAGGGTTCGATGTCGGTTCGCTCCCTGCTGGACAGGTCGTAACATTGTCCGTCTTCGAACAAATGGCTAGCCGATGGAATATAGTAGACTTGTCCGTTTGTTAAGGCCCCTGTGCGCAGCACCACTAAACGCTCATCCGTCGCGCTGCTAAACAAGTTATTGCCCATAAAATAGTACGGCTCCGCAGAGATACCCAGCAGATGCAGTAGCGATGGGGGCATATCCAACTGTCCTGCTGGTTCCGGATAGACCCCGGCATGCTTGCTGTCTGGCAGATGAATTAGCAGGGGGACCTGATTCATGATCTGGTGCATATCCAGTGCACTCAGCTTGCGGCCCAGAAACCGTTCATAATCTTTCTGCACCGTAACGGAATTATCATGGTCGCCGTAAACGTACAAAATGGTATGATCCCATAAGCCTTCCTGCTTCAAGCCTGCTACCAATTGACCTAATGCCTCATCCATATAGTGAATGGACTGCAGGTAATTGCCGAAGATGGTTCCTTCGAACTCCCCGGTATCGAGCGTTCGTGCTTCGGCAGGCAGTGAATAGGGATGGTGGCTGGATAACGTAATCATGAAGGAGTAGAAGGGCTCTGGGGTTTGCGTCATAAAATCTAATGATTGGCGGAAGAAAGACTTATCACCCAGCGACCATCCTAGTGGCTCATCCATTACGTAATCTTTCTTACTGTAAAAGTGGTCGTAGCCCATTTTCGGATACATTTGATTTCGATTCCAGAAGCTGCCTTCGTAAGCATGGAAGGCAGAAGTGGCATAACCAGCCTGTGTCTTCAGGATTTGCGGCAGCATATCAAAGCGATGATCCGGGTAACGGACTGCCACCGAGCCGGTAGGTAATGGATGAAGTGAGCTGTTGGAGGAGAAGTCCGCATCGGAGGTTCTCCCCTGACCCGTCTGGTGATAATAGTTCGGGAAATATAGGCTCTCTTTCATTAATTCATTGAAGTGCGGGGTAATCTCCTGGCCCGCGATTTCCTGACCAATCATAAAGTTCATAAAGGCCTCTGTCTGAATCACAACCACGTTGCTCCCTGTATAAGCGCCGAAGGTTTCATTTGGCTCTACTTGGCGCTGCTTCGCTTCCTGGAACCAACTTTCAATGGCATCTTGTTCCTCGGAATCTACAGCCTTGGCCCCTCCAAAATGCTCCTGCACGTAACGGCTGGCATCATAATAGTGAAAGCCCAGTAGACCGGTAACATTGTAGAGGGATACATTCCACCAATTGTTCTCAAATAATTCGGTGGCCCAGGTACGGGCGTAGAATTGAATAGGTCCTACAGATAACATGAAACCCAGGATAAATGCGGCAAGGCCGGGGAATAGGCGTCCCAGTCCGCGACGCCCCTTCCCCTTGTAGTTGGCGCCCGCTCGGTAGACGGGGCCAAGGTTGCCAATGGTGTGAGAGGGCGTCTGGAACTGTCTGCGCCACACCAGAGCGAAGAGGACGGCAGCTAGCCAGAGGGCCCAGTCGGCAATAAGCCATAAATCACGAGGATGAATAAGTTCCTCGATGCTTTCCCCTAACGCTCCAACTTGTCCCGCCTGCATCAGAACCGGTACGGTAATAAAATCGGCAAAATACCGGTAATAGACCAGATCGGCAAAGATGAGTATGGTGAGCAGCACGTTCAGACTGCCCAGCCCCCATTTGAAGGCTTTGCCAGGGAGCCATAATGTCCAGAATGAAGCCAGCATAATAGAGCCGATGGCAATAAGGTCATCCAGCCAGCTCATGTCAATATAACGGGCCTTCAATTGACCATGAAATAACACGAGCTTGATGAAGACAGCCATGACAAACAAGAGATAGGCAAAATATCGGGAATGCCGTAGCATGACAATCAGCCAGCTCCTTTCTCGCTCCGAAAAGGGAGAAACCCTCCCACCACGATTAATGACGTGGAGGAAGGGGTCCGAGATACTGCAAATATTGGCATTCAATGCGTCCATTAAACAGCTTGCGCCGCTTGTCTGCTTTACGCGTGAAGTCGCGCTCAAACGTCTTGGTTGGTGTTAGGGCGAAGAAAGACCAGGTCGGCAAGCCTGCGGTAACTCTGCCAAGTTGCGATATCAGCTTGCGCACTTCTTTCTCCTCACCGATTCGTTCCCCGTAAGGGGGATTGGTAATCATGCAGCCGTAATCGCCCTGTGGCTCAATCTTGACGGCCGGGAGGCATTCGAAGCGAATCTCATCGGCTAGTCCTGCGCTCTTGGCTGCGGCTTTGGCAATCTCGATGGCTTCCGGATCAATATCGCTGCCCACAATGTTCAGCGGAATATCGTCCCGTACGGCGTCGATGGCTTCCTCGCGTGCCTGGGCCCAGAGCTCCTCCGGTATAGCCGGCCAGCTCTCTGAATTAAAGGTACGGCGTAGTCCCGGCGCGATGTTCCAGCCAATCATCGCTGCTTCAATCGGCAACGTTCCCGAGCCGCAGCAGGGATCGTAGAACGGACGTGTTGGGTTCTGGTTCCAGCGGCTAAGCAGAATCATGGCCGCGGCCATCGTCTCTTTCAGCGGTGCTTCTGTGGCTTGCTTGCGGTAGCCACGCTTATGCAGAGCAGATCCCGTAGTATCGAGGGTGAGCAGAGCACGGTCATTCAGGAGATGAATCTCGATCACGTAGCGCGGCCCGTATTCCTCGAACCATTCAATATCATAGGATTGCTTCAGCTTCTCAACTATGGCCTTCTTCACAATTCCCTGGCAGGCGGGAACGCTGCTGAGCTGCGATTTGTGCGAACGGCCCTCAACGGGAAATTCTCCATCCGCAGGAATCCAGTCCTCCCAAGGCAAAGCCTTAGTGCCCTCAAACAGCTCGTCAAACGTCAAGGCGTTGAATTCCCCCATATTGATCAGAACCCGGTCAGAGGTTCTCAGCCACAAATTGCAGTGGCAGATATCGATCAGATCTCCGGTAAAATGGACGCGTCCGTTATCCACAGACGTATCATGATAGCCCAATTCTTTCAACTCGCGTACCACTACGGCCTCTAGGCCCATCGGTGCGGTTGCGATTAATTTCAAAGGTCCAGACATGCTAGATAATCACTCCAACTTCAGCTTTGTACTTGTGAGAATAAACGAAAAACCATACAATTTAGTATAGGCTAATGTCCTGTAAGTTACAAACGCTTCTTGAAGTAGATAGGAAGGGAAGATTATGATGTTAACGCCTGAACAATACGGGGATGAATTATATGCGAAGGATGAGGTATTGGAGCGTGTAACGCGGTCCATTGCCGAAAGCGGGCTTCAGGATGTATCTATTGCGCCCGGATATGGACGGCTTCTGACGTTCCTGGTGAAGCTGGCCGGGGCCAGATCGGTGCTGGAAATCGGTGCACTGGGAGGCTATAGCGGCATTTGTCTGGCCAGGGGCCTACCGATTGAAGGGGGCAGATTGCTGTCGCTGGAGCTAAAGGAAGAGAACGCTGAGTTGGCCCGAAAAAATCTGCAAGAGGCGGGCTTCGGGCATATGGCGGACTATAGAATTGCTCCAGCGCTTAGCAGCCTGGAGGAGCTGGTGGAGGAAGGGGAACGGTTCGATTTCTTCTTCATCGACGCAGACAAAGAGAATTATCCCAATTACCTGGAGTATGCCATCAAGCTGGCTAATCCGGGAGCTTTGATCGCCGGGGATAATATTTTGTTAAGGGGCCGTACGCTCAATACGGACAAGAACGGACCCTCTGTGCAGGCGATGCGGCGTTTCAATGAAACCATAGCCCGGGATGATCGGTTAATAAGCGCTTTGCTGCCGGCGTATGATGGTCTGGCATTGGCTATGGTCAAATCATCATAAATACTCAATCAAGCAAGGCAAATAAACAAGCAGCGCGGCCCACTCAGGCGGCGCTGCTTGTTTGCATGAAGCCAAAGGAGATGGAAGAAATGATCACAGCTTCAAGGCCCGTTGTGGTACAGATGCGCCCAGCCATTGCCAATGACTTGAGGACGCCGGGGATTTCCGTCGCTCTGCTCATTTGATCTTAGCCCGTAACCTTGATTATAGGGTGGCTGGGCTGGATGAGCATGGTGGGTCTGGGGCCCTTGATTGGCCAAGTGAGCGTTTGGCTGGCCCTGATGGCAGCCTTTTGGTGGACCGATGAGCACCGATTGATTGAGTGGGGCGAAGGTGTCCTTGACTTTAGCCGGGTCGAGGCAATAGGCATAGGCCAATACCTCGGGAGGGGTCAACCGCAGCATGTTCGAGGCCAAAATCACTTCAGGAATCGGAGCATCGAAGATGGCCAGGAAATGCGTGCCGTCCACAGTGGCGGTATCATAGTGCCACCACCCTTGAGGAACGTTTGTCACTTGCCCCGGACGGTTAGGATAGTTGTGCAGCTCATTGGTAAACGGGTTGATGATGGATACAATGACTTCCCCGGAAATGCAGTAGACCAGTTCCGAAGCGTTCTGATGGATATGAGGCTCGACAATATTGTTTTTATCGAGATAGACATCAAGGAGTGAGACATTGCCTAGCGTATTTAATTGCTGGATAGACACCTCATTGATAAAATTTCGATTATCCTTCTTAAAGGTGGTATTGCGATTCACATCAAACGTGAATTGCGCTGAGGGTGAGGCGAAATTCATGTATGAAACCGCCATGCTTTTTCCCTACCTTTCTCTTAGGCTTACAGAGCCGTTCTTCCTAAGATATTTATGATTCTATTAGGTGATAAATACGCTATTTTTTAGCAAATGTTAATTGCTTAAGGAAAGCAGGCTAAAGTATAATAGTGCGGTAATTCAGGATAAGCTATCCGATTTACGAAAGTCATCTTACTAATGAAGGATATGAGAACAACGATGAAGCCTATTGCCAATGTACAGCAAGAACCGCACTCTACCCCCAAACAGATTACCTTTGTCCAAGCTCTGTCGATTGTGGTCGGCATGATTATCGGATCGGGCATATTTTTGAAGCCAGGGATTGTCCTCAGCCATGCTGGTTCACCTTGGATGAGCATTATGGCCTGGGCACTCGGAGGTATTATTACTTTGGCTTCGGCCTTATCGGTAGCGGAAATCGCCGCAGCCATTCCCAAATCCGGGGGGTTATACACCTATTTGGGTGAGTTATATGGTGATGTTGTTGGTTTTCTGCTGGGCTGGGTGCAGACGGTTATCTCGTATCCAGCCTCAGTAGCAGCTCTGGCCATTGCCTTTGCTTCGTATTCCGCTTATTTCCTTCCTATGAACGGTTGGGTTCAGAAGCTGGTGGCGGTCGGAATTCTCGCCTTTATCTTAGTTATGAACATCATAGCTACGAAATACGGCGGAATCATTCAGACACTGGCTACGGTTGGCAAGCTGGTGCCGGTGGTGGGTATTGTTGGCTTTGGTTTGTTCAGCGGTACGGCCCCGGGACTAACTGGTATGCCTGCCGCTGTAACCGGAGCAGGCTTTGGTATGGCCGTGCTGGGTACGTTATGGGCTTATGATGGCTGGATTGGCGTGACCAATATGGCTGGTGAAATTCCCACTCCTGCTCGAACGATGCCCAAGGTAATTTCGATTGGCGTTGTTTTTGTCATTATTGTATATGTATTGTTTAATTTAGCTATTTTTAAAATTTTGCCTTATGAGGTGATTGTAAGCTCCAAGGCTCCTGGAGCGGATGCAGCAGAGGCTCTGCTTGGCAGTGGTGGCGCGATGTTGATTACGGCGGGAATTATCGTATCTGTGTTGGGGGCGCTTAACGGATACCTCATGACGGCAGCCAGAGTTCCGCAGGTGATGGGCGAGAAAGGACAGATTCCTTTCTCCCGCTTGCTTCGCAAGCAGCATGCTAAATTTGGAACGCCCGCAAATGCGCTGATTCTCCAAAGCTTGCTCGCGGTGATCTACATTTTCTCAGGGACCTTTAATACGCTAACCGATTTGCTTGTTTTTGTATTATGGATCTTCTTTACGATGGGCGTGTTCGGCGTGTTTCTTCTGCGGAGAAGGAAGCCTGTAACCTCAGGGGAGCCAGGCAGATACCGTGTACCATTATATCCAATCACTCCGTTGATTGGTATTCTGGGCGGCATTTATATCCTGGGCAGCACCATCATCAGCAATCCGCTACAGTCCTTGACGGGAATCGGAATTACGCTCATTGGCCTGCCTGTGTACTTCTACATGCAGCGCCGCTAGAGGCAATTTGAAGCAGGAGAATCAATTCATGAGAGGAGCATCACGATGACGAGAAGGCTGTATTTTGAAGATGCTTATTTGACCCGGTGGGTGACGCAGGTGAAGGACAAGCTGGAGCGAGAGGAAGGCAAATTTGTTGTACTGGAAGAGAGCGCCTTTTATCCCGATGGCGGGGGACAACCCCATGATACGGGGACGCTTGGTGGAATTCAGGTGCTGGACGTCATTAGCGAGGAAGACAAGGTATTGCATCGTGTGGAGCGTTTTCCGGAGACGGATCAGGTTGCTTGCGAAATCGATTGGCCGCGCAGGTTTGATCATATGCAGCAACATAGCGGGCAACATCTGTTATCTGCGGTTTGCCGCGATTTATATGACGCCATCACGATGAGCTTCCATCTGGGAGCCGACTACTGCACGATTGATGTAGATAAGCCGGAGCTGTCACCTGAACAGCTTGCTGCTATTGAGCAGGAGGTGAACCGTCATATCTATCTGAATCATCGGATTGTCAGCTATTTCGTATCCGCTGAGGAGGCAGGGCGATTGCCGCTGGTCAAGCCACCTAAAGTGACGGAGCATGTTCGTATTGTGGAAATGGAAGATGTTGAACATAACGGGTGCGGCGGGACACATGTTGCTTCTACCGGCTCGATCGGCATGATCAAGCTACTCAAGAGCGAGAAGCAGAAGGGTTACACTCGAATCACCTTCAAGAGCGGATACCGTGCTTTAACTGAGTTTCAGGAGCAACAGCGCGTATTAAGCCAACTCACAGCCAGGCTGAAAACAGGCAGAAACGAGCTCATCGACCGGCTGGACCGCTGGGAGGAAGAACAGAAGCGGCTGCAAGCCGAGGTGTCCGAATTGAAGCAGAAGGAAGATAGGCACGAAGCCAAGGAATTACTCACCAAGCAAGACAACGGGATGATCGCAGCGTGCTATACGGACAAGTCCCTCACGCAATTGCAAAGCCTGGCCAGCGAGGTAGTCGCCCAAGGGGAGGTTATGGTGCTGCTGGCGTCCGAGCTTGAGAATAAGCTCGTATTTGCTCATAGTGGCAGCTTCCCGGTATCCTGCGGTGCCTTCTTCAAGGAGCATCTTCCTGCTTACCAGGGAAAAGGCGGGGGAAGCAATAAGCAAGCCCAGTCAGGCTTTGCGAACACGGAAGATTTGCTGGCCTTCTTCGAGCATACCAGACAAGCCCATTCAGGTTAAGCTCGTCCAGTATGCACTTTGGCTTTGCCATACAGCTTCAGGCGGACCCACAGCGTATTCAGGAGCAACAGGACGCCGGAGATGATGAACAAGCCTTCAATGCCGATATAACCGGAAAGAAACCCGCCAATCAGCGAGCCAAGCATATTGCCAAGGGCCAGTGTACTGCTGTTGAAGCCGAATGCTCGGCTCTCCATACCATCCGGGGTGTAGTGACGGATTAAGGCGTTGACACTGGGCAGCAATCCGCCCATAAATACACCCATCATAAAGCGGATGGTAATCAACTGCCAGACGGATTGAACGAATGCTTGCGGGATGAGTGTAGCAGCCGCTCCCACCAGACAGAAGGTGAGCACACGATGTGCACCAAGCCTGTCGCTGACCCTTCCGAGCACCGGTGAGGTGATCATATTGGAAATTCCCGTGGCGGCACTAACAAATCCCGCCCAGAAGGCTACGTCTGCAGTCTGTCCATGAAGCTTCTCTACATACAACGGCAGCAGCGACATCGGGCTTAGCATGGCGAATTGCAGCAAGAAGGTCACGGCGAACAAGGCGGTCAATTGCGGGGTTTTGTTCAGTTCCACGAGTCCTTGCCATACCGAAGGCTGCGGCGTATGGGCTGCTTCTTCACGATCAAAATTCTCGCGTACGAACAACAACGCGAGCATGGAGGCGAAGAATAGCAGGGAGCCCGTAATATAGAAGATGGGGCGAAATCCTACCCATCCAGCGAGTAATCCGCCGATTAAGGGACCCAGGATGGTGCCGGCAACAAGGCCGGATTGCGTAATGCCCATCGCAAAGCCCATCCTTTCCTTCGGGGCCGTTCCTGACACCAGAGCCACAGAGGCAGGGTTGAAGCCGGAGATGGTTCCATTCAGCAGCCGGAGTGCGAGCAGATGCCAGGGCTCGGTGGCAAAGCCCATCAGCGTGACGACAATGGCCATTCCGAAGCCGGAGCGCAGCAGCATGATTTTGCGTCCGTATTTATCGGCCAGCTTGCCCCAAAGGGGCTGGAAGATGAACGAGGTCGCAAAATTGGCAGCAAAGATGGATCCGGCCCATATTCCAATGGCTTGCTCCCCCTGAACATGCAAATCTCTCGCCAGATACAGCGAGAGAAAGGGAGTGATCATCGTCATGCCCGCATTTGCAAAAAATTGCCCGATCCAAAGCACCATGAGATTGACCTTCCACGTCTTCAAAGTGCCCTCACTTCCTTTCACAGAGATCTGGTCGTCCAAACAAAGTCTTTCCAGTATATCACAACCGGGGAGCCCCGGTCTGAGGCAAACTTCATGCGCTCTTCATCCGATTGTCAAAGGTTTGCCACCCGTTTTCCCGTTGTGAGAGTTGTTACTTACTTTTAAAAAGGGCATAATGTAAATTAGAATGTTTATAGTAATGAACAACCTTTTAAAATATTATAATGATAAGTTTCAGGAGGCGTAGGGTTTGGTTTATAATGATCGCTTGATCCGGGCTTTGCGGCAGCAGGAAGTGGATGAACTTCCGGTATGGTACATGCGCCAGGCGGGAAGATATGACCCCGATTATCGAAAAATTAAAGAAAAGTACAGTTTGCTTGAAATTTGTCGGCAACCCGAATTGGCGGCTGAAGTGACGATGATGCCAGTCCACAAGCTTGGCGTGGATGCGGCTATTTTGTATTCCGACATTATGAATCCGGTTGCTTCGCTAGGCATTGATTTTGATATCGTCAAGAATGTAGGGCCGGTGATTGATCAGCCCATTCGCACGGAGGCGGATGTTGAACGCCTGCGGCGGATTGACGTGGAGAAGGACTTATCCCATATTCTGCAAACCATCTCTATTCTGGACCGGGAGCTTGAGGTTCCCCTGATTACCTTTGCCGGAGCGCCATTTACGATTGCCTCCTACTTGATTGAAGGTCGTCCCTCCAAGAGCTATATTCACACCAAGGCTATGATGTATGGTCAGCCAAAGCTGTGGTTCAAGCTGATGGACAAACTGGGCGACATGGTCATTACCTATTTGCAGGCCCATGTCTCGCATGGTGGCAAGGCGCTTCAGTTGTTTGATAGCTGGGTGGGCGCTTTGGCCCCAAGAGACTTCGAGACTTATGTGCTTCCGACGATTACACGTATTTTTGCCGAACTTCGGCATTTGGATGTACCGAAAATTTATTTTCCAGGTGTAAGCTCAGGAGAACTGCTACCGACGCTGATCGGACTTGAGGCGGATGGGATTGGACTTGATTGGCGTGTATCCATCACGGAGGGACGTCGGCGTTTGGGTCAGAACTTTGCCGTACAGGGTAATTTGGACCCTTATCTGTTGACAGCGCCAATGGATGTGATCAAGGAACAGGCTGCGCGGATTATTGATGAAGGGGTACTGAAGCCAGGTTATGTCTTTAATCTTGGACATGGCTTGTTCCCTGAGGCTTCGCTGGAGAAGCTGCGAGAGCTAACGGAGTTCGTACATGAGTATTCCCGGAAGGCGCTGATGCGGCAGAATGCACCCGCACAACAAGGCTGAACATTCAAGTGGGACGAAGTAAACCAACTATCGACCAGAGGTGAACAGGAATCGTGAAAGCAAAGATCGGAGTATTGGTGATGTCCTACGGCACACCACAAAGTTTGGATCAGGTCGAGGCCTACTATACGCATATCCGGCGCGGCCATCCACCAACCACAGAGCAGCTTCAGGAGCTGGTTGGTCGGTACGAAGCCATCGTGGGCGGGGTATTCCCCTTGCGGGCGAATACGGACAAGCAGGTGGCCGCCTTGCAGGACACCTTGAATCAACTGACCGCGGACAAAGATGTGGAGTTTGTCTGCTATCAAGGATTGAAGCATGCGTATCCGTTCATCGAGGACGGCGTAAGCGCCATGGCAGCAGATGGCATTCGTGAGGGAATTGGTATTGTATTAGCCCCACATTACTCAATCATGAGCATCGGCGGTTACATCAAGCGAGCAGAGGCACAGGCGCAAGAAGCCGGCGTGACCATGAAATTCGTGGAGAGCTATCACCTCCATCCGAAGTTAATTGAAGCTCTTGCGGTGAGAGTAGCGAAGAAATTGGACGAATTCGAGGAAGCGGGCGCGGTACGTGATCAAGTGCAGGTATTGTTCAGCGCACATAGCTTGCCTGAACGGACAGTGCAGATGGGTGACCCATACCGTGACCAATTGCTGGAGACTTCGGAGGCTGTAGCAAGAAAGGCCAACGTCAGCTCCTGGCAATTTACATGGCAAAGCGCGGGAAGAACAGCCGAGCCATGGCTGGGTCCGGATATACTCGACACCTTGAAGGAACTGAGCCGTAAACAGGTGGAGGATGTGCTCGTTGCTCCGGTCGGATTTGTGTCCGATCATCTGGAGGTACTCTACGATTTGGACATTGAAGCCAAGACGGTAGCTAAGGAACTGGATATGCGTCTGGAGCGCATCGAATCCTTAAATACGGAACCATTATACATGGAGACATTAGGCGACATGGTTATTAGAACTTCGCAATGGGAAAGAGTGAAGACGAATGAGTGAAGCTTCCTGTAATGTGGTCATTATCGGCGGAGGATTGACCGGATTGTCCGCAGCGTTCTATGTCCGCAAATTTTACAGAGAACAGGGCATAACGCCACAGATCACCATCGTGGAGAAAGAAAACGTCTTGGGTGGCAAAATTGAAACGTTGCGTAAGGATGAGTTCGTGATTGAGAAGGGTCCGGATTCTTTCCTGGCTCGAAAGACGGCAATGATCGATCTGGCGAGAGAGCTTGGTCTGGAGCACGAGCTTGTCTCTATGAATCCAGAGGCCAAGAAGACATATATCGTTAGTGGTGGCAAACTGCATCCGATGCCGTCCGGGCTTGTCCTGGGGATTCCTACGGAGCTAAGTCCATTTCTGCGCAGCGGGCTCCTGAGTTGGAGCGGCAAGGCAAGAGCGATGCTGGATCTGGTGATGCCAGCCCGACAGAGTAAGGAAGATGAATCGCTTGGAGCTTTCATTGAACGACGGCTCGGCGCGGAGGTTTTGCAAAATATTACCGAGCCGCTACTGGCCGGAATTTATGCTGGAGATACCTATAAGCTGAGCTTACAGTCAACCTTCCCTCAGTTCGGAGAGGCGGAACGAGCCCATGGCAGTCTTATCAAGGGGATGATGGGCGGTAAGAAACCGGCGGAGACGCATACGGGGGCTAAACGCAGTGCCTTCCTGACGTTTCGTAAGGGTCTGCAAACCCTGATTGATGGCTTAACCGCTTCGCTATCGGATGTTCGTTTGCGTCTTGAGCGCGAGGTCACGGAAATTCGCCGTGTCTCAGGGGAAGAAAATGGCCGTTATCAAATATTATTGAACACGGGAGAATCGCTGGAGGCTGACGAGGTCATCGTGACTGTACAGGCCTTTGCTGCAGCAAGGCTGTTGCGTCCGCATGTAGACGTAACCGCGCTGGACGCAATTAATTATGTTTCTGTGGCTAATGTGGTGATGGCCTTCGACAAGAAGGATGTTGCAGGGGTATTCGATGGTTCGGGTTTCCTCGTACCTCGCAGGGAAGGCATGAACATCACCGCATGTACCTGGACCGGCGTTAAATGGCTGCATACGAGTCCAGACGATAAAATGCTGCTGCGTTGTTATGTCGGGCGTTCCGGGGATGAAGAGAAGGTGTTCCAGTCTGACGAGGAGTTGACCGAGCTTGTGCTTAACGACTTGAACAAGCTGATGGAGCTCAAGGCTCGCCCGCTGTTCACAGAGATTACCCGGCTTCCAAAGTCGATGCCGCAATATCCCGTAGGTCACTTGGAGCAATTGGACGATCTTCGCCAGCGGCTGGAAGCGGAATTGCCTAGCGTTTACGCAACAGGAGCGGCCTTCTACGGTGTCGGCTTGCCTGATTGTATCAAGCAGGCTAAGGAATTGGCCGAGCGTATGGCGTCAGGGTTGAAGATAGCACAACCGTAACATTGAGAAAGGTCCCGGCCGAGACCTGGGACGATAGAACCCCTTGCCTGCAAATTAGGCGATGGGTTCTATTTATTTCTCGATACCTGATATAATAAAATCAATACGGTTTGAAATATGGTTTCAAAGGAGTCCGTAATGTATCCACCCAGATCACAGAAGAACAAGCAAAAGCAGCAGGAGAACCGGCGGATTCAGAACCGGATATGGCTCCTGCTTAATTTAACTCTACTCACTTTGATTTTTGTACTTGGGGCCTATTTCTATGTTGAGGTGCGTACCCAGCAAAGAGGGATAGAGACGGGAACTACCGAGTTCTTGCCACCCATGGAGTCTCTGGAAGATGGCTTGGCCTACCTTGGGGGAGAGACCGGAGAAGAGGAGACGACGGAGCACGTAGAAGAGCAGAAGGCTAATGAGCCGAATGGGGAAGCCGAGGCTTCGGCCGGAAGCGAGGGTGTGGAAGGTTCTGAACCCGTAGCTACCTACGCGCCGCCCGTTGATGCGCCCAAGAACAGTGAAGAAGCAGGGGAGCATCTGCTGATTCATTTTGCCGGAGATACGATGTTTTCAGGTAAAGTGCAGGAGCGATTGGAGAAGAAGGGGTATGATTTCCCCTATGAATATATCAGGGAGCTGTTTGAACAGGATGACTTGACCTTGTTAAACCTGGAGACACCAGTGACGGAGGGGGGGCAGCCCGCCGAGAACAAGACCTACGTATTCAAGTCCCCGACCAAGGCGCTCGCGCCCATGGCCAAGGCGGGCATAGATGCGGTGGGCCTGGCTAATAACCATATTCTTGATCAGGGCATCTCAGGCCTTAAGGATACTTTGAAGGCGCTAAAGGAACATAATATAGCCTATGCCGGAGCAGGCCATGCGGCCAAGGATGCTTATGCGCCTGTATATCTGGAGCGCAAGGGAATCAGGGTTGCCTTGCTATCATTCAGCCGGGTTGTGCCCGAATCAGGCTGGGCTGCCGGTGCCAATCATGCAGGAGTAGCTTCGGCGTATACGCCGGGGCGAGCGCTGGAGGAGATCCGTACAGCCAAAGAGAATGCCGATCTTGTACTGGTTATGAGCCATTGGGGCAAAGAGCGGACAACGGTCCTGGAGGATCATCAGCAGGAGCTGGCCCACGCTTACATTGATGCCGGAGCAGATCTGGTAATCGGCAGCCATCCTCACGTGATGCAGGGGCTGGAGCAATACCAGGGCAAATGGATTGTTTACAGTACAGGCAATTTTATTTTCACCAAATCCAAGGACCCGAAGACGTGGGAGACTGCTGTATTTGCGGCGGTGTTCACGAAGGAGGGAGAATGCAGCCTGCGCCTGATTCCGTACCGTACTGAATTGGGTCAGCCGGTTCCGATGAATGCGGAGGATGGAGGCAAGCTGCTGCGGGAGATCGCGGAGATGTCTCCCGGTGTGAGAATTGCAGATACCGGCGAAGTATTCGGGTAGCAGTATAGCTTATACAATTGGCGGTGTTTCCCAAAGAATCGGGGACGACGTACATAGGGAGGACGAGAAGATGATGAACAAGATGATTGCGAACGTATATTGCGTAGGCCGGAATTACAAGGCCCATGCTGAGGAACTGGGTAATGACGTGCCAACTGAGCCGATGATATTTCTTAAGCCGTCCCATGCGGTCACGACGATGAATGGGAGCGGTGTCCAGCTTCCGGCTGACCGGGGCTCGGTACACTACGAGGTGGAATTGGTTCTGCGTATTGCCAGAGATTACAAGCCGGGGATGACCGTGGATGAATTGGTGGATGTCATGGCCTTCGGTATCGACTTTACCTTGCGGGATGTGCAGAATATCGTGAGGGAGCAAGGGAATCCGTGGACCCCGGCCAAGGGCTTCCTTCAGTCTGCACCCATCACTCCTTTTCTGGCTTTCCCTGGAGCCGTGGAGACGGCGGGTAACGACTTTGTGTTGCGCAAGAACGGGGAGACGGTACAACAAGGCAACATTAACCGAATGATATTCCCTTTGCAACAAATCGTTGATTATATCGCAGCAAATTACGGATTAGGTGAAGGGGATCTGATCTTCACGGGTACACCGGAGGGTGTGGGCCCCGTTCATCAGGGAGACAAGCTGGAGATATCCTATGGCTCCCGTATGCTTGGCAGTTGTACCGTGGATTCCGGTCCGTCTGCTTCATGATGATAGATTGGATTATCGGTGCCTCATGCGCTTTGGTCGTCTCGGGTGCCGCTTACGCCAGAAGGTCACTTTCCTTATCCGGGATGCTTGCGGCACTGGTTATGGGTACGGTGTATTATGGCGCAGGCAACCTGTTCTGGTTCGGTATTTTGCTGCTCTTCTTCGTGAGTTCGTCTGTATTTTCCCATCTTCGCGGCGAGCGTAAGCAGGAACTTGAGAAGTCCTATGCCAAGAGCGGCCGTCGGGATGCGGCGCAGGTATTGGCTAACGGTGGACTGGGGATGCTGGCTTGTTTGGGCAACTTATTTTGGCCGTCGCCGGGCTGGGCGTATTTCTTTGTTGGTACGATGGCGGCGGTTACGGCGGACACCTGGGCCACGGAGTGGGGAGGGCTAAGCAAGACGCCACCCCGCTCCATCAAGAGTGGTCGGGTTATACCCCCAGGAACCTCGGGCGGAGTCACATGGCTTGGGAGTATGGCAGCTCTAGCCGGAGCTGTGTGTATCGGCGGAGCTGCCTGGCTGTTGTTACTATGGACAGGCGGTATAGCAGGAGGTAGCGCGGGAGTTATTTTGCTGGCCTTGGTCAAATGGGTTATCATTGGAGGGCTTTCCGGCATGGCTGGCGCCTTCGCCGATTCCTGGCTGGGAGCGACCCTCCAGCGTATGCATCACTGCCCGGTTTGCGGCAAGGAAGTGGAGGTAACCTCTCACTGCGGTCAGGATATAGTACCCTCAAGGGGCCTAGGCTGGATGAGCAATGACATGGTAAATTTACTCAGTTCTCTTGGGGCAGGATTGCTGGCCTGGGGAATCGGGATGATATGATAAAGTAGGGATTAACATGAATATACTAACGATAGAGAACTTGACGAAGACGTATGGGGAAAAGGTGTTGTTCCAGGGTGCTTCCTTCGGGATGGACGAGAACGACAAAATCGGGATTATTGGCGTCAATGGCACGGGAAAATCAACCTTTCTCAAAGTCATCGCTGGCCTGGATCAGCCTGATGAGGGAAGAGTAGCGATTAATCGGGATGTGAGAGTGACTTTTCTGGCCCAAAATCCACAGTATGACCCGGATATCACGGTCTTGCGTGGTGTATTCCAGGGGGGAGGCCCCGAACTGCAGGTGGTGTCGGCCTATATGGAGGCGGAGGAAGCACTTCAACAGCAGCCTGATGATGAATCGCGTCAGGCTGAAGTCTTGCGCTTATCCCAGGAGATGGACCGCCTGCAGGCCTGGACCTTGGTCAGCGATGCCAAGAGCGTGTTGTCCCGCTTGGGGATTGCGGATTTTACCCAGCATATGGGCCAATTGTCCGGGGGACAACGCAAGCGTGTAGCATTAGCTTCGGCGCTGATCATCCCTTCGGAACTGCTAATTCTTGACGAGCCTACCAACCATATTGATAATGATTCGGTCGCTTGGCTGGAGACGTACTTGCAGAAGCGGCGTGGGGCATTGCTGCTGATCACGCATGATCGTTACTTCCTGGATCGGGTTTGCAACGTCATGCTGGAGCTTGATCATGGACGTTTGTTCCGCTATGAGGCCAACTATAGTCGATTCCTGGAGCTGAAGAGTGAACGCGAGGAGCGGGAGGCGGCCTCCGAGCAGAAGAGAAAAAATCTGCTGCGTACGGAACTGGCCTGGATTCGCCGGGGAGCGCAAGCTCGCTCGACCAAGCAGAAGGCCAGGATTGAACGCTTTGAGCAACTGCAGGCAGCGGGGCCAGAGTCCAGAAATGATCATTTGGATATCTCAGTAGCATCTACTAGACTGGGTCGTAAAATTGTGGAGATCGAAGGCTTGAGCAAAGCCATTCCAGACCGTGTGCTGATCAAGGAACTGACCTACACGGCCGTTCCAGGGGATCGCGTGGGCATCGTGGGGCCTAACGGCAGTGGCAAATCGACATTGCTTAACATGATTGCCGGGCGTACTCATCCTGATGCTGGTGAGATTGCAATGGGTCAAACCGTCAATCTGGGCTATTTCACCCAGGAACATCAGGAGATGGATGGGGCTCAGCGGGTTATTGAGTATGTGAAAGAAGCCGCCGAGGTTGTCACTACCGCAGATGGCTCGCGCATCACCGCTTCGCAGATGCTGGAGCGCTTCCTGTTCTCGTCAGATATGCAGTGGACGCCCATCAGTAAGTTGTCGGGAGGAGAGAAGCGGCGGCTATACTTGCTGCGAGTGCTCATGGGTGCCCCGAACGTATTGTTGCTGGATGAACCTACCAATGATCTGGATATACAAACGTTGTCCGTATTGGAAGCCTATCTCGATGAATTTCCCGGTGCGGTATTCGTTGTATCTCATGATCGGTATTTCCTGGACCGGACTGTGGATAAAATTATGGCCTTTGAGGGCGACGGAATCGTTGCGATTCATGTGGGCGACTATAGCGATTATGAGGAACGGGTACAGGCGGGGGGCAACGCGAAGGGAACGGCGGCTTCCAGCCTCCGGGCCAACGGGGCTACTCCTGCTGTTAGCAAGGCACAAGGTCAGACAGATACCCAAGGTCGTGAGGTTTCCCGTGGGGAGAAGCTGAAATTCAGCTATAACGAGCAGCGAGAATATGACACAATCGACGCTACTATCGAGGCCGCCGAGCAGCGCTTGACTTCTATCGCAGAAGACATGGAGGCCTCGGCCAGCGACGCCATGCGACTACAGGAACTGATGCAGGCTCAGCAAGAGGCCGAGGCTGAATTGGAGCGCTTGATGGAGCGCTGGACTTATCTGAATGAGTTGGCAGAGAAGATAGAAGCGGGACGCCACTCTTGATCAGGCCTGCTAAAACAGAGCAGCAAAGAGGAAAGCCGGGAACCCTTCGGCTTTCCTCTTCTTTTTTGCCCAATAAGCGGTGAAATGCTCATTTTCAGAGCAAGCCACCTGCCAGCCAAGGTGGTATAATACACGTTGGAGATACGGCTGCCTTGTGTGGTGAGCATGTAAATATCACAATAAATTGTAAACTCTTCGTTAACGAAGAGTCTTTTCTTTGTTGTAGCATTGCCGAAAATGTTAGATTGAGCTTCAATAAAAGTTCAAAAAGTCAGCTTTTCAGCACCGAGAAGGTTGGATGAAGCTAGGGACTGAGAAGCGGAGCGTACGTAGTGGGTACGTGAGCATCGGAAGGCCCAGGTGAATTCAAGATTCGACGCCGAAACTACTTCCTGAATGACTTCGTGATCAAAAGATGACTTTTTGAACTACCTCTATAAACCATGAAAAAGATGTGATTACGTGCTTAGTGCAGCTATTCGAACTAGAACGCATCAATTTGCGGACAAGCATTTCTCTGGCAAATCTATTGATTATCGGCAAATTATTGCTCTTATCATTCCGATTCTGATTGACCAGGCATTCATTATTGGCCTGAACCTGGTGAATACGGCGATGATCAGCTCCTCGGGAGTGGCGGCGGTGAGCGCCGTCAATATGGTAGATTCGCTTAATATTTTCCTGATTAACGTGTTCGTGGGGGTAGCCACCGGGGGGACAGTGGTAGTGGCGCAGTATAAGGGCAGCCGCAATCCCGAGATGGTATCCAAGTCCTCATCAGGTTCCGTAGCCTCGGTATTTCTGTTGGCTTTGGCTATCAGCTTGCTAATTATTGTGTTCCACAATCCGGCCTTGAATTTGTTATTCGGCTCAGCCGCACCGGATGTATTTCAGAATGCCCGATCTTATTTGATCGGTAGCAGCCTTTCCTTCTGTGGAATCGCTGTTGTTGAAGCGGTATGCGGAGTGCTGCGAGGGATCGGGAAATCACGGGCTTCCCTGATGTTATCCTTGATCATGAATTTAACCTACGTATTGCTTAACTTTCTGCTCATTAATTTAGCCGATCTGGGCATCATGGGGATGAACATTGCCGTGAATGTCTCACGATATTTGGCGGCAGCTTGTGCGATCTATTATCTGGTCAAGTTGGATGCTTCCTTGCATATTCGTCTGAGGGATATGGTTCGGGTCAACCTGACCATGCTCAAGAAAATTATGTCCATCGGGATGCCGTTTGCGGCCGAGCAGATGTTCTTCAACGGTGGGAAGATCTTGACGCAAATCTTCATCGTCAGTCTGGGCACCTATGCTATTGCTGCCAACGCTATTAGCTCGTCGCTTGCTATGGTTATTCAGATTCCGGCTAACGCCTTATCCATTGCGATTGTCACCGTGGTGGGGCAATGTATTGGCAGTAAAAATATCGACGATGCTCGCAAGCTCACGCGCTCATTTATTTGGTTGTCTTCTTCAACGTTTATCTTCATGGGCTTGATTGTATTGCCGTTATTCAAGCCTTTGGTTTCATTGTTCCATCCACCGGCTGAGATTGTGGATGATATCTTTATCATTGTACTGATGAACACGCTGATGCAAATTCCACTGTGGTCGATCAGCTTCATTACTCCATCGGCGCTACGGGCAGCAGGGGATGCGAAATATACCTCGGTTGTCTCCATGTTATCCATGTGGCTGTTCCGTGTAGTGCTTGGTTATATTCTGGGGATTGTCTTGCCTTTCGGTGTAATTGGGGTATGGCTAGCTATGGATATTGAATGGGGCATACGCGGGCTGATTTTCCTGAGGCGTTTCCGCGGTCATAAATGGTATCGTCATCGATTGGTGGAGGACTGACCGGACTTATGATATTAAAAAAACCTTGAGGCACCTTGCGTCTAAGTTACGCAGGAACTTCAAGGTTTTTTTGAAATGGAGAGCCGCTGGGGCTACTCGGCAACGTAGGCTGCCAGTAACCGGGCTGTATTAAGCACCGCTTGCTTGTGCGTCCGTTCCATGGCGTGGGAGGCATGGACTCCTGGGCCGATCAACGCGGCGCGGATATTGTTACCACCTCGTAAGGCAGCCGATGCATCCGAGCCGTAATAGGGGTAAATATCGACGGCATGAGGAATATCAAGATTCTTGGCCAATTCAATCAACCGGCTGGTCATTTCGTAATCGTACGGGCCAGAGGAGTCTTTGGCACAAATGGATACCTCTGTCTCCTTGCAGCTTAGATCATCGCCGAGGGCACCCATGTCTACGGCGATCATTTCATGAATCCCCTCGGGAATCCAGGCGGTACCATGACCTACTTCTTCATAGTTGGAGATAAGGAATACCAGATCATGCTTGGGCACCCAGCCTTCTCGCCGACTAGCTTCAAGCACACCGAACAGAGCAGCCACACTGGCCTTATCATCGAGATGGCGAGATTTGATATACCCGCTTGGTGTGATGACAGGGCGGGCATCAAAGGAGATGAAGTCTCCCACCGAGATGCCGAGCTTGAGGACATCGTCTTTATTTTCCACGAGCTCGTCAATCCGAACCTCCATATTCTTCTCCTCACGCTTAAAATCACGGGCATCACTATATACATGCACGGATGGGTGAATGGAGAGAATCGTTCCTGTATAGACCTTGCCACTGCGAGTGTGAATTTGGCAATATTCGTTCTCGATGGCATTCATCATGAAGCCGCCAACGGAGGTCAAGGCCAGGGTTCCGTTGGGACGTATGGCACGTACCATAGCTCCCAGTGTGTCCACATGGGCGCTCAAGGCGATACGCCGAGAAGCATCTTTGCCTGCCAGGGTGAGGATCGCGCCGCCCTTCTCGTTGAAGGAGCAAGGAATCCCAAGTGCATCCGATTCCCGCTGAATCAACGACATGATATGGCGGGTAAAACCGCTGGGGCTTGGTGTATCGAGCAGTTCTTTCAGCAAATTCAACATATAATCTTCATTGGGTTGTATAGAGTTCATCGTTATTCTCCTTTACGTTCATGCAACGTTAGCGATCTTCTTCAACGCTGCCTGCCATGGCATCGGTCTCACCAGCCAACACTTCATTATCGCCTTGTTGAGCCGTCGCCTCGTGATCTGTGGCTTTCTTCTTTTTGCGTTCATGCTTCTCCGGCTCCGGGAGCACATAGCCGGTTGCATCCTGAATATGTACAAGCTTGGCCTGTAGGCTCTTGACTTCCCGTTGCAACCGATATCCACGGTAAATGCCAAAGGAACCAACGATGATGCCGCCGAGCAGCGTACTACCCAAGATGAGCAGGATCAAGGGCAAGCTGACCGATCCGAACAACAAATTGACTTGAACCGGATTTACGTTAATCACAGCGAACACTGCCGTAATCAGGGCGAAGATGAGTGCCATAATTAGGGACCATTGAATTTTCATGAGGAACACCTCCTTCTAGGACAGTATAAAATCCCTCGTCCGTTTGGAGCAAGGGATTTTACGGAATCGGGTCCAAAGCCCCGCTTAGCTTATTGGGTCAGCTCTTCAATTTGCTTAATGACGTCTTCGAATACGCTCATGGCTTCGCGAATCGGCTCCGGTGAGGACATGTCAACGCCGGCCTTCTTCAGGATATTAATCGAGTAATCGCTGCCCCCGCTCTTCAAGAAGCCCAGGTAGCGGTCTACGGCAGGTTGGCCTTCCTCCAGAATTTGCTTGGAGAAGCTGGTTGCCGCCGAGAAGCCGGTGGCGTATTTGTAGACATAGAAGCTGGTATAGAAGTGAGGAATCCGTGCCCATTCCATTTCGATATCCTGGTCAACGACCATACTCTTGCCGTGATATTTCACATTCAGATCATAGTAAATCTTTGAAAGCTCCTGTGGAGTCAAGGATTCGCCGGCTTCGGCCCGCTCATGGATGATCTTCTCAAATTCGGCGAACATCGTTTGCCGGAACACGGTCGTACGGAATTGATCCGCATAGTAGGTGAGCAGGTACAGCTTTTGCTTCGGATCGGTCGATTTTTTGAGTAAATAATCCATTAACAACGCTTCGTTGGTTGTTGAGGCAACCTCGGCCAGGAAAATAGTGTATTGGGCATCCCGATATTTCAATGCTTCGTCCGAGAAATAGGAGTGCAGGGCATGACCCATCTCATGAGCGAGCGTAAACATGCTGTTCAAATTATCGTTATGGTTCAGCAATACATACGGATGGGTACCATAAGCGCCCCAGCTATAGGCTCCTGTACGTTTGCCATCATTCTCATAGACGTCGATCCAACGATCCTCGAAGCCGGAACGAAGTACATTCAAATAGTTCTCGCCCAATGGCTCCAGACCTTCGACGACCATCTTCTTCGCATCATCGTAAGTGATGTCCCATTTATATTCCTCAACCAGAGGAGCGAACAGATCGTACATATGCAATTCATCGACGCCGAGCAGCTTCTTGCGCAGCTCCATATACCGTTGCAAGAGCGGCAGGCTCTCATGAATGGTATCAATCAGATTGGTGTAGACTTCCTTCGGAATGTTATCGCCATAGAGAGACATTTCAAGTACGGACGGGTATTTGCGTACCCGTGAGTAGAACATATTTTTGTTCACGTTGGCACTTAACGTAGAGGCGATCGTATTTTTTTGCTTGCCATAAGTCTCGTAAACAGCCTTGAAAGCCCGCTCGCGCACTTCACGGTTTGGGTTTTCAAGGAATTGGATGTAGCTGCCGTGAGTCAAATCCACCTCTTGCCCGTTCTCATCCTTGATCTTCGGAAATTTCATATCGGCATTGTTAATCATGCCAAAGATTTGTTGTGGCGCTTGAGACAGATTGCCTACCTGCGCGAGTAAGGCTTCTTCCGTCTTGCTCAGCACATGGGCTTTCTCGCGCTTGATCTCTTGTAATGTGAAACGGTATGCCGCCAGGGTGGGATCATCAATGAATTGATCTAATTGCTGATTCGGCAACGCCAGAATTTCCGGCGTAATAAAGGATAAGGCTTCGCTGAGTTCAACGCTTAACTTACGTGCCTTCTGCACCAGCGCTTGATATGTAGGGTTGGTAGTATCCTGATCATGATTCAGATGGGCATATACGTACAGGCGCTCGATATTCAGAGACAACTCATCCTCAAGCTCGAAGACAGCTTTGATGTTGCCCGCCTGATCTAGTTTGCCCTCAAATTCGCCAGCCTTGTCTTTTAACTTCTTCAACTCATCATATGATTTGTCCCACGCTGCCTGATTGGCAAACAGGTCCTGCAGCTTCCATGTGTTGTCTTCAGGTACTTCGGAACGTTTTAATACTTTGCTCATGGGAATCCTCCTTTGATTTGCTTCATTCAAATAATGGGGTTCATTGGAATCTGTTAGTATAGGCCGCTCGGCAGCCGCGCTGCGAGGGAGCGGAATTACCAGCAAGCAACCGCATAGCAGGAGCAGACTGGCTCGTTTGATTGTTGCACTTGTCATACTAGAAAACCTCCTGGTCGGACATTTCTCTAGTATGACCGCAGATGGCAGGGAATATTTGTCGCTACTACCGTGCGCTTGATACTGCGGCGAACAGGCCGTAGCTAGGCGAGAAAGCTATAAATGATCAGCCCGAAAGCTAAGGCAATCATTACGATGCTTGTGATTGCCAGCCCACGCCTGAACCGGGGCTCAATCCGGTCTTTGCTCATAATGAGCACTACACCCAAGGCAAAGGCGCAGATGATAAAAATAAGAAGGCTAGAATTGTACATAAAAAGTAGCTCCGTTTCGGGTAGAATGATAATTCGGAACGCAGAAGCGGCCCTTGTTCACGGTTATACCTGCTTGAACGCCGCTATGATGCCTTCCCACTCCGCTTCGTTATCCGTATATTCCTCCTTGGGGAAGCGACGCTTGACCCAATCCATCAAGGCTGGACGGCTGAGGAAGGTGTGTGTTTCCTCTCCCCATTGGTCGGAAATTTCGCGGAGAACGATGTATTTGCCCTGGACCTCGACGGTCATCATGTTCCACTTGTCTTTTTTGTATATTTCGTGTTTTTTGATCATCGTTTATTGCTCCAATCTTTGACTTCGCGTACTTGCGCGAGGACCCGAATAATAGGTCATATTTGTATGTAAAATGATAACTCACACCCCCCAGGAAAGCAAATGAAACCGTGCGTTTAAGCGCCTTCCTGACCCTTGAATTTTTAGGTTAATGTCACGTTGCATTGTCAGCAGGCATAGAGTATAATATGGTTATTCGCCAATGATGGCGATTATTTTTAGGAGGTTGTTCATTTGAAAGGTACAGTTAAATGGTTTAACGCAGAAAAAGGCTATGGCTTTATCCAAGTTGAAGGTGGCGAAGATGTATTCGTACACTTCTCAGCAATCCAAGGCGACGGTTTCAAGACATTAGAAGAAGGCCAAGCCGTAGAATTCGAAATCACTGACGGCAACCGTGGTCCTCAAGCTGCTAACGTAATCAAATTATAAGATCACTTCCGGCAACGGATCACTTATAAAGTTTGGTTTCAGGCGCGATATTGAAAGGCACAGCCCTGCAAGGGCTGTGTTTTTTTGTGTTAATCTGGGTAACTGACTGGTGGCCCAAGTCCATCTCCATTACATAGAAGCAAAGGGTCGTCTTAATCGACGACCCTTAAGATGTCTGCAATTTCTTTCCGGGCAGGGGCCTTAGGCGTAACGGCGGGATGTCCCAGAGCGATGACCATGTTAACTCCCCGATCCGCGGGAATGTCCAGATATTCACGCAGCCGGTCTTCGGCCAGCAATACGGGTCCGGTCATGGGACAGGTGGCAAGTCCCTTGGCATGAGCCGCCAGCATCAAGTTCTCAGCGGCAAGGCAACTGCTCTTCATTCCTTCTTCCTCCCAAACCTCAGGAGCGGCAAAGTTGAGGGGATCAAAGATCCTTTCGCGGAATTTAGAGGTATAAGGGGTAGAGAGACAGATGACCAAGACAGGGGCTTTGGAAAAGGCAGTGGCATACGGTCCGAAGGACTTGAGCAGTAACTTGCCTTCCCGTTCCAGTCCCTGTTCGGTGGCGAGTGCAGCTCTCTTATGCAACTGTTCCCAGGTGAAATCCTCAATATATTTAATCTTCGCAGTGTTCGTAACTACAATAAACTCCCAGGTTTGCGAGTTGGTATCACTTGGCGCATAACGGGCACAATCGATCAATTCCTCAATATCGGCGAGGCTAACGGGCTCCTCCGTAAAATCACGTACACTTCTACGGCTTGTCAGCATGTCGCGAAACCGTGCAAATTCCATCCAGTTCACCTGCTTTATTATTATTGTTACCAGGTACTATCATCTGATATTAATCATTATAAAGGATGTGTAGTGCTTTGAACAGCCAGAGTGCGTATGTACTAAGATTTACGGGACATTCCCGTGGACTTGGCTGCATCCGGGTGGCGGATGAAATAACGGCTGGCAAAGCCAATAAAGGCCAGCAGCGCGGAGGCCATGGCTACCAGATAGAAGGTGGTGCGGCCAGATTGTTCAAAGACAAAACCGCCGAAGGTGCCGCTAACTAATCCGGACAGGCTGGACCACATAATCGTATACAGGGCCATGCCGGTAGCGCGAAATTGATCCGGAATCAACCGGGTTAACATCCGGATAGCCGTCACATAGAAGATGCCAAAGGTAATTCCGTGCATCGCCTGAATCGCCAGAATGCCGTACACCGAATCCGTCAGGCCCATGAGCAAAAAGCGGACTGCGAAGAGCAGGCTGGAGAACAGTAGTAGTGGTAATTCCTTATACTTCTCGCCATGGAAACTTAGATATATGAAAATTGGAATCTCTGACAACGCCGAGGCTAACATGGCCCAGCCGATAATGCTCTCTTCTGCTCCCAATTCCTTTAGCGTAATAGACAGGAAGGGTTCGTTCATCCTCATGCCAATGGCCAGGAAGAAGATGCACCCCAGGAACCATAGAAGCTCCTTCTGCCGCAAAAGTGCCCAGATGCCGGATAAATCGACTTTGGCTACAGGGGCGGAAGGATCGTCTTTCACAAATAGCACCAGCGTCAGCGCCAATGTGGCGACGGCAATAGATACCCACATCATGTTCGAGATGCCCACCCAGGCCAGAACATATCCAATCAGCAGGGCGAAGGCAGCGAAGCCGAAGGAACCAAACACCCGAATCGAGATGAAATTCCGATTCTGTCTCTTGGCTGTTGAAATAACGATGGTGTCAGATAAAGGGAAAACCGGGTAAAAGAAAAAATAAAATAAAGTGATGACCGCCATGATCGCGGAAAATGTGGTGGAGACCGATAGTATAAACGTTAAGCTGATCTGACCGATAAGTAGAATAAGGAGAATTTTCTTAATCGTGCGGAACCGGTCACTGGCCAGGCTCCACAGCAAATTGGAGATCAAGGAGATCATCGGCCCGAGTGCGTATAGCAAACCGATCTGGCTGTTGGTGAAACCAAGCTGGGCGTAGTAGAGCGGAAAATAGGACGTTACAAGGACGATCGTTCCGTATATAGTGAAGGTAAAGGCACGGAGCCATTGCACGTCCCGGCTCATCGTCGGTTTTGATTTCATGTAGAATTCATAACTCCATTCTCAGTAGGAAGTCTTTGCTGCCTAGGCTCAGGTAATTGATTGGTACGCAGAGGTCAGCTATGATTGCTAGTATACCAGAAATTTCAGGCAGGGCGGGGTAGAGTTTTACGGTCTGTTGACGAATGAACGTTATACTAAGGTTATTAGAATTCCAACGGGTTTTGTGATTTTGTTTATTTGTACAAAAAGTTGGATCATATTATAATATAGAATGGTTTTCAGTTAAGGATATTTAACAACGTAGTGGAGGCAAGCCATTGATTGAACTTGAGCAAAGCCGAAACCAGTTTCCGAAAGAGCCGATCAGGCTAATGAGCCGGGTTTACAAATTTATATTGCCAGATGTGCGTCAGGCATTGAATGGTTGGAGGAAGGATGCCGAGGCGATTCCTGATCCGGAGCTGCGAAAGCAGGCGCTTGCCAGCATTGCGACGAAGGAATTCCACTGTCAGGGCGGGGCTGTGTATGCAGCCGCGAATCTGCCAATGCGCCACGTTCTAATTCCCCTTATCGTTGCGTTCCAAACCATTAGCGATTATCTGGACAATTTATGTGACCGGAGCACCTCCAAGGATGCGGAGGATTTCCGTTTGCTGCATCAAAGCATGCTGGATGCGGTGAATGATTCTGCGGAATTGCGCAATTATTACGCACTGCGCGAGGAGCAGGATGATGGAGGTTACCTGCATCGCCTGGTGATGACCTGCCGCCATCAAATTACACGGTTGCAGGGTTACCCGGCAGCCATGCCACATATCGTGGATTTGGTAGGGCTGTATACTGACTTGCAAGTGTACAAGCATATTGATCCCAAGCAACGTGAAGCCAAGCTGTTGGAATGGTGGACCCGCCACGAACACCGTGCCCCTCATCTGAAATGGAATGAATTCGCAGCGGCAACAGGCTCTACACTAGGCGTGTTCATGTTATTTCTGGCTGCGAGTCATGCTGATCTGGATGGAAAGAGCGCGAAGATTATCCATGGCGCCTATTTTCCTCATGTTTGCGGACTACATATTATGCTAGATTACTTGATCGACCAAGAGGAAGACGAATTAGGCGGGGACTTGAACTTTTGCAGCTACTATGACAGCAAGGAAACGATGCTGGGAAGAATCACGTTGATTGTCGAAGGAGCGCGGCGCGATATTCGCAAGCTGCCTGCCTCCTCATTTCATAGGATGATCATTGAGGGCTTGCTGGCTTTGTATTTATCCGACCCCAAGGTCAGTCAGCAGGAAGAAATTCGCGAGGTATCCAAGCGGCTGATGCGGAGAAGCCCGTTGATGCGGTTATTCTTCTTCGCAAACAGCCGTTGGATTCGCAAGCATCTTTAAATTTATAGGAGGAATTATCATGTCAGCAGTGAAAAAAATTGCAGTTCTTACAAGTGGGGGAGACTCCCAGGGCATGAATGCCGCCGTTCGTGCGGTTGTGCGCAGCGGTTTGTTTTATGGCGTAGAAGTCTTCGGTATTCAACGGGGGTATCAAGGGCTGCTTAATAACGATATTTTCTCGATGGACATTCGCAGTGTAGGGGACATTATTCAACGTGGCGGCACGATACTTCAATCCGCTCGTTGTCTGGAATTCAAGACGCCGGAAGGCCAGCAGCAGGGAGCACAAATATTGCGTGAACGCGGTATTGATGGCCTGGTCGTTATCGGTGGCGACGGCTCCTACCATGGCGCTGAGAAGCTGAGCAAGCTGGGCATTAAGACGATGGGTCTGCCAGGAACCATTGACAACGATATTTCCTTTACTGATTACACCATTGGATTTGATACGGCAGTTGGTATTGTTGTCGATGCTGTTAACAAACTGCGGGATACCATGTCCTCCCATGAACGGGCTTCTGTCGTGGAGGTTATGGGTCGCCATGCTGGCGATATCGCCCTTCATGCCGGTTTGGCTGCGGGAGCAGAGACCATTCTGATTCCGGAAGTTCCATTTGATCTGAACGAAGTAGCTGACCGGATGCGTCAGAATTTTGATAAAGGTAAACGCCATAGCATCGTCATTGTAGCAGAAGGTGTAGGCCGCGGTGAGGATGTTGTACAAGCTATCAAGCAACGCCAACCTTCGCTGGAGCCTCGCGCAACAGTACTCGGTCATATTCAGCGCGGTGGTTCACCAACTCCATTTGACCGTAATTTGGCCAGTCGTCTTGGCGACTTCGCTGTACGCAGCTTGATTGCTGGCGAATCAAACAAGGCTTGTGGCATGATTGGTGGAGAAATGATATTGACCGATATCGAAAAGGTCGTATCCACCAAAAAGACGTTTGATATGGATATGTACAACTTGGCATTGCGTTTATCTCAATAAAAGTGTCATTAACAAAATGAACCGGATCAGATAAGGGAAATATCCCTTGCCTGATCCGGTTTTTATTTTGATATTCAGAAGGGATATGGCCGGGTGTGCTCGAATTTGCTACAATTCAATACAAAGTAAACAAAGGGGGAAACCATATGTATCTATACCGTCTTGAGGGGGAAACATCGGCAGGGTTGCTGGCTATCGTCATTGCCGCAGAAGGAGAGGAGCAGGCCTTCGCCGCAGCAGAGGAGCATATGCAGCGGCATTTTCTGCCTGCACCTGAAGTACTGGAGTTAACCATTGTGGAGAAAAAGCGAATAACACCCGGGTCGGGTTATGTCATTCAGCCCGGCAATTAAGAAGAAGCCGAGGCTGATGTGTCCTGTGATTTGACCAGTCTGCGTTGAATAATGACCAGGCGGTGTAGCAGTAGGACGGCAGCGATAGCGAGCCCCGTAATGAGTCCGATCCAGTAGCCGTAAGGACCTTGAGTGGTATAGTTAGCCAGTACAAATCCCAGTGGAAGGCCAATGATCCAGTAGGCCAGCAGAGAGATCCAGAAGCCGGGGTTGACATCCTTATAGCCACGCAATACTCCTTGTGTTGGGGTGGCAATGGCATCAGAAATTTGAAAGAAGATGGCATAGATCAGAAAATGCTTGATCAAGGCAACGACATTGGGCTCGCTGGAGTATAACCCTGCCACACTTTCCCTAAATACCATCAGCAAGAGTGCGCTGACCAAGGATAGAATAGCTGCGCCACTTACGCCCATCACGGCATATTGGCGGGCGTCCTTCAGTCGTCCGGCTCCAGTCTCGAAGCCGACGAGAATAGTCAAAGCCAGACAGATGCTTAATGGAATCATGTACAATGTCGAGGCGAAGTTATTGGCTGCCTGATGCGCGGCAATCGTGACCGTATCAAAGCGGCTCATCAGCAGGGTGACGGCGGCGAAGACGGCGGTTTCGAAGAAGATGGCAAAACCGATAGGGACTCCAATATGCATCAGTTCCCGCCATTTAGTCCAAGAGATACGATGCCATTTGTGGAATATGCCATATGAGGCAAACGGCTCGCTACGATGTACAATCCATACAGCAATCAGAAAGATGACCCAGTAGGTAAAGGCAGTGGCAATACCCGAGCCGATGCCGCCCAGCCTTGGAAAGCCGAAACGTCCAAAGATTAGCAAATATCCAACGCCTACGTTCACTGGCAGTGAGACCAGGGTAATGAGCATGGACATCCGGGTTTGCCCCAACGCGTCGATAAAGGAGCGTAGCACAATATAGCCGAATAGGGGAACGATGCCGGTAGAGATGGCCACAAGAAAATAGTGAGCAACGTGATGTACCTTTGGCTCAAGACTCATGGTATTCAGCAAAGGTGTAATGATTAATGCTCCTATGATTAATACAGCCAGGCTAACGGCAATGGACAGCCAGAGTGCTTGAACGACATGGTAGCCGACCTTGTCCCTCTGCCCTCCACCGACTAATTGAGACACGATGGGTGTAATACCCATAAGAATTCCGCTCAGCCCGGTTTGCACGGGAATCCAGAGGCTGGCCCCGATGGCTGCACCAGCGAGATCGGCCGGGCTGGCGTGGCCCGACATCATGGTATCGAAGAAGGTCATTAATGACATCGTGACCTGTGTAATTAGAATAGGGATAAGGATGCGCAGAAATTGTCCGTATTTTTGCTTGCGGGAATAGGTTTCTTTCATAATCACTAAGCTCCGATCTTGAATTGAAAGTTAATGACACACCAAACCCGGGCCTCATAGCCCGGGTTGGACGGCTGTACGATCTATTATTCGTAAGAGACGCCGGGAGTATAGCGGTTGGTCGCGTTCCATAGCAGAAACTCTTCGACCTGCATGTCCCGGAGCGCCCGAATTTGCTCTTCAATCTCGTGCTTGCCGTATTTAACATAATTGCCTTTGCCTAGCCAGCTTGCTGTGAAATCCTGAATCCATGGCCGGATAATCGGTTGCTCCTCACCGAGTTCTTCAAGCTTGGTCTGAGTGTCCTGAACGGCGCCCTTAATGGTCTGGTAAGGCGCTTTGTCCGGCACCTTGGACCCAAACCATCCGGTGGTGTAGTGGCTGGGATAAATCATGGGACAGATGACATCAACATGATCTGAGATCTTCACGAAATCCTGGCCGATGCCTTCTGCAGCGGGAACGGATGCCGCATAACCAAAGATATCGACGGAGATACGAACACCCAGCGGTTCCAGTTCTTCCTTGGCTATCTTCACGAACTCGGAAACGGCATCAACCCGGCTTGTATTGTTGCTTGTATATTTTAACGAATCAGCCCGCTTCTCAAAGCCTTCAGGGAAACGCACATAATCAAATTGAATTTCCTTGAAACCTAATTTAGCGGCTTCCTTCGCCAGCTCAATGTTGTAGTCTCGCACTTCCGGACTATAGGGATTGACGAATTTATCTCCGTTGTTGTTGCTCCATACGGAACCATCTTGTTTGCGGAAGGAATATTCAGGATGCTTCTCCGCCAGGATGGTATCCTTGAAGACGACAATCCGGGCAATAGGATAAATCTCATGTTTCTCTAGTCGGGCCATCAAGGCCTGAATATCACGAATGAACGGCTGGGGTTTGCCGAGCTCCATTAAAGTGGGATTTTCCGTCTTATAGGTGATATAACCCAAATCATCTTTAATATCAATGACCATGGCATTAAGCTCTGTTTGATCGACAAGCTCGACGAGCTCATTCATACGTGAGCCGCCAGCGCTGTAGGCCGTGACGTAAATTCCCTTGACCTTGGGCGCATCTTGCTGCAAGCTGCCCTTCAGGTCGGTAGGTAATATAGGATGATCGGGATCTCCTTGAGCCAAATTGGCATTGATAGTCTGATAGATAGAAGGCCATATTGAAGCCGCTGATTCTTCTTGGGCTATTGGCTCTTGTGCAGGGCTTCCATGACCCAGAGTCAAAGTCAGAAGAAGTAAGGTCCAAACAATGTTCATGTTATCCGCTCCCTCGTATGCATTCGCTACTGATTATATCGAAAGACAGGCATCCAGAAAGAACAGGAATGTCACAATTATCCTAGAATGACATGATTTCATAGTTTCATAGAAAAGCAGCAAAAAAGTCGTTCCTTTTACGTGAAGTAAAAGAAACGACTGGGTACTGCAAACCACGCCACCGCCTTGCTCTTCTTTAATGAAGAAAGGCGGAATCTTGATGCTCGCATATGCTGTAATGGATAATTTCCAGCGCATCCTGCGGTTCCAAGATGGTAAAGCCATCCCGAAGGATGATTGTTGAATCAAGCTCCTTTTGATTCAGGAAGGGCATCATATCCGGGAACCATTTGAGTACGATTTGTTCTAATGTTACTGTTTCCATCTCCACATCCATCACCCTTTCCTTTCAGAATAATTCGCCTTCGAATCCATCCTAAATCGGAAAAGCATAAAGCCTGTGAAATACGGGAAGCTGAGCCCTATTGAGTTGTCATGAAGCTAAGGAACCGCTGTGATTATTATAACAGAGAAGCAGCCACTTGAAAACGCCAGCTCCTGCGGAAAATGGCTAGCGGCGACGGAAAGCACCCATTACGCCCACAGTTTCCACAATATTGACAAACGCGTTAGCATCTGTCTTCTTAATAATTTCACGTAACTCAGCTAATTCATAGCGGGTGGTGACCGTCATGAGCATGTCCTTCTCCTTGTGGGAGAAAGCACCCTGTGTCTTGATAAGAGTTACGCCCCGAGGCAAGGTGAGCAGACGCTCCAGCATGTCCTCCGTCTGGTTAGTGATGATGAATAGTGTGACCTTGATGTGGCTGATGTGAATGAGGTCCACCACTTTACCCGTAATATAAATGGACACCATGGAAGCAAGTACCAGGTCCCAGTTGCCGTTCAGGTAGCCCATGGCGAGGATGACGATGGCATTAAGCCCGACCAGCACGTTGCCCACGGGAAAGTCGCGAAAGCGGGTGACGATGGAGCCGATGATATCAAATCCACCGGAGGAGCCACCCACCCGGAAGGAAATTCCGCTGCCAATGCCGACCAGGACTCCGCCGAATACAGCAGACAAGAGCGTATCCGCAGACAAGAGCTTCTCGGGCGTAGGAATAATCGCGATAAACCAGGTTGTCCCAACAACGGAGAGGATACTGAGCCCGATAAATCGCTTGCCAAGCATAAACAATCCGGCGATCAGAAGCGGGATGTTATAGGCCAGATACATGGTACTGATGCTAAGCGGGGTGAAATAGGCAGTGAGCATGGCTAGACCAGAGACGCCGCCGCTGAGCAATTGGAGTGGAACGAGGAACAAATTGAAGCCGGAGGCGATCAGGGCTGCTCCAAGCAGAATGACGGCGCCTCTTCTAATTTCTTTATACACAGTGGTTCACCTCGCGTTAAAAGTAGGAATAGGGGCCTTGAGCGGCTGGTATTCTATTTAAGTTTTGTGCTATACTATTTGAGATATTCTTGAGTAGGTACTCATTTCCAGGTTCAACGCTAGAACCTATGTAAAATTTGCAGGCTTATGGGACAGTCTATAAACGTTTAGAAAACGTCTAAAATTCTACTTAAGAATACAGTGAAGCTGGTGGAATTGTCCACTAAATAGAAGGAGTATGAATATATTGAACACATTTACAGAATTCGGCCTAGAGCCCAAGGTATTACAAGCCATTACGGAGCTCGGTTTTGAAGAGGCAACTCCAATTCAAACCAAATCCATTCCGATTGCTTTGGAAGGACGAGATTTAATCGGACAAGCCCAGACAGGTACAGGGAAAACCGCCGCCTTCGGTCTTCCGCTTATCAACAAAATACCGCGGGAAGAAGAACGTATCGTTGCATTGATCATGACGCCAACCCGCGAGCTCGCCATTCAGGTAGCTGAGGAGATCGGTAGATTGTCCCGCTTCAAGGGAACCCGCTCACTTCCAATCTACGGCGGACAAGATATCGTACGCCAAATTCGTGCCTTGAAGAAAAAACCCCAAATCATCATCGGTACGCCGGGCCGCTTGCTTGACCACATCAACCGGAAAACGATCAAATTGGACGATGTACAAACTGTTGTATTGGATGAAGCGGATGAAATGCTCGACATGGGCTTCATGGAGGATATTCAATCCATCTTGAAGCTGGTGCCGGAAGAGCGCCAAACGATGTTATTTTCTGCTACAATGCCAGGGAATATCCAGCGTCTTGCCCAACAGTTCCTGAAAAATCCTGAGCATGTGTCTGTGATTCCAAAGCAGGTCAGCGCTCCATTGATCGATCAGGCTTATATTGAAATCCACGAGCGTCAGAAGTTTGACGGACTGACTCGTTTGCTGGACATGGAATCCCCAGAGCTTGCCATCGTATTTGGACGGACGAAACGTCGGGTCGACGAACTGTCCGAAGCATTGCAAAAGCGTGGTTACTCCGCGGACGGACTGCACGGTGATCTATCGCAGAACCAACGTGATAATGTTATGCGCAAATTCCGCGATGGCAGTATCGACGTACTTGTAGCGACAGACGTTGCTGCCCGGGGTCTGGACGTTTCCGGTGTGACGCATGTAGTTAACTTTGACCTTCCACAGGACCCGGAAAGTTATGTACACCGTATTGGTCGTACGGGTCGTGCAGGGAAAGAAGGGGCGGCATGGTCCTTCGTAACGCCTCGTGAAATCGATCATTTGCATTTTATTGAACGGATTACTCGTCATAAGATTGCTCGCAAGCCACTGCCTAGTATTGCTGAAGCGATCGAAGGCAAGCAACGCATCACGGCAGAGCGTTTGCTTGAGCTTGTGGAGAACGGGGAATTGAACGAGTATAAGGGTATTGCCATTCAAATGCTGGAGCAATATGACTCGGTGAACCTGCTGGCCGCTGCATTCAAGCTGATTACAGGCGAGAAGAATGATAAGACCAACATTGAATTGACGCCGGAAGAACCAATTCGTGTTAAACGTCGCAACCCGGATATTCGTTCCAGCGGACGTAAGCCTTCAGGTTATGGCAACAGAGGCGGCAGTGGATACCGTCGTGATTCTCAAGGTGGTAGCCGTGGCGGTAGCTATGGTGGTAACAAGGGCGGATACAATCGGGATAGCGGAAGCCGCGACTCCAACCGTTCTTCCTACGATCGTAAACCGCGTCCTAGCTCAGGCGGCGGGGAACGCAGACCGTCCAAATTCAACGATAATCAGTCTTTCGATAAATAAGCACGAGATATAGCGACTTAAACCAAAAGAAGACGGAGCTTGCTCCGTCTTCTTCGTTTTTGTCCATTACACGAAAATTGTGCGGCTAATGATAACGAGCAAAATGAACAATACCAGAATCGTACCTGTGGAAGTCCAGAAACCTCCGCCATATCCTACACCTACACCGGACATGAGATAACCTCCTTTAAATGTTGTTAAGGTTTTGGAGTTACGGTATATACTATGGCACATCGGCCCTTGAAGATTAGACACACACCTAGGATGCTGTAAATTAGGCGCTGGAACGTGATGGACGAATCATGTATAGTTAAAGATAGGCAGAAATATCACTTTGCTCGAGAGGAGATTTTTACTTGGAATACAAAGGTTTTATGGGCGGATTTTATAGAATTACCGAATGGATTATGAGGATTTCCGGAAGCAACTTGCTGTGGCTGCTATGCTCGTCGCCATTCATGCTAGTCCTGGCGATGAAGGTGCTCCTGTTGCTGCAGACACCAACACCTCCGCCAGAAACGTTGTCCATCTGGATCATGGGCATTTTGGCACCGTTTACACTATTTCCGGCTACGGCAGCGCTGTTCTCTGTAACTCGTAAATGGGTGATGGGGGAAGGGGACCTTAGCATCATCAAGGTTTATTTCAAGGGCTATAAGGAAAATTACAAGCAAAGCATGATTGGCGGTATCTTCTATACCTTGCTCTTCGCCATTATGTATGTGGATTACCGGGTATACATGACGCAGATGGATAATCTGCAAATCATCGGGATGGTGATGTTGTTCTTCCTGTTATTGCTGTCCTTGTCCTTGTTCAATTTCTTCTCCCTTGTGGCCCACTACCATCTCGGGGCATTTCAGTTGATTAAGAATGCTATCCTGTTCACAATCCTTCGTCCCTTCCGGACGATATCCACGTTGATTTGCGCCGGGGTGCTTGCCTTCCTGACCATGCGCTACGGCTGGCTCATCTTCTTTGGGTTCGGCAGCTTGACGTCGGTGGTAGCCTTCTACAACTTCTACATCGCCTATAACAAGATTCAGGAGAAAGTGGAAAGAATGCGTCAGGCCGAAGAGGATTCAGCTAATAGCCAAGCCGAGGAAGACGAGGATATGGCCCTGGATTTGCCAACGGATGAACAGAAAGAAAAAGATTGACAAATTGACCTGTGTAGCTAAGTTTACATTTACTTAACAAAGTCTTATAATGGGTTTACGTCCTGCGATGTACGTTTCGGTTCTATGTTGTTTTGAACCAATGACGATGTCTCGGGAGACCTAATCGCCTCGTAGCTGAACTGCCCTATCCATGTGATGTGGGGACTTCAAAAGCGTCGCTGCGGTCACCCACCTGCTAATGCAGGTTCGAGACAATGTAACCGGACGGCATAGGCGGGTCTTTATCAAGTTTCTCAAGTAGCGCCCTGTATTTCTTTGGCAGCCCCAAGGAAGGACAAGGCGCTTTTTGTTTATGCAGATCGGGAACGCTCGCTTTTGTTTGTGTGATAACAATGGTAAACTAGAACTAGGAAAACGCATACCGTTATACTGACGCTTGAAGGACATGAAGGAGGAAGAATCGTTGTCACTGAAGAGAACGTTAGCTGGCATTTTTCGTAGCCAGGAGGGGACCAGCGACCGTGCGAAGCTGCCCGAATTGAAGACCAGGTATTATCAATTATCCCGTGAGAAGCTATGGGAGGAAGTATCCTCTACATTGAAAAAAATTCCCGGTTACAAGGTGCTACATGAGGTGGCTTCGGTAGGGGAGATTACGTTGGAGAAGCGGACCAGCCTGGGACGCGTTATGGATATTACGGTGTCCATAGTCTCCACGGGACCTGTTCGCAGCGCAGTGGATATCTACTCGGCCACGCGTGGCTCTATGGGGGATCTGGGGGCCAATTACCGCAATATTCAGCAATTATTTGCGGTTCTGGACAAGAAGTTGGCCGCTCACAAGACATCATCCAACTTGTAAGTAATGCAACGCCAAAAAAAGCGAGCAGGGAGAAGATTCCCCACTCGCTTTTCGCTTTCAGGCTGTAGCTGTTAGCCAATTAGTGCTTTTACGGCTGCAACCGGCTTGTCGTAATCCGGATGTTCGGTCATTTCCTTGAGCACTTCGACATATTGAATTTTGTTGTCCTTATCAATAACGAAGACGGCTCGCATGTCGAGGGCGAATTCCTTGATCAGGACGCCGTAGGCTTTGCCGAAGGAATTGTCCTTATAATCGGACAAGGTGATCACCCGGTCAACGCCAGCGGCTCCACACCAGCGGGCCTGGGCGAATGGAAGGTCAGCGCTGACGGTCAGCACGACAACGTCTTCGCCAAGAGCAGAGGCTTCTTGATTGAAGCGGCGGGTCTGAGCATCGCAGACGCCGGTATCCAATGAAGGCACTACACTGATCAATTTGATCTTGTCACTATAATCCTGGAGGGTTGCCTCCTCCAGCAGATTTTTATGCAGGTGGAATTCGGGTGCCGTGTCGCCAACCTTAAGCTCCGGACCAATCAGGGTAAGCGGATTGCCTTTGAATGTAGCTACATTTGTGCGTTCTTGCGACATGTACATATCCTCCTAATTTGATAGATTTATTATTGGTTCAAAATTAATTATAATCGTTTTAAAAAGAAAATGTCCAATACAAGGAAAAAACGTGGGTAAAGGAAGGGTAAAATGATTTTTCTACGATATGAGAATTGGAGGAGTTACCTCCGGTATTATCCCGTAACCTGTTTGATTCTGGCCGCAAACATTGCCATGTTTATCGTCTTGTGGCTGAATGGGGGGTCCACAAACCCGGAGACTTTAGTAAAATACGGAGCTATGGTTGATTTTGGTCCATTCGCCGCGGAGCAGTGGCGGTTGTTCACCGCTATGTTCCTCCATAACGGATTCAATCATTTGTTCTCCAACTCTTTTGCTATTTTGGTGTTTGCTCCGCCGCTTGAGCGGATGCTTGGTCACTGGCGGTACGCGTTGCTCTATTTGGGTAGCGGTCTGGTGGGGAACGCAATTAGCATGGGGGTATATCGGCTTGACTCGACTTTACATATCTCTGTGGGAGCCTCAGGGGCCGTCTACGGTGTCTATGGGGCGTTTCTCTACATTGCTCTATTCCAGCGTCAACTCATGGATACGGGCTCTCGCAAGACGTTGTACAGCCTGCTGATGGTCGGTGGAGTCTATTCTTTGCTGATTCCACAAATCAACCTCGTTGCTCACCTTGGCGGCTTGGTTGGAGGGTTCTTCATCTACGGCTTAATCATTCGCTTGTTAAAACGGCGTTGAACCCAGAGATTGTAAATGGTACATTAAATTTATAGTAATGCCAGCCCTAATTCCAAGGCTCGTAGCAAAAGCGAAATGGAGCGATCAGACTCGTGGAATTGAGACAACTGCAATACTTTGTGAAAGTGGCGAGGAAAGAGCATGTCACACAAGCCGCCGAGGAGCTGCATGTTGCGCAATCGGCGGTGAGCCGGCAAATTCACCAGCTTGAACAGGAGCTGGGGGTGAGCCTGTTTATGCAGAAGGGCAGAAATCTTCAGTTGACCGCTGTCGGACAGTTGTTCTGCGGCCGAGTAGAGTCGGTTCTGAAAGATTTGGACCGGGCCGTTAATGAGGTGCACGAATTTCTGGACCCCGAGCGGGGAGAAATCCGGCTCGGGTTCCCCAATAGTCTTGGCATTCATATGATTCCTAGTGTAGTCGCGGAGTTCCGCAAGCTGTATCCGAATGTGAAGTTTCGCTTCAAGCAGGGCACTTATCCTACGCTGATTCGGGATACTGTGGCCGGAGAGATCGATTTGGCCTTCATTTCCCCTTTCCCGGAGAATCATGATCAGGTTACGGGGAATGTAATGCTGACTGAGGATCTGGTGGCAATCTTGCCGCCGGGCCATCCTTTGGCTGAAGAGCAGAGCATCAAGCTCAGCCAGTTGAAGGATGAGAAGTTTATCTTGTTCAGCAAGGGGTATTCTCTGCGTCCCATTGTTTGGCAGGCTTGTCTTGAGGCGGGTTTTACGCCCAAGATCGCCTTTGAAGGGGAGGAGACGGATACGATCCGTGGCTTGGTGGCTGCGGGAATGGGGGTCAGCCTTCTGCCGGAGATGGCTTTGTTTCAGAGCTTTACGTTACAGCCGGTTCGTGTGCGAGTTTATGAACCGAAGGTAACACGGACGATCGGTCTGATTCACCGCTCCGACGAGAAGTTGCCGTTAGTAGCGCAATCATTTCGGGTATTTCTGCTGGAGTATTTCGGTCTTCAGGTAGATACGCCGCCGCACTAGAGCAGTAATCTTTTTTGTAAACGCTATCTTACATTTGATGATGTACCTTTGGAGTGAACAAAAAAACTGCCAGGTCCTCGAATTCGGGGAGCCTGGCAACTTTTTTTTCTTCCGACTTTACTGACTCTAGCTTAAATTAATCGCGATTCCCTGCAAAAATCAGAATGTAGCGAAGCAGTTCCAGTAGGGAAATCAGCGCAGCCGCTACATAAGTCAATGCAGCCGCATTAAGCACTTTGCCTACGCCGCGGGATTCATCATGAGTGACGAAGCCTTGGGACACCATGATTTTGCGGGCTCTGCTGCTGGCATCAAATTCTACCGGCAAGGTTACGAGTTGGAACAGCACAGCAACCGAGAAGAAGATAATCCCTAGCCCAATTAAGTTGAAGGCTTGAAATATAAAGCCGGCAATCAACAAGAAAGGGGCAATACCGGAAGCGAAATTGACAACCGGGAACATCCGGTGACGCATGACCAGCATCGGGTATTTCTCCTTATGCTGAATGGCATGACCAACCTCGTGACAGGCTACGGCTACGGCAGAGATGGAGCTTTCATAATATACGGGCTCCGATAAACGGACGACGCGATGAATCGGATCGTAGTGATCGGACAGTGTGCCGCGTACCGGTTCAATCGGCACATCGTACAGGCCGTGGGCATCCAGCATCCGCCGTGCAGCATCATGGCCGGTTAAGCCGTACATATTTTGTACTTTGGCCCATTTGTTGAAAGTACCCTTGACCCGGAACTGGGCCCACAGGGAAAGCCCGAAGGCAAGTAAAATCGGGATTAACATGACGTCTGAATACATGAATCATTCCTCCAAGTTATCAATTGAATTAGAATCGTGCCTGCATTCGAACAACAGCAACCAAGCTAAAGGCCAGTTATGCTAGTCTATGAGAAGGGACTATTGTTCATGAGCACGCGGATCGCTTCCATACAAGCCAGGCTCTTGGGCAGCAAGTGAGCAAAAGCCCGCTGGGCTTGCTTGGGCTGCATATTGGAAATAAGGGGCTCCAGCTCCTTCACTTCCCGTTCCAGTTGCTGCATGTGAAGCTCCAGCGAGCTCAATCTCTCAGAGACTTGCTCCTCCGGCGTCACTCGCTTCCACAGGTCTAACTTCTCGCGGATCTCATCCAACGTATATTTCTCTTGTTTCCATTGATTAATACGTTGCAGCCTGTTCAAGGTTTCAGCACTGTACAGGCGGTAGTTCTTCTGGGTCCGCTTCTCGGGAGAGACAAGCCCTAGCTTGGTATAGTAGTCTATCGTACGTTCGCTGACGGCGGCGGCTTTGGCCAATTCTCCAATCCGGTACAGTTTCGTTACTCCAATGACATCACCTCTCCTGCTCGCTAAGAATCCAATTACTTATATTTATATTCTGTTCTTTTATGATACTGAACAATAAGTGTACAGTCAAACGTTACGCTTTACTTTTTTTAGTAACTATAAAGGTTTTGTGTTTAAATATTACATACAATGTTACGATAAGTGCAAATAATCACTTTTTTTCAAAAAAAGTATTGTCATATCGCTTATTTTCGTCTTATAATCACCTTAACAATTCATTTTGTGTTAGGAAACTTAACATTAAGGGAGTGTTAAAGGATGAAGAAAAAGTGGCTCTACGGTTTAGTGGTGTTTCTAGCAACATTTTCGTTTCCGGTATCGGCTTTTGCCGCTGAGGGAGAGATCAGCAGCTCGGTGCTGGAACTGGGACTTAACTCCTTGTTCGTATTCGTAGCAGCAATGCTCGTCTTCTTTATGCAAGCAGGTTTTGCTTTGCTGGAGGCAGGGACGGTTCGTATGAAGAATGCGGGTCATGTAGCCGGCAAAACGGTATTGACCTTGGGCATTTCAATTCTTGCTTGGTGGCTGTTTGGTTTCGGCTTCGCCTTTGGCGACGGTAACAGCTTCCTGGGGACGACAGGATTTTTCTTCGGCGGAGAAGGCGACATTGGTTCGTTCAGCGTCTTTGCCGAAATCGGTGTACCGCTTAATCTGATGTTCCTGTTCCAAATGGCTTTTGCCGCTGTTTCACTGGCGATTGCTTGCGGGGGAATGGCTGAGCGGGCAAAGCTTAGCGTTTATATCGTATTCGGAATCATCTTCGTCGTTATCATTTATCCAATCGTAGCTCACTGGGTATGGGGCGGTGGATGGCTTGGTAACCTTGGCATGCAGGATTACGCGGGTTCCACGGTGGTTCACTTAACAGGTGCAACTGCAGCTCTGGCGGCGACGCTTCTGCTCAAGCCTCGTCTTGGTAAATACAATAAGGATGGAAAGCCAAACAGTATTCCGGGTCATAACCAAGTGTTGACGGTATTGGGTGTTATTATCCTGTGGATCGGTTGGTTCGGCTTTAACCCAGGTAGTGCCTTGACACCGCTTGGTGATGGATTCTTCGGTTACGTGCTGATGACGACGAACTTGGCTGCAGCCGCTGGTGCAGTTGCTGCCTTGCTGATCTCCTGGGCTGTCATGGGCAAGTCGGACATTCCAAGCATGCTGAACGGCGTACTGGCCGCTCTCGTAGCTATTACTGGCTCCTGCGCATTCGTTGATGCATGGGCGGCTGTCATTATCGGTGCGGTTGCCGGTATCTTGACCTTCTTCACAGCAAGATGGTTTGAGCGTGCTGGTGTGGATGATCCAATCTACGCCTTCTCTGTACACGGGATTGCCGGTGTATGGGGCGCGATTTCTACAGGCTTGTTCGCAGCACCTCGTCTGGTCGAGACGACTGGAGTTGGGGCACCGGGCCTGTTCTACGGTGGTGGATTTGGACAATTGGGCGTGCAATTACTTGGGGTTATCGGAACCTTCGCCTTTGTACTGGTGTTGTCCTTCCTGGTCCTTGGCGGTATGAAGTGGCTGATGGGTCTGCGCGTGACAGAAGAGGAAGAAACCATGGGTCTGGATATCAGCGAACACGGTACCTATGGCTACCCTGAGCAAATGAATCTCTTGAACAAGAACGGAGTCTCCGCTGATTAAGAGAACTCAGGGTAGAGAACCATCCCGGGGGCGCATCCGGGAATAAGAAAGGAAGTTGGGACATGAGTCACGATACGGCCATGAATAACGAGCGTTTGTCAGCGGTTCGCTTGGCATCTTCTCCCGCATTGCTCAGGACGGCCAGAATCGATGAGCAGAACCGCCTGTACGCCAAGCTGACTTCCACGCCCATCCGGGCATGGAACATGGAAGCTTCGGAACTGCATGATGCGGTCATGACCCAAGCATGTCAACTCGGTGAAGATACAATGATTCAGGAGGGCCTTGGCCCTCCTCCTTCTCATTATGCATTCATTGCCTTTGGTAGCGCGGGAAGGGCGGAGCCGACCTTGTGGAGCGACCAAGATAATGGCTTAATTTATGGTGGCGATCATACGGAGCAGATTAGCTCCTATTTTGAACAGTTTGGCACCAAGCTCTCGGCCATTTTGGAACATGTCGGATATCCCTTATGCTCGGGAAATGTGATGGTATCCAACCCACTGTGGCGAGGTAACCTGCAGACTTGGGCGAGACGATTCATGGGCTGGCGCGACATACTGGCTTGGGAGCAAGTCCGTTACTTGATGATCGCATCGGATATGCGTCATATCTGCGGTGATGTAAGCTTATCTTCGGCCCTGCGACGGACGCTCAAGGAGATTATGGAGCTGGATCAAGGTATTCAGCAGGATATGAATGCAGCGATTTTGCGCAATACCGTGCGTCATAAGGCCGCATTGAATATTCTGGGGCAAGTCATTACAGAGCCTACCGGTGAACATGCCGGAGATTTTGATGTGAAGTACGGGATGTACATTCCCATAGTGAATGCGGTGCGTTATCTGGCCTTGCAATATGGAATTGAGTCGTCCTCAACCTGGGAACGAATCTCTCAGCTCTACCAGCTTGAAGCGGTACCGCCCCGGTGGATGGAGTCCTGCCGGCGCGCCTTTGATACGGCGGTCAAGTTAAGGTCAATGGTTCCGCCGACCTTGGAAGACGGCATGCTGACGGGAACCCACTATTTGCCGCAGGAAATGCTGAAGCAGAAAGAGATTCGGCGAGAACTGCGGGAATCTCTCAGTACCGTCAGGTTAATGTACCGGACGCTTCAAAGGCAGCATCGGTATGCGGAAAGGAAAGGACTATGAAAGAACCAATGAAGGGAAATGGCGGGTTTTGGGATGTCTTGAGGGGTGGAGGGATGTCTCCGAGAATTGCATCCATGCTGGGTGCCCCTAGCGCGCAACAGATTGCGTTCGTTCGCTCCTTGACCAAAGGACAACGACGTCCGGAGACACTCCATGTTCCATTGACCCAACTAAAAACGGCTGTCTTCGATTTGGAGACGACAGGGTTTCATTACCACTATGGTGATGAAATTTTGTCCTTTGGAGCGGTGAAGGTAGAAGGAGAAACTCCTAGCGAAGAGACCTATTACTCATTGGTGAAACCGGTCTGCTCTATCCCTGAACGCATCGTAGAGCTTACGGGCATTACGGCGGAAATGACCGAGTCTGCTCCTCCGCTGTTGCAAGCCTTACGTGAATTCATGGCATTTGTTGACGACCGGGTGCTGGTGGCACATGGAAGTGCCCACGACAAGGCGTTCCTGGACGTGGCCCTCTGGAAAACGACAAAGGCTCATCTGGGGCACCGTGTTCTGGATACGATGATGATTGCCCGTAAGCTGGAGCCGGATCGGAAGATAGCGGGGTTGGACGATTGGCTGGAGGTCTATGGCATTCCAGTCACACAGCGTCACCATGCTCTGGAGGATTCCAAAATGACGGCATCTTTATGGACGGCCCTGATCGGTCGCCTAACCAATTGCGGGGTTATCACGCTCGGTGATCTCTACACCTTCTTAAGCAAAACGTAAAAAAAGCAGGAATAATATGCTGAAACATTACAAGCCGTCCGGTCTAAGGGCGGCTTGTTGCATGCTGGTGGTTTGAATCTTCAGTCTGATTGTAAAAATTCGTTAAAAACGGGTACAATAATAAACGTAAAGCGAGTAGTGCAGGAAAATACAACGGACATAAGAGGGACAACACTAATGAAGCGAAACCGATGGATTTGGGCCGCATTGCTTATATTGCTGGGCGTGGCAATTATGGACCGGGGGGTTCAGGAGGGCTGGTGGGCCGGATTTGGCGAGAAGGATAGCTCGAAGACGGAGAGCGAAGAGACCTCGCTGGCAGCCTTGGCTGCTGCCGAAGGTACACCTAAGCCAGGGACTGAAGTTCCCTCATTTAGCCTGACTGGTATGGACGGAAATGAGTATAAGGTTGGAGGCAAGCGGGAAAAGGTGCTGCTCTTGAACTTTTGGGCATCCTGGTGTGGACCTTGTAAAGACGAGGCTCCTGATCTGGTCTCGCTTGCCGGGAAGTACAAGGATTCACTGGATATCTATGCGATCAATGTCACGCAGTACGACCAGTTGGAGGATGCCAAGAAGTTTGTAGAAGATTACAGCCTTACGTTCCCCGTGTTGATGGACCGGGGTGAAGAGGTGTTCCAGGGATTTGGCGGAAGGGCCTTCCCCACCAATGTGCTCATCGACAGGGAAGGGGTCATCAGGGAAGTGATTCTCGGTGCGCTGCCCGCGAAGGAACTGGAGGCCAAGCTCAAGCTGATTATAGAATCGTAAAAACAGGGATGTTCCGCCGGGCTCACGATAAGCCTGGCAGGACATCCCTGTTTTTATTATGCAAGATTTTCAGAAAATAATATGATAACTTGACCCGATGTTGTCAGGTTATAGTAAGTACAATAAGAACATGGTACTAATCAAATCACCTGAATCTTAATAAGGGAAGGAGAATAATATGAATTTACAAATACCAGAAGCTGTTAAAAATTACTTTGAAGCATCCAATTCCTATGATAACTATCTGCTTGGCAAGTGCTTCGCAGAAGATGCCATACTCTATGACGAAGGACAGGCTTATCATGGCCCAACGGACATAGAGGCGCATATTACAGAAACAAATAGCAATCTACTGGTTAAAACCAATGTTACCAATGTGGTAGAAAAGAATGGAGAGACCATTGTTACTGCTACAGTTTCCGGCAACTTTGAAGGAAGCCCGGTTGCGCTTGATTTTAATTTTACTATGAAAAATCATAAGATCTCCTTGTTGAGAATCGTCTCAGCAGGGTAGTTATGTGTTATTGAATACACCAGGCACGCATACAAGCTTTAAAAAAACCACCCGTTTAAACGGGTGGTTTGCTTTAAGCTTTTTGTGTTCGGCGGAACTCCCGTCAGTGATTCATCAAGCCCCGACCGGCGGAAGGGATTTCTTCGTAATCAGCCCGTTTGGTCTGCCCTAGCAGGGCGTAACGGATACTGTCGACGAGCGCCTCCCAACTGGCTTCAATTACGTTACTCGATACACCTACCGTATTCCATGAATTCTCGATATTCTGAGATTCAATGAGTACCCGAACCTTGGAGGCCGTGGCGTCCTTATCGTCAAGCACACGCACCTTATAATCGGAGAGATGCATATCCTTTAATCCCGGGTAATAAGTGATGAGAGCCTTGCGCAGTGCATTGTCAAGTGCGTTAACCGGTCCGTTGCCCTCGGCAGCAGTATAGATACTGTTGCCGTCGATGTTCAGCTTGACGAAAGCTTCGGAAACAACCGGACGGTCTGCTGCCTTCTCTACCAGCATTTTAAATGATTCGAATACAAATAATTCCTTCAGTTCACCATTGGCCTGACGAAGCAGCAGTTCCAGAGAGGCGTCGGCGCCTTCAAATTGATAACCCTGATGCTCCAACTCCTTGATCTTGGAGATGACCTCGCGCGTGTTCTCGTTAGCAGGATCAAAATGAATGCCCATATCCTGCGCCTTGGAAAGGACATTGCTTTGCCCGGCGAGCTCGGAGACGAGCACTCGCTGACGATTCCCCACCAGTTCTGGAGCGATATGCTCATATGTTCGCGAATCACGCCGGATGGCGGAGACGTGAATGCCGCCTTTGTGGGCAAAAGCTGCTGTGCCTACATAAGGTTGGTTGACAGGCATGTGGACATTCGCAATCTCGCTAATGTAACGTGCCGTGTTGGTCAATTGCTTAAGCCCGTCAGGTTCTAGCACCTCATAGCCTAGCTTCAATTGCAGACTGGGGATGATGGAGCATAAGTTGGCATTGCCGCAACGCTCGCCGTAACCATTCATTGTTCCCTGAATTTGGCGGGCACCCGCCCGGACGGCACTGATCGAATTGGCTACCGCAAGTTCACAGTCATTATGCGTATGGATGCCAAGTTCCGAGGTGGTGGCGATCCCGGCAAGCACGCTTACAATATCATGCACTTCATGCGGCAAGGTGCCTCCGTTCGTATCGCACATGACCAGCCAGTCCGCGCCGGCTTCTTCCGCCTTGCGCATGACGGCCAAAGCATATTCCGGATTATGTTTGTAGCCGTCGAAGAAGTGCTCAGCATCGAAGATGACTTCAAGCCCTTGATGCTTCAAGTAAGCGATGGAATCGTATATCATGGCCAGGTTCTCTTCCAGCGTGGTTTGCAGCGCAGTGTGCACATGGAAGTCCCATGATTTGCCGACCAAGGTCGCTGCTTGCACTCCGGCTTCCAGCATCCGGTTCAGGTTGGCATCGTGTTCGGCCACGCTGTCTTTCCGGCGGGTGCTGCCGAAGGCCGTGAGCTTGGCTTGCAGATTCAATTCCTTGACTCGCTTGAAGAATTCTATATCCTTCCCGTTGCTGCCCGGAATTCCGCCTTCAATATAATGGACACCAAGCTGGTCCAGCTTCTTGGCGATCTTGAGCTTGTCATCCGCGGACAAGCTGATTCCCTCGCCTTGAGTGCCGTCACGCAAGGTAGTATCGAAGATGGATAAAGCTTTTGACATGATCAAAGCGTCCCCCTTTGGTTGTTCTCAGCATTAAAGCACCGTTTTGTATAATTTCTTATTATAGCATCTGCCGCTTAAATGTCACACGCTTTTTGCAAGCGCAAGCACGGCGGGGCTCTATATTGACCGGATATAGGGAGAAAGGTATGCTGAAGGTAACAGTAACCTATCATAAATGAGGGGAAACCATTGACGAATCCAGCGGATTATTACCCCGCCCGGGGAAGGGTCATCCTGCATGTCGATATGAATGCTTTCTATTGCTCGGTCCATGAAGCGGAAGAACCGGCCAAGTACCGCAACCAACCCACTGCCGTCGCGGGCAGCGTGGAGCTGCGCAAAGGTGTGATCGTAACCTCTTCTTATACTGCGCGAAAAATGGGGGTAACCACCGGAATGACCGTTACCCAAGGGTTGAAGCGTTGCCCTGGACTTATCATTATTCAGCCGGATTTCCACCTATACCGCAAATATTCACGGGCGTTCATGGATATCGCCTACGAATATACGCCAACCCTGCAGGCCGTGTCCATTGATGAGTGCTATCTGGATATTACCGGCTCCAAGCAGTTTGGTACTCCTCCACAAATTGCTAGCCAGATACAGCGACGTATTCACGATGAACTGAATCTACCGTGTTCCATCGGCATTGCTCCGAATAAGCTGCTGGCGAAGATGGCTTCTGATATGAAGAAGCCAAATGGCATTACCGTACTGCGGATTCGTGATGTGCCGGGGCTGCTCTGGGACAAGCCGTGCCAAGATTTGTTTGGGATCGGGAGAAAGACGGCCGAGAAGTTAAAGAAAATGAAAATTTATACGATTGGCCATCTGGCTGCAGCGGACGAATGGAAGCTGATTGAGAGGTTTGGGGTAGCAGGCTCCTGGATGAAGCGGGCCGCCAACGGATTGGACGATTCCCCGGTTAGTGATGAGCGGGAGAAGAATAAGTCGATTGGTCACACCACAACCTTGCCTGCTGATATCAGCAAGATGGAGGACGTGCAGCGCGTCATGCTGAATCTGGCAGATCAGGTAGCCCGGCGGCTGAGACGACAGAAGCTGATGGCCCAAACGGTGCAGATTACAATACGGACTCCCGATATGAAGACCATTACCCGTTCCCAGAGCCTGGATACGGTGACCGAGCAAGCCGAGGACATCTATCGGGAGGCCTGTGAATTGTATCGGCGCCATTGGCGTGAAGACAAGCCCGTCCGTCTGTTGGGGATTACTCTGCAAAATTTGGTCTCCAAAGAAGATTCTGCGCTTCAACTTGATCTATTCGATTACGAGCAGCAGCCGAAGAAGGAATCTCTCACTCGCACGATGGATATGCTAAGGGACAAGTTTGGCGAGCACGCAGTGTTGACGGCAGGCATGTTGACGGATGATCCATCCGCCTTGATCCGAAATCATCGGCGACGCGGAACCTCGCTGCAAACCGACTTTCTTCATGAAGACCAGGACAAGAACGAGCAGGAACGGGATTGATCCCGTTTTGGAATTGGAATAATACGGAAAACGCATTGAAATTGTATACTATTTATATTATATTGGTCATGGTGACATACGCACCGGACTCGTATTGTTTATTCAGGAGGCAGATAAGAAATGGCAAAATATACTTGGGTTGAGAAAGATACTTGCATCGCTTGTGGTGCATGCGGAGCAACCGCACCAGATATCTATGACTATGATGATGAAGGTTTGGCTGAAGTCATTTTCGGAGAAGACGGCAACCGTGGGGTTACCGATATTCCTGACGATTTGCATGATGATCTTCAAGATGCTTGCGATGGCTGCCCAACGGATTCCATCAAGATTGCAGACGCTCCATTTAACAAAGAAGGCTAATTCTACGGCATGACCGGATATAGAAGCCGCCCCTCACTTTGGTGTGAGGGGCGGCTTCTTTGCGGCAAGGGAACCCTGCCTGACAATTAGGTCATAAGTAGCAAAATGGGCATTTCCCGGCGATTTAGATCAGCAACGCTTGGTGATTTGCCGATATAATACCTAACGGAGTTCATTTTGCATAGCTTCATGATGGAGGGAATTATGGGGGATTTGGCTTACCTTAAGAAATATGTGGAGGACCATCCTAACAATAAAATGGCCTGGTATCTGCTAGGCAAGGAATATGAAGCAAGTGGTCAGGAAGGGAAGGCGCATTATTGCTATATTCAAGCTGGCAATATCTATGAAGCCTTTGAAGCCAGCAAGATGCCCTCGCCAGAAGAAGTCTTGCCGGGATATGAGGCGGGACTGGCGGAGGAGAAGCATCGGCGGCAGAAGCGTAGCGGGTTTGTGCGCAAGCTGGCTTTAGCCCTGCTCTTGCTGTTGCTGATACATATCCCGTCTGCACATGCGCCGGGAGATGAGCAGGTAGTTCAGGCTCCGGTCTCTCCTCCGGCGGCAGAAGTTCCAGTTGAGGTGCCGCCCAACGTAGAGGATCCGCCTGAACCGGACGAGCCGCCTGCTCCACCGGTCGTTATCCGTGGGCCGGTATTCACCGCCACGGGATATGGAGGAGGCAGTGACCAGCGACAACAGGCTGGATTATCCAGCCTGCTGGCTCTGCAGCAGCAAATCGGTATGAGCTTGCCTTATGCGGTGGTGCTTGGCATGGAGCCGCTAGAGAACTATCTGGTATGGACCAAGGAGATGCCGGTTGTCGTCGCTTTGGAGGAGGATGCGGGAAGTGGTCAGACGACGCTTCAGTCCTATGACCGGGAGGCTTGTCTCTGTACGCCGCCAGACCCGTCGAACCTACAGGCTGCCGCAGCGACATGGATTCCGGAGCAGGAATCGCTAGGCGTGCTAAGGTCAGCCATGCTTCATTACAAGCAGGCGAAGGGGCAGTGGCCGGAAAGTCTGAAGACCTTGGCCGGTTCTTATCCTAACAATTGGATTGCCGGCACAGATGAAGTGATGGAGCAAGCCTTCGAGCCGCTGCTAGCCCAGCTTGAAGGACCCGCTTCCGGGGAAGGACAACCGGAGACAGCCGAAGAAGCTTCAGCAATATTGGCAAGCGGTATGGCTCCCGGGCAGCCCCCGTATTTCAGCGAGCCGCTTGAGATTATAGTCGATACGGACAATTACAAATTAGCTGTTGTCAGCGGTGATAAGCTAATTCGCAGCTATACGGTGGGCTTGGGTGGAGAACGTACGCCAGAGGGCACCTATGCCATCTCGGAGAAGGTTGTGAATCCGAACGGTAGAGATAACGGAGAATTTGGCAGCAGGGGCATGCAACTGTCAGATACCAATTATGCGATACATGGGACGAATGAGCCGGATAGTATCGGCAAGGATGAGTCGCTGGGATGCATACGGATGACTAAGAAGGATGTAGAGGAGTTATTTGATCTGGTGGCGAAGGGAACGAAGGTGACGATCGGAAAGGGGATTTTGCCGACACTGGAGAGCGTCCCGAAGGAGCGATTTGCCCTGGGGCACAGACAGGATCAGACCAATCCCCACCGTATTTACCGTTGGTTGGATTAGCTAGCGGAACTTAGGTGACAAGCAGAAGGACGACGGTTGCAACAATCAGGACGCCGATAATGGACATGGACCAGATTAGCGCCCTTTTGTTGACCTCGTCCTTTTTGTGCTGGAGTGTAGGTGGTTTACGTTTTGTCGACATATTGCATTCCCCTCTCTTTCCTTATATTGTAACTGCTTTCATTTTGGAATACCATCCCTGGATTTGGTGATTTGCTTTGCCGGGAGGTTAAACTTTTCTTTTGAAGCAGAAACAGCTAAACTGGTAATAGTAAAATAAGGCAAGTGCAGGGAACGGAGTTGAACGAGAAGACGTGTTATATCGCTTATTAGGAAAGCCGCTATTCTTCCGGATGGACCCGGAAAAAGCGCATCATCTGGTTATTGACGGATTACATACTGCTGGCCGCATTCCTGGTGGAGTATCCCTGTTGCGCGGAATGTACGGTGTGCAGGAAACGCCGGAACTGGCTATGGATTTATTTGGACTACACTTTCCTTCTCCGGTGGGTCTCGCTGCCGGTCTTGATAAAAATGCTGATGCGGTACCCGGATTTTCCGCGGTAGGGTTTGGCTTCATGGAGGTCGGAACCGTAACCCCGGTAGGTCAACCCGGCAATGAACAGCCCCGGCTATTCAGACTTCCGCCTGATGAGGCATTGATTAATCGAATGGGATTCAACAATGAGGGAGCTGAGGCGATGGCGGGGCGGCTTCAAGCGCTTAAGTCGCGTCCGATCCCGGTTGCGGTTAACATCGGCAAGAACAAGGTTACGCCTAATGAGCAGGCTTTTCAGGATTATGAGAAGTGTATCTCCGCTTTGTATCCTTACGCGGACTTCTTCGTCGTGAACATCAGTTCACCGAATACGCCGGATTTGCGTAAATTGCAGCATGGCAGCGAACTGGCTTCCTTGCTGGCGGCGGTGGTTCGTCAGATGGGTGAGGAAGCCAAACGCCATGGCAGTGCTAAGGCGGTGCTGGTCAAGATTGCTCCCGATGTGAGCGACGATGAATTGGAATTCATGGTCGATACCATTCAACGCAGCGGGGTATCCGGACTAATTGCTACAAATACGACGCTGTCCCGCGAAGGCATAAGTCATCAGAATGCTAAAGAGACCGGGGGACTCAGCGGCCGTCCGCTAGCGGCCAGATCAACGGAGATCATCTCCAGGGTCTACAGGCAAACGGGCGGTAACTTGCCGATCATCGGCTCCGGCGGAATCTTTACTGCTGAGGACGCCTACGAGAAAATTCGCGCCGGCGCAAGTCTGGTAGAAATATATACGGCGATGATCTATGAAGGACCGGAAGTTAATCGCAAGCTCCATCGCGGGCTTCAAGAGCTGCTGCGGCGCGACGGGTTCAAGCATATCTCCGAGGCGATAGGAGCATCGCACCGTTAACGGGCTTTTTTAGCCTGCGTATAATGACAGGAGGCACAGGGATGGATAGTAGGGATTGGAAAACATTTTTGCTTCCGTACGAACAAGCCGTTGAAGAGTTGAAGGTTAAATTTAAAACGATGCGCTCCGAGTTGAAGAAACGGGAAGAGTACGCCCCGATAGAATTCGTAACCGGCAGGGTCAAGAAGATATCCAGCATTCTTGACAAGGCCAAGCGGCTGGATGTATCGCTTGATGATCTGGAGACCGGCATCGAGGATATCGCGGGCATTCGCATCATGTGCCAGTTTGTGGAGGATATTCGCCGGGTGGCAGAATATATTCGCATGCGCAAGGACCTCAATGTGTTGTACGAGAAGGACTATATTACGAATTTCAAGGAGAGCGGTTATCGCAGCTTCCATATGATTGTCGAGTATCCGGTACAAACCGCGCTTGGACAAAAGGTAGTTCTGGCCGAAATCCAAATTCGCACGTTGGCGATGAATTTCTGGGCTACCATTGAGCATTCCCTGAACTATAAATATCGGGAGAGCTTGCCGGACGAAATGCGCAAACGGCTGAAGAAGGCGGGAGAAGCTGCTTTTGTACTCGATAATGAAATGTCCAGCATCCGCCAGGAAATCTTGATCGCGCAGAAGAGCTTCGAGGACGATGCCAACATTGTGTCGTCGCTGCTTGCGGCTATTCACCAGCTTTATTTCTACCACTTGGTCTCGGAGGCCATCGATGCCCAGCGCCGATTCAATGAATTGTGGGAAGTGAAGGACTTTGAAGGCATCAAGGATTTGCTGGTGGGCGTCAAGGGGCTAATCAAGCAATACAAGAAGGTGGAGGAGCCCGGCGATGAGCTATGAGCCGCTTTATGTGGCGTATCTTGTATATTTCAATCGGGACCGGGATTACTTCGAATGCCATGAGGTGCTTGAGGAGCTGTGGCTGGAACAGAACTACGATCCGCTATATAAAGGTTTACTTCAAGTGGCTGTTGGGTTGTTCCATGCGCGGCGAGGCAATCGGCTTGGTGCCAAGAAGATGTTAGTATCTGCCTTGGAACGCCTGGGGCCCTATCCCGAGCATGTGCTTGGCATCGACCTGGGGCGCTTGCGCCAGGATACGGTGCTGTATGTGCAGCAGCTTGCGGATGAGGCGGACTCGCCTTTCAAATATTATGACTTAACGATTAGGGTGCTGGATGCAGAGCTGGCCGAGGCTGTGAATCAAGCTGCTACGCAAATTGCTCCTAACCATCCGCAGCAGCAGAAGCCTCAGCGCGGGCCCAAGCATGCGGAGCGGCTCTACAAGCTGGAGCAAAGAAAAGCAGGACCACTAAGCGAATAATGACTCGTCTTTCCTGACTCGGGGAGGCGGGTTTTTTCATGAAAATCACCCATGCCTTGTCAGGGGTTGCTATGGTACAATAGCATTGTTTTATTTAGTCTGCACAGATTGGATGGTACACATATGGCGATACAACTGCCGATTGTTTTTATAGAGCGAATGCGGGAGCTGCTGGGGGAGGAATTTGCTGCCTTCCTTGCCTCTTACGAGGAGCCGCGCTACGCTGGAATACGCATAAACACGCTTAAGATTGAAGAGGCGGCATTCCGGGAGCGAGTTCCTTATGAATTAAGGGAGATCCCTTGGTGTGAAACGGGCTACTATGTGGATGAGACAATCAAGCCCGGGAAGCATCCTTATTATCATGCAGGACTGTATTATATACAAGAGCCCAGCGCTATGGCGCCGGTGGAGCTATTGGCGGTTACAAGCGGAGAGCGGGTACTGGATTTGTGTGCGGCTCCAGGTGGGAAATCCACGCAAATTGCCGGTAAGCTGCAAGGAACGGGCTTGCTTGTAACCAATGATATCCATGCGGAGCGCACGAAAGCGTTGGCTAAAAATATAGAGCTCTGCGGGGTGCGGAATGCGGTGGTGCTAAACGAGTCACCGGAGCGAATTGCCGAGTCCTTCCCCTATTTCTTCGATAAAATTCTGATCGATGCTCCTTGCTCGGGAGAAGGGATGTTCCGCAAGGATGAGGATATGGCTCGCTTGTGGGAGCCAGACTGGACCCTGAAGTATGCCGCCATGCAGCGGGAGATTCTAAGCTCGGCGGCTGCGATGCTGGCTCCGGGTGGCCGAATCGTCTATTCCACTTGTACGTTCGCCCCGGAAGAGGACGAGATGATGATCGCGGAATTCTTGCTCTCCCACCCGGAGTTCCAAGTGGTTCCTCTGGCCAGAGACAACGGGATTGCGCCGGGACGGCCGGAGTGGCTGGGAAGACAGGAGAATGGACAAGCCTTCCCGCCTGATGTGGTCAGGCAGATTGCGGACTGCGGTCGGCTGTGGCCACATCAAGTAGCAGGCGAGGGACACTTCTTCGCGGTGCTGGAGCGGATAGAAGGAAGAGAATGGCCGATTACGGCAGAGAAGATGATGAATACCTCGGAAGAGGTACCGGTAAACACTCGGGGGAGAAGAACGCCCCGTCCTGTGCGCCGGTCGCGGCATGCGGCCGGCGCACAAGACGGGAGCGATCGCCACCAAGTGGATGAACAGGAAGTGCTGGAGAGCTGGCACAGGTTTGCCCGGGAGCAGCTTGCTGTACCGTTAATGGGAGAACCTTTATTATATGGAGGAAATGTGTATCTGTCCCCGCTGACCAAGGAGCGTCTTGACGGACTGAAGGTAGTCAGACCAGGCTGGTATGTCGGTACGGCGAAGAATGGGCGCTTTATTCCGGGCCATCCGCTGGCTACGGCATTACGCCCTGAGGAAGCGTTGCGGGTTCTCCATCTCTCGGGAGAGACGGGCGAGGCGATACGCTACTTGAAGGGAGAGACGCTCACGGTGGAGGCGCAGCGGATTCAATGCCGTGAGGGAGCTAGCCTTAAAGGTTATACATTGGTTGCTGTGGACGGATACTCGCTGGGTTGGAGTAAATGGCAGGATGGACTGCTTAAGAATGAATATCCTGCCGGGTGGAGGTGGACGTAAGCATGAGTAGCGGTAAGAAGACGCAACGATTGGATAAAATTTTGGCGCACCTTGGTTATGGTACCAGGTCGGAGCTTAAGAAGTTAGTCAAGCAAGGCCGAGTCACTTGCGGAGGCAAGGTGGTGAAGGATAGCGGACTCCAATGCGATCCCATTGCGGACGTCATTGAACTGGACGGAGAACGGATTTTCTACCGTGAATTTGTCTATCTGATGCTGCACAAGCCGCCGGGAGTAATCTCGGCTACAGAGGATGCGCGGGACCGCACGGTGCTGGACTTGTTACCGGTGGACTTTCAAGTGTTTTCTCCTTTTCCCGTCGGACGGCTTGACAAGGATACGGAAGGATTGTTGTTATTAACGAATGATGGGCAATTGGCCCATGATCTGTTATCTCCCCGCAAGCATGTACCCAAAACGTATGAGGCTCACGTGCTCGGACATGTTGGGGACTCGGAGGCGATACGCTTTCGTCAAGGCGTTACGCTGGACGATGGTTATATGACTTTGCCTGCCGAACTGGAGGTATTGGAGCATAGTATAGCCGGGGATGGCGTACGGAGTTCGCGAATTCGCCTAACCATTTCGGAGGGGAAATTCCATCAGGTCAAGCGAATGTTCGAAGCGGTAGGCTCGCAGGTGACTTATCTGAAGCGCTTGTCGATGGGACCACTTGTGCTGGATGAGACCTTGCCCCTGGGAGACTTTCGGGAATTAACTGCGGAGGAGATCGAGGCGTTGCGTACTTATAAAAGGGTTGCGAAGGATATCCTTGCGGGAAATGAGCGGCTTTGATAGGGTTGTAGTAAGAGATAGAAGAGATTATCCAAATACACCTAAGGAGACCGTGGAGATGAAATACAAACTGATCGCTTTGGATGTGGACGGAACGCTGATTAACGATGACCATGAGTTATCACCAGGTACAGTGGAGACCATACGGGCCATCGCTGCCCAAGGTACAGAGTTTGTGCTGTGTACCGGGCGTGCTCCGGGAAGCTCGATTCCTTATATGGAGCAATTAGGGCTGGATGGTTATGTCATTACTCATAATGGAGCGGCTACGGTGGATGTGGGGACTCAGGAGATCGTTCATCAATTTGCGATGAATCCATTCGGACTAGAGCCTTATATGGATTACTGCCGCAAGCATAATGTACATTTTGATATAAATACGACCTTTGGCGTATTCGTTGAGAATGCGGCCGGATTAAGTCAGGATGCGCTGGCTTTGTACCGTCAATTTATGATAGATGCCCCGCAGGAGCTGCCGCTCTGGGAGCAGTTAGAGGACCCGATCGTGAAATTCACGATTGCAGGACGCATGGATGAACTGGACCGTATCTATTCGGAGTGGAGCCTGTGGACACAGGAATTTAACATGCTGCGCAGCGGCGATTTTTTCATCGATTTGATGAATAGGGAGGCCTCGAAGGGGGCGGCGTTGCAGAAGTTAGCGGAAAAGCGGGGTATCCCGGCCGAGCAAGTGATGGCTATCGGTAATTACTATAATGATTTGACGATGCTTACCTATGCTGGCTTAGGCGTTGCGATGGATAATTCTCCGCTCGAAGTGAAGGCCGCGGCGGATGCTGTTACGGCTTCCAACAATGAGGAAGGCGTAAAGCTGGCATTGCAAAGGTATTGTCTTGAAGAGCAGCTTCGGTAAGGAAACGAAGAGACAAGTAGCCATAGGATCGGGGGATAAGAGCTCCGGTCCTTTTTGTTATGGGCACATGGGCATACAAAAGCGGGAGGAAAATAACCATTGACATAATTAATTCCTAGTCTTAAGATGGGATTACAATGAATATGGGTTGATTGGTAGCTCAGCCTATAGCATCAACTGCACACGGATAGATAAGAATTGATCTACTGGACAGCCAGAGATTCAATGGGCGCTTAACAGCGCTTATTGAGTCTTTTTTTATTATCCGAAAAATGGCAGGCGAAGCGGGGGAAGACCATCAAGGAAGAGGAATTCACAGAGCAAGTACCAGTGATGAAGTGAGTAGTTACATAACCGAAAGGAAAGGTGACCTAATGAAAAAGACCGCGATACTTCTCATTACTTCGGCGTTCTTATTCTCAGCAGTAACTTTTGCGGCGGTATCCGCCAATAAATATGTCCGTGAGGGAGAGGCGACCAGATCGAACCCCCCAGAGCAGAGCGTGGAGTCCAACTTATCGGCTGAACAAGACGGCAAGGCGGTGGAAGAAGTCGAAGACAAGCAGCAGACTGAACTGGCTACTTCTACTAACGAGACAACAGGCAAGCAGGAGCAGGAGGCACAGCAGCAAGCAGGGCAAGCAGAAGCTCCGAAAGCTTCAGTGGCAACATCGTTGCAGGAGAAGACTCAGGCAGACCAGACTGCTGCGACAGTAGAAAATGCGACTCAGCCTACTGCATCGGCCAAAGAGAGCAAGACCGCAGCGGCCAAGACCAGTCCGGTGGCTACCGCACCAAGCAGCACTAAGACGGTAAGCAATAATGCGGAGAAGACGGCTGCGGCGCCAGCTAGCTCTCCTGCCAAAGCCTCGGAGCCGACCAAGACGAAGGAGGCTGCAACCCCCATCTCGTCCGTGACCGACAAACAGGAGCAGATCAAAGCTCCAACTCCGGAAGTAACTAAGGAACAGCCAAAGGCATCAGCAAGCCCTAAGGCAACCGAGGCGACAGGCTCTGCTCCGGCTAGTTCTCCTAAAGCTCCAGCAGCGGCACAGGCGGAAACGCCAGCCCCGGCAACAGCACCGGCCGCTCCAACGCCGGCTCCAGCTTCTCCATCGACCTCTTCAAATTCAGATGAAGATTGCTGATCCTGCTTCAAGTCAAAGTTAATAAGTAATAGTTAAATTATTGGGAGAGAATGAGGGGAATATATGAACAAATATACGCAAATTCAGAGAACGACGGCATGGTTATTGGCATTCCTATTGGTGGTACCACTTGCTTTCTCCGGCGTTGCAGGTGCTGCCTCCGGTAGTCAAGCCAGCGTGGTGACGCCTACAAATGATTTTAATTATTTCGCCCAAGTATATCCTCGTCTGAATGACTCTAATCCAGTCTTCAAAACGGCCACCTATGAGGACATTGCTTATGTATTTGAGAGCGAGGGTAACTTCGCCGTGTTGATCGGAGGAGCCTGGAGCGAGCAGACGCAGGCAACCATTGGCTTAATCAATGAAGTTGCCAAGGAGCAGGGAATCAAGACCATCTACAATTTTGATACCAAGCTGGATGGAGCGAGTCTGGATATTGCCGATACAGGCAATGCCTTCGCTTACAAGTATGTAGACCTCGTCCATAAATATTTGAAAAATTTAAGTCTGTATGATCAGCGTACTTCGGATAATAGCGTCAGCTATACGAAGGAAGACGGATCTGTGGTTGCCGTAGATAAGATCAATTCCCCGTTCCTGTTTGTTTACAACAAGGATCGCAAAGGGGAGGATGGGAAGCCGGCCCCGGTGGTTGCTTACTTGAACGAGCCGAAGGTTTGGGAGGATTTCCTGACTAACGGAGCGGTGGATACCACGAAAATAACGGCATATAAGGAAGCGGTCAAGGAAGTGCTTGGATCAGCTTCAAATTATGTGACAATCAATGAATCTGATTATATCAAGGAGGCATTTAACCGGAATTATGCGGGAGAGAATGCCGGCCAGATTATTTTCGAGGAAACAGATGAGGATTTAATCTACGAGCATGTGACCTACCACCAATTGCGTCAAATTCTGGAGCATGAAGGTAACTCGGTCATCCTGTGGGGAGGCTCATGGTGCCCGAATACGCAAGCGGTCATCAAATATATCAATGACTATGCTGCGAGCCATGGAAGCCGTAAAGTGTATTTCTTCGATACGAAGCTCGATGGAGGTCTTAAGGTAGCCGAGCCTCATAATAATACAGGTGGGCCGCGAGGGGAGAATCCTCACAATACCGAGGACCTGCAAATCCGTACTACCGATCACCCGTATGCCAAATTGTATGTAGACTTGGTTAACACTTATCTGACGAATATTATTACGCAAAATAATTCCGCAGAGGAACCGCGGACGATTGATTATACAAATAGTGCCGGGAAAGTCATCTCCGGTGACCGACTCCAGGTCCCCTACCTGTTTGTCTACAACAAGGACAATAAGGATGCGGATGGCAACCGGGCGCCCATTCTTGGACATATCGAACTGATGTACTCCTGGACGAATATTCAACCAGACTATACGAAGGAAGGCGAGGAGTTCCCGGTAGGGGCAAGATATCAGAACTTCGCCAAAGCACTGGAGGCTTTGTATAGCAGACTGGAAGCTACACCATCAGGGGTGCAGGCTGTGAAGGCCAGCTCCAAGGAGAGTGCGGACGGCCAAATTACCGGAACATCGGCAGCTCTGGAATACAGATTGTTGGGAGAAGCGGAGTTCACCAAGGCTACCGGCTCCTCAATCACCGGATTGACGCCGGGAACGTATGAAATTCGTTATGCGGCTAAACCGGGATACCAAGGTCCAACAACCAAGGACGGAGCAACTGCCATCTCTTATGCTCCGGGTCAGGCGATCCAATTAACAATTCGTTCAGGTGAATTTGTCGATGTCGCTGCGGATGCATGGTATTACCCGGCAGTCGAATTCCTTACCTCCCGCAATATTGCGTCAGGAACGGATAATGAACACTTCAGTCCTAATGCCAAGCTGAGCCGGGGCCAATTCGTGGTCTTGCTCCTGAAGGCTTATGGCATTGCGCCGGAAGCCGAAGGAGCAGATAACTTCGCTGATGCGGGAGATGCTTATTACAGTGGTTATCTGGCTGCTGCCAAGAAGCTGGGGATTGCCGGAGGAGCGGGGGACAACCGCTTTGCTCCGGAAGCAGATCTATCGCGTCAGGATTTGCTAGCATTGCTGCATCGTGCCCTGGAGGCTCTGGGTAAGCTTCCAGCCGGTACGCCGGGAACAGCATCGGGCAATCTGGACCAATATAGCGATGCCGATCAAATCGCAGATTATGCCAAACCTGCATTCCAGGCTTTGCTTGCGGCAGGGGTAATAACAGGTAGTGAAGGCAAGTTGAATCCACAGCAATTATCGACTCGTGCACAGGCCGCACAAATCTTGTACAATTTACTGTCGAGATAACGAAAAAGGGTTGTAGCAGAAAGAGAAACAGGGATAACGCTCCCAAGCAAAAACGAAGAAGCCTGCAAAACCACAATACAGTGGGTTTTGCAGGCTTCTTCTTTGCTTTACGAGTTTGCGCCAGGCTCAAAAAAATGAGCGGAAGAATCCCGAAGGATTCTATCCGCTCTCGAAGGCATTCCGTTAGACCAGAATGGCGCGGGAAATGATAACGAGCAAGATGAACAGCACCAGAATGGCTCCGGTTGAAGTGAAGCCACCTCCATAGATTTCACCCATTGTTATTCCTCCCTTACATCAGGATAGGGTTCCCGTATTTCACGAGATACCGCATTGTATGCCGCCCGGCTATTCTTGGTCCGGGCTTTTAGCGGGTGAGGGGGAAAACGGGCGGGGCTGGTTCTAAAATGGATTAAAACTAACAGGAGAAATTCCAGTTGGGAATCCGTTCCAAGCTATATGGAGTCAGAAGCAGTAAACGGGAACTTTTCCAGTTAGTCTTGTGGCAAGCCGAATTTTCTTATGGCTTGGACCAGGTTGAGGCGCCCGATAAGCGCAGCCCCTTGGGCAGATGGTTCTTGAGTTGACCGCTGCTGGCTTTGCCCCAGCCAAGCGGGAAGTAGTCATCGCCGCAGGCGATGGTGACCAGGTGCCAGCCGCGCAAGTCCGGCGGCACCGCCAGGGTCTCGCCGCGCAGAAAGGCGTCTGCGGCGGTAGAGTCCTCGCTAAGCGTCCATAGACGCGAGGCCGCTTCCTGCGCGCTGAGTGCCATCGCCAGCGCGTGAGCGGGCTGGAACCGGCCCTTGCGAACGTCGCCGAGATGAAGTCCGGCGCGGGGGACCTTCAGGCCGGTGAGTTGCTCCGGCGATAGCGACAGGCTGCGGCTTGCCGGCAGCAGGTAGAGCGCTTCGCCGAACAAGAGCGGGGTGCCGCTGACCGCCTGTTCAGGCTGGAAGGCGGGAAGATCCTCCGCAGCCCAGGCCCGGAAGGCCTCCCAGGCTGCGACGGTGTCCCGACCCGCAGGCCCGTGACTACGGCTTTGGCGCGGCCCGCGGCCTTGCTCTCGTCCGTGCTTGCGGCTGCCTCCATTCTTCTCGCGAACCATACGTCCTGACGCTTCCGACTCTACCGAGCTGCGGGTGTTATCGCGACGAACGCTCACGCGCAGAGCAGCACGTTCTCCGTGGCTATCTCCGGCTTCCTGTGCGTCAATGATTCGTTCGAGCAAGGCGACGTAGTGACCTTCGCCTTGCTCCAGATGCGGCCACACGCGCTTCTCCACAATCAGGCGCAGGTATGAGTGCTCCGCGAGCAGCCGGGCGATCGTCTCCTCGTTCTCCCGGCGGTTGAAGGTGCAGGTCGAGTAGGCAAGACGTCCTCCCGGCTTCAGCATGGCTACCGCGTCCTGCAAAATATCCCACTGACGAGTGGCGCATAACTCCACTGCATCTGGCGACCACTCGGCAATGGCATCCGGGTCTTTACGGAACATGCCTTCCCCCGAGCAAGGGGCATCGAGCATAATTCGATCAAAGGCGAGCGGGAACCGCGCCGACAAGACCTGAGGTGTGGCCTGGGTGACAATGGCATTGCGGATGCCAAGGCGCTCCACGTTCTCGGCCAGTATTTTGGCCCGTTGAGGGTGGATTTCATTGCTGATCAGCAGGCCTTGCCCTGCCAGCTTGGCCGCAATCTGGGTTGTTTTGCCACCGGGAGCCGCCGCCAAATCAAGCACGGTATCACCCGGATGAGGGTCCAGTAGCTCAACGGCCGACATGGCGGAGGGCTCCTGAATATAGTACAGCCCGGCGGCATGATAGGGGTGTCGTCCCGGTCTTGTCGACTCTTCATAATAATATCCGTCAGGGCACCAAGGCACCTCGTGCAAGCCAAACAGTTCAGTAAGCTTGCGCCCTGCTATGGAGCCTGGCGATACCTTCAATGTATTAAGCCGCAACCCATAGGTGCGGGAATCGTTATAGCTATCCAGAAAAGCCTTCGCGGACGCTGGGCCAAGCATGGCCTGTACAGCCTCCTTGAAGGCTTCCGGGAGTGGTGGATGAATCATGAATAATCAGAGCTCCTTCCATATAAGACCGCTACAAATTCTACTTCAGCAGTGTACCATATTGCTTTTTATTCTCAAAAGGGGAATGGATGTTCCACCCTGGCTATGGCATAATGGAAAAAGAAGCAAATGTTGCGTGTAACCTGGTTCAAATTAGAACGACAAGCAAAGGAGAACCTCTATGAAATTGCTGCAGGCTTTATTTTTCCCGCCGGAACAGCCCGGGGGCGTATCTTCGATGATTCCTCATCTGCAAGACCGGTTTAACCCTCCCCATTGGGAGATGGAATTGTTCTCCTTACCGAAGCGGATTCGCTCGAAGGGAAGCGACAACGTGGAATTTCATACCTTCGATTGGCAGCAATACGGAGAGAGTCCCATCGTTCAGAAGTATGTTCAGACTTACCGTGATTACCTCTGGTGGACGAAGCTCAGAATCAAACAGCCTTATGAACTGATTCATTCCCATCATCCCATTGCAGGACTTGCGATGAAGGAGGTATTCCCGGCAACCCCCTTGGTCCAAAGCATTCACTCCAGTTATGAGAGGGAGTTGATTCTGAACGGACGGATCAAGGAGAACGGGCCGGAGCACCGCTTCCTGACCTCATTGTATGGGGAATTGGAGCACCGCACAGATCGGTTGTTTACCGTGTCGCAGTCCTTTGCCGAGTATTTATCCCCTTATGTGCAGCATCCTGAGTTGATTGGCGTTATCCCTAACGGGTTTGACGAAAAGCGGTTTAAGCCTGTTCCTCACGAGAATGAGGTGGCTCAACTGGTTACAGTCTGCCGTCTGGTGCCTGCCAAGGGACTGGATACCCTGTTCCATGCTTGCGCTGAGTTAAAGAAGCGTGGCCATAATTATGTGCTGCATATTATCGGGGACGGACCGATCCGTCAGGAATTGGAGCAACTGGCACAGAAGCTGGGGATTTATGATGAAACTATTTTTTATGGTTATACCTTGCATCCGGAGGAATTCATGCCCTTTTTCGATATCTTCGTACTTCCTTCCCGGGCGGAGGCATTTGGGTCCGTATTTGCTGAGGCGGCTCTTTGCAGCCTGGCACTGGTCGGTACAGCCACTGGAGGGATTGCCGAGCAGATTGAGGATGGAATGAACGGGCTGCTGGTGCCACCGGAGGACCCCGTGGCACTTGCTGTGGCCCTGGAGAAGGTCATCGTCGATCCGGACTATCGGTATCAACTGGCTCGCAGTGGTTCAGAGAAGGCCAAATCCCAATATTCACTCAATCGTGTAGTCCATGAACTGAAGACATTATACCTGCAATTCAAATAAGGGAGAGGTCTTTGAGAATGAATGATTTTCGTTTCCTTCATGCGGCCGATCTGCATCTGGACACCCCGTTCTCCGGGATGTCCGGCGTGCCGGATCGGCTGCGCGCCTATTTAAGGGAATCTACCTTTGCGGCATTCGATCACCTCATTGAACTGGCTATCCAGGAAGAAGTTGATTTCGTCGTCATTAGCGGAGATATTTACGATGCGGCGGATTCCTCGCTGCGGGCACAGCTTCGATTAAGAGAAGGCTGGGATAAGCTCGGGAAGTATGGCATTCCGGTGTATTTCATTCGGGGCAACCACGATCCCTTATCCAGCAGGCGTCTACGACTGGCCTTGCCCCCGCATGTCAAGGAGTTCGGTGCCGAGGCCGAGAGCATCACCGCTGTCCGGCGCAGGGACGGTGAACCTGTGGCGGTGGTGACTGGCATTTCATACAAGACCGCAGCGGTGAGTGATAATCTGTCCTTGCAATATCATCGGCAGCCGGACTCATCGCTGTATCATATCGCCCTTCTACATGCCAATGTAGATGGTCAGGAAGGGCATGATGCATATGCGCCTTGCTCTCTGGCTGATCTGCGGGCCTCAGGATACGATTATTGGGCACTGGGCCATATTCACAAGCGGCAAATCTTGTGCGAGGCTCCGTGGGTAGTCTATCCTGGCAATCTTCAGGGGCGCAGCTTGAAGGAGACTGGCCCCAAAGGTTGTTATACCGTTGATGTCAAGGACAACGGTGAGGCAGAGCTGTTATTCCGTAGGCTGGAGCAAATATTATGGCTGGAGATGCAAATCCCGATCGATGGTCTGGAGACCGAAGAGGCGTGGAAGACACGGGTGGAGGAACGGCTCGAGGAGCTACGGGAAGAGGAAGCTGGCAAAATTACGGTGGTCCGCTTGGTATTCACCGGGCGGGGGCCACTACATACATTGCTACAATCGGAAGGTGAGACAACGGAGTTGTTGCAGGAATTGCGCCGTCAAGAGAGCCTAAGGCTGACGGAACTGGACTCACACGCAGGGTTGTCCTTACTGCCAGAGGGAATTGTCTGGCCAGCGAGCTTGCGGGTGGAGACCGGAACCGAACTGGACCGGGAGCAGTTGCTGTCCGAGGATAGCTTTCTAGGCGAGCTGCTCAGGCTGGGAGACAAGGCATCCAGCGATGAGGAATTGCTAGACGATATTGCTGTGCAGGCCTTGGCGACCCTGGAGGGGAACCGCCAGATTCGTCGTCAGCTTAAAGAGCTCGGGACGATGGACAAGGCGGATTTGCTGCGTCGTGCCGAGGAGATGGCTGCCACCTTGCTGGCGGAAGAAGAACCAGAGGGGAGGCTGCCATCATGAAGCTGGAGCGGATGCAGATCAGTGGCTTCGGTCGTCTGAATGGACTGGATGTCGAGCTTCCGGACCAGGTGACGGTGCTGTACGGTCCAAATGAAGCGGGAAAAAGCACCTTGCTTGGCTTCGTGCGAGCCATGTTGTTTGGTATTCCATCACGCGCGCAGACGGTGGAGCGTTATGAGCCGCTGCAAGGCGGTGTCCATGGGGGGGCGCTGACGCTTCAGTCGGAAGACGGAAGCCGCTGGATGATCGAACGTTATGCCCAGCCACCCGAAGGCCGGAATTTGCCGGGGACGCGGGGAGACCGTTTGCGAATCACCCGTAGCGGTGAAGACGGGCAGGTCCGTGAGGTCACGCAGGAGCAGATGCAGCGGGAATTGCTAGGCGGTATGTCCAAGGCGATGTTCAGGCAATTGTTCGCGGTGTCGCTGACGGAGTTGCAGGAGGTTGGCGCTTTGCAGTCTGGCGAATTGAGCCGTTATTTGTTCCATGCCGGAATCGGCGGGGGTACGGGGGTGCTGCGTGGCGAGAAGAAGCTGGTTCAGGAGATGGACAAGCTGTACCGTCCCCGTGGTCGGACGCAGGAGATCGCTCGGTTGCTTCAGGAACTGGAGCGGCTGGAGCGCGAAGCTGAAGCAGCGAAAGCGCTGCTGCCGCGTTACAATGACGTGCTGGAGGAGCTGGAGGACTTGGCAGGGCAGCTTGCCGACATCGAGGCTGAGCGCAAGCGGCTAAGTCTGGAAGCGACCAGGCTGCACAAGGCGGTGAGCGTCCGGGGCGACTGGCTACACAGGGAGGCTATTCGGGCTGAGCTCACGGCCTTGCCAGAGGTTGCTCGCTTCCCCGGCCAAGGGGTGATGCGGTGGCAGGCCTTGCAAGCGCAGCGGGAGCACCTGCAATTGGAGCAAAATGAATGGGCGCGGCGGCGGGAGACCCTGCTCACGGAGCAGGCCCGGCATCTTCCTGATGAGAAGGTGCTGGCGCAGGAGTCCGTGCTGCGCCAACTGGCGGCTCGCCTGCCGGCGTATGAAGCCGGGCAAGCGGAGCTCACCAAGCTGGAGGCGGAATCTGCCCAGCTTGAGGTTAGATTGGGTGAATGCCTGCGCAACATTCACCCGGATTGGCGGACGCGGGATTTGCGCGACTTCGCCGGGACAGTTGGCGAACGGGAAAGCGTTCGCCGCTTTCTCTCCCGGTTCACGTCGTATGACCGGGAGATGGAGCTGCTGCGCAGCGAGCGCTACAAGCTGGAGCGGGCGGCGGCGAGTGCAGAGGCCGCGCACGAGGCGGCGGTCGCGCGGCTGCAAGATAGCGCCGCACAAGGCCGGCAGCAATTCGCGATGCTCGTGCCGCAGCAGCCCGGCGAGGTCCGCGCCTTGTGGAACGAGCTGCGCGAAGCGCTCGACCGCTGGCGCGGACAGGCATCATCGCGGCAGCAGGACCAGCGCGATGCCGAGGTGGAGGCACTCGCCCAAGCGCGAATGCGCGGCCTGAGCCGCCGCCTGCTGGCGGCCAGCTCCGCGCTGACGCTGGGCTTGCCCGCCGTCTTGTGGCTGACGGCGGATTCCCCGTGGAGCGCCGTGTTTGCCGGCGCTCTGCTGCTCGGCCTGGACGCCTATTTGGCCGTCCTGGCCTTCCGGGACCGCCCCGCCGAGGGGCGGTCCGCTGCCCGTGGGCGCAGCGGCGGAGCAGGCCCTCGCCCGGACGGAAGCCGGACCGGGTGGTCTGGCGCGGCGGAGGACGGGGTGGAGGCGGGCTTGGCCGAGCTGTTCGCTCGGCTGATTCGCCACCCGTACACCGCCGCTTCCGGGGCAGCATCCCGTGCTGACGCAAAGCCGCACGGCCCGGTCAATTGGGACGAGGAGGAGCGGCAGTTGCGGCGCTTGATGGAGGAATGGCTGCTGTGGGAGCAGCGGCATGTGACCCTGGAGAGCGAAGCGGAGCTAACGCATGGCAAGATGACAGCCGCTAAGGACGAGTTGCAGGCCATGGAGCGTGAATTGGCCCGGCGAGAAGAGGCCTTCGGTCAGCTTGCCAGCGAATGGGAAGAGTGGCTTGCCGCGCGGCGGTTATCGGTGAGCTTGTCACCGGAGGCGGCCATGGAGGTGTTCAGGCTGGCGGAGCAAGGCCGGGAACTGCTTGGCCGTTATGATGCCCTGACGGAGAAAGCCGCCGCGCTCCAGACGCAGAACGAGCGGTTCGAACGGGAATGCCGTGCTATTATCTGGCCCGGAGTCATGCAGGATGAGGAAGCGGCTGCCCATGATATCAAGGAACCAGGCTATAACGAGCAGCAGCCTGGCCAGCCAGAAAGCATACCTACACATATATTGCCGCGGGCTCTAGAGCAATTGGAGCGGGAGCTTGAACACAAACGACACTATGATCAGCTAGGGACCACCTTGCTGTCGGCCATGGAAGAAGGTCGGCGGTTAGAGGATCGCGTGCAGCAGGTCCTGCAGTCGAAGCAGGCGCTCTTAACCGAAGCCGGGGTTCGTTCCGGCGAGGAGTTTCTAAGTCTGGGCGCGGCTATGGAACGACGAGAGGCGTTGGAACGCGAACTAAGGCAGTCCGAGCTGTTATTGTTCGCCGGGATGGATGAGCGCAGGTCGGCCGAACTGGAGCAATTGCTGCAAGGAGCGGATGAGACCGAACTGGCGCAGCAATGGGAAGCAGCCGAGCAAGCCTTGAAGCAGGCTGAGCGTAACGGTGAGGAGCTTCAAGAGAAGCGGGGCCGTCTGCTGCAGGAGCAGGAAAGCCTGGAGCTGCGGTGCCGTCAGGAGGATTTGCAGCAGCAGCTTGCCGAGCAGCAGGCGCGATTTACCGAGGTGCTGGATCAATATGCGGTCATGGCGATGTGCCATGAATTAATTGGACGCACTCGCCGGGTATATGAGGAAGAGCGCCAGCCTGCTGTGTTGCAGGCAGCTTCAGAATTTTTCGCCCAGATGACAGACGGGGTGTATAAGAAGATATTTATGAAGATAGGTAGCCAGGAACTTATGGCTGAGCATCGTGTACATGGGCCGCTGGATAGTGCCTTGTTAAGCCGGGGAACGGCCGAGCAGTTGTATTTGGCCATGCGGCTGGCTTTATCCGGAGCGGTAGCCGGGCGGAGCAGCTTGCCGCTGTTACTGGATGACCTGTTCGTTAACTTTGATGCCGTCAGGTTGGAAGGGGCACTGTCTGTGCTGCAGGGGGTGTCCGAACGCCAGCAGATTGTCATGATGACCTGTCATGAGCATGTAGTGGGGCGAGTTCAGGCGATAATGCCCACGGCGCACATCGTCAGGTTATAAGGATAATAAGTCATTTCAGTCAGGACCGTGAGGGCTCTCTTCTCCGGTACAGGCCAAGCATCAGCGCCCAGAACAGGCTGAATAGACCGAAGACGGGATACAGTACGGTGAGCAGGGAAGTGAAGCCAAACTGGCTGGTCATATAGCAGATGCATAAAATAGTCACGGAGATCAGCATGGGAGGAACTTTGATGCGTTGCTGTAATTGCAGGGTGACGCCGTATACATCGGCCACAAAGGTACTGAATATTTCCATGAAAATCAGCAGCACATAAATAAGCTGAATGGTGGTTCCAAGCTGCTGTGCAATGCTGCCCATAGGAATTTCGTATTGGACGATTCCTGGCATATAAGCCGATAAGGCAAAATGGCCCGCCATCAGCATAAAGCCGACACCCGCCCCTCCGAGCGCCCCGCCAAGGACAATGACCCGGCGGTTCTCGGTGTGGCTACCGATGGGAACAAGCACCGCCTGGGCCATCGACAGGTTGAAGGCCGAATACATGAGTGGTGCGGCCCAGGCCGCTACCATGGTACTATCGGTGTCCAGCGTCAGAAACCGAGTTGCTCCCGGTGATCCGGCTGTATTGAAGATAATGGCCAGGGATAGGAGCAACATCATCGGCACCACGACGGAATTAAGCTGAAGGACTCCCTGGATGCCTCTGCCCAGCAGCAAGTAGGTGCAGATTAGTGTAATCCACAGGCCTGTCTGATAATGAAGTCCCAAATGCTCCATGAAGACGGAGCCGGCCCCGGCCAGCATTACGCTGTTGACGCCGATCAGGACAATAAGAGTGAACAGGCTCAGTGTCCTGCCGATGCGTTCGCCAAACAGCTTGCGGTTCAAGTCCTCGTAGGATACGGCCTTGATGTCGCGGGCGAGCAGCATCATTTTCGTACCCAACCAGATGAACAGGATCGTTGAGAGCATGATGGTCAATACTCCCCATTTGCCGTATAGGGTGAAAAATTGCAGGATCTCTTGTCCCGTCGCAAAGCCTGCTCCAACGACGGTGCCAATATAAGTGAAGGCAATTTGCAAAATTTTCACGGTATTTTTCATGGTTTTCCCCCCGGCTCTTGTGCTATATATAGTACAAGGTATGTTGTCCAGGAACGGGACATGACTTAAAACCTGTAGCGATAGCTGAACAAGCCAGCCGTCCGGCAGGAAGTAAGCTTAGGGACTCTGACTTGCCTGAGCTTTCGCTATAGAAAAATGATCTTTGGAGGAAAAGGTATGGAGTTATTAAAACAAAAGATCGCCCAGCAAGGCGTCATTGTTTCGGACCAGGTACTGAAATTGGACGGATTAATCAATCACCAGGTAGACCCTGAGCTTACGATGCAAATGGGCAAAGAGTTTGCCAAGCGTTTTGCGGGCAGCGGCGTTACCCGAGTTATAACGGTGGAGTCGTCAGGGATTGCCGTGGCATTTGCAACGGCTTATGAATTGGGTGTGCCACTGGTCTTTGCCCGGCGCAAGAAGACGCTGCTGGCAGAGGCAGACATGCTATGCGAGCGGGTCCCTTCGTTCACGAAGGGGATCGTTACGGATATTCTGGTGTCACGAGAATTCATTGCGGACACGGACAAGGTGCTGTTCATCGACGATATCATCGCCAACGGCGATGCTGCACGAGGGCTGATCAAGATTATTAGCCGTGCTGGCGCCGAGTTGGTGGGAGCAGGCATTATTGTGGAGAAATGTTTTCAATCCGGAGCCCAGGCGATTCGGGATCAGGGAATTCGATTGGAGACTTTGGCGCGGATTGCTTCGCTGGAGGGCGGACAAATTACGTTTGCCGATTGAGCAACAGGGAGTAAAGGAAAAACCGCCAATTTACGGTTAATCCTTTGCAGGCCTTCGTTTTTTCGCTATAATGGGGATTACTAGGGAGAGGAGGCTTAAAGAATGGGGAAAGAATTATCGGTAGATGCAGCGTTTTTTCTGACGAAATTGTCCGAGGCAAAGATTACGTTTGAACGTGCTCTGGATTGTAAACATACGGAGTTTGATGACCTTTATCCCTATATGCTTGAACATCCCCAGTTTTTTTGGTACAAACGCTATGTCGCATGGTCGGAATTATTAACGATAGCAGGGCTGTGCCAAGAGCTTGATGTACCCTGGAAGGAAGAGTTCAGTCCGCAACAGGTGGGGTATCTGGAGCAACGAGTGATGTCGGCCAAGGTGCTTGATTTCTGGTTTGAGACTAATGATAGTAAGGAACATGCTTCGCGTTAAAAGTGCAAGTGCAAGTTCAACAAGTAAGTAACGCTAGTGTGGTAAATATGCAGTATAGAAAGACTCCGCCTGGTCTGACCATCGGAGTCTTTTGATTGGATAGTTGGGAGGTCACTTTCCATGATTTCGGACGAGCAGTTGGATCAGTATCGATTGTCCGGCGAGAAGGTGCGGGTGGTGCGTGATGGTATCGAGAGTAATGATATTCGGGGCGTAGTCGTAGCCTGGGATGATACTCATGTGCTGATTCGCAGACCGAACCGCAACGTAGTCAAGCTGGATCGTAATTATATTTACCAGCCTTCCCGGGAGCCGCGGGCTTCTCTGGAAGGTCTGAACGAATAAATCGGCGTAAGCAGAATTATGCCGAAGTGAGTAGGGAGTCTCCGATAGGGAGGCTCCCTTCGCTATGTGCGCTTGGCTCTGGACCCGGCAGGGACTTCCCCGCTGCCGCTCAGGTAAGCGCGCATACGCTCGGATACCTCCTGCTGAAGCGCGGACCAGAAGATGTTCATCTTGCCATGGAAGCCCCGGCAACGATATTCCGCCCGAATACCGTGCTCATCCTGGCTAATTCGGTAAATCTCGATGTTCCGTTGCCGGAATTGACCGTGGATTTCCGCCAGTACAACGGATGCCCGGCTCTCGCCGTGCCGAATAAAATCAACATAGACGCCAGGACTCTTGAGTACCCCACTTTGCTCCAGAACCCGTGCATCCCGCTGAAATATGCGTTGCAAGCATTCCAGCAGCAGCGCACTCTTGATCAAGGCCAAATCATCTTCGTTGAGACCAGGAACGGCCATGCATCAACACCCCTTAATATACGAACTTATGTTCTTATCATACTCCTGTTTCGATGTATTTATCAAGGGGATGGCTTATGGAATAAGCTGGATGGGGCGGCTTGCGAACGTGGTTAACGCTCCCGAATAAATTTGCTGCGGAAGCCGGTTGGAGATAACCCCTCCTTCCGCGAGAAGCAGGAGGAGAAGTGGGAGACATGGTGGAAGCCAACCTCGTCAGCGATGCGGGCAACGGACCAGGAGGTCTGTAGCAGTAACCGCTTGGCCTGCTCGATTCGGTAATTTTGCAAATAAGCGATAGGTGTCATTCCATAGGCCTTGAGCATACTTTTGGCTAAATAATTCGGGTGATAGTTCAGTTCATCTCTAAGTAGGGAGTTCGTAATGTTACGGGTGTAATTGTGGCGGATGAAGAGCTCGATTTGTTCGGCTAATTGAATGGCCGTGGCATCGGAAGGGGAGGCCAGATCACGGTCGAGATGCTGGAGGAAGCGTTGAAAGGAGGCCTGCCTGTTCCAGTTACGCAAGGATTGCGGTTCATGCTCCTGGGCGAAGAACAGGTCGAGTACCTCCATGGCCTTGGGAGCGATTATCCTGTGCTTGGGAAGGAAGATCGAGCAGACATCCGCATGATTGACGAAGGCTTTCTGTTTATGATTTTCAATCAATTGGGCTTGCCCTTCCAGACAATCATCCATCGAAAGACACTCGTTCCAACTGCCATAGGTCTGGAAATGAATCCAGATGATCTTTGTCTCCTCCTGGCAGGGAGCGGCGCCATAATGATGTCCATCGGGACGCAGGATCAGAAATTCCCCTTCATGCACCTCCCAGCACTGACCGTCCTCCGCCACTGGAAGCATGCCCTTAATCACAACAATCAGGTCGAACACGCCGATACAGTTGCGGTTAATATGGTGGTCACCTTCATCGTAAGAAGCATGACCGCAATCCACGAAATAGGGAATGGGCGGAGAAATGAAATGCAAGATGGATGAGTTCACGGGTTACCCTCCAAGCAGGTTGAGATTATTAAAAATCAGGTTGTAAACCTCCGTTTTTTATTAGAATACAACATGCTTTAATGTAATTAAAGCGCTTACTCCAATGTTGAGAAAATATAATTGGGGCGAACGCGGCATTTAGAAGTCAAGGAGGAGAACTTGATGAAGAAGGCTTTGATGGGTGCAATGGTGTTGATGCTGATCATGGTCATGGGGCTCAGCGGCTGCGGAGGAGCAAATACAGATAATCCATCCTCGGCGGGGACGGAGCCGAAGCAAAATGAAGGCAACGTCGCGAAGACAGATGGCAATGGTACTGCCACGGGTGGCGAAGCACAGAAGGTAGTCTTCTGGACGTTTGTGGATGCGCATCAACGGTTCTATGAAAGTATGGCGGACAGTTGGAATAAGGCTTACCCTGATAAGGCCATCGAGCTTGAAGCGACGACGATTCCCTATGATGATATGCATACCAAGCTTCTGGTTGCCTTGCAGTCGGGCGTGGGAGCACCGGATCTCGTGGATATCGAGCAGAGCAAGTTCCCGAACTTTATGAAAGGCACGCCACAGCTTGTTTCTCTGAACGACATCGTCGAGCCTGAGCTAGGTAATATTGTTAAATCGAGAGTGGAGATTTATAGCAAAGAGGATACGTATTATGGGATCGACTATCATGTTGGAGCCACGGTGATGTATTACAACAAGGAGATTCTGGATGCAGCCGGAGTTAATCCGGATGATATCGCAACGTGGGCTGATTTTGAGAGTGCAGGGAAGCAAGTGCTTGCAAGCACGGGCAAGCCGATGATTACGTTTGAAGGCAATGGGAACTGGTCCTGGTGGCCAGCGATCAGCCAGCAGGGTTCCGATCAGGTCGATGCCGATGGGAATGTCACGATTGATACCCCGGTTAATGTCAAAACGATGGAGTTCTTTCAGAAGCTGGTGAAGGAAGGAGTCGCTGCGGTAGCTCCCGGGGCTGGCCATGATACAGAAGAATATTTCGGTTATATGAATTCCGGGAGCGCGGCTTCCGTCTTCATGCCCTTCTGGTTCATGAACCGCTTCACCGATCATATCCCTGACCTGTCAGGCAAAATCATGATTCGTCCGATGCCCGCCTGGGAGGAAGGTGGCAATCGTTCGGCAGGCATGGGCGGCACGGCCACCTCTATTACCAATCAGGCCAAAAATCCGGAGCTGATGAAGGAGTTCCTGACCTACGCCAAGTTGTCCAAAGAAGGCAACTTGCAAGTATGGAAGCAGCTTGGATTCGATCCAATTCGGACCGATGTATGGAGCGATCCAGCTATGAAGGAATCTAACAAATTTACGGATTATTTCGGGGATGATATCTTCGATACACTGCTTAGCGTGAAGGATGAAATTGCACCGGTGCATATTCGTGAGCGATCACCGGAAGTATTTGATGCCGTTCGCAACAAAGCGATGCCAGAAATCTTCATTAACATGAAGGAGCCGGCTCAGGTGTTGAAGGATGTTCAGAGCAGCTTGAAATAGTGGGAGCAGGAGGCTAATCATGCAGCTAGAAAGAGAGCTGGATCCGGGGAAGATACGGAAGGAGCCGCGTAAAAAATGGGGCAATTCACAGAAAATTGCCCCTTACGTATTTGTATTTCCGTTCCTTCTGTCGTTTGTGCTGTTTTTTGCCTATCCGCTAGTTAGTGCCGGGGTGATGAGCTTTCAGGAGGTGCTGCCCGGAGAGGTATCATTTGTAGGGCTGGACAATTACCGGGCTTTATGGAATGAGGACTTCGGGGCGGCATTATACAACAGCAGCCGATATACTTTGTGGACGTTGCTGCTGCTCATTCCTGTCCCCATGCTGCTGGCCGTGCTTTTAAATTCCAAGAGAATGGTGTTCAGTCATTTTTTCAGATCCACACTGTTTATCCCGGCCTTGACCTCGGTCGTGGTAGCAGGCGTCATCTTTCGATTGATCTTTGGAGAATTGGATGGAGCGCTATTAAACACAATACTCCATTGGTTTGGCCTTCCTAGCCAGAAATGGCTGTATAGCTCCAGCTTGGGGATGGTGGCGTTGGTCGTGTTAGCTGGCTGGCGGTGGCTGGGCATCAATGTGCTATATTTTCTCTCAGCCTTGCAGAGCATTCCCGGTGAATTGGTTGAGGCGGCCCAGATTGACGGAGCGGGTAAGCTGAGAAGACTATGGAGCATCACGATTCCCATGCTGAAACCCATCACCATTTATGTAGTGACGATTACAATCTATGGCGGCTATGCCATGTTTACCGAGAGCTATATGCTCTGGGCAGGGAAGCCATCTCCTCAAAATATCGGGTTGACGATGGTTGGTTATATTTATCAGCAAGGTTTTCAGTATTTTAATCTTGGCTTCGGCTCCGCCATTGGCCTGACCCTGTTAGCCATTACCCTCATCGTCAGCATGGTGCAATTGGCCTTGACCGGCATGTTCAGGAAGGAGGAGTAGGCATATGCGGTTATGGGCTAGTAAAAAACGCCGAATCAACGCCTCTTCCCTAGCGATGCTGCTGCTCTTTGTCCTGCTCGCGATCTTGATGCTCTTTCCGCTCTATGCGTTATTCCTGGCTTCGCTCAAGCCGGCGACCGAGCTGTTCAGATATGGCCTGAATGTACGGCTGGATGTCCCTCTGATGAGTCTGGATAACTATAAAACGATCTTCATGGGTGAAGGGGCCGCAGCGAACTATTTCGGCTGGTATAAGAACAGTCTCATCATTACGTTGCTATTCACCTTGCTCAGTCTCTTGTTATCCTCTATGGTCGGCTATGGACTTGGCATGTATCGGTTCAAAGGGCGGATGCTGATCTTCACGCTGGCGCTGGTCGTCATGATGATTCCCGTAGAGATCATTCTGTTGCCACTGTACAAGCTGACCATCACACTCAAGCTGATCAACACGGTCTGGGGAGTGATTTTGCCCTTCGTGGTTGCTCCCTTGCCGATTTTCTTCTTCCGTCAATTTGTCCTGGGGCTACCGAAGGATTTCATGGATGCAGGGAGAATGGATGGCTGCTCGGAGTATGGCATTTATTTTCGTATTATGGTGCCCCTGATGGCTCCAGCGTTTGGTGCTATTACGATCCTGCAGGCCATGAATAGCTGGAACAACTTTCTGTGGCCGTTAATTGTACTACGAACGACGGAGCAATTTACGCTTCCTATCGGGCTGGCTTCCTTCGTGACGCCGCTAGGGAATAATTACGAAGCGCTAATCTCGGGGGCTGTGCTGGCGATATTGCCTATTCTGTTGCTATTTCTGTTCTTCCAGCGGTATTTCATTGAGGGTCTGACGGTTGGCGGGGTAAAAGGGTGATGCGCCTTAAAGTTAATCTCTAGTTGTACTTTCCTGAAATTTATGGTAATGTATATTTCGTTGCCGCATTTCTTGATGATGGCGACAACGAAATATGCGGTCGTGGCGGAATTGGCAGACGCGCACGGTTCAGGTCCGTGTGGGCTAACCCCCGTGGAGGTTCGAGTCCTCTCGACCGCATTACAAAGCTCCTGGATTCCTTTTGTGGGATTCAGGAGCTTTTTTTTATGAAAAAAACAGACTTATTCCTTAAAAAAATGATATCAAGCTTTGCTAAGCCCTGTGTTACTGTAAGGTTAGCAGGACTGTAAAATGAGATGATGAGATCGTGGCTGAAGCAAGGGGGGCATATACATGAGGGTGTTATTGGCGGATGACGAACCGGTTATATTGCGTGGATTGAAAAAACTTATTCCCTGGGATGAGCTGGGGCTGAACATTGTGGGTGAAGCTCAAGACGGGCATGAGTTAAGAGAGCTGATACCGGAATGCAGGCCAGATCTGATTATCAGTGATATCAGTATGCCAGGCCTGAGCGGAATTGATATTATCAAGGAGCTTCACGAGCAAGGGCGCCCGATAAAAGTTATATTTATAAGCGCTTATCAGGAATTTGCATACGCCCAGCAAGCTGTACAATACGGGGCGCTGGACTATCTGGTCAAGCCGGTGAGCAAGCCCCATTTGGAGTCGGTCTTAAGACGGGCAGTGGATATGATTCGTGAGGAGAACGAAGAAGAGCGTACCAAGGAAAGGCTTGATCATTATGAGCGTAAGCATCGCACGGTAACGATCAGTGAATACCTGGATAGTCTGATGGACGGAAATCAACGAGCGGCCAACGAACTCATCCGCATGGGAGCGTTCACCCTAAGTCGCTATACGAGCATCTGTCTCATAGAAATTGATGATGAAATAGGCGGAGAATCCCACTGGGCAGAACGTGAACGGAAGCTGGTCCATTTTGCGCTGAATAATATTATGAAAGAAACACTCGATAGCTGTAATAACTGTCTGATGTTTGTGAAGGATGGACGTTATGGTATCCTGGTTCAGTTCGAACACCCCGAAGAACCGAGACGGCTCATCGGGAACTTGCATGAACAAATTACCTCATTACTCAAGCTGAAGTTATCGGCAGGAGTCGGGCAAGCCGTGTCCGGGATTGAGCTTGCGGATGTATCTTATCGAAGTGCCTTGAAAGCGCTGCAAACCAAATATTTTACTGGACTCAATCAAATTATCAACGCGGAAGAGATGGAACAGGAAGCTACAGCGGATGGAGTGCCCGTGTTATCGGAATTACAGGAAGAGATCATTAAGGCGTTGTGTTCTCAGAATAAGAAGCTGCTTGAGGAGGTGACCGACAGCCTTCGGATGGGGGTGATTAGTCAAGCCAAAGGGAACAAGTCACTAGCCGTCACTAGTATGTACAATACAGTGCTGAGACTGGAGCAGGAGCTTACGCAGTTTGGCGTCCATTCCCGATTCTCTCGGGGGGCAGAAGATTCCCTTCTGGAGAGGCTGACGGGTCATGCTACCTTCACGAGTGCCATGGATGAACTCATGACTATGATTCATCACATGTTCGAGCAAATAAGTAGTAAGCTGGCCAACAAGGAGGTGGCTGAATTATCAAAAGTGAAGGCGTATATGGAGGAGCATTACGCCGAGAATATCACTTTAGAATCCATAGCCGCCATGATCTATATGAATCCATATTATTTCAGTAGCTTCTTCAAGAAGCATACAGGGAAGAATTTCAAGCAAGTTCTGACGGAGGAGCGGATGAAGCACGCTATCGGACTTCTGCTCACCACGGATCTGATGATTTATGAGATTGCCGAAGCAGTTGGATATAACAACGCCAGACATTTCAGTGATATGTTTAAGAAGCTGTACGGCAAGCTGCCCCAAGAATACCGGCAGTCCGCCAGGGCGGAACAGGGGGCAGAATGATGGGGTTCCGCAGGAAGAAATTCAATAGTATTTTTGTCAAATTTGCAGGCTCCTTTATTCTGGTAGGGTTAATTCCTCTGTTCACCTTAAGCCTCTTCTCCGTCAATACATTTACGAAATATGTAGAGCGGTATACGACCGGGAATTTGCAGCAGATGGTAACCTATATGAGCTATAATTTGAATTCGACTTTTAATGAATATAATGAACTTTCCAAGCTGATGTACACTGGTAAATACGAAACCTTCATCGAAAGCTATAACCAGAACCAATTACATAATGTCAACGAGTTGGAACAGATCAACAATATTCCGATCCACACCTTCTTGAAAACGCTTCTTTACAGTGATAATTATATCAGCAGCGTGTATTTTATCCGGGCAGAGGATGGCAAGGTTTATGATCAGGAAAGGTTTAATAGAGGGATGGATGAAGCATTGCTGCCTTATGAGCAATGGATAGCACAGATGCGTCTTGAGCCATCGAAGGTGGCTCTCTTCCCGACACATTCCGATTCCTACTATTTGTCATCGAACCGCAGGGTATTTACGATTGGCCGAAACCTGATTGATATCTCGGGGAAAGTGACGGCTGAACCGAGGATTGCCGGGACGTTGTTTATCGATGTGGACGCGAGGTTGTTCGAGCAGTTCTTCAAAGAGCTTAACCTTCAGGAACAAGATCAATTATACTTACTCGATGGCCAAGGCAATGTCTACTTCTCTATTCAAGGAGAAGCTGATTCCCCCGAGGAGACAGACGTAGTGAAGGCTGATCACGGGATGCTCGTCATCTCTGAACCGATACCGTTCCTGAACGGAAGTCTTACCGCACGGATTCATCGGGCCTCCTTGTTTCAGCAATTGCTGTCGGTTCGCATGACCGTATTTATAGCTATTGCGCTGTGCGCGCTGGCACTCATTGTAACGGGAACCTTGTTCTCGAGAAGATTGTCTGCGCCGATTCTGACATTAATGAGGCAAATGAACAAGGTCGAGTCAGGGAATTTCAATACTCATGTGGAAGTGAGCAGCAATGACGAGTTAGGTAGACTTAGCCACAGCTTCAACCGGATGGTCGATCGATTGAAGACTTACATTGATGAAGCTTATGTAGCACAGATCAAGCAGAAGCAATCGGAACTGAATGCGCTAAAAAGCCAGATCAGGCCGCACTTCTTGTACAATACGCTTGAGGTTATCCGAATGAGTGCGGTAGATAAGGACGACCATGAAGTGGCCGATATGATTTTATCTTTGTCTAATCAATTGAAGTATGTGATTGATTATGGAGATGAGAAGGTAAGTATTCAAAGCGAATTGGATAATATCAAGGATTACTTCTATATTATTTCGGTTCGCTATGACCAACGATTTGATTTGCATTGTCATGTGGCTCCGGACGTTGATATCAACTGGCCTATTCTTAAGCTCTCCCTGCAACCGATTGTGGAGAATGCCATTCATCACGGATTACGTCAGAAAGGACGAGGCTCTGTAGGAATTACCGTGGAGCGCTATGCTCGGAATTTGGTAATCACTGTATATGATGATGGGGCAGGGATGGGTGCTGATACGCTGACCAGATTAAATGCTACGCTAAATGATCCTCATACTGCCAGTAAAAATATCGGGCTCAAAAATGTACACGAACGAATCAAATCGGTCTTTGGCGATGAATACGGGATCGTAATCAATAGCCTGGAGCATATCGGAACTTCAATCGTACTGACTTTCCCCTTAATGGCAGAAGTCTTTGAAGCACGGACGGAGGATTAAGTCTCGTCTATGCTTGTATCTTAAAAATGACGCACATGCCTCTAAAAAAACTTCATTCCGCTGAAAGTAGGCAAATGCTAATCTTGAATTAAGGAAGCGGTTTCATCCAAGCGGTGATGCGCACATCGTAGTTGATACCGATTCAAAGTCAAAGGGAGGTTACTTCATTGATATCTAGAAAAAAATGGATGACATGTTCTGCCTTGATCCTGGGGGCTTCACTGGTACTAAGTGCCTGTGGTGGAGGGAGCTCCAATGCAAATACTGCTGCCAATCAACCCTCTACGGGTGGAAACACGACTACCTCGCAAGAAGAGGAGAAGCAGCCCGTCAGCTTCACGATTGGCTATGCTACCGGCGATCCGGCCACCAAAAAGGCCATTGCAGATACGATTCAGCGATTCACAGAGAAGAATTCGCACATCACGATCAAAGATTATAGTGAAACATCATCGGCCTCTTACCTGGACTGGTTAAAAACGAAGGATGCGGTTGGCGAGTTCCCCGACCTCGTGGAAATGCGGGATACGGAAGTCTTTGCAGATGCAGGTAAAATCGTCGAATTGCCCTCTGATTTAATAGAGTTATTTAACGATCCTCCGAAGGTAGAGGGTAAAGTGTGGAATGCCCCCATGCAGGTTAATTCACCGCAGGGCATTATATATAGCAAGAAGGCCTATGAAGCGGCGGGTATTACCGAGCTGCCAACAACCTATGACGAGTTCCTGGAGATTCAGGAGAAGTTAAAGGCCAGTGGCATTTCACCACTTGTGGTCGGCGGCAAAGATATTTTCCACATGGGCTTCTGGGTGAACAAGTTCCTGGTAGATGAGGTTTATGCGAATGACCCGGATTGGAACTCCAAACGTACGGCGCAAGAAGTAAGCTTCACGGATGCCAACGTGGTGCAAGCCATGACCGATTATAAACAGCTGTTCCAGAACTATGTTGATAAAGGCTGGCTGAGCACAGGCGATAATCAAACGGCATCGTTCCTGGTTACCGGGAAGGCAGCGCAGTTGTTCTCCGGAACATGGATGTTTACGCAAATTGCGGAAGCTGATCCTAACTTTGAATTTGGCTTCTACGCCATTCCTGATCGGGAAGGCAAGTTAAACGTCATCGGTCTGCCATCTCCGGCGGGCTGGTCCATCTCGGCAGAAGCGTCCAAGGATGCGGATAAGCAGGAAGCCATCAAGGAATTCATTCGCTTCTTCTTTGAACCCGAGAATTACTCCCTGTACCTGGCCAGCATCAACGCTATTCCTTCCACGAAGGAGGCCGTCACTTATGAATCGAGTGAGCAAATGCAAGTCGTGCTTGAATTGATGGCTGATCCGAATGTCAACAAATCCCTGGCCATTAATAACTGGTGGGGAGAGAACCAAATTCCGCCGCAGTTCCGCAACTGGTACTACAAGCTGTTGCAGGAGTTGGTCGTGACGGATGGTGACGTTCTGGATTATATGAAGCAAGCGGATACGGAATACGACAATCAAGTGAAAGTCAACGCGATGTAAGAAGCACCATCATACCGCAGGAACCTCCTTCGGGGGTTCCTTTTCTATGAAGAAGGTAAGTGGTTCAAAGGAGGGAGACAACCATGAGCGCACCGGTCGTTCAGTCGGCAAAGGCGTATACTTCGCTGAGAAAGAAGAAAAAATGGCCGACTTATGCACTGTTCTTTATATTGCCGGCATTTATCCTATATACCTTGTTTGTTATTGTTCCGACGCTGGGCAGCGTTTATTACAGCTTTACGTCGTGGGATGGAATCAGCTCTGATGTGCGTTTTATTGGACTGGCTAACTTTGTGGAAATCTGGAATAGTCCACGTGTCCGTAACGCGTTACAAAATACGTTGGTTCTAACGATCAGCCTGGTCATTTTGGAGAACATCCTGGCTATATTGCTGGCGATGCTGGTTGATAAAGTACGATGGTTTAGCAAAATATTCCGCAGTCTTTTCTACTTCCCCACCTTGCTTAGCGGCATTGTCATGGGCTTCGTCTGGGCGATGATGCTCAATTACAACTTTGGTGTGGTGAACGGGATACTATCCAAGATGGGCCTGGAAGCCATCACGGTGGATTGGCTGGGAGATCCCAGGTATGCGCTGCTCTCCATTCTTTTGTCTACCGTGTGGAAGGGAGCGGGCTATTATATGATTATCTATCTGGCCGGCTTGCAGGGGATTCCACAGGAATTAAACGAAGCGGCCAGCATAGATGGGGCGAGTAGCCTGCAGCAGTTCCGTCATATCACGTTTCCCCTATTGGCTGGTTCGGTGACGGTATGCATGGTCTTATCTATGATCAGTGCACTCAAGATATTTGATCAGATTGCTGTGATGACGGACGGGGGGCCTGGCTTTGAGACGGAGACCCTGACTTATCTGATCTATAAGGTTGGATTCGGTGAGCTTCGACAAGGCTTTGGGACAGCTTTGGCAATGGTCCTATTCTTTATCATTTTAATCATTACGGTGTTCCAAGTGAAAGTCCTCCAGAAAAGGGAGGTGGAGATGTAATGTCACTGAGCAGACGTAAGACGGTAGGAGATATTCTGATTTTTGCAATCACGTTGATCCTGGGCATTTTGTTTTTCTTCCCTATTTTCTTTAACATCATGTCGGCCTTCAAAAGTAACGCGGAGATTATGAGGGATGCCGTGGCTTTGCCAACATCGCTTTATCTGGAGAGCTTTAAGTATCTGCTCACAGAAACGAACTATCCGCAGGCGATTGGTAACAGCGTTATTCTGACTGTGGTCTCGATTGTCGGTCAGGTCATCATTATTCCGATGGCTGGCTATGCCATTCAACGTAGAAACACCAAATGGACCCGGTTGATCTTTCTGTACTTTCTCGCAGGGATGATGATTCCGTTCCAGGCTTATATGATTCCACTCTTCAAGGAACTCAAGTTGCTAGGCCTTTACGGGAGTCTATTAGGTCCTATTCTGATTTATGTTGCTGGTTCTGTTGGCTTTGGCAGTCTGCTGTATACCAGTTTTGTGAAAGGAATTCCTGTGGAGATTGAGGAAGCCGCGCAGATTGACGGGTGCTCACGGGTGCGCATTTTCTGGGGCATCGTCTTCCCTCTGCTGGGGCCGGTGACGGCGAGTATGGTCGTCCTGAACGGCCTCGGTATCTGGAATGATTTTCTGATGCCGATGCTTGTCCTGCCGTCTGGTGAACCCAAGACGATGGTCGTTGAAATCTATCGTTATATCGGCGAGTTCTCCTCAAGATGGGATATGATTTTTGCCGGGACTACGATGTCCGTGGTTCCTGTACTCCTTGCTTTTATATTTTTGCAGAAGTATTTTGTCAAAGGTCTGGCTTCCGGAGCAACGAAAGGATAAGAATATGTTCACTTAATTCAGGAGGAAAGGCTGTGAACTTCTTTGTTAAATGCTACACAGCAGCAGTGGTTAGACGAGGTAATCGCCAGGCTAACCGCCAAGATGGAGCAGGTCAGCGAACGCTCGCGAGATAAAATTCCTTATACCACGGTGAATGGCGTGCATGATGATCGGGCGAAAGTGAACCCATCAGGCGATGTAGCCGACGGCATTTGCTGGTGGACGAACGGTTTCTGGGGCGGCATGTTATGGCTGATGTATCAGGCCACCGGGCAGGAGAGATACAAGGAGATTGCCGAAGTGTCGGAAGCCAAGCTGGACCAATGCTTTAAGGAATATTACGGTCTTCACCACGATGTTGGCTTCATGTGGCTTCCTACGAGCGTAGCGAACTACAAAGTTACCGGGAATCCCGAGTCTCGCAAGCGGGCGCTGCATGCAGCCAATTTGCTCGCGGGTCGGTTCAATGTGGCTGGCAGCTTCATTCGGGCCTGGAATGATCTGGCGGAAGGGGATACGAGGGGCTGGGCGATCATCGATTGCATGCTCAATATTCCGCTATTATACTGGGCGACGGAAGAAACGGGTGATCCCCGCTATATGCAGATTGCGATGAAGCATGCGGATACCTCAATGACGGCCTTCGTTCGCCCGGATGGCTCAGTACATCATATCGTCGAGTTTGATCCTTTTAACGGAGGGGTGGTCCGGGCACACGGTGGGCAAGGGTTCGGGGATGAATCTTCCTGGACTCGTGGCCAAACCTGGGCTCTCTATGGCTTTATGATGAGCTATCTTCATACGGGGAAGGATGCCTATTTGCAGACCGCCAAGCGGGTTGCCCATTATTTTATGGCGAATATTCCCGAGGATGGGATTATCCCTGTTGATTTTCGGCAGCCGGAAGAGCCGGCTCTGGCGGATGATACAGCCGCAGCCATTGCGGCATGTGGGCTTATAGAAATTGCCAAGGCCGTAGGTGGCCATGAAAGCCGATCCTATATCACCGCAGCGATGAAGCTATTGAGGACGCTGGACCAATCAAGAATGGATTGGTCGCCGGGTACCGATCATTTTCTTCTGTATGGGACGGGAGCCTATCATTCTCCCAACCATCATCATGCCATTATCTATGGTGACTTTTATTTTATGGAAGCCATCTTCAAATTAAAGGGCAACGACCTTCATATATGGTAAACACAGAACAAGGAGAAGGGGGACCTCATCATAAGTATGATTAAAAATCCGATTCTAAGGGGCTTTAATCCTGATCCATCCATCATCCGTGTGGAAGATGATTATTATATTGCCACCTCAACCTTTGAATGGTTCCCTGGGGTGCAAATTCATCATTCGAGGGACCTGATCCATTGGGAATTGATTACTCGCCCATTAAATCGGGTGTCTCAACTGGATCTTCGTGGTGTTGGAGCTTCCCAGGGCGTGTGGGCGCCGTGTTTGACCTTCCATGACGGTGTCTATTATTTACTTTATACGGTTGTGAATTCGTTCTATGTCAATATGTACGATACACCGAACTTCCTCGTAACAGCGACGGATATACGCGGCGAATGGTCAGAACCGATATATCTGCACAGTTATGGCTTTGATCCATCCTTATTCCATGACGATGATGGACGTAAGTATATAGTCAGTATGGTTACGGATCATCGGGTCATGAAGCGCTACAAGGGTCATCTCGTCCTTCAGGAGTATTCGCAGCAAGAGCAACGTGTCATTGGTGAGCCTGTCACCATTTATGCCAGTGATGATATTTATCTGGAAGGGCCCCATATCTACAAACGCAACGGGTATTATTACTTGTTCGCAGCAGATACGGGAACAGGCGAGGGCCATGGACAATCCATCTTGAGATCGAAGGATTTATTTGGACCCTATGAAGCTTATTCCGGCAATTCGCTAATGACATCCAGGGATCACCCTGACCTGCTCTTGCAAAAATCCGGACATGGTGACCTTGTAGAAACGCAAACAGGTGAGTGGTATATGGTTCATCTTTGCGGACGGGCACTGGAGAACCGGACGGAAAAGGGAGAGCGCAAGTACACCTTGGGGCGCGAAACGGCGCTGCAAAAGGTGGAATGGACCGAAGGTGGCTGGCTTCGCTTGTCGAATGGTACCCTGTTGCCGGACGTGGAAGTAGAGGGCCCAGGGCTTCCGCTTCAGCCTGCCTCCAAACGCCCCTACCGAGATGACTTTGACAGTGAAATCCTGGATATACACTTTCAGTCTCTGCGTGTGCCGCTGGATGCAACGTTTTATTCATTAGCGGAGCGGAAGGGCTACCTGCGACTTTATGGCAGGGAAGGACTTGGCTCGAAATACAGGCAAAGCCTGATTGCCCGGCGTTGGCAGGAGTTTAAATTCACGGCTACCACCTGCCTGGAGTTCACGCCGACGAGCTTCAAGCACCTGGCGGGTCTGATCTGCCTTTACGATACACAGAATTACTATTATTTACACGTGACCCATGACGAAGATATAGGCCGTTGTATCAGTATTCTATCCGCGGTTAACAATCGTTACACTGCACCTGTCGGCTATCTTCCCTTACCTGACGATGCACTGCGAATCTGGCTGCGCGTGGAGGTGGATCATGATCAGCTTCAGTTTGCCTACTCTACGAAAGGCGAGCAGGCGTTCCAGCCGATCGGGCCTGTGCTGGATGCCAGCACCTTGTCTGATGAAGCCTGCCATGAAGGGTGGTTCACCGGTGCCTTCGTCGGTTTGTGCTGCCAGGACCTGACGGGCTTCCGCAAGCCCGCTGACTTTGATTATTTTGAGTATGTTGAAGCGCCAGACATATGAATTACAAGAGCTCTTGAGCTTCCTGCCTGGGAAGAACTCAAGAGCTTTTTATTGTGGAGGTTACTTAATTACAAAGGTTAGTCATGTTCAATGTTCAATAGAGTGAAATAGTAGGCATTGATTCAGTAATAGACGGTTGTTTATAATGTGGGTAATAAAACAGGAAATCGGGTAGCAGAGGGGTTGGAGAAGGATGGAAGAAATATGGATCAATTCGATGAGTGGTGTTCCTTGGACCAGGGACAAAATGGATGAAGCCGTCGAACATCTCAGAAGACGGGCAGTTATCTATTTTGTTGTTGATGCCGACCATTCTGACGATTTGCTGAAATTGGATGAGCATGTATTTGCCAAGCGCCCGGACCTAATTCTATCGATTAGTCCAAGAGACATGAAGGAACGTTATTCCGTGTCTTTTCTCTCTCGGTTGGCCGGACTGCGACATGTTGCTGCCTTACAGTTGAACCTCTATCATAGCTATGATTTGAACGAACTCGGTCAGCTAAAGGGAATGAAGTACCTTTCAATCTATAGCAAGAAGCTCCAGGATTTGAGCTTTCTCACGAATTATCAAGAGCTGGAGTATCTTTCATTACGGGGCAAGTTCGTTGATCTCTCGCCTGTAGGCGAAGTAACCTCTCTGGATACGCTGCTGCTAAGCGTACCGATCTATGATTTGAGTTTTATTAGCCAGCTACCCAGGCTGAAATATCTGAGTATACATGATTGTACTCTGGAAGGTTCGCTGGATGCGCTCTTTGATTCAACCATTCGCATTCTTAGACTAGCGGCTATCCGTCATTTAACCGAGCTGGATGTACTGGCCTCAATACCTCATCTAGCTTGTCTTTATCTGGCGCTGCCCAAGGTCGAGCAGCTCTTCGACTTCTCCAGATTGGAGCACTTAAAGCAGCTTGAACTGGACAATATGAAGGGGTTGCGAAATATTGAGCATTTGTGGACGGCCCAGCACCTGGAGCTGCTCACATTAAGAGAGATTTCTTCAGCCGTGAAGGCAAAGGATCTGGAACCTTTGGTGGGGCTGGAGTCTTTGCGACAGTTGGATTTTCAGTATATTGATTTTAATAAAGGGCGGATTGCCGCTTTGCGGGAATGGATTACTCAGGCAGGAAAGGAAGCTATTCTCTATGAGAATATTACAGAAGAGCAGCGAATTCGCCCTATGGATCAAGAGCACCTAATTCAGCATTTGGGCTGGGGCGGAGCTTAGCTTATCTCCTAACCAGGAGGTGGAGGCCAGAGCGTGGCCCCACTTGTTCACCTGGCCCCTAAAGTTGTCTAATATTCAGGGCTTGCGGAGCTTGGGTAAGGTTTGAATTCATTGAATCTTTCCCAAGACCAAGCTCCAAGACTGCCACAATTCGTTCTTGTGGACGAATTCCAAATGCCTCGCATCGCTGCTGATTATAGATCCACTCTGGAAGCAGGCGATGTACTTGCCAAGGCTTGGCTCTAGCCAACAATTGAAAGTTTTGGATCAAGCAGCATACGGCGGCGTAATCCTCTTCTTGCTTATGGGGATCATTCTCTTCCTTGGCTACCAACAGGAGGAAGGTCGAGCCGTCCCGGGCTGGATTCTCCAGCTTATCGGCAGCTTCGCCGCCAGCGATATAGACAAAGCGCCATGGCTCCCGTAATCCATCATTCGGGGCCCAAACGGCCTCATTGAGTAATTCAAGAATGGCTTGAGGAGGAACTTGAGGTTGATGGGAAGGGAGTGTGTCTCCTTCACCCACAATACTCCAATTACGTTCTGCCGGAGTTCTCTTTCGGGCTTTTGGCGTTTTGTCGAAATACCCAATGTGCAGAATTCCGGCAAACCTTTCACCTGATTTTAGACCGATCTCATCCCAAAAGGAGGGGCTAGCTAGCATAGGATCTGTGTACCAAAGCATACCTAATCCCTGTTCCCAACCTAGCAATTGCAGGTTCTGCATAATGCTGCAGACGGCAGCAAAGTTCCGGTCACTCTGATGAGGAGTGTCGGTAGATTCGGCAATAAAGACCAAATGCGCTGGAATATTTACAGCCTGTTTGGTAAGCAGTTCCGTCATCTTCCCTGGAATCAGCTTACCCAGGCTACTATCTTTGATCTTGGCAATCATACTGCTCGCTAGCCGTTGACGAGATTCCAGCGTGTCGTAATAGACACAGCGCCAGAAAGATGAACCCTCGGCTTGGTACAGGCTTACAGCTTCATGAACCAGGGAAAGGATAAGTTCTTGCGGTACGGGGGATGCATTGAATTTCCGAATGGTTCTGCGTTCCTTTATTGTCTTGGAAGCAATCAAAATTATCCCTCCCTATTTTTTGTTTACAAGTAAACTATATATCCGTAATGAACGGACTGTCAACTTTGTTTTTATTTTTGTTTCAAGGTATTTATTAAGTTTTGATAGCTAATAAAGGAAATGATGAGGTATGATTATAATTGTTTGTTGATGAACTATTTATGATTGAAGGGGGCAGCAACATGGATCCAACTGAAGGACTTAAGCGATTATTCTACAGTCGTTTTCTCCATCTTTCCCATATGACAGAGCAGATTTTTACGACGGAAGTGGCAGAATTTGCCGATCTTGCTCGGCTGCATGGATTAAGCTCTATTCCGAACAATATGACGAGCATTCATGTGCTTGACTGTATCGGCAATCATGAGCCGATTAATAATACGGCCATTGCGGAGAAGATGAATTTGTCCAAGGCTAGTATTACGAAGATCAGCAGCAAGCTGCTGGAGGAAGCTTATATTAAGCGGAGCCGAATGAATGATAACAAGAAGGAAGTATATTTTAGCCTCTCGCCCAAGGGCAGGCAGCTATTTGAGGTGCATGCTACATTGCATGAAATGATGGAGCACCGATTTATTAAAGCCATGGACGCTTTCTCCGAGTCAGAGATCCACACCTTGCTGAAATTTTATCAAATGATGATTGACCAGAAGGACAATATTTTGAAAGGCGAAAAGGAAGACTAGCGTTGTACACCCCCCACGCACCCGAGCCCCGAAACCTCCGTATCACTAACCATCTTGCAAACGAAACGCATATTTAACTCATTGGCATGATTCCTTACGGACATTTTTTTCCTGAATTCAAGAGAGCAAAAGATGTCCCTACAATGCCTCCTTCACCTTAGGCTATCTTTAAGTAGCAACAGAAAAGGAGGAGGGTGTGAATGAACTGGTGGTCCGCGAACCGTTTGCGGTTGATCCAAAATAATTTACGAGAGACAGACGCAGTAATGAATGTCGAGCTTCTGATTCAGGAGCTACAGTCATATCAGGCCAATGTTCTGATGATGAACGTGGGAGGCATCTTTGCCTTTTATCCCTCTTTATTACAACATCAGTACGTAACCCCCTATCTAAAAAAAGATCTTGTGGGGGAGGTGTTGGAGAAGACGCATGAGGCCGGCCTAAAGTTCATCGCTCGCTTTGATTTTAGCAAAGCGCATGAATCCTTGTTCGCTTCGCATCCGGATTGGTTCTATCGAGACCGGGAAGGGCGAGAAGTGAATTACTCCGGGATCGTACACACATGCCTGAACGGGGAGTATCAGCAAGAGAAATCATTGGAGAGTATCGGTGAAGTGCTGGAGCGGTATGAGGTGGACGGTATTTTCTTCAATATGTTTGGCTATCAGCACTGGGACTATAGCGGGAATTATTATGGTCCTTGCTATTGCGAGAACTGTCGGCGTCGCTTTAAGGAGCTGACCGGGGAGGATTTATCCGATTATGCCGGCTCGGGGCACCCGCTGCATGCCGCTTACCGGACGTTCCAGGAGCAAACCTCCAGAATGATGCTGGAGAAAATCCATGCTTTCGTCAAAAGCAAAAGATCTGATGTTGCCATCAGCACCTATCATTCTCATCAGGTAGATATCGTGCGGAAGGAGTCCAATACTTCGCTGACACGCAGGGGTCCCTTATGGCTCTATTCGGCCTCGGAGAACGTCGCTACAATTGCAAACAGTTGGGAAGGCAAGCTGATCAGCAATTGCAGCATCAATGCGGTGGATCTGACCTATCGCTTCACCGGGGTATCCGAAGAGGAGACGGCGATTCGATTGTATCAGAATATCGCGAACGGATCAGGACTTGACTTCTGTATTATCGGGGCTTTCGAGGGCTATCCTGACCAAGCAAACCTCCCGACAGTCAAAGAAATTTTCCATTTTCATGCCCGGAACGAGGACGTATTTGGCAATCTGTATTCCATGGCCGAGGTGGTGCTGGTGAAGCCCCTGGACTCCGGAGCGGGAGAGGAATATTTCGGGTTGTTCAAGATGTTAAAGGAGTCGCACATCGTATTTGACGTGGTGCTGGAGGAACAACTTGCGGCCATGGCGGGGCAACTCAAGCTTGCCCGGGCCGTCCTTCTACCTGGATTGCAGCGGCCTCATGCGGATGCTGTTCGTGCGTTGCGTGCAGCACAGCAGGCAGGAGCCGTGCTGTTTGCTACGGGAATTGCTCTGGAGCGAGATGCCGATTTGTTGTCGGAATGGTTTGGCGCAACAAGCGGACAGCTTCGACTGAATGAACCGGCTGCCTACCTGGATGTTACCGATGTCCGGCATTTTCCCAGCATGAAGGGACGTGGCTGGATCATCTCAGGAGAATTTGCCCGGTTCACATTTCATCCCGAGGTGGAGTGCAGGATGACTTACATTGAGGCCTCCACCTTTGGACCTCCGGAACGGGCTTATGGTCATCGAATCAGCACCCATTCGGCTCTCGGCATTTTGCGGCGAGGGGGAAGGGCGATAGGGGGCTATTTCCCGTGGAGTCCCGGGGCGCTCTATTACCGACACGGATTCGAGGATCATAAGCGTGTGGTCACGGACACGCTGCTGGAGTTGATGGGCAGGAGAAGGCTTACGACCAATGCTCCCGCCAGCACGGAGATATTTTTGCATCGAATGAAAGACGGAAATTACCTGCTCCAACTCTTGAACCTCTCCGGATTTAACGGAACCACTTATATGAAACCGATTCCATTAAATGAACTACAGATAGAGCTTGAAATCCCATACCCGTTAATGCAAGCCCGCTCCTTGTGCACAAGGGAGAATCTGCATCTGGACTCATGCGGGGATTTAGTTCGAATTTCCTTGCCCAGGCTGGACCGGTACGAGGCTATTGTGCTTGAGGTTTCGAAGACTTCCGAGCAAAGACGAAAGGAGGGGCTACCGAATGAAGCCAGAAACGACCTTGCGCAAGTCGAAGACGATGTCTAAGGCCGGACATTCCGTGGGGCTTGTCTCCCGAATGGTGAAGCATCGCGCAATTTATCTGCTCGTTTTGCCGGGATTGATTTTTTTTCTGGTATTCAAAATCGCTCCGATGTGGGGGCTTCTGTTAGCCTTCAAAGACTATAATCCGTTTCTCGGCTTTTTCGGCAGCGACTGGGTGGGATTCAAGCACTTTTCCGACTTGTTTGGCAGTTCAACCTTCTATATCATGTTGCGCAATACGCTAGCCATTAACCTTATTGCGCTGGTGTTCCATTTCCCACTGCCTATTCTGCTGGCGCTGATGCTTAATGAGATACGGCATGAACGCTTCAAGCGCATTAATCAATCCATTGTCTATTTGCCGCATTTCCTGTCATGGGTAGTTGTGGCCAGCATGACCTTCTTCTTGCTCTCCATTGACGTGGGTATTGTGAACAAATTGATCGCTGAGAGCGGCGGAGAAACGATTTCTTTCCTTTCTGAACCCAACTATTTTTGGGCCTTGCTGACTGCCCAGAGCATGTGGAAGGAAGCGGGCTGGGGAACGATTATTTTCCTTGCTGCCATGGCCGGGGTCGATCCTCAAAGGTATGAGGCGGCGGTTGTGGATGGTGCGGGGCGCTTCCGCCAAATTTGGCATATCACGTTGCCGGCTATTCGCCCAACAATTATTATTTTGCTGATCCTTCGCTTGGGGAGCATGGCGGATACGGGCTTCGAGCAAATTTTACTCATGATGAACCCCCTGGTTCGCTCTGTAGGCGAGGTGTTCGATACCTATTCATACACCTACGGTATTTTGCAAGGCAAGATCAGTGTAGGGGTAACGGTAGGGATGTTTAAAGGGCTGGTTGGACTGGTCCTGATTGTAACAGCCAATAAGATCGTCAGAAAGCTCGGACATGAAGGAATCTATTAGCAATCTGATTCTACATGTAGACGAATTTTGGGATGAGGAGGTAGTCCAATGAGCTTTGTGATGCACAAAAAGGGATTGACTTTATTCGACTGGATTAACTATAGTCTGATTACTCTATTTTCGGTGGCCTGTGTCTTCCCTTTTTTATATGTATTCAGCGTATCTTTCACGAATCCTGAGGTTTACGTGCCGCTTAAGTTCTATCTGTTTCCCGAGAAGTGGTCGCTGGAATCGTACCGTTACATTCTGTCGACAAACAGCTTCTTGAATGCTTTCAAGAGTACCGTTTTTATTACGGTGGTCGGCACGATTCTCAATGTGATTATCTCCTTTATGATGGCCTACGGCTTAACGAAGAAAACGATGCCTGGTCAGAAGTGGATGATGGGGATGGTCATTTTCACTCTCGTGTTCAGCGCCGGAATTGTACCCAACTATTTGCTGGTCAGGGAACTGGGCTTGCTTAATTCCTACTGGTCGTTGATATTGCCCAGCTTGACGAATGCCTGGAGTTTACTGGTCATTAAGAGCTTTCTGGAGTCGCTTCCTCCTGAACTGGAGGATTCGGCCAAAATTGACGGTTGCACAGACATTGGTGTGTTCCTGCGAATCATTATACCGCTGTCTATGCCAGCTATCGCCACGTTCACCTTGTTTTTTGCGGTAGGGCATTGGAACACCTATTTTAACGCATTGATTTATTTATCCGATTCAAGCAAATGGACCCTTCAGCTTCTGATCAAAACACTTGTCATTGATTCTAACTCGATGGCCGTGGCCCAGGCCGGAGCCAGCGACGAAAACGTTGTGCCTCAGGAGACGATTCGTATGGCTTCCATTGTACTGGCGATGGTTCCGATTCTGGTCGTTTATCCCTTCTTGCAAAAGCATTTTGCTAAGGGCGTGATGCTTGGCTCCGTAAAAGGGTAGCGCCGGACATTTTTTTCTGAAGAATCAGTCTCTGAATGGATTTGGACGCATCATTGTTGGTCTGGAGCGAACTCGGGACCATTTCAACCGGACGTTTCTTGTTCGGAAGGGAAGGGCAATTATTGTCTCTGGAGTGCCTGGTTCCATGTTCGGTACGATAAAAATGCAAGTTACCACAAAAGGGAGGATACAGAGATGACAAAGGCAAGAAGAGGTTGGTTCATATGGGTTACTGCTTTGCTTGCGATTACTATGCTGGCCGGATGCGGTGACAACGCCGGAAGTAGTAAATCCAATGCCGGATCGGGGAATACGGCGGAGGAGGATGCCAAACCATTAAATATAAAAATGTTTGCCGGGCTGTACAATGAAATTCCGGACATGAATAACGAGTACTGGCAGGAGTGGGAACGTCTAACGAACACGAAGCTGGATATTGAATGGGTCCCTTCCGGAGATTTGGATAGTAAATTGGATCTGCTGCTTGCCTCTGGGGATTTGCCAGAGGTGGTCGCGTATCAGAATCCGATTCGTCCCACGCTGATCAATGCTATCAAAAATGGGGCGTTCTGGGATTTGTCTCCCTTTCTCGGCGACCTTAGCGAATATCCGAATTTGAAAAACAATCTAGCGCCGGATGCCTTGAAGTATCTTTCAGTGGACGAGGGGATTTATGCGCTTCCTCGTTCCCGCTCAAGAGTGGATGGCGGCTTGAAAATTCGGGAGGACTGGTTGAAGCAATTGAATATTCCCATTCCTACCACTTTGGATGAATACAAAGCAGCGCTCAAGCAGCTCGTTGAGGCGGACTTGGATAATAATGGGAAGAGAGATACAGTAGGGCTGCTGTATATTAATAACCCACCATCAGCGCTTCAGGCCGGATTCGGTGCGTACAACCCGACCTATGATGAGGAAGGCGGGCTGATGAGTCCCGGTTTGACACCACAATATGTGGACATGGTTGAATGGCTTCGGGGGGTGTATGCCGAGGGTCTGATGTCCAAGGAGTATGTGGTCATGAAGGAGAGCCAGGCCGAGGAACTGTTCAAGACAAATCGTGCCGCTTCCTACGGCCGGCCGATCTGGTGGGATTATGAATGGGAAGAAGCCATGAAGAAATCGGGGCAACCCGATGCCAAAATATTGAATTTGACCTTAACCGGGCCAAATGGTGATTATGCGGTAGGTCTGGAGACCGGTGTAGCGGGAGGTTTCTATATTTCTAAAAAAGTACCGGAGGAGAAGGTAAAGAGATTACTGAAGTATTTTGATCAGACCGCTTCCCAGGAGATGACGGATTTCTCTTACTATGGCATTGAGGGGGTTCATCATACGGTAAAGGGCGAGCAAAAGGTGTTGACGGAGCAAGGGGTTAAGGAAGTTAATACAACCAGTAAAGGCGCCGGGGTATTGGCCTACGCCAAGTGGGGCAAGGTGATCAGTGCTTCAGGCGATAAAGAATATAATGATGCAAAGATCAAAGAGGTAGAAAATTACGACGAGATTGGAAAAATTGATTTTTACCGAGTGATTACTTCGGAAGAGTGGCGTGGAACGTGGCCGAAGTATTCCGATCAATACACCACGATGATAACCAAAACGATTGTTGGGCAGATATCGATGGAGGAATTCAGGGAATATGTCGATACGTTGAGAAATCAGTCCGATATCAAGGAAGCTTTCCAGGCAATGGCCAGGGAATATGAGAAGTTTACCGGGGAGCAGCAATGATGTGGCAAAAGGACACTGACCGCTCTTGGTGGCAGCAGCCCTTGAGAGTGATTCAGACCAATATGCAGGTCAAAGATACTGGGCGAATTAATCCACAGAAGCTAGCAAGTCAGATCAAAGAGCTTGGCGCTAACGTGCTGGTGTTCAATACTGGCGGCATCTATGCGTGGTATCCTTCAAGGGTACGGTTTCATACCGTAAATAATCATTTACCCGCCCATACCGATTTGCTGAAGGATTTAATTCAGGCCTGTCACGATCAAGAATTGCGGTTTATCGCAAGGTTTGATTTTAGCAAAGCTGAGGATGACATTTATTTGCAACGACCGGAATGGTTTGTGCGCAAAGAGGAAGGGCTTCCGGACATCATTGGCGCGGCAAGACCAGGACCCTGGCCGCTGCTCCTGTCCACCTGCATTAACGGTAGCTACCGCAATGAGGAAGTAGCCATTCCTGTGTTGCAGGAGGTCCTCTCCCGCTATGAGATCGATGGCATATTCTTCAATGCTCCTGGTTATATATTCTGCCGCTGCGAAGGTTGCCAACGTAAATACGCAGACTTATATGGCAAAGAATTGCCGCGGGTCGCTGCGGATTTGGAGAAGGACTTTGCTGCCCGTTGTTTTGATGACAATATGGAGAACATGTATAGGACGATTAAGGCGGAACGGGAAGAGGTGCCCATGGTTCTGTATTATAACCTGCATCGCGACCATCTTGGCAAGCGCGTAGAAATGACCGACATGCTATGCACCGAGCCCCAGGATGTGCTCTCGCTGGGTCATCACCGAATCCCGGAATTCTGGATGCCTGCACTTAGCATTAAGGTGGGCCGCTCCGTGCCAGGGCGCCCCGCTCCATTCGGCATCGTTCACTCCTGCCCCGGGATGGACTGGCGCCATACGGGCCTGCCTACGGCGGAATACCGCTTTTGGCTGGCCCAGGTTCCGGCGAACGGAGGGCAAATCTGGCATTCACTGACCGGTATTCCCGATACGATTACGGATAAGCGTATTCTGCGGACTGTGGCAGAATTGAACCGAAATACGGCAAAATTAGCTGATTATATGGACGGCGCTGTGCCTGTGGCTCAGATCGCTTTACTATGGAATGCGGGACGCGCGGCGGAAGGCTGGGCGGAGGCATTGATTAACAAGCAAATTCCATTCAATGTGCTGCTGCCTGAGAGTGTGGGGGACTGGGGATTGGAGCAGTACAAGGCGGTGCTGATTCCAGACGAGACTCATTACACTCCCGAAGTCCTGACGGCGTTGGAAGAATATGTAGGGGCCGGAGGATGCATGATTGCCGAAGGGACGCTTACCTCGGAACTCAAGACAGTGACAGGAGGAGCCAGGCCAGCGGAAACCTCGCGTGAGACTCCTGGTCATGCCGTCTGCGAGGGCCCGCATGAGATGTCGACTACGCAAAGACTGCACCGACTGCTGGGGGTTAGGGACGATCTCTATAACAGTGAGAACTTAACGGCTTCCTATCTGCGATTCTGCGGAGAAGAAAATCCATTGTGGTCAGGCATGGAAGACACGGAGCTGATTCCTCATCGGGGGCGGGTAACTTACTGCAAACCGCTCTCCGATGATGTCCGAGTTCTTGCCACGCTAGTGCCCCCCTTCTCTCCGCTAGAAAGTGTCGGTGCTCCGCCTGAGAGAGCTTCGCTGGCGGTGAAGGAGACAGATTTGCCGCTGGCTATGGAGCATAAATGGAGAAGGGGACGGGTACTGTATTTCCCGTTTTCACTTAGCGCCTTAATGAACGAGTTTAAGCTCGCCGAGCATGACCAGTTACTGGCTAATGCCGTTAGCTACGCTGTCATGAGGCGGCCGTTGGTGTCCGTCACCTCTTGCCCGGGACTACAGGTTACGTTATTTCAGAAGGATAACCAACTGCTCCTGCATTTGGTGAATGGAGCCGGAAGGCGCCCACTCGCGGCAACGCTTCCGCTCCATCAGATTGAGGTTGCTGTTCGGCTGGAAGGGGCGTCTGTATCCTGCAATGTTGAGCAGCTCATTGCTGGAGAGACGCTGGAGGGAGCTTTGGAGAATAGGGTGTTTACCTTTACGGTTCCAAGGTTGGAGGTATGGGAGTGCCTTTGTATTCCATTTGCTGCAGCACATCCTCTTAATGTCGGACTTTAGAAAGAGATGAGAGAAACGAAGTGAGGCGGAGGGATCATGAAAAACGACTGTCCCTTGATATAATAGCTCTAAGTGGCTTTTCACTGGTGCCGGAAATGCCTATACCAAGCGGAGGTGAATTTCATGAAGCAGGTTTGGCAGCGTCTTTCCTCTCGATTTCTCCACTATTTTTCAACAAACCATTATTTAAAGCGGTTGATCTGGCTAGGGTGCTTGTCTGCGGTCGTTCCGGTTTTATTAATTGGTAGCGCTTACTATTATTTCTCGATGAATAAGCTAAGCACGCAATTTCAGGAGAACAATCTGGCTTCCCTCCATCAGTTGAAGGATCGTGTTGAACATATTTTGACGAATCTGGAACATGAATCGCTACAACTAGCCGGGGGACCGCTCATTCGTGCAGCGCTGGATAATTTGAATTACGAGACCGACTATTTTCAGCAACTGGATATCCTGGAGATGTTCCAGCTTCATAAGAATACGAACAATTTGATTGAGGATATTATGTTCTACAATGATCAGCATGGGTTGCTTCTGACCAATACTTACGGCTTGGTCAGACTGGAGGAATTTTATGGACGTCAAGATATCGACGCTGCCATAGCGGAAGGAAGCCGTGCCGGATGGATGTATCTTCCGGAATCCGGGGAGAGAGGGTATATCTCTTACGTCCGTGATCTTCCGGTAATGAGCATCAATGAACCGCGGGGTGTACTCATTATTCAGGTCAAGGAAGAGGCATTGCGGGGACTACTTAAGAGCTACTCGGTCAGTTTGGAGAATCAGTCGCTGACGGTACTGGATTCCAGACACCGGGTGCTGCTTCAGACGGAAGGCCTATCTGCCGCAGGAATTCCGGTAGAAGAGGATCAGATTTTGCGGGCAGTGACGGAGGATGAGGGAACTTCCAATCATTACATTCTGGAAGGGGAGAATGGGAAGGAACTGGTGGCCTTTTACGAGACTTCTATGGGAAGAACCTATGTTTCACGGCTGCCAGAGCGGGAAATGATGGAGCAACTACACTGGATTAAGGTGCTTATGGCTTTCTTGGTGTCCATCTTTGTACTGATTGGCGTGCTCTTGACCTGGTTCTCCTCACGCATGGCATATAATCCGATTCAGCAGCTTCTCCGTTATGGAGAGACGCTGCGTAAAAACGGAGGGAAAATCGGTGAAGGCGGATTTCAGGGGAACGAGATCGAATATATCCGGTCTTCGCTTGCCTACTTGAACGAGCAGGCCGAATCGCTGAATAGCTATATCGGGAGTGTTCAGCCGGACTTGCGGGATCGATTTCTGCAACGGCTGCTAGGATCGGGCAGTTCCTGGAGACGCGATGATCTGGAGGCAGGCTGTGCCAAATACCGCATTCCTGTCCTTGGTCAATATATGGTCATGGTGGTCAAGGTAGAAAATCTCATTAAGAAAAAACGCTTTTTGCCCAGCGAGTGGCCCGTCATCCTGTTCGCGATTAAGAATGTCATTACGGAGCTTCTGGCTCAGAGCCATGATATCAAAGGGTACGTCCTGGATCGGGAAGAGCGTGAGGTCATTGCTGTTGTGCGATTGGAGGAAGGGACAGAGCGGGAACTGCGCACCCGGGCAGGTGCCTTTGCGGAGTCTGTTCATGAGGCGCTCTCTCGCTTTCTTTCCTTCTCGACTTCCGTGGGAATTGGCCGGGCGACCGGGGTGCAGCACCTGGCCCAATCTCTTAAAGAAGCTCAATTAGCTTTGCAATATCGGCTGTTTCAGGATGCGGCGAAGGTGTTGTTTTATGAGGATATGATTCGGATCGAACGGAATCCGGTGTTTATGTACCCCAAAGAAATAGAGGGAGAGATGATCGAATATCTATGGAATGGTGCCTTGCCACAGGCCGAAGCCTCCCTTTACGAGTTCTCCAGGCGGATTCGCGTGTCAGAATCGTACAATATTATCTTCCAGTGCTATCATATTCTGCTGTCAGCCATCGTCCAGTCTATGGAGGAGCGGGGACCGGGCATACAGGAGCTACTGGGTGGCAATCTGTTTGATCAGCTTAAGGAGAATCAGACATCCGAGGAGATGCACGATTGGTTCATCGGTGTCCTGTTCTCCCTTTACCAGGAGATCAGTCATGATTTGCGCACCCGTTCTTCCCGGTTAATTGTACAACGGGTATGCAGCCATATTACCAGTGAGCCCGAAGGGACCCATTCACTAGCGGAGTGTGCGGAACTGGTTCACGTCAGTCCTTCTTATTTAAGCCGGTTGTTCAAGAAGGAAACGGGCATGTCCTTTATCGAATATATAATGAACAATAAGATCCAAAAGGCGAAGCAACTGCTGAAGGATACCGATCATACCGTTATGGAGATTGCAGAGCTTGTCGGGTATTCGGAACGCAATTTGAACCGGGCCTTTCAACGGCATATGCAGATGTCTCCAAGGCAGTACAGACTGTCGGTCAGATAGCTGCTTGGTTAAGTTAAGCCTTAGAATGGGAAAAGGAGAGATTACAGCGTGGTGTTCATACCTGGAAAATCAGCAATAGGCTTTATCGGAATTGGCGTTATGGGCAAAAGCATGGCAAGACATATTCAGCAGGCAGGTTATCCTCTGCATGTGTATACTCGCACCTACTCCAAGGCAGAGGAATTGGTGAGAGAAGGGGCGGTATGGCATGAGTCGCCAGGGGAACTGGCGGCAGCCTGCGAGGCCGTCATCACGATGGTTGGCTATCCGCAAGATGTGGAGGAAGTGTATCTTGGACCCGGCGGGCTGGTGGACCACGCGAAAGAGGGAGCTTATTTACTGGATATGACGACCTCCAGCCCGCGATTAGCGGGACGAATTTTCGAGGCTTGTGTGGCAAAAGGACTGCATGCGCTTGATGCGCCTGTATCTGGTGGTGATATCGGGGCGCGGGATGCCAAGCTCTCCATCATGGTAGGCGGTGAACAAGCGGATTACGAGGCCGTGCAGCCATTGTTGAGGCTGCTGGGCAGTAACATTGTATATCAAGGCAAGGCTGGGGCGGGTCAGCATACAAAAATGTGCAATCAGATTGCTATCGCCTCGGGGATGATGGGAGTATGTGAAGCGCTGGCGTATGCTCGCAATGCCGGGCTTGAAGCAGATCAGGTGCTTAAGAGCATTGAGAGCGGGGCCGCGGGAAGTTGGTCGCTCAGCAATCTTGGACCGCGGATGTTGACCGGCAACTTCGAGCCTGGCTTTTATGTGAAGCATTTTATCAAGGATATGAAGATCGCACTGGAGTCGGCTAAGGACATGGGACTGAAGACACCGGGGCTGGAACTGGCGGAGTCCCTCTACCAGCAAATTGCGGAAAAGGGCTATGAGGATAAGGGAACACAAGCGCTGTTCAAGTATTATCTTGGTTTATAATACAGTACAGGCAAGGTAGGAATGACTGACAGCGAACTAGGCTCTAAAGATACAGGGTGCTCCAAAGTGATCTTATGATTCACTTCTGGAGCACCCTATTTATTTGTCAGCTATGAGAAGCTTCGGTTCCTAGTCATGACGCTTGGATATGGAAAAAGGCAGTTCTTCCGCTTGATACTGGCGATAGCCTGGAGCAAGACCAAGGCGGAATTCCAGCGCTTTCCCTTCCAGAATGTCTTCGTGAGTGATATAGAGCTTGTTGTATGCTTGGCCGCCCAAGGTGACATCAGCCACGAAGTTGGATTGCGGGTTATTATTGTCCGTCTGGATATTCATTTGCTTCCCGTTTGGCAACTCAATCGTGACCGTGTCAAAGAGTGGAATGCCCAGCACGTATTCATTGCTGCCCGGACATACCGGGTAGAAGCCGAGGGAGCTGAACACGAACCAGCCGGACATGCTGCCATTATCCTCGTCGCCAGGATAACCTTCAAAGCCACTGTTGAACAGGTGAGTCAAGATTTGCTTGATGACGACCTGGGAGGAAGCCGGCTGTCCTGCATAGTTGAACAGATAAGGGATGTGGAAGCTTGGCTGGTTGGAGATGGCCAATTGCCCATAATCAACCGCAGCCATCTCACTCATCTCATGAATCTCAAAGCCATAGCCGCGTACATCGTAATCAGGAGCCTTGTTGCATAGCTCGGTGAGCTTCCGGGAGAAGCGCTCTTCCGAGCCGTAAGCGTTAATCAGACCCTGGATATCCTGGAATACGGCGAAGCTGCTCTGCCAAGCGCTACCCTCGGCGTAATCCAGCCCCCAGCTTGTATCATTAAAGTCCGGGCGGAACTGTCCATTCTCGTCCTTGGCTCTCATAAATCCAGTCTCCGAATCGAAGATGTTCTGGTAGTTCAAAGCGCTCTCCCGATAGCGATCGGCGATATCCTTCTGACCCAGCACCTCAGCAACGCGGCTGATGCAATAATCACTATAGGCATAATCCAGCGTATGGTTCACACTTTCCGTATAGTTGCTTGGTACGTATCCGTATTTCATATAATCCTTCGTACCCTGGCGACCATAACAGGACTTGTCGCTTTGCGTTGTGGCTGCGGTAACCATGGCTTCCAGCAGCTCAGGCATCAGCTTGCGGCCAATCCCCTTTGCCGCGGCATCTGCAATCACGGCATCGATGAGCGTTCCAGGCATCAATCCGCGTTCATCCGGTGATAGCCACTTCGGCAAGAATCCCGTTTCCCGGTAGCTGTTCAAATATCCCTCCAGCATCTCTTCATATTCCTTAGGCGCAATGATGGAATATAGCGGATAGACCGTCTTGTAGGTATCCCAAAATCCGTTATTGGTGTACATTACGCCCTTCTTCACCGCCTTGGCGGTCGTATCGTAATGAACAGGCTCCATGTTGGCATCAAGCTCATAGAATTTCTGTGGGAACAGGAACATGCGGTACAAGCAGCCATAGAAGGTGCGTAAATATTCTTCGTTGGTATGCGTGACCTTAATTTTATGCAAATAATGGTTCCAGGCTTCCGTTGCCTGTTCCTTCAATGCATCCATAGAGGCATCCAATTCTCGCTTCAGGTTCAACTCGGCTTGCTCTTGACTAATGAATGAAGTGGCAAGTCTGGCTTCCAGTATGCCTTGCTCACAATCTTTGAAACGGATAACGACATGCTGGTCTGTTCCGCGCAAATCTGTCTCATTGTGTAATTGTCCGTCGGCATCATAGTAGCCTGACGTGCTCAAATCAATGTCTTGATTAAATTGGATCGACACGTACATACGGAATTGGTCGTCATGGCATCCGGCGAAGTTACTTACATAACCGGTGATGCGGCGGTTTGGGACATCCAGATGGAACTCGCTGATCTTCTTGGCGTTCAGCACCAGTCCGGCCTGTTGTCTGGAGTTATATTTCATCCGCAGGGCGGCTCCGTAGCAGGTGGGAACAAGCTCGGTGGTGATATTGTAGCGCTGTTGCTTTATTTTAAGGTGGTGAGGCTTAAAGACCGCTTCTTCGGGTCGATAAGAGCTTTGGCAAGAGAACAGAGTACCCTTGATCTTGTCATCGGCAATTGGCGTCAGCAGAAAGGTGCTGAAGTCGCCCATCCATGGGCTGGGCTGATGAGTGAGCCGAAAGCCTTGAAAGACACGGTCGCGAGGATGGAAGAACCAACTGCCGTCCTCGGCCGTTTGAACGACGAAATGGTTCATGGCAAAGGGAACGGCTGTCACAGGCAGCGTGTTCCCGTTAGAGTATACATATTTGTTGCTGGTGCCTTGTCGTGTATCAATATAATGCAGCATGAAGAACCTCCTGAAAATTATAGTCTCTTTACCGTCTGCCGTTCAATAAGCTGAACCGGAACGACGACTTGATTCTGAGGTAGCGTGTCGGAACTCTCTATCAGTGAGACGAGATGCCGGGCAGCGAGATAACCCATTTGTCCGAAATCCTGGGAAATCGTGGTGAGCTTCGGCTCAACGAAGCTGGACAGATGAATGTTGTCAAAGCCGATAATGGAGAAGTCATCAGGTACGGATAGGCCGATCTCCTTGGCAAGCTGCATGATTTCAATTGCAATGAGATCATTTTCGGCTACGATTCCGGTTACCCCCTGCTCCTGCACGGATTGCAGGAAGTGTAAGTAATACTCCCTGCCCTTGCCTTGTTCATGAGTGAGATAACGCTCGGTTAAGTCAGTCACGCTATAATCCATCAGTTGATGATCATACAGTGCCTTCAAGTAACCGAAATACCGCTCACGGATCGATGAGAAGTTCTCCACCCTGAGGGAGGATACATAGGCAATCTTCTTGTGATTATGATCAATCAGATGCTTGCAGGCCAAGTAAGCTCCGTTCAAATTGTCGGCTACGACTGAGGGAAAGGGAATCCCGTCTACGGTCTTGTCCATGGTGATGAGTGGATACTTCGACAGGTAATATTGATAAAGAATTCCCAGGTCTGCATTACTGCTTACCGGGTAGAAGATCAAACCTGAATTCGAGCCGGTAAGCGCCGCCTCCAGCAGCTTGCGCTGGCCAATGATCGTATTGGACTGGATATTCAACGTGTACTCGGTAGTAGACAAAAATTCATTGATCCCTTTCTCATAATCGCCGAGCCCAGGGTTATGAGTGAACGGAAGAATGAGTAGAATCTCCTTGCCGCTCTTGGATATCGGGGAGCGGGGGGAGGAGGGCTTGTCGCTCACAAAGCTGCCTTTCCCCTGAATCCGGTAGATCAATTGAGCATTTTCCAGTTCGGTTAGTGCGCGCTTCGACGTAATTCGGCTTACTTGAAAAGTTTTGGAAATTTCAGCTTCGGTTGGAAGCTGATCTCCGGCTTTCAGTTCCCCGGAATCAATCCTCGCCTTGAGTGTATTCACGATACGTTGATATAGTGGGATTTGGTCCATATGTAATTCTCCTCACAAAATTGATATACCATTTTATTTGTCGATATGTCAAATGAATCCGTATTTTTTGGAGATTGCAGGTATTAACAATTATGTTGAATATACGACAGTTTAAACGTTTCGGCAATAGAAAGGAGAGAGGCTATGGCAGTTTTGCCATCATGCCCGGACACAAAAGAGGGAAATGTAAGACTTTGTAACAATACCGTTAGTCCTATGTGCCGAAACAAGCTACAAAGCATTAAAAAAATATAAATGTAAGCGCTTGACAAAATGAGTTGGTATGCCGCAGAATAGATTTTGTTCAGATATTTGGTATATCAAATTTAGGGGGCGACGATATGATTTCTCCAAAGAAAGGGAAAATCGCACTGTTAAGCATTTTACTATTATCTTTATTGGCCACTGCTTGCGGGGGCAATGCAGAGGAATCCAAGGAACCCAACTCAAGCGAGTCTGGAACGGCGCAAGAGATTTCACTCCTTAGACCAAGCTGGAACAATCTGAGACCAGCATCCAAGGATTTATGGATGTGGCAGGAATATGAGAAGATGACCGGCATTAAGGTGAACTGGGAAGAGCTTAGCGATATTGGGGAGAAGAAAAACGTTATTTTAACAAGAGGCGAATTGCCCGATGCCTTCTATCAAGTAGATTGGAGCAACGGGGAGTTGCTGAAATACGGACAACAGGGTCTCTTTATTCCCCTGGAGGAGTTAATTAAAGAACATGCTCCAAACCTGCAAAAGTATTTGGATGAAAACGAAGAAGTCCGTAAAGGGATCACCAATGCGGATGGTCATATTTATGCTACTCCGTATCTTGATCCTTATCCCGAAGGGAATCGGACCATTCGCTTATATATTAACAAGAAGTGGCTGGATAACCTGAACATGGACATACCGAAGACAACGGATGAACTTGAACAGGCACTTAACGCATTCGTTACTCAGGACCCGAACGGCAACGGGGTTAATGATGAACAAGGCTGGTACATGCCAAGTGGTTCCCTCGGCTGGACGTTCGAGCAGATGATGATGGGTTCCTTCGGTATTGGCAACGGCGGAAGGAAGGCGCTGGGGAACTTCATCTATGTGGATAACAACGATGAAATTCAACTTACTATTACCTCGGATGGATATAAGGAATTGCTCAAATACGAGAATCGCATGTATGAGAGCGGAGCAATCAACAAGCAGGCCTTCAGTGGCGTGGACTATGACAAATGGACCGCGGATGCTGCCAAGGATACGGTTGGAGCATGGAACTGGGCCGCACCGGATTACATCGGTGAGAGCGTGAAGGACGATTTTGTAGCGATTAACGTGCTTGCCGGACCGGGCGGAGACATGGCTTCACTCACGGATTCTCAGGTTGCAGGGGCATCGAGCCTTGTCATTACCAAGGATGCCAAGGATCCCGCGACCATTCTGAAATGGGTGGATTATTTTTATGGGGAAGAGGGTAGTGTCTTCGGTTACCTTGGCAAAGAAGGCGTTACGTATAACATGGAAGACGGCAAAATGGTCTATATCGACGAGATTCTCAACTATAAAGACGGGATTGGACTAGGCGCATTTCAATATGTAGACAACGTATATGGTGGTTACTTCCCGTACACGGAGCTATCGCCGGAAATTCGTGCCGCAGCGGGAAGACAAGAAGCACCAGTGTATACCGATTTGAATGAGCAGACCTTGCCAAGCGTGATGCTGCCGGATTTGCCGGCAACCATTCAGGAAGCGAATGAAACCTCCTCCATCCGTGCGGATGTCAGCAATTATGTTGGACAGATGCGGGTCGAGTTTGTTACGGGTACGAAGGACATCGACAAAGAGTGGGATAGCTATATCGCTCAATTGAAGAAGATGGGCTCAGATCGGTATTTGGAAATCAAGCAGGAGCAATACAAGCGATATAAAGAAAGCTGAGACCTGATGCAGAGCCGAGAGGGGGATTCACATGAATCCTCCTCCCGACTTTCCAAGAGTGGTGAACAAGAGGCGCAGGCCCTCGTGAATTCACCCGACTCGGCAGGAAAGGGGTAAACTATGGAATCTTCGGTTAGAAGAAAGCTTCCTAAATGGAAGGGCAAAGCTATCCTCAAACAAAAATGGTTATATCTTATGATGCTGTTGCCTCTGACCTCGTTAATCATCTGGAATTATATCCCGATGTACGGAATTATTATTTCCTTCAAGGATTATTCTCCGGCGTTCGGCATATGGCATAGCCCATGGGTGGGGTTTGCTCATTTTGAACGTTTTTTTAATGCATTCTATTTCAAGGATGTTATCGTCAATACGCTTCGAATTAGCTTATACAGTCTTGCCGTGGGGGTTCCTCTTCCTATTATCCTGGCGGTGATGTTCAATGAGCTACGGAATAAGCGCTACAAATCCATTGTTCAGACCATTTCCTATATTCCGAATTTTATCTCCGTGGTTATTATTGTCGGCATGGTGATGTTCTTTACGTCTCCGGCTGATGGCATTATTAATTCGGCTATCGAATATTTCGGCGGCACGCCGATAGACTTCATCGGGAGTCCCAAGCTGTTCCCGCATGTCTTCGTATGGTCCGGTATTTGGCAGTCCGTAGGTTGGGGCACTCTGATCTATACAGCAGCAATGTCCGGTATTCCTCAGGATCAGTATGAGGCAGCTTATATAGAAGGTGCTTCACGGCTGCAATGTATTCGGAAGATTACGATTCCGGCAATTATGCCCACGATCGTTATTTGTACCATATTGGCAACTGGTTCCGTGATGTCCGTAGGCTTCGAGAAGGTGCTGTTGATGCAAAATGATGCGAATCTGGCTACTTCGGAGGTACTGTCTACTTATATGTACAAAGCCGGTATTTTGAACGCGGAATACAGCTTCTCCTCCGCTGTAGGATTCTTTAATAACTTGATCAATTTCATTGTGCTGTATCTGGTCAACAAGTTTGCCCAGAAATTCAGCGAGACGAGCCTGTGGTAAGGAGGGGCGCTTATGTATCGATTATCCAGAGGGGATAAAATTTTTAATGGGTTCAACATGATTCTGGTCGGCATCTTTACATTAGTTATCCTGTATCCGCTGCTGTTTGTGGTGTTCGCATCGCTTAGCGATCCGCGGCATATCTTCGACCAAGTCTTGCTGCTCTGGCCCAGAGGCTTTACGCTGGAGGGGTATAAGCGGGTATTTGCCAACGGGGACATCTGGATGGGATTCAAGAATGCAGTGATCTACACGGCATTAGGGACGGCAGTCAATGTGATCATGACGACGATGGCGGCTTATCCCTTGTCACGGCGGGATTTCAGAGGACGCAACGTTATTACCATGTTGTTCACCTTCACCATGTTCTTCTCCGGGGGTCTGATTCCGACCTACATTGTCAATGAGGGTCTGGGAATTGTGAACACGATGTGGGTCATGATTATCCCCGGCGCGGTCAGTGTGTACAACATGATTATTATGCGTACGTATTTTCAGCAAAATATTCCGATTGAACTGGAGGAGAGCGCCTTTATCGATGGGGCTACCGATATTCAGTTGCTGCTTAAGGTGGTCCTGCCGCTCTCAACGCCTATTATTGCGGTAATGATGATGTTCTATGGCGTGGGCCGATGGAATGGGTATTTCGATGCCATGATTTATTTGTCAGACCGAAGTCTCTTCCCGCTTCAGCTCATTTTGCGTGAGATTCTGGTGCAGAACCAGATGGGGGATGCTGCGAACCAGGCGATGATGAGCGTGAATCAAAGTGAGGTCAGCGCACTGAAGCAATCAATCAAATATGCCGTTGTCGTCGTTTCCAGCGTTCCGGTGCTGCTGTTCTATCCGGTCGTCTCGAAGTATTTTGAGAAGGGCATTATGATTGGGGCGATCAAGGGGTGAAACATACGTTCAATGAAAGATTTACAGACTACTACTTGAATACCGAAAAAACCTATAGTAACGTATGAAGTTGGAAGCAGCTTATCTAACTTACAGGAGCTAGTGGCTTATGAGCAATTATTTGGAGATTCCGGGGTTCGAGGATGCCATTCCGTTCAGAACGTTTCTAAATGACGGAATGACGATTGTGTACCCCCATTGGCATAAGGAAATCGAAATCATCTACTCACGCAAAGGGAAGGTCAACATCGGAGTTGATGAAGACATCGTTCAGCTTGAAGAAGGAGAGATTTATTTCTTCCCCAGTGGGGAGGCTCATTATTTCCTGGCTTCTCCTGATAGCGAACGCTATGTCTTTCAGTTCAATCTGAAGCTGTTCGATGAGAAAATTCTGCGGACCTCGGAGGACTCCTTGCTGAGCCTGTTTGAATACGGGGAGCCGCTTAGTCGCAACTGGCCAGAGCCCCTTGCCCGGAAAGCCACAGAGCTATTGATCAACCTATATAGAATAGAAGAAAGCAAACCCGCAGGAACGAATTATTTAAGCTTGGGGTATCTCTATCAGCTTATGGGTGAATTCTACTTGAATCTGCCCCGGCGCAAGGAAAAGAAGAAAACGACCAAACGCTCTACGATTCAGCATAAGGAAACGTTGGATTTGCTGAACCAGGTGTTTGAATATGTAGAGAACCGCTACCAGGATGTCATTGCGGTGGAGGACATCGCTAAATTTGTGGGCTTCAGTCCCTATTATTTTACGCGCTTCTTCAAAACCAACACAGGGCAGACGTTCATGCAGTTCTTGACAGAATATCGTCTCAATCAAGCCAAGTTTATTTTGGCTAATGAGAAAATACCGATGGTGGACGTTGCTGAGAAGGCAGGCTTCGCCAGCGTGAAGACGTTCCACCATGTGTTTAAGGAAGCGGTGGGGCAGTCGCCCCTGCAATATCAGAAGAGTTTAAATACCCACTAAAAAAGTTAGTATTAGAAGGACCTGGACAAGGAGAGCTTGTCCAGGTCCTTTTGTCTTATGAGAGCATGAAGGCGCAATATCCGGGAATTTTTGAGGGGAAAGTGGGAAGAAAGAGTCTTAGGGTTTGGCTATAATAAAGTCATTAAATAAAAACGTTTTCAGGAGGATGGTTATGACATTAAAGGTTGGAATCATTGGATGCGGCGGGATTGCTAACGGCAAGCACATGCCAGCGTTGTCTCAGGTGGAAGAAGTAGAACTGGTAGCATTCTGCGATATCGTTGTGGAGCGGGCCGAGAAAGCCAAGGAAAAATTCGGTACGGAAAATGCCCAGGTCTTTGATGATTATAAGAAAATGCTGGCTAATACAGATTTGGATGTTGTGCATGTGTGTACGCCTAACTCTTCCCATGCGGAGTTGTCCATTGCAGCTCTGGAGGCAGACTGCCACGTGATGTGCGAGAAGCCGATGGCGAAGACAGCAGAAGAAGCAAGAAATATGGTTGAAGCAGCCAAGCGCACAGGCAAGAAGCTGACGATTGGTTATCAGAACCGCTTCCGTACGGATTCCAGATATCTGCAACAGTTCTGTGAAGAAGGCGGCTTGGGAGATATTTATTTCGGCAAGGCACATGCCATTCGCCGTCGTGCAGTACCTACATGGGGCGTATTCCTGGATGAAGAAGCCCAAGGCGGAGGCCCGTTGATTGACATCGGCACCCATGCCCTTGATCTGACACTATGGATGATGAACAACTACAAGCCTAAATATGTGGTTGGGAAAACGTATCATGCTTTATCTCAAACGAAAAATGCTGCTAATGCATGGGGACCTTGGGACCCTGAGAAGTTCACCGTTGAAGATTCCGCCTTCGGATTCATTGTTATGGAGAACGGAGCGACGATCTTCCTGGAGTCGAGTTGGGCGCTGAATAGTCTGGATGTGAAGGAAGCGAAGACAACACTTTGTGGAACTAAAGCAGGTGCTGACATGAACGATGGCTTGACCATCAATGGTGAAGATCACAGCTTGCTCTATGAGAAGAAGGTCGAACTGAAAACCGGCGGCGTTGCTTTCTATGATGGCTCTGGCGATAAACCGGAGGTGCTGGAAGCAAGATCATGGGTGAATGCGATTCTTAACGATACGGAGCCTGTGGTTAAGCCGGAGCAAGCCCTGGTCGTTACCGAAATTCTGGAGGCACTCTACAAATCGTCGAAGACCGGCGAACCCGTCTATCTATAGGAGGCAATCGATATGAAACCAAAAATTGCTTTGCAGTTATGGAGCATTAAGGAAGTTTGTGAAGCAAATTTTCAAGAGGCCTTGAAAGAGGTTAAGACAAGTGGTTTTGATGGCGTTGAATTTGCTGGCTATTACGGCAAGAGCGCTGCCGAAGTCAAGGGTTATCTGGACGAATACGGGTTGGAAGCTGCTGCTTCTCATATCTCCTACGAGAAGTTAAGAGCGAATCTGGAAGAGACGGTGGCTTTTGAGAAGGCGATTGGTAATAAACGCATCGTGGTTCCTCATGCTACCTTCAGCACCTTTGCAGAATGGCAGGCCTTCATCGCGGAGATGGAGGAAATGGCCGTGAAGGTGGCTGAGGAAGGAATGGAATTCTACTATCATAACCACGCCCATGAATTTACGGAAATTCCAGGTCAAGACATTATTGATTACATCTATAAGAATGCGAAGCACATCCATCTGGAGATGGACCTGTACTGGCTTGCTTATTCCGGAATAGACGTATTTGCTTGGCTGGAGGCACATAAGGACCGGATCGGCCTTCTCCATATCAAGGACATGCAAGAGTCTCCGAAGGAGAGCACTGAGATCGGATCAGGCATTCTGCCGATCAAAGAGTATGTTGAACTGGCTAAGCAATTGGCCTTGCCTTGGTTGATTGTGGAGCAGGAAGCTTTTCAGAAATATCAACCTTTGGAAGCAACCTCGATCGGTTATCAGCAATTGAAAGCCCTGGTCGAGGAGGTGTACGCATGATTCAGGTTACGGTATGGAATGAATACCGTCATGAGAAGACGGATAAGGCGGTTCAGGAGATGTACCCGGAAGGGATTCATGGACAACTGGCCAAATTCTTGACCGAAGATCAATTTACGGTTCGAACCGCCACTTTGGATGAGCCGGAGCATGGCTTGACGGAAGAGGTTCTGGAGGAAACGGATGTCTTGATCTGGTGGGGGCATATGGCTCACGACGAAGTTCAGGACGAGATCGTGGATCGCGTGCATAAGCGCATTCTGGAAGGCATGGGACTGGTAGTTCTGCATTCCGCCCACTTCTCTAAAATTTTCAAAAAGCTGATGGGCACGTCCTGTGATTTGAAATGGCGCGAAGACGGGGGCAATTGCCGTATCTGGAACGTCAATCCAAGTCATCCGATTGTGGAGGGCATTGGCGAATTCATCGAGTTGGAGAAAGAAGAGATGTACGGTGAACACTTTGATATTCCGGCACCGGACGAACTGATCTTCGTCAGTTGGTTCCCGGGTGGAGAGGTGTTCCGCAGCGGTTGTACTTACCGCCGAGGCAACGGGAAAATCTTCTACTTCCAGCCGGGACATGAAACTTACCCGAGCTATTACAATGAAAAGGTCCAAAAAGTGATTAAGAACGGAATTCGCTGGTGCGCCCCGACTCAAAATTTGTATCCGGCCTATGGGCACTACGAACGACGTCAAAAATAGAAGGAGTGATCGTCAATGAAGCTGGGTGTATTTACTCCATTGTTCAACAGTCTGAGCTTTGAAGAGATGATTGAGGAGGTTGCCCGCAAAGGTCTCCAAACCGTTGAGATCGGCACGGGAGGTTATCCTGGTAACGCTCATCTTGATATCGACCATTTGCTCGCTAGCAGTGAAGCGAGACAAGAATATTTGGCCAAGCTTGCAGATAAGGGGCTGGAAATCTCTGCGCTGAGCTGCCATAACAATCCGATCTCGCCCGTGAAGGAAGTGGCAGCGGAAGCGGATGAGTTGCTGCGCAAGACGATCAAGCTGGCAAGTCTGCTGAATGTTCCTGTCGTGAATGGATTCTCCGGCGTGTCGGGCGGCAATGCGACCGATACCCAGGTGAACTGGCCTGTATTGCCGTGGCCAACCGAATACGACGATAGCTATACTTACCAATGGGAACATAAGCTGATCCCTTATTGGAAGGGCATTAATACGGAAGCGGAAGCGGCAGGCGTGAAGATTGGCATTGAGCTTCATGGTGGTTATCTGGCTCATACCCCGTATACGATGTTGAAGCTCCGGGAAGCAACGGGTAAGGCTATCGGCTGTAACCTGGACCCAAGTCATCTGTGGTGGCAAGGGATCGATCCGGTTGCTGCGATCAAGATTCTTGGCGAGGCAGGTGCCATTCACCATTTCCATGCCAAAGATACCTATCTGGATCAAGATAACATTAATATGTATGGACTGACGGACATGCAGCCATACGGGAATGTGAAGACTCGGGCCTGGACGTTCCGTTCGGTGGGTTGTGGCCATGATCTTAAGGTATGGTCGGATATCATTTCCGCATTGCGCGTTTATAACTATGATTACGTCCTGAGCATTGAGCATGAGGACCCCATCATGTCGATTGATGAAGGCTTGACCCGTGCGATTACGAATTTGAAATCCATCATGATTCATGAGCAACCATCAGCGATGTGGTGGGCATAAAGGAGCAATAAGTATGTCAATCATCAACTTGGCCGTAATTGGCTATGGCGGTATGGGTTCCTACCATACTCACCATCTAATTCCTACGGAGCAGGACCGGGTTCGTGTTGTAGGGACCTATGATATCTCCGGGGAAAGACGGCAAATCTCCAAAGATAAAGGCCTGGAGGCTTATGAAAGCCTTGAAGACGTGTTAAATGACGAAAACATTGAAGCCATTCTCGTGGCTACGCCTAATGATTCTCACAAGGAAATAGCGATTCAGGCTTTGCGGGCTGGCAAGCACGTAATATGTGAGAAGCCTGTGGCGATGAGCACGCAGGAGCTTGATGACATCCTGGCGGTTGCCGAGGAGACGGGCAAGGTCTTCATGGTACATCAAAACCGTCGTTGGGACCCGGATTTCCTCATTATTCGCGAGTTGTATCAGAAGAAGACCATCGGCAGTCTGTTCCAAATCGAATCCCGTGTGCAGGGAGCCAACGGGATTCCAGGAGACTGGCGCCATCTGCAACAGCATGGCGGTGGTATGCTGTTGGACTGGGGCGTCCATCTGCTGGATCAATTGTTGTGGCTGATCGATAGCCCCATCAAGAGCGTGCAGGCAGATCTGAGCTTCATCCTGGGTGATGAAGTGGATGATGGATTTATGAGCTACATTACGTTTGAGAACGGCGTTAGAGCCTTGGTGGAAGTGGGAACGACGAACTACACCAAGCTACCTCGCTGGTATGTGAAAGGCTTGGAAGGAACCGCGAAGATCGATGATTGGGATCTGTCGGGCGAAATCATTGCTGCTACGGGTCGCAAGGATGTTCAAGCCCCGGCACCAATTCAGGCTGGCGTAGGCTTGACCAAAACGATGGCACCTCCATCCGAAGAGGCTACCGAGAAGCTGACCTTCCCGGAACCGAAAGCGGAGTATGCTCCTTTCTACCAGAACTTCTATGAGGTCGTTCGTGAAGGCGCAGAGCCAATCGTGAAGAATCATGAAGTTCGCAAGGTCATGCAGCTTATCGAACAAATCTTCAGTATCACCCAAAAGGGATAAGGGGTCCGGTTATTCTAACCCATACCCAGAATGAGAAATCCGTGAGCATTCATTGCTTGCGGATTTCTTTTGTTTGTCTATTCCTACGGGATCCGGATAAAGGTGGAAAAGGATATACCATGATATGTTGCGATGATGGTGTAGAAAATAACGGATCATAGTCTCATTTACAGATAAATATTATATTAATATACTATGTTTATTGGAAGCGCTTCGATTTTTTTATTTTACCTTCTGGGGGCGATCGCATGATGAACGTATTGGTAGTTGATGATGAAAGCATAGAACGAGAAGGAATCAAAAACTTGATCATTCAGCACAAATTTCCTTGCCGCATTCTGGAGGCCGAGAATGGACACGTAGCCGAAAAAATACTAAAGCGCAGCAGTATCGACATCCTCATTACCGACGTGAAGATGCCCTTGATGAACGGGATTGAGTTATGTGAGGCCGCGCGGAAGGTGCAGGAGAATTTGAAGATTGTCATTTGCAGTGGCTACGGAGAATTTGAATATGCCAGAAGCGCGATCAAGCTTGGCGTAGTCAACTACTTGCTAAAGCCCTTGATTCACGAAGAATTTGTAGAGGTGATGGAGGAGATTACGGAAGAACAGGCCTTTGTAGAGCCTGACAGGAAAACAGAGGAATCCAAGGTGATCCAGCAAGTGAAGGACTTTGTGAAGAATCACTTTCAGCAAGACATTTCCTTATCGGATGCGGCCAATGAGGTATACCTTTCGCCAGGCTATTTGAGTATTTTGTTCAAGAAAGAAGCCGGGGTTAATTTCTCAAAGTATTTAACGGATTACCGCTTGCGGAAGGCCAATTACTTGCTCAGTCAGTCGAATATGAAGATTAATGATATCGCGGAATTTGTAGGCATTGATAATCCATCTTACTTCTGCAAGCTGTTCAAGCTGAAATACGGTGTCAGCCCAGCTCAATACAGAAAGGGCTAAAGCATGATGATTCGGCTGATCAAAAGCAAATTCAATGACCTCAAGTTCCGTGACAAGCTGCTACTCTCTCATCTTATCATCGCACTGATTCCCATCCTGTTGCTGGGGCTATTATCCTTCTCGCAATCCTACAATATTCAGATGAATGAAATGAACAGCGAAGCCCGATCCAGCCTGGAACAAACGGTTAATATTCTCGATTACAAGATTAATCGCTACAACATGCTCAGCGAATTTATTGTGCTGAATCGGGAGTTCTCCCGTATATTTCTGAAAAATTACGAGGACAGTTACTTTAATATCTATCTCGATTTTCGCGATATTATGGACCCCTTGATCTCACAGATCAAGTTCATGGACGCCGATATCGAGGAGGTTGAATTCTATACCTCCGGGGATTTGCTTGGCATTCGGGACAATATTCATCCGTTAAGCGAACTGTTAAATGAGCCGTGGTTCGATCGGAACGATAGTAAGCGGTGGATCGTACATGAGCAGCAGGTATATCTGTTGCAGCAATTAATTGGCAACGGGAAGACAAGCAGCTATATGGTCATATCCATTCGCTACGACAGTATCTTCTCAAGTCTGGAGGGGGTGTCCGACCATATCTCCGTCTCTATTGAAAACGAACAGCAGGAGATCATTTATCCGGAAGGCAGGCCACACACGCTCCATTCCGAGCGGACTACCGAACTGCGGAAGACCTTGAACAACAATGATTGGACGTTACACTTTTCGGTATCCCACGCTAATGCTTATAAGAATGCGCTAACGATTTTTCAAATCACTTTCTTTGTCATCGTGCTAAGTCTGTTGATTACGTTTAGTCTGATTTATATTTTCTCCAGCAGTTTTACTCGCCGAATCGTTCATCTTAAGAACAAGGTTGACAAGGTGGAGCAGAACAACCTGGGAATTATCATTCAGAGCCATTCGCGAGATGAGTTCGGGGAGCTGACCAACGGGATCGGGAAGATGCTGCGGCGAATTAATCATCTTATCAGCCAGGTGTACCAGGCGGAGATCGCCAAGAAAGAAAGTGAGTATAACCAGTTGATTGCCCAAATCAATCCACACTTCCTATACAATACGTTATCGTTCATTAATTGGAGAGCCGTCAAGAAGCAGGATATTGAGACCGGCTATATGGTGAACGCCTTGGCCAAATTCTACCGAACAGCTCTGAACAAAGGGAAGAATCAGGTGACGATTCAGGATGAATTGGAGAATATCAAGGCTTACATTGATTTGCAATACATTTTGCATGACGGAAGTTTTGAGGTGGATTATCAGGTGGACCCGAAGCTGCTCAATTACCGCATTATTCATTTTATCCTGCAACCGATCGTGGAGAATGCCATCAAGCATGGCTTTGCGGAGCCTGGAGAAGGCGAGCATCAGCTAGCAATCTCAGTGTATACCGAGCGCGGCATACTGGAAATGAGGGTGGAGGATAACGGAATTGGCATGTCGCCCACACAGCAACAAATGTTATTAGTTGCAGAGAGCAGTGGGTATGGCATTCGTAATGTCAATGAGCGGATCAAGCTGTATTATGGCACCACGTATGGTTTGGAACTGATTAGTGAAGCCAAGGTGGGCACTACGGTGATCATCAGACTTCCTTACCAGCCCTTATAGTCGAGGGAAGGATTCCATTCAAAACTGATACAAATCGTGCTACGAATCCAAAAAACGTTGCATAGAGACCCTCTTTGCAAGCGGTTACAATTAGGGCATAAACCAATAAAGGGGTTAGTGCGATGCAGAAAAAGTGGAAATGGGCTTTGATTCTGACGGTTTGCCTCAGTATGCTGGCAGTCGCGGGTTGCGGAGGAGGAAGTAGCAATGGGAGCGGTAATGCTGCCGATACCATGGCTCCCGGGGAGAATGGAATCAATTACGAGCCCTACGGAAAATATGAGAAGCCCGTAGAATTCACGATTGGCCGCCACACGAATCATATTAATAATCTGCCGGAAGGTGACACCATCGAGAACAACCTGGCAACCCGGTATGTAGAGAGCAAGGTCAATGTAAGAGCGAAGGTAGCCTGGGAGACCGATGATATGAAGCAGAAGCTATCCTTATCCATGACGACTGGAGATCTGCCGGATGTCATGCTGGTTGACCGCGAATTGTTCAATCAGTTGGTTGATAATGATCTGATCGCTGACTTGACGGAAATCTACGAGAAGACGGCTTCGGAAGGAGTGAAGGAGTTTTACGGTTCCTATGGAGACTTGTTGCTCGATCAGGTGAAGGTCGATGGTAAGATTATGGGCTTGCCGATGACCAACATAGGCAACCAGCATCAATTGTTGTGGGTGAGAAAGGACTGGGTTGACAAGGTGGGCGCAGAGCTTCCCAAAACTCTGGATGATGTCTGGAATCTGGCACGCACCTTTATGGAGAAGGATGCCTCGGGAACGGGGAAGACCGGTGGCTTCGTGATGGACCAGAACGCCATGAACTTCTCGCCGGTATTTGCAGCTTATGATGCTTTCCCGACGCAATGGATTAAGAATGCAGAGGGCCAGGTTGTATATGGCTCGGTACAGCCGGAAATGAAGGAGGCCCTGCAGGATTTGAGCGACCGCTACAAGGAGGGCCTAATCGACAAGCAATTTGTCATTCGTTCCAATGAGGAGAAGGAAGCGCTGGTGATTAACGGCCAGGTGGGTATGCTGTTCAACCCTTGGTGGATCGGCTACACCAACTATAAGGATTCCATCAAGCAAACGCCGGAGGCTGAATGGATAGCTGTATCGGCACCTGTGGATGACAACGGCAAGTTCAAGACCATCCGTCAAGACCCGGTGGGTGGCGGAATCGTGGTTGTGAAGAAGAGCTATCCTCATCCGGAAGCGATTATGAAGTCCGTTAATGTGACAACCGATTTCTTATATTCCTTGACAGAGGATGCAGTGCAATACAAGCTGGACCATCCTGACGAGCTCTTGACCGATAACAGCCGCTGGAATAATGACCCGACACAAATTCCTATGCAGGTTGACTATGATGATGTGCTGAAAAGGTATTACGAGGATATTATCAAGGCCGACGAAGCCGGTGACGAGTCTATCATTCAGGAAGACCGCATCGTATCGCTTCGTGCTTATCAGGAATTCAAAGAGAAAGGTAATGACATAGATGTGAATACGTATGGTGAATATCTCTCGCGTATTGAGGGACAACGGGAAGCCAATAACCCAAATCTGGAGGTCATCCTGGCAGGCTTCTACGGCACAACAGAAACCATGAAGCTGAAATGGACCAACTTGAAGAAGATGGAGGAAGAAACCATTCTGAAGATCATTATGGGCGAAGCGCCCATCAGCGAGTTCGACAAGTTCGTTGAGACCTGGCATCGCACGGGTGGAGACGAAATTTTGGCCGAGATAAATGCGTAATGACTTTGGATGCAGGATGTGATAAAACATGGCTCAGACCGACACTGAATTAGGGCGCAGACCGCATATACCGCTGCGTAATAGCCGTATCCGGCAGCGGATGAACGGGCTTACCTACCATGCGATGCTGCTGCCTGGCATGATCATGCTGTTCATCTTCTCTATTGTGCCGATGTTTGGCGCGGTCATGGCGTTTCAGCGATTCATTCCTGCCAAGGGGATCAGCAGATCCCCCTGGGTAGGGCTGGATAATTTCACTTATATGTTCCAGCTTCCCGATAGCAAGCAAATCTTCATCAATACGATGGTGATCGCGGTTGGGAAAATTGTGCTTGGATTGATCGTCCCGATTGTTTTCGCGCTGCTGCTGCATGAGGTTCGGCTTAAGATGTTCAAGAGCACCGTTCAGACGATTGTTTATTTACCTCACTTCATGTCCTGGGTTGTCCTGGGGACGATGCTGACCATGATCTTCTCCTACGATGGGATGGTGAACAATCTGCTGGAGCTGCTGGGGCTGGAAAGGATTATGTTCCTGGCGAGTAATACCTGGTTCCGCCCGTTGCTGATCCTGACCGATACCTGGAAGGAGTTTGGTTACGGGACGATTATTTATTTGGCCGCATTAACGGCTATCAATCCAGCCTTGTATGAGTCGGCGGCTCTGGATGGCGCGAATCGGTGGAAGCAAATGCTGCATATTACCTTGCCAGGCATATTCCCGACCATTGTACTGCTAGGTACGCTCAGCTTGGGCAATGTACTTAATGCGGGCTTTGATCAGGTGTTCAACATGTATAACCCGCTGGTGTACGAGACAGGGGATATCATTGATACGTTTGTCTATCGAATGGGTCTGATCAATATGCAGTATTCCTTTGCTACGGCCATCGGCTTGATGAAATCGGTCATCAGCTTTGTGCTCATCATCATCTCCTACAAGCTGGCATCCAAATACGCCGGATACAGGATTTTTTAGGAGGACTATATGGTACAGTCGCAGACGTTAACATCCAGACTCGTTAATATCTTGATTACGGCCCTGCTTATTATTATCGCCTTTATGTCGCTGGCCCCTATGCTGAATACCATCAGTATTTCCATTAGCAGCAGTACGGCCGTGAACGCCGGAAGGGTCAATTTTCTCCCTATCGACATCAACTTCTCTTCCTATGAGAAGATTTTGAATGACACGAAATTCTGGAATTCCTTTGTGATTTCGGTGGAACGGGTTATCTTAGGGGGCGCCATCAACATGCTGCTGACCATCCTGATGGCCTACCCGCTGTCCAGGAGCGTCGGTCAGTTCAGGTCGAGGAATATTTATATGTGGGTGATCATATTCACCATGCTGTTCAGCGGAGGGATCGTTCCCTGGTACATGGTCATCAGTGAGCTCAAGCTGATCAATACGATCTGGGCGCTGGTGCTGCCGGGCGCAGTCCCCGTATTTAACGTCATACTGCTGATGAACTTCTTCAAGGGGATTCCGAAGGAACTGGAGGAAGCAGCCTTCATGGATGGAGCGGGTCCGCTGACCATATTGGTCAAAATCTTCCTGCCGGTATCCCTGCCCAGCTTGGCTACGATTACGCTCTTTGTGATCGTCGGGCACTGGAACAATTTCTTCGACGGGATTGTACTTATTAACGACAATAACAAAATTCCGCTGCAAACCTACCTCCAGCAACTCAGTTTGACCCGGGATCAGATGCAAAATCTGACGGTGGAGCAGTTGCAGCAATACAATAAAATTTCCAATACGACACTGAATTCGGCAAAAATTCTGGTATCCATGATTCCGATTATGTTGATCTATCCCTTCCTTCAACGTTATTTAATCCATGGCATTGTGCTTGGTTCGGTGAAGGAGTAGCAGAGAATGAAGGCTGATGCAGGAGAATAGTTATGGATCATAATATGAGCCCTGGGAGGTTGGAAATGAAATTGAAAAATGGTCAAAGATGGGTTCCCCCAATGTCCAGTTGTGTTCTGGCGTTCGTGCTTGTCTTCACTGCCTGGTTCAGTGGAGGAGCTACTTCGTCCAGCGCGTACGAGAGTACGGATGCCGATGTGGCGGTGAAGGCGTTCAATGAGCAGTTTTGGGACCCGCAAGCCAAATACTTCTGGGAGAATACGAATCATGGGGATGCCTATCAAGGCTTCTGGGTAGAGGCGGAGTTATGGGAGCTGGTGATGGATGCCTATCTCCATACCTCAGACCCGCAATTGAAGACGCAGCTTCGCACCCAGATCGATGATATCTTCGATGGTACGGTGGCAAAGTATGGGGTGGATTGGACCAACAATCCCTTCAACGACGACATTATGTGGTGGGCCATGGGTAGTGCGAGAGCCTATGAAATTACCAATGATGCCAGGTATCTGGACAAAGCGAAATATTACTTCGACTTCGTGTACGACACGCAGTGGGACGATACGTTCGGTGGGGGAATCTGGTGGCTGAACAGCGAGCATGTGACCAAAAATGCTTGTATCAATTTCCCGGCCGCTCAAGCTGCCGTATTCTTATATGAGATCACCGGCGATGCTCATTATCTGGATGCAGCCACCCGAATTTTCACCTGGGGGAAGACGGTTCTGACCGATGGCAACGGTAAGGTATTTGACCGGATTGAGCCGGTGGCGGGACCGATTCCTCATGCAACGCACTACAATCAAGGAACCTTTATCGGGGCCGCAGTAGGGTTATACCAAGCTACTGGGGATTCGGTCTATTTGGAGGATGCCATCAAGGCAGCCAATTTTGCCAAAGAGCATCAGGTGGATGAGAATAATATTCTGAACTATGAAGGTCCGAACGGAGATTTGAAGGGTGGCAAAACGATTCTTCTCCGCAACTTTGCTTATCTATTAACCGCCTTGAAGGGGAATGAAATTCCCGCAGCACAACGTCAATTCGGCGAAGAATTAGGCGATTGGCTGGCCTTCAATACGGAAATGGCCTGGAGTCACCGTAATGCAGATCACCTTGTGGATGGGAACTGGGTTGGCCAGAAGGTATCCGGCATTTATGATTCCTGGACCGCCTCTAGTGCGGTGCAGGCCTTAACGGTATTTGAGCCTGCAGACGTTCCTTTGAGTTATGCGGTCAAAAATGCGTATGAGAAGATCGAGGTGAGAGAATACAACATCGGTAAGGGCTTTGTGCTGGAGGGAAGTCCCGAAGGTTCCTTGCAGCTTGGGGGCATTCAGGATGGGCATTATGCGGCTTATAGGAATGTGGATTTTGGGAATGAGGGTGCCGTCGGAGTGATTGCCCGCGCCTCCAGTGCCACCGGTGGTGGCAAGATTGAGGTTCGCCTGGATGCCCTGGATGGTCCTGTCGTAGGAACGATTCAGGTGGAAGGTACAGGTGATTGGAGCCAATTCATGGATGCCGTTGCCTTGTTGAAGGATGAACAGGGTAATCCCGTTCAGGTGACTGGCCTACATGATGTATATTTCTTGTTCGAGAAGACGCAGGACGACTACCTGTTCAACTTGAACTGGTTCCGGTTTACGAAGAATGATCCAACGAGGACGAATGCTTTTGCCAAATTGCAGGCCGAGAACTTTGATGATAGCTCAGGTCTGGGCGTTCATACGGGAGACGGATATCTGGATCATATTACGAACGGAGCGTATGCCTTATATCGCGATCTGGACTTTGGCAGCGGTGCAGCGGGTGTTACGTTATATGCCTCTAGTGGACATGAGGGCGGAACGGTTGAGATTCGGCTGGATAGTCTGACAGGGCCGGTCATCAGCGAGGTTCCTGTTCCGGCAATGGGAGATTGGAACAACTGGGTCAGTCTCATGGGAATTGTGGATGAGGGAACGGCAGCCGGGGTGCATGATGTTTACTTTGTGTTCAAAGGCAAGGACGGGGCCGATTTCCCTTGTAATCTCGACTGGTTCAACTTCACCACGGTCAAGGGGAAGGCCCGGGATGCCTATGGCAAAATAGAAGCAGAGGATTATACCAATGCAGCCAGCTTGGGAACGGAAACGGGCGGCGGGCAGACGTATTTGGCCGGCTTGTTTGGTCCCAATGAACCGTATGCCATGTACAATTATATGGATTTTGGCCATGTCAGCCCCCAGAAGCTCTATATTCAGGCGGCCAGTGATACAGCCGGGGGAACGGTGGAGGTAAGGATCGACAGCATGCAGGGTCCTGTGATCGCGAGTGTGCCTGTGACTGGAACGGGAGGTTGGCAGAACTTCCAGGTCTTCTCGGCAAATGTTACAGCTCAGGTAACAGGTAAGCATGTGGTATTCTTCCTGTTTAAAGGCTCGGATTGGCTATTCAATGTGGATAAATATACGTTTGGCGATCCAGGCGTATTTCCCACGCTTGCGGAGTGACAGACTAATTCGTAAGCTAGATTCATAAAGCTTCCATGGACCGGTGCGGGGATGATTCCTGCATCGGTCTTATTTTGTTGTGAAAATCAGGTACAATATATGTAGAATGAGATACATAAAATGGGTGTGCGGATTTATATATTAGCGGTGAAGAGGGAGACAATGATGAAGAAAGCAAACGCCAATCTCATGAAGGAGATCAATCTGAACATCGTTCGCCAGGCGATGAAGCGTGTGGAAACGGCAACCAAGCCGCAATTAGCTTCATGGACCAAGCTGAGCGTGGTCACGATTAATTCTCTGGTGAGGGAGCTCTGCGAGCTGGGAGAAATTCTTGAGGATGAAACTGCGCCCTCCAGTGGTGGTCGACCGGCGCTTACTTATCGATATAATTTCGACTTTAGCCATGCCCTGGTTATTTATATGAAGGAAAAGCAAGGTCAGGAGTTGGTCTCCTTCGTGGTTGTAAATTTGGACAATCAAATATTACTTAAGAAAGAACTAATGATGTCTGTATTTGACCGGGAGTCGTTCTATGAGTTCATTGGCAGCATCGTTGCGGGTGATCCGGCGATAAAGGTAATTGGCATCGGTATTCCCGGACAGGTGGTCGGTGGGGAAATAACGGTGAGTGGGCATTTGGAGTTAAGGGGCTTTCCGCTCATTGATGAGATGGAGTCCCAATTCGGACTGCCAGTGATGGTGGAGAACGATATTAATGCTGCATTAAGTGGCTATTGTGCAAAGAATGACCTGGACCTGGAGGAGGGGGTATGCGTGGCTGGGATGTACTTCCCGGAGGCCTATCCACCCGGAATGGGAATCTGTATGGACGGTAAAATCTTCAAGGGGAAAAACGGGATGGCCGGGGAGATCTCCTTTCTCCCTGCTCTGGGGTTGGACTGGTATGATCACATGGAGGAATCAAAGTTGTTGGAGACGTTGTGCGGAATCATTCAAGCCGTTAGCGTTATTCTTGCACCGGATCGAATCGTGGTGTATCAGGAACGGAGGGCGGACGAAGCTCATTGGTACCCGGTGTGGCAGGCGTATCAGCTTCAACATCCCGTGCCTTCCTATCCGGAGATTATTTTCCAGGAGACATTCCAACAAGATTTTGAAGCGGGGATGCGCTTCTTAACCTTGAAGGAGCTGGAATCAGCGGCACAAATGCATCCATGGTCATGACAATTTTACGACGGTTTGGATGTAGTATATTGACACTTAAATAGGGTCTGTTATAGTTTAATAAATAATCTTTATAAAGTTATTTTACTATATTGAAGTTGGGGAGAAAACATACTTATGGCCACATGGTTTTTGGTGTTAATTTATCTTGCTTTTATTAGTCTGGGACTTCCCGATTCACTGCTGGGTTCAGCCTGGCCTGTCATGTGGCCTGAGCTTGACGCTTCCTTGGGTTCGGCCGGGATTGTGGCTATGGTCATTGCCGGTGGAACTATTGTATCCAGTCTGGCCAGTGGATATTTGGTGGAACGACTGGGTACCGGGAAGGTAACCCTGCTTAGCTGCGCCCTGACCGCCGGAGCACTATTGGGCTTCTCGATGTCTCCTTCGCTGGGGTGGCTTATTCTATTGGCTGTTCCACTCGGATTGGGTGGAGGTTCCGTAGATGCGGCGCTCAATCATTACGTGGCCGAGCACTATAAAGCCCATCATATGAACTGGCTGCATTGCTTCTGGGGAGTGGGAGCGACGGCGGGGCCGTTCATCATGTCCGCATATCTGGCGGATAACGGCTCTTGGCAAGGAGGGTACTTTGCTGTATCTATGATTCAGTTCGCGCTGGTCGCCATCCTGCTCGTGACGCTTCCGCTGTGGAAGCGCGTGGCTGCAAGCCGCGAGTCCGGGCAGCGGGAGGCGCAGGCTGTTGAGCCTTCGCCAGCGCCTCTTCCCACCCAGGACGCCAACAGAAATGTCCTACGCTTAAGAGGGGTTAAGCCTTCTTTGCTTGTCTTTTTCTTCTTCTGCGGTGCTGAATCGACAGTGGGACTGTGGGGGGCCAGCTATTTGGTGGGGGTTCAGCAAGTTACGGCGGAGACCGCTGCGGGCTGGATATCCTTGTACTATGGCGGAATCACTGTGGGGCGGTTCATTACTGGCTTCATCTCGCTTAAGGTTCACAATCGTGTTCTGATTCGCGGAGGACAACTTGTGGCCCTGAGCGGTGGAATCATGTTGTTTCTACCACTGCCTGAAGTGTTCTCGTTGGTTGCCATCATCCTGATTGGTCTGGGCCTGGCTCCTATCTATCCAGCTCTGCTTCATGAGACGCCAACCCGGTTCGGCCGCGAGAATTCAGCCAAGCTCATGGGTTATCAAATGGCGGTAGCCTATACTGGTACAACCCTGCTACCTCCGTTCTTCGGATTTATGGCTACTCAGATTCATCTTGGTCTGTTCCCGTATGCCGTAATTCTCCTGCTGGTCATGATGTTGCTTACCGCGGAGCGAGTGAATATGATTCTACGACAACGGGGCGAACCCAGTGATTACTATGTATAAGTTCAACTGATTTAAATTGAACATGAGAGGAAGAATGAAATGAACCAAAAGGAAAGAATGCTGGCCGGATTACCGTATAAGGCCTGGCTGGATGGATTAAGCGAAGCACGTATGGAGAACAAGCTGAAGCTCTGGGAATACAATGCCTTGCGTCCAGATGAGAGGGAGAAGAAGGATGAATTGATTCGCAGCATCCTTGGTGAGGCTGGCGAGCAGGTGCATATTGAAGCTCCTTTCCACTGCGATTATGGAAAGAACATTACGGTAGGCAACAATTTCTATGCCAATTTCAATTGTATCATCCTTGATGTTGGCAAGGTGGTTATCGGTAATAACGTCATGTTTGCTCCTAATGTAGCAATCTATACGGCGGGGCATCCGATTCATCCGGATTCCAGAAACTCCGGCTACGAATATGGGATCGGCATTACGATTGGCGACAACGTGTGGATTGGCGGCAATGTGGTCGTGAATCCCGGTGTGACGATTGGCAACAACGTCGTGATCGGTTCAGGCAGTGTAGTTACGAAGGATCTCCCTGACAATGTCATTGCTGTCGGAAATCCATGCCGTATTATCCGCGAAGTTACGGAAGAGGACCGAAAGTACTATTTTCGAGATCAAGTATTTGATGTAGAGGACTATATCTGAACAGGGATAGGGGAGGAACGCGGTTATGCTGACAGAAAAACAAAAAATGCTGGCCGGTATGCTGTACAAGACTTCGGATGAAGAATTGGTCAAGCAGCGGGATATCGCCAGAAATGCCTCTGCTCGCTATAACCATACAACGGAGGAACAGAAGGAAGAGAGACGGGAGATTCTAGAGGGATTGCTGGGTTCATTGGGGCAGGGCGTTGAACTTGCTCCCATTGTTCAATTCGATTATGGCTGCAACACTTATATAGGCGACAACTGCTACATTAATTTTAATTGCACCTTCCTGGATTGTGCAGAAATCCGCATTGGCAACAATGTCTTTCTCGGCCCGAATGTTTCACTGCTTACGCCGGTACATCCCTTACTGGCCAGCGAGCGGAATTTCCGATTCGACGAGCAAGGAGAGCGCTATCTGATTGAATCCTGCAAGCCAATCACCATTGGGGACAATGTGTGGTTTGGCGGCAACGTCACAGTCACGCCCGGAGTGACCATAGGTCATGATTCTGTGATCGGTGCCGGCAGTGTGGTCACCAAGGATATCCCGCCAGGCGTCGTGGCTGCGGGTGTTCCGTGCCGAGTAATTCGGGACATTACGGAGGCTGACAGCGTGTTCGGATAACCTTCTCATCATCTATCCTACCAGCGACCTAATCCCTTCAGTGAATTTGAAATCCCGTTTGTTTCTGGTAAAATCTTTACATGTCGTTGGTTGCTGGGTACAGCCAAACGAACAGGGAAGAGTCAAAGGGGGAGGGCACCATGAGAAAGTTAGGTGGTTTGATCTTTTTATTTCCTGTGATTTTGTTGAGTATTTTTTTATGGAGAGATTATACAAAAGGAATTGAGGAACTCAACGACAATCCACCGGAAATAGCAGAAATTTATTATTTTGATGAAGGACATAAGGCAGTTGCCGTGAGCTTCAAGGATTACAGGGAGAATATGCAACTGCAAATGTTCGATGCGGCAACCGGTCAATTGCTGAAGGAAGGGGAAATCCCTTCTAATATTCATGGACAACTGGTAGCTTCATACCAGAATGGCTCACTTATCATCAATTCCCATGTTCAAAGCAGGGGCTTGCAAGTAAATGTGCTGGATTCTTCAGGAAATCTGCAGGAACTCGCTCAAAGCAGACTGGATATTCCCACCTTCCTGAGCTCGGATATGAAGTTGTGGCGAGGTCGCCTGATTGTTGCCGGGAATATGATGGGAACTGCGTTGTATGTGGCACAAATCGAGGATGGCAAGCTTGAGATGGTGAACCTGAATGCAGAGGGATTATTCCCGGCCAGACCAGAGCGTGTTGCTGAGGTGCGCGACAGCTTTGATCAGGGGATGGCTGTTCCTATGTACAAGGTGGATCTAGTGAATGACAGGACAGCATACATAAGCGGGATTCTGGACCAGAACCAGCAACCTGTGATCATGATGCAGCCGGAAGAGGGGTCTTCCTTTGAGGCTGAGGAACAGGCGGCGGCACAATTTGCCAAGCATTTTAACCTGGATGCTACCAAGCTGGTTCGGGTAAATAGCAGCTTCCCCGAGCAAGCTCATTATTATAACGCCTCCACAGATGATTGGGGAAGCGTTGTTCCTACGCCTCAGCCGGTATATCAAGCCAGGGTGTTCACGCTAAACAGTGAAGAAGTGTTGATTACCGGTTCGTCGACAGAGGATGAACAGGATGGTCAAGTAATCGGTTATCTGTTGCATGAGCAGAATGGACAATTCACAGATGTGTCTGCGCTTGTAGCTCAGCTTAGCTATGAAGAACTGATGCAGACCGAGACGGCATTCTACAAGGAAACAGGTAGCTCGAAGCTGTACTATTCAGCTCAAGGGAAGTCTGCCGGAATCATGGATGTGGAGAATCAAGCCGTGCAGCACCTCACGGAGGATCAGATGCAGCAGTGGAGATTTGCGGATCGAAGCACAGTCTCTCTGCAAAGCTTCTGGGCTTATCTGCTTGAGGGAGGAGCTCTGGTCATTAACTGGCTGGTCTGGGTACTCATTATTTCGTTTATGCTTATTGCGCTTATATTTGCTCCTAAAATTGCCAATAAGGTCAACAAGTCCGCCATAGCTAACGGTGAAATTCGACAAGGTACGATTGTGGGGATGCGGGAAACTGGCCTCTACGTTAATGAACGTCCTCAGGTTGAATTCAGGGTCCGCTTCGATGATGGGGGACAGATGAGAGAGGTTGCGATTAAGAAGGTTATTTCTTTCCTTGAAGGGATCAGGGAAGGTGATTCGGTCATGATCTCCTATAATCGCAAACGTAACAAGGCGATCTTCCTGACCAGCGACCAAGCCGTGAATGAAGCTCAGCCAGAGAAGCAAGAGCGCATTGAACGCGCAGTGCTGGAGCGGATTGATCCTTACGGGGCTGTTGGGAGAGGTCAGGCGCTTCTGCTTCACTTCAAGGCTGGAACGGATCGTTACAGTGTTCCCGTCGTGCAAGCGGCCGGATTCGAGTACCAAATTGGGGAGCGCGCTAACCTGATGGTGGTGGGTGGCGTGACGCGAATTCTTGGTTATGGGCCATCCATGCGCTCAATTGACGAGAAGATGCTTACTCTGCAAGGCAAAATCGTGCAGATCAAGAAGGAGCCAATCACGATTCAAAATCGCAGGCTGATGGTCATCGATGTGGTCATTACCGAGGGAACCGACCAGCTAAGAAAGAGCAATAGCTTGTTCGTGCCTGAGAATATGCCTATTCAGGAGGGCGTCACCCTGCCGATGTCGATTCGAAAAGACGACCTCGACAAAGAGCGCCGTTTGTTAAAAGGGAAGCAAGGTAGTGCCAAAGTCGTATCGGTGTCCTATCTGGGAACGGTGGGCGAACGTCCGCTGGCTCGTATTACTGCCGAGCGGGCAGGAACACACTATATCATCGAGCAATCCATCGAGCCGCTGTATGGCGTGCAAGAGGGTGACGAATTGTGGATTACGTACGATGAATCCACTCGCGAAGCCCTGATATTGAATTATACATCTTAAGCTCTAACACACATTAGCCTCCATCCTGCTACGGGATGGAGGCTTTTTAATGTATCTCTCAACAAAATTGGGCCAGAATCTGCTTCTTCTCTGCGGGACGAATGATCTCTGGCCCGAAGCAGGCGAAGGATCTACTGCTGTTGCTCCAAGGTTCCAGTGTGCTGGCATCGGTTACGCCCTTGATCTGCCAGGACAGGGCCTTGTCGAATGACATGCCTGTGTTGAAGGCATGAATGTGATTAATCCAGATCGGTTCCTTGAGATTAATGAATTCATGCGGAATCTTCAAGGCATCACGCCAGCTATACCTGAATTGCTTGATCGACAGGAATTCATCGACGCTATGAATCGTGGCCCCGTAACTAGGCAGCCAGAAGAAGAATTTGCCTAATCGGTCCTGAACCGAGTCATAGATATAACCGTATTGTGGAACCAGTGCCAATGTATCCTTTTTAGGCTTGAATGCAAGAAGTGATCTAATAAAATTTCGATGATAGAGGTCATCACTGGACAAATAAATGCGGTAAAAGAATCGATGTCCTTGCAGAACCTGTGCCAGTGAAGTCTTATAACCGATTGGAGTTACGAAGTGGATATTAGCAGGTAAGGCCGGATAGCGCTGTAATGCGGCGCGAATAATTGGCTCCGTCTGGGGGTCGTACAAAATGTAGCAATGGAAGGCTTGAACGGTCTGGAGCCGCAAGCTTTTCAAAGCATAGTTTATAAACAAGTCCATGCGGCCGTCGATCCATCGCTTGGTCAGGCGGTCTGGCGTACCGCCCCAATCATTAAAGTGGATTTCTATAATGGGCTTGATGGCTGGATGATTGTTCTCCACCATGGGATAGCCTCCTAATTACAAATTGGCATCACAATGCTGATGTAACATCATATGAATAGACCTCCTTTGATGAAATAGACAGATTCATAGATTTTGCCAGATCAGGGCACTCCGATCTGTTTAAGATTAAGTTCAAGCAAGGCGCCCAGCCGCTGAGCCATGAAGGAAGGAGGATGAGGCTTATCCTGCTTGAACCACCATTCTACGACGCCTACAATTGCCGCCCCCAAAAATTGAAAATCCACGTCCTCACCTTCAGCTAATGGCTGACTATTTGCAGCAGACGTATCCTGCTGTCTTAATTCTTGCAGGAAAAATTCAAGAAACCGATGGTGAAAAAACAGGCTTCCTTTACTCTTGAGCATGGCGGAGAAGAATAGATAATGACTCTCAAAATATTCAAACCAGACTAAGCCGGAATCCCTATAATCTGCACCATCCTCCGTTGATTCGCAAAGCTCCCGCATTTCATCAATATGTTCTTCGATCAGCTTGTCGAGCAGGTCAAACTTATCCATGTAATGCAGGTAGATGGTTCTTCGGCTAACATCGGCTTTGTCGGAAATATCCTGTATGGTAATCTGGTCAAAATCCTTCTCCATCATCAGCTCAATAACGGCTGTTTTTATAGCTTCCTGGGATTTGCGTACCCTCCGGTCTGTCTTTGACACGGGAGCCTCACCAGCCTCTCTTAGAATTAATGCACAATAATAGAAGGGGTGTGTAATAATGCTCGGAATTCGCTTTTTTAAGAATTGTACACCCGCTATTCTTGATTAAAATTATACATAGTTGTTACTTAATATACTAGTGTGCATTTCATGATGTGCATTAAGGTTGAAGGAGAGCTTGGTCATGAAAATTGCAATTATTGGAGCCACCGGAGGAACCGGCAAGAAAGCAGTGGAGCGTGCGCTAGAATTAGGGCATGAGGTAATTGCGGTGGCTCGTCGGCCGGAAGTGATTCCGTCCGCAGAGCGACTCACTGTGCGTAAAGGGGATGTATTCGACGAGGCGAGCATAGCGAAAGCTATTGTCGGCGCAGAGGTGGTTATCAGTTGCATAGGTCCTCCCAGTAATGTCACGCCAGGTAGCTTCCGGAAGGGACTTACCAATGTAAAGGCAGGCATGAACGTGATGGCAGCCAATTTCTCGCCGGGCACTATCATGTCAGAGGGAATTCCGAATATAATCGCAGCCTGTCAGCAGGCAGGGGTCAACCGGATAGTCATGCAAAGCGGGATTAATTTGACGGATGGTAAGGAGCTTACTGTATTCAATCGACTTGCGGTGCGTATGATGCGGCGTATCTTCTGGAGAGCGATCAAGGATAAAGCGTTCGCTGAGGATGCGGTGAGACAAAGCAATCTGGAATGGGTCATTGTACGGCCATCGGTACTTAGTTATGCGGAGGAGATCGAGAAATATATAGCTGGACCCAAGGCCCGCATCGCTCCACTTCGGCCGTTGCCCTTCGCCAATTGTGCCAACTCCCTTGTGCGGGCGGCCACGAGCGAGCCAACCTGGGTTGGCAAATTCGTGAATGTTGGACGATGAAGTTGAGGTAAACCCAAGATTCATAGAGGATGATTTGAGGGCTCCTACCGTTAGGTGGGGGCTTTTGTAATTAAAGAATTGGGTTGACAAAGCAAATAAAAAGGTTTATTTTGTTAGTAACTAATAGATAGTATCAAAATAATACTAAGTAGGAAGCGGTGGCTTATGACTTTGCGCGATCGGGATGACCTGACCGAAGAAGAGTTCTTGCAGCAGTATGATGCAGGGGATTATGAACGACCTTCCGTGGCTACGGATATGGTTATCTTCACGGTGCTGGATGATGAACGGGACAATTACCGCAAGCTTCCGGAGAAGACGCTTCGGGTGCTGCTGATTCAGCGTGGGGGTCACCCGTTTCTGGGCAAATGGGCATTGCCGGGAGGGTTTGTTCGTCCGCATGAGACGACGGAGCAAGCAGCGGCGCGCGAGCTACGGGAAGAGAGTGGCGTAGATGATGTGTATCTTGAGCAGCTATACACCTTTAGCGAGCCGGGACGTGATCCGCGGACATGGGTGATGAGCTGTGCTTATATGGCGCTGATCGATGGCAGTCAGGTGGTGCTGGAAGCCGGGGATGACGCTGACCGAGCGGCTTGGTTCACAATGAGCTATCAATTGCTGAAGGAGCAGAAGGAGCATCAGGAAGAAGCGGTTGTCCGCTCCTGGCAATACGAATTGAAGCTGACCTCGGAGCAGGAATGTCTGACAGCCATGGTTGAACGAAGAGTGACGTTAACGGCATCGGCGACCAAGACGGAAGTTGTTATTTTGTCTAACCAGGGTCTGGCCTTCGATCATGCCAAAATTATCAGCACGGCGGTGGAGAGGCTACGGGGGAAGGTGGAGTATACTGGCATTGCTCTGCACCTGATGCCAAAGCTGTTTACGCTGACGGCTTTGCAGCAGGTCTACGAGGTTATTCTAGGCAAGGAATTGCTTAAGGCGGCCTTCCGCCGTAAAGTGGCACATCTTGTTGAAGAGACGGACCATTATACCGAGCATGCTGGCCACCGTCCATCGCGTCTGTATCGCAGGAATTGGGAGGAAATGTTGAGATGATTTATAATCTGGAGCAATTGCAGAAGGCCTATCAGGCCGGGGAGAAATTTAAATTCCTGTTCTTCTGGGGACATACTCCACCGGCTGGTGGTGGCGTGAATCAAAGCTGCTTCAGCCAATGGTGGATGTGCCCCTTCGAAGTCCAGGGCATCGTTTATTCTTGTACGGAACAGTATATGATGGCTGAGAAAGCACGTTTGTTTGGTGACGCGGACATGCTGGAGGCGATTATGAAATCAAGTCATCCGAAGGAAATGAAGGCGTTTGGCCGTGCTGTGCAGCACTTCGATCAGCAGGTGTGGTCGGAGCAGTGTTATGACATTGTAAAGCAGGGGAACCTGGCCAAGTTCTCGCAGAATGCTGCGCTTTCAGATTTTATGAAAACCACAAAAAATCGAATTTTGGTAGAAGCAAGCCCACGAGACCGCGTGTGGGGCATTGGTCTGGGGAAATCCAATCCGGATGCCGAGAATCCGATGAAATGGCGGGGGAAGAACCTGCTGGGATTTGCCTTGACGGAGGTTCGTGACCACTTGCTGGAGTCCTAAGGGAGAGTGTAATACATGGAACGTAAAGAGATTGCCAAGCATACGGTACAAATCATGGAGCAAGGGTTCTATGACTATGCAGGACAAAGGGTTGATATTGAGGAAGCTCAGCGGAGTTCGGAACTAGATAGCCTGCTGGTCACGCCCGCTGAAGCGGATGCTTTGCTGGAAGATTACCGAGAGCGGACTGTACCGGGGGAGGGTTCCGAGCCACAGCAACGGGTAGCTAATATTGCTACCGTGCAGGCCATTCTGGAGCTCCATCAAGCCGGGGCGCAGCGGGTGGGTGTGCTTAACTTTGCAAGTGCGAAGAATCCCGGGGGAGGCTTCCTGAATGGAGCCATGGCACAGGAGGAGAGTTTGGCCGCTTCCAGCGGATTGTATGGCAGCTTGCTGCGCCATCCAGCCTATTACAAGGCCAATCGGGCCCATAAATCAATGATGTATACGCATCATGCTATCTATTCCCCGGAGGTCGTATTTTTTCGTAACGAACGATTTGAATTGCTGGCCGAGCCAGTAACTGCATCGGTGCTTACTTTACCAGCGGTGAACTATGGACAGGTGCTGCGGCAGGGGGAAGATTCGGAGCAAGCCGCCAAGGTGATGAAGGAGCGAATGCGCCTTGCACTGTCACTATTCGCCCGCGAAGGACATCGTTTGCTGGTACTCGGAGCATATGGCTGCGGCGTGTTCCGCAATGATCCACTACGGGTTGCCGGGTGGTGGAAGGAACTGCTTGGTACTGAGGGATACGGGGTTTATTTTGATGAAATTATCTATGCCGTATTGGACCGAACGAAGCAAGCTGCGTGTATCTCGGCGTTTGAAGAGGTATTTGCAGCAGGATAAAGTAAAACAAATCATTCAAGAAATATTCGGGCAGACGGACATTGAAATTGTCATTTGCTCGTTGTAAGGAGGAAATACAAATGCAGCAAAGTAAAAGCGATGTGAAACTTGGAAGGTTCCTGAGCCTGGTATTGCGCCATGAGCCCAGTGCGGCAGGGCTGAAGCTGGATGAGCAAGGTTATGTGGACGTTGGGCAGCTAATATCCGGAGTGAAACGGGCGGGTTGGCCCATTGATCGCGAGGTGCTGGAGCGGATTGTCCGGGAAAATAATAAGCAGCGGTATAGCTTCAATGAGGACGGGACGAAAATTCGAGCCAGTCAGGGTCATTCCTTGACCGTCGATGTAGGCTTGGAGCAACAGCTTCCCCCGGATCTGCTCTATCATGGAACGGCTGAGCGTTTTGTCGAGAGCATCCGAGCCCAGGGAATCCGCAAAGGGACGCGTCAGCATGTACATCTGTCCGAGGATATCGAGACCGCCCGTAAGGTGGGCAGCCGACATGGTAAGCCAACGATTTTGGCGGTGAATGCCGCCGCGATGCATGCGGACGGTCATCTCTTCTATCGTTCTGCTAACCAGGTGTGGTTATGTGATCATGTGCCATGGAAATACGTATTATAGCCGCTAGGCTAGCGCCAGAAAAATAAAAATTGACCGATATTCTGTCCTATGATATTATATATTTCGTTGCCGCATTTTGCGGTGAAATATGCGGTCGTGGCGGAATTGGCAGACGCGCACGGTTCAGGTCCGTGTGGGCTAACCCCCGTGGAGGTTCGAGTCCTCTCGACCGCACCATTTTAACAGTGAACGAGCTCTTGAATTTTCTTCTGTGGAGATTCAGGAGCTTTTTGCATATTTGGAATCTGCAATGTGGCGCTCATCACCTGGGCCGAAGAAATCTTTGAGCTATAGTCAAGATAAGCATAAATGTTGGCGGTCGTGGAATAACGGCTATGCCCTAACCACGCCTGAATTTCCTTTAAGCTGACACCGTTAGCAAGTAGTAAGCTGGCGCAACTGTGCCAAAGATCATGAAATCGGATCAGCCGTAAATTATGCTTTTTCAGAACGAGCGGTAAATGTTGAGTAATATAACCTGGCTTGATTCGTAAATGTAATCCTGATATTGATTGCTGTAAGAATCCTTATACAAAGTCCGATTCTTTTGTTGCTCTCCCAGAATCCGCAAAAGGAGTTCCAGAAAGACGAGAACGAGTGCAAAGTACGGTAACTTGATTTTTTTTCTGGCCCGGTCTTTTTCCACAATGATTTGTTTACCCTCATACGACACGGGATAACCGTGTGCTTAATGGTAATGATCTGATGATGAAAGTTGATGTCGTCCCATTTAAGCCCGACAATTTTGCTTCGCCGCAGTTCGTAAAATGCAGACAGAATGACAGCTAACTCAACCGGATCGTCTTTAACGACATCGAATAAGTCGTTTAAATTGGTTCTTCTCGAGCCGCTAGACTTTGTCTGCAGGGTTCGAAGGAATCATGTCCATTTCAAATGCATGCGGCAATGCCTGCGGATGTTGGCATGGTAATGCAGCACGTTGTTCGTGGTTAGGCCAAATTCTTAAAAATTGTGAAGGTGTTTTGGCTGCAACTCTTTCAGATAAATCCCTTTTTCCCGGGATTACGGGACAATCCTGGTGTTAACGGCAAAACTATAAGCAGAGTGGGTAGTGATCTCAACTTGGTATTTCATCATTTCAAGCCATTCCACCATGAAGTCAGCGAATAAAATGTCATCCTCTTCCGTTTCTTTAGTAACTTTGGACTCATCTGGCTCCTCTTTTTTTTCTTCAGCAACTACCTCTTCTCCATGTTCTAAATCGGCTTCAGAGGGAGGCAAAAAATTCTTGCGCGCCTCGAGTAACATGGTCTCCACTTTTTTCTTGTTTCCTTTTACCGGAAGTTTGGTGGAGATCCACTTGCTTTTTCGTTTTCCTCCCTCTTTGTAGTTCAGAACGATATAAAAAACCTTCTTTTCCTGTAGGTGGCCTGCTATATTTAGTAAATATCTTCCTTGGTAAGCAGCTCTATCTCCTACCATTGACACTGTAAATATACCACAGTGCAACGGATGATTTAATACAATAAACGTCACAGTCCGAAGTGGCAGAATCGATCATGATGCTGTGGAGGTAGGAGATAATATTGGGTTTTGGAATTTTATCCCAAGCGGCGACGCGCTCCTTGACCGCGGTAAATCTGGTCTGGGGATTTGTAAGCACGTAGAGTTTGCCGGAACGTCCAACGACCCAAACCCGATTGCCATCGGCAATCAGTTGCTTGTAAGGTTCTTCGGGCAAGCAGGGGTTAAGGCACGGACCCGAATTCCGGCAGGATTTGCCACTGCCTCCCACAACAGCCAACCATCCGCCGCGGCCAATACCCTGCCGCCGGCCGTAGAGGCAAGAGCTTTGACTGCATGATCAAAGGTGTGGACTGTGGCCAAACTCCATCCTCCAGCCGTACGAAACGCCAAGGGTCGGGCAGGGCGGAGCAGCTCAGGTGCCTGACCTGATGCAATACCGGACAGCGGCGGTCCGATATGTAAAGTTCCGAGTACGGCTCAGTTTCCGTGCTCCGCTTCCCAGAAGAATCCGTCCTCTGTGGCCACAAGATGACGGTCCCGTTACAAAAGGACCAGACCATAAGGCAAAGCTGCGGTTTCGCCGACGAAGCTTTCCCACCTGGATCAGTTCATTCGTTGCTGTTGCCGGGGAGTGACCGGCTGCGTCGGCAATCTTCACCGATGGAACGGGACCGGCGGCCCGCTTGGCGTCGTTCTGACCGGAAAAAGGCCCAGCGAGGAGTTTTTGTCTTCCGGTTTCGGAAATCGGGGAATCCGTTTCAGTGTTAAGACCCATGAGATTGCCGGGACTTTCTTTCCAGGCGAACGCACCTTCTCCCGTAATCCGGCGTTCGATATGGTCCAGCGTCTGGATGGTGATACCTAGCGAATCGATATCGATAATCCGGGACTGCCGTTTGCTATCCCGGATGCAGGGATTGTGAACTCCGGTCAGAAAGAAATGGGTACCCTCAACGAGCGTATGGGAGTTAACATACCCCTGGCTAAGATGGTAGTGAGCGGGGAACCACATAACGATCTCCGGAAAGCTGCGGACAAGCTTCAGCCAGCGGTAAGAATCATGGTTCTGATCCAGGTAAGCGTTAGTGGAACGAACATGGACGTGGGGGAATGTCCGCAGGCCGCTTCCGTAGCGCATGGGTGAAGAAAATTATCGGCACCCCGAGCCGTTCCTTCAATTTAGCGGTCAGCGCGTCAAACTGGTGATCCTTCGCATAACATTCCTGACATCGTAACGGGAATCGGCGGGCTGAGGTTCGGCCGAAGCAAAAAGGCAGCCGCCATTCGGGAAACTCCAGGACGCCGTAAGGTTCCGGTAAGCCAAATACTCCCATAAACGCGTTATCCATCGTTCCGTTCGTTTGCACACCGCCGGATCCCCACTCTAGATCGTGATTTCCCCATGATCTGGCGCAGAGACGCTCCAATCCGGTCAAGATATTCCTTGGCTTCCCGAAAGCCTTGCGGATCACCGATTCGGCCCTTTCTACCAAAGCACCCCAGCGGAATCACCAAATCGTGGGCAATCATCGCACATCCTCCATGGCTTTTATAGTTAATTCCGGGTGTTGTCCATCAATGTGGAAATCACCTAGTACAACGATTCTCAACCAAAAAACCTCCTAAACAAGTAAGAGACAAGTTAATCCTTGATGCCCGTCAAGGAAATGCCTTGTACAAAGTATTTTTGTCCGATAAAGAAGAGAATAAGCGTGGGCAGCATTGACGCGCAGGCGACCGCCATTAAATAATTCCACTGCACTTCGAATTGTCCGTTAAACAGTTCATCCCCAGCGAGATTGTAAACAGGTCCTGTTTGTTCAAATAGATTAAAGGCTGAAGAAAATCGTTCCATGACGCGTCGAATTGAAAAATGGCCACGGTGATGAGTACCGGGACCGTAACGGGCAGCATCACATGCCATAAAAATCCTAATACACCGGCTCCGTCGATCTTGACCGCTTCCTCCGTGGTGGGAGGAATGGTCTGGAAAAATTGCCGAAGCAAAAAATATTGAAGGCGCTCCCTAAAAAGGAAGGCACCGTCAGCGGGAGAAATGTGTTTATCCAGCCGATCTGCGTAAACAGGTAAAACTTAGGGATCATTACTACGGTCCAGGGAATCATCATAATAGAAATCATCAGGCTAAACAGCAGCGAACGTCCCTGCGCGCGATAGCGGGCAAAGCCGTAGGCGGTGATGGTGCACGACAGAAGCGTTCCACACACGCTGAGCACCGTAATTAGAGTGGCATTGCCGAACCAGCAGCCGAAAAGAAGTTAGGTGAACGCTTTGATATAGTTATCAACCTGCAGCGGCAGCCATACGGGCGGCCAGGCATATATTTGAATGCCTCTCTTGAATGAGGTGGATAGCATCCATACGAACGGGAACAACATCGCAATGGAGCCGATCCCGAGCAACAGATAGATCAGGGAGTTGAGCAGCGGATGTTTTTTTAAATGTCATTTTTTTCTCTCCTCCTCCGTAATAAACCCAACGCCTGAAAGTGGAAAATACGAGCAGGGTTAAGGCAAGAATGATCAGAAACAACAGTCAGGCTAGAGTGGAGGCGTACACCATCTCAAATTTGCTGAAGGCGTAATCGTATAAATGGTAATTGAAGAAGCGGGTGGAGCGGCCCGCCTTTGGTTAAAGACAAACACCCACATGACCATCAACGCGACGGCGTTGATTTGCGAAGGCAAGTAATAGATGGTGCGAAACAGCCTGGTACCCGGCAAAGAGGTGTTGAGGAGCATCGCGAGCGCCAGGCTGACCAACAAATTTAGCGGTACCTCGACGACTGTAAATCCGAAAATAATGTACAACGACTTCCAAAACAAGGGGTCCTTTGTTAATGCGTCTGCGTAATTGCTAAACCCGATCCATTCCGGAGCGGTCAGCATATTCCATTCTGTAAAGCTAAAGAAGAGAGAAGCAAGCGGACCTGCATCTAGGGCGATTAAATGAGTCAGCCAAGGGGATATGAGAAGGTAGAAGATTAAGGCTTCCTTGCGTCTTAGAGGCGATTTCCGTTTTTGTACTGCGGTTTTGGCCTCCTTGTGGATCGATAAAAATTCCATCGGCAGCGTCCTCCACCAAATGGGAAGCAAGCAGACCGCTTGGCCCGCCTGAGCCGTTTTTCACTTATTTTTTTTATTATCCCCTGCGAGGGCAGCGTTATCCAGTACTTGATTCACATCGTTTTCGGACAGTAGAATCTTCTCCAAGGCTTCCGTGAAGGCGGGCTTTCCGCTCTTTGGATAGTTGACGTCCAGCGTGTCAGAATAATTACCAAATTGGGAATATCGTCTGTGAACGCTCTGTAATTCGGATCGGTCCTTTGCCCTTTTTCTTCGTCGATCGGTTTGTAGGCTACGAAGTCGAAGTGGCCGAACACTTCCAAACCCGTCCGGGTGGTTATATATTTGAGGACATCCCAAGCTGCTTCTTTGTTTGGCGATTTCGCGTAGAGCGACCACCTGGCGTAGAACAGGAGATTGTTGGCTCCCTTCGGGCCTACGGGAAGCGAGACCGTCCCGAATTGAAAATTCGGGTCCTTGAGATAATCTTCGATCGGCCACCGGCCGTTCAGCCCATAGCCCTTTACCGGCGGAGAACATATCGATGCCTTTAAAAGCATAGGTATCCGTTGAGCTTGGGAGCGGTCAACAGTAGACTGGGATCCTGCAAGCAGTCAGTTGAAGGCCGTTTGTAAAAAACAGCCGGATATTGCGCATCTCAGGGTGTTGATATTGCAAAGCTGGCTATTCAATATTCGACGGAACATGAACAAATTCCGACCACATTGGACAGCACAGCTACTCCGGCAAATATTATTAACAATACAACTTGGACCGATGAGACAAACGATAGAGTGTTACTTCAAGAAGTACTGGATATCCTAAAGCCCGTTCATAATGAATCCTGGGTAAGCGGCTTGCTGGAATACAATGAACGCTTGGTATTAAGCAAGGGAGGCGGCCTTGCATAATGAAAGACATTGTCTGTGAAGAAATCAGGAAATTTGCTTGGTATGGGAATTTAGTAGAGCCGGTATTGGAGGCGGGGAGCGCCGTTGTCTGAAGTCGCCGGAACGGAATTTGTGGGACGGATCTTCATGATTACCAAGACAATCAGCCGTTTTTCTCCTACCCGCGCGTATTAGGCAATGAACTGGCCGGTATTATTGAAGAAGTTAAAGAAAATGAGTTCGGATTTCAACAGGGGGATCAAGTCAGCATCGTGCCTTACATGCACTGTGGAGAATGCCTGCTTGTTGCAACTGTAAAACCAAATACTGCAAAAATATGAAAGTATTCGGCGTTCATATCAATGGTGTAAAAAATGGAAATAAAGGAACCTACTTGTTGTATTGTATCCCGGAAACTCTTTGCTGTACGCAGCGCCTCTGTAAAAGCTGGAAGCGACAGGCGGGTACGGTTGTAGCCTACTCATATCTGTCAGGCAATCCAAGGAACAATACGGTCGCATCTGTTTAGCCTTGTAACGCTCAGTAGACATTCATTCACATCATCTGTGTGAATGATGCGATGAATAATTCGTTTGTTGGAATTCATAATCCCCAAAAAGCTTGTACCACACCGTCTGCCCGTGAGGTTTTGATGGCTGGATAAGAGTGATTCTTTACGAACTTAAGAGAAAACACCCTAATAAACTAGAAAATCTGCACATTTTTCTAAAAAAACATCGTTTATTATCCAGATCTTCTATGAAAAAATAGAACTATAAAAAAATTGTATTTGAAGGTTCTGGTGATTAACGGATAGTAAATTATTATTTCCTCTTACGAATAAAGAAGACAAAAAATATAAGGTTTTCTTGTTTAATGGTAAGAAAGGGTTGATGAAAATGTTACAAGGAAATGATTTGATTTGGGTAAAAGGAGTAATAAAGAAAGTAACGGAAAAAATGGATTGGGTCAGTGAAAAGTCCAAAAATAAGATTCCCTATACCACGATTAACGGAACGCATGATAACCGGATTGTTGATAATCTAAGAAATTCCATTACCGATGGGATTAATTGGTGGACAAACGGATTCTGGGCAGGAATGCTGTGGCAGATGTACCATGAAACAGGCGAAGAAAAGTACAGAGAGATTGCCAATGTTTCTGAGGATGCTTTGGACGAATGTTTTCGTCAGTTTTACGGCTTACATCACGATGTAGGATTTATGTGGTTACCTACTAGTGTGGCCAATTATAAGATCACGGGAAACCCCGAATCCCGAAAAAGAGCCCTGCATGCGGCTACTTTATTAGCAGGTCGATTTAATTTAGCGGGCAGATTTATCCGGGCATGGAACGATGATGCCGGCGAAGATACTCGCGGCTGGGCGATAATTGACTGTATGTTTAATATTCCTCTGCTGTACTGGGCGACAGAGGAAACGGGCGATCCGCGTTATAAGCAGATTGCTATGGCACATGCAGATACTGCTATGACTGCTTTTGTGCGTCCAGACGGTTCCGTCAATCATATTGTTGAATTTGATCCGGAGAACGGGGGAGTTGTTACAACTTACGGAGGTCAAGGTTACGAAAATGGTTCTTCTTGGACACGTGGGCAAACGTGGGCAATGTATGGATATATGATGAGCTACAATCACACTAAAAAAGAAGAATATTTGAATACAGCCAAGCGAATTGCCCATTATTTTATTGCGAATATTCCTGAAAGTGGAATTATTCCAATCGATTTTCGCCAACCGGAGAAGCCGGCCTATGAAGACTCTACAGCAGCGGCAATTGCAGCTTGTGGTTTGCTGGAAATAGCTAAATCGGTTGGTGAGCTTGAAAAAGAGCTTTATATCCGATCAGCGCTTAAATTATTGAAAACTTTGGATGAATCCCGTAGCGATTGGACTCGCAATTCCGATTGTATTTTATTGAACGGTTCCGCTGCTTACCATAATGCGGATAGACATACTGCTATTATCTATGGAGACTATTATTTTATAGAAGCAATTTTCAAACTTAAAGGTAATGATTTGTATCTTTGGTAACACTTCAAGTAAGAACCCGAGAAATATCCTCGGGTTCTTACTACTTAAAAAATCATCAAATGAGCAGGGGGAGACGGTTTGAAAATCAGCACCATTCAAAGCCAACATTTTCTTTATAATGTAGATGATCCGGGAACGTATACGGTCGAAAACTTGTTTCAGCGAAGAGATGCCGTTGTGAACCAGGTCCTCCAACTAACGGAAGAAGCGGCAAGGCAAGGCAGCGATCTGATTGTTACAACAGAATCAATCAACGTTTCGATATTTCCTGGAGACAAGCGGTATGATCTTCTTCAGACAGGAGAAGCGTTAGATGGTCCGATTATGCAAAAGTTCTCCACTATTGCACGTATGTATGACACCTATATCGTTGTCGGTTTATATACAACTAGAGAAGGTCGCATATATAACTCTGCTGTATTATTTAATCCCAAAGGTGAAATTCAGGGAATTTACGATAAGACCCATCTGACTACTGGTGAACTTCCAGGTATAACGCCAGGTAACGACTATCCTGTTTTTGAAACGGAATTCGGCAATCTGGCAATGCTTGTCTGTTTCGACCTGCAGTATCCTGAAGCTGTCCGAGAGGTGGCTCTTGCAGGTGCAGACTTGATTGCTTGCCCGACATGGGGATGGGAAAACATATACGGACTGTGCAGAGCCTATGAAAGTAGTGCGTATATCGCTGCTGCTAACGCCTTGCCGCCTCACGGTGAAATGTGGGAGTGGTGTGATCCTTCCTGTGTTGTTGACAATATGGGAAGAGTGATTGCTTTGGGACCTAAGGATGATGTGGGAGTTGTAACGGTTGATATAGATATTCGAAAAGAACCAGGTCAACAATATACTGATGAGCCTGGGACAGAGTCGATGAGAAGAATCCGAGCAATGCTTCGCAGACCGGAAACCTACAAATTGATTACTAAGAGCCATCCGCCCCTTATGGATCGCTACGAGAGTCAGGAAGGAAACATTAAGTCCTGGTGATGCCGTGGTGAAGTGTTGTCATGTACACTTGATCGAAAATCGGATATAACTGGAGGGAACAGCGTGAGTAAAACAGAGTTGAAATTTTTAAGCTTATGGGCAATCAATGACAAATTGGAGATTACCGCTCTGAAGAAGCAAATGGACGAGTTACATGCAGCGGGATTGAACGGAGTCGTTTTTCATCCGCGGTTTTATCCGGGTGAGCCTGCCTATATGGGTGAGGAATATCTGGATATTGTTTCTGAAATCATTTTATATGCTAAGGCAAAGAAGATGGATTTCTGGATTTACGACGAGGATGGCTGGCCGTCCGGTACAGCGGGAGGTCAAGTGTTGAAACGTAATCCAGGGTTGCGATGCCAATGGATTGAATGGTTGCCGATCTCTCAACAGCCAGAACATTCCACAATTCTGTCCAAACTGTCAGGCCGAGAAGACCAGAACGACTACGCAGTGCATTTATGTTCATCGACCAACGTCTCCTCTCTTGATTTGAATGCAACCACACTTTTTATTGAAATTACCCACGAAGGATATCAAAAAGGGTTATCGCCTGAGGCATTTGAATATGTTACTGGCTTTTTTAGCGATGAAGTCGCATTTCTAGACGGGCACAGTGTAACTCACCAGCGAGGAGGTATTCCGTGGAATGAGCAAATTCCTATAAACTACCGGCAGCGTTATGGAGAAGATATTGTTCCTTCCTTGCATCTGCTATTTGAAGGTGGCGAAGGTGCGGAACAATTTCGTATTCGATACTGGGAATTGTTGACGGATGAACTGGGGGCCAGCTTTTACAAGCCAATTGCCGAATGGTGCGAAAATCAAGGTAAGTTATTTACCGCCCATTTGAAGGCGGAGGAAAATCCGTTTTTTCAGCTTATTTACAGCGGATCAGCATTTCAAATTTTACAAAATGTATCGCTTCCGGGTATTGATGCATTGGAACGATTTCCTGGTAATCATTATTATCCCCGGATGGTACATTCAATCTCTGTTCAGCAAGGAAGGCAAGGAACCATGGTGGAAGCGATGGGTGGAGCAGGGTGGGGAGCAACGCCGGAATCGTTTAAACGTTATATGTTGTGGTTAGCCGGACATGGCTTGGATTGCTTCATTCTTCATCTCAATCAACTTAAGCTTAATATGCATGCGTTACATGATTGGCCGCCTTCCCTTCCATGCCATATTACCTGGAAAGAGGCGTTTCCAACTGTACTTAACGATATTAAAAAGGCTGTAGCGTTGTTGCCTGATCTTCGGGGAGGAGAACCTGATCTGCTAATCGTTACACCGACTCGAGGCGTAATGGGAAATTTCCATCCAGAGGAAGCCAAGGTTATTAATGAGCATGATGGTTCGCTTTTGCCCGATACAAAAAGCGGTAGCATAAGTAACCGCTTTATTGCATTGGTTAACCGGGTTTATGAATCTGGATTACATTACGAACTTACTGAAGAGAGAGCTCTAGAAGATGGTGCTATAATTCGAGATGGGAAGGTAATCATTGGCCAGCGCCAGTATGGTAAAGTTTTGATCCCAGATGGTTGCATATGGAACCAGGATGATTCTGGAAAAACGCTGCTTGATCTCTTAAAATGTGCGGAGGTAGAGCTAATATCTGAGCAAGATCTGGAGAAGATGTTTTCTTTGGAAAAAATCTCTAATTCGGTCGAACGAAAAACGAAAATGGCCAAGCAAACGCCCTGGGAACTGACTGTACCTGAGTACAATCAATTGGTACTCGAGCTTCAGTCAAGTGCTCAGGGAGGACTCCGAACTGAATTCCAAGTTCATAATGTGCATCAAATTCCACGCATGCAGCTTCTGTTTGTGGACGATTTGCCTGATGTAAAACTCAATGGACATAGGCTTTTGGGACAGGAATATGAGGGACGATGGTTGTATACGATTCCTTCCAAGTATTTAAAAGAAGGCGCCGCACAGGTTGTAGAAACTGGTGTATACGAGGGAATGGAACCTGACCAGCTTGTATTTTTACAAGGCGACATATCTGTTTCTAGTCTGTCCGTCTATAAGGATAAGGACTATAGACAATGCAGCACGAGGGGATCCTTTCTGGTTGGCCCCCCTGTCAAGTTGACGGGAAAAGATTTGGTGGTGGAGGGGCTTCCGTTTTGCAGCAAACCTATTACGGCCACAAAGTTCATTCATTTGAGCGAGCCACTTTCAAACGTCACACTAGAATTAACGGATGTGCAGGGAGATGCTGCTCAAATTTTCTTGAATAACCGGGAGCTGGGTTGGTGCTGGGGTCCGGATTGGAAGATTGCAGTTTCCGGTGTACTGCCTATGGGTGACAACGAAGTAAAGATGCGGCTTATTCCAAGCAGTTTCAATACTTATGGACCTCATCGGCATTACGAAGGGGATCGGTATTTAACCAGCCCTCTTCAATACAAAGGAATCAAGAATTTCGCGGACCGGCAGGATGCACCTGAGCAGACTCTTGGAGAAGACTGGCATTTTGTTAAATGGAGTATAACGGGGAATATCGAAATTATCGGATAAAAGTTCGAGTGGCGGGCAAAGAAGATGGTCTCTGTTATTACCGGGATCATCTTCTTTTATCCTGTAATCTGAGGCTTCTATTTCATTTAACATTGCGACGAGCTTCAACGATTAGGATGGCCACCTAATTGATGGACGGACGCAGCATTTGAAAATACTAAAGCTCGAAAGCAGTGAAACAACGATTAGGGTGATATTACGAAAAAGCAGTGACAGGACTCTGTTCCAATTGATCGAGTATACCGTGTTGGCGAAACAACGGGGATACTAAGATTGATTTCAGTTAAGTAGAACTTTTGATTTTCGGATATATGTCAGATTGTCGACCGTAACAAATTGTTTATTAGAATGGATGATTTGGTATCTAAAGATAACATTATGGAGCAGGAGGAACTCACGATGATGAACATTATTCGGGTGTTATTGGCTGATGACGAGCCCATCATCTTGCGTGGGCTGAGAAAACTGATCCCTTGGGAAACGATGGGATTAAAGATCATTGGCGAGGCCCGCGATGGTCATGAGTTGAAAAGCTTAATTGAAACGTGTAAACCTGATTTGATTCTCAGCGATATTAGCATGCCTGGGTTTACCGGCATAGATATTATCAAACAAATACACACCTCACAGCTGCCGATCAAGGTTATTTTTATCAGTGCCTATCAGGAGTTTACATACGCCCAGCAAGCGATTCAGTACGGTGCCCTAGATTATCTTATAAAGCCTGTTAACACTGAGCAACTAAAACAGGTCATTCAAAGAGCAGTGGCTGAAATTCGGGAGGAGTCTCAGGGAGAACGTAATAAGGCAATGCTCAGTCACTATGAGAAGAAAAACCAGTTGGTAACACTTGAAGAACTTCTGGACCGGTTGACTGATGGTAATAAAAGCGTTGTAATTGAATTGCAACGGATGGGAGTATTTATTGAGACTTCTTGTATTAGGGTCTGTACTATTGAAATAGATGAATACGCAGATGAAACTTCTCGATGGGAAGAACGAGAGCGGAAACTGGTTGAATTCGCTCTTTATAATATTATTAATGAAACACTCGATGACAAGAGCGATGGCGGATTTGTCTTTCGTAAAGGTGAACGATTTTGCATCTTGCTTCAAGACAAACGAGCATTAATCCCTCAACTTTTTCTAGAGGATCTTCATGAAAAAATCAACAGTTACTTGAAAATTCAAACATCTTTTGGTGTAGGTTTGTCTGTCCCTGAGGTTTCCGAAGCTGACAAGTCGTATCTTTCTTCCCTTAAAGCAATTAATCAACGCTATTTTCATGGCCTTAACCAGGTGCACTATTTTAATGAAGAACGGTCGTCTATGATACATGAAGACAGCTTAAACGAATTGACAGTCCAACTTGGAGAAGTATTGAAATCTCCAGAGAAAGGTCGTTTTGCCGACTTAAAGCAGCAATTGTTGGATGTTGCTTTTGAGCAAGCCAAGGGAAGCAAAGGCCAGGCCGTATCCACATTGTATAATGCCATTCTCCAATTGGAGCAAAGCCTAACGGAGTTTGGCATTAAGCGGCAGCATGAAAAGCAAAGGTTAACCTTGTTGGATGCACTTAATGAGGCGCAAACTTTTAAAAGCGCCAGCCAAATATTTGAACTGGAGATTGATGGAATTGCGGCGCAATTTAATGCGTCTTTAAACGGTAAGGAAGTAACACTGCTGACCGAAGTGAAGCATTACATTGAGGAGCATTATGCGGAAAACATTACGCTCGAGTCGGCAGCATCGCTAATGTTTATGAATCCATACTATTTCAGCAGCTTTTTCAAGAAACACACCGGGATAAACTTCAAACAATATATGACGGAAGTGCGTATGAAGCAGGCATTGCGGCTCTTGTTGCAAACTGATTTGAAAATTTATGAAATTTCTGATCGAGTTGGATATAACAATCCTCGCCATTTTAGTGATATGTTTAAGAGACAGTTCGGAAAGCTACCTCAAGAATATAAGCAACTGCATAACGATTCTCAGGAATAAAGGAAGGAGAAGGTTATGTTCGGTAGGAGAATAAAATCACGTAGTATGTTCATCAAATTTTCGACATCCTTTATTTTAGTGGGTTTAATACCACTCTTTGCGTTAAGTTTTTTCTCCGTTAGGACTTTCTCCGCATATGTTGAGAAGTATACTACCAGTAATCTTCAGCAAATGATGTTATTCACGAGCTATAATTTAAATAATTCATTCAGTCAATACAACGAAATTTCCAAGCTAATGTATACAGGGCATTATGAAGGACTTATAGATAGTTACAAGCAAAATCAGACCTATAACGTCAACGAACTGGAACAAATCAATACTATTCCCATCAATTCATTTCTGAAAACGCTGCTATTCAGTGATCCCTATATAACCGGAGTGTTTTTTGTTCGTCAGTCTGACGGTAAACTGTATTATCAGGAAAAGGAAGACCGCTCGCTTGTGAAGGATGACCTTCCCATGAGCCAATGGCGTGAATCGATGATCGACAACCCCACCAAAGTTTCCATTTTTTCAAGCCATGCAGACACATATTTTTTTGGTTCTAAACATACAGTGTTCACCATTGGACGTAATTTAATTGATACCTCAAGTATTTTGAATAAAGAACCAAAGATTGTGGGGACACTTTTCTTTGATATCGACAGTTCTTTGTTTAATCAATTTTTCCGAGAACTTAGTTTGGGAGAGAAAGACCAATTATTGCTACTCGATCATAATGGGAATGTATATTTCAGGAATCAACCCATAACACAAGTACTGCCTGATACCATAGAATCGTTGGCGCAGGATAACAAAGCGACGCTGGCTTTTAGTGAAGACATTCCTTTTCTTGATGGTAAACTAATTGTGCGCATTCACCGGGGGAGCCTGTTCGAACAACTGCTGGCGGTGAGGACTACAGTCTACATCGCCATCAGTATTTGTGCGTTTGCCCTTGTTATTATGGGAACATGGTTCTCACGACGGCTGGCGGCGCCGATTCGGAACGTCATTAAACATATGACGATAGTCGAGTCCGGGAATTTGGAAGTCAAACTATCAGTTAATAGTAATGACGAGATGGGTAGATTGGCACATGATTTCAATCGAATGGTTGAACGGCTTCAGGAGTACATCAATGTAGCATATATCGCTCAAATTAAACAAAAACAGACGGAGCTTAATGCCCTGAAATCACAGATACGTCCCCACTATTTGTATAATACACTGGAAGTTATTCGTATGAGTGCAGTGGACAAGGGGGTAGGGGAAGTAGCCGACATGATCCTATCATTGTCGAATCAGATGAAATATGCGATTAATTATGGAGAAGAGCGAGTAACGGTTCAAAAAGAATTGGAGCACCTTGAGGATTATTTCTACATTATTTCCGTCCGCTATGATAATTGTTTCAACCTAATTCTGGATATCGCCCAAGAAGTGAGCTTGAACGAAATTATACTTAAACTCTCACTTCAACCTGTTGTCGAGAATGCAATCAATCACGGTCTACGTCCGAAGGGAAAGGGAACGGTAAAAGTTTCTGTCGAGAGAAAGGATGAGGAGCTGGTGATTACGATTTACGACGATGGGATCGGTATTGATAAGGATAAGCTGGAATCTCTTGAAGCTCTTCTCGCTGATCCAGATGCAACTTCGAAAAGTATTGGTCTTAAAAATGTGCATGAGCGTATACGCTCTGAGTTCGGCGAGTCTTACGGACTTTCTATCAGCAGTCGCCAAAGCGTGGGAACATTTGTAGTGCTGTCGTTTCCCATTACGAACGAATAAAAAAAGGATGGAATGAACGAGAGCACCAAGGGTGCTCTTTTATGTTATCCAGGAACGCCATATTCTTAAAATAGTAGCGTAGGATACTTAAAAAAGTTCATTTTAACATAAAAAGAGCGATGTTAGTATGAAGTTAAGGAAACGCTTTCGAACGATGAGACGCACATCGATCCTGTTTCCGGCTTCGACTAAAGGGAGGTTATCTGTACATGTTAAAGAAAAAAATATTGACTGGATTATCCATATTGTTGCTCGCCACGACTTCTGTGCTTAGCGCTTGCGGCAATGGCAACTCGAACACCAATAATTCCGCCAGCAATACATCTCCTTCAGCAAATGGCTCTTCACCGGCTGCATCAACAGAGGACAAAAAAGTTAGCTTCACCATTGGCTACGCTGCAGGCGATCCGGCAACCAAGCAGGCTATTGCCAACACAATTAAAGCTTTTACTGAAGCCAATCCGAATATCACCATCAAGGATCTCAGTGAAACTACCTCTGCGGCATATCTTGACTGGCTTAAAACGAAAGACGCTGTCGGCGAATTCCCGGATCTGGTAGAAATGCGTGATACTCAACTGTTTGCGGATGCTGGTAAGATTGCGGAACTGCCGTCTGATCTTCTCGATCTTTTTGATAATCCACCGCAGGTAGAAGGAAAAGTCTGGAACGCGCCGCTTTCTGTGAACGTACCCGAAGGAATTATTTACAGTAAAAAGGCTTATTCTGATGCCGGCATTACGTCTCTGCCTAAAACGTATGGTGAGTTTCTGCAAATTCAGGAAAAACTTAAGTCAAGTGGAATTACACCTATCGTAGTTGGCGGCAAAGACATTTTCCATATGGGCTTCTGGATTAACAAATTCCTGATTGATGATGTTTATTCGAAAGACCCGGATTGGAACTCCAAGCGGACAGCCCAAACGGTGAGCTTTGCAGATCCAAATGTAGTTCAGGCGATGACTGACTACAAACAACTCTTTACCAATTATGTTGATAAAGGTTGGCTGAGCACGGCTGACAATCAAGTCGCATCCTTTCTCGTGTCTGGCAAAGCTGCCCAACTGTTCTCCGGAACGTGGATGTTCACACAGATCAATGAGGCAGATCCGAACTTTGACTTTGGTTTTTATGCTATTCCAGACCGCGAAGGCAAGGTGAATGTTGTCGGACTTCCTTCTCCGGCTGGTTGGTCGCTCTCGACTGAGGCGGCAAAAGATACCGATAAGACTGAAGCTATCAAAAAGTTTATTCGCTTCTTCTTCCAGGAAGAGAATTACTCGACCTATCTGGCAAGTATCAATGCTATCCCTTCCACTAAAGAAAAAGTCACGTACGAGACAGGAGAACAGATGAAGGTTGCTCTTGATCTCATTGCAGATCCTAACGTGACCAAATCCTTAATGATTAATAATTGGTGGGGCGATAATCTGATTCCGCCACAGTTCCGTAATTGGTTCTACAAATTGATGCAGGATATGGTCGTCAAAGATGGCGATGTTCAAAGCTATATGAAACAAGCCGATACCGAATATGATAATCAGGTTAAGGCAAATAAACAGTAATTTTAAACGCAAGGAGGGCGAGCATTGCTGAACATGCAAGCTCGCCCTTTCCTGCTTACGCTTTTTTAGGAGGGAGAACATCCGTGACTACAAACATGGAACAATCGAAACCATTGCTGCCGGTTGCTACGTACAAAAAAAAGAGAAAATGGCAAACTTATTCACTAATGTTTATTTTGCCTTCATTTCTGATTTACACTTTGTTTGTTATTGTTCCAACTGCAGGTAGTGTTTATCTGAGCTTCACATCATGGGATGGCATCAGCGATAATATACGTTATATCGGTTTTGCCAACTTTATTGAAATCATTCACAGCCCTCGTGTTCATAACGCACTTAAAAACACTTTGATTATGACAATCAGTCTGGTTCTGCTTGAAAACTTTATGGCCATTCTGTTAGCAGTACTGGTAGACAAAGTGCGCTGGTTTCGTAATCTCTTTAGAAGCATTTTCTATTTTCCGACTCTCTTGAGTGGGATTGTAATGGGCTTTGTATGGGCCATGATTCTGAATTATAATTTTGGGGTTTTTAATCAACTTCTGGATGCGATAGGGTTAGGGAGTTGGACTGTTGACTGGTTAGGAAGTCCCAAGTATGCAATGCTTTCTATTATCCTATCAACGGTTTGGAAAGGCGCCGGGTATTACATGATTATTTACCTGGCTGGTCTGCAGGGAATACCGGCTGAATTAAGCGAAGCGGCAAGCATTGACGGAGCGAATGGTTGGAAACAGTTCCGTTATATCACCTTTCCGTTATTGGCTGGCTCCATGACAGTTTGTATGGTTCTTTCCATGATTAGTGCGCTGAAAATTTTTGATCAAATCGCCGTCATGACAGACGGTGGTCCGGGCTTTGAGACGGAGACGCTGACGTACATTATTTATAAAGTCGGTTTTGGTGAACTGCGCCAGGGATTTGGTACAGCACTAGCCATGGTGCTGTTCTTAATTATTATGTTGATCACATTCATTCAGATTAAATTTCTCCGCAAGCGGGAGGTGCAGATGTAATGTCTCTGAACGCAAAAAGAAAATGGCGCGAAGTTCTTTTGTTTGCAATTACTCTGCTGCTTGCGATCTTTTTCTTCTTTCCAATCTTTTTTAACTTAATGTCTGCCTTTAAGAGCAACGGGGAAATCATGAAGAATGCTTTAGCTTTTCCAGAAGGTCTTTATCTCGATAGTTTTAAATACTTGCTGACTGAGACGAATTTTCCCCAAGCCATTCTAAATAGTCTGATTCTTACTGTCGTGTCCATTATCGCTCAAGTGCTGATTATTCCGATGGCGGGTTACGCTATTGAACGTCGAAACGCCCGTTGGACTCAAATCGTATTTTTGTATTTTCTGATGGGCATGATGATTCCTTTTCAGGCATATATGATTCCGCTGTTCAAAGAACTCAAAGTACTGGGTTTGTACGGAAGTCTGGCTGGTCCGATTCTCGTATATGTAGCTGGGGCAGTTGGATTCGGTTGTCTATTATATACGAGTTTTGTCAAAGGCATTCCGCTTGAAATTGAGGAAGCTGCTGAAATCGATGGCTGCAATCAATATTTAATTTTTTGGCGAATTGTGTTTCCGCTGTTGGGTCCGGTAACGGCCAGTATGGTTGTACTAAACGGTTTGGGAATTTGGAATGACTTTCTGATGCCGATGTTGGTCTTGCCTTCCGGAAAACCTAAGACGATGGTTGTAGAAATATATCGCTACATCGGCGAATTCTCATCGAGATGGGACATGATCTTTGCAGGTACCGCAATGTCTGTAATTCCCGTATTGATAGCATTTATTGCTTTGCAAAAGTATTTTGTCAAGGGCATTGCTTCTGGAGCGACTAAAGGCTAGCTCACTCAACATTAAAAAGATTAGGTGTATAGGTTTGGTAAGAGAGGCAAGCTTACAATTTCAAAACTTTTTTCTGGAGGATGTCATGAGAGTTCATATTCAATCGCCGACAAAGCCGCTTGCTCATTTATGGTCGACTTGCGTAGGAGCAGGAAGAGCAAACGAGGGCTTACGTGCCGACTGGCAGGCACATTTACGGGAAGCAGTGTCTCACTGCGGGTTTCAATATTTGCGATTCCACGGCTTGCTTCATGACGATATGCATGTGTATAAAAATGTGAATGGAGAAGCGCAATATAATTTTCAGTATATTGATAAATTATTTGATGCCATGCTGGAGATTGGAATTCGACCTTTTGTCGAGTTTGGTTTTATGCCGAGTGATTTGGCATCAGATGACAAAACTCAATTTTGGTGGAAAGGTAATATTACTCCGCCTAAGGATTACACCGAATGGGGAGCGCTTGTGGGCGCTTGTGTTAGGCATTGGATTGATCGTTATGGGCTTTCAGAGATCCTTACCTGGTATTTTGAAATTTGGAATGAGCCCAATCTTCCGCCGTTTTGGTCGGGAACGAAATCGCAGTATTTTGAAATGTACAGAGTATCCGCTTTGGCAATCAAGGAGATTGATTCCAGGCTTCGTGTAGGAGGACCCGCAACAAGCAATTTTGTACCAGACGCCCGATTTGACGGTGAAACGGAGAATACATTAGTTCATGCCACGTTTCTTACGGAGGACATTGATACGTTAGAGTGGAAGGGAGTATGGATTGAGGATTTCCTTAAATTCTGCCAGAAGAAAGAACTTCCGGTCGATTTTATCTCCTGTCATCCATATCCCACTGATTTTGCTTTAGATGGACATGGTAACACCAATGGACGATCACGTCATGTCGGCTCCACCAAAGAGGATATCGAATGGCTCAGAAAGGTCATGAAGGATACTCCTTATGAAAACGCAGAGCTGCACTTGACTGAATGGAGCAGTAGTCCTTCCTCGCGGGATTATAGCCATGATTATCTTCCAGCAGCGGCTTATATAGTAAAGTCCAATCTGGAAGTTGCCGAACTTGCGGATTCTCTATCTTATTGGGTGTTCACGGATGTATTTGAAGAAGTGGGGGCGGGACCAGCTGCTTTTCACGGCGGTTTCGGGCTGATAACCTTACAGGGCGTCCGGAAACCGACCTTCTATGCGTATCATTTTCTTAACAAATTGGGAGCAAGGGAGCTTGGCAGAGCGGATGGAGCGATTATTACATTAGATGAACGAGATGATCTCTATTGCCTTTTTTATAATTATCCCGAAAGCTACCCTGGAACGGTCCCAATGTCAATGTTTCCTGATCAAAGTATTGCACGAGACTTGCAAAATATGGACAGCGACAAAGCCTTCGAGATTGAAGTTGAGGGGCTTGAGCCGAAAACAGAGTATATATTGTCTGTGCTGGACAGAGATCATGGGGTTGCCGTCAATTATTGGAATGAGATAGGAGCGCCCATCACCCCAACTCGTGAGCAGAGTACAGCTTTGCGAGAATATGCCAGTAATTTGAATAATGTGTCTTTCAAATCAGACAAGAGTGGTAAACTAGTCCTTAAATTTAGCTTGTCAGCCTGGGCTATTGCACTATTGAAAAAGAAAATCAATTAATTGGGGTTTTAAGCTGTACAAAGAAAGGATAATATTTTTTAATTAACTGAATCAAGAGATCAGCTGGATGATGTGAGAGCCTGGGGGAGCATTACCCCTGGGCTGTTGTTATTAAAAGGGCGGGGTTTCTGCCCAATAAGGCTCACGCACCGAATATATTTGAATTCAAGAGGAGAGAAGCTAAGTGAGTAAAGAAATTGCAACCTTCACTTTTGGGGATATGATTGTTAAATATGAACAGGACGAGCTCACTATGGCGGTTGGTCTTAAAGTGTTCCCTTTGTTGGAGGTAAATAATTGTGTCGTAAAAAAGCAAACTGCGGTCGACTCCTGTGTCCATCTCAAGCTAGTAGGAGATAATTATCCCAATGGTTTTTCGCATGGGCGGACAATGCGTAATGCCCAAAGTGTTCAAAAATTACGCTTTGAGTGCCAGCATGTCACAAAGCAAGGTTTGGAAACTAATGTTACGACTATTTTAACGGACGGAAACACAGTAAGAATCAAGCATGTACTTATCTGGTATGAAGGAGGAAAAGGGGTTCATATTCATACTGAGTTGCAAAATGTAGGAAATGAACAAATTTCACTCGAAATGCTCACAAGCTTCTCCCTTGGCGGATTAACACCTTTCTGTGAAGCGGATGCTCCGAACAGACTGTATCTTCATCGACTTCGCAGTACATGGAGCATGGAAGGAAGACTAGAATCTGTGCCGATAGAAGATCTACAATTGGAGCCCTCCTGGCAGCACTTCTCCGCTAATAGCCTCCGATTCGGGCAAATTGGTTCCATGCCGGTTCGAGGCTTCTTTCCGTTTATTGCTATTGAAGATCGTAAACAAGGTGTAACATGGGCAGCGCAGCTGGCATGGGCTGGATCATGGCAGTTGGAGGCATATCGGCGGGATAATGGCTTGTGCATTTCTGGTGGATTAGCTGATCGAGAATACGGACATTGGCTAAAATATCTTTTGCCTGGTGAGGAAATGGTTACCCCAAGAGCATGGTTAACTGTAACCAAAGGTGGGCTTGACGAGGCATCCCAACGCTTGACCTCCTTGCATGAGCTGGCATTCAAAGAAATGCCCGAGTCAGAAAGGGACCTGCCAATCATTTTTAATGAGTTTTGCACGACATGGGGCAATCCCTCCGCCTCAAACGTAATGCGAATAGCTGATTGTCTGGAAGGTAAGGGAATTCGACACCTGGTTGTGGATTGCGGCTGGTATGCCGAAGACGGGAAAAATTGGGAGCGCAGTATGGGGGATTGGATACCCGATCCTGCCTTGTTTCCTGTTGGCCTTGAACAGGTAACAGCACATATCAGAAAAAGAGGGATGGTACCAGGCATCTGGTTTGAAATTGAGATTTGCGGTCATGATGCGGCAGCCTTTCATTTTACAGATCATTTGTTAAAAAGAGACGGTGTACCAATCACCACAGGTATCCGTCGTTTTTGGGATATGCGAGATCCTTGGGTAATCAATTATTTGACTGAAAAAGTAATCGATATGATTCAAAAGTATGACTTCGGCTATTTGAAAATTGATTATAACGATTCTATTGGTATCGGTGTAGACGGTGCAGAATCGCTAGGAGAAGGGCTGAGACAGCAGATTGAGGCTGTTCAATTTTTTATTAAAAAAATAAGAGAGATGATTCCACAGCTTGTCATAGAAAACTGTTCCTCAGGTGGACATCGCCTTGAACCCTCCATGATGGCGCTGACCAGCATGTCTTCTTTCTCTGACGCTCACGAAGAAAAAGAAATACCCGTCATTGCAGCTAATCTTCATCGAGTTATGCTACCAAGACAAAGCCAAATTTGGGCTGTGCTCCGAAAAGAAGATACTCTGAAGAGGTTCTCATATTCGCTCGCCTCGACCTTTCTTGGAAGAATGTGTCTGTCGGGTGATATTGAGGAACTAAATGAAGAACAGTGGAAACTTATCCGGGAAGCAATTCAATTTTACCAGAACATTTCTGACATTATCGATCATGGGACGACACAATGGTTGGGCTCGCCTGTAGGTAGCTACCGACACCTTGAAGGGTGGCAGGGAATTTGGCGTATGGGTGTCGATAACAATCGTGGTTTGCTTGTAATTCATACCTTCGGAGGAGATATTCCAGAGAAGGTGAATATTCCTGCCTATGGATTTCAATCGATCGTGTCTGTATTTAGTGATATCCCTGTAAAAACTAATATTTTGGATAACCAGCTTGAAGTGAGCCTCGGACGTGACTTTTCAGCACTCGCTTTATTACTAGAATAGGAGGTATGTATATTTATTGCTGCGGAAAGGGCTCTGAGACTTTAATCACTTTATATTGAATGCGTTATATATAAAGGAGGGAATGATATACATTTATCCCATATGCAGAGAAGTATGAGGGGACCACCTTCGACTAATAATTTGCATGAGACTGAGTCTGAAAAAGAGACCTTTTTGGTTTTCAAATGCAACTCAAGTTCGTTGAAATAAAACAATGCAAGACAAAAATGATGTATTTAATCAGAGGAGGAATAATGTTGAACTTGAAGCGATGGTTTTCGATTTTCATGGTCTTGTTTCTTGCATTGGGAAGTGGGGGACAAAGTGGCCTTACGAAAAGGGTGTCGGCGGATCCTGTTAAATTAAATACAGCTAATTTAAAAGTTGGCTATTATGGCTGGGCCTTGGAAGGACATTCTGCAGTGGAGTTTGCGACGAGTTCAGCTAACCTGTCTTCTATTACTTATGCGACTTCTGCTTTGTTTGACAGCGATACCACGACGAGCACAAACCTTAGTAAAGATGTCTATTTATATTTGGATCTTGGAACGAGCTCAGTGACACTTTCAAAAATCGCTTTGACAATGAAAGCGGGAGGAAACATATCGGGCAACTGGAAAATTTACGGCTCGAACACGCTGTCCACATCCTCTTCTGCATGGACTGCAATTGCAACGCCTTCTGGATTAAATGCGGGAGTGACAAAAGAAATATCCGTTTCATCTTCCTATCGTTATCTGCTGATAGGAGGTTCCGACACGCCGCTTAATACGTGGATTCATACATGGGACCAACTTTCTGAGATTTCACTATATGGAACTGGAACAATTACGGCCGCCTCTACCGCTTTTTTACATCCAGGTATACTTCAGACAGCGTCCAGTATCCAGACCATGAAGAACATGGTCGCGTCACAGACAGAGCCCTGGTATACTACTTACAACACGTTGGTGTCAACCGTAGCCGCCTATGGTTCAATTTCCTCAGCTGACTATACGCTGACGTCGATTTATCGCGGCAACAGCGGAAGTTATAATGAAATGCGCTTGGCAGCCACGAAGGCATACAATCTGGCTCTTCTGTATACGATTTCTGGAAACAGTACGTATGCAGCTGGTGCCCGCACAATTATGATGAAGTACGCATCCATTTTTAACGGGGTGGGAATAAGCGGAGATACTAATTCTGTTTACGACACTAATATTGATGTTGGCGTAATCGCTTTGAAATTTAGCGCAGCTGCCGAACTTCTCCGCTATAATTATAGCGGTTGGTCAGTTGCGGATACGAATACACTTATTGGGATGTTCAGCAAAAACACAGGCGGCACGGCTATCAGCATGTATCAACTCTTGTCAAACGCTCCTGTTCTGGCAACCTACGACATGAACAATATGGCGCACGGGCATGCAGCGATATTAAGACAAGGTTCGATGGCCTATGCTATTTTTGCAGAGGACACGGCATTGTATAACCTCGTACGCAATGATTTCAAAGCCGATAGCACGGCGTATTATACAAACCAGGGAGCACAACCATGGGAGAAAAAACCGGATAAAAACCAGGGTGCGAATGGTTATAGTCTGAAGTATAACTATAACGCGACAACGGGGCAGAGCAAGGAGAGCGACCGGGATCAGGGTCATGCCTTGGTGAATTTATCCTCCTTTATTAACATTGCGCAAATGGCCTGGCAGCAAGGAGACAGCAGCTTATACGAATTCAACGGGCGAATGTTGCTTAAGGCCACGGAGTTCAGCGCCAGATATAATTTGGGCTACGATGTTGCTTCCTATGTAACCGCTTACCCTTGGAATCATCACAGTGATCTCGGAATCTCCACCTATGATAGAGGCAAGATCGCCAATAATATTTATGCTGTGCCCTACAATTATTACAAATTTGCATCTTTCACCAGTACTGGTGAATACAACTATCTGTCCATGGTTGTGAACAGCCCTGTTTACGCATCGGATCGGAACGGCTTTGATGTGGAGGGCTTTTCTGCTTTAACTGCTTCTGTTGCGGCACGCGCTTCGGATTATATGAATAACGTAGTACTGCCTTCTAACCCGGTGAAGTGGTCTGATAGTGGTGTATCCAGTATGTTAAACGGGACGTATCCTCTCTATGGAGAGTATGCGACAGCCTCTGTCAGTGGTGCTTCCAGGGATGGTAGCAAGTTGAAGCTTGTCGGAACAAATGCCGTTGCATCGCTGCCGTATGTTTCCTTTAACAATATCAAGAACGTCAATTTCCGTTATTCAAGCACAGGAACAGGAACACTTGAAATTCGGACGGCAAGCAGTACGGGGACACTCAAGGGACAGCCGGAGGCATATGATGTTGGTTCCGGAAAAGGGGATCGAGGAACCCTGCTCGCTTCGATTCCAATAAGCAATACAGGTAGCTTCGACACCTATTTGACGACCTCTCTTTCAAATAATATTCTTGCAAATTCTGGACAAACGGGTGGGTCAATAACAGGAAATTATTTGATTTACGCTGTTTTTAAGGGTTCGAGCACGAATATTGGTATGAATTTACTTTCAATAACCTTCCAATAGGACTTAATATCAAGCGCAGACGGCCGCCCAGTCTCGGATTTCGGCCAGTCGGGTGTATCTGTTACACTTGATTATGAAATTCAAGATTGCTTCAAGCAGAGGCTTTCATTCCAGCTAAGAATAAATGATGCGTATGCCGGGTTTTGATTTGATTAGTTGATAAAACAGCCTCTAAAGAAAGTACGGTTACTACTAAAAAAAGTGCATTTTACCGTTCTTTATATTATGAAAAAATAAAGAAAATACTTGTCTATAATGGGTGGGTACTTATAAAAGCAAGAGTCGCAATGGGCACTTAACAGGAATTGGTATTTTTACAAAGGTTTTGAAGTTTGATATCGCTCAACAGAATGTAAAGTTGGATGTCATCCTTTTTTTATGGTTTTAGTAAAATATGATCTGGAGGTATTGAAAAATGAATGTGCTGACACTGGAAGTCCAAAACAAGAAAAAGGAACCTTTGACAACTCAAAAGGATATGGAACAGGTGATTCTGTTGCACCAGCTGCCCTATGAACCAGGGGATAGCATTGTATTGACAAGCAGCGAAGCCGGTGTTTTTTTGATGATTCAGCTAGAAGAAGCGATGAATCCAGCCTTTGTCTATTTATCGACAAAGGAATATCGCTTTATAATTCCGTTTGCAGAAAAACAGGTTTCTTACTCCCCAAAGGCATTTGCTGGGAACCTTCATGTCCTTAAGGCACGGTACGCAACCTTTGCAGAAATATCCGCCTATAAGAATTTGGCACAGAATGAGTATGACCAGCACGGAAATGAAAGCTGTTATCCGCATGCCTTTGCGAACGTAGAGACTCGCGGAGAAGCTGTCTTCGCAGCCCGCAACGCCATAAATGGCAATAGATTGAATTTTTCTCATGGCCCGTGGCCGTTTGAATCTTGGGGAATCAACCAGCAAGAGGATGCAGAAATAACCGTAAGTTTTGGTCGACCAGTCGAAGTCGATAAGCTGATTCTAACACTGCGCGCGGACTTCCCGCATGACAACTATTGGGAGCGTGCTACTGTAACATTCTCCGATGGAAGTTCTTACGCTGCTAAATTGATAAAGACACACAAACCGCAAGAAATTTCTCTTGTTCCAAGGGTAACAGAGTGGATCAGACTGAGTGAGCTAATCAAGTCGGATGATCCGTCACCTTTTCCGGCACTTACTCAAATTGAGGTGTACGGGGTTGAGAAGGAACATTGAATATCCAACAGCATCGAATGAAGTAAAGTGAGGGGATCTTGGATGATAACTATCTTGATTGCCGACGATGAGAAAATAATCGTAAAAGGTTTGATCAAGTTGATAGAGTGGGAAAAATGGGGGTTGGAGCTTGTTGGTGAGGCATATAGAGGTGATGACTTATTGGAATTTGTCCATCGTTGTAAACCCGATATTGTTATGACGGATATTTCAATGCCAGGAATGACGGGAATCGAAGTGTTGAAAAAATTGAAAGCGTCGAACAGTGCCACCAAGGTGATTTTCATCAGCGCTTATCGAGAATTTAGCTATGCGCAGGATGCGCTTGCATACGGAGCGGTCGATTATTTAATCAAACCAATCGATCGCAATAAGCTTGAGAGTGTTATACACAGAACCATTTCCAGCATCCGAGAAGCTTCTGAAATGAAGCAGGTAAGCAGTCGGCTAGAACGATTCGAAAGCCTTAGTCGTACGCAATCAGTCCTTGATTTTTTCCACGAATGGCTTGAAGAGAACAAGCGTGTCAATTGGTCCGCCAGATCAAAGCAGCTTGGTGGAGATGATCCTTGTAGTCGATTCACTGTTGCAGTTGTTGATGTCGAACCCAGTCACAACTATGCCTCCAGTTGGGCACAGGGAGAACGCAAGCTAATTTATTTTGCTATTCAAAATATTATTGAAGAATTATTGGAACCGGTTGCATGTGCCTGGTTCCTGTCAGGGAAAGAACATTTATATTATATTATTCGTCATCCGTATTCCTTGGATATAAACCCAATGATAACCCAGCACCGTGCTCATATCAGCCGATATCTTAAGCTTGATGCGACGATTGGTGTCGGCAGCTCGGTAGTATTGGAGCATCTTCCTGGCAGTTATCATGAAGCGATGCTGAGTGTCTCCTACAAATTTTTTGTTGGTAAAAATATAGTTATCCCTTATAATCTGCCTAGTTCGATATCGACGCATACACAGGAGCAATCTTTTGATAAGGAACACACAGAGACGGAATTACTTAGATTGTATGCATCATTTCAATACGAGGAGGCAAAAGAAGTACTTCATTATTGGCAAGCTGGTATTGTAAGCTTATCGATGGGAAGCCGCGACTATGTACTCAATTTAGCCAAGACATTACTGATGAAAGCCTGGCGGGAGATTGGAATAATTGAAAGCAATACGGATGCTGAGGAGTTGCGATTCACTCAAGAACTTCAATTTTGCACGACAATAAGTTCCTTAGAGGGGTACTTGTTTGGGGAACTCGAAGCTATTTTCAAACGAAATACGTTAAATTCGGGTACCAAGGAGGCGGCTTTAATTACACAAATCAGATCATATATCGAGGAGCATTTTCACGAGGATATCAATCTGGAAGTTATGGCAGCAAGCTTTTTTATGAATCCGTCTTATTTCAGCTACTTTTTTAAAAAACAAACCGGTCGAAACTTTAAACAATATGTAACCGAAATACGAATGAAGCAAGGTTTGAAAATGCTCGTACACTCAGATGCCATGTTGTATGAAATTGCTCAGAAAATAGGGTTTAACACTGCAAGGCAATTTACAGAGGCTTTTAAAAAAAACTATGGTGTACTTCCTAACGAGTATAGACAAAAATTGAGATAGTTGGGGAACTTTCTATGAGAAAATTGTCGCTTTCATTTTTTCGGCGCAGTATTTTTGTTAAATTTGTAGTTTCTTTCGTAATGGCGGGATTGTTGCCGCTTGGTATTGTTTATTACTTTTTGATGAATGCCTACTTGTCCCAGTCTGAGCGCTTTAACCTGAACAATTTGGAACAAATGTCACTCTATATGGCAAAGAATGCTTCGCAGGTATTGTCTGAATATAATGATATCTCAAAAATGATGTATGATTCGAATTGGTATGACAGACTTAGCGTAGCTGCTAGGGGAAATCAAAATACCATTATCGACAACTGGTTGAATGTGGTAATAAGTTCAGATCCCCACATTGAGAGCGCTTATTTTATCCCTCAATCCAGTGGAGAGATAATTGCACGTTCTAGGCGAGGGAAAACGTTTATTAGCAATAATTTTCCGCTTGCCGAGTTGACGATGGGCCTAAAGGAAAAACCGAAATCTCTTTATCAATTCCCTGCACATGTGGAGAACTACTACACGAGTTCAAATCGCCAGGTGATGACTTTTTCGCGTAATTTGTTTGACATATCTACACTGCTCAGCAACCATCCAAAATTGCTCGGAACATTTATCTTTGAAGTGAATGTTGATGCTTTCGAAAATCTATTTGCAGGTTTGAGTCTCGAAGCAGATGATGAGATTTTGTTGATTGCGAAGAATTCTACTGTTAACTACAGCAATAAGGAAGCACGGGTTGGTTCTCAGATCACGCCAGAGCTTCTCTTGAAAGAAACAGTGGGAAAAGATAAGCGTGTAATTGTGATTGATATTCCGAATACAGACCAGAAGCTAATTGGAAGTTATTCACGAACATCCTTTGTAGGGACGTTGAACCATTTCAGAGGGCTTGTTATTTTACTGGTTTCTGCCTGCGTTTTGTTTTTATTTGTACTTGTACTCGTATTCTCCAGAAGATTCTCTCAGCCTATTCGAGATGTTATTAAACAAATGGTTAAGATGGAATCGGGAGACTTGGAGGTCTTCCTGCCCGTTCGATCAGAAGATGAATTGGGGCAATTGACGAGAGGAGTCAACAAATTAGCTGAGCAGTTGAAGGAGTTTATTCAAAATGCATTTGTCGCCGAAATTCGGCAGAAGCAATCTCAACTAAATGCACTCAAAAGTCAAATTCGTCCCCATTATTTGTACAATACCCTCGAAGTTATTCGAATGAGTGCGGTCAATAATGATGATATGCCGGTTGCTGATATGATTCATTCACTATCTAATCAGCTACAATATGTTCTTGACTATGGAGAAAATATGGTAACTCTTCAAGAGGAAATTGCAATTGTGAAGGATTATTTTAATCTGATCCAGGTACGTTACGAAGACCGTGTAGAACTGCAATTTCAAATTGATCCCTATGTGGATGATTCCTGGGGTATTCTGAAACTATCCATTCAACCCTTGATCGAGAATGCGGTTCAACATGGCATTCTTCCCAAGGATGGTGGTGGCAGTATTCGGCTCGAAATCTCATTGGAGCAACAGAAAACGTTGTCTATTCACGTTATTGACGATGGAGTGGGAATCACGGCTGAAGAAGTCAAACGACTTAATCGTCTTTTGTCCAATCAAACATTCGAAGGAGAAGAGGGGAAGCAAACCAGCTTTGGTCTAAAAAACGTTCATGATCGCATTCTTACTCTCTTTGGAGCGGATTATGGCATCGTGATTGACAGCATATTCGGCATCGGGACATCTATTCAGATTAGAATTCCAGTGGTCCGGCAGTTGCATCGTTATGTCAACAAACCATTTAAAGAATTCTGAGTCTGCAGAAAGGGAGTGAACCAATGAATACAGAATTTAAAAGCAGACTGGCATCTTTGATGTGTGGACTACTGTTTGTTGTAACAACGGGGTGTTCTTCGACGCCTTCTGGTTATGAAATTTTGACTCAGGATTTGAACAAGGTGAAGCTCAGTTTTGTTTATGCAGGCGGAGAACCAACAATTAGCCAAGCTATACAAGAAGCTGTAGACGCCTTTAATGAATCCCATTCCGATATTGAAATTGCGGCGACTTCTTCTGATGTGGGGCCAACATCCTATGACCAGTATTTGCTTAAGCAAGACGCTGTTGGGGAGTTTCCCGATATATTGGAGATGTGGGCTGCTGAAGAATATATTAAAGCGAAAATGATTGCGCCTTTGCCTTCGGATATCGTGAGCCTATTAGACAACCCGGTAGCTATAGAGGGTCTGGTTTATGTTGCACCAATCGCACGTCAACTTCCATTAGGTGTTTTTTATAACAAGGATGTGTTTGCAAAGGCGGGAGTACAAGAGGAACCAAAAACATGGATGGAATTTCTTCAGATTTGTCAAAAAATCAAGGATTCTGGAATTAGCCCAATTGTTGTGGGGGGGAAGGATGTCTGGCATCTTGCATACTGGAGCAATTATTTTTTTGGAAACTATATGTATGCAGACGATCCGGATTGGAATAGGGATAGAACTGCTGAAAAAGTCCACTTTACGGACTCAAAGGTACTACGCGGTTTTTTAGATATGCAAGAACTATGGGATAAGGACTACGTTAACCCCGATTGGTTATACACTTCAGATGTAAATACGGTGCCCCGTCTCGTGGCAGGAAAAGCTGGGATGCTTTATAGCGGATCGTGGACCCTTGAAACGATCGACCAGTTAAATTCAGAGTTGGATATTGGTTTCTTTGTTCCGCCGGATCGGGAGGGGCAAACTGTGTTACATAGTATGTCCCCGTTAAAAGGTTTAGCATTATCCACAGCTGCGGCTAGTGATCCAGCCAAAAAAGCAGCATTTACAACTTTTATGAAATTTTTTTATGAGTCTCGTCAGTATGAAAGTTATTTGAAATCAGTCAATGCTTTGTCAACTTTAAAACAAAAAGTAAATTATGAGGCGTCCCCACTTACAAAAAAAATGATTAGTGTGACTGAAGACCCGAAAGTAGTCAAAGTATTACAAATGGATGATTATTGGGGAGTTAATCGAGTGCCTGTAGGATTTCAAGATTGGTTTCTTAATCTGTTGCAATACACCTTAGCAAAAGGGAGTCCATCTGTAGAGCAGTTGTTGGAGCAGGCGGATGAGCAGTGGATGAACAACTTGCAACTTGGTGGATTGTAGCATTTAAATTCCAATATTAAAAGCTTCTTCTGAAGAAAGGATATCAGAAGAAGTTTTTTTGAGCCCAAAAGCTCAATTTTAGCGTTTCAGGTATACGAATATAGAGAAGCGAGGCTTAAATGATCCAAAAAACCTGCACAATACACTAAAGAAAAAGCGTTCTCATTATTGAAAGCAATCCCTATAATCGAAGTACAGAGAGAAGCAATTGGTAAAGGAGCGTAACAAAATGAGAGTAAAAGGTCTTTTCAATGAGTTAATCAGAAACAGGTCGTTATACTCCATGGCGATTCCCGGAGTAGTAATAATTTTCCTCTTTAGTTATTTTCCAATGTTTGGTCTTCTAGTGGCGTTTAAGAACTTCAATTTTACGGATGGTATTCTCGGAAGTCCTTGGATGCAGCCGTTCTATGGTAACTTTGAGTATTTATTCTCTTCCGGATCGGCTGCAATGCGTGCCACGGTTAATACACTTTACCTAAATATATTGTTCATTATATTTGGACTTGTTTTTCAAGTGGGTCTGGCTCTTGCTTTTAATGAACTAGCAGGTAAGTATTTTAAGAAAATCACTCAGTCGCTTATGTTTTTGCCTTATTTTATCTCATGGATTGTCGTGGGTGTCATCGCCTACAATATGTTCAGCGTGGATACGGGTTTTATTAATAAAACTTTTGAAAGCATGGGACTGAGTGGGGTGGATTGGTTCACTACACCTTGGGTCTGGCCGATTATACTAGTCATCTTTTACGTTTGGAAATCCACGGGATATGGTATGGTGCTTTACTTGGCGTCGTTGACTGGCGTTGATCCATCTTATTACGAGGCGGCTAAAATTGATGGGGCGAGCAAATTTCAGCAAATTCGTTATATCTCGCTTCCGTTTCTGATGCCAACGATAATTACACTGACGTTACTGCAGGTAGGAAGAATTATGAATGCGGATTTCGGAATGTTCTACGCTATCATTGGAGACAATGCTGCAATCTATAAAACCGGTGACGTCCTGGATACGTTCATTTTTCGCAGTTTGCGTCTTAATGGAGATATCGGAATGGCTTCAGCAGCCGGATTTTATCAATCCATTATTTCTTTTGCCGTCATTATGCTTTGTAATAAGCTGGCTAAGCGATTCAGTGAAAATTCTTCACTCTTTTAAATGGACATAGCGATTCGGGAGGAATTATGAAATATGATTCAATCTATAGGCAGTAAAGTTGCAAATGGAGTTTTATATGTGGTAGTGATAACGTTCGGAATTCTTTGCGCAATCCCTTTTCTTTTGGTATTAAGTAGCTCCTTTACAAACGAAAATACTATTTTGTTGCATGGTTATAGTCTGTTCCCACGGGATTTCGATGTTTCTGCTTACCGCTTGCTTTTTCTAGATTCGAGCCGACTGATTAATGGGTACAAGATTTCCATTATTGTTACAGTCGTGGGGACCATCCTCAGCTTACTTATTACTTCGTTATTGGCGTATCCTATTTCGCTTAAACGGTTGAAGTATCGAAAAATACTGAACGTTTACACGCTAATTACAATCCTTATTAATGGTGGCATTGTACCTTGGTACATTGTTTGCGTAAAATATCTGCATTTGCAGGATAATGTGTTTGCCTTGATTATCCCTTACTTGTGTATGGCATGGAATGTATTCCTGCTCCGCAGTTTTTTTCAGACGATACCGGAAGAAATTAGCGAATCGGCAAAAATTGATGGAGCTGGCGAGTATCGTATCTTGTTTTCCATAATTCTTCCGCTGGCCAAGCCAGCACTTGCTACGGTCGGCTTGTTTATTGCTTTAATGTATTGGAATGATTGGTGGCTTGGACTGATGCTTCTCAACAAAACAGAATTGCAGCCGCTGCAGTTGTTACTGCGTACCATTCAATCCAACGTACAGTTTCTTGCAACATCAGATCAAGGCTCCCAAATGCTTGCAGCCTCCGGCGGTAAATTACCCTCTGAAGGAATCAAGATGGCAACTTGTATTATAACTATCGGGCCGATCATTTTTCTTTATCCGTTTATTCAAAGGTATTTTATTAAAGGTTTGACCATTGGAGCAGTTAAAGGTTAATACTCACGGGTAACCGTTTGTAGATATTACCGCTTATTTCAAAAGGGAGGGTAAATTAAATGAAAGTTAAAAAGAAAGTGGTAATTGGTTTGGCATTGGCAATGCTAGCGTTAATGACAGCGGCCTGTGGTCCAAGTAATAATAATGCGGAAAATTCCTCGGGGAATTCTTCTCCGGGAACTTCCAACAGTACAAATGCAAGCGCCTTACAATCTGAAGCACCTGAAAAGTTGAAGGAGGTCACGCTTAAAATTTTTCTTCCGGGGGACGATAAGCCTGCCAAAAAGGAAGTACTAGATGCTTTGTACGAAAAAACGAAAGATCGACTCAATGCTAAATTTGAAATTAACTTCGTTCCATTTGCAGATTATCAGTCCAAACTGACAATGCTTGCTTCTTCAGGTGATGATTATGATGCTGCGTTTACTGCGGACTGGTTTGGATACTCGGCAATGGTTAACAAGGGAGCATTTTTAGACTTGAGTGAACTGGCACCTCAATATGCTCCTGATTTGTATAAATTTTATAAAGATAACAATATGTTATCTTCCGCAAGCGTAAATGGTAAATTGATGGCGCTTCCTTGGACTGAAATTAAAACGTCCAAAACCGCTTTTGAATACCGCGAGGATATTGCAGAAAAGTTGAATATTGATCCGGGTGATCTGAGTACAATCGAAGGCATCGATGCCTTTCTGACGAAAGTTCATGCCGCTAATCCCGGGGTGCCGACCTTTTTCCAAAATTTCGGTTCTGCAGAAGGCAGTATTGTACCTATTCTAATGCCTAAATATGAATATTGGGATATGGGATTCCACTCCTTATATATGGACTTGAACGATCCAGCACATAAGGTTATTCCAGTTGAGCAAACCCCAATATTTAAAGAAGCTGTAGAGTATGCCAAGAAATGGTATGACGCTGGAATTATTTCGAAGAATACATTAAATGACAAGACGAACCAACCGTTCAACAACTCGCAAGCCTTTTCTCAAAAAAATACTATTCTGGCCATGTTCGAAAAATCGATCATGACTGACAAGAATGCAGTTGCAAAAGCGGTTGAAGTATATCCAGGAAAGAAGTTTCCGCGCGATTCCCAAATGAACAATGCGATTGCCATTAATAAAAGCGCGGCAAATCCGGAACGTATGCTGATGTTCATGGACTTGTTGAGCACAGACCGCGAAGTGTACGATCTGTTTCATTACGGAATCAAAGACAAGACGTACTCGCTTGATAGCAACGGAGTCGTTGGCTATGCACAGGATGAAGATCCAAGCAAGCCACTCTGGCAAGGGTGGTTTAATTCGGGATTTGTTCGTGCGGACTTTACCAGACCTACAATTACACGTACGGCAGAGTCTATCCAGAAGCAACAAAATTTCGTAAATCAACCCAATATCATCGTAGCACCTACTGCAGGTCTTGTGCCTCTGACGGATAATATCAAGACTGAACTTGCCGCACGCGATCAATTAGTAGCAGAGCAAGGGAAATTGCTTTTAGTTGGTATTATGAAGGGTGATGTTGATTCAGCCATAAACGAATACATTGAAAAGCAAAAAGCAGCAGGACTGGATAAAATACTTGCAGATGTTCAAAAGCAGGTCGACGATTATCTCAATAGCAAGTAATATTTGTGAGCTTCATTTATAAAATCGGAGGGCGTCCCATCTTCGGGAGCGCTCTCCGATTATTGGGTTATCTGCTTTTTTTGAAACAGTTATACATTTATAGTGCTTTTCACTATGAAGAATGAAGGAGAGATTATCATGAATAAAATTATGAATCCCATTCTACGCGGTTTTAATCCAGACCCTTCAATTATTCGAGTTGGTGATGATTATTACATTGCCACGTCAACCTTCGAATGGTTTCCGGGGGTACAAATCCATCATTCACGGGATCTGATTCATTGGGAACTCATTGCCCATCCGCTGAACAGGGTTTCTCAACTAAACTTGTTGGGAGTCGGAGCATCCCAAGGAATATGGGCTCCATGTCTTACTTACGACAATGGTACTTACTATCTCATTTATACGGTAGTCAATTCTTTCTATTGCAAAATGTATGATACACCTAACTACCTGGTGACGACCACAGATATCCGAGGAGAATGGTCAGAACCTATATACTTGAATAGCTATGGATTTGATCCTTCGTTGTTTCACGATGATGATGGACGAAAGTACATTGTTAGTATGGTGACAGACCACAGAGTTGATCGGATGTACAAGGGGCATTTGGTTCTTCAGGAATATTCAGTAGAGGATCAGCGGATGCTTGGTGAAGCAGTGACCATTTTTACCAGCGACGACATCTACTTCGAAGGTCCCCATATCTATAAGCGAAATGGATGGTACTACTTGTTTGCAGCAGATACCGGCACCGGCGAAGGTCATGGCCAATCTATTATGAGATCCAAACAGGTGTATGGGCCTTATGAACGTTACGAACATAACTCAATTATGACTTCCAGATATAACCCGGAACTTCTCCTGCAAAAATCAGGACATGGTGATCTGGTAGAAACACAGTCTGGTGAGTGGTATATGGTTCATCTGTGCGGGCGAGCATTGGAAAATCGGACTGCCAAAGGAGAACGTAAGTATACCCTGGGCCGGGAAACAGCTCTACAGAAAGTGTGCTGGACTGAAGACGGGTGGCTCGAACTCGCTAATGGTTCCTTTTTACCGGATGTTGAAGTAGACGCTCCCGACTTACCTTTACATCCTTTTTCCCAACCTCCTGTCAGAGATGATTTTGAATCGGATCAGCTGAATATTCATTTTCAGTCCTTACGGGTTCCTATGGACGAGACGTTCTGCACGCTGAAAGAAAGAAAGGGATACCTGCGTCTATATGGCAGAGAGGGACTGGGTTCCAAATTTCGACAAAGCTTGATTGCTAGACGATGGCAGGAATTTAAGTTCACCGCAGCCACTTGTGTGGAATTCGAGCCAACCACTTTCAAACAACTGGCAGGTATCATCTGTTTATATGATACACAAAACTATTACTATTTAAATATTACGCATCATGAACGCTATGGCCGCTGTGTCAGCATACTGGCAGCAGTCAATAATGTCTATTCAGAACCAATTGGTTATATTCCGTTACCTGGGGATGCCAAGCGCATTCATCTACGTGTATCCGTGGATCATGATAAATTGCAGTTTTCCTATGCAGTGAACGATAGAGAACAATACGAAAATATCGGGCCAGTGCTGGATGCCAGCACTCTTTCAGATGAAGCTTGTTTGGAAGGCTGGTTCACCGGTGCTTTTGTGGGAATTTGCTGTCAGGATTTGACGGGATTCCGCAAGCCTGCCGATTTCGATTATTTTGAATATAAAGAAGAGCGTGTTTAAAAAAAAACGCTATTTTCAGTGATTAGGGTCTCATGTTACTCCGTTCACTGATAGAAAAGTTGCACTTTTTCTTAAAAAACATCATTTAATATCCTGTCCTTATATGGAAAAATAATAGAAACCGGATTGAAAGGAACGATAAAATCATTTAAACAACACTTTAGAGGAGCATAATGATGAACAAAATCGTAATCAACCCTAAAAGAACGATTGGAAAAGTAGATTCCCTTATTTTTGGGAACTTTATCGAAAATTTAGATCGGTGTATATATGGAGGAGTTTACGATCCAGAAAGCCCAAATGCGGATGAAGATGGCTTTCGCAAAGAAGTGATCGAGTCCTCCAAAATGATGCAGATTTCAAATGTTCGTTTTCCAGGTGGCTGCTATGCTCCTTTTTACCACTTTCAGGATGGCATTGGAGAGAAAACGAACCGGCCGTTAACCCGTTATAAAAATGAGTATCCTGCCAACAACGAGTTTGGCACGGATGAGTTCGTAAAATGGTGCAATAAAATTGGCGCGGAGCCGTTTATCTGTGTAAACATGGGAACGGGCACAGCGGAAGAAGCAATGAACTGGGTAGAATACTGCAACGGGAAAGCAGGCTCGAGATGGGCGGATAAACGCATCGCCGGTGGCCATCCGGAACCATTTAATGTGAAATACTGGGCCATTGGAAATGAGATCAGTGCACCTTGGGAATTGGGTTACACCGAAACTCCGCAGGATTACATCAAAAAAGCCCGGGATTTTGCGATGGCAATGAAATTTGCCGATCCGTCGATCAAGCTTATCTTCAGTGGTGCACATTTCCCGATTGATTTTCCTCATGATAATTGGAATCGGGAAATTCTGGACGCTCTCTACGATTATGTGGACTATATTAACATTCATGATTATATCGGCCATGATTATAAAGATACTGTAATGGATACTTGGCAAGAATGGGGAGCGGTAAAGACCCATTATTACTTGTCCGAATTCATGAATTTGCTGGAAGATGCTTATCGAATTATGCGAGAAGATATCCGATTAATTAACCACAAACACAATTCGTTCAAAACAATTGGGATCGCACTTGATGAATACAATCCCTGGTATCGTCAAGAGGCTGAACACATGGTTCCATTTAATGTGAGTGATAGCCTGCTTGTCGGGTCATATTTTAACATCTTTATAAGAAACAGCGATGTAGCTACCTTGGCCAATATGGCCCAACTCGTCAATACCATTCCTGCTATGGTTTCAGAGAGCGGCGGAACGGGCTTTTACCGCCAAGGAATTTCCTATATTCAGGAGATGCTCACGATCAATAAAGGACGAACTGCCGTGGATGTATGGAATGGCGGTATATGTTATGAGGGCGCCTACTATCCTAAGGTTTCTCTGCTGGATACTTCTGCAAGCTTTGATGATGCCACGCGGACCGTTATTCTCAATATTATTAACCGTGATCATGAACATACCCAGTCTGTCGATATCGGTATTGTGGATGAGGAGATCGAAAGTATTCGGGGAAAAGTATGGGGAGATCGTGAAATCGAGGCAATGAATACTTTTGCAGAACCTGATCGCTTAACCATCCGTGATGTAGAGCCTCAAAGCATGGGGACTTTGACACTTGAACCATTGTCTATGTATGTGCTGGAAATTCAGTTAAAATAGGGTAATGCCCTGTTTTTTTATACATGCTGGATATCGACATAAACAAACCTGAGCTATAGAGTACACCTAAATAACTATTGGAGGCATGAAGGATGCGAGATATATTTGATCCTAAAGAGTATGGAGCTGTGGCGGATGGTGTCACTGTGGACACTAAAGCTATACAAAATGCAATTGACGCTTGTTTTAAGAATGGAGGCGGATATGTTGTACTTTCAGGTGGCACATTTGTCTCGGGTACTATTGTTTTGAAGTCCAATGTCTATTTGCAGATAAATGCTTCCGCTGTCCTGCTGGCAAATCCTGATATCGGAGACTATCCCGACGGAATGCACTACAATCGTTATGTCAACGAGAAAGATATGGATAAATGTTTTATTTATGCCGAGGAAGCATTGAATATCGGAATAATTGGCCATGGGGAAATCAACGGTAATGCAGAGTGCTTTCCAAATGAAGGAAGTATTTATCGCCCGATGATGATTCGGTTTTTGCGCTGCAAGCATATTCATATCGAGAATATGCGGCTATACAATGCTGCGGCATGGACTACAGCTTTTCTGGATAGTGAGAATATATGGTGTGAGAATCTGGACATCCGTAATGAACAAAGATACAACGGAGATGGCCTGGACTATGATGGCTGTAAAAATGTGTTTGTATCCAACTGCAAAATTCTAGGAACTGATGATAATCTGTGTCTGCAGGCTAGCAGCAAAAGCTTTCCAACCAAAAACGTAAATATATCCAATTGTCATTTTACTTCAATCTGCGCTGGTATCCGCATAGGTTTAAAATCCGTTGGCGATATCTCGAATGTGGCCATCCATAATTGCACCTTCGAAAACATTTGGCGCGAAGGCATCAAAATTGAAAGCACAGAAGGTGGAAGCATCACAGACATCATAGCTCAGGGACTAGTTATGAGGAATGTTACTCGTCCAATTTTCATCATTCTAAATAACAGGCTTGATACCATTGGATCTTCAATCGGTCTCGATAGCATGCCGGAAATTGGTGCATTGGAACGGATTACACTCTCCAACATTATCGCCATTGATGATGAGGAGATGTACAATACGCATTACCGCTTTACCGATGATGTGATGGGCTGCCCCGCATTCAATGGAATTCGGGTTGACGCCTGTGAGAACTATCCCATTCGTGATTTAACCCTCAGCAATATTACCTATACCACTGCTGGGGGTGTCAAAAAAGAGGATATTCCTGCGGAATATCCAAAGGTATGGGATTTGAGATATGAACATCCGGCACAGGTATCCGAAAATTATTACCCAACGTGGAGTCGGACAATTTTTATGGATATTCGCAATGTGGAGAGACTCTCATTGGACGGTTTAAAATTTCATTCTCTGCGGGAGGATACGAGGGTTTCGTATTTTACGGAGAATTGTGAAATTCTAACACAGCAAATATTAGAATATTGAAAGCAAGAACTGAAAAGGAACAAGGGTGTATTGTTACTCCTGTTTTCTTTTTGACTATACGTTAAAAAGAAAACTATAGGCATTTTTTGCGTTTATCGAGATTGCCACTTTTTACTGTAGCTCAGCGGGGGACAATCGGTACAATCGGCGCGTTCTTTAAATAAATCAAGAATAAAAAGGATTACATCAAAACTCACTTAAAGCAAGTGGAGAGGAGCCAGAAATGAGCAGTAACCAATATAGACATAAATTAATGTACAGCAAGCCGGCTGCAAATTGGAACGAAGCTTTGCCAATCGGTAATGGTCGGCTAGGCGCTATGATATTTGGTGATCCTTTGGATGAAAATCTTCAACTTAACGAGGATTCTGTATGGTATGGAGGCCCGCGGGACAGGAATAACGATGATGCTCTTCCAAATCTTCCCGAACTTAGAAAATTGATTTTAGAAGGTAAGCTTAGGAAGGCTGAGGAACTTGCTTTATTGACAATGACTGGTCTGCCGGAAACACAACGTCATTATGTTCCTCTAGGTAATCTGATGCTGCATTTTAACCAACAGGATTCGAATATACATGATTACATCCGAGAACTAGACTTGGAAAGCGCTGTACACCGAATACAATATAAAAGTGGCGACATTACCTACACAAGAGAGATATTCTCGAGTTATCCGGATCAAGCACTAATTATGTTAATAAAGGCTGATCATGGCGGTGCTATATCCCTCAAAGCTCGGTTTGACCGCAACCGTTGGCGTTATCTCGAGAAGACAGAAAAATGGGGAACGGATGGACTTATGATGGAGGGCCATAGTGGTGGAGATGGAGGCTGCCAGTTTCGTGTGGGGGTTAAGGCGGCCGTTGAGGGAGGGGAATGTCGAGTAGTTGGAGAGCATCTAATTATTGAAGGAGCAGATAAGGTTGTGCTCATGCTCACTGCTTTGACAACCTTCCGTTACAAAGATCCTCAAACGGCATGCGGGGAAAAATTGGAACAAATATCCGGAATATCATATAATCAATTACTTCAACGGCATGTCCGGGATTATCGTGAACTGTATGGGCGTACCGAACTAAGGCTTGTTTCAAATACAGTTGGGCCAGGAACTCTTCAGACAGATGAAAGACTAAAACGTTTTGCGGAGGGAGAAGCGGACAATGATTTGATCGCCCTGTACTTTCATTACGGTCGTTATTTGCTTATTGCTTCTAGCCGATCTGGTTCGCTTCCCGCTAATTTGCAAGGGATATGGAATGACAGCTTCTTGCCTCCATGGGACAGCAAATACACAATCAATATTAACACGCAAATGAATTACTGGGCTGCTGAGAATTGCAATCTGGCTGAGTGTCATACACCGCTGTTTGACTTAATTGAGCGAATGCGTGAACCGGGAAGATTGACAGCACAAAAAATGTACAATTGCCGAGGATTTACAGCCCATCATAATACGGACATTTGGGCGGACACGGCACCTCAAGATTCCTATCTGCCAGCTTCCTACTGGCCGCTTGGAGCAGCCTGGCTTTGTTTGCATTTGTGGGAACATTATCAATTTGGAAAGGAACGCGAATTTCTTGCGGATGCATATGAAACTATTAAAGAAGCGACTTTGTTCCTTATAGACTATTTAATAGAAGATGAGCACGGCCGAATGATTACCTGTCCATCAGTATCACCGGAAAATAGCTATACACTGCCTGGTGGTGAGACTGGTGTGCTTTGTGCGGGTGCTTCAATGGATTTTCAAATTATTGAGACGCTATTTCGGGCTTGTATAACTAGTTCAAAAATTCTGGATCGTGATGCTGAATTCGCAGATAAAGTAGCAGATGTGTTAGAACGTCTTCCAAAACCGCAAATCGGACGCTTTGGGCAAGTGCAGGAATGGATGGAGGATTATGATGAACCGGAACCAGGACATCGTCATATCTCTCATCTCTTTGCTCTTTATCCTGGAGATAGCTTTACACCGGAATTAACGCCTGAGTTAGCAGCCGCATCACGAGTTACGCTGGAGCGAAGATTGGCCAATGGGGGGGGGCATACTGGATGGAGCCGAGCTTGGATCATTAACTTCTGGGCGCGTCTTCAGGATGGTGATCAGGGACTAGAGAATATAAAGGCTCTCCTTGGGCATTCTACGCTCCCCAATCTTCTGGACAATCACCCGCCTTTTCAAATTGACGGCAATTTTGGAGGAACTGCGGGCATTGCGGAAATGCTGGTACAAAGTCATACTGGCGACCTTCATTTACTACCGGCGCTACCTAAGGAGTGGAAAGAGGGCTCCGTCCGCGGTTTGCGTGCGCGTGGAGGATATACTATCGATTTAAAGTGGAAGGACTTGAAAGTTTCTGAAGTTTCTATTCACTGCAAATCAACTGGAGTTTGTTGGATTAAGGGCCCTGGATTAAATCCTCAAAAATTTGTCGCCCAGGCGGGAAAAGATTATTTGTTTACTGGAGAATCAGATCTAGGCGATTAATTTGGTTAAAATTTCACTACAATACAAGATTACTGTAGTAGAGTCGAACCCAATATAGAGTATCTATCTTTGGGAAGAGAGATTATAACTCTAGAGGAAGCTGAAAAGTTGAAGCCTGAAGGGATGATTATGTAGGGGCTAACTAAGCGTTCGGCATTTTAAATTTAAAAAGCCAAAAAACCATTTAGTGGGTTTTTGGCTTTTTGGTTATTTGTAATTTTTTTTTTATATTAAAAAAAGATGAAAAGGAATGGGATTTAGGATAGGGTACATAAAGATTGATGAAAACCTTTAAAATACGTATATTGCTCTAAAAAAAGCGCGTTCCCCCACTAAAAAAACTTCTCCTATAATCAATCATGTAAAAGGATAAATAGCATCCGCTGCGGGTCATGGCAGAGGGAGGGCTGAATCTTTATATCTGTGGCTGTAGAAAAAGCGAAAATTCAGTAAAGGAGGTGTTTGTTAAAATTGAATAATTAATTGCTATGCCGCGTTAAAATATTCGGATTAATATCTGTCTGAGCAACGTTGCTCCACACAAGTAGCTAAATCAAAAATAATAACTCCTTCTCTAAAATTTCCACAATTCATGAATGTGTTATTAAAGCCGCCAGATATTTTAGGTGTTTGTAGCATTTTATAGTATGGTGGCGCTTTCTAAAGCGAGGAGGCTCTTTTATCAATTGCTTTATTCTAAAAGACTAAATAAATTCAGTATAAGGTCGATCGGCTTCATTAAAAAAAATTATTATTGAAATCGCTTACTTATTTCCTTTTTAAGAAGTTTAGAAATTAATTTGATGACCGTAAAGGATTTAATAAGGAGGATAGTAAAATGAGTTTTCAATTGGAGTTAAAATCAACAATCAAAAAATTGGTAGCATTCTGTTTGTCAGCCGCTCTCCTGTTGCCTACATCATGGGATTGGCACAGCATGGCGTATGCAGAAACCAGTTCATTGTCACAAGGGATTGTGGACAAAATTGATTTGGGCGAATCTATGTCGGAGGCAGCTCATCATTTCAATGGTGCCAACACATCAGCTTACACAGATGCCCACGGCCAGACTGCCAGAAAATCGATGCCCGAGCAACCGGCCGGATACTATGGTGGGTACCTGTATTTTGACATGAAGGTAGATCCTGAAAAACAAAATTATGTAAGCCTTCGTGTATCTGGCGATGATCTGAACGTCAACAACATCAATGTTTTGGTCAATGGGGAATACATTGAACTTGACGATACGGACTACAATTACCTTTTAGGTGTCAATGAAAACTCACGTAAAGATAGTCCGCCTTTTCCAGGTCAGTATTATTACGTGACGGAGCCGCTTCCATTAAGCATTACTCGCGGACAAAGCTCGGTTAATATAACTCTGCAAGTTCGAGGAACAAATTGGGAATACGGATCGGATTATGCTTCTTCTTACAGTAAAGTAACTACTCCAAGCCGGGGGCTTTACGATTTTTATACGCACACGACTGCTGCTATAAAAGATTCTACAGTTCAAGACGGGACACCATATAGTACAGTGAAAGTAAATGGAGCTACGGTAGCTCAATCAGACGCTGCGGTCTTGAAACTAAGAGATTCATATATCAATCTATTGACCGATTTGCTTCCGAAAAAATCCTCTGGGACGGTTGATATAACAGCCATTACTGCAAAAATTGCGGGACTGGGACTGGACCGTTATACAGGTGAACGAGTCACGACTGCGCTTCTTTCATCGGATTATGATATTAACCCCCCCCGGCGCGAAGCCAACAGATAGCAACTGGGTGGTCAACCCTCTGCTGGCTAGCCCCGAAATTACAAACGCTATTATTGACGGAACGATTCTTCGCATCGTAAATTTGCCAGACAATATGCATCCGATCCGTCAACAGTGATCAGCGGAGGCCACCAAAGTGATTGGGGCGGTTATTATCAATGGGCTGCACAAGAACTCATGGGGCTTGATTATCTTGATAATGAAAACTATTTGAGCAATCTTGGTAAGGATCATATCATTAAAACATATTATCGTGAACATATCAGCGCATGGCTGGCTGAGACTATTACGATGAACGATGGAAGTCAGCTCTCACGTAAACAGGCTTGGGAAAACATGTTCTTGGCCAATTACAATTATGCACGAACACATATTGCCACCTATAGTAATCAAGCTCAATTAACATCACAAGGAGCTTATCTAGCCAATTATGCCTTGCATATGATTGGATCGGATAGAGGCGAATCTTTGACCGCTGCGCAAAGGTTTCTGAAAGTATCCAACGGATCTACTGCATGGCTCGGTAGTGATATCCTGGATGCAAACAGTCATTCCGTTTATCTAATCAAAGACGTCGACAAGGATTATCCCGGTTATGATTACGCTGCTAAAAATTCCGACGGTACGGTGAAGACCGTGACCGAAGAAGGTGTGGAATATATCTTGACGGAAGCCGGAGATAAAATTCAGAAGCAGCAAGTAAATTGGGGAAGCAATTTTTACACGAGTTCGGCCGCTGGTGTATCGCGAGAGCTGGATTATGTAGCGAATTACGGCGATCGTATGGGAGATATGAAAGCCATCTTTCGTTGGTCACAAGACATCGGTGATGGGGAGCGGCTTTTGAAGATTGCGCTGGCCCGCGCTGCAATCTCGCATCCGATACTGGATTCCGCTAATAATCGCGCCATGACAGCCGAAGGTTATCTAGAAGCGAGAGCTCAGGCCTTCCCGTTCCATAAGATCGGCTACTTGGGCACGTCTGATGGAACGGAATCTGCGGAAACAATGTTTGATACCGCGCTTATACGCATGATGCTGGATCGAAATCCGGAAAAATACGGAACATCCTCCGCGCCTGCTTCGAGGTATGAAGAATTGTAGAAGCTATCGGACGAGGCGATGGGAATTACTAAACAGATTTTTGAGGATGGGCAGCAATTAGTTGCTTTGTCTACTTTTGATAGCAGCAAATTCATCAATACATGGAACACTAACACCAATCTTTTTCAAGTGTATTGGTATATTCGGAACTCCGTTGATACAGGTTACCGGGTTCCACAAACAAATTTCAATTGGTATACACAGGATGAGAAAGACAAAATCGACGCTGCTCGAACTGCCTATTCAGCGGCAACAGGCAAGAATGTTCAGACAGTAGAAGAGGAACAAAAGAGTACCTGGGCATTTGTGGACCCGGAGACCGGCATTCTGACCTTTAAGGATGGAGACATATCTGGGTATGTCCAGATGGGATACAAAGCATTTGAAAGAGGCATTAATGGAGTAGGCCGCATTCATTATATCGATCATGATGTTCACCGGGCTGCAACAGTTATGCTTGATCAAGTCTTTCAGCCGGATATTGGGGAATGGAACGTTCGCGAAGACGATGGCAAAGGAAGTTCGACGAAGAAGGCGCCTGAAGGATCAACTTTCGCTCTCGCCGGAGAGACAGTTCCCGTTAACAAGGGAGTAATTCCCAATACAAATCAGGATTTTAAGACACCATACCTTGGACAAACCGACTTTTCGGTTATGAGGTACGACAAGTATCTTATTGCACTGAATTCCACTACAACGTACAAACATGGTAATGGAAAAGCGGATAATGTAGCCACTTATTACGTGCGTGTTCCATCCGAGTATACGGGAAGCACCATATTTGACATTGTATCCGGCCAGAATCTGTCGATAGTGGACGGTCAGGTTGCCGTTCCGCTTTTCTCCGCTGTGGTGCTTCGGTTGAACGTAAACGAGACTGAAGATTCGGTGCCAATGGCAACACGTTTCGTTAGCGCGACGATAGGCGACAATCAAGCCATTGTCAACTGGAGTCACGCCGGCGGCGCTCACACTTACGATGTTTACCGTGCCGAAGTGGTTGGAGATGTTGTCGGGACTTATAGCAAAATCGGGAGCACCTCGCCTGACAATGCTGATGATAATGATACGCTAAAGCAATCGTATAACTGCTATATCGACGAGAGGGCAGAGAATGGTCACACTTATAGGTACAAAATTGTTGCTGTCAGTGCAAACGGTAACGAGAGTATTGAATCCGCTTACACTGAGGTGGCGCTTGTCGGCCAATCACTTGGAGAAGGATACGTTGCATCGATGGTTGGCAATTCCAATTTGGAATTGGCAGCAGCGACAGATGCAGGTAAGGTAATCTTTGCACCCAATGGCAACAGCGGATCTCAAGATGGAGGAGTGGACGCTCCGTATATTAATTTAAACTTGTCCAATATTCCGACTGAAGGCAAAGACGGCGTTACTGCGCATATTAGATTAGATAGCCCCTACAGCGATGAAGTAGCGACAATTGCTATACATTCGACAAATTCGCTGGACTCCTATAAAAACTTTTTGGGAGCGCTGACAACGTACGCTTCGGGCAAACATGACATTTATATTAAGTCGGTACTCAAAATGGCAAGCCATTCCCGTTTTTTATTTCGGTTGCGGACAAAAACAAGGTTTAAGGGCAGACCACAGGCGGTGTGTACGATGACGGAGCTCTTGATGTCTTTGGCATTCGATGAGGGAAGGCTTTGAAAGACCTCACTCAGCATCACTCGATTGCCTTGAACCACATACCGCTGTTTCATCTCTTTCACCATGCCAATGACACCCAGACCTTTGTCGGAGAGTTCACGAAGCAGTGGAGTTTGCGTAAACCAGCTATCCATAAGCACGTAGTCGGCGGTGTAAAGCCCGTTCCAGCAAGGCGACAACAGCATCCGGTTTCCGGGAAAAAGCCTCCATCCGGTGCTTAAACCCGGCGCTACGGTTGGAAAGACCTGAGGCCTTTCACAGATTCGATTGGCTACCTTCGCCGAAGACAGCATGACAAAGTCAAGCGGGCGAAGCTAAACCCGTCTGACCAGCCCAGCGTTAGCATGGTGTAACCTTTGGTGAATTTGCCTTCGGAATGGTCAAAGACTCGTGCCAGTAATTCTGCTTTTTTACTCCGGTTTCGGCTAAGCACTGAATCGTCGATGATGAACAAGCGAACTCGATGTGACGAAATGAGCGATTCGAAATGACGTACGATTCGAAGACTTAAGGCCTGTAAAAAGCGCCACCAAGCAAAAGAAGCCTGATTTAAAAAGCGATAGATGACATCTTTGCCGGGAAGATCCGCTCCACGATCGCTTTCCAGAAGTGGAAACCAGTTCTTTCCTTCGAAGACCAGGGAGAACACGATTTGAAAAATCGCTAGGCTGGAGAGGCCAAAGGATTTGGTAATGCCTGCGTGTCTTAAGGCTTTCCCGATGGAGAGAGTCGCAAAAAGTTTGGAAAAACGAGACTGTTCAGACAGGGAATGCTGTTGTAACATAGGGTTACGCACCTTTCTTGTTGGCATGGTTGCTCGACACTTCCATGATACCAAACAAGTGAGGTGTTTTTTGTCAATAAGATTAAGTATATTGAATTCTTCTCACGCCCTCAAGGGTTTAGGGCATTTTTCTAGGTGTGAAAGTTGAGTCAATTACTAATACTAAAAAAGTTTTTCTATTTCAGGGGGATTCAATAACAGATGGTAATCGTGCGCGTAATGATGATCCTAATCATATTCTAGGACACAGCTATGCTTATATCATTGGTGGCAAATTGGTAAATGAACTGGCTGAACAGCAGCCGAAATTCTATAATCGTGGTGTTAGTGGAGATCGTATCTCTGATTTATATGCCCGTTGGAACGAGGATGCATTCTTTTTGCAGCCGGATGTTCTTAGTATTCTAATTGGAGTAAATGATATCTGGAGAATGATGAAGGGGGAGCCCAGCGGTGTAACCGATCGTTTTGAACGGGCTTATCGTCATGTCTTGGAAGAAACATGTGAGGTACTGCCTCAAACGAAGCTGATTCTGTGTGAGCCTTTTATATTGAATACGGGGGCACCTGCAGAGGCTTGGGGGGATTGGTCGAAGCATATACTTCATTACCAGCAGGTTGTCCTTGAGCTATTACAACAGTTCAGAACATTGCATGTTCCATTGCAGGCGGCCTTTGATGCTGCCACACAACGAGCAGATGCAGCATATTGGCTGTGGGATGGTGTTCATCCAACTTACGCTGGTCATGATTTAATTGCTAATGAGTGGCTGAGTGTTGTCAGAAAAAGCGGAATACTGAATGACTAAGGTGCGTTGAATGTAGTACGAAAACTGGAGAATTGTAGAGCCCGCGCTTAGCGCGGGTTTTTACGTGATGTGGCAAAAATAGAGTAAATGTTTTATCTTTTTGATTTTCGACTATTATAATGAAGTATGAGTTTAAGAAAGTGAATCGAGAGGAGAACTTTGAGACTGAAATGAATGATTTATGCAGAATACTTATTGTTGATGATGAAGTTCTGGTAAGACAAGGGATTAGATATTATTTGAATTGGGAACAGTTTGGATTTCATATTGTAGGGGAGGCGGCTAATGGAAAAGAAGCATTAGCGATGATTCCATCTTTAATGCCGCATATTGTCCTTTCAGATATTGTGATGCCTGTAATGGACGGAGAAGAATTCATCCGCATTCTAAAGGTACATTATCCGCAAATTCAAGTGATTGTGTTAAGCAGTTTTGGTGAGTTTGAATATGTGCGATCTTCTTTTCAGAGTGGAGTAGCTGATTATATTCTAAAACCCAAACTTGCTACAGAAGAGCTTCTGCGGGTTCTACAGCAGACCGCACATAAAATTCCGGGATTTAATATAAGTGAAAAGAGAGACGAAAGATCGCAGGCGCCAGAACTTCTGCTGGAACGAATGCTTGCTGGTTATGAGCCTAGCGATGATGAGCAGCTCAGGATTTTTGAGCATTATAGAGGATTCGTGCTTTTTGGGGCAGATTTGAGCGGGGTAGCAGGGGAGACTCAAGTATACATTGCAGGTCTAATGGCGGAAACAATGATTCATTTCAAGGAGCTTTCTTATGAATGTAAGGTATGGACGCTAACATTTGAAGATAAACGAATAATAATGTTGGCCGCGATCGAAGATGAATTTTATGTAGATTTTTTATCTTCTTTATCAGGATTTGCCAAGGAGAAACATTTCAATATGCCGGAAATGACCTGGGCAATAAGCCGTTGGTTTAATGATATTAGGCAGATTAATAATGTATATAGTCAGGAATGGAACAGACTTTTATCTTTCCGGTTCTATTTTCCTGACCAGTGCTGGTTTCAATCAAATCAATTACCAGTGGCACCAGAAGTGCCTTCATTCGATATGCTGAAATTCACTACTGAGCTCAAAAAAGGAAATCTGGATCTAACTGTTTCTTACGTTAAAGATTATACAGCGCGTTTGGCTCAGAACTATCAGCTACCGCCATTTGAAATGAAATCGTTCTTTGGAAACATTGTGTTCAATCTGTGTGGAGTGCTTTCTGAGGTGAATGGACAAATAAGAGAATTAGATGATGCTAAATATAATTATTTCAAGGATATAGACAAGGCAAAAAACATTCTTGAAGCTTTAAACACCTTGGAAGATTTTCTTGATCAAGCCCTCAAGCTGCCCTTAATCAGAACGATGGATAAAACTGGGGGGAATATGAAGCGGCTTTTGGAGTATATTGACCAGCATTATAGTGAACCACTAAATTTGAACTCAGTCAGTCAACACTTTCATTTTAGCCCATCTTACCTCTCCAGTTATTTCTCTGCAAACAACAATGAAGGATTTAGTGAGTATTTAATACGGGTACGAATTGAAAAAGCAGCAGAATTATTGCAGGTTAGTGAATTATCGGTTTCCGAAATCGGGGCAAGAGTTGGTTATTCAGATCATAGTTATTTTACAAAAGTGTTTAAGAAACAAACTGGTTTATCTCCAAGTGATTACCGCAAAAAAAATGTGTGAGAAGGAGAGAACCAATGAAATTCATTCTGGAAAGGTTACAAAATCAGCGCTTATTCTCAAAATTATTTATCGTCATGACAGTGAGTATCATCTCAGTTTGCGTAGTGACATCATTAATTACCATTCGAGTGTCAGAGAGGTTGTTCGTTGAAACGTTCAGTATTACAAACAGCAAGGTGCTTGAGCAGATAAAGACGGGGTTAGATTCCTTTAACGATTCTGTAATTAATGCGGCAACCTATGCTTCCCAGAGCGGAACAATTAAGACATTCCTCATTGGGGGCAACGCAGACTCAGTCACCATGTCTAAGCTCTACTACAGAATGTCTGAGCAGATGAAGCAGCTATCCTCGTACATCAATGCATATGAAGTTACAATAACGATGTCTGGAATTAATGGACGTATTTATTCAACTGACCGGGCGTATTCAACTACAAATTCAGAGCCTCATTTCATCCCAGAAGCAGACACAACCAGCAATACTTCAAATCGCTTAACTTATCAACTGAAGACAGACAAGGATGCAGACAATTTTATTGTAGCTTCGAAAGCACTTGTTGAGCATAGCAAAAGCAGCCCATATGGGTTGTTGTATATAACAATTCGTGAGCAGCAATTCAGGCAATTCTATACTAACTTTACCAGTACAGGTAACGATGTTTTATTCCTTGATTCTAATGGTGTAATCGTGTCCTCGAATCTTTCCGAGAGGGTAGGGCAGAGTGACCTGCAATTGTTAAAAGAGGCACAACGAATAGCAGAAGAGCAACAGGATTATAGCACAGGAGAAATTTTGAGCAAGGATAAGATTATTCTTTCGTCTTATTTGCCCAATTATAATTTGTATTTGGTTAACCTGATTGACAGGCAATATACTGCCGGCAAAATTATTGATGTCCGGTCCATCATAATGGTTAGTTTAGGAGTAATAGCAGTAGCTTTATTAGTTGTATTCTTAATTTCTAGAAGATTAACCCGTTCTTTAACTCGGCTGGTTAGGCAAATGTCTTCAATTACCAAACGGGATTTTAGCAATTATATTAATATAAGCGGAGGTTATGAAGTCAGGGAGCTTGGGAAGGGTTATAATTACATGCTTGATGAGGTGAATGATTATATCACGCGTCTACTGGATACCCAAAAAGAGCAGCGTAATGCCGAACTTGCCGCGCTTCAGCATCAGATTAACCCACACTTTCTTTACAATACATTAGCCACGATTAAAATTCTGGTTCAAAGAGGAAGTAAGGAGGCTGCTGCAGATACTATTAATGCTCTTATTAACTTGCTGCAGAACACAATTAGCAATGTTTCCGAAACAATCACAATTGCTCAAGAGTTGGAAAATATGAAGAATTATGTACTCATCAACCATTTGCGTTATGGTGAGCAAATCAAGGTGAATTATTATGTTTCATCAGATTGTTTCCCTTGTAAGGTGCCAAAGCTAATTATTCAGCCCTTTATTGAGAATGCCTTCTTTCATGCTTTTAATAAAAAAGACGAAGGGACCATTACAATTATGATTTCCAAAAGTCAGAATGATCTAGTTTGTGAAGTTATGGATAATGGTGACGGAATGGATATGAGCGATGAGAGTGTCAACCTTCTAAATTCTACAAGCCGGCGTCAATTGTTCACAGGGATCGGAATTCAGAATGTAGATGATCGAATCAAACTGTTTTATGGAGAGCCTTATGGTGTGCAAATCAGGAGTGCTAAGGGTGAAGGAACACAGATCCGAGTGACAATACCTTTCATCCTCTAAAAAGCGCAATTTATATAGAAATATCACCATAATCTTAAGATAAGACCAATATAAAGAATGCATTTCTATGATCATAACGAAAAAACGCCAATTCTTGCGAAGATGTTTCTAACCTGCCTAAAACCCATAATGTTAATATAAAAGCGGTTACAAAATAGCGCTTACTTGTACGCGCTTACTACATCAAGGGGGTTAAGTTGTAAATGAAAAAAACATATCTCATGACACTTGTATGTACTCTGTTGCTTCTGACACTATCCGCGTGCTCCGGAAACACCAAGAATGCAGAGTCTGATGCTTCCACAGGTAACTCAGAAGGAGTAAAAGAAATTACGGTCTGGGCGTGGGATCCTAATTTCAACATTGCTGCACTGAAGATTGCTAAGGAAAGATATGAGGCAAAGCACACTGACGTTAAAGTAAACATTGTGGAATATGCCCAAAATGATATTGTGCAAAAGCTTAACACTGGGCTAAACTCGGGAACAACCAAGGGACTTCCCAACATTGTATTGATTGAGGATTACCGGGCTCAAAATTTCTTGATGGCTTATACCAACTCTTTTCTCGATATGTCTGATGTAATTAAAGCGGATAATTTCGCTGACTATAAAATCGGGCCAACGAGTTATGAGGGGAAACAATATGGGGTTCCGTTCGACTCCGGTGCCACAGGTCTATATGTTCGTACGGACTATTTGAAGCAGGCTGGTTTTACAGTAAATGATTTAACCAATATTGATTGGAAGCAATATATCGAAATTGGTAAAAAAGTTAAAGAGGCTACGGGAAAAGATATGCTTACTCAAGATCCCAACGACCTGGCTTTAATCCGTATGATGGCTCAATCAGCCGGAACATGGTATTTGAAAGAAGACGGGAAGACGCCTAACATTGCCGGAAATGATTCTTTGAAGCAAGCCCTTGAAACCTATAAGGCAATCTTTGATGCCAATATTGTAAAGATGAATTCAGATTGGAGTCAATTTCTTGCGGCGTTTAACAACGGGGATGTTGCTTCAATTCCAACAGGTAACTGGATTACGCCATCGGTCAAGGCGGAGATGTCCCAGTCTGGAAATTGGGCGGTTGTTCCAATCCCCCGCCTTGCAAACAATCCAAACTCAGTAAACGCATCTAGTGTTGGAGGAAGTTCATGGTATGTCATGAATTTGGACGGTAAAGAGACTGCGGCTGATTTCCTAAAAGAAACATTCGGTTCTGATAATGAGTTGTACTCACAGATGATTGAAAAAGCAGGTGTAGTTGGTTCGCTTAAAGCCGCCTCGAGTGGGGCTGCTTATGAGACGGGCGATGCATTCTTCGGAGGTCAAAAAATTTATTCAGACTTTGCAAAATGGACTGCGGAAGTTCCTAAAGTAAACTATGGTTTGCATACGTATGCTATTGAGGACATTTTGGTTATTGAAATTCAGAACTATTTGAACGGTAAAGCTATTGACAATGTCATTCAAGATGCTCAAAAACAAGCTGAATCACAACTTCAGTAAAAGAGGATAATAGAGTAAAGCCTTGGGCTGCACTAGGCTCAGGGCTTTACTCATAAGAATAGGAATTACTATAGATAGATATTTAATTAGGTTAAGGAGTTGAAAGAAATGAGAGATTCCGGTATAGCGGCAAGCATGAAGAAATCAGCTGTAGGTTGGTTCTTTGTCATAACCTCAGTGCTATTAATCATGTTTTTCTATTTTTATCCGATGATTCAGGCATTGATTCTGTCATTTCAGAGCGGGACAGGTTCCAATTTAAGCTTTAACGGCTTAAGTAATTATAAACGTCTGTTTACGGATTCGATGTTTATTACTGCCGTAACCAACACTTTTATATATTTAATTATACAAGTTCCATTAATGGTTTTAATAGCACTTTTATTGTCAGTAATGTTAAACGATCAGAACCTTAAGTTTAAGGGTTTTTTTCGTACAGCAATATTTTTACCTTCTATCACCTCACTCGTTGCTTATTCAGTAATATTTAAATACTTGTTTTCTGTTGATGGGTTAGTGAATTCATTGCTGTTGAATTTGCATTTAGTAAGTGAACCTATTCAATGGATAACTGCCCCCTTTTGGGCGAAAATTACTATTATTATCGCAATAACCTGGCGATGGACAGGATACAATATGATTTTTTACTTATCAGGAATGCAGAATATTGACCCTTCTATCTACGAAGCCGCCAGAATCGATGGAGCTTCTGCCACAAGGCAATTCTTTGGGATCACAATCCCTATGCTGAAGCCGATTATTTTATTTACATCAATAACTTCAACCATCGGAACACTTCAACTTTTCGACGAGGTTATGAACATTACTAAAGGTGGCCCTGGTAACGCTACTTCTACAATTTCACAATATATTTATAATCTTTCATTTAAATATTCTGCTGATTTTGGTTATGCTGCAACTGTCTCTTATTCCATTGTAATAATGATTTTGATCTTGGCATTCTTACAGTTTAAACTGGCAGGTGATCGTGATGCTTAAATTCAGAAGAATATTTATGTATTTATTTCTCAGTTTAGCCGCATTCATTTCGATCTTTCCATTCTTATGGATGATAGTGAGTGCAACTAACCCTTCGGTAGATGTGACTAAGGGCAGACTGCTGCCAGGCAGTAATCTGTTGGTTAACTTTCAGAATTTGCTTGATACGGTTGATATCGTTATTGCGTTGAAAAACTCACTATTGGTCTCGGTTTCTACAACTTTGCTAGCGCTACTGATTGCATCTTTAGCTGGTTACGGGTTTGAGATATATAAAAGTAAAGCCAAAACGATTGTTTTCAATATTCTTCTCTTGTCTATGATGATTCCATTTGCAGCATTGATGGTGCCATTGTATCGTTTATTCGGGAAGATCAGTAACCTGATCCCGATCATCGGAGTCGATACGCTATCGGCTGTGGTATTACCGACAATGACCACCGCCTTTCTCATCTTTTTCTTCCGGCAAAACACGAAAATGTTTCCTAAAGAGCTGCTGGAAGCAGGAAGAATTGACGGCCTGTCTGAGTTAGGACTGTTTTTCCGGGTATATGTCCCTACAATGAAAACTACTTATGCCGCAGCAGCAATTATTACTTTTATGAGCAGTTGGAATAATTATCTTTGGCCATTAATTGTTCTGCAATCCCCACAAAAACAGACGATTCCATTGCTTATTTCGACGCTTGGTTCAAGCTATGCACCTGATTTCGGCCTGATTATGCTTGCAATTGTCATTTCGACGATCCCGACAGCTATTGTATTCTTTGTTATGCAAAAACACTTTGTAGCAGGAATGCTTGGTTCGGTAAAATAATAAAAATTGATTTTTGCAGCTGTTTGGTCATACCCCTGTCAAGTAGACAGCTAAAAAAAGCTATGCAGCCAACGCGCATCGGTACTCAACCGGTGCGCGTTGTTTCAATTTGGCTTGAAATCTACGGTAGTTGTAGTGGTACATGTAGTCTTCTACAGCTTGCCGAATTTCCGCCCCTGAATTACACTGATTAAGGTACAACTTCTCTGTCTTGAGATGCGAAAAGAAGGATTCGATGCATGCGTTATCCAGGCAGGTTGCTTTGCGAGAGTGGCTGCCGTTAACGCCGAATGCCTCTAATTGTGTGTTGTACGCCTGAGACGTGTACTGGAAGCCCTGATCCGAATGGAGAACGGCTTCCGAGACGTTTCTTTTTCTTGTCCACTGCGAAACGGTATCCAGAACAAGTTCAATATCGTTCCGATCTGACAATTGCCAAGCAACGATTTCGTTGTTGAATAGATCTTGAATGACGGACAAGTAATGAAAGTGGGTCCCATCTGAAATATAGGTAATATCGGTCACCATTTTTTGTTGGGGCGCTGTAGCATGGAACTGACGCTTTAGGCGATTTGGATATACAACAGAAGGTGTATAACTGGACCGTTTCCTCTTCTTTCGAATAATCGATTGGATCGATAGCTCCCTTGCCAATCGCCATACTTTCTTGTGATTCACACGGTATCCTGCTTCCCATAAGGCGGTCGTCATGCGAGGGTAGCCAAAATCGGGATGTGCAAAATGAATGGCCATCATGTGTTTCTTAATCTCATGTTTCTTGTCTTTTCGTGCGTCACATTGAGATTGTGTGGCTCGCCATTTGTAATAGCTGGCCCGGAGGATTCCGGCAATGGCTAACAGTCTTGTAATACCGTGCAGAGCGCGTAGTTCCTCTATAATTTTGTAGTTCTCTTGTTGGCAGGGTGCTTCTCCTTTACTAGATTTGGATATCGCTTTTTTAAATAATCCACCTGCGCCCTCAGGTAGTCTCGTTCTTCCTCCACGCTGTCAAATACGGTGCGTGGGCGTCCCTTCATTGGGTTTGGCCCGATGCCTTTTTGCTCATCAAATGACTCCCCGTTTTGCCATTTCTTTACCCATACCTTCAGTTGTGAACAGTTACAGATTCCTTCTCGCTCTGCTACCACTTTGTAGCTCGAAGAACCCCCTAAATACGCTTTGACCGCCTTTAACTTGAATTCTTCTGTATACGTCTGGAATCTTTGTCCTTTTTTAGCCATAAAAATATCCCCTCCAAGTGTCACTCAAATCTCCATCATAACATGAAATTTTTTTCAGAGTGTCTACTTGAAGGGGATAATACCAGTTGACCCTTGATATCAAGGGTTTTTTCTTTTATGAGGTGCTTAAATCAGGCATAGTCAATCAAAAAGAAATAAATCCAATCATAGTATATTCTCGCGTCTCTGTTTTCCCGTTACGATTAAGGCAAGGGGAGGAGTAATCATGATAGCAAAAATGTATAAATATCGTTGGCAGTATTTAATGATTTTACCAGGCGTCATATTATTGTTTCTATTCAGCTATATTCCGATGGCAGGGATTTAAGTGGCGTTCAGAGATTTCCGGATCGGTACCTCCATTTGGAGCAGCCCGTGGATAGGGATGGACAACTTTGCATTTTTACATGAGTCGCAATTTGGGACTGTTGTCAAAAACACTTTATTTATTTTGGTATTAAAATTTATCTTCGGGTTTCCGGCACCGATACTGTTGGAAGGATATTGCCAAGCCGGAAAAGCAGATCGAACAGGAAAAGTAACTTCGGGCCAATACTGCTCGAGCGTACTGCGTATGGATTTTTCGCTGCTTTGTTAAAGTAGCATGAAAATAGATCTGCTGCACGACAGTAAAGAGAAAAACTGTTGTGCAGCAGATCTATGTGTTAATATATTAAATTAATTAAAAATCGGAAGGAATATTTTGATTTGTTTTGGTGACAGATTTTATATCGACAAATCAAAGCGGCTTAAATTTCTGATAGCAGCCACGCATCTTAATCAAGCTCGTTCATCACAGGCGATATGGTAATGACCATTGCTTCAACGCCGACCTCGTTGAAAAACTCTTTAAAAAGAGAAGCCGGAACGTAGGTATATCCATCGCGAATAACTGCAGCAGTCTCAAGCTCTATTGTGCGGGTAATATCGATAACCGTTAGTTTCCCAGTGAATTGGGCTGTCGTCGAACCGTTGTGCAATATTACCTTTTGAATATTATCTTCCATAAAGATATCTTTCGTTGCTGATACCCAGTCAACTTTATAGCCCAACGCTTCCCCGGTCATGCGCAAGGGAACCATGAGCACGCCATTATCGATGTATGCGGAATACGGCAGATTCTTTGTGTTTATGAGCGTTTCGTTCACGAGGATTTGGTAGCCCTCTGTTTTGCCAGGCTCTGGTTCTCCGTCAGTAATATAGTACACGTGCTCCGAAACCGACACAGTGTCATCGGTCACTGCAACATCATTGAAGAACTCAATGAACAGGTTTACAGGGGCGTAGACCGTGTTTTCCACAACCGCAACAGCGCCGTCCAGTTCAATGCTTCTGCTGAGGTCAATGATTTTCAGCTTACCGATAAACTCCGCATTTTTTCTATCCTTCGTGAGAACGACCTTTTGGATGGAGTCCTCGATGGTAAACGTGCTGCTTTCGGCATCCCACGTATAAGTGTAGCCGATCCCATCGCAGATGACAGCCACAGGAACCATTGTGATGCCGTCTTCTTTATAGAAAGCATTCGGCAGCTTCGATATATCGACAGCCTTGCCGTTTACCACCAACCCTGTCAGATTCTTTTGCTCCGTATCCTGTGTGGGGCTATCGACATAAGGGGCCTGATCGAAGTCATACTGAGCGGTACTCGCACCGGCACATGGAACAGCGCTGCCGAGTAAAGTCAGGGAGAGAAGAAGTGCAAATATCTTTTTCACAATTTAATCCATCCTTATTTTAATTGTAGTATCAAACTACTGATTTCATGCGAGTAGTCCGGTTCTTCATGCGGGTCGCTTTCGGGAAACGCGGCCGTTCCACTGACATTGTAGTCATAGTAGTGGTAAAAATACCCGTTGTATGACCATGCGGCATACTGGTGACCGTCCTCCCAACCAAAAGATACAGATACGCCGTCTATGGTTTCAAGGCCATAGTTATCTTCTGCCATTTCATCGCTGTCACGTGAGATTTGAAAGCTGGATCCGTCGCTGTATTGAATATTACCCATTTCCGCATACTCACCGGACGAATGGAGCACGTAAGCGGAGGCGGTTTTGTTTTCCAGCACCGGCACAGTGTATCCCAGGTACTCCTGCATTTCAGAAACAGATGTTACCTCCGTGATCTCGTTCTCCATTTTTGGCAGTGTCTCTGTTGACGCACTAAAATGCTGAACGACCATGGCTGCGTACAGACATATGCAGACGCATGCGGCAACGGACAGCCACCGAACTATCGGGCTGATGGGTCGTCGGAAACGGTTTTTTCAGGAAACTCGATGATATTGCACCGTCCGCTGCTCTGTGGGTAGTTTTTTTGTTAAAATGCTCTCTGACCGCATCTTCGTTGGCTTTTATGATCCATTTATCGCTGATGTACTGTATGCCGTTCCATAGGGTATCGGTCATATTGCGTATCCCTACTTGTCAAGATGTGCTTTTAGCTTGCCGCGCTCGAAACAGGCACGTTGCAATGCTGTTTTCGCTCATGCCGGTTAGAGATGCAATGAAAGCAAGCGAGTCACAGTAGAAATATCGCCTTACAAAAAGCATCTGTGTATCTTCATCAAGGAACTCAAGAAATGAATCAATGATTCCTCCCAGCTCACTCCTCTCCGGCTGGCGGATACTTGCGTCCGGGATAATCTCGCAAAGTTCGTCTGTTAACGATACCATTTCGGCGTTCCTTTTCTGCGCTGTGTTGTACCGAAAAACCTTATACGACAAATTCCTGACGATCCGGCACAAGTATGCGCCGAAGTTTTCAGGCTTAGTCGGCGGGATTTGTTTCCATGCAGCAAGATATGTATCGTTCACGCATTTTTCCGAATCAGGCTGACTTCCTATGATATTGACCGATAGACACGTCAATTACCTGCCGTACTTTGAATCCGTCTCACGGATTGAATCTTGATCCAGTTTAAAAAACAAGCTAATAATTACGCTGTCTTCCATTGCTCCTCCTTTCCCGGCAAACCCGTTTGAATTTAAGGGCCTTCACTATGTATGTACCAAAAGAGATACAGGATATTTCGCACTTATTACTTTTTAGTAAAACACAATTATGTAGTCATCCTGATTTTTTCTTTTAGTATCAATCATTATAAATTACCTTGCATCAGGATTATACCATTTTGATGGTAGTTTTTCATTATGAGTATTCGTCTCCATGTCAAGCTCTTTTTAACACACTGTCTGTAATCTTTGAGCATCATCTGTGCTGATTACCTGCAAACCATTGATGATATTTTTCTATGTATTTCTAATCCTTTTGTATTACATAGCAGCGTTAACATCTCTTTCAAACTATTGCGATATTGATTATATAATCTTTCGTCTATACTGGTGAGCGAATACAATGTGATATTTACACATCTATTTGGTTCGAGCTAAATTATTTGCTGTACTTGCCATTAAAATTACTCCTTCTTTTGTTATAAAGCAGCTCGAACACCTGAATTATATATCAGAAAGGTGCTTTTTGTATGACAATCGATACACACCCGCATAGCGGGTGGCTTTATGTTTTACACGCTATACGAGTTCAACAGGCTTATAAGTCTATAAACTAAACTTCGGGCCAACTTGGCCCGAAGTCATTACCCGAAGTCATTATGCTGGATAATTGATTGCTAGAACTCTAATTTTAAAATGGATCAGTTGGGTTAGATACAACATACCATTCTTTATTAAATATAAGGTAACAGTCCTTCTCGCCATTTTAAGTAACATTTGATTCTTCATTATTGATAACAAATGAATATGATTCGCCACCCTCCACATTACCGGGCGTGTTACCTTTCTTAAAATCTTTTTGATGGGCCGAAAGACCTCCTAGTACCTTGACCGTGAATAGTTTTACCTTTAAGTTCTTCATATAGAGTCAAACGGGAGGGCTTAGACATGAACAAAAAATACGTAGTTGAACTCAATGACAACGAACGCGAACAGATTCAACAACTTCTTCATAGGAAGGAGACTTCTCGGGGGATTCGGAATCGCTGTTTCATCCTCATGTTGGTCGATGAAAGTCAAGGAGCCATTCCCAGGCAGATGGAGATTGCCCAGCGAGTAGGTGTCAGTGACGTTACGATCCACCATACCTTGAAAAGTTACTGTACCCGTGGCTTGGAGGCTACCCTGAGTTATGGAAAGCGGCTGGAGCCAGGAAATCCCGCGCTCATTACGGGAGAACTTGAGGCCAGAATCATAGCATTGGCCTGTTCTGAGTCACCTGAGGGCTATGCTTGCTGGACCGTTCGTCTGTTGACGCGCTGGGTCATCGAACTGAATATCATGGAATCCGTGGGACGAGAGACGATTCGAACCACGTTAAAAAAACGAAACTTAAGCCTCACTTAAAGAAACAATGGTGTATTCCCGCCAAATCCAATGCTGAATTTGTTGCCCGGATGGAGGATATTTTGGAGACATATGCGCTCCCGTACGATCCTGAAATCCCGCTGATCTGTATGGACGAAAACCAATCCAACTTCTAGAAGATTCTCGTCCATCGGAACCGATGAAACCCGGACAAGTGTGTCGTGAAGACTACGAGTATGTCCGTAAAGGAAGCTCTAGCGTTTTCCTATTCACAGAACCTTTAGTCGGATGGCGTCATGTGCAGGCCAGTGAGCGGCCAACTAAAGCAGATTGGGCGATGCAAATCAAGGAATTACTTGACGTTCACTATCCTCATGCGAAACGGCTTCGGCTCGTGATGGATAACTTTAACACGCATACGATTTCCTCTTTGTATGAAACGTTTGCTCCGGAACAGGCATTATCGCTGGCCAGGCGTTTGGAAATTCATTATACCCCCAAACACGGAAGCTGGCTGAACATGGCGGAAATTGAGTTGAGCGCAATGACGGTTCAATGTCTGGATCGACGTATCGGTTCTACGGAACAACTGCAACACGAAATCACAGCTGGATAGAGCTTGGAATCTCTTCCCGGTAATAAGGTTTTTGCCCCGCTTTGGAGCCCAAATAGATCTGAAATCCCCATTCTTTTAGGGTCAAGCTATCGCCCGATGACTCGGGCAGGCCTTTCTTCTTCTACAAAATTGTCTAACGTATTTGGAAATAAATAAATTTGATGTACACCCGCACCTTCAATAAAACGGTATCCATTTTCATACATAGAAACGGAGAGTTCAAAGATTGTTAGACAAACTGACGTTTGGTGGTGTGAGAGGTTGGCTACTCCACTAATGGGCAGCTATCTATCCTATTTTTAGTTTGGAAAATGAGACCCAACCAAAACGAAAGAAATCCAATCATTAAAGATGGTCGAAATTTCCCTTCCTGTTTTAAGATGAAGCAGGAGGAGGGGGAAATATGTTAGGTATGCTTTATAAGTATCGTTGGCAATATGTCATGATATTGCCCGGAGTAATGCTGCTCTTCTTGTTTAGCTACATTCCGATGGCGGGGATACAAATCGCATTCAGAGACTTTCGAATCGGGACCTCTATCTGGAATAGTCCATGGGTGGGATTGGAGAATTTTTCATTTTTGATGGAACCGCAATTTTGGGTAGTGGTCAAAAATACGTTGTTCATTTCTGTCCTGAAATTTATTTTTGGTTTTCCCGCTCCTATCATACTGGCATTGATGATCAATGAAGTGACACATGCGGGGTTTAAACGTTTTGTTCAATCTGTCAGTTATCTGCCGCATTTTTTCTCATGGATTGTTGTTGCTTATATTCTGCAAGCCTTTTTAACCATGGATGGTGGCTTAGTCAACGAATTTGTCACCAGAGCAGGCGGAGAACCTATATTTTTCCTAGGGTCTACGGAGTGGTTCAGGCCAATGGTAATTTCAAGCGGCTTATGGAAAGAGACCGGGTGGAACACCATTCTCTATCTGGCTGCAATAACTACAATAGATCCACAGCTTTATGAAGCAGCTAAAGTAGAAGGGGCGGGAAAAATGGCGCAAATTCGTCATATTACGATCCCGGGTATATTACCTACCATCTCCATCGTACTTATTTTAAGTATTCCAAGCTTAATTTCTGTAGGGATGGATCAAATTTATCCATTAATGAATTCGGCAAATATGGAAGTTGCTGACGTTCTGGATACTTATGTACTTCGTAGCGGGCTACAGCAGGGGTACTTTGGGATGGCGACAGCCGTAGGGTTGTTGTCCTCGCTAATCAGTTTAGTTCTGGTCCTTCTCACTAACGGGCTATCTAGAAAAATCAACGGTGAGGGATTGTGGTGATGACATGGTGAAACAATTTAATCTCGAGAAATTCATACAAGCGGTAATCGTTTTGTTGTTGGCGTTAGTTTGTTTGTCCGTTCTGTATCCCTTCTTGTACATGTTAGCCATTTCCCTCAATGAGGGGGGGGACGCGGCTAGGGGAGGAGTGTATCTATGGCCCCGAGCATTCACCTTAATCAACTATGAAATCGTATTAGGAAATGAAATCATACGGCATGCTTATCTAATTACGATTGTCCGAACGGTTGTTGGAACATTTGCAGGTCTTTTCGTGACTCTCTTAATTGCTTTTGGAATCTCATATAGAAGTTTACCATTGCGAGGTCCCATCCTCACATACATTTTAATTACAATGCTTTTTAGTGGTGGACTTGTACCATTGTATATTCAATTAAACAACTTAGGCTTACTTAATACATTCTGGGTTTATATTTTCCCAAGCCTATTTTCTGTTTGGAATATGTTTGTCATGTTAAAGTTCATCCAGGGGATCCCTGAGGCATTGATCGAATCAGCCGAACTGGATGGAGCAGGGCCGTTGCGTATTCTTTTGCAAATTATTATCCCACTTTCCAAACCGATGTTAGCCGCATTAGGGTTGTTTACGGCCGTTGGACATTGGAATGACTGGTTTGCCGGAGCTTTCTTTGTCACAGATCAATCCTTGATTCCGGTACAGACCTTTTTGCAGCAACTGTTGTCGGCTCCCGATCTTTCCTCTGTCGTTGGATCCAATGCCAATCAGGAAGCATTGGCTAGAGGCTCATCCATGCAAAACATTACGCTGATGTCTATCAAAATGGCAGTCGTAATGGTAAGCGCTTTACCAATTCTCTGTGTTTATCCTTTTCTTCAAAAGTATTTTGTTAAGGGTGTGCTTATTGGATCTGTTAAAGGTTGAATCTAGTTTCGGGTATAAGGTCATTCCACATACCATTAAAATGAACAGGTGGGGGAGATTTAATCATGAAATCAAGGGAAATCGGGAGACGCTTCATAACTTTGACATTAGTTATCGTGTTAGCTTTACTTTCAGGTTGTGTAAGTGGTGGGCAAGTCGGAGTTGGCAATACCGGAGGTTCTGCTGTTGAAGGTGAGTCTACTTCATTTGATTTATGGCTGGGCTGGGCTGCGACAATTAACAATGACAGTCTTATTCAAAAGTACTGGAGAGAGACTGACCCTGGCGTAAATATTAAGCTTGAGGCTACGCAAGGTGATGCTATTACTGCCTTGAATTTGAAAATTAACACGGGCGGGTTCAAAGATGCGGCTATTTTTAATCGGAATGATACTGTAAACAATGCCCTGAAACGTTCGAATCTGATTATGCCGGTGGAGCAATATTTTGATATGCCCGATAAATATCCAGGACTGGCGTCTATACCTAAGGAATATTTGGAGCAGATGAAGGATGAGGATGGTCATATCTACTCTATTCCAACATATTTTGATGTTAATCCATCTGACCCGTGGCCAGGATGGGCTTCCAATGCATGGTTTATCCGCACGGACATTTTGGAGCAGACAGGGATGACCGAGGGCGACCTGGCTACGATTGAAGGCGTGGATAAATACCTTGAGAAAGCAGCCCAACTTAAGGATGAATCAGGAAAATCGTTAATTCCACTAGGAATCTTAACTGATCAAAATGATGAGAATGCGGTGCTTTCAGCATTTGGTGTTACTATTGGAGCAGCTGGGGGAGTAGCTGCCGTAGGTCAAAGAAATAATGAATTTGTGTTCCAATACGATGATCCTGGCTATAAGGCAGCTTTCAAATGGATGAACAAGATGTATCTCAAAGGAATTCTAGACCCTGAGGCGTTAACGGATAAAAAGGAACGTTATATGGAGAAAAACAAAAGTGGACGTTACGCTGCAAATATCGGAAGCTTTTGGAGCTTTGACGCTACGTTATGGGAGCAGTTGGATGGCCCAACATCACCAGGATGGTTTTATAAACCAATTCCTTTCCCTAAAGTAGAAGGCGTGGAGGAATTAGGGGCTATACAGGTTGTTAATCCTTATCCGTATTACGACACTTATGTCAGCAAAAACACTAACAATTTGGACGCCATTTTGAAGTTTTTTGATTATACTTTAACAAATAAAGTAGAACAAGGGATGATCGTTAATGATGGACCTGTAGGTAAATATTGGGATTGGACAGATCAGCCTTACGGGGAATGGAAGTACATTGACCCTGAATATAAGGAATTACGTAATTCTGGTGATCAGGCCAAAAAAGCAAAGGTAACTCCGGAATTGTGGCAGACTTCTAATTATAGTAACAAGTGGTATTCGTGGTGGAACTACGGGGAAAATGATCATGTTGGAGCAGCCAAAACTGCTGAATTCTCTAAGATGATTGGTGAGATGGGAATCACTCGTATTGCAGAGAAGCGTGATATGGTCAAGGCAAAGCCGGGGGGAGCCTGGGAAAAATACGGTCTTGAACTTGATAATGTACGAAAAGAATATCGTGCTAAGTTGATTTTGGCTAAAGATGAAGCACAGTTTGAGAAGGCATGGAGTGATTTTGAGTCTGCACTAGAGAAACGTGCTCATTGGAGTGAATTGAAACAAGAATGGAACGAGGTTTACCAAGAAATGTCCAAATAGTAGATTGCTATGCCTATCAGGGGGTGAGTGAAATATGGTTGGCAAATTACCACCTATCAGTTGCAAGTTGCCATTGCTCATGCATGGTGCAGATTACAATCCAGATCAATGGTTGCATGATCTAGACGTGCTTGAGAAGGATATCCGGCTTATGAAATTGGCTAATTGCAACGTTATGGCCGTTGGTATATTTGCCTGGTCAAAGCTAGAGCCGGAAGAAGGTATATTTGACTTTATCTGGTTGGATGAGGTCCTGAGACGTTTTACCAAGCATGGAATCTATGCTTGGCTGGCCACGCCGAGTGGAGCTCGTCCGGCTTGGATGTCTCAGAAATATCCGGAAGTACTGAGAGTTGGTGCAAATCGCGTGCGTAATTTACATGGAGGACGCCATAATCATTGCCATACTTCCTCTGTTTATCGTGAGAAAGTAAGTATAATTAATGAAAAGCTGGCAGAACGTTACAGTCATAATCCCGCTGTTATTGGTTGGCATATTTCAAATGAGTATGGCGGCGAATGTCATTGTGAGGGGTGCCAAGCTGCTTTCCGCGAGTGGCTAAAGGTGAAGTACGGGTCACTTGAATCATTAAACCATGCTTGGTGGACTTCATTCTGGAGCCATACTTACACGGACTGGTCTCAGGTGGAATCGCCCGCTCCTCACGGAGAGTGGGAGGTGCATGGTCAAAATCTGGATTGGCATCGCTTTAATACGGATATAACTATCGATTTCTATAAGCATGAAGTTGCCCCTTTAAAAGCTGCTAATCCTGAGTTGCCCTGCACTACAAACTTTATGGATTTGAATATGGACATGGATTATCATAAATTTGCTGAAGCGGTGGATGTGATCTCCTGGGACGCTTATCCTGCGTGGCATGAACATACCACGGAAATTGAAGTGGCTAGCCGTTTTGCGTTTAATCATGATTTGATGAGATCATTAAAGAAGAAGCCATTCATATTAATGGAAAGTACGCCAAGTCAGACCAATTGGCAACCTATCAGTAAGTTGAAGCGCCCAGGTATGCATCGTCTGTCTTCACTGCAAGCAGTAGCTCATGGAGCAGATGCAGTTCAATATTTCCAGTGGCGAAAAAGCCGGGGTTCCAGCGAAAAATTTCACGGGGCCGTAGTGGATCATGTAGGTCATGAACGTACCCGTGTATTCCAAGACGTCGCAGAACTTGGTACGACGCTTGTCCAACTGGCTAATGTTACAGGAACGATAGTTCCGGCAGAGGCGGCTATTATGTATGATTGGAATAATCGCTGGGCAGTGCGGGATGCGCAAGGGCCTCGTAATCAGGGAATTCATTATGAAGGAACGGTCATCCAGCATTACCGTGCTCTCTGGAATTTGGGAGTTCCCACTGATGTTGTTGGCCCGGATGATGCACTGGATGGATACAAGTTGCTGCTGTTGCCGTTGGTCTACTTAATCAAACCAGATACGGCGAAAAGAATCGAGCAGTTTGTGCGTGCAGGAGGGACAGTGGTTGTTACGTATTGGTCAGGGATTGTTAACGAGAATGATCTTTGCTATCTTGGAGGGGTTCCGGGACCATTACGAACAACAGTAGGGATCTGGGCAGAGGAAATTGAAGGTCTTTACGATCATGATCGTAATTGCTTAATTATGAATAAGGGCAATTCGCTTCATCTTCAGGGAACGTATGAGATTCGGGAACTTTGTGAGCTGATTCATGTAGAGACCGCAGAAGTTCTGGCGGTTTACGGGGAAGATTTTTATAATGGTCAGCCAGCATTTACTCTCAATCGACTGGGTTCTGGACATGCTTACTATTTGGCAGCTCGTGTTAGTGATCCTTCATTTTATGCTAATGTTTATGGTCAGCTGGTTCACAAACTGGATATTCGTCGTGCCATCCTTACATCACTACCGGAAGGAATCACTGCCCAGATTCGTAGCGACGGGGAGAATGAATATGTTTTCTTGCTGAACTTCTCAGGTCAGTCGGCTATCATTGAACTGGATTCTGAAGAATATATTGATGCGGAAAATCAGAGCCTGATAAGGGGAGTCTTGGAGCTTCCACTCTATGGATCTCGCATTCTTAAACGTTCACACTCTGGAAGTCAAAATTAAATTTGAAATATATGTAAATATTGGAGCATTCCGTTTGAAAAAGGGATGCTCCGTTTACCGTTTTAAATATTATTGCAATGTGTATATGGAGAGGAGGGTTATTACACTGAAACGGCAAATAGATAGATGGATTATTTATATGACTCGGTCAATGAGTTTGAGAGGTAAAATCGTATTTTTATACAGTTTAATTGTCTTTTTACCAACGACATTACTTGCAGCGGGTGCTGGCTATTTAGCGGCTCATAACGTGCGGGCTAACTATATGCTAACCATACGGGAAGCCGTTCGTCAAAGTGCACAAAGTATTGCTTTCAAGAAGCAGAGCTATGATTTACTTGTCATTCGAACGGCTACGGATGGAGAATTGACTTCCAGGTTGTCACGAGATTATTCAGATTGGTCCGAGCAGCTTGAAATGGTACAATACGTTGATCGTTCTTTTCTTATTATATCTAAATATTTGCCGGGGATAGAGGACTTTCGTATTTACCATACAAATGAAACGTTGCTGCAAGATGGAGGACTATTATGGAAACCAGAGGATCGGATGTTGTCTGGTATACCTGAGGAAGAGTGGTACAAACAAACCATTGCATCGGATGATACTTTAACTTGGAGGAATTTGCTCCATGATAGGCAAAAGTTGGTTGTTACCCGGAAAATTATGGACAAGTATAATTATATACACGGTGTTGTGTACATGCTCCTGAATTACAATGAAGTATTGGCTGAACCTTTTAAGTCACCATTTAATGGAGCAGGCGAGTTGTACATTATTGATAAAGAGAACCATATCATTGCCTCTTCAATACCTGATGAAATTGGGAAGTTCTTGAAAGATTCAACGCTTGAGCCTTATTGGCATCAAAATACAAAGGAAGCATCAGTCAAAGGAAAGGTATTGGTAACTAGCCAGCTCGATTCCGGTTGGACAGTGGCGGCTCTTGTACACATTGATCAACTAGAAAAACAGTCCAGGCATATATTTATGATTATAGGTGCGGGTATGATTTTTTTTATGTTGATCTCCACTTTCCTCCTTTTAATAATTATAAAGTATATTGTGCTGCGTATTCGAAAGCTCGGCACACGAATGAATGATATCTCAGAGGGATTGTTTGATGTAACGGTAAAGAACAGAGATCAGGACGAGTTAGGAGAACTAGAGGTCTTGTTTAATCACATGTCCAGACAACTGGGCAAATTGGTCAAAGAAAATACTGAGGTGATATTAAAGGAAAAGGAACAGGCTTTTAAAGCTTTGCAAGCACAAATTAATCCCCATTTTATCTACAATACGCTTGGTTTAATTCGTTGGAGAGCGATGGATATGATGGATGAGACGCAGATTCTTCTTGTGGATGCCATGACAACCTTCTATCGTCAAGCCTTAAATAATAGTGATAACGTCACGCTGATTCGTAATGAATTGGAGCATATCCATGCCTATATCGCCATACAGCAACAACGCTATCCTGATCGAGTAAATGTAGAATGGAATGTTGAGCAGGACACGATGGATTTTTATACTATTAAAATGGTGCTGCAGCCGATTGTGGAGAATTGCTACTTGCATGGTCAAATTACCAAGAAAAACGGCTTCATACGAATAGATATTTACCAGTCCGACGGTCAAATGTGTTTGAAAATTTTTGATAATGGTGCTGGAATCGAGTCAGACATGCTTGAACGAATTCGAAAGGGAGACTATGTTGGATGCAGGAACGGATTCGGTATTAAAAATATCCAAGAACGGTTGAATTTATATTTTGGGACCAAGGCCTGCATGAACGTAACCAGTGTTCAAGGGGAGTGGACTGAGATAACCATTCAATTTCCCATTTGTAGAGAACGTCCTGAAATTATAAGAGGTGAGGGATATGATGGTTCAAGCCTTGATCGTAGATGATGAATGGGTGCAGATTCAAGGGCTGGTTAGTCATGTTCATTGGGGGAATCTTGGGTATAAACCTCCGTATACTGCTGAATCGGGTGAGGAAGCGCTTCGTATTCTGCAGGAAAGATCGGTTGATGTTTTAATTACAGATGTATCTATGCCGGGTATGTCCGGAATTGAGCTGCTCACCAAATGTGTGTCAGGGGCAATCTCAAATCAGTGTATGCAAACACTTCTCATTAGTGGGTATGATGAGTTCCAATTTGTACAAGAAGCGATTCTTTTGGGGGCCAAAGCCTATATACTTAAACCAGTGAAAATCGATGAACTTGAGGAACGACTACGTATTTTTCGAATTGATATTGAGAAAAGAAATCAAATCCAGATGGAGACCACTGTGTTGAAAGAAAAAGTAAGTTACAGCCTTGATGTCTTGCAAGAACGTTTTGTTAACGATCTAATTGAAGGCAAAATTCAGGGGAAGGAGTTGACTGAATCATGGAAACGGTTACTGAATCTTTCTGAAGATGAATGGAGGTTCCGGCTGTTCGTTTTTGGTTATGACCAGTTGCAGCATTCACCTTTAAAGGATGCTCACCAACGTATTCAATTAAGTGATGGTCTGCTTCGTGCAGTCAAGGTGAGTTTATCTAGTTTTGAGCGTACTTATATCGGTAAGACTGGTACGGATGAGGTGGCTGTGCTTCATATGAATGCTATTCCCAATGAGCGTGCAAAAATTGAAAAGCAGTTTATCTTTGTGCAGGATGTAATCCGTGAGCAATATGATGCTTCTATTACTGTTGGGATAAGCAGGGAATGTGATCTTGAAGAAGTGGAATTTCTATATAAGGAAGTAAAATACATGCTTGCTAATGCCCGATTGGGTGAAGGAGGAAGTATACATTATTTCGATTTGATGGTGGCTTCCAGTTATCGTGAATTCAAGTTGCATGAGGAGGATATATCCGAAGTAATCAGGCTGTTGGAACAAGGTGGAGTCAAACAGGCAGTTGCTTATTTCAATCAGGTATTTGATATACTCCTTACCCAAAACACGGTTACATTCTCTTATATACAGGCATTTGGCATGGCCCTGATCAGTGAGTTAGCGAGGAAATACAGACATATTAAAGAAACAGAGGGTGAAATGAATATCCGCATATGGAAAAGGATGATTGAATGCACTCGTGCTCAGGAAATTCGTGAAATTGTGATGGAATATCTTTGCCAGTATATCAGGTATGAGTTTAATGAGCAGACACTGCAACATAATTTGATTCACAAAATTTCTAAGCATATCGAAGATAATTTGCTAAATCATGGGACAGTCAAGGAGCTTGCCGAGCAATTTCATTTGAATCCAACCTATCTGAGTGTACTATTCAAAAAGAAAACCGGCAAAACAATATCAGAGTTCGTTCAAGAAATTCGAATTAATAAAGCGAAGAACTTGTTGAGAGACCCCAATATTAAAGTGTACGAGGTAGCCGAACAGATAGGATTTCAAACAACGGCATACTTTACAACCTTCTTTAAGAAAGCTACGGGAATTACCCCGCAGGAGTTTAGAGACTATTATTATGATTATTAGAGGGAGATGGGGCTGGAATGCTGCAGAAATTGAGCTTGCAAGGACGCTGGAATTTGTATTTGGATGAGAATAAGCAAGGGCTGCAATTGCCGTATCGCGATTCAATAGAACTGCCTAATACTACTTCTCATGCCCGGAAAGGGAGAAGGAGTCAGGAAGTGCAGATAGGAGCGCTAACAGATGAGTACGCCTTTGAAGGAAGTGTATGGTATAATCGGAAATTTGAAATTTCGGATGAACTTGCTGGACGAGAAATCGTTCTATTTCTAGAGCGTACAAGAATAACTACGGTCTGGATTAATGGACAGGAAGTTGGTACACAAAATAGCCTTAGCACACCGCATCGTTACAAGCTTCCGAAGGGATTGCGTGCAGGTAGACATGATATAACAATTCGGGTAGATAACACCGGGTATCCTACCAAGGGAGGGCATCTGACTTCCGGTGATACTCAAACGAATTGGAATGGAATTACCGGTCTTATCGAATTGCAATTTTATGCCTCTACGTATCTTGAGCAATTGCGAATCTATCCGGATGTTGTGAATCGAACACTACAACTGACGGGCCGATTGCATGAGGGACAGGCAAATACACTACTGACAGTGACAGCGGAAAGCATGACTGGGGGTATAAAGCATGAAGTTCTATCGCAGGTTTATCCAATAGCTTCAGAGTTCTTTGAAATAAGTTATGTGCTTGGGCAAGAGGCATTGCTGTGGAGTGACGAACATCCCAATCTTTATAAACTTCGGATCGGTTTAATGAGGGGGGATGAAGAACTATTAGACCAACAGGAACTAATTGTCGGCTTGAGGGAATTTGAGGCAAGCGGTGATAAATTCTTGATCAATGGAAAACCTACATTCTTAAGAGGAAAGCACGATGGCCTCATCTTTCCTCTTACCGGGTATGCCCCTACTGAATTAAGTGAATGGCTAAGAATTATGAATATAGCTAAGTCTTATGGAATTAACCACTACCGTTTCCATACCTGTTGCCCGCCGGAGGCTGCCTTTTTGGCAGCTGATATGTTAGGAATTTATATAGAGCCGGAACTTCCGTTCTGGGGGACTGTGACGGATGAAAGCTATGATCACCATAATGCACCTGAGCAGGAGTATTTAATCAGTGAGGGCTACGCTATGCTGGAGGCCTTCGGCAATCATCCTTCCTTTGTAATGATGTCTTTGGGCAATGAGTTATGGGGTAGTAAAACTAGAATGAATGAAATTTTAAAGGATTACAAGACTTTTGATCGCCGTCATTTATATACTCAGGGCTCAAATAATTTTCAGTTCAATCCAATAATATTGGAGCAAGATGACTTTTTTTGCGGGGTCCGCTTCTCTCGGGACCGCCTGATCAGAGGTTCTTATGCCATGTGTGATGCACCTCAAGGGCATGTACAGTTAAATCGGCCCAATACTATGAAAGACTACGATTTGCGAATTAAGCCACCACAGAGCATTTCGATAAATGAAGCGACAGAGGACATTAGCGAAACTATACAAATCCAGTACGGTACGGGGATGAAAACGGTCAAAGCAGATGCAACAGGTGACGTTCTAATTCCTCAAATTCCCGTAATTTCTCATGAGGCTGGGCAGTATAGCATGTATCCAAATTTTGATGAAATTAGCAAATACAAGGGTTCTTTGAAGGCTAAGAATTTTGAAGCGTTCAAAGATCGGCTCGAAGCAAAAGGTATGGGCCATTTGGCTGAAAAGTTTTTCAAGTCATCGGGTAAACTCGCGGTGGATTGTTACAAAGAGGAACTAGAAGCGGTATTTCGCTCGAAATATTTAGCTGGATTTCAACTGCTGGACCTTCAAGATTTTACTGGACAAGGAACAGCGTTAGTTGGTGTTCTTGACGCCTTCATGGATTCAAAAGGACTAGTTACTCCAAAAGAGTGGAGGAATTTCTGTGGGAATGCTGTCTTACTGGCACGTTTTCAGAAATATACGTATAAGGGGGGAGAGGAGTTTGAGGCACAAATCGATCTCTCCTATTACCGCTCAGAAGCACCAAAAGGGTTAGTGCAGTGGGACATTATGGTCGGTCAGGAGCGTTTTACCGAAGGGGCCACGGTAATTGAGGCAGAAGACATGGAAACCTATTTGCAAGTTTGCAAAATACATTTTAAGCTTCCTTCAGTCACTGTCATGACCAAAGCAACGTTGTCTCTATCAGCTGAGAGTTTAGAATTGCACAAAAGTTATAACTTTTGGATATTTCCCAATAAGGTTGAGCTTGACTCCACCGGTATTAATCTATGCACCGTGTTTGATCAAAAAGTAATTTCTTTGCTTGAGAAGGGTGAAGACGTGCTACTTTTAATACAGCCCAACAAATTAATTCGAGCTATACCTGGGACCTACTGTACAGATTTTTGGTGTTATCCAATGTTCCGCTCTATCTCTGAAAGCATGAACAAACCTGTACCCATCGGAACCATGGGGTTATTAATTGAAAGTAATCATGCTCTGTTTAATCATTTTCCAACAGAGTCCTATTCTACTTATCCGTGGTGGGAGATCGTATCTCATTCAGCTTCGGTCATTTTGGATAATTTGCCCCGGAATTTACAGCCAATTGTCCAAACGATAGATAACTTTGAAAGAAATCATAAGCTGGGTTTGTTATTTGAAGCTCGTGTCCTGAATGGAAGAATACTGGCGGGGGCATTAGATTTTTACAAATTAGCTTCTACGCTTGAAGGAAAACAATTAATTTACAGTATGCTCCAATATATGAAGTCGGAGAAGTATAGTCCAAATGTAAAAATTAGCTTGGCGGAGCTGCAAGGTGTTTTTTCCATATGAGGTGTTTTCTTTAAAGAGAATCCTGCCGTGTCGTCAAAAAAGGCGTTGCAAGAAGAACAAGGGGAACGGCAAGATTCCATCTAGTTTATAAGTATCCATATCAGATAAATGCCGATGATTCTTTTTAAAAGTAAAGGGTCATCGGCATTTTAATGGAGTAAAACTAAAAACGATTCTTTTAATATAATTTATTGTAAACAAAACGAGGGAACGGACAATTATTGTGGTTATTATTAAAAACAAAACTAGGCAATCTTCAATAATACCATTAAATTAAAATGATGATTTCATGCAGAAAGGGTTGGAATTATATGGTTGCTTGCCAGTGTCGCCAATTTTAAGCTGACGAGTAATTTTTGAAATCAAGAATACGGGCTCTTCGTGCCGCTACCTTACTTGCGGACTTATTGAAGTAGCTAAGGTAGTTGGTGAATGGAAGCACTATTTAAATTGAAAGGAAACGATCTTTATTTATGGTAAGCAAGCGTGCAAATTCATGGTTTCCGAAAGAATGCCGATTTTGATTACTTCGAATGCATTGAGTATCCTAGGGTAGACTAAACTCGTTATTCATTAATTGCTTAATCATTTAATAATCTACTCCTCAGCCCATAACCTTGACGCCCTTAGAGCGCTAGAGTTATGATCGGGTTGACATTTTGAGTGTGGAGTGAGGTTATGGGTAAAAGCATTGAATGGTTTAGGAAGGCGCTGATGCCGCTTTGGCCAAGGATTACTCGCTTTCAAACCAAAATTATTGCGGTGTTTCTGTTAATTATCATTATTCCAATTTTGGCGGTCAGCCTCATCACTTTTCAAGTATATGAGGAGAGCCTGAAGGATAAAATCAGTGAATATTCCGGCAGACTGGCAGAACAGATGAATTCAAATATCGATACGTACATGAAGGATATCGATCGAATCTCTAAAACGCCTTATTATACTTCCAGCGTACAGAGTACTCTGAAGGCAATTAGCGACAACCCATCCAGCCCTCTGCTGCGCGATATTGAAACGGAAGATCGCATGAGGGCTTATCTGTTTTCCATCATGAATCAAAGGGAAGGGATATCTTCTGTTTTTTTGCTTGGCAATGATGGACGAGTGCTGTTTGCCAACACGCTAACTGGCGGTTATAGCGAAAGCTTTAATCCTCTGAGCTTGGGGTGGTTAAACGGACTGGAGAATAATGCGGGGGTCGTGACCGTTCCAACTCATAAGCAAAATTATGTGCGCAAGTCAGATTCTAATGGATTTTCCTATATTCGCGAAATTAAAGGAATCGGAACACAGACAACCATTGGTTATATGATGATCAATGTAGATACCGAAATTTTGAAAACGATTTTAAGAGGAGTTAGCTACCCATTTGACGGCGACGTGTCGGTGGTTCATCCGAATGGACAAATGATATATCGTTCTGGTGGGGAATATGTCGGACAGACGCTGGACCGACGCATTGACCAATTGTTGAAGGAGTCTAGTGGGCGAAAGGAAATCATCATGACTAGCGACGAGTATATGCTAGCTTCGAGCGACTCTTCTTTTACTGGCTTTAAAGTAATGACCAGTACTAAAACATCTTTAGTATTGAGCGATCTCTACGTTGTTCGGCAAATTTCAGTTTCATTGCTTTTGCTCATTCTGTTCGTTGCCTTTTTCTTTTCTGTTGTGCTTAGCTTTAATATTGTAAAACCCGTAAAAAAGCTGACCAGATTGATGAAAGAAGTCCAATTGGGCAATTTTAAAATACAGGCCGACTTTAAAACTCACGACGAATTTAATCATATGGCGCTTGGATTTAATCGTATGATTACTTATATAGACGAACTGATTGAAAGAGAATATAAAGCGAAGCTGAAAGAACGGGAAGCGGAGCTGAAAGCCTTGCAAAACCAGATCAATCCTCATTTTATATATAATACGCTTGAGAGCATCACTATGAAAGCAGAGATTAATGACGATGTGGAAGTAGCAGAAATGGTATCCACGTTCGGCAAGCTCTTCCGGTTTTCAATTCATCGTGGCCGAGAATTTGTCAAGCTGCGCGACGAGCTTGAATATGTTTGTGTTTATGTCAAAATTCAAAATATTCGCTTTAACCATCAAATTTATCTCGTATGTGAAGTTGGCTTATCGGAGTTGGATTGCTTGGTGCCCAAACTGTTGCTTCAGCCGCTTGTGGAAAATTCCATTCTTCATGCTTTTGATCGGAAGCATCCAATGACAATTCGAATTTCCGCAAACAGAATGGAAGCAGATCTCATTGTTAAGGTTGAGGATGATGGAAGAGGATTGGATAGAAAGCAACTGCGTGGTCTCCGTAAGGCCATCAATCAAGAATTTTCTAATTTGCATGAGCAGGGCATCGGACTGAGAAATGTGAATCAGAGAATCAAATTAAATTACGGAGTTCCCTACGAAATGTATATAGCTAGCGCAATTCAAATCGGAACGCGGATTGCTCTACGATTGCCTTATAATACCTCTTTGGAGGAGCAACCAGATAATGATTAGATTATTAATTGTAGACGATGAGCCTCTTATACGGGAGGGAATCCGCAAAATCATTAACCGGGATCATCATGGCTTTCAAATTGTCGGAGAAGCTGCTGATGGTGAAGAGGCCGAGAAAATGGCTGAAAAAGTACTTCCCCAAGTGATTATTACCGATGTCAGTATGCCGGAAATGAACGGGTTGACATTAATTGAACGGTTGCGTGAGCGGATGGGAAATGTCAAGTTCATCATTTTAAGCGGTTACGACGACTTTGCTTACGTTCGTCAGGCCCTGAGGAACGGGGTGCTTGATTATATGCTGAAGCCTATCAATAGCGCCGATTTGTATCAGATGTTGGACAAAGTGAAGGAGATTATTGATAGCGAAGCATTGGAGAACGGCCACCGCATCAGCCTTCGCAACCGTCTGAATGAGTCTCTTCGTTCAACTCGGGAGAAAGCGCTAAATAATGTAATCACCTTGAGAGGTTCTCACGATAGTGTCCAGCGGCTTGTGCAGAACCTTGAAACAGATGCGGGCGGAGAATCCCGATTCATGTTTGTCATAATTACTCCTAAATTGCTTGGGCAATATGCAAAAGCAAGGTGGCAGGGAAATAATGAACTTCTACTGGCCTCGCTGTACAATCTGTTGCAAGAGTATGTTGCGGAACTGAAGGGAATCGTGACTAAAGACGGAAAGCGGCTTCTTGTGCTTATAGACTTACTTGAGTCCGACGATATTGATCCGTATGGTTTCACTAAACGTTTAAGCGAATTGGCTGAGTACTATCTTAAGGTTCGTGTAGAGATTAGTGCAGGCCCCTTATTCAGCTCGCTTACCGATGTGTTCAATATATATTTACAAACGGAGAAAATGGAGAAGTCCAGGTTTTATACCCGGTATGAAGGACTTTTGCATGCAAATGAGGCTTTGCTTCCGGCCTTTAATGGCAATTTGCTTGGCATAATGGACTTGCACAAGGGGGTTATCGAAGCGGTAAGGCGTGCGGATCACAGCGCAGTTGGCAAAGCGCTGAACCATTTAGCAAGTGGCTTCCGCAGCCAAAATGTTGATCCGGATGAAGCAAGGAATTTTTGTGGAAATATGGTGAGAGATATATTGTTCGCCTTGAGTGAGGACGGTTACTCCATCGACGGAATTCGTTTTATCCCGGACAGCTTCACTAATGAGGCGAAAGCTTGTGGGGATATGGAAGAATTACAGCGCAAGCTTTATGATTCTTTATCCTATATTGCCAGTTTTCTGAATGCTAAGCATCACGACCATGAGCGGAAAATTATTGAAGTGGCTAAGCTGCATATTAAAGAAAATGCTCATAAGGATCTTCGCTTAGCTGATATCGCAGGTTTGGTATATGTTAGCCCCAAATACTTAAGCGATTTATTTAAAAAAGAGACGGGCATTAATTTTATTGATTTTCTTACGAACATCCGGATTGAGAAATCGAAGATACTGCTCAAGAGGCTTGATTTGAAAACATATGAAGTTGCACAAATGGTAGGTTATCAGAGCCCGAAACATTTCCTCAAGAAATTCAAAGGAGCGACCGGCATGACTCCGACTGAATATAGAGAGAGCCTAAAATAGGCTTTCTTTTTTTATGGAAAAAAGATACCATATCAGGATTTTGGGCCATATCTCCTCCGCGCGTCTTGCGATAAACTCAAGTCAAAGAGATGCGCATCTCTTCAAATTGCATAAAACAGGTAGCGAGCGAAATCACATTTGGGGGATGAAAGAGATGAAGAAATGGAGCATATTAACGGTAATGCTCGTGCTAATCACCACAGCTCTGGTAGGCTGCGGAGGAAGCGGCAAGCCTAGTTCAGCAGACAGTGATTCCAGGGAAGGCAACGGAACAGTGGCGACACTTAAGTTTTCGGGCTGGCTGGAAACAAGCCGCGAGGGCATGGAAGCGGTTGTGAATAAGTTCATGAGCGAGAATCCGAGTATAAAAGTAGAGCTGGAGTTTCTGGACACTCAACAGTATGACCAGGTGTATATGGCCAGAATGGCTTCCGGGGAAGGTTCCGATTTGATGGCTTTGCGCAACCAACTTGCGGACAAGCAGAATTATGTAAACGGTAACTACGTGGTATCTTTAAATGATCAGCCGGCTCTCTCCAATCTGATGGATGGTGTTGCCGAAATTGGCACATACGAGGGGAAGGTATTGGGGATTCCTGTGTATGCCGATGTTTGGGGACTTTGGTACAACAAAGACATATTAAAGGAATTGGGCCTTGAATATCCCAAATCGAGACCGGAGTTTATCACTGCAGCCGAGAAAATCAAGGTTTCGGGTAAAATCCCTGTATCTCAAGGGTTAAAAGACAATTGGAATGCTTTTAATGAGCTGTGGACATTCGGTTGGAGTAAAGTGGGCGACGATGATCCGGCTTTTTTTGACAAGGCTCAAAGCGGTGAAGTGAAATTTATAGACAATCCTGGAATAGCGGGCGGGTTTGAACATATCAAGGAATTTTATGACAAAGGGTTCTTTCAGAAAGATATGCTTGGAACTTCATGGGAGTCGGCACAACAAGCCTTTTTTAACGGGGACGCAGCTTTCCTTCCATCCGGCAGCTTTCTGCTATCAGATGTTCGCAAAGCTAGTCCAAACTTTGAAGTGGGATTTGCTAAAGCACCATATAAAGAAGTGGAGACCCCGCAAGATGAACTTACCGCAAATGGTGGTTATGGTTGGATGCTGGGTGTGAACGCTAACTCGAAACATCAGGAGGAAGCATTAAAGTTCCTTAATTTCTTTTTTGAACCGGAAAATTACACCTTATATTTGAATATGGCTAAGCAGACAGGTGCCATCGTTAAAGGAATTCAAGTGGATTTTGACCCATTAGCACCGGAAGTTCAGGCTGCCATTACTCATACGACTTCACTACATCCTGGAGTAGCTCAAGATGCTGCTCTCAATGGCGCTCAAGCCTTGATTGCGGGGCGGACGACACCGGAGAAAATCGTTGAGGATATGAACAGTATGACCCAACGGTCACTTAAAAAATAGCAGATATTGCCGGGGAGCCTTCGTGTAGGGCTCCTGTTATTTAGCTAAGGAGGTCAACTACCTTGAAAACTAAATTTACGTCCTGGGTAACGGGGTATGCGCTCATTATGCCTGGACTGATCTTAATAGGTATGTTTCTTATTTATCCTGTAATCATGACATTAATTTATAGCTTTACGAACTATGACGGATTTGACCCTAATTTGCATTTTATTGGTATTAAAAACTATGTCCAGCTTTTTAACGATGATCCTCTATTTTGGTCATCCCTTAAGAATAACGGCATTCTGCTATTAGTATGGAATACATTTGGGTTGGCAGTCTCGCTTGGCCTGGCCCTACTACTGAATAAAATTGCTGGTAGAAATATGTATCGTGCTGTTTTTTTCTTCCCGGTTGTTGTTAGTACTGTTGCGGCAGGATATATATGGACCTATCTATATGAACCTACCGGGATTCTCAACATGTTATTGAATCAAATTGGCTTGTCAGGAATTGATTGGCTGGGAAATCCGGATATTTCACTTTTTTCTGTTTTGATCGTTGATATCTGGAAAGGGCAAGGCAACAATATGATCCTGTTCCTGGCAGCCCTTCAGACGATTTCATCTGATATTTACGAAGCGGCAGACATCGATGGAGCAAAAGGGTGGCATAAATTCCGATTTATTACGCTTCCTTTATTGGCACCGATGACCCGAATGATTATTCTGTTGACAACTGTCGGCTGCATTAAGTCATTCGATTTGATTTTCGTTATGACTAACGGGGGACCCGCTTATGCGACAGATGTTATTACAACTCGAATATTCTCCGATGTGTTTGGCGGTAGCACCCATTTCTTCGGGTATGCTTCTGCAGAAACGGTCATTTTGTTCATTATTGTGTTGTTGCTGTCACTCATACAAATGCGACTGAGTCGCCGTAGCGGGGAGGTAAGTTGAGATGACTATTCGACGCCGTGTCGGTATGATCAGCTTGCATGTTTTACTTATCCTGGGCTCGTTTGCTACTTTCTTTCCGATTTTATTGATGATCATGAACTCTTTAAAGACACCGGAAGAAATTCGCAAATCTCCCATTTCAATCCCCAAGGGTTTGTACTTTCATAACTATGTAGAGGTGTGGCAGAAGGCCAATTTTGGACGTCTGTTCATGAATAGTACCATCGTAACGCTTTTCACTCTGCTGCTGATTTACATTGTGGGAGCGCTTGCTGCTTACAGCTTTGCACGTATTCGTTTTAAAGGTAAAGATTTTTTCTATATTTTGTTCTTAAGCGGTATTATGTTCCCAGTACAAATCGCCATCATACCCTTATTCAAAATGGTTACGCAGCTTCATCTGGTCAACCACCCACTTAGCATCATTCTTGTGGATGCCACGTTTGGTTTGCCGATGGCTGTGTTTATCATAACAACCTTTATACGAGGATTATCTATTGAAATTGAAGAATCAGCCCGAATTGATGGGTGCGGTACGCTGGGCACTCTGTTCCGAATCGTGCTGCCATTGGTTCGTCCAGCTTCAACAACTGTGCTGATTATTAATGCCATCTATGTCTGGAACGATTTGTTGTTGCCAGTTATTTTTATGACGGCAGACAAATCCAAGACTCTACCAGCCGGATTGATGTACTTTACTGGGCAGTATGTAAGTCAGTGGGAGTACATCACGGCAGCCATTGTCATTATGAGTTTGCCTATTATGATTTTCTATTTGTTCATGCAGAAAGATATCATTAATGGTTTAAGTGCGGGGGCGGTCAAAGGATAGTTAATTACGATTTGGAGGTAAAGAAGAATGATTCGTTTGCAGATTAATAAAGATCGGACTATTGGTGTGGTTGAGCCAAACTTGTTTGGAAGTTTTATTGAAAATCTGCACCGGTGCATTTATGGTGGGGTGTACGATCCGGCTAGTTCGGTGGCCGATGAAGATGGATTCCGCCGGGACGTTATAGAAGCTACACAAAAAATGGGCATCACGAATGTACGCTTTCCCGGGGGGTGTTACGCTCCCTATTATCACTGGAAAGATGGAATCGGCCCATTGGAGAATCGCCCACTTACTCGTTATCGGGCCAACGAGGATTGGCCTGCCTCTAATGCCTTTGGTACTGACGAGTTTGTCCGCTGGTGTCGTAAAATCGATGCGGAGCCCTATATTTGTGTCAATATGGGGAGCGGAACACCGGAGGAAGCGAGGGATTGGGTGGAGTATTGTAACGGAAAGGCTGGCAGCCGCTGGACGGATCTGAGGATTGCAAATGGTCAAGAGGCTCCCTACGCAGTAAAATATTGGGCGCTAGGCAACGAAATTAGTGCTCCATGGGAGTTTGGCTATACGGATACTCCGGAGGAATACATCCGCCGTGCCCGGGATTTCGCCATGGCAATGAAGGCGGCAGATCCATCGATTAAATTGGTGATTTCAGGAGCTCATTTTCCGATTGATTTTCCTCATCGTAATTGGAATAGACAAGTACTTGATGCCCTGTTTGATTATACGGATTACATCAGTATTCATCACTATATCGGGCATGATTATAAAGATTACATTATGGATAAATGGCAGACGATGGGGAATGAGAGGGTTCACTTAAAACTGACGGAGTACATGCTTCTGCTGGAAGATGCCTATCGTTTGCTTCGTGAAGATATTCGATTGATTCAACATGAGAAGAATCGGTTTAAGGAGATTCATGTTGCACTTGATGAATATAATCCCTGGTACAAAACTGATGGTTTAGAGGATGAGTTGGTGGAACCATATAATTTGAGCGATAGTTTGCTGGTTGGTTCTTATTTCAATATTTTCCTACGTCATGCGGATGTTGCTGCAATATCAAATATGGCCCAGTTAGTCAATACATTGCCGGCAATGGTTTGTGAAAGCGGAGGGGAAAAGTTCTACCGTCAAGGTATCTCTTATGTTCAGGAAATGTTTACCCTCAATAAAGGTAATATGGCAGTGGATGCTTGGATTAATTCACCGAAGTATACCGGGGAGTATTACCCGGAAGTACCGTACCTGGATGTATCCGCAAGCTATGGGGAGGCGGAACGCATCGTGGTCATCAACATCATTAACCGACATACTCACGATACTTATACCGTCCATTTGGAAATGTCCGGGGAGCAGTTTGAATTTATGGACGGTCAATTGTTTGGAGACAAGGATATAGCTGCCATCAATTCATTTGAATCTCCGCAAGAAGTGGGCATTAGTCAAGCTCTTGACCCGGGCGGACCGGTAGTGACGATACCCCCACTGACTTTGGGAGTATACAGATTCAAAATAGGCTAGGAGGAGGATAACAATGAATACCATACGGATTGAGGAAAATGGTCTGCGGGTACTCTTTGAAGTCACCGATACAGGAGAAGTATTGCTGCTGCATTTTTCCACGCTTCCGTTTACAGAAGCTACACTTAAGGGAGACCAACAAAAGAGCAGGTTCCTCGCGGTCGAACTACAACTGGCAGGTGAAAATCATGATGGGCATCACGGAGCCAAGCACCTGGAGACATTACCGGGGAAAAGGTTGAGATACGCCAACCATAAACTTGATCCAAATGAAACGGGAACCAAGCTAGAATTGACACTGTTTGATGAGACTGGTTTGGAAGTCACGGCTCACTGGCAATTTTTTGATGGTCTCCCTATCATCCGTTGTTATAATACCGTGGTGAACAAGGGTTCTAAACCTTTGACGATGGAGTATGTCTCCTCATTTGCACTTACTGGTCTGGCCAAGGAGGGGAGGCAAAACTGGGGGGACAAAATGAGAATTCATCTGCCGCATAACTCATGGTATGGTGAATTACAGTGGCGCAATTATGGTCTGCCAGAACTTGGCCTTACACCGGTCAATCGATTTACCACCAAACGAATAGCTGCTACGAATACGGGATCATGGTCAACCGGAGAGTATTTGCCGCTGGGTTGCTTGGAGAATCAAGAGGCAGGAACAAGCCTCTTCTGGCAAATCGAGCATAATGGATCATGGCACTGGGAAATAGGCGATCATTTTTATCGCGATATTGATGATGCAGGTACAGACGAAGGGCATTTGTATCTTAGAGCCGGGGGACCAACGGAAAGAGAAAACCATTGGTGGAAGCAGCTTCAGCCCGGAGATAAATTTACAACCGTCCCTGTCGCGGTTGGAGCTGTGCAGGGGGGGCTAGAGAGCGCAGCACAGGTACTTACACATTATCGTCGGATCATTCGGCACCCTCATCGAGACAATCATGAAATGCCAGTTATTTTTAATGATTTTATGAACTGCTTGTTTGGCGATCCTACTTCGGAGAAGTTGTATCCGTTAATTGATGCCGCTGCAGAAGTAGGTTGTGAAGTTTTTTGTATTGATGCGGGTTGGTATGCCGATGGAGAATGGTGGGATGAGGTTGGTGAGTGGCTTCCGTCTGCAAGGCGTTTCCCAGAAGGTCTGGATACGGTTGTGGAATATATCCGTTCCCGAAGCATGTTACCCGGATTGTGGCTGGAAATCGAAGTAATAGGGGTGAGATGCCCGTTAGCAGAGCAATTGCCGAACGACTGGTTTTTTTGTCGGCATGGGAGAAGAGTCGTTGACAATGGTAGATATCAGCTTGATTTTCGTAATGAAGAAGTCTGCCGTCACGCCGACGGAATTATTGATCGCTTAGTACTCCAGTATGGAGTTGGGTATATTAAGATGGATTACAATATTAATATCGGGGTAGGTACTGAAGTGGCTGCTGAGAGTTGGGGAGAAGGCTTACTTCAGCATAACCGCGCTTACTTGCGATGGATAGAGTCAATATTTGAACGCTATCCTGATTTGATTATTGAGCATTGTAGCAGTGGCGGAATGCGGATGGACTATGCTATGCTACAACGCCATTCAATTGCCTCAGTTAGTGATCAGACTGATTATCGTAAGCTAGCCCTCATCGCGGCGGCTGCGCCAACGGGAATAACCCCCGAGCAGGCAGCAATTTGGTCATATCCGTTAGAAACAGGTGATGAAGAAGAGACGGTATTTAATATGGTTAATGCGCTATTACTTCGAATTCATCAAAGCGGGCATTTGGCAAACATCGCTCCGAGTCGAAAGAAACTTATCAAAGAAGCAATTGCTTACTACAAAATGATTCGTGAGGATATAGCGGACGCGGTTCCTTTCTGGCCACTTGGTTTACCACAGCATGACAATCAATGGGCTGCCCTTGGCTTAATTTGTAGTGAAAAAACGTTGCTTGCTATTTGGAGGCTTGGTGGGGAGCCGGAAGCAGATTTCCCAATCTCGCACCTATGTGGACAGCAAGTCAACCTCTTCTGTGCTTATCCGAAAGGCGGCGGTCAAGGCTCTTGGAATAAGGAGAGGGGAACTTTGAAAGTTCGTCTGGATCAGCCTAATACAGCAAGGTTATTTGAATTAACAAAATAAAGAAAAACAGGAGGGGAATTATTGATGAATCGTACCATTTCTATCGTTTCGGCAGCTACGGCTCCGGGGGTTCCACTAAACCATTACTGGAGTAAGTGTGTTGGTGCAGGACGGGCTCACGAAGGACTTCGGGCTAATTGGCTGGAACAGCTAAAACTGGTTGTGGAAGAATGCGGCTTTAAATATATTCGTTTTCATGGGTTACTCCATGATGATATGTGTGTTTATAGAGAAGTTGACGGACAAGCCGTATATAATTGGCAATATATTGATGAGCTTTTTGATCGACTAATAGATATCGGGATTCGTCCTTTCGTGGAGTTTGGCTTCTGTCCCAAGGATATGGCATCAGGAAGTGGGAAGCAGTTTTGGTGGCAGGGAAACGTCAGTCCCCCTAAAAGCTATGATGACTGGGCGGAACTGATTAAGCGCCTTGTGAGCCACTGGGCGGATCGATATGGATTGGAAGAAACTCGGTCTTGGTACTATGAGGTCTGGAACGAGCCTAATCTGCATCCCTTCTGGAATGGCTCGCGAAGCGAGTACTTCAAGTTGTATAAATCGACAGCGATGGCTGTCAAATCGATAGACAGTCAACTTCGGATAGGTGGTCCTGCTACAAGCAATTTTGTTCCCGATGACCGTTTTTCCGGAGAAGTGGAGGACACTGCGAAGCACATGACTTTCCGTGATGCACGTGTAGATGAGGCGGATTGGCGTCCCGTATGGGTGCGGGAATTTCTCGACTATTGCAAAGAGGAGGAATTGCCGATTGATTTTATCTCGGCCCATCCTTATCCTACCGATTTTGCTTTGGACGGCTTTGGTAGCATGCAAGGGTTTAGCAGAAAGGTAGATTCGACTCGGCAGGACTTGGCACTACTTCGTAATATGGTCTCTGAAAGTGCCTACCCTAAAGCAGAGATTCATTTGACTGAATGGAGTTCGAGCCCATCGCCACGTGACCATAGTCATGACCGATTACCGGCGGCTGCATATGTGGCTAAGGCGAATTTGGCTGCGTCAGGTCTTGTAGACTCATTGTCTTATTGGACATTTACCGATGTGTTCGAGGAAGGAGGGGCTGGGGACTCCATCTTCCACGGTGGATTTGGCATGATTAATTTTCAAGGAATTGTGAAACCTACCTTTCATGCCTACCGAATGCTACATCAATTGGGTGACGAGCAGCTATATCAAGGGGAGAAGGGGACAATTACTCGCCATCGTCAAAACGGCAAGATTTCAGCTTTGCTCTATCATTATGATACAGAAGCCATCCCGATGGCTGTACCTTTTGCTGTAGCCAAGGAGACAGCAGAAAATGTTCAAAACCAGGGTAAGGCAATAAAGCTTCGTGTAGAACTGAATGAATTGGCTCCCAATGCGCTCTTTGCTGTAGAGACGTTAGACCGGGAGCATGGGTACGCCTTGCCAACCTGGGAGGAGATGGGAGCTCCGGAGCCTCCTACAAGGGAGCAGACGAGACACTTGCGCCAAATTGCCAGACATACGGATTTAACTTATGTTAGGGCTGACTCGACAGGAAAGCTAATTATTGAATTTACGATTCAGCCGTGGACGCTTGTATCTATGAATGAACAGTAAGAAGAGTAAAGAGTGCGTTTATCCCGCTTCGGATAAGCACACTCTTTTTATAACAGGGCTTAGAAGGTGCTTTTACGAAACAATAAGAACCTTACAATTATAAAACTGTAGAAAAATAAGATTCTATGGTGTTTAAGACGAATGAAATATGGTTATACACAAAATTTATTCTAGCTCTTTTTGTATGAACCATACATAATAAAAGCGTTAAATGAAAGCGTTTAAATAAGGGAGGTTAGATCCATGAGTAACAAAAGAATGAAAAGAACGGTTATATTGTTGCTGGCTATGATCATGCTTATTTCTATTACCGCCTGTAGTAGCAACAATTCCGTAAGCAATGAGGTAGCCAGTAACAATGGAGCTACAAAGTCTGATGAGAAGCTGGATCCAGTAGTATTAAAATTCATGCTGTTTGGAGAAAAGCCGAAGGAATTGGAAAAAATCTTAACCAGATTTGAAGAACTCACCAAGGATACCCTGAACACAAAAGTGGATATCGAATGGAACTCAAATACTGACCACAAACAAAAATTGAAACTTAGGATGGCTGCTGGCGAAGTAGTGGATGTGGCATTTGACGCGTCTTGGGGGAGCTTGTATCCAAATGTAAGCCAAGGTTTTTATCAAAAGTTGGATAAATACTTCAATAATGATGAATATCCTGGCTTGAAGAACGCATTTAGTGAGGAATTTCTAGAAAGTAACAAAATCGATGGACATATTTATGCTATTCCATTTACTCAGTATTATTATGATATTCCGGTGGTTTTGGTCCGTAAAGATTTGCGGGAGAAATATGGACTGGATCCTATCAAAAGCTATGATGAGCTAGCCATTTACCTAGACAAGGTAAAAGAAAACGAAAAAAAGATGATACCTCTGGCTCTGACTGGAAGAAGAGGGTTTCAAACGATGTTCGACAAAGAACATCGCAAGGATAGAATGACATTGATCAGCGGAGTGGGGCTTCCGATTAAAGTCATGATGTCTGAAGATGGAAAGAAGGTACTAAACGCTGTGGTACAAGGCGATCCCGCTTCTATGTATGAAGATTTCCCGGCCCCTTTTAATGATTCTGAATATGTCTGGTATGAACAAATGGATAAGTTTGCTGAATGGAATCAAAAATATGTTCAGAAGGATGCGCTGAGTGAACAGGACTCGACAGCATTGTTCGTCAGTGGAAAAGGAGCGGCTACTGAAGGAACGATCAGTGGTATGGCATCTATTCGAGATCGGTTGCAATCCGCTATCCCTGGTGCAGATGTTGAACCATTTATTATGCAAGATTCAATCCGTAATATGGAGAAAGAAGCCATGGGTGTAACCTATAAAGCATGGAATAACATTGTCATTCCTACAACATCCAAAAATATCGATCGCACGATGAAATTCATCGATTGGGTATTCCAAAATCAGGAGAATCATGATTTGTTCGAATTGGGTATCGAAGGGGAACATTGGATTAAAGAAAATGACAACAAGTATAAAATGACCGATAAAACGGCAAATTACATTTTCCCGTCTTACGAATTAACCATGAATCCGAAGATGTCAAGAATAAATGCGGACAATGATGAGGAAACCTTGAAATATTTAGAATATTCAGCGCAAGAAGATAGCTATTATCGCCTTCCGCTATCTGGATTTGTATTTGACAGCGAACTAGTCAAAACGGAAATTGCAAAAATCTCACCCAAGAATACAGAATATGATCAAATCACGAAACTTGGTGCAGACCCAGACTGGAGAGCATATACAGAGAAATATTACAAAGAAATTAAAGCGTTGGGATTGGAAACTTTAAGAGCTGAATTCATTAAACAGGCCCAGAGCTACCTGGATGCAGGTGGGAAATAGTGTATAAGTTATCATGAATTGTTTGAGGGCGGTCCAGATTTTTTGGACCGCTTTTCGTTCGAGACTCCCTTCGAGAAGTGTGGATTATATAGATAACGTTATATTTTAAAGTAGGCAATTCAAGCAATTGCAGTTATTTTTAAATATATAGTAGGATTTAGAAATAGAATGGAATTCAAGACAGAGGCGGGGGGAGTATGGTATGAAAATATTGCGTAATTTCTGGATTACACGCAAAATGCTACTTAAAATGATTTTTACCTATTCAATTGTTTCTTTTATTGTGCTTGGAGCGTTCTCTTATACTATAGTGGATAAAGTTTCTTATAACTTAACTGAGGATATCAACCAATCTGCAGATCGAATGACGGTACAGTCCTATAATACGGCAGATAACCTTCTCTCATCTACATATAATTATTTTGCTTCTGTATTTGTTCGTAACCAGGATGTTTATTATGCGATGTACGGAAAACAATTCACTTCTCGAGAGATGTATAGATTCAGTAAATTATTAAATGAATTAAAGGCAGCTAATCCTTTAATTAAATCGATTTATATTTATAATATGGAACATAATTACGTTTTTTCATCTGAAGCGAGTTCCCAGACCATCGATGATTTTTTTGATAAGCAAATGACAACTATGTTGTCAGGTGAGGATTTGCATAAACAAAGCATATTTATTCCTCGACGGTTTCAAGGCATGAAGGAAGACAGCGTTATTGATAATCAGCTAATTTCAATTATTTACTCCGAAACAAAAAAAGCAGGAACTGTGGAGGGGGCTATGGTTCTGAATCTGGATCAAGAACTGCTGCAAAAGATGGTTTCTATTGGAAGCACTGAAAGCTCAATTCAATCATTTATTGTGAACCGGAGTGGGGATATTATCTCGCACACTGACAGCAAGATGTTCGAGAAAAATGTAAGCGAATACAAAGTTATGGTTACTATTCTTTCAAGCCAAAACAGTCATGGCAATTTTATCGAGGATATTGATGGAAAAAGTTCATTTATCTCTTATGTCAAATCTGAACGATTAGGTTGGGTTTTCATAAGCACCGCGGAGTATGACAACATGTTGGTTAAGGTAAACAAGCTCAAGTATTACATTTTGACAGTAACCCTTTTATTTGTGGGCACAGCAGTCATTCTGGCTATCTTCTCAGTTCGAATGTTGTACCGTCCGATATCTCAGTTGATTAAGCGCTTTGGCTCTTCTTTTATGAGTGAGAAAATGCCGCCACTCAGCGAATATGATTTCATGTTACATTCCTTTCAGAAGCTAGAGGGCCGAATTTATGATTTGAAGAAGGATATTAGCAGTTATTTACCAGCCAAGAAGAAGGAAGTATTGCAATCAATGATGCGTTCCGGAGTGCCCTCCCATCCAACTGATTCTGAATTGGTGGACGTAGGGCTTATGCTGGAGGGGAATCGATATCAGATTGTATTGTTAAGAATCGATGATTATGAACAACAATTTCAACGATATGATCAGGCGGATATTTCACTGTTTAAATATGCAATTTCTAATATTTCCGAGGAGATTATTCAAACGAAGTGTGGTGTGGAAATATGGACTGATAACGATGATGCTATTGGTTTGTTATTACACTGGAATGAGGAAGAGTCTGCCGCTCTTCCAAGCAATATGTATCCGTTACTTAAAAGCCTGCAAGAAAATGTTTCTCATTATCTTCAAATTAGTGTGACGGTAGCGAGTGGTTCCCAGGTATCAGAACTGGCGCAACTGCCTATGTCTTATCATTTAGCCTATCAGTCCTCACGCTATCGTTTGATGTACGGGCCAGGCTCAATCATTCGGCATGAAGACCATTGTTTGGAATTTGCCCAAAATGACTACCCCATTCAACTGGAGAAATTGATTACAGACCATATGCGGCTTGGTGAACAAGCCAAAGTGGAGCAACTCGTCGAGAGCTTCTTTAATGAACTGAAAGTCTGTAAGTACGATGAAATTATGCTTTACGTCTATCAATTAGCAGTAATGACTTTAAGGGCAGCCAGCGATATGGTTAGCGAAAGTGAGTTGACTCGTAGTGGAATGTTGTTTTTGCCAGAAACCATTATAAATTGTGAAACTTTAAATGAAATGCAGCAATTTTTTCTGCAAAGTTGTAGTGAAATCATTAAATTACGTGATCAACGGTCCTGTGAGAGCAACACCAAAATCGTGAGTATGATTCAACAGTATATCGTTGACAACTACACCAATCCTGACTTGTCTGCTGATGTGTTGGCCAGTCAGGTGAGAATGTCTACAAATTACCTGAGAAAACTGTTCAAAGATCATACGGGGAGTACTATTTCTCATTACATTACGGATATTCGCTTTGAAAAGGCCAAACAATTGCTTCTCGAAACGGATCATTCGGCGGGAAAGGTAGGAGAAATGGTGGGCATTTCTAACACAAATTACTTTTATGCTTCATTTAAGAAATATGTAGGGATGTCACCCGTGCACTTTCGCAAAGAACACAAGCTTCAGGGTTAAGGTGGATTTCTGATTTAGAGTAAAAATTAATATTTATTGCATTGAAATGAGCTTATTTATACATTTATGAGGATATTAAGGGTTTCGAAAAAGCGCTTACAAGATAAAATATTGGGTGTTTACGCTACTCATATCTTTTTTATAGAGGAGGAGACAAGTATGACATCCAGCAATAGAAAGAGCAAAAGAGCTAGTTTATTTAATTTAAATTTAGCTGTTGTATTGTCGTTGTCTTTGTTAATGCCAGCTCAGGTTGTTTGGGGGAAAGCTGTGAATTCGGAGGAGCAGGGAGGAGGGCAGACTTCTCAAACATTAAATGAACATGACTCTGCGAGGGAAAAAGCACTGGACATTATTCACTTTGGAGACAAAGAATCAGAAGAAGAGCATCTTTTTGAAGAACGGCTCAGCATCGCTGGAGTTGATAATAGAGCTGAGGCGGAATATGTGGACGTAAATGGAAAGCTAGCTGGAGGAGGCTTGGGGCATGGGCTGACCTATCGTTACATTCAACCCTCCCCAGATACTACTAAAGCCTTCGATGGGAAATTGGAGTTCACCTTGAAAGCGGATTCTACCCGGCAAAACTATTTAACAATTCGTCTAAGCGGGACGCAGCAGAAGAGAGGAAATCTAATGCTGTATGGGCCTGATGGAGACAAGACAATTCTGAATCCCCACTTTGGCAGAGAGTTCTCTGAGCTTGACAATGGTTATGAAGGGGGAGCTCCTTTTCTTGGAAGATATTACTACAGCACATACATTCTTCCTCAAGGTCTTATTCATTCTGATGGTACCGTTCGCTTGTCTATTATGAGTACAGGCAATTTTTCTGCTTACGGAAATAGCCAATATGGACATCAGGAGGAGAACAGCAAATACATTTATTCGGCGGCTACGCATACTGACCCCTTTTATTTTCCTGAGGATGATTATACGGGGGAAATCCCTGTGGGCAAACCGGCAGATTCGGAGTCGGGATTAGCTTCTTATGACTATTTACAAAATCAAAGCAAGGAATTCCTGGAGTTAATGATGTCCTGGCAGCTTTATGGTCCGGAATATGAAGCATTTAAAAATGAAAATAATGATTTCCTGGAAGGATCTGTGATTACCTATACACCAGTCACGAATCTAGCTAATTTTAATGGCGACTCCCGTGAGGCTTGGGCCAAAAAAGTGACAGGTGCAGCGATTAATCATCAAAATTGGTCACCGATGATGGCTACAGAGATTTTTGCAAACGCTTTTATGCATGAATGGTCCGAAGAATATTATCGTAGCGAAGAATTGCTGGATCGCATTTTTAAGCTATATGATTTTTTTGCCAAGGCGCAAGATCAACAAGGTGCATGGTGTGTTCCAACAACAGGTCAAGATGCGTATCAATGGATCGGGGCAGCTCTTGATGGAAGCGGAACTCGTGGACTTGGTGAAAATTGGCCTTTGCTTTCATTAGGTACTGATTCACTTGTACAGACCTGGCTTCAAATTCATAATTATATTATGAGTAGCAGTGACCAGGATTTAATTAACCTCTACACGAATTATTTAGATGAAAAAGTGGATAATTCCCTTACTGGTGAAGCCAATCAAACCCGACGCGCCAGCTATATTGAGATGTTTGCTAAGTTGAGAGATTATCAATATAATCCGGTAAAGGGAGACTTTTATGATCCCTCAACACGGGCAGGCACGGCCAATCAAGATTTTGGTTTTGCTTATGACACAAATCGTGCGATGCAACTACTGTTTGACAGTATGAAGCTAAGCGACACAAATAAGCCTGCAGATATTGACGATCGATATCAGGTCAAGGACAACTCCTTATATTTGCATCAACTAAAATATAAATTCGGAGAGATGGTTGATGGAGAAAAATGGTTCTCCGATCAAGGGGTTGGCCTTGAGGGGGGAGCTAGTCACGGAGGATGGGCCGGAGAATATGGCTTGCTTTTGTTGAAAGTTATAAATAAATATGCGGAAACGGCAACAGGGTCGGAGGATTTGGAGGACTTTTTTGGAGATCTGTCTTTTAATGCTTTCGAAACTGCTAAATATTTTTTCCGTCCATCCGTTACACCCGATGGGATTAATGTCCTGATTAGCGAAATGTATGGAGGATCTCGGAATTCGGCGCATGGGCAGAAAATTGCTTATCCTGTTGGGGGGTATACTGCTTTTGAACTAAAAAGTGAAAGCGCTTTACTTTTCCTGAATAAATATATTGAGGATAACCGCGCTTTCTCCGAAACATTTAAAGATGAGGTGTTTAAAGAGAAAACGCCTCACGTATTTTCGCGGATTATTGAATTGCAGGAGCTTCTGAAATATTATCAACGAGCCAAGGAAGAAAGAGTGCAAAGAGAGAGCGAAGGAGAAGACATAAAACTTCCGATGGAAGAAGGTCACCCGGATTTTGCCTGGGCTGATCCGGATGCTCAAGCAGTTGTTTTCAAAAACAAAGGAGACCGGGTGTACTTCACTTTTAACTATCGCAGAGATAATTGGGAGTATAACGATAATGTACGTATCCACTTCACAACCGATAAGGTGGATCGTTTAGCCAATGTTGTAGGTACTAGCAAAGGCGAAATATATACCTTCAAGGATCAGAGTACACATCCAGAAGGTAAGGAATACACACACATTCGGGCAGATGGGTTCAGTCAGGTTCGTTATGGTAAATATGCAGTTGGCATGAATCAGTCCAAAGATGATGCTGATGTTGAGCAAATCGGTAAAGTTTATACAATGGATACACTCGGAATTAAAAAAGCCAAGGATTTGATGAGTGGAAAATTGTATGAGGCACTGGATGGAAAAGATATTAAGTTGCAGGTCCAGCCAAGGCAAACTGTAGTTCTTGAAGTCCTTGAGGAGGCGGAGGTCCACGAGGTCTCAGTCAAGTATATATCAGGCTCCAAATTGTTGAAAGTAGTGAATACTCCTGCTGTAGTGGAACAAGAGCTGACCATAGAAGCCGAAGTGCTGGATGGGTATAAACTGTTAGACTCGGGGGCAGCGACCTTGATTGTCTCACCAGATAACCGTGATAACGTTGTTTCTTTCAATTATAAGGAGAATGTTGCTCCCGTCTTCAAATTAAATGGAATAAATGGGGCGGAGTTGCCTTTCCAATCTGTGAATTTGGGCAATGGCAAGGGCCAGGTAGAATGGAATGATGAAGGGAATCCCACATCTATTACTTCTTCAGGTAGCGATAATTTCTCACCCACATGGGTCTATCAGGAGGTTACTGGTGATTTTTCTGCGCACGTGCGTTTAGATCATTTTTCAACGACATCTACAGACAAGGAGTATTTCTCACTGTTGGTTGCCGATTCGTTAGATTTAAAGACAGCCAACTTTGTTCAGTTACGCCATTTTCCTAACAATAATAATATATTGCTGGTTAGCCATCGCCATGATGAAGGGGATGCAATTACAGGCCACTGGGCCGGAGACCTGAATAACAAAAAGGTGCCTATTCATTTTAAGTTAGAGAAAGAAGGGCAGGCGATTCGCTATAAATTCTCCCTTGATGACGGTCAAACTTACCAGCAAACGTCCCGACCGGAGATTAGCTTGGATATGGGAGATAAGCTGTATGTCGGAGCGGCAATGACCACCATTAACGGATTGCAAAATACAGCCTTCTTGTCTGAATTAGATATCGTAAGTGATGATAAGTTACTTGCACCGCTACCAACAGGAAAGGAAATCACTGTGGATTTGGGAGCAGACGACGCAGATGGAGACGAAATTACCTATCGCTTATATGGACTGCCAGAAGGCGCTCGGTATGATGAATTGAAAAATGCAGTGATTTGGAATCCGGAAGTTCCGGGGAGCTATATAATCAAGACAGAAGCTAGCGATGCTTATCATCTGAGCCCTGTTACAAAAGTGAAGGAGATTGTTATTGGCAATAACACTGAGGAACAGGAAGAATTACAAGAGAGTTTGAGTCGTGTACCGTTGATTCGGAATATTGAGGTCAAAGAAGGAGAGGAGGTTTCATTTACAGCTGAGGCTAAAGCTGGAAAAGTGGAGGTTAAGGGGGATGTACCAGACGATACAAGCTTCGAGAACGGACACTGGAGTTGGGTCACAAAGCCGGGCGATACCGGTACGTATCATCTTCACATTACGTATACGTTTGAACGAAATATTGTTACCCGTATTGTAAAAGTTACGGTTACACCAGTTAATCAGAAGATTGACTATTCACAGGACTGGGAAGTTAGTTTAAGTAATCTCCAGCCCCAGAAGGCGGAGTCAGGCCGTGAATTTATGTTTGACGTAGAAACGCAGGTTCCGGTTGACGGATTTGGCTTAAATGTATCCGTAACGAATCTTCCGAAGGGAGCGACGTTTACTAACCGTACGTTGCGCTGGAGGCCGGGAGATCAAGATGCTAACACTTTCAGGTCGATTGGCTTTAAGGCGATACAACCGAATGGCAAAACCACATCAGGGACTTTAACGATTCATATAGATCAGGGGTCGATGCCTAGCATGTTGACTTTGGATAAAAAGGAACTGAAGTTGAATATTTCAGATGTATATCGCTTAAAGGCTACAGTGGCTCCTAAGGAGGCAGCAAATAAGCAGGTTTTGTGGTCGTCAAGCAACGACGAAGTTGCTGCTGTCGATCAAAAGGGACGGGTTAAAGGGATGAGCGAAGGTTACGCCCTAATTACGGCCGCAACGGTGTCGGGCAACCTTACAGCTACAGCAGCCGTTTATGTCGGGCATGCTGCAACCGATTTGCCGCCAGTTATTACGCCAATAGACCCGCTGACCGTTTCGGCTGGAGAGACCGTTACCTTTACTGTGTACGCGGATGATCCAGAAGGCGGAACTGTACGTTTCTCGGCATTGTACTTACCTCCGCTAAGCGATCTTGATCCGGAGACGGGTGAGTTTGTTTGGACGCCGGAAACTGCAGGCCAATATGATATCTACTTTACGGCTGCAGATGAAGCGGGCAATAAGGCTGTACTGGAAGTTTCGGTTGCAGTGGATGGAGTCGAAAAGGCGGACGGTGTGCCAGAGGTTCCGGTACTGTCGAGCAATAATGGCTTTGATACGGGACTGATGGATGGAAATTATGAGATTAAAATGGATTTGTGGTGGGGGAATAACGGAACAACTTACAAGTTGTATGAAAATGGGGTATTGATTGGAACTCAACTGTTTCCGGATAGTTCTCCATCAGCGCAGCAGGCGGTAGTCTCCTTGACCGGAAAACCGAACGGAACCTATGTGTACACCGCCGAGCTGATTAACCGTTATGGCACAACCGTAAGTAAACCCCTTATCATCGAAGTTACCGAAGCGGGTCCGGGAAAACCGGTCTTGTCCAGTGACAATTGGGATGGGGACGGCAATTATCGGGTGACGATGAACCTGTGGTGGGGCGTCAACGGGACGGTCTATAAATTGTATGAGAATGGGAAGCTTATCGACGAACAATTTCTGGAGGATCACACTCCCAATGCTCAAATCGCCAAGACCGTGATTCAGGGAAAAGAGCCGGGAGAGTATCAATATGTTTCCGAGCTAATTAATAGTAGCGGTTCTACGCTAAGCGAAGCGCATACAATCGTAGTTAAAAATTAAAGTGTGATAGCCGCTTTGTCATCGCTTACAGGTGATGACAAAGCGGCTTTTTTTGTCTGTTTTCGAGAAATATTAATATTTTAAAGCATGAAGCGTGGAAAATCATCGTTTTCTGAAGGATTTGAACTGGCTGGGATGGGACCATGCTTGCATAATGGGGTCATTCAAGGTTGTAAAGGAGGTTTTCATCATGAACAAATATGGACAAATAACAACTGTAAGCCAAGCCTCGGCAAGCCCCGCCCCAAGTAAGTTGGCCTCTTTTTTGCTGGAAATCCGCAAAAACAAGATACTTTATTTTCTAACCTTGCCGGGGATACTGCTCATCTTCGTATTTGCCTATTTACCGATGGCAGGGATTGTAATCGCTTTTCAGGATTTCAACCCTGTCAAGGGAATTACAGGCAGCGAATTTGTAGGGTTAAAAAACTTTCGTTTTTTTGTCGAATCGGGAGAAACATTGCGTATTATCGCCAACACTTTATTTTTGAATGTATTGTTTATCGGTTTTGGCGCTCTGGCTGCGGTTTCGATTGCCATTATGCTTTCCGAACTCAGCAGCCGATGGTTTAAACGCATTATTCAGACGGTTGTAACATTGCCGAACTTTTTGTCTTGGACGGTAATTTCGATGCTGGTTACCGCATTATTGTCAACCGAGAACGGAGTAGTGAACAAAGTGCTGGAGGGAGTGGGACTAGAGCCCGTTTCTTTTTACGGGAATCCGGAGATTTGGCCGCTCCTGCTCGTGCTTATCAAGTTGTGGCAAGGTGCCGGTTTTGGCTCCATTATTTATTTGGCTACGATTTCGGGAATCAACCCGGAAATCTATGAATCAGCCTCAATGGATGGCGCTACGCGCTGGCGTAAAATCCGTTACATCACATTGCCACTGCTGAAGCCTACGGTGATCCTAATGCTGTTGCTTGCAATGGGCGGTATTTTTTACGGCGATTTTGGCATGATTTTCGCCATTATCGGGCGCAACCCGATTTTGTATCCAACAACGGACGTCATTGACACCTATGTTTACCGGGCTCTGATGGACTTGGGTGACATGAGTATGGCTGCGGCAGTGGGGTTCTTCCAATCTGTGGTAGGCTGTATTTTCGTAGTTACTGTTAATGCTATAGCTCGCAAATGGGCGCCCGAATCAGCTCTGTTCTAGTACTTTACCAGTAAAGGCAGGTGTATATCCGTGATTAAAGAAAGCAAAAGCGATCTTATACTAAAAGGTTTTTTCTATGTTTTTATGTTGATGTTTGCTGTTTATTGCTTTGTCCCCTTTCTCACAGTGATCGGCAGTTCGTTTGGTACAGAAAGTTCTATCTTGCGGGACGGTTATTCGATTATACCCACGGAGTTCAGCTTTGAGGCCTACAAGCTCATCTTCCAGGATACGACTATCTACCGGTCCTACGGAGTAACTCTATTCGTGACCATAGTAGGTACGATTTTAGCAATGATCGTCACCAGCGCGCTTGCCTATCCTTTGTCGGTTAAATCGTTGAAATATCGAAACTGCATTAACTTCTATGTCTATTTCACCATGTTGTTTCACGGCGGCCTGGTTGCTAACTATCTATTGATTTCCAAGTATCTGGACATGAAAAACTCCATTTGGGTGTTGATTATCCCGGCACTTATCTCGCCATGGAATATGTTTTTGCTCCGTAATTTTTTTAAATCGATTGATGAATCGATAGCAGAATCAGCTAAGATTGACGGGGCAAACGATATGTATATATTGTTCCGTATCATTTTACCGATCTCTTTACCGGCAATTGCGACGGTGAGTCTGTTTTATGCACTTGCTTTCTGGAACGAATGGTTCCGGGCGATGCTCTATATTGACGATGAAAAGTTGTTTCCGTTGCAGTATTTAATTATGCGCATCATGAATAACGCGGATTTTGCCAACCAGGTATCTTCCCAGGTATCGTTGCCGGGGTATGTCGTACCAACAATTACCACCCGTTTGGCTACAACGGTGGTGACAATCGGTCCCATTGTATTTCTGTATCCTTCGCTGCAAAAATATTTTGTCAAGGGCCTAATGGTGGGAGCGGTGAAAGGCTGATGAAGGAAAAATTACGATGGAGCGAAAGCGAGGAGAAGAAAGCGATGAGTCTATTGTTGAACAAAAAGATGGGCAACAATGTCGTTCTAACAAAACTCGATTTAATGAAATGGGATATTCGGCAGAAGGAGGGCGGTGAGACGGGCACTTCGGGGCTGGAACTGTTGACCTTGGCGCCTGGGAGAGAACTGGAATTCCGCCACCCGGGGGTAAGCACGTCCAATCATTGGCACGTACGCGGTTTTGTGGAATACAATGAATGCTCGGTCGATTTAGATGGCTGGGATGGCATTATGCTCGAAGTGTTAATTCCGCAAGAAGAAGCATTGGAACTGAGGTTTGACATTGATCGGGTGGTGAACAAAAGCCCGTTGCCTGAGGAGATGGACACGACATCATATACAACCTTGGTTGCGGGGAAAGGCCGCAGGCATTTGTGGATTCCGTTTCAGTTATTTGATGATCCCAAATCAGTATACGCGAAATGGAAGTATGTCCGTAGTTTGCGCATTACCGCACGTTGGCTATCCGGAGACAGCGAACAGTCGTTGCAACTGACGGGTTTATCTTTCCGACGCCGTAAATCGTTGTTCTTACACACAGATGTATTGTCCAAAGCAGCGGAAACAGGCGGAAGTGTAAAATACCTGATTACAGTGGTTAATTGCACGGAAAAGAAGCAAGCCGTACGATTATCTACGGAACTATATGGAGGCGAAACGATGACTGTTCAGATCGAGCCTTCCGTTCTGATGCTGGGCCCTGAAGAGGTAAAGCAGGTCGAGGCTTGGGTTGAAATCTCGGAGCGTGTCGCTCCGGGAGGGTTCGAAAAGCAAATCATTCATGCGGTTGCAGATGGCCGAGGAGATGAAGGAGAGCGATTGGAACTAACGACGCTGCGAAGTTTGCCACATCCCTACGTCATTATGACCGAACCTGAATGGGAGGAAGTGCGGGTGAAGGTAACTCAAACCGAATCGATGCAGGAATTGCTTGGAATGTATGTACGTCGGGCTGAGACCTGGGAAGTGCCGGAAATCCAGCAGAACGCCCCCTTCCTTTTTGAAACGCATCATTCTCATGAAGCCCATAACGCGATCATTGCCTGGAAGGTAACCGGACGCTCCGAATTTGCCGAAAAGGCTGCCTTGTTTCTTAAACGTTTGATCAATCCGGTGAACGGCTATGAGACGACAATGCGAGCCAGCCACCAGCAGTTGGTGCATGAAGGCGAGTTCTTTAAGCATATGGCGGTTGTGTACGACCTGCTTTACGATTCAGCTTATTTAAGCGAAGCAGATCACCGTCAAACGGAAGTGTGCTTTCGTCGATACATGGCTTTGATCGATTGGAGCATGGGGATGGGAAATATTTCAAACTGGACGCTGGCGGAGTTGGCTGGAGCGCTTTATTGCAGCCAATCGTTACAGGATCGGGAAAGCATGAACCGTTATCTATACGGCCCAGGTGGTCTGGCCGAGCAACTGGCCCGGGGAACGCTCGACGATGGCTGGTGGTATGAATGCGCCGTAGGTTATAACTTGATGGCAGCAGGGTTGTTTACGGAAGTCTCACAAAGCTTGCGCCCGTGGGGCATCAACTTTGCCGACATTTGGGTACCGGCCAGTTACTCTACCGAAGTGACTCCGAATGGGCAATCCCTGATTGACGGCTTGTCTCTGGAGGTATGGGGACCTAGCACCAAAAATTACCGTTCCATTACAATGCTATGGGATAGTCTGATTCCATTTGCGGATTACCGCGGTGTTATTTTCGGCTTCAACGATGCGGCCGAGCTGATGATCCCCGGCATCTCGCCACGTGGTTATCTGGATGCGAGACTGGATCTTGCATACTATTTGTACGGCACGCCAGAGTATGGAAGCATGCTTCGCCATTGCCCTCTTGAGGAACGCGATCTGTTATTTGCGGCTGCCCAATTGCCTGAGCTTGAGCCGGGAACAGAGCCTTTTAGACGTTCGTATTACGCCGATAATGCCGGTGCAGTTGTTCTTCGTTCCCGGACACCGGGGCGTCATCCTCGCGAACAGATCCAAGCGGCGCTGAAATATGGCTCTCATGGCGGAGCACATGGCCATTACGACCGGGTCAGCCTTGTATCGTTGATGCGTTACGGCAAAAGTTTCTATAACCCGGAGAGCATCTGGTACAACTATTTGACATTCATGTACAAATTTTATGTGCAGAATTCAATAACTCACAATATGGTTACGATTGATTTGAAACAGCAGGATCCAAGCGAAGGCAAGCGTATCTTGTTCCACGAAGGACAGGCGTTCCAGGCTGCAGCAGTTGAGAACGTTGCCAAATGGTGCAATCCACCTTACGGAGGCTGGACGGTCAAGGAGGATACGTTCGCCAAACGCGCATGGAGCGAGGGACGTTATGTGCCAATCCCTGATAATCCGCCGCCGTATACGCATCGGAGCGATTTTACAGAGCCGATTCTGCAGAGACGCCTGGCCGTGGTCACTGATGATTATGTGGTGTTGTTTGACCACGTTTCGGCCGAAAAGGAGCATGTTTACGATTGCCTGTTCCATATTAAGGGGCTGCAGCATCTGGAGTCCTCCGACGGGAAGACATATATTCGCCATACGGAGCAGCTTACCGATGATCCGCTTTCCAGCGCCCAATTCATCACGGATTGCGATTGGTACGACACGAAAGGGACTGTTCATGCTTCGTTTGCGTTTGGCTTTGGCCCAGATTTCGACAATGAAGGCAACCGGACATTCTTTAATGAGGACGGTCCCTTGAATATGAGTGTGTATTCACTCTGGCCGTTGCATAAAGAAACCATCGTGGGGACTGATCCGGAGTATATCCAGGTAGAAAAAAAATTGATTTACGCTGTCGAGGCCGATGGGGAGCTATTGGCGGAAGGCAGCTTCGGAGCATGGATTCTGGGTCGTGACGAAATCGATGTGGAAGTGGGGGGGCGAGAAAAGCTGCGTCTGAAGGTGCGTATTAACGAGGCAACCGGAGAACATGATGCTCTTGTCAAGACCCAGAAAACCGTATTTTGGGGCGACCCGCATCTGGTGACTTCTTCGGGCGATATCGTCTACCTGGCCGACCTGCCCCTTCATTACTGCAATACCGATGAAGGATACGGAATTGGCAAGGACTATGCTGGCGGTCCTGTCAAAATTCAAGCCCGTCCTTATGAGCGTGCAGTACCTGCCCAGCCGCTTACGCCGGAAGACGAGGGGATCATTGAAGCGGATATCTCCAGCCTAGACGCAGTTCGCTTCGTAACGGCGATCGGCGGTGACTATCCGCTGGGCGATGAAAGCCCGCGGCGGAAGCTGCTCAGCTTCCGGCAGAAAGGGCAAGCAGCACGATATACCTCGATCATGGAAGTTTATGAGGAGCAAAAGATGATTATGAGAGCAGACGCCGTTAGCGCTGATGAATTGACGGTGGAGCTTGCCGACGGCCGGAAGCAATGGATTCAGATCAATGGTTTGGATTCGGAAACGGGGTCAATTACCGTGCAGCTTAGGGAATACGATGCCGCCGGTCAATTGATTCGCGAGGAGGCTACGCTTCCTCAAAAAGAATAGGCAGGATGAAGATCGAGGCTGCAATGTAAACTTCAGCATCCTGCATATGTCATGGGGAGGACAAAGCTGGCAGCTTCATGAATACGGAATTGGGGATACTTTCGAACGGGGACAAGAAAGGTGAAATGAGTCATGTGGACAGGGGATGCTTATCTAGAAAGATTATATGCCGAGACAACAAATCGGATTCGTTCGTCAAACGCTTCACAAAGCCCAATAGAGAAAAAGGAATATCTGCGGGAAAAGCTGCGGCATCTTATCGGGGAGTTTGAGCTGAATCAGGAAGACGAGCCCAAATTACTGGAACGGGAGACATACGAAGGTTATATTCGAGAGCGCGTGGAATTATCAATCCTACCGGGGCTTTCGTTTGCAGCTTATGTATTGATTCCAGAAGGAAGCGATGGTGAAGGATTCCCCCGGCCGGCCGTCGTAGCCGTTCATGGGCACGGCTACGGCAGCCGTGAAATTGTCGGATTAGAGCCGGATGGAGCGCCAGACTTAAAGGAACCAGGAATTCATCAACATTTTGCACTTTCGTTGGTTCGCCGCGGAGTCGTTGTGATTGCGCCGGATGTTATCGGTTTTGGGGAGCGGAGGCTGGCTAGTGATTTAGCTAAAGACCCAAATGCTGGTAGTTCTTGCTACAGCTTAACTACACAACTGCTGATGTATGGACAAACGCTAACCGGTCTCAGGGTCGCTGAAATGTTTGGAGCTTTTCGCTATCTGTCTTCCCGGCCAGAGGTGGATGAGCGTCGGATAGGAATTATGGGATTCTCCGGCGGGGGGCTGATTGCGTATACCTGTGCGGCGTTGGAAGAAAGGATTCGTGCCGTGGTTCTGTGCGGGTTCACAAATACCTTCAAGGATAGCATCATGGCAGTACACCATTGTGTTTGCAATTTTACGCCGCAGATGCTTAAGCATGCCGAATTGCCTGAATGGATCGGGCTGGTTTCTCCCCGCCCATTATTTCTGGAATCTGGTGCGAATGACCCGATCTTTCCACAGGCCGGTTTCCTGACAGCAGCCGGGAATATCCGGGAAATATATCGGCTGGAAGGGACCGAGCCTGTACTGCAAATCGACATGTTCCCCGGTGGGCACGAAATCAGCGGTAGAAAGTCGTACGATTGGCTATGCGGGACACTAAAAAAACTGTAGTTACTGTTTAAAAAGCAGCGTTCAAGCCGGGATGTGCAGCCTCTTACAATGAGAATAGAACGTAAATTAGAGGGAAAGAGGAGCTGTCGCTATGGAGGTAAACCATATGAACTTTTTAGCGTTCTGGGCAATTAACAATAGGCCGGTACGGGAGGAACTGTTTGGACAACTGGAGAGATTCAAAGAAGCCGGATTAAAGGGAGTCGTGTATCACCCGCGGAATTATCCGAATGACCCCTGATACATGAGTCGGGAGTATCTCGATATCGTATCGGAGGTCATTATATTCGCCAAGCAACTTGGTCTGATATTTTGGATTTATGATGAAAATGGCTGGCCGTCAGGCACTGCCGGAGGAGAGGTGCTGCGGCAGCGTCCCGATTTGACTTGCGAATGGCTAGAGTGGGATGAGTACGGCCGTAATGGACAAGGAGAGGTGAAAGTCTGCGTTAAGTCGGCGGTGTCCTCGCTGGAGGCGGAAGCCACCAATCTATTTATCCAGATTACGCATGAAACATACCGCAAAGGGTTGAGGTAGGAAGCCTTCGAATATGTCTCCGGTTTTTTACCGATGAAGTGGCATTCCTTGATGGCCATAGCGTAGCCGTAGCGCGGGGAGCCGCACCGTGGCATCCCAAATTGCCGGAGATGTACGCGGAGCGTTACGGCGAGTTTCTGGAGCCGAAGCTTGAGCTGTTGTTCAAAGCGGATGAAGGCGGCACGGAAGGGGAAACATTCCGGGTGCGCTTTTGGGAACTGTTGACCGATGCCTTGATCGAAGGTTTTTACAAGCCCATAGCAACTTGGTGCGAGCAACATGGAAAGCTATTTACAGGGCATTTGAAAGGGAGGAGAATCCATTCTTTCAATTGTCCTATAGCGGATCGTGTTTTCAGGTGCTGAAAGATATGAAAGTGCCTGCCATCGATGCGCTGGAGCGGTATCCAGGTAATCATTTTTACCCTCGCATCGTGCATTCCTTGTCCGTCCAGCAAGGGCGGGAAAGCTGCCTTGTAGAGGCGCATGGCGGCAGCGGATGGGGCGTGACGCCGGAATCGTTCAACGATTATATTCTATGGCTGGCGGGGCATGGCCTGAAGCAGTACGTGCTCCATCTCAGCCAGTATCGTCTGAAATCGCAGGCTGTTCACGACTGGCCACGTCGATGCCGCTGCATATAAGCTGGCAGGACGCTTTTTCTGCCGTTCTTGACGGCATCCGTCACCGGGCGGCAGCACTTCCGAATCTGCCAGATACGGAGCCCGAACTACTGATCGTGACGCCAACCCGAGGCGTGATGTCGCATTTTGTGCCGAGCGAGGCGATGGTCATCAACAAGCATAACGGGACTGGTGTGCCGGACACGGCAAGCGGCGGGATCAGCAATGCTTTTATAGCACTTGTCGAGTCTTGCCATGATGATGGCATTCATTATGAGCTGACGGAAGAGCGGATGATCGAGGAGGGGAGCCGGATCGAACGGGGGGCGGTCGTCATCGGGCAACGTAAATATACACGGGTGTTGCTTGCAGATGGCTGCGTCTGGAAGGCTGACGAAACGGGCATGACTGCGGAATGGCAGATGCGAGAGGCAGGCGTCACCTTATTGTATTCGGATACTTGGCAGGCAGTATTTTTCAAAAAGTCGGCAGGGTCGGATACGTGCATCTGTATGTCGGATAAGATGCCTGAGTATTGGACGCCGGCGCAAACGTCTTGGGTTGCTACTATGCCGGAAAATAATCAATGTGTGCTTATTCTTTGAACGGCAGGGAGAAAAGGAAAATCGCAGCTTTATGGCGCATCTTGAGGCGGGAGCTTTAACACCGGCCGCTTCACCTACGCTGATTCTGTTGGATGAAGCGCGAACATTATATCTGAATGGCCAGATGCTACAGGGTTTGCGCAGCGACGAAGGCTGGGTCTACGCGATCCCGGAAGAGTTTAGTGAGGGAGGACTCTGGACTTTCGAACTGGAGCTTCAGGAAGAGGGGGGATGATTTTCCTGTCTCCTTCCTGTACGGGCATTTTACGGTGGAGAGTCTTACTCGGTTCGAGGAGAAGGATGAGCGACAGTGGAGAACGAAGGGGCCATTTCGACTTAAGGCACCTCTTCGGCCTGAGGCGGGCAATTTACTCGAATCAGGTCTGCCGTTTTACGGCAAACCTGTGGAGGTGGCAAAAACGGTGACACTGCCAGCAGGTGCGTCGGCTTCAAGCTTGCAGTTGAAGGACATATATGCAGATGCTGCTCAGATTACGGTAAACGGGCGGAATGCGGGGTGGTGCTGGGGTCCAGAGTGGACGTTGGAGTTGCCGGGTGGCCTTGGGTCTGGGGAGCACAAAGTTAGCGTGTCGCTGATTCCGAGCACTTACAACATGTACGGCCCACATTGCCATTTTGACGGGACCGGTATCTGATTAGCCATGATCAATACAAAGGCGTCAAAAACTTTGCCGATTTTCCGGATACCCCTGAGTATACGCATGGGCAGTTACCCGGACCAGGTTATGATCATCCGGCTGGAAGCGGACCATCCCGGTGCGCTGACTCTCACCGCGCACTTCGAACGGAAGAAAGGCAAGCACATGGATGTGTCATGACGGAGGGTTCCTTTGGGGAGCCGAGACGAATTATCAGAGGAATTGTAGAAGGGGAATATTACCCGGCTCACGATGCGATCGACCATTATAATCGATACAAAGAGGATATTGCTTTATTTGCCGAAATGGGACTGAAAATGTATCGCTTGTCCATTGCATGGTCTCGTATTTTCCCGGATGGCCATTCGGATACACCTAATGAGAAAGGCCTGGAGTTCTATGACAATGTGTTCAAGGAACTGAAGAAATATAATATTGAGCCGTTGGTCACAGTCTATCATAATGATCTGCCTTATCATTTCGTAGATGAATGCCAGGGATGGGCTTCCCGGAAGGTTCTGGATCAATATCTGGCGTTATGCAAAGTATTATTTACACGCTATAAGAATGACGTGAAATACTGGATTACTTTTAATGAAATCAACGACCTGACTGTACCTTTGGGTAACTGGAACCATGGTGGCATTCTTCACTAAGGAACAAAATACTTTGAGCAACAGGTAGATGAGCCTAACCTGCGTTATCAGGCATTGCATAATCAGATGGTAGCCAGTGCCGAAGCGGTGGTGATGGGGAAACAAATTAACCCAGAGTTCCAGTTCGGTTCCATGATTTGTCATATTACGGTCTACCCGTTAACTTGCCATCCTGACGATGTTTTACTGGCACAGCGAGAGGATTTGATCAGGAACTGCTTCTGTGGCGATGTGATGCATCGGGGAGAGTACCCGTATTATGCCTTTAGATATTTTGAAGAGAACGGTATTGAATTTGAATTTACGGATGCGGATAAAGCCATTCTGAAAGAAGGCATCTGTGACTTCTACACTTTCAGCTATTACATGACGATTTGTAAAAGTGCTAATCCGGATACAGCACAGACGTCTGGCAATATTATGGGCGGAGCTAAAAATCCTTATCTGGAAGTGAATGACTGGGATTGGCAAATTGACCCGAAAGGGCTTCGCTATACGCTGAACCATGTGTATGACCGCTACCGGCTGCCGGTTATGATTACGGAAAATGGTCTGGGAGCTCGTGATGTGGTAGAGGACGGTCAGATTCATGATGATTATCGGATCGAGTATACCCGTCAGCATATTCAACAAATGCAAGAGGCTATTACCGACGGCGTTGAACTTGTTGGCTACACCTCTTGGGGGATTATTGACGTAGTAAGCTGTTCAACCGGAGAAATGGACAAGCGTTATGGCTTCATTCATGTCGATAAGGATAATTACGGCAATGGAACTTTGAAGAGAACGAAGAAGGATAGCTTCTACTGGTATCAGAAGGTTATTGAAACGAACGGCAAAGAATTGTAAAAAAATAGAATTATTAAATAATATGGACAGATAATTGATAATAGTAGATTAAATGCACCTCTTGGGATCTCGGAATAAGCCTTGGCTAATTCGATGTAATTCCCAAGAGGTGCATTCTTATAAGCTGGAACAGAAAATTCGATAAGCCTGGACATCGGATTGGGCTTTGTATGCTATTGTGAAATGTCATCGTATCGTCTCCTTTGCTAATATGTGAATATAGTATACAGAATGGACGGCACACCGGCCAAAAATGTGATAAAGTATAAGGGATTTTTAGTAACCCTCGAAGGGATCGTGGCCTATGTCGAAGCAGCATTCATTTACTATTGAAGATCAGTTCTACTTGAATGGTAAGCCGATGAAGATTATTTCCGGTGCCATTCACTATTTCCGTGTTGTCCCGGAGTATTGGCAGGACCGTCTGGAGAAGCTCCAGGCACTTGGTTGTAATACGGTAGAAACTTATATTCCATGGAATATGCACGAGCCACGGGAGGGCGAATATAACTTCTCGGGCATGTATGATGTCAGGAAGTTTATCCAGACCGCTCAGAAGTTGGGCCTGTATGTTATCCTCAGACCGTCCCCTTATATTTGTGCCGAGTGGGAATTTGGAGGTCTTCCTTTCTGGTTGCTGCGGGATGGCGATATGAAGCTTCGCTTCAACTACGCGCCTTATCTGGAGAAGATCGACCGCTATTACAAGCGTTTGTTCGAGGAATTTAACGATCTGCAAATCGATAAGGGCGGCCCTATTGTGATGATGCAGGTGGAAAATGAATACGGTAGCTACGCCAATGATAAGGAATATATTTATTCGTTGGTGGATTTGATGAGAAAGCATGGGGCGACCGTTCCCTTAGTAACTTCCGATGGTCCATGGCTTGACATGCTGGATAACGGTTCCGTTCAAGATGTGGCACTGCCAACCATTAACTGCGGTTCAGATGTGAAGGAGCATTTTGTGAAGCTGAAGCAGTTCCATGGTGAGGACCGACCGCTGATGGTCATGGAATTCTGGATCGGGTGGTTTGATGCTTGGGGAGATAAGGAGCATCATACTCGGGAGGCCGAGAGTGCGGCTGCGGAACTTGATGATATTCTGAAAGAAGGCAGCGTTAACATTTATATGTTCCATGGGGGAACGAATTTCGGCTTTACGAGCGGTGCCAATTATTATGACAAGCTGTCGCCGGATACGACATCCTACGATTATGATGCGTTGCTGACGGAATGGGGAGATTTCACCCCGAAATATGAGGCCTTTAAGCAGGTTATTGCCCGTTATACCGAGATTCCGGACGTGCAATTCTCCACCACGATTAGCAAGAAGGCGTACGGAGAGGTCACCGTTAAAGAAAAGGTATCCTTGTTCTCTATTGTAGACAAGCTGGCGAAGGTCGTGGAATCTCCGTACCCCTTGACAATGGAGTCCCTGGATCAATCTACTGGATATGTATTGTATCAAACAGATTTGGGGAAACAACGTCGCGTTGAGGATTTTCGCTTGATTCAATGTGATGACCGGGCTCAGGTATTTATCAACGATAAGCTGATGTTCACCAAGTATGATCAACATATGGAGGATAAAGAGATCTTTGAGCTTCCTGATCCACAGAATGAACTGAAGATTCTGGTCGAGAACATGGGCAGAATCAATTATTCTGTCAAGATGAATACGCAGCATAAAGGAATCAAGGGCGGGGTTATCGTTAACGGCGCCTTCCAAAGCAGCTGGCAGCACTACGCATTGCCGCTGGATAATCTGGAGCTGGTCGATTTCAGCAAAGAGTATGTAAGCGGAACCCCGGCCTTTTACCGCTTTGAGTTGGAAGTGGATGAAGCAGGCGATACGTTTCTGGACTTTACCGGCTGGGGCAAGGGTGTGGCCTGGATCAACGGTTTTAATCTGGGTCGGTATTGGGAGATTGGTCCGCAACAAAGGTTGTATATTCCCGGCCCTTTGCTTACGAAAGGTATAAATGAAGTCATTCTGTTCGAAACAGAAGGCAAAGCCGGAGACACGATTCGTTTTGAGGATGAGCCAGCGCTTTAAGTGCGAGTTCAAAAAGTCGGGTTTACAGGACCGAGAAGGTTGGATGAAGCTAGGGACTGAGTAGCGGAGCGTAGACAGATCTACGTGAGCAACGGAAGGCCCGGCTGAATTCAAGATTCGATGTGGAATTTACTCCTCGAGCTGCTTCGTTCTGGGAAGACGACTTTTTGAACAACCTCTTTAATAACAAGCTTCTATGGTAGCCTAACAGCTCCATGGAGGCTTGTTTTAGTTTACAATCGGGTTCATTTATTTTGTTCGTGTCTTAACAGTTATGCTACATAATTAGGGTTGGCACCATAGTAAATGCAGAAGTGAAAGGTAGTGTGGCTATTGACTGGCTTGGACAAAGGTGAATATTCGTTCTCCACTTGCTGGAATATCAAACGTTTCGAGCAGGACGGAGCAGGTATGATAGAGGACATTCGTAAGCTTGGATTCCGCCGGGTAGAGTTGAACTACAATGTGACGCAGGAACATCTGAGAACCATTGAACCAATGATTGAGCGGGGCGAAATCGGGGTGTCCAGCGTACACAATACGTTTCCATATGTGAGTGATCCCGATTATGGTACCGATTCCGTGCTGCTGGGATTCAAGGATGAAGATAAACGGCAAAAAGCGATGGAGCTGTTACTCGGTTCCATGGAATATGCTCATCGTTACGGAGCCCAGGCTGTAGTTGTGCATCCGGGAGAGGTTCCGTTTGATACGAATATAGATGCTACGCTCAAAGAGATTTACCATGAACAAGGCAAGCATTCACAGGCCTACCAACAGCTTTGGGACGAAATGATCGCTCATCGTAGCAAGGAGGCTTTGGGTTATCAGAAGAAGATCCAGCAAAGCCTTGAGGAAGTATGTGAAGTGGCAGCTCGTAAAGGGTGGGACGTTAAGATTGGCATCGAGACAAGGTCCCGCTGCAATCAGATGCCTACCCTGATGGAGGCTAAAGAAATTTGTGTCAATCTGGCAGGGGCGGGAGTTCATCTGTGGTATGACATCGGACATGCCACGATGATGGAACGCATGGGTCTGTACGATAACGCTATTCATCTTAGTCAAGTGTTGCCTTACATTTACGGGGTGCACATTCATGAAACGGTAGAGCTTTCGGATCACTGGTGTCCTTACATTCACAGTGGGGACCCTGTCGATTTCAACCGTTTTCTACCGGCGATTGAGCAGGCCAAGGTTAAGGTATATGAGCTTAAGGCAGCATGCTCTCCAGAAGATATTCATGCGAGTCATGACCTGATTTTGTCCAAACTTGCAAAGTGAAGTGTTGAAACGAGCGATAGGCAGCGGAGAGGAGACTGGACGATGAAGACAATGAGTAAATGGACAAAAGTGTGGGTATGGATCTACTTGCCCGTTGTTTTCACAGCCATTTTAACTTTCCTGATTGTATCTGCCTGTAATTCGTACATTGTAGCTGCACAGCAGCAAAACCTGGAGCAGCGTGATGACATAAAGGCTTTCAGCCAATCTATTGAACGTCAGTTGAAGGAGCTTGATAAGCAGCTCTCCTTACGTATGGTCAAGAACGGATACATGAACCGCTTTTTGCTAAGGACCGACGACACCAAGCTGTCGATGACAGACTATTATGCCAGTCAGGAGCTTAGAGCCTTGCTGGATGAGAACAAACTGCTTCAATCCGTTTATTTATATCGTGGTCAGGATCAGCAAATCTTGTCTACAGGATATAAGAATGCAGCGTCCCAATTTCATGACCGTGAATATCTCCAATCTTTGCTTGCCGACGGGGCCTATAATAAGTGGTCATCAGCAAGAGAACTGTCAGAATATCCACTCTCCGTACCAGCGGAGCAGGTGGTTTCGTTAGCCAAGAATATGAGTAGCTTCAGCGGGAGTGACGGTGCACTCGTTGTCAGTCTGAAGCTTAAGGACTTGTTTAGTCGTGCGGCAGCGGGTAATTTTTCCGACAAGCTCTCTGTCCTCGTTACGGATGCAGAGGATATGCCACTCTATAGCAATCTTCCGCCAACTTATTTAATAGATGATAGAAGCAAAGACTTGTCCTTGCAAAATGAAACGATGTTGACCGGTCCAGGCTGGAAAATAGAAAGCCGGTTGTTGGATGACTCACTATTTCGCGCAGCCGAGCAAGCCGTGGTTATTCGCAATTTGACTATTATGGCAGGCATCCTTGCCATTCTGAGTTGCTTTATTATTTATTTCCGCAAAACCTTTAGACCTTTGAAGCAAATTTTGAGTCAAATTGAAGCTTCAGGGCTGCCTGCGCTTCATTCTTCCCATGGACAGGACGAGTACGCCATTATCGGTGAAACTATCACCAAATGGACCGATCATATGAAGGAATACAGTCAGCAGCAGGCGAAGGCGAAGGAACAGCTCAAACAGCATTTTTTCCGCGAACTCCTTTATGATGAAGAGCAAGCTATCCCAGTGTCCATTATGGAAGAAGAAAGCAAGCACTATGGCGTGGGAGAACAGGGGAATACCCTTGCTTTGATGATCATTGAAATCGATGGGTACGAGCAATTAAGCTTGTCGGGAAGAAAAGACGAAGTTAAACAGAACCTTCTGAATATGGTCAAGCAATGGGCGGAGGAACATCACTGTCACGTGTGGACGGAATGGACGATGAGTAAGCGGCTGACGGTGATGACGAGCTTACCAGGTGAATTGGCGGGGGATATACATTTCCTGACCGCTCAGTCCATTTTTGATTTAATTCAAGCCAGGCTCGAATGGTCGGTAACCATTGGCGTTGGTCAGAGCGTCACCTTGCTCCGTCACGTGCACAAGGCCTATAAGCAGGCATTGTTTGCTTTGCAGCATAAATTAACATCTGGCGGTGGAAGGGTGCTTGCCAGCAAAGAAGTGGCTGGGCGAGAATTGGCACTGGGCAAGGACTTCCTCCAACTGACTGAAGAAGCAGCCGAGAAGTTTAAATCGCTGTCGGAGGGTTGGGAGCCTGTTCTCAATCAGTATTTTGATGAATTGGACAAGCAAAAATTATCAGATGAACATGTCAGAATGCTGCTGGCTCTGCTCGTTTCGCGTTTTGAAATTATGATCGAAAGCAGGACGATAGACATTCGTCAATATTGGGCAGAGCATATATATCCCAAGCTGTTAGCGAAGATCAAGCATTCTGAACAGCTAAACGAAATCAGGGAATCTTGCCTCAGCTTGCTTGGCGCGACGTTCAAAGAAGTTCTTCTTGAGAACGAAAATCGAAGCCAGCGTCGCCTGGCTCAGCAAATTCGCACTTATATTGAAACGAGTTATTCAGATCCGGAGCTATCGCTTGATCGGGTCAGCGAAGCTGTCGGGATTAATGGTAAATATGCTAGTCAGCTCTTTAAGGAAGAATTCAAAATTAACTACAGCGAGTTTGTGGCTGGCCTAAGACTTCATAAGGCGAGCCGTCTATTACTTGAAACGGATGCCCCGGTGCAGGAAGTGGCCCGTGAGGTGGGATATCTGCATGCGATTTCCTTTGGCCGGGTGTTTAAAAAAGCGACGGGATTATCGCCGGGAGAATACAGAAAAAGTAAATGCGAGCCGCTGGATATTGGCGAGCTTGCCATCTATTGAAGAAAGGCCCATCAGATCACTGATGGCTTTTTTTATTCAATAAACCAAATGGTAGAGAGACACTCTTGCATTAACGACAAACCCTTGCTGGATAAGGCTTTCGGCCCTATATAGATGATACGGAATTTTGTGAATTGCCGGTGCTCGTACCCGGAAGCTATAACGGATATAGGGACTGCTACACGGCAGCCTGAAACCAAAAAAAGTATGAGGAGTGGAAGCGTGTTGTTAAAAAAAATGTGGGGTTTGGCAGGCTCGATTATTCTGACAGCGGGATTGCTTGCAGGCTGTGGTTCAGAGCAGCAGAACGTACCTGATACTGGTGCGAACGTTCCGCAAGAGAGAGTGACCTTAAAGGTTGGCATTTTTGACCGTGGAAATAGCCCGTCCGGCGTCACAGTGACAAATAACTATTGGACCAATTGGGTGAAGGACAGCTTTGGGGCAGTAGAGAGTTATATTGATGTGGAGTTTGTTCCTATTCCAAGATCGGGGGCTACCGAGAAGGTTAACGTGATGATGGCCAGTGAAGATGCCCCGGATATCGTATTTGCATCCACAGACAATCTGTTACCTTATAACTTTGCTAAGCAAGGTGGCTTGATGGATCTAACAGACATCATTGATGAGCATGGACCTAATTTAAAAAGCTACCTTGGCGATGTGCTGGAGATGGGGAAGGTAGACGGGAAAATTTACTCCATTCCTGGTAAACGCGTATATCAAGGCCGCTACACCTCTATTATCCGTCAGGACTGGCTGGATGAGTTGAACCTGCAAATGCCGGCAACTACAGAAGAAACCTATGAGGTCCTCAAAGCGATCAAGGCAGCCAAGCCGGATGCCATTCCACTTGGATTTGCACTTCGCCAAAGCTCCATTGAGCCCATTATGTGGTCGTTTGTAGAACCGCTGAATGAAGAACAAAGATACACATTGACCCAGCAGCTTGGGGCTACGGATTTTCCGGTTCTGCTGCCTGGCTTCAAGGCAGGCTTGAAGTTCCTCAACCAAATGTATAATGAGGACTTGATGAGCCCGGACTTTGCACTTGATACCGATGGGAATCAGTTGAATGAAGATATTATGAACGGCAAAGTTGGCTTGTATAGCGAAGATACGGGTAAAACCTATAATTCAACTCCAGGCATAGCAGCCAAACTCATCGCCAGTGAGCCAGCCGCTAATCTTGTGCCGGTAGATCCGTATACAAACAGTGAAGGCAAGCATGCCAAACCAGGTTATTTGCCGAACAATTTCTATATCATGGTCCCCGCCAAAAGTGAGCGAGCGGTGGAAGCGGTCAAGTATCTGAACTGGCTGGCTTCCGAGGAAGTCATGAGTACCATTCTGAACGGAACGGAAGGCCAAGACTATACATTAGTGGATGGCGTTCCACAGCGCATTGACTCGCAGGAAGTTGCCGATCGCATGTACAATGCCGGTGATATTGAACTGATGACCAGTGCCGTGGACTATGGAAATGCTGAAATGAATAGAAAAGCAATGGTATCGAGTGTGGCCGAGCAATTCCGTGCACGAGCCGAAAAATCTTATGAAATCGGAGAGACCGATACTATAGATCAAATACGCTTCCCCGATCCTATTGAAGCAGAGATCAAGTATGGGGCAATTCTGGGCGATCTGTATAACGAAATGCTTGTCAAAGTAGTGATGGCAAGTCCACAGGATTTTGAGGCAACCTATCAATCCATGATGGATCAATACATGAAGAGTGGCGGTCAGCAAATTCTGGATGAACGCATTCAGGCTTACGCAGCGTTGAAGTAGTAATAACACAGGGGTGGTGCAAGTAGAGGTGAAGAACGTAGGAAGGCACTTGCGGCTGAATTGGCAACTGTACATGCTGTTGGCGTTACCTCTGTCCTTTTTTATCATATTTCGCTACGGCTCCATGTACGGTGTCATCATTGCCTTCAAGGAGTACAACATCTTCCAGGGTGTGATGAAGAGCCCTTGGAGCGGCCTGGATACCTTTAGACAAATTTTTGCGATGGACAACTTTTGGAATTCGCTAAAAAATACGTTTATACTGAACTTTTTGGATTTGATCGTGTCTTTTCCAGCACCGATACTGTTGGCTCTCATCTTGAATGAATTGCGGTTATCGCTATTTAAAAGGTTCGCACAGACGGTGTTGTACCTGCCTCATTTCATTTCCTGGGTGATTATAGGCGGAATTGTCTATCAGGTATTTGCCACGAATAATGGTTTTCTAAATGAAATGCTTGGAGCCTTGGGTATTGGGCCGATCCCGTTCCTGACGAATTCGGGAAGCTGGCTTATCACCTACTTGCTTGTGGGTGTATGGCAAAGCGCGGGCTGGGGGACCATCATCTATTTGGCTGCGATTACGTCCATTAATCCTGAACTGTATGAAGCCGCTGCGATGGACGGAGCGACAAGAACAAGGAGAATGTGGAACATTACACTTCCCGGAATTGCGCCGACCATTATCCTTATGCTGATTATCAAGGTTGGGGATATCGTCCAAATTGGCTTTGATCGTCCCTATGTACTTGGGAATGCCAGTGTCGGGGATACCTCCAGGGTACTTAGTACCTTTGTCTACCAACTGGGTATGACCAGTGGGCAGTTCTCCATGGCGGCTGCGGTAGGATTATTTCAATCGGTCGTCGGGTTAGTCTTCTTGTTCAGTGCCAATACGTTAGCGCGGAGATGGACAGGAAGAGGAATTTTCTAAGAAAGGGGAGAAGGAACATGAATTTGAATGATCAAAGTGTAGCCGCACAAGCAACGATACGCGTCTTCATGATCATAGCCATCTTCCTATGTCTGGCCCCGTTTGTGCATATTTTTGCTCTCTCGCTGAGTTCGAATTCAGCTATTCTCTCGGGGAAGGTCTCGTTACTCCCCGTTGACTTTAATCTCAATGCTTATAAACAAGTGCTTGGCGATGCATCAATGATTCGATCTTTGCTATACAGTATTGTGCTTACCATATCCTATACGCTGTTCGCTTTGTTGATGACCATAGCAGCCGCCTTTCCGTTGTCCAAAGACAAGCTGAAGGGACGTAAACAGATGATGGTACTCATTATTGTCACGATGTTTTTTAGTGGCGGGCCTATACCGGAATATATGCTGGTTAAAGAGCTGGGACTAACGAACACCATGTGGTCATTAATTTTGCCCATACTGATCAATCCATTCTTCTTGATGATTACGATTACGTTCTTCCGGGCCATTCCAACTGCGCTGCTGGAGGCATCAGAAATGGACGGGGCAGGACATTTACGAAGTTTAGTGCAGGTTGTCTTACCCCTGTCTCTGCCGGTTATGGCTACCATTGGCTTGTTTTATGCGGTTGGCCGTTGGAACGGATTTATGGACTCGTTATATTACATTACGGACCCCAAACAGTTCCCCATTCAGTTGAAGCTGTATCAAATCGTCCAGAACAGTATGACGAACGACACGACCATCACGGAAGGTACACAGTATATCAAAATTCTCCCAGAGAGCATCAAATCGGCTAGCATCATGCTTGCCACGGTACCGATTTTATTAGTATATCCGTGGCTTCAACGCTACTTTATCGCGGGCTCTCAGGTCGGTGCGGTCAAGGAATAAGCTGGGCAACACATATATTAAGCCATTAAAAGGAGACTGCAAAAATGGATAATTTCACAATGGATCTGGTTCGGGAATATGCGCCAATCTTGTATTTCGACACTTTGGAGCCTTTCTTCCCGGTACGGGTTGGGGTTACGGTGCTGGACAAGTCCGGAGCTTCGCCTTCGTTCCGTAGGTCTTTTGATTTTCAAGCCAAGGATTTGAAGTATGTCATCGAATATGCGATTTACTGGGATTATGACATTCAGCATCTATATGAGCTGGAGCATGTGTGGATTTATGTGGATCAAGAGGGTCATGTGGTGGATTGCGATGCGAGCTTCCATGGGCGTTACTTTAAGGGGCTTCTAAGGGATGACAGCAATTTGGAGGGGACACATGTGAAGCTTTATTCTCAACCGGGAAAGCATGCTTTTCTGCCCGACCCGGAGATGTTCTATTTAATCCCGGATTTGATGGAGTGTACTAAGGCCGAAGCTCATAAGAGAGGTCTGATTGTCACGGGTGCCTTTGACGGCATCTATGAAAGCAATGAAGAGAAAGACCGTTTGGTCAACGCGGAACTTACAAGGAATGCCTTTACTCCCTCTATGGAATTCCAGGAATATCGTCTGGACCCAAGCCTCTTCGTAACATGGGAGCAATTAAAAGTGGAAGTCCCGCAGCGGATTGAAGCATGTATTGAACAATTGCGTAGCCAGAAGTAAATGATAAACACAAGCTTCCAGAGCAGCCTTATAGCTGCCTTGGAAGCTTGTTTTAGTTGGAGGGACATCTTCTTATACCACCGCTTCAGGAACGGGACAAAATCCCGGATTAGCTTGCTCCAGGCGCTGCACGAAGAGCGGGTCCAGCTTGGTCAACTCGGCAAAGTAGTTACCCAGGCTGTGGTTGTCGGACAGGGACAAGCTCGCAAAATGCAGCGGATAATCGGCAGGAACGTGGCTGTAGTAATAGGTTTTGTCCTGCTTCGGCAACTTGAAGACATTCGGTGGGGCATGGGTGACGGCATCAAAAGCGTTGGAAATCCGGTAGCTGTTAGGCACTTGCTTGGTGAAGAGATTCATGAAGTCAGGGTCGCCAACCCGCGGGGAGGCGTATGTGAACAGAATCGGCGTCCGGTTCGTGTTCAGAGCGATGTCGAAGGCACACAGGGTGGCGAGCGCTGCCCCCAGACTATGACCGGTAATGTAGAGCTTCTTATGCTCTGACAGGCGGTTGAGTAGGGAATGGATATGTTTACGGGCGGAATCGTAGATATTGGTGAAGCCGCGATGCGTCAGGCAAGCGGTCTTGCTCCATTTGGGCTTCCGCTGAGTGGCGATGACATCAGCGACCCAGTTGGGGGCTGAACTGCTGCCACGAAAAGCAAGGATAATCTCGTCATCCGTTTGCAAAATAAAGCCAAATCGTTCCCAGACGCCAACCAGTGATTCCGCTTCAATGACATCAAATAGTGAGTACCCGTAAGGAAGCACAAAGGATCCGTCCAGGTTGGAGAATTGCTTGTATGTCTGCTGGCAGACGGCAGCCAGAAATAGAGCACGCTGTGCTTGAGCTGTATTAAGTTCCATGCTTCATCTCCCTTCCGCTTTTGTACAATATATTAAGCGGCGAGGGGAGAGGTGCCTAAGCCTGGGTGAAACTGAACTTTAACCGTAATAACTCATATGCATAGCCAAGAAGGGAATCTCTCCGTTATAATTGATAATGATATTCATTATTAATTATAAATTATAAACGCTTCTCTAGCTGCTATTAATATTTTCTATTCAGTTGAACCAAAAGAATAGGCATGACAAGCAAGAGAGAAAATGATTCTGGAAGAAGCGGAGCGTTCGCCTTTGGGAGTGGATTTCTACCTCATAAGAATTTATTAAATAGGAAGAAATCCATGAGCAACAGCGATCGTAAGAACATTTTCTCGTCTGCTTCCTTGCATAAAATATAAGTTCAACTATATCAGTTAGGCAAATCAGCAATATAGGAGGGAGAGAAGACCTTGGCTATACACTTAGAATCCTACTCACAAGATATCAGCAGGTTAACCTTTCGCCTTTACGATGCGGAGCTTCAGCGAAGCGGGCCAGAGGCCGGGGAAGGCTTCACACAGGAAATGGTGATCCATCCGACCTTCCTGCTCCTTGCCGAAGGATCATGTCAACTGGAACGGGGACAGGGCAGTTGCCAGCTCAAGTCCGGCATGCTGTACGTATGCAAACCGGGGGAAACGATCTCCCTGAACTCCGATGGAGAGTCGGCTTCTGTTGCCGTGCTTAGAATCGGCATATACCGCCCTTCTGCAACCGCCAAGGGCCATCTTGAGCCGGTTGGCGGACATGAGCTATTTCCGTTCCCTGAAGAGATTTGGCTGCCACAAGCCGTCAAGTCCCTTGAACGCTGCCGCTCTATCTGTAGTCTGTTTGGCTGCGATGATCCGGTTAGTCGCTGCCGTGCACAAATCGAGATGATGGAGTTCATGCTCGAAGTGATTGAAGGCCAATGGAAGCCCTGGAAGGGCTATACCGATCCCATTGAAGGTGCAAAAAATTATATTGAAGAGCATCTGGATGAGCCTTTGACTACCGACCGAATTGCCGCTATCGCTGGTATGGCCCCGAGACGTTTTGCCGCATTATTTCGCAAGCGTTACGGGACGAGCCCGCATGATTATTTGACCCGAACCCGATTGCATCAAGCCATTCGCATTATGCTGCGGCCTTCCCAGAAGCTGAAGGATGTAGCCCATGCCGTTGGCTATGATGATGAATTTTACTTCAGTCGTCTATTCAAACGTGTCTACGGATTGTCCCCCTCGCAGTATGTATTGGAGCGCAAGGATCGTAGCGCAGTGTATGGCGGCCCGGCGGGGATTGGTTATTTGCTTGCGCTGGACGTCATCCCTCAGGCAGCTCCTTTACATCCCAAATGGTCCGGTTATTACCTGGAGCGATACGGGACGGACATTCCTTATCCGCTGGAAGGCTGGCGTTCCGGGCTTCCAGGCGATCCTAATCTGTTGCGCTTAAGAGAAGCCCAGCCCAGCTTGATCGTATGCCCTGCCGACCTTACATCAGAGGAGCGAGAGCAATTGGAGAATCTGGCCCCTGCGTACATTCTTCCGGAGGAAGCCAAGGATAGCTGGAGAGCGGGGTTATGCGGGCTGGCCGAGGTGCTTGGAGTAGAAGAGAGAGCGAAGCGGTGGATCGAAGAGTTCGAGGAACGTGCTACCCATGCCAGATTGCATATTGTTGAAGCAGCCGGAGGCCAGGCCCCGTCGGCTGTATTTGCCAGAATGACGGCGGAAGGTTTGTTTAGCCTTGGCTCACCGGGCACCTTAGACTTTGTTTATGGTCAGCTAGGTTTCCAGCGATCATCTCTGGCTCCAGAGGATGGAGACGAGGAAGCGCGGGTTACCTTACGGCAATTGGAGGCAGCGGAGGAAGAGCATCTCTTCATTCTGGTGCGCCAGGATACCCGAACGCTGATGGAGTGGAAGAAGCTGCGCCGTAGTCCAGAGTGGCAGGCGCTGCCCGCCGTCCGCTCCAACCGGGTGCATCTGTTGTCCTCCAGTCCCTGGAGAGAGTATTCGCCGATCGCGCTGGATCGCATTCGGGACAATCTCATTCAATTGTTGGATACTTATTCGGCTTCAATGAATGGATTCTCCGGTTCCTGAAAAGTCGAATTCGCAAAATATCCATGCCTGAGAGGAAATTTGTCTATGGCCCCTGACGGTCGATCTTTCTATCATAGTAATTGAGAAACATTATCAATTAAAGATCGGAAGGGGATCGAAAGAGATATGAAACGCAAAATAGCCAGCTTTATGTTAACGGTTCTACTCGTACTTACCGTAGGGTGCGGTGCTAATAATGCACCGGCTAACACATCCGCAAATACAAGCGGGGATGCATCTTCCGCGGCGCAAGCGGATACGGGCAATGCGGGAGCCAATACTGCCGATGATTCTACGGCCACGAAGACGATAAAATACCTGGACAAGGAGTATGTGGTTCCTGCCAACGCCGAACGTATCGTGATTACCGGAGCCCTTGAGGCTATGGAGGATGCTGTCTTGCTGGATGTTCACCCTGTCGGCATGGTCTCTTTCTCCGGCGAGTTCCCACCGCTGTATGCCTCCATTGCAGACAAGGCTGAATCCATCGGAGAGAAGACGGAGCCTAACTTCGAGAAAATACTGTCACTCAAGCCCGATGTTATTCTCGGAACCTCGAAGTTCGATGAGGCGGTTGTGCAGAAGCTGGAGCAGATTGCTGTTACGATTCCGTATTCCCATGTCTCGACGAACTGGGAAGCTAACCTGACACTGCTTGGCGAGTTGTCCGGCAAGGAGAGCGAGGCTGGTCAGATTATTGAACAGTACAAGCAAGACCTGGAGACCGGTAAAGCTAAAATAGAGGCCTCCATGAAGGATAAGAGCGTGGCCATTATCCGGATTCGGGGTGGAGAGCTCGCCATTTACGGACCGGACTTGTTCTTCAATCCGATTCTCTATACCGATCTGGGCATTACGCCTCCGGCTGAGATTGCTGCCGCCGAGAAGCAGGCGACGATCTCCGTGGAGAAGCTGGCCGAGATGAATCCGGACGTGCTCTATATTCAATTCTCTGAGGATGAGAATGCCAACGCCACGGATGCGCTGGACAAGCTGAAGGCGAACCCGATCTTCTCCAGCATTGAAGCGGTGAAGAATGACCAATTGCATGTCAATGTAGTCGATCCGCTAGCTCAAGGAGGAACCGCGTACAGCAAGGTTCAACTCCTCAAGGCATTCCTCGCTAACCTGGAATAAGGTGAAATGGGTGGTTCATTGATGCGCTTATCTAATCGATTGCCGGTGTTAATCCTCGGATTGGCACCGGCAATCGCTCTATTACTCGTTGTGGGCTCCGTTCTGTACGGAGCCAAGTCTATTCAACCCATTGATGTTTGGCATGCCATCGTTCAGTTCGATCCGGGAAATGTGGATCATCAGGTCATTCGCCACTCGCGGCTTCCCCGGGTATTCGGGGCGCTGCTCATCGGGGCATGTCTGGCTTTGTCGGGTGTGGTGATGCAGAGCATTACCCGCAATGACCTGGCTTCTCCATCGTTAATGGGGGTGCTGGACGGCTCGGTATTTGCCGTGACTCTGGCCATGATCTTCCTCCCCTCAAGCGGAGGGGGAGTGGGACTCATTGGTTTCTCGCTGATCGGCTCGGCCTTGGGGGCGGCTCTCGTATTTGGTCTGCTGCGGATGCTGCCGGGAAGAGGTGACCCGGTGACCCTGGCCATTCTGGGGACGCTGGTCGGGATGTTCCTGAACGGAACGGCGGATGCTTTGGCACTGTACTATCATATTCCTCAAAAAATCAGCTTCTGGTACAACTCGCGTCTCTATCAGCTAGACCCCGAGCTTATCAAGTTGTCTCTGCCGTTCGTACTTGTCGGTGGCCTGCTTGTATTCGGCCTGTCCCGCTCCATTACGCTGCTCTCCCTTGGCGAGGAGCAGGCTGAGGGATTGGGCGTACGGACCAGACTGGTGAAGGTACTGGCCATGATTGGTGTCACTTTGCTGTCAGGCATTACGGTTGCCATCGCCGGGAAGATCGCATTCATTGGTCTTGTTATTCCGCATATTGCTCGCAGGCTGGCAGTTCGCAGCACCCGGCTGGTCTTGCCCCTGTCGGCGGTACTAGGTGGTCTATTCCTGGCCTTCTGCGATATTTTGTCCCGGTTCCTGAATGCCCCGTTCGAGACGCCGATTGGGGTAGTAACCGCTCTATTTGGCGTACCGTTCTTCCTCTATCTAATCAAGAGAAAGGGTGGAAGAATATGAGCCGCCGAGGGCTTCCTTATTTAGTTGCTTTATTGCTGGCTGGTCTGCTGATTTACCTGGGAATGACGAATGGTGAATTCGATGTCAGCGTTCCTGAGGTCCTGAAGACCTTACTTGGAATGAGTCAAAATAATGATTTTGAATTGGTTGTGTTCCAATTCCGCTTGCCTCGTATTGTGCTGGGGGCGATGGTTGGGTTCGCTCTTGGCCTGTCGGGGGCAGCCGTTCAGAGCTTGACCCGCAATCCGCTGGCCGATCCCGGCATTCTGGGCATCCACAGCGGGGCCAGTCTGTTCGTCGTGTTGTTCATGTTCTCCTTCCAGGGGATGATCTCCTTAACGGGGAATTTGGCAGTCATGGCTATGCCAATATTCGGGATCATCGGAGGGATGCTCTCGATGAGCTTGATCTACCTGCTGGCTCAGCATCGAGGGAACTTTGATCCGCGTAGGCTGATTTTAGTGGGGATTGCTGTGAATCTGGGATTTGGAGCGATGACGATGTATGTTTCGCTCAAGATGAATCCGCAGGATTTCGAGAGAGCGGCGATGTGGCTTTCCGGTAATTTGAATACAGCCAACTGGCTGTATATTCAGACCATTTTGCCTTGGCTGCTGATATTGGCGCCCTTATTATGGGGGCAATCCCGGCGTCTGGATCTGCTTCGTCTGAATGACGACAGTCTGGTGGGCTTGGGCATGGGACTGAAGCAGACGCGCAACATCCTGCTGGGGATGAGCGTGGGCCTGACTGCCGCCACGGTGGCGGTCGCAGGAACGATTGGATTCGTGGGCCTGATTGCGCCACATATCGCTTATCGTCTGGTGGGCATTCACAACCGTCTCGCTCTTCCGCTTGCCGGACTGCTGGGGATGGTCCTGGTGCTGGCGGGTGATTTTATCGGTCGAACCTTCTTCCTGCCAGCACAGCTTCCCGTAGGCGTGGTCATTTCCGTGATCGGTGCCCCCTATTTCGTCTATCTGTTGATTCAGGGAAGTAAGCCGGGAAGAGGTAGAGCATGAACTTTAATGAAAAGGAGGAGTCACGCGTGAATGTACAATCTACTATGGAAGACAGGGAGTGGGAGGGTCGCAAGCTGACCATCTATCTTCCTCCTACCTATGCGATATCGGAGCGGTCTTACCCTACGGTGTATGTGCATGACGGAGGCAAGCTGATGGGAGCCTGCTTCCGTTATATGGAGCGGCTCTTCTGTGAAGAGAAGGTCGAAGAGGTCATCGTAATCGGTGTCCATTCCGCTTACCGCAACGATGAATATACGCCTTGGCCGACCGATGCCGTGACGGAGGGACGCCCGGTATTCGGGGGAGCAGGGCGGGCTTATGTGGATGAACTGGCCGATTCAATCAAGCCCTGGATCGATTCGGTCTATCGCACAAAGCCGGAGCCTGCTCATACGGGGCTTATCGGCGGCTCGCTCGGAGGACTGATCTCTTTATTCGGTGCTTATTTCCGGCCAGATGCCTTTGGCCGCTTCGGTCTCCTATCTGCCTCCCTCTGGTACGAAGGGGCACTGGCGCAGCTTGCGCAGTGGCCTGTTCCATCGAAGGAACAGGCCTTCTATGTCTCCGTAGGGAACCGGGAGGGGCAGAGTAAGGTGAATCGTCAGCGCGAGATGGTTCCGAATACACTCGCGTTATGCCGCGAGTGGCGTGCTCGCGGGATACATTCGCAGTCGCTGAAGCTGGAGATTGTGGATGGCGGTACGCATGACTTCATCTTTATGGCCAAGCAATTTCCTGAAGCCTTGGCTTGGTTATTTCCTCACACAGATCGGGATCGATATGCGGAGAGTGGTTTAGGAACGTCCTCCGGGAATGTGTGGGGAGCCTCCCCCGGCTCAGTACCTACCGAAGGCGCTGGGGGAGTCCCCTATACTGTGCTGGGCACCGAGCAGATTGACCTGGTGTCAGGCATTACCGGACTATCCTACCGCATCTTCGTCCATATTCCGTTGAAGCCCGCTCCGCCTGAGGGTTATCCGGTATTGTATGCCGTGGATGGCAACGCCTATTTCGGTTCCTTGGCCGAAGCGATGCGGCTGGTGACGCGACATCCTCGCGGCTTGCCGCCTGGGGTGATCGTAGGAATTGGTTATCCAGCGGAGGGGCCCTTTGTGGCAGAACGGCGGTTCTACGACCTGACCACGCTTGCCAAGCGGGACGGGCTTCGCCCGGATGGCTCTGCCTGGCCGGTAAATGGGGGAGCGGAGTTCTTCCTTGATTTTATCGAACAAGAGTTGATGCCCCTGATTGCTCAGCGTTTGCCCATTGATCGCTCGCGGCAGTCGTTGTTTGGCCACTCGCTTGGGGGATATTTCACGCTCCATACCCTGATGACACGTCCCCACATGTTCCGTTCTTATATCGCAGGTAGCCCGTCACTTTGGTGGGATGACCGCCTGCTGTTCCGTCGTCTCCCCGAATGGGAGCAGCGAGAAGGCTCGCTGGATCATGGGCCTGAGCTTATGATCATGGTGGGGACACAGGATGATAGAATCTACGAATCGGCCCAGGAGTATTACCGTGGGCTGCTTCCTTACCGCAATCAAGCCTTTAGCAGGCTGGAATGGAGCGAATTTACCGGGGAAGGTCATGTTTCCGTGCTGCATCCGCTGATAAGTCCTATGTTGCGTTTTCTCTTTGCAAAGCCGGGAGAAGAACTGCGCATATAGGATGCATAAAGACAGCGCTTTCGATATAATGGACCCAAGGTTGAGTTGGGCTCACTTCAATCTGTATAGCGTTGTCATTATGAGGCATGGGCAGGTGATACTTGTGGAATGGCTGTATTTAATTATTATTCTGGCTGTAGTGTTGGCTCTGGTCTTCACAATCATGATTGGACGCTCTCAGGGCAATAAAGAAGAGAACTCCCGCTATACCCAGCAGACGGGCCGAAATTGGCTAAGTCTAAGCCTGATGTACATTGCCGGCATTTTGGCTGTGGTGTTGCTGCTGATTACTTTCCTGTAGAGACTCCCATTTAGCAGGAAATCCTCCAGTTAAACCTTGAAAATCAGCCATTTTCCTCATATTAGTGGGAGGATTTCCAACTCGTCTCAACTCGTCTAGTATCAGCATGAAGGGACAGTATGCAGGGGACGGGGCAGCACTTGGATCAGCTCCCGAGTATGTTTTCGTAAGCGCTGCTGGATTTGGGCCAATTCACATTTTTGTTGACTCGCTTGCTTATACGTGATATCATAAATTTCGTTGCCGCATTTCTTGGTGAAGGCGACAACGAGATACGCGGTCGTGGCGGAATTGGCAGACGCGCACGGTTCAGGTCCGTGTGGGCTAACCCCCGTGGAGGTTCGAGTCCTCTCGACCGCATTATTATAAATACTCAGGATCTTGAATTCGTCTTTTGACGTTATTCAAGATCCTTTTTTACATAGCTTGTTGTATATTTTTAATTTGCAATTTGTAAAAAAGGAAAATGACAGAAAGCGTCGAAATTAAGCTCTAATCTACATATATACCAATTACAGGTGCAGGTCATAGGGTGAGTCTAAATTGGACGGAATAGACTAGGATTTTCAGAGCGATGAATAAGGGAATTTAATTATAGTGAGGCGAAGAACGAGGTGCATATGGCTGTATGTTGATTGGAAAGTAGATGAAACAGGTCTGAGGCTGTTACTCATTAAAGCTTTCTACGTGGTCGTCAGATAGTTTAGCACTGCTATTTCTTTGAATATGTAAGGTGTTAATAAAGAGGAATGATAGTGTTATCAAGCATGATGCTTACTTCATCTTAGTTTGCAAACACGCTCTAGAGGATACTTTCTTTAACACCAAGTTTGAAGAGAGTGTTACAATCATTCCAAATTAAATAGTCTTCATGGCGGTAAAAAGTCAGAAAAATTTTATTACGGAGGATTAATCAATGAACTATGAAGCCCAAACAGAAAAGAGTTTCATTGAGATCTTAACTAAACGGGAAAACCAATGGACATATCGTGGTGATTTAAAAACAGAAGCTGCTCTGTGGGATAATTTGCGAAAACATATCAATCGCATTAATCTGGCGCGACTAGATGGTGTACCGCTTACAGAGAAAGAGTTTGAACAGCTAAAGGTTGAATTTAGCCGACTGACAGCTACTCCCTTTAACGCTTCTCAATGGCTACGAGGTGAAAATGGTGTTGCTGCCATTCATGTTGAGCGAGAAGATGTGAAACGTGGCAGGGTGTCGCTTGTGCTATTCAGTAATAAGGATATTGCTGGCGGAATTTCAAGCTATGAAGTGGTAAACCAAGTTACACCAGATACAAATACTGATACTCGTGGTGATGTAACCTTATTGATAAATGGTTTGCCACTTATTCATGTTGAATTAAAAGCTGAATCTGCCAAAGATGGATACATGCAAGCGTTCGAGCAAATACAGCGTTATGCAGAAGTTGGATTTTTTGATGGCATTTTTTCGACTACCCAAATTTTCGTAATAAGTAACAAAGTATCAACGAAATACTTTGCACGACCTGTAGCTAACACCTCAAAAGCTTTTGAAGCCGCAAAGAAATTTCTGTTCAACTGGAGAACGTCGGATAATGAGCCCGTCGAAAATCTTTACGATTTCACAAGGCAGGTTTTACGTATCCCTACTGCCCACGAATTAATTAGCAAATTCACTATTTTGGTGGATGATCAGAAAAGCCATAAGTTTTTGATGGTTTTAAGACCGTATCAAGTTCATGCTATTCAAAAGATTATTGGTCAAGCGGCGAAGCATGAGGGTGGCTTTATTTGGCATGCTACTGGCTCAGGGAAAACAATAACAAGTTTCGTGGCAACCAAGCTTTTAGCACAGACATCCATCGGTGTAGACCGAACCGTTATGGTTGTTGATCGAACAGATTTAGACAGCCAAACCAAAGATGAGTTTAGTAAATTTGCATCTGAGTTTCACACAGGCTTGGCATCGGGCAATATTACAGAGAATGCGCTAATTGTCGGCGTTGATAATCAACGTAAGCTAAGCAATAGCTTACTAAGTAAAAAAAATAACAACACCATTATCGTCACAACCATCCAAAAATTGAGTGCGGCTGTTAGAGATGCTAAAGAAACGGAAAATAATAAATTTGAGAAGCTTAAAAGCGAACACATTGTTTTTGTAGTAGATGAGTGTCATCGTGCAGTCAGCGATGAGCAGATGAAAGAGATTAAAAAACTTCTGCCTAACTCAACATGGTTTGGTTTAACTGGCACGCCAATTTTTAATGAAAACCAAAAACAAGAAAACGGAACATTTGCAAGAACAACGAAACAGCAGTATGGCAACTTACTGCATGCATACACAACGAAAAACGCGATGGACGATAATTCTGTCTTGAACTTTCAAGTGGAATATCATTGCCTATTGAATGAGGATAGTAAAGCAGAATTTTTGTATAAAACAGTCAAAGGAAAATACCCGAAGATCGATCCGAGCAAAAAGCTTGCCGACATGACAGATATTGAAAAAGAGGCATTACAAGACAGAGAATTATTTGAGTGTGACGATTATATTGAAGCCATGCTAAAAAAAATATTTAAGCGTTCATCCGTGATAGAACGTTTTAAGGTAATAAATGGCTATCCGACTATGAGCGCTGTTCTAACAACACACTCCATTACTCAAGCCAAGCTTATTTATCATAAGCTACAAAAAATGAAAAAAAAAGGAACTCTGTTAAATGGGCATGAGTTAGATGAACGTCATACACTCCGTGATCCTGATTTTCCAAGAGTGACCATTACATATTCCATTAACGAAAATCAAGGTGAGATGAACAAAGCGCAAGCAGAAGTTAATGCCATTATGCAGGAATACAATACTGTTTTTGGCACGAACTACGCAGATCTCGATCTGTTTAATAAAAATATTAATAACCGCTTAGCACGGAAAGATGCTTTATATCAAAAGGACGGAAAATGGCTTGATATGGTTATTGTTGTTGACCGTCTGTTGACGGGATTTGATGCGCCTACGATACAGACTTTGTATGTTGACCGGGAACTGAAATATCAAAAGCTGCTACAGGCATTTTCACGTACCAATCGCATTGCGCCTGGGAAAGAGCACGGTATTGTGGTATTGTTCCGAAAACCTGCCACTATGCGAAAAAATGTGGAGGATGCCATCCGGCTATTTACGAACCAACAGCAAAATTGGGAAGCCCTAGTGCCGAAAGAATATGCCCAAGTGAAAGTTGGATATATAGAAGCCTACGAGGAACTTCAACAAGCAAAAGAAAAATTGGAATGCGATTCCAATAACATTAAAAACAAGATTGAACAAGTAAGAGCCTATCAAAAACTTGAAAAAATCCAAAGAGCCATAAAAAGCTATGAGAATTACGAAGAGGATTATACAAAACTTGAACATATTACGAAAGCACTTCCCAAGGAAAGAGGATATTGTGAAAATTTGAAAGCCGAGATTCGAGTCGAATTAGAGGGTCAAACTGGAGACGAGATGGATAACTTGCTCCAAGACATTGAATTTACGAGCGAACAAAGGGCTGTGCATGAGGAACGCATTGATAGCTTCTACATAAATCAGCTTCTGAGCAAATATCAGAAGTCCACGGATAAAACAGATAAAAATGCTTTGCGCGAAAAAATCATGCAAGAGATTAATACAAAACACGCATCCGTTCAGGTAATATACAACGCTATCTTAAACATCATTGACAACAATCGACCAACAAAGGATTGGATAGCTTATTTCGCTGAAGAGATTGATAATATACTACAGAATACTGCTGAGATATTGAAAGTGCCTATAGCTAACCTGCAAACCAGCTTTAACGAGTATCGTCCAAATAGTGGGATTGTGCCCTTTGTCAATGTAATAAGCGAAGCATCAAGCTTAAGCAAAGATGATTTTGAGGCTACATTTAACGAAAAATATAGAAAGCGTCTTCTCGTTATAGAGCAGTATTGGAAAAATATTTTAGATGAAAAATTACTACCACTAAGAGATGAGTGTTAGAGGGTGGGCATGATATGGATTTGAGTAAACTATTGAGAAAACCGCCAGCGGAGGATTACCAACAAGTCGACACGTTCTGGATTCCAGAAGAAAGCGAAGACTATGAATATAGCGATGAGAATGAGGACGATATCTCCCTCCTAATTGGGAAACATATCATTTTGGATGCTGGACAAATATCTCTGAATTACTACTGTACAGAATGTGAAGATTTACGCACTTTTAATTCTATTAAAGGGCAAGAGCTTCGAGGAATTGTTGTAAATAAACAAGTCATTAGCATTGATTGCATTTTGCATTGCAATTGTGGTTCAGTTGTCCATACCTGGTTTTTAGTCGAAGCTGAAGAGGATTTTCGGTATCAGTCACCTAAAGTACGCATATTGCATTTTAGAGAAAAATTAACCGAAAATGTTAAGCTGCAGTTTGAGAAATATGGAGAATTTAGTGAATGGCTAGAAAAAGCAAAGCGAGCATACAGAGATGAACTTGGTTCAGGTGCAGTTATATATCTAAGAAAGGTATATGAATCTATAACCTATAGCATTGCAAATGCCAATAACATCATTATTCATACAACAAATGGGAAGAGACGTCCTTTTTCTGACATATTGAAAGAGGTCGATCAGCAGCACTCAATTATCCCAGTCTCTTTCTCTACAAACGGATATGAGCTTTTCAGGCAGCTTAGCGAAATAATACATGGCGATGGAAGCGAGGAAGATGCACTTGAGTACTTTGGAGCATTGTATACTTTAGTCACCAGCATATTAGATAATGTAAACAAGAAAGAAGAGTTAAAAAGCGCCGTACAGAAATTCAACTGGTCTACGAATAATGTAAGCGCAAATTAATGTTTATGCCTGCAACCAACTTTTAAATAATCTGTCTATAGGAAGGAAGTAAATATATGAGCCATCTAGAGCAACAATTATGGGCAAGCGCCGATATTCTTAGAGGGAAAATGGATGCGAGCGAGTATAAAAATTATTTGCTCGGTCTTGTTTTTTATAAGTATCTTTCCGACTTAGAGCTACGCGCTGTGTACGAAGAAGCAAACGGAAAACCCGAAGAATACCCATCTCGTGACATACAATTTGACGAGCTTATGGATTGGTATAACGATGATGTCGAAGAGTTAAAGAACACCATGCACCGCAAACTTGGGTATTTTATAGAGCCGCAGTATCTCTTTTTACTTCTCCGTAATAAAGCATCACAATATGAATTTCAAATAGACGATTTGCAGACTGCCTTTATCGAGCTTTCTCGTCAAGGTGAAAATTTTGAAAGCTTGTTTGATGATGTTGACCTAAACTCTACGAAGCTCGGATCACACGCACAGCAAAAAAATACAACCATCATGGAGGTTATAAAAGCTTTAGATGAGATAGACTTGTTTGGGCATGAAGGGGATGTTATTGGCGATGCTTATGAATACCTTATTGCCCAATTTGCCGCAGGAGCAGGCAAGAAAGCAGGAGAATTCTATACCCCGCAAGCTGTTTCGAAAATTATTTCAAAGATTGTTAGTATCGGGCAAGAGGAACTAGCACCATTCCATATTTACGACCCGGCTATGGGTTCGGGCTCGCTGATGTTGAATATCCGTCAGTTTCTGAGTAATCCGGAAAAGGTCTATTTTCACGGACAAGAGCTAAACACCACCACGTACAATCTCGCTCGAATGAATTTAATTTTACACAACGTTGATCGTGAGCAAATGCGGCTCAATAATGGTGATACGTTAGATGCAGATTGGCCGACAGACGAACCATTCCTTTTCAACGCGGTTGTTATGAATCCTCCATACTCTGCAAATTGGAGTGCTTCCGAAAAGTTTTTAAGTGATCCACGTTTCGAACAATATGGAAAACTCGCACCAAAATCCAAAGCCGATTTTGCGTTCTTGCTACATGGCTACTACCACCTAAAAGACAGTGGCACGATGGGAATTGTACTGCCGCATGGTGTTTTGTTCCGTGGTGCTGCCGAGGGCGTTATTCGCAAGGTGCTTCTTGAAATGGGCGCAATAGAAGCTGTAATCGGCTTGCCAGCTAATATTTTCTATGGAACAAGCATACCAACGGTTGTGCTTATCTTGAAGAAAAACCGTGCGAGTCGTGATGTGCTTTTCATTGATGCTTCTAACGATTATGAAAAACAGAAGAATCAAAATATCTTATGTCAGCAAAATATTTCAACAATTGTTGATGCCTATAAAAAGCGTGAAGAAATTACTAAATACGCACATTTAGCAAATTTTGATGAGATCGTGGCGAATGACTACAATCTCAACATTCCTCGCTATGTAGATACTTTCGAGGAAGAAGAGCAAATTGACATTGTTGCACTGGGACGTGAAATGCTGGACTTAAATTTGCAAATAAAACAAAAAGAAACGGAATTTTTAGCCTTGCTTGATGAGCTTGCTATGACTGATGAAACTAAAGAGCTTATTGAGGCAACAAAGCGAATTTTTATTTGAGGTGGTAGTGATCATGACAAAAAACAAACATTTAGTACCTGAAATCCGATTTAATGGTTTCACTGACGCTTGGGAACAGCGAAAGCTGGGGGAGATCGCTGAATTAAATCCTAAATCAATATTGCCAGACGAGTTTGAATACATTGATTTGGAATCTGTTGTAGGTACTGAATTGATTACTCATCGTACTGAATCAAAAGAATCTGCACCTTCCAGAGCACAACGGTTAGCACAAAGAGGAGATGTCTTTTTTCAAACAGTTCGTCCTTATCAAAAAAACAATTATTTATATGATTTACCTTATAATAACTATGTTTTCTCAACTGGCTATGCACAGATAAGACCAAGTATTAATAGTTATTTTTTGCTTAGCCGTGTGCAAGAAGAGTTATTCGTTAAAACTGTCCTAGATAGAAGTAATGGTACAAGTTATCCTACAATTAACTCAAATGACTTAGCGAAAGTTGAAATTGGAGTACCTATGAATAGTGATGAACAAGCGAAAATCGGATCAGTATTCCGTACCCTCGACGAGACTATCACTCTGTATAAGCGTAAGCTGGAAGGGCTGCATAAATTGAAAAAAGGCTACTTGCAGCAGATGTTTCCACAAGCGGGGGCACGTGTACCACGTGTTAGGTTTGGTGGGTTTAGCGTGGAGTGGAAGGAGAAGAAGCTGGGAGAATTATTCAAAGAGCGTAACGAAAGAAGTTCTGAAGGCGAATTGATTTCTGTTACAATAAATTCTGGCGTAATAAGGGCAAGTGAATTAGAACGTAAAGATAATTCGAGTGCGAATAAATCCAATTATAAAAAAGTATCGGTAGGAGATATTGCGTATAACTCCATGCGAATGTGGCAAGGTGCAAGCGGCGTCTCAAATTACTCCGGTATTTTAAGCCCTGCGTATACGGTTATTACACCCAAAGAGGGAATAAATTCGTTGTTTATTTCGTATATGTTCAAATTGGCTAAAATTATTGAAATTTTTCATTCATTCTCACAAGGATTAACTTCAGATACATGGAATTTAAAGTTCCCCCTGTTGAAAGAAATATATGTAACAGTACCGTGCAGCAATGAGCAAGCTGCCATTGGTGACTTTTTACTTGTTCTGGACGAGCAAATAACCGCCCAAGCTGTAAATCTCGAACAGCTAAAAAAGCTTAAGGCGGCGTATATGCAAAGAATGTTTATATGAGAGCCGATAAATGCCGTACAATTTTATCGTTATCTTGATTCTCTAATTCCTGAATGATATGTAGATATGTTTCCTGCGTAGTGGTTACGCTGGAATGTCCCAACCTCTTGGCGATACTAGCAATGGATACGCCGGCGAAAATTAAAAGTGAGGCATGGGTGTGTCTGAGGCTGTGCAAAGAAATTACGGGCACACCAGCTTTTTTGCACAGCTTTTTTAAACGACTGTTAACCGTAGAATTGAAAACTCTTCCGCTTACGAAAATTGGCTCATCTTCGGGTAAGCCATGAACCAGTTTAGAAAACTGTATGCAGAGTTGCGGGTCAATCGGCAGAGTTCGTTTTGAAGAAAAATTTTTAGTTTCTCCGAATCCACCACTAGCATTTTTGTAATTCCATGTTTTTGTAATTTTTATTTTTTGTTGGACTAAATCAAAATCACTTGGGGTCAGAGCTAGCGCTTCTGAAAATCTTAACCCAGTCTTTGAAATAAGCAGAATAAGCCAGTCCCAGTTTGGTTTATCCAGTAAGGTGAGATTTTTAAGCAAAGCTTGAAGTTCAAACTGGCTCAAAAATTTCGGTTTCTTATCAACAGGCGGTTTACCTTTTATAATAGCCTTGCGGGTAGGGTCTGTTGTGAGAAGGCCCTCATCGATGGCATCCAATATAACGCTTTTTAAATGGTTATGGAAGTCCATGGTCGTCTGTTTCTCGTGGGTTTGGGCGTACTCATTAATAAGGGCCTGGTAAGTTCGTTTATCAAGCTCGCAGATTTTTAGATTTGGAGCAAGCTCGGTAAGCCGTCGTGAGGTCATTAAGTATTTTTTATAGGTGATGGGGCGTACTGCTCCAAGTTTGTACACCTCAATCCATTCAGTAAAATACTTGTGAAAAATCGTAATTTTGTTCTTGTTGTGCACAGTAAAAGTCCTCCTACATAATTTGGTGGCAATGTACCCTCTCCATTATGCAGGAGGACTTCAATAGCTATATAAACATTTTTTTGAGGTAAGCAGTTTTTAGCTGTTGAAGCCGTTCGAGCTTTGCTACTTGGGCGGTTATTTGTTCGTCAAGATTGCGAAAGAAATTACCAATTACAGTTTGTTCCTTAACGCTCGGAAATGGAATAGGCATCTCTTCAAGAACGCTGTCTTTTATGTTAAACCTATCTGAACGCACTCCATTATCGCCGTTCATCTTCATGAACTCATGCCAATAAACACTTTCAAAATATTTTTCTATATAAGTATGATCGCCCTTAAGCACTCGAAAAACATAATACAATGGAGACATCACCCCTACTCGTCCAAGTTTATTTCTTTTAATCGGGCCAACAGGGGCGAAATTTGAAATTCTAGGATTATATACAAAATCATCAGGATTCACTATAAAATAACTATCTAAATTTTTAAAGTTGGATATGTCCTTATAAAAAAAATCTTTTTGAGTGACTATGCCGTGTTCTGCGGAATTAGTGAAAGTTTCGCTAAAGTGATTATTTTTGTTCTTTTCCAATACTTTCATTGAAATATTACCTAATTTTTGGTTTTCCCACTCCCCGCTAAACCCATCAAACCTAACTCGCGGTACACGCCCCCCGGCTTGTGGAAACATCTGCTGCAAGTAGCCTTTTTTCAATTTATGCAGCCCTTCCAGCTTACGCTTATACAGAGTGATAGTCTCGTCGAGGGTACTGAAAAAATTGCCGATAGCAGTTTGTTCTTTCGAACAGGGCATAAGGAATTTATATTTATTTAATTCTTCTCGGTTTATTTTTGGCATACCTGTCCGTTGTGAAACAGAAACAGAATAATCATAAAAGTCTTTGTTCTGTAAGATTCTGTATAAAAAGTACTGTTCTAAGCCATTTTTTGAGTTAAGAACATATGCATCAGCACTGGCTAATCCTTCAAAATTTATAAGTGCATATTTTGCTAAATTAGGCCTTATTTTACTATAAATAATATCACCACTACGAAAGTGAAATTTACTACTTATCAGACTTTCTTCTCGCACATATCTTACATTTCTTAAAATTCCTGTAAAAGACTCGATATTTCCAGGCCCAATATGAGGCAGTTCGTCATATTTGCCCGTCTTTGGATCAACCATGTTTGTAGAAATATCCACTGTATCTGACCACGCTCGCTGTTCCCAAGCGTTAGGCTACTCTATAGTTTGTCAGTTGAAAGTCGGGCAAGGCTGCTTTAGGTGTTGCTCTCTACGTTTTCTTTTAGATGTCCAATTTTGTTCACTTTTGGTGATTTACCGAGAAAACTTATGACATTAAGAACAGGCGATGAGAAACGCTGGAGTTCCTTAATTTTATACGTTTTTCAGTTCGGCCCTATAGGGAAATGATTTTTGCCTGATTCTCTTTAACTTGTCCGGGTTGACCCTCCCCCCCATCGAGGTTCGAGTCCTCTCGACAGGGTATACCGTTGAGTCAATAAATCAACTCAATATTCAGCTCTGCCAATCTGCGTATCCAAGGTTCAGATGGCTTCTGATCCGTAACCAGATAATCCACTCGTTCCAGGTCACTCAGCACGGTAAAGGCCACTTTATCAAACTTGGTATGATCCGCAAGCAGAATGACTTTGTCGGACTGCTGGAGCATATATTTTTTTAACTCACATTCAGGCTCATTGGACTCCGTAATTCCTTTGTCCAGGTCCATGCCTTTGCAGCTGATGATCGCCTTATCTACGTTGTAGCGTTGCAGTGTATGGTGGGCCACCGGACCGACGAGGGACGACGAGCGTGGTCTCAAATGGCCGCCTGTGGAGACAATGTTCATCTCTGATCCGGAGAAGTCATTCAAAATATGAACGGAATTCGTGATTACGGTCAGGTTGTTCTTATTGATCAACAGCTTCAACAATTCAAATGAGGTGGAGCTGGGGTCTACCATCATCGTGTCGCCTTCATTGATTAACTCCATCGCCTTGATCGCGATATCTTGCTTGATCTCCGTATTCATAATATTGCGAGCGGTAAACGGAAGGTCTTCATTCGTATGCCGGTTCAGCATAGCCCCTCCGTAAGTCCTGGTGACAATGCCTTCCTTCTCCAGCTTCTCCAGATCGCGGCGGATGGTCTCTTCAGTGACATCAAACATGCGGCTGAGAACGGATACCAGCACTCTTTTTTCCTGATGCGCCAACTCTATAATTTTCTTTCGTCTTTCGGCAGCTAACATAACATTTCCTTTCTGACACCTGCTTTTCATTAAGTATGGAATAAATTTTCTGTGTTTGCAACAAGAACAAAGATTTTTGATGTTACATTGACTTATAATGATCATAAAACAAATAAAAACAACAAAAATAATCTTTAAATCGTTGACAACAAAGAATGGCGCGAATAGGATAGAAATATAAAACATAAACCGGGAGAGTATTCTATGACCTATCATATGGCCATTGATATCGGCGCTTCTAGCGGAAGATTGGTGCTGGGAACGCTTCAGGACGGTAACATCAAATTAAGAGAAATCCATCGTTTTGCCAACGGGTTCCATGAGCGGGACGGCTCTTGCTTTTGGGATATCGACTACCTGTTTGGTGAGATTATCACCGGGCTTGAGCAGGCAAAGGCGGAGGGAGTCGAGCAATGCACGCTGGGAATTGACACCTGGGCTGTAGATTATGTACTGCTGGATCACTCAGGCCACCGAATTCAGGAGGTCTACGCTTACCGCGACCGCCGGACAGAGCATGCGATGGAGCGTCTAGCCGAAGAGATTTCGCCTGCAACGGTGTACGGTAAGACGGGCATTCAGCAGTTGAATTTTAATACGCTATATCAGTTGTATGTGCATGATCGTGACGAGCTGTCCCGTACGGATAGCCTCCTGATGGTGCCGGATTATTTATATTATTTGTTAACTGGGAAAAAAGGAAACGAAGCGACGAATGCTTCAACGATGCAGTTATTGAATCTGGATACGCGTGACTATGATACCGAGCTGTTGGAACTGCTTGGCTTGCGCAAGGAGCAGTTCCCGGGATTAATCGAGCCGGGCATTGAGCTTGGCTCGCTTCGACCAGAGCTAATGGAGCAGTACCATCTGCCGGAGTGTCGCGTTATTGTTGTGGCTACTCATGATACCGCTTCCGCGGTGCTTGGCACCCCGGCGGCCAAGGGGCGTCATGCCGCCTATCTTAGCAGCGGAACCTGGTCGCTGCTGGGGGTTGAGCTGGAGCAGCCGCTGAATCATGCCCGGGCTATGGCTGCGAATTATACCAACGAATGGGGAGCGTATGGGACATTCCGTTTCCTGAAGAACATTATGGGACTTTGGCTGATTCAGGAGGTGCGGCTGCTGGATGGGAATAGGTACAGCTTTGCAGAGTTAGCTGAAATGGCGGCGACGGCTGAGCCCTTTCGCAGCTTGATTCCATGTAATCATGACAGATTTCTGCACCCGGAGCATATGATTGAGGAAATTCACAGGGCCTGCGAGCAGCTTGGCGAGCCTGTTCCGGAGAGCATCGGGCAAGTGGCACGCTGTATTTTTGACAGTCTGGCCTTGTCCTACCGCAGTTATTTGGAGGAACTGGAGCAGTTGATCGGCCAATCCATTGATCTGCTGCAAATCGTTGGCGGGGGAGCGAACAATGAATTACTCTGTCAGCTTACTGCGAATGTGCTGGAACGGGAAGTTTCGGCGGGACCCACCGAGTCAACCGCGCTAGGGAATTTGGCTGTACAGATGATTAGTAGCGATATCCTACCGGATATGAAGGACGCACGAGAAGTCATTTTGAACTCATTTGATATTAGATATTACAAGCCGGAGCCGATTCAGGATTTGGGGCGAATCGTCGAGCGCTGGAACAAAGTGAACAAGACAGCCGAAGTCCGGAACCATTAAATAGGAAGATGTGCAATAGAAGAAAGGGGACGAATCGCATGGATCAGAGCATAATGAACAGCTATAACGAAGCCAAGAAGTTATATGAATCCCATGGTATTGATGTAGATCAAGTCTTAAAGAAACTCGCTGAGGTCAAAATTTCTCTGCATTGCTGGCAGGGGGATGATGTGCGAGGCTTTCTGTTCTCTGACAAGGAGCTTAGCGGCGGCATTGCCGTCACAGGCAGCTATCCAGGCCGGGCAAGCACTCCACAAGAGCTGCGTGAGGATCTGGAGAAGGCGTTATCCCTTATTCCAGGTAAGCATAAGGTCAATCTGCATGCTATCTACGCAGATACGGATGAGCAGGTTGATCTGGATGAGCTAGAGCCGCGCCATTTCCAGAAATGGGTGGATTGGGCGAAGGAGCAGGGCTTGGGTCTTGATTTTAACCCTACATATTTCTCTCACCCGAATGCGGCGGATGGGTTCACCTTGAGTCATGCGAACGATGAGATTCGCGAGTTCTGGATACGTCATGGCAAGGCATCCCGCAAGATTGCCGAGCATTTCGGCCGTGAGTTGGGTCAGACGTGCTTCACGAATTTTTGGGTACCGGATGGCTACAAGGATACACCGGTGGATCGTCTGGCACCAAGACAACGGCTGGCCGCTTCGCTCGACGAAATTTTCAGCGAACCGATTGATGAACAATTTAATATAGATGGCGTGGAGAGCAAGCTGTTCGGCATCGGCTCGGAGAGCTATGTCGTAGGCTCGCATGAGTTCTATATGGGATACGGCATATCGCGTGGTAAGGCGATTACCCTAGATGCAGGGCATTTTCATCCTACGGAGGTCATCAGCAACAAGCTGTCGTCGATTCTATTATTCAACAAGCATTTGCTGCTGCATGTCAGCCGTCCGGTTCGTTGGGATAGCGATCATGTTGTGACTATGGATGATGAATTGCTGGAGATCGCACGTGAACTGGTTCGGGGAGATTTATTGCCGAAGACAAGCCTGGGCCTCGATTTCTTTGACGGCAGTATCAATCATCTGGCCGCCTGGGTGATTGGAACGCGGAACACGATCAAGGCGTTGCTGCGAGCTATGCTGGAGCCGCTAGAAGAACTCCGGCAGATTGAACTGGCGGGCGACTACACTTCTCGCTTGGCTTTGGTTGAAGAATTTAAATCCTATCCATTCGGAGCCGTATGGGATTATTATTGTGCTTCGCAAGGCGTACCTGTCAGGGAACAATGGCTTAACGAGGTCAAGCAGCACGAACAGGAAGTATTGCTCAAGAGATAAACTATATAAGTTGAACTTATGATTAAAGCAAAGAAGCAGACGAGAAAATGTTCTTACGATCGCTGTTGCTCATGGATTTCTTTTATTCAATAAATTCTTATAAGGTAGAAATCCATTCCCAAAGGCGAACGCTCCGCTTCTTCAGAATCATTTTTCTCGCTTGCTTGTGTTGCCTTTCTTTAGTTCAACTAATATAGCTATTATCGATTAATTAAGGAGAGAGAAGAAATCATGACAATAGCTTTAAGTGAAACGTCCGGCTATATCGGAAGCACAGAAGCTCCTTTTATTCAGGAAATGACGGAGATTACTCATCATCTGTGGACCTTGGGCTGGGATGAGCTGAATGGTGGCAATATCAGCTATTTGCTGGATGAAGAGGAAGTCGCCAAGTACATGGATATCCGCAGTTCCTTACGCTCTCTGGAACTGGCTTTCCCGGTCAAGGAACTGGCAGGCAAATACTTTATTGTCACCGGATCGGGCAAGTATTTCCGAAACGTGATCAAGGACCCGGAAGCCAACCTGGGTGTGGTTCGTGTATCTGCTAACGGAGAGCAAGTAGAAATTCTGTGGGGGCTACGTAACGACGCAAGACCTACCAGTGAGTTAGCCTCTCATTTTATGAGCCATATTGAGCGTTTGAAGGTAGACCCCAAGCATCGCATCGTGATGCATACCCATGCTACGAATCTCATTGCCATGACCTTTACTCATGAGTTGGATGAACGGAAGTTCACCAAGACGCTGTGGCAGATGTGTACCGAATGTCTTGTGGTCTTCCCGGAAGGCGTAAGCATCCTGCCTTGGATGGTTCCGGGCAGTAATGAGATCGGCCGGGAAACGGCCAAGAAAATGAAGGACTACCGCATTGTCATCTGGCCGCATCACGGCATCTTTGGCACAGGCGCTACCATGGACGAAACCTTCGGCCTGATCGAGACCGTAGAGAAAGCGGCAACCGTCTACAACCTGATCGGCGGAAGGGCCATCAAGCAAGTCATTACCGATTCGGAGCTGGCGGACTTGGCGAAGGCGTTTGGTGTGGTGACGCGGGATGGGGTATTGGGGTAGGGGGAAATAGAAGTTGGAGCGGGATTTGTTAATGATAGGTGGGGGATTAGGGGCGTACCCTGACAAGCGAATTTGGGAGACCAAAAAAAGAGAAGCGAACAAGCAGCATCTTGCCTTCAAGATTAGCCCATTTGAAATTGAATGGACTGAAGGTTACTGCTACATTCGCTTCTCATATTTAATATATAGTCAGCATTTTACTCAATCCCTGTACATCATCATTTCTCTGGTAATCGCCTGAGCATAATGCATTTCTAAGCATTTTCAATTTTATAGCAGGGATAGTGGTAAATAATACTGTCCGCATCAATAACGGTTAGCATGTCGGTATTATCATCATAATGGCATACTCGAAGCTGCATTTGGAACCAACTTCTCCCGATTGCTCATAACCTCGATAAGAAGGTTCGCTCCCAACTTGAACCCGTGAAGGAAAGCAGCTTCCACATGCATACTATTTGCGCTATCGCACAGGTCAAAATATTCCTCTAGCTCACGAAATACTTCCTCACCTAATCGTTCACGCCAATGCAGCGTCTTCGCTGACACTTGTTGGCTTATAGAACGGTATTCTGGCTGAGACGGAACAATGATCTCGTCGGGGTTAATTTGTCCGCGATACAAGGCTTCTAAAATGGTTTTCATATTCATCCTCCCATTATTATCATCGCATCGCTTGAATGAGATTCCTGCACATGGTAGGATATTTATGCAGTCGCTTATCCAAGCGGTTGCGGGATAGGAAGTAGCGGTGTTCTTCGTCGGACTCACGCTGCTTCCTTCTTTATTTTTGGAGTTCGTCATACACCTTTTCAATCCCTTTGCGCACAATTGCAGAACGTGACGTATTCAGCTTTTCAGCAGAAGCATCAAGCTTACTCATTGTTTCCTCATCGACACGAATCTCAATCGTTTTGCTTTTGGGCTTGTCAGATGGAGGACGCCCCACCTTTTTAGAGGACATGTCTTCACCTCGATTTTTGTCCTGACAATAATATATTATTGTCAGGACAAAAAGTCAATGGAATTATTCAGGCCTTTACATTTTTCTCGTCAGGTTAGGAATTTTAATACACAAGGCTGCTGTCTTGTGTTTCAGCAAGCACTGAATATGGATGGCCATATTCGCTTGTTAGGGGCATTGCCCCTAAGACCCCTCATTAGCCGCACCTGATCCGTTCAGTTCTAAGCGCTTTTTACAATAAGAACAATTCGATAAAAGCAAAATCAATACGGAAAATACCCCTTTTGTTTACCAGCCTAAAACGTATTCTTACTGTAGTTCATAGGATGTGATACAATGTAATGTAGTTCTTTATAGATGCTACTACGCGAAAGTTATATGGATGAATTGTTAAAGATAGCTTTACAAAACCAAATCGTACTGCTCTTCATATTTTAAAGAAAAGAGAAATATAAGTTCTGAACAGATTGAGTTGTTTTTTGAACAAAATAGACATGCAGTCCTTGGAAAATATGAGGAGATAAAATATGAAATCTGAAAAGCAAATCGAAGTAAACTTTATTCAAAAACTACAAGATTTAAAGTATACATATCGAGAAGACATTCGAGATAAAGTCTCCATTGAGGCTAATTTCAGAGAACATTTTGAGAGATTGAATCGTGTTAAGTTAAGCGATTCTGAATTTGCACGCCTCAGGGATAGCATTATTACTGCGGATGTATTTGTCGCGGCTAAAACATTACGAGAAATAAATACTTTCAAACGAGATGATGACACGCCACTACAGTATACCCTTGTAAACATCAAAGATTGGTGTAAAAATGAATTTGAAGTGATAAATCAGTTGCGTATAAATACAGACAACAGTAATCATCGATATGATGTTATTATTCTCATTAACGGTGTTCCTGTTGTTCAAATTGAATTAAAGGCTCTACAAATTACACCCAAAAAAGCAATGGAGCAGATTGTAGATTATAAAAATGATCAAGGCAATGGATACACCAATTCGCTTCTTTGTTTTATGCAGCTATTCATCGTAAGCAATGAAACAAAAACATACTATTTTGCCAATAACCACAAAGAACACTTTTGCTTTGATGCGGATGAAAGGTTTTTGCCAATTTATGAGTTTGCAGATAAGAAAAATAAAAAGATAACGAATCTGTATGAATTTGCGGATAGATTTTTGCTCAAATGTACCCTTGGGCAATTAATTAGCAGATATATGGTTCTTGTTGTAAGTGAACAAAAACTGATGATTATGCGTCCTTATCAGATTTATGCTGTTAAGGCGATTATGGATTGCATTGAACAAAATCGTGGCAACGGCTATATTTGGCATACTACTGGGAGTGGAAAAACGCTCACTTCTTTTAAAGCATCTACACTTTTAAAGGACAATCCCGAAATTGAAAAATGTTTATTTGTGGTGGACAGAAAAGATCTTGATAGACAAACACGCTTAGAATTTAATAAGTTCCAAGAGGGCTGCGTTGAGGAAAACACAAATACCGAAAGATTGGTGAGGCGCCTTACTTCTGACGACTATAAAGACAAGGTAATTGTTACTACCATCCAAAAGCTTGGATTAGCCCTTGATGAGGACAGTAGGCGTAACCAAGAGAAAAAGAAAAAAGGTGAACTAACCTTTAAAGAAAGATTAGAGAAACTCAGAGATAAAAGAATGGCAATTATATTTGATGAATGTCATCGTTCCCAGTTTGGAGATAATCATGATGCAATAAAGACTTTTTTTCCAAAAGCTCAGCTTTTTGGCTTTACCGGAACGCCAATTTTTGAAGAAAACTCCACATATAAGAATATTGATGGTACTGTGGGCTCTTACAGAACAACAAAAGATGTTTTTCAGCAAGAACTTCATGCTTACACTATCACAAATGCAATTGACGATGGTAATGTATTGCGTTTTCATATCGATTATTTCAAACCAGAAGATGGTAAGAAGGTTGCCAAAGTTTCCTCTGAAGAGTATAAGCAAGCCGTTATCGAAGCAATCTTATCAAAGCATGATGCAGCAACATACAACAGACGGTACAATACACTCTTTGCAACAGCTTCGATTAATGATGCAATCAAGTATTTTGAACTGTTTAAAATACTACAAGAAGAACTGAAAAATAGTGGAGATAAAAAATTTAATTCACTAAATATTGCTTGCGTTTTTTCTCCACCTGCTGAGGGTAATAAAGATGTGAAGCAGCTTCAAGAAGACCTTGCACAAGAAAAAGCAGACAACGAGCAGGAGCCTGATATAAAAAAAGCATCGCTTAAAGCCATTATTGCTGATTACAACACCCAATATGGTACGAATCATAGTATAAACGAATTTGACCTGTATTATCAGGATGTACAAAAACGTATTAAAGACCAACAATTTACGAATGCAGATTATCCGCACAAAAACAAAATTGATATCACTATTGTTGTGGACATGCTGTTAACTGGCTTTGATTCCAAGTATTTAAATACGCTGTATGTCGATAAAAACTTAAAGCAGCACGGCTTAATTCAGGCTTTTTCAAGAACAAATCGTGTTCTAAATCCCACAAAGCCATATGGTAACATTATAGACTTTAGAGGGCTAGAAAATGAGGTCGATGATGCAATCAAACTCTTTTCTGGAACAGAAAAGAGTGAGAAAGTAAAAGAAATTTGGCTTGTTGATCCTGCTTCTGCCGTGATTGAAAAGTTGGATAAGGCTGTTGCCGAGCTTGAAAAATTCATGTTTTTAAATGGGTTGGGGTGTAAACCGGAAGAAGTAAGCAACCTGAAGGGTGATACAGCACGTGCAGAGTTTATTGATAAATTCAAAGAGATACAACGCCTTAAAACGCAACTAGACCAATATACAGATATCAAAGAAGGTCAAACAGCAGTTATTGAGAAATTGCTGCCTGAGGACACTTTGCGCGCATTTCGCGGGGCATATATTGAAACTGCTCAGAGGTTAAAAGCGCAGCAAGGTAAAAAAAATGCGGATAAAGCCCCAGAGATTGAACAACTTGACTTTGAGTTTGTTTTATTTTCCTCCGCAATCATTGACTATGATTATATCATGTCGCTGATTTCAAAATACACACAGCTTAATGTTCCTAAAAAAGAAAAAATGACTAAGAAAGAATTGATTGACCTTATATCATCAACTTCCAACTTGATGGATGAACGAGAAGATATAGAAGAATATATCAACACTTTGGAAGTAGGCAAGGGATTGGATGAAAAATCCATAAGGAAAGACTTTCAAAAATTCAAGGCAGAAAAATCAGCTGAAGAATTGGATGCTGTTGCAAATAAACATGCTATAGAGCCGGACTCATTACATGCATTTGTTGATAAAATTTTGGAGCGTATGATTTTTGATGGTGAGAAGTTAAGCGATTTGTTAGAGCCTCTCGGTCTTGGCTGGAGAGACAGAACAAAAAAGGAATTGGAACTGATGGAAGATTTGATACCTCTACTGAAAAAGTTAGCAAATGGACGTGAGATTGTGGGGTTAAAGGCATATGAGTAATAAAAAAAATACCATATTACCTAAATTGAGATTTTGTCGATTTAAAGATTATCCAGCTTGGAATATTGATAAGCTTGGTAACTTAATTGTTGCTATAAATGAACGTGCCGGAACAAATAAATATATACTTATGAGTGTTACTGCTGGTGTAGGTCTGGTGCCTCAAATTGAAAAGTTTGGTCGTGAAATTGCTGGAAGTGCTTATAAAAATTATTATGTAATAAAGAAAGATGATTTTGCTTATAACAAAAGCGCAACTAAACAATTCCCAGAAGGTTATATTTCAATGCTTAAAGAGTATGAAGAGGCAGCTTTACCCAATAGCATTTTTACTTGTTTTCGTATTACTGATATTGATTGTAATCCAAGGTTTTTTGACTACCTCTTTCATAACAACTACCATGGTTCATGGCTTCGAAAGTATATTGAAGTTGGTGCCCGCGCCCATGGATCACTAAGTGTTGATACAAAACATTTATGGAATATGCCTGTTGCCTTACCCAATCTTGCTGAACAACAAGAAATATCCGACTGCCTATCTTCCCTTGATGATCTCATTACCGCGGAGGATAAAAAGTTGTCAGTTTTTAAAATGCAAAAAAAAGGCTTGATGCAGAAGTTGTTTCCCTCCGAAGGCACAAATCTTCCTGAATGGAGATTCCCGGAGTTTAGGCATTGTGGTGAGTGGACTAAGAAGACTCTTGGTGAAATGGGTGAGCTTGTCTCAGGGTTAACATATAGTCCAAATGATGTAAGAGAAACAGGATTGCTTGTACTGAGATCGTCCAATATTAAAAATAGTGTAATTTCATTAAATGACAATGTTTATGTAAGGACAGATATTAGTGGTGCAAATCTGTCTTTAGAGGGCGATATATTAATTTGTGTACGTAACGGTTCAAAAACTTTGATAGGAAAAAATGCCATTATACCTAAAAATATGCCTCTATGTACACACGGTGCGTTTATGACAGTGTTAAGAGTACAAAATCCTCAATTTGTCTTTCAGCTTCTTCAAACAAGAGCATATGAAAGGCAAGTAAAGGCTGATTTGGGTGCGACTATAAACTCAATTAATGGAACACAATTGAAAAAATATGTTTTTTATATGCCGGAAAATGAAAAAGAACAAAAAAAAATCACTGAATGCCTCTCTACCTTGGATAAACTTATAGCCTCACAGACAGATAAAATCGAAGCTTTGAAGACTCATAAAAAAGGCTTGATGCAAGGACTGTTCCCTTCCATTGAGGAGGTTGGGAGATGACCAGCAGAACTTTTCCTAATCTAAAAAAATTAGCACAAAATATGCGTGATACACTTGGTGATAAAAAGTGTTATTTAATCTTTGCTCACAATGGGACCGGAAAAACAAGACTCTCCTGCATGTTTAAAGATTTAGGTAAAAAAACTATTCGCAACACTGAGGAAAAAACAGCTGATACTCTTTATTATAATGCTTTCACCGAAGACCTTTTTACATGGAATAATGATTTGGAGAGTGATACACAGCGTGTATTAATGTTAAACAAAGAATCTCGTTTTTTTAATGGCATAAAAGAGCTCGAAATGGATACCCGCATTCGTGATTTTTTAAGAATTTATGCTGATTTTGATTTTAGAATAGATTATGATGATTTGTACGTGGTTTTTTCTCGTGATGTTCAAATACGCAATACTACAAAACGAGAAGAATATATAAAAATTTCCCGCGGGGAAGAAAATATTTTTATCTGGAGCTTTTTTCTTGCCATTGCTCAATTGGCAATCGATAAAGATCCTGCATATGACTGGGTAAAATATATTTATATTGATGATCCAATTTCTTCATTAGACGATAACAACGCTATCGCGGTAGCTTGTCACCTTGCACAACTAATTAAGATGAGTGATATGAGAATGGTTGTTTCTACACACCATGCATTATTTTTCAATGTAATGTACAACGAGTTAAAGCGAGACAGTACTGCAAAGCGATTTCTTGGTAAAAAAGATGATACTGGTAAATACTTTACTCGTGATACAGGGGACACCCCTTTTTTTCATCATATCGAATTACTAAAACAATTGAAAAAAGTTGCAGACTCCGGGAAGCTATATACATATCACTTCAATATTCTTAGGAACATTCTTGAAAAAACGGCAGCTTTTCACGGTTTTGATAAATTTTCATCATGCATTAAACAAGATGAAACAGATTTAGATGGTACCATTCATTTGCGAATGACAAACCTATTAAGTCATGGGGCATATTCAATATTTGAACCCATTGAAATGGTTGAAGACAATAAGAGGATTTTCAAAGAAATTTTAGACGGTTTTATGGATACTTATAAGTTTAATACTAAGTTATTTATTGAGGAGTAAAGGGTGATAATATGGCTGATTTACAACAAAAACAATTAGGAGCAACCCTGTGGGCTATAGCAGATAAACTTCGCGGAGCGATGAATGCCGACGACTTTCGTGATTATATGTTGTCTTTTCTCTTCTTGCGGTACCTCTCAGATAACTATGAACAGGCTGCAAAAAAAGAGCTTGGTAGCGATTATCTTTATTGTGAGAGTGAAATTAAAAATATCTATGCTGCAAGTAAGCAGGATGAGACTGTTAATGTGTTGAAAGAGCAAGCAGCAGATTATTTTAGAAACCAAAATTTAGAAGATAATGAAAAAAAGATGATGCTGTATGAACATTTCACATTGTTCGAAAGTAAAAAATTAACCCCTCTTATTATGTGGTACAACAACAACTTGGACCAAGTAACAATGTTTGAAAAGCAAATGCGCCGTAAGCTTCATTACGTAATCAAGCCGCAGTATCTCTGGAGTAATATATACGAATTAGCTCGCACGCAAAACGAATACCTCTTAAAGACATTACAAGCTGGTTTTAAATTTATTGAAAATGAGTCTTTTGACAGTACATTTCGTGGGTTGTTCTCAGAGGTAAATCTTGACTCTGATAAACTTGGAAGAAATTACAACTCTCGCAATGCAATGCTGTGTTCGATTATAACCGAAATTTCTGATGGACTAGATGAATTTTCTAACGAAAGTGATCTGTTGGGTAATGCCTATGAATACTTAATAAGTCAATTTGCTGCAGGGTCAGGAAAAAAGGCTGGAGAATTTTATACTCCTCAGCAGATTTCGACAATCCTTTCTCGAATCGTTATACTTGATAGTCAAAACCCAAGTGAAGGAAAAAAAAAGTATATTAATAATTTGCTCGACTTTGCCTGCGGCTCTGGTTCTCTTCTAATCAACGTTAAAAAGCAACTTGAGCCAAACAGCATTGGACAGATATATGGACAAGAAAAGAATATCACGACTTACAATCTTGCGCGTATGAATATGCTTCTCCATGGATTCAAAGATTCTGAATTTCAAATATTTCACGGAGATTCATTATTAAATGATTGGGATATTTTCAATGAGATGAACCCGGCTAATAAATTGGAGTGTGACGCAGTTGTAGCAAACCCACCTTTCAGTTATCGTTGGGAGCCAAACGATACGCTGGCTGAAGATTTTCGATTTAAAAACTATGGACTGGCACCGAAATCAGCAGCTGATTTTGCTTTTCTGCTTCATGGTTTCCACTTTTTAAGCGATAATGGCACAATGGCAATCATTCTGCCACATGGTGTTTTATTCCGTGGTGGTGCAGAAGAAAAAATAAGAACAAAATTACTTAAGGACAATAATATTGACACAATAATAGGTTTACCGGCAAACCTATTTTTCTCTACCGGTATCCCAGTCTGTATCCTTGTCCTAAAGAAGTGCAAAAAAATTGATGATGTGCTGTTTATTAACGCAAGTGATTACTATGAAAAGGGGAAACGTCAAAACATCTTACTGCCAGAGCATATTAACAAAATAGTTGACACATATCAATATCGAAAAGAAGATGACATAAAGTATTCTCGTCGTGTCTCCATGGAAGAAATCAAAAAGAACGGTTACAATTTGAATATATCAAGGTATGTCAGCACAGATCCAGAAGAAGAAGTTATTAACCTTGCGGAAGTAAAAGAGGATTTAGACCGCATTGAAAAAGATATAAATGAAGCCAAGGAAAAACATAATCGATTTTTAAGAGAGCTTGGGTTGCCGGAATTGAAGTGAGACGGATTTAACTATTAGCATATTTGCACAATGAATATTTGAAAGTCGATGTCTCCAATGATATCTCATAGATGCCACCATCCCTTTAGTTCCTAATTATATTGGTTGAATGCAAAAAACCACCTTCACTTTGAAGGTGGTTTTCAAACCGTTTTATTGCTACTCCCCATGATTTCAAATCCGCCTCGTAAAAACCAACCACCGGCTTACTATAGCTTGTTCTATTTTTTTATTGAGTATTTTGAGCGCAACATTTTTCTTAAAAAGGGGATAGAAAAGGAGGACTAAAAAAGCTGATGTCGAACCTTCTACAACGGAAGAAAAACATTTTAATCGACTAACTGGGAGTATTATTTAAAGAGTCGAAAATTTATGTTTGGTGGAGGGTTCAGCTTATGGGTGAAAAGAAAGTTGGAGCAAGCGATTATCTTGCATTAGGTTTGTATGCTTTTGCAGGATTTGGTCTTGAGGTTGTATTATCAATGTTTTTGCCTTCTATATTAGGTGTTGAAAGTTCTGAATATACTCTCATTCATGAATGTATACACTGGGTGCTTACATGCATTTTGTGGGGGAGTATGGCACTATTTTTGATAAGGCTTTCAAAGAAAAAATACTCTTTTGATATTATGAAGTTAAACGAAATGCCCGACTCCAAGGGATGGTTACTTGCGGTTGTGGTTTCTGTTATAGCAATTATAGTTACAACTTTTGTATGGGGTGGCTTTAAGCCAGTTCAAGAATACAATGGTATCGTTAAATCCATTTTTCAAAATATTTATTACTTGTTTGAAGCTGCCTTGATCCTGCTAACGATTGCTTTTGGACAAAAATTCGGTGAAACGCTCCTGAAAAGAGGTAGTCTACCTTATGGAGGGATCTTTCTTGCGCTCACATGGGGACTCATACACATTTTGCTCCAAGGAACTCAAACGGGTGTTTATGCTTTCTTCATGTCCATTCTATATGGCACTGTATACATATTGTTAAAAAAGAATATCCGATATTCATATATTATGATCGCAATTATATTTATTTTGTAAGCATTACAGCTTAAGCCCGAAAGGAATGAGCTAAATTGAAGCATCCTTTTCATCTGAAAGCAGTATGGAATGGTGGACGTAACAGTGAAGGGCATATCGATGCAGGCGGATTGAAAACGGTCATATCGATTCCGCAGGAGATGGGTGGGCCGGGAACAGGCACAAACCCTGATGAAATGCTGCTGGGAGCGGCGGCAACCTGTTATCTGATTACTTTGGCAGCGATGCTGGAGCGGGCAGATATTACACCCCTGGAGCTGACACTAGAGTCTGAGGCAACGGTCGATGTAACGAATAATATTTTTACGTATGAACGGATTATTCATAAACCACGGATTGTGTTGAGAGATGAGACAACCGAGGCTGAATTTGCAAAAGCAGAGCGGCTTGCGCATTTGGCCGAACAGTCCTGTATGATCTCAAGAGCCGTGGCAGGTAATGTATCCATAGAAACGCAGCCTAGTGTTGTAAAGGCAGAGGTTTAAGTGACCTTATTTTGATGCCCCCTCCGATATTCTCTGGGCGTGACTCCAGTCAGCCTTTTAAACATTTTCCCAAAGTGGGAAAAGTTATCGAAGCCGGACAGTTCAGAGACACGGGTAATGCTGTGGTTGGTTTCGCGGAGCAAGCGCTCGGCTTCTTTGACGCGGGTGAGGTTCACGTATTCGGCAAATCCAAAGCCTGTGACTTGCTTGAACATGCGACTCAGGTAGCTTTTGCTAATGTAGAAGCGGAGAGACAGTTCCTCCAGCTCAAGCGGTTCTCCGAAGTGAAGGTTGATATAGCGGACGATGTCGGAAACTTTGCGTTGAACGGAAGAGGCTTCCTGCTCCGGTAGAGACTCACGCTTCAGGAGGCTGCGGGCCGTATACAGCAATATTTCACCTGCTAGTTGAGTCATGCGTAAGCGATACCCGGGTTGCTGCTCATTTAATTCAGTAAGCAGGGTAACAAAAAGACCTTCGATCTGTTGTTGCTCCTGAAAGTTAAGTCTGAGCAGGGGAAACTCCAGTAGAAAAGGGGATAACAGCAAATCCCTTTCTTCTGTAGTTAAATTATCAAAATAGGACGGCTCATAGTAAAGGACAATGCGTTCATGATTGGGTGCCCCCGAGTCGGAGGTCTTGTGAACGGCATGGGAGTCAATAAATACAAGATCGCCTGACTGTACTTGGTAGACATCTTCTTTAATAAAGTAGTTACGCTGTCCGCTGAATAAATAATAGAGCTCATACTCCCGGTGGTAATGGTCGGTTGCCATGGAATAATGACCCCTTCTTCGATCGAATTCGAGATAGAGGGGGTCATTTTTATGTCCAAATCGAAGGGTATCCGGAAATGAAGCAAGATTCATGAGAACACTCCTTAAGGAAACAATGACTTCCTTTATCATATGACAAAAAAAGCGGGTTATCAAAGAAAATCAATTTAAAAAGCGGCGAGAACCATTTTTTATTGTGTTAACTTACAAGTGAAGAATTAAACTTTAAAGGAGCTGTAACATGGACAAGAAAAAATATGTTCTTGTGGGAACCGGAGGCCGGGCGGAGTTTTTTTACTCTGCGATTGCTGCTCAATTTAGTGAGACATCTGAGCTTGTTGCCTTTTGCGATATTAATCAGACACGAATGGATTATGCCAACCGGATGCTTGAAGAGAAGTATAGCTACCCTAAGGTGCGGACTTACCTCTCAGACCAGTTCGAGCAGATGATTAAGTCCGAAAAGCCCGATGCCGTCATCGTCACCAGCGTGGACCGTACACATCATACCTATATCATCCAGGCGCTGGAGCTGGGCTGTGATATCATTACGGAGAAGCCGATGACAGTAGACGAAGACAAATGCCAGGATATTTTGGATGCGGTTAAGCGAACGGGCCGCAATGTGCGAGTCGCCTTTAATTATCGCTATGCTCCGCATCATACCAAGGCTCGTGAGCTCATTATGGATGGAGTCATCGGCGATGTGCATTCCATCCATTTCGAATGGCTGCTGAATACGATGCATGGGGCAGATTACTTCCGCCGCTGGCATCGGGACAAGCGGAATAGCGGGGGATTACTAGTTCACAAATCGACGCACCATTTCGATCTGGTCAACTTCTGGATCGGCTCAGAGCCGGATGAAGTATTCGCCTATGGGGACTTGTTGTTCTATGGCAGGGAGAATGCCGAGCAACGGGGAGTCACGAGCTTCTACGAGCGCGCAACGGGCCATCCGAATGCCAAGGATGATCCGTTTGCCTTACATTTGGATGAGAATTCGCACTTGAAGGCGATGTATCTGGATGCCGAGCATGAGGACGGCTATCGGCGTGACCAAAGTGTATTCGGGGATGGGATCAGCATTGAAGACACCATGGGTGTCATGGTCCGCTATAAGAATAAAGCGATATTAACTTATTCCTTGAATGCCTATATGCCTTGGGAGGGCTACCGCATTGCCTTTAACGGCAGTAAGGGGAGAATGGAGATGACGATTGTGGAGCAATCGTATGTCAACTCCGGGGGAGACAAGGCGCTGGAAGGGGCGCTCAAGGATAAGCGTATCGTAGTTTATCCCATGTGGAAGCCGCCTTATGAAGTAGAGGTTCAAGAGGGAGAAGGGGGCCACGGTGGAGGAGATCCGATTTTACTCCAGGATATGTTCGGTACCCCGGTCGTGGATCGATTCAATCGGGCGGCGAACCATGTAGATGGGGCAAGGTCCATTCTTACCGGAATTGCGGCTAATCGTTCGATTCAAACAGGGCGGGCGGTGAAGGTTGATGATCTGGTCAGGTTTTAACCCATCCCGCAATCAATAATAGAGGCTATTCATTCACCACCGTCTGTGACATTCGTTCAGGCGGTGTTTTTGTGTAAAAAAATGGTTGATAAAGCACGCTAAGCCAAATATATTTAAATTAACTTGAAATAATTCATATAAACTTAAATGAAAGGAAAGTTGAACAGGTAAAGAGGGGGTTGAGCAATGAAACGAGTTCCGATGCTGCTTCAACTGGCGCTGATTCTGTTCTGCGTCATGGCCATTCCGTTGTCCATCTTGACTTGGTACAGCGGAGCGCAGATCCTGCGAAATTCCGAGCTAGAGATTGCAGAATCAGCACTCGCCGGGCTGAATGCGAACCGAAACTTGAATGAGAATGCGCTGAACAATCTGGCACAGGATGCCGTAAGGCTGTCTTCGACCCATATTTATGATGGTATCCGTAATTTCAAGACCTATGATGAGCTTGGAGAGAGTTACGGTAATATGAGCAGTGCCCTTACGGTGTTGAACGAATTGGTGAATCTGAATCACAGAGTGGATGGCGTGTACTCCAGCTATTTTTATCTGGAGGGTGCGAACTATGTCATTTCCACGGATAAGGGAATTACGACGCTGGACAGATATGAGCCGATCGAATGGACCGAGCAGGCGCTGACCGGACGGATAGGGATTGGAGGGATCTGGCATCCTCGGGAATTAAGTTCGGGGACGAACGTCATTTCTTACGTGCTGCCACTAAATCGCTTATCGACGACAACAAGAGGAATGGTAGTTATTAATTTGCGGGAAAGCCAGGTGGCAACTTACCTGCGATCGTCAGAGCCTGGCGAGCATGGATTTATGCTCATGAAGCGAGATGGCAAGATCATTTCCCATCATGATAAAGGCCTGCTGCTTACTAATGGAAGAGAGCTGCCGTTTGTCGAGAACATCCTGAATCAGGGAATCAGGCAAGGGTATGCATTTCATGAGCAGGATGGCAAGCGGCTGCTGTACGCCTGGTCCTACTCGGAGCGGTACCGCTGGTGGAATGTAAGCATCTTGTCGATGGATGAGCTGATGACGGAGACTCGCATAATGCAGCGTAGCATTCTGCTGTTGACGGTGGCCATCTTCTTCGTCGGGACTTTGCTGTCCGTCTTTCTTGCCACATGGTTGTCCAAGCCCGTGCGCAAGCTGGTTCGCAGTGTGCGGGCGCGTAGTAACTTGGGGATATCGGGGCGAAATGAGCTTGCCTTTCTTGATGTGGCTTTTCGGCGAATGCAGGAGGAGGAGGAAGAACTTCATCTGCTGCTGCGCCAGCGTGAACGGGATACGCGTAGTCTGGCTATTCATAATCTGCTGAAAGGCGAGGTATCGGAGCAGGCTGTGAGCATGTTCCCCGAGCCCCATTGTCTGGTCGCCATTGTCTCGATTGATCGATACCGGAATTATGTGCGCCAGGCTAATGCGGAGACTCGCAGCTATCATCGCTACCTATTCAATACTCAATGTGAAGGCTTGTTCCCGGAGAATATTCATGCTTACAGCGTGTATCAGGGCGAGGGCTATTTTGCAATGGTGATGAATTATGGCGAGGAAGCAGCAGGAGGCATTGATGGCACAGAAATTCACGATGCACTTGTGGGGATTAGAACTGTGGCGGAGGACATCTTTGGTCATACGGTGACGATCGGGGTGAGCAGTCCGGCTGCCTTAAGCGGAAATATGGCTGACCGGGCGGCTGAGGCTAGAGAGATGATTAAGTACAGAATGATTGAAGGAAGCCGGGGCATTATTTTCTGGAAAGAATCAGCAGACAACCGCAGCAGGAAATACGTCTACCCATCGCGCAGTGAAAGGAAAATCCTCAATTTTCTCGACACGCGTAACTTGAACCTTATTCAACAGGAGCTGGCTGTGATCCGGCAAGAAATCATTACGGCTGATTATATTTCCTACGATAATATCATGTTCATCTATAACCAACTGCTTAGCGTCACGATCAAGCATCTCAGAGAAAATAACATCAGCACGGAACGAATCTTCGCGGGGCGGGGCAACATGTATTCTGCTATTGCCTCTTTGGATACGCTTGACGAACTGGAGGAATACCTGGGCGGCTTCTTTGGCGAGATCATTCAATATCTTACAAGGAATCAAGGGGAGGCCGGATATGGTGAGCGCATTGTCCGCTATCTGGAGCAGCATTATTGCGAGGAAATCGTCTTTGAAAATATGGCCAAGGAAATCGGCATCAGTTATTCCTATATGCGGAGAGTCGTGTATGAATTTACCGGGAAGAGCTTGCTTGATTATCTGAATCAGCTACGCATTGAGAAGGCGAAGCAATTGTTGCTGGACACTTCGCTCACCATTACTCAAATCGCTGCTGAAGTGGGGTACTACAATGTCCAGAGCTTCAACCGGTTTTTTCGTAAATATGAGGGTATGGCTCCAAGCAGCTATAAGTCAGCCAGGACAAACACCTCGCAACCAGGATGAAGGAGCTGTTCCGGTCCGTCTATTTTGCTTACAGGCATCATTAATGATTATTTTCCCCGGTAAAATTCCCGCCACTGCAAGCAGCAATCAAAAATGACAAATAGAATCAAAACTCATGATTTACCGGTATCAAGGTGGAGCGTAAGATGAAACACAGCCTCCCCCCAAGGTTCTCCACGAGATTTCGGGCGGGGAAGGAATGACCAAGCGTAGGAGGTGAGATTCTGAAAATTGAAAGCGCTTCAAAAGTTAAAGGTTCTCTAGGCCCCAAGGAGCCATTAGGGAAGGGCTCCGCTTTTTATCTTCGCCGGGACCTTGAGCTTTACCTGATGCTGCTGATCCCGATTGCCTTCGTACTTGTATTCAAATACGCCCCGATGTCCGGACTGGTATTAGCGTTCAAGGATTACAAGATTGCTCATGGCGTCTGGGGCAGTGAATGGGTCGGGTTCGAGGTATTCAGAGAGCTGTTTGCCAAGCATGATTTCGCCCGTGCTGTCCGCAATACGTTGCTGCTGAATTGCCTTGATCTTGTCTTCAGCTTCACCATGCCCATTGTCCTGGCGTTATTGCTCAATGAGGTAAGGAACATCCGCTTCAAGCGAATTAACCAGACGTTGCTCTATTTACCGCATTTTCTATCCTGGATAATCATCGGTGCCATCGCCTATCAACTGCTGAGCGAAGGTAGCGGCGTGGTCAACAATGTAATTGCCATGATGGGTGGCAATCGGGTTCCGTTCCTGCAAGAGGATGTTAACTGGCTGGTCAGTTATCTGGCAATTGGGGTTTGGCAGAGCATGGGCTGGGGAACCATCATTTATCTTGCAGCGATCAGCGGTATTAATCCCGAGCTGTACGAGGCGGCAACCGTTGACGGTGCAGGCCGCTGGCGGAAGGTATGGAATATATCTCTGCCGTCGATTCGCTCGACCATCGTAACTTTGTTAATTATGAATCTGGGTCGGGTCATGGAGGGCTCGTTCGAACGAATTTATGCCCTGCAAAATAAAGCCACCACCGAGTTTACAACAACGATTCCGGTGCTGGTCTACCGCTGGGGAATCGAGGGAGGGAATTTCAGCCGGGCGACGGCGCTTGGACTGTTCCAATCCCTGATCGGCATCATGCTGGTGCTGATGGCGGATCGTATCGCCAAGAAGCTAGGAGAAGACGGACTACTATAAATTGAAAGTTCAAAAAGTCGGGTTTACAGGACCAAGAAGGTTGGATGAAGCTAGGGACTGAGTAGCGGAGCTACAAGTTTTCGGAGAAAACTACTTCGGAAGCATAGGTACGTGAGCAACTCAAATGTTTCAGAAGGAAACATACTACGGAAGCCTATGCTGGGCCCGGCTGAATTCAAGATTCGACGCCCGAATTTACTTCTCGAACAACTACGTCCTGGGAAGATGACTTTTTGAACAACATATCAAAGAAAGGAGGCGGGTTCTTGAAGTCTTCGGGCAACGTACTTACCATGCATCGCAAGAGACGCTTTGACACCTGGGATGTGCTGATTCATCTCTCGCTGATCATCGCCTCGCTAATTTGTTTGCTGCCGTTTCTCCATGTTGCAGCTAAATCGCTTAGCTCGGATGCTTTTGTCATCGCGAACAAGGTGTTTCTCCTGCCGCGTGGCTTCACGTTTGAAGCTTATGGCAAAATTTTTGCCGACGCCAGTATACTTCGTTCTCTCTATATCTCGGTCCTTGTCACGGTTGTATTTACCCTTCTCGGGATGATAATTACCGTCTGCGCAGCCTACCCTTTATCACGCAAGCAGCTTAAGGGCCGTACCACATTGACGATGATCTTCATGATTACCTTATATTTCAGTGGCGGCATTATTCCTGAATATATGTTGATGAATCAGCTTGGCATGCTTGACACCCTGTGGGCGCTTATTCTACCGCAGGCATTCAGCGCGTTTAACTTCCTGATCATGAAGACAGCTATTTCAAGCAGTGTTCCGGTAAGCCTTGAGGAATCAGCAAGAATCGATGGTGCGGGGCATTTCCGTATCTTGTGGAGTATCGTCCTGCCGCTTTCCAAGCCGATTATTGCCACGTTATCACTCTTCTATGCTGTGGGTCGCTGGAACGCGTATCAAGACGCTCTTTTTTACATCAAGCAAGCGGTGGAACTTCGGCCCTTGCAGCTCAAATTGTACTACCTGGTCATTCAAGCCAGCGAAAGCTTCCAGTTGGAGGCAACACAGGTTCAACTCAGCAACCCTGAGGTTCTAAAGGCATCGTGTGTTGTCTTTGCGACACTCCCGATCCTTTGCATCTATCCGTTTATTCAGAAATATTTCGTGCAAGGCGTTTTGCTGGGGGCAGTCAAGGAGTAGTATAGCAAGATCATTTGAAAAAAACGGGGGAAAAGCGATGAATCAAAGAAGAGTTTTCTCGATAGTCATGGCTTTGTTCGTAACCATCAGTGTGCTGTCCGCATGTACAGGCAATTCGGAGCAAAGTGCTAAAAAGTCGAATACGCCATCGGACAACTCTGCGAACGTTCCGGGAGAATATGTAGATTATTCGGAAGGATTTCCCGAGAAGGTCACGCTGGAAATTCCGGTCTATGAGCGGGCGTTCGAAGGCTGGAATGTGACGGATAATTACTATACCCGCTGGATTCAGCAGGAATTCGGAGATAAGTATAACATCGAGGTTAAATTTACTCCAATTACCCGCACGAGCGAGGTCACGGACTATGAGCAATTGCTGGCTTCGCACAAGGCTCCGGACATTATTTTTCACTATGACATGCCGCAAGCCTTGGCCTACTACGGGGAAGATGTGATGCAAGAGCTGGATTATGAGGAAATAGCTCACTATGCTCCGACCTACTGGAAAAATGTGAGTTCAACGATAGAGAAGTATGGCAGTGTAGACGGGAACAAAGTTTTTTTCTTTGCCAATCGTCCCTCTGCGGACAACTTTACTACGCTCATTCGGAAGGATTGGGTGGAGCAAGTGGGGATGAAAATGGAGGATCTGACTTCCTTGGAGAAATTTAACGAGCTGCTGGCAAAATGGAAGGAAGCCGGCCTTGGCGTTGGTGGCGTTAGCTTGCTGCAGAACAACTACAACTTCAATTATCCATTCCGGGACTGGCCGTTCGACGAGAAAGAACGGGCTCTGTATTCTGATCTTAGTGTGGCGGATTTGCCGTCTCCGGCAACCGAGCGCTATCTGCGCAATCTCAACAATCAGTACCACAATGGGTTAATCGACAAGGAATTCTATCTGCGCAATGATGAGGCCAAGACGAAGGCTGAGTTCGTAGCCGGTAAGACCGGAACGTTCGCCTTCTATCTTACCAGCAATACAGACGTTATATCGGCTACGCTTGTCAACAATCCGGATGCCGAGTTCGCGGTGCTCCCTCCAGCAGCCGGTGTAGCGGAAGGATATCAGCCGCAGGGACGTGCCTACTGGCCATTCGGCTTCATCATGGGTATCAATTACGAATCAACGACCGAGGAACGTAGAGCGGTGTGGATGTATCTGGAATGGATGAGCCAGCCGGACAATTTGTTCTTCCTGCAAAATGGAGTTGAAGGCGAGAATTACACGCTCGATGCGGATGGTATTGCGGTGAAGATAGCCGATTTTGCAGGTGAGTCGAAGCTGTCCAATAACAATAACAAAGATTACTGGGGACTTGTTACGGAAATGGCTGAATACGCCAGCCCGGAATTGTCGCGGAAGTCGTATATCCGCAATTGGGCACCTCCAGGATACGAGTATCTGGCTGAAGATATGCTTAAGTATTATGACGAGGTGGAGGAATATCGCACACCAGACGCTTTGTTCAGTGTCGTTCTTGAGAAAGTGAACGAATATAAGGCCGATCTGAACTCATTGTTCCAGGAGCTGTATGTCAAGTGTGTTCTTGCCCCTGAAGGAGAGTTCGATGCCATATACGAAGCTGCGAAGAAGACTTACCTGAATGCGGGCTACCAAGAAATACTTGACGAGAAGCAGAAAGCGATTGAAGCAGGACAATACAATTAATCCGGGAGGGTGATTAGTGTTGAAGCTAACATCGGTTCCGTCCGAGCTGAGGCCAATCGCTGGACGTGTGGCGGACTATATTTTCGGCATGGACCTGACCTGGGACTGGCCGGGAGGGGTTGCCTTCTACGGAGTCAGCTCCATCTACGAAGCCACCGGGGAAGAGACTTATCTTGAACGGATGGTGGCCTGGTGTGAGGAGTACATCGAGGCGGGCCTTCCGGCATGGACTGTGAACACCTGCGCGATGGGACATATGCTGCTCACGTTGTATGAACACACCCAAGACCCAAAGTACCTCGATTTGATATTAAGCAAGATCGATTATATCCAGAACAAGGCGCCAAGATTCGGAGAACGGGTGCTTCAGCATACGGTATCCACCAAGAATGATTTCCCCGAGCAGTGCTGGGCGGATACCCTGTTTATGGCGGCCTACTTCATGCTGCGTACGGGCGTGATGCTTGGGGAGAAGCCGCTGATAGAAGATGCGCTGCAGCAATTTTATTGGCATATCCATTACTTGCAAGATGAGGAATCCGGGCTTTGGTACCACGGTTACAACAACCTCAGTAAGGATCATATGTCCGGCATCTACTGGGCTCGCGCCAACGCTTGGGCAGCCTATACGATGTCCCGGGCGGCAACGGGGGTACCGGAAGGTTATCTCTACCCACCGATGATGCATATATGGAGCTCCTTGCGGGATCAACTCGCAGCGATTAAGAAGCTGCAACAGGGTAGTGGACTCTGGGGAACCGTGCTGGATGTTCCGGAGGCTTATGGTGAAGTGTCAGCAACGGCGGGAATAGCGGCCGCGATGCTGATACAAGGCAATCCCCTCCATGCAAAATTTGTGCAGAAAGCGCTGAACGGTGTACTTGATCATGTTGCTGCGAATGGACGTGTTCTTAATGTATCCGGGGGAACCGCCGTGATGAATCATATGGAAGACTACCTTGCGGTGGATCGAAAATGGGCTCAGGGCTGGGGACAGGGTCTCGTGTTAGCATTATTAGCTGCTGCCATCAAACACGGTGAATGATATGCTTTTATAGAGAATCATCGTGTGAGAGGGAGGTGGAGCGATGATAAGAAAAGCCTCATTAATGAAGGTGTACGAAGATTGTCATGAGGAATATCATCAACGTCATGATGAGCTTTGGCCTGAGATGGAAGAGATGCTGTTCAGTCACGGAGTCGTGAGTTACTCTATTTTTTTAGATGAGTCTACCAGCAATCTATTTGCCTACCTAGAGATTGAGGATGAAGCTCTCTGGAGCCAGGCCGCGGATACGGATGTTTGCCGAAAGTGGTGGGACAGCATGAAGGATCTTATGGAGACGCATGCGGATCACAGTCCTGTGAGCCGTGAGTTGAAGGAGGTATTCTTTCTGGAAAGAAAGCCGGGAGAGTAAATGGAGACGGCCCCTGAATGCCTCAGGGGCCGTCTTTCTTCATCATGCAGGCTCTCAAAAATTAATATGATAATGCTCTAATTATATAGGTTGTATTATTGTTGCTCTCTCTTTATAGTAAACATGATTGTACATATAATAGTTGGGCCTTTATAACAAGGCAGGAGGAGAGAGAATCAATTGTTGACAGGTTTTTTGCTCTTATTATTGGCTTGTTTCTTTCAAGGAAGTTTTGGACTTGGCATGAAGAAATATCAACCCTTCTCGTGGGAAGCCTTCTGGGTTATCTTTTCCGTGGTGGGCATTTTGCTCATTCCCTGGTTATGGACCTGGATTGAAGTACCGGAGTTCCTGAATTATGTGCGCGAGACCCCGGTTAAGGTGCTTGGCCTGGCGTCTCTATGTGGCTTGTTGTGGGGTGTTAGCTCCATTCTGTTCGGCAAAGCGGTGGACTCCATAGGTGTATCGCTGACGTATGGTGTAAACATGGGGATTTCAGCGTCGCTGGGATCACTGATTCCGTTGCTCCTGTTCGGCAATCTGCCCAGAGCAGCTTCCTTCATCGTATTGCTTGCTGGCATGGTCATCATGCTTGGCGGGGTTGTGGTGATTACCAAGGCGGGTCTGGATAAGGAGAAGTGGCTCAAGCAACAGGGGAGAGGACAAGGCGGAGCTTCTGCTCCGGCCGTGCCGTTGTCCAAGGGGCTGCTCATGGCCTCGATAGCCGGTCTTGGCTCGGCGGCGATGAACATTGGCTTCGCCTATGCGAACCGGACGCTGGATATCGCTGCAGGACATGGGGTATCCGCGATGAGCGCCAGTCTGATTCCGTGGGTGGTTACGCTATCCGGCGGTTTTGTGGCGAACTTCGCCTATGCCTTCTACAAGCTGATTCAGAACCGGACCTATCGCGATTATGTGAAGCCGGGCTGCGGTAAGGCGTATGTTAAAGCCATCGGGACTGCGTTAATCTGGTTTTTTGCGCTCGGCTTCTATGCCAAGGCGACGGTCCTGCTCGGACCCATCGGCTCCAGTGTAGGCTGGTTGGCCTTTAACGGCCTGGCTCTGATCGTGAGCAATGCCTGGGGACTGAAGGACGGCGAATGGAAGGGCTTCCCGGGGCCGAAGAAGCAGCTTATGATCGGAAATGCTATTCTGATCGCGTCCTGGGTCGTAGTGGGCATCGCCAACAGCTTGGCATGAATTAAGGTTTAATATATTCTGCAAAGTTCTCCTGTAAATACCGTGAATTAATATCCTCTCTGAGATGGTGATGGATCAGCGCATCGAGCTGGTCCATTTCTTTATGCATCATCAGCTCCAGCATCGTCTGATGCTCCTGGTGGATCTCCACCAGCTTTTCCTTCCTAAGCATATGCAATCTGCGGTATCGGGCGTAATGGATGCTGGACTGTTGAATGAGGTCCCACAGGAACTCCCGACCAGCCAGCCGGAACAGGGATTGGTGGAAAGCATCATCCAGATTAAGGAATCGCTCACCGTCTTCCTCCTCATGGATCACGGTCTGTTGCTGATCCAGTATTTCCTTGAGCTCATGTACCCCTGTAAGCAGCAGGCGGGAGGACAACTCTTTAATAATTTCCTTCTCCAGCACGCTGCGTAAATAGATCATTTGCTCCACCGACTGCAAATCAATGAAGGATACCAGATTCCCCTTCTTGGGATAGATATCGATATAGGACTCCAGGCTAAGCTGCTTTAGCACATCTCGAAGTGGGGTCCTTGAAATTTGATAACGTTCGGAGAGTGCGGTTTCGCTTAAGATGGAGCCGGGCTTGAGCTTTAACGTCACAATTTCCTGTTTTAAGGTCTCTCTGATCTTTTCTTTGATCGGCATTTGTACTCCTGCTTTGTTTTTTAATCTAGTATACATGAAATTATTCATTAGAGAAAGAAATGCCAGTAATAATCCGTGTTGACAAAAGGAGAAAGCTGTTTTATGATCAAACCGATCTTGTATACAAGATTATTTTAATCATTCAAGGGGAGGCCTGATTATTAATGAACATGACATGGCGGTGGTATGGGGAAGGGAACGACAACATTACACTGGATCATATTCGGCAAATTCCTGGAGTTATGGGGATTGTCTGGTCTTTGCACAACAAGATAGCCGGAGAGGTCTGGGAAATGGAAGAGATTCAGAAGGTGGCAGACCAGATTACGAGCAAAGGGTTCAGCACCGCCGTGGTCGAAAGCGTGAATGTTCATGATGATATTAAAATTGGCTTGCCTACACGTGATCATTACATTGATATCTATATCGATACCATCCGTAAGTTGTCCAAAGTAGGTGTGAAGGTCATTTGCTACAATTTCATGCCGATCTTTGACTGGACGCGTACCGAACTATATAAAGAGCTTCCGGACGGATCAAATGCCTTGTTTTATGAAAAGGCTGCCATTCTGGATCATCCGCGGGAGATGGTGGACCGCATTCTGGCTGGAGCCGGGGCGTTTACGATGCCGGGCTGGGAACCGGAGCGGCTGGCGAAGCTGGATGAGCTTTTTGCCGCCTATGCCGATGTGACGGAAGAGAAGCTGTTTGAGAACTTAATATATTTCCTGAAGCGCATTATTCCAGTGTGCGAGGAAGTGGATATCAAGATGGCGATTCATCCGGATGATCCGGCGTGGCCGATCTTTGGCTTGCCAAGGATTATTCGCAGTCGCGACACGATTCGCCGTATGCTGGATGCCGTGGACAGTCCGTACAATGGCCTGACCTTCTGTACCGGATCGCTTGGGACAAATCCGGATAATGATTTGCCGGCGATGATTCGTGAATTCCATGATCGGATTTATTTTGCTCATATTCGTAATGTGAAGGTATTTGAGAACGGAGACTTTATCGAGGTATCCCATCGGGGGCGTGACGGCAGTGTAGATATTGCCGAGGTGGTGAAAGCCTATCATGAGAGCGGTTATACCGGCTATGTGCGTCCCGACCATGGGCGTCATTTATGGGGAGAAGAGAAGAATTGCCGTCCGGGATACGGCCTGTACGATCGGGCGCTTGGGATTATGTATTTGCTGGGGGTTTGGGATAGTCTGGAAAATGCGAGGGAGGCGAAGTAATGCTTCGTTTATCTTTAAGCAGTATTTCGGATGAAGCATCTGCCTGGGCGTCTGCGGGTGTGGAGCTTCCCAAGTTTGATATTGCTCAGGTGACGGAGAATACCGGCAAGAAGCCGCAATGGGTTCATTTCGGGGCAGGCAACATCTTTCGGGGCTTCGTAGCCAATGCGCATCAGCGATTGCTGGATAGCGGGAAGGCGGATACGGGGATTATCGCTGTCAATTCCTATGATCTCGATAAGGTGGATTCGGGTCGCAAGCCGGCTGGTATTTTAACACTATTGGTACTGATCAATGCTCGCGGAGAATTTCGGAAGAGCGTGGTTGGCAGTATTGTGGATACGATTACAGCAGACCCGGCCTGGGAAGCTGAATATAACCGCTTAGTCCATGTGTTTGAGCAGCCGAGCCTGCAAATGGCCAGCTTCACCATCACGGAGAAGGGATACGCCCTCACCGGACCGAATGGGCACTACCTGGATACCGCCAAGCAAGATATCAAGAATGGCCCGGCTGCGCCGAAGCATACGATGAGCAAGGTGGCTGCCCTGGCGTACCGCCGCTATCTGAAAAACGCCTATCCCATGAGCTTTGTCAGCATGGATAACTGCTCGCATAATGGTGACAAGCTGAAGCAGGCGGTCGTAACGATTGCCCGAGAATGGGCGAAGAACGGCTTGGTAGAAGCCGGCTTTATCACTTACCTTGAGGACGAGAGCCGAATCACCTTCCCCTTGTCCATGATTGATAAGATCACGCCGCGCCCGTCAGAACAGGTGCAGGCAGCGTTGCTGGAGCAGGGCATCGGGGGGATGGAGGTGGCGGTCACCTCCCAGAACACCTATGTGGCTCCTTTCGTTAATGCGGAGATCAGCGAATATCTGGTGATTGAGGACAAATTCGCAAATGGTCGGCCACCGCTAGAGGAAGCGGGTATCATTCTGACCGACAGAGCTACGGTTAATCAGGTGGAGACGATGAAGGTAACGACTTGCCTGAATCCACTCCATACGGGCCTTGCGGTAACCGGATGCCTGCTGGGCTATACGCTAATCTCCGATACGATGCAGGATGCTACGCTTCGTAAACTGGTAGAAACCATAGGCTACGACGAGGGCCTGCCGGTCGTGGTCGACCCGGGTATTCTTGATCCGAAGCAGTTCCTCGATGAGGTGCTGCAGGAGCGGTTCGCCAACCCGTTTATTCCCGATACGCCGCAACGAATTGCATCCGACACTTCGCAAAAGGTAGGCATACGGTTCGGTGAGACGATTAAATCATATATCCGTAGGGAGGACCTGAATCCGGCTAGCCTGACGGCAATTCCGCTGGCGATTGCCGCCTGGTGTCGCTATCTGCTAGGAATGGATGATACAGGCAAGCCGTTTGTGCCAAGCCCCGACCCCTTGCTTGCGGTACTGCAAGGACATTTGGCGGGGGTTAAGCTGGGGGATACGACTTCAGGCGTACGTGCAATTCTGGAAGATGAGCAGATCTTTGGCGTTTCCTTGTATGCCGCTGGTCTCGGTGAAAAGATTGAACGCATGTTTTATGAAATGCTGGAGGCCCCGGGGGCAGTACGAAGTACGCTGAATAAATACTTGGAATTGCCGTAAGGAGGAGCAGATGAAGAAGCTTAAGGTATTAGGAGGTTTGCAGGAGTGCGGCGTGGTGGCGGTCATCCGTGCAGAGAGCGGAGAGGAAGCTTATAACATGGCGGTCGCTTGCGTGAATGGCGGACTCACGAATCTGGAAGTGACGTTCACTACGCCGGACGCCCAAGAGGTTATTCGTCGGCTGGTAGCCCAATATGGCGACCAGGCACTGGTCGGTGCCGGAACGGTGCTTGACCCGGTAACGGCGAGGATTGCCATGCTGGCAGGTGCGGAATTTGTGGTTAGCCCATCCTTTGATCAGGAGACCGCACAGCTATGCAACCTGTACGGTATTCCCTATATGCCGGGAGTACTGACGTTAAGCGAAATCAAGGAAGCGTTGAAGCACGGGGCAGATGTTCTCAAATTGTTCCCAGGCAGCGCTTATGGCCCTGGCTTTGTCAAGGCGGTGAAGGGGCCGATGCCTCATGTCAACATCATGCCGACGGGCGGAGTTGATCTTGATAATATGGAGCAATGGCTGAAGGCCGGCTGCCTGGCGGTAGGCATTGGCGGGAATCTGACCGCTCCGGCCAAGGAGGGGCGTTACGACCAAATTACCGAATTGGCAGCGGCTTATGTAGCCCGGTTCAAGGCTTGCTCTATAGCGAGTTCTAAATAAGGTACGGCGCCTCTTGTAAACCATACCTAAGGCCCAGGAAGACAGCGGTATTTTCGCAAATACAGTACCAAGATACTAATGATTTGCACCTCGGTTGGTAGTATAATAATCACATTGTCTTGGTGGTTAATTAATCAATTTCGAGGATGTGCTGTACGATGAATGCGGGAAAAATTCTGTTAAAAACTCTGGAATTCAGCCACGAGCTGGATGTGCTGCATAAGCATATTACAACGAACCAATTGCCAGTCAGAAAGAGCGATTCCTTTGACAAGCAATGCTTTTTCCTGGAGGAATATCTTAAGGAAGACACCTATCAATCTGTGTATCGCAAGATGAACGCTGTCAACAAATGGTCTGGCATTGTAGCCGTCCCCGTGTTTCTGATTATTGCGGCGGCATTTGTATACGGGAAGTGGATTAATCCGTCGTTCGACGTATTCGGGTTCTTTGTAGATAACCCGGTGCTGTATATTGTGCCTGCTATTCTGATTGTCATTACTTTAACGTTGGCGTTGGTTCATCAGTCCTTGCGCAAGAAACTCTATGAGCAAATTTACCCGCGGTTAAAGGCCAAATTAGAGGTAAGAGAAGGCGCTACGGGTTCGTAGGGTTGAAATCCATTCGCAAAGGCGACCACTTTGTTTCTCCAAAATTAGAAAAAGCCGAATGTCCCAAAAATATTTTGGGTCATTTCGGTTTTTTTGTTTATATATAATTAGGCAGGAGATTTATATTTATCCATTTGGGATATCGATGTGAAGGAGATGAGGGATTGTATGAGAAAACAAGGCTTGCTAGCATTCTGCATGTTGTTGGCGACAGGGATGTTGTGGAACAGTACGGCCTCCGCGGACAATTCATCGGTGAGTTTGAACATTAATGGGCAAAAGTTAACCAATGAGAAGGCGCTCATTATCAATCAAACAACCATGGTACCGATCCGAACCATCAATGAAATGCCTTTTCTTACCGTGAATTGGGATAACGCAACCAAGACCGTTTCCGTTCAGGATACATTAACGGGGGAGACGCTTAAGCTAACTATTGGGAGCAAGGAGGCGCTGAAAGGAACAGAAAAAATAACGGCCAGTGAAACTCCTCGAATTGTAGATGGTTCGGTGTATGTGCCCTTGCGATTTATTGCGGAGTCTCTGGATACGTTGACGTTCTGGGATGCAACAACTAGAACTGCCGTCGTGTATGAGGCTCCGGGGAATGAGGATACGGAAAGCAACGACCTGGCGGTAGCACGTCAAGCTGTTCTGGAGTTGCCCCGCATTAGCTTGAATGCTCATTTGGGCTCCACTATGGATGTGCGGAACACACTATATTATTTCCCTTACGGTCATGCAAAAAGCTTCTTTACCCAAGAAGGCAACTATATCCGCTATTATGAGGTTCGTGATTATGCGGCATGGCAAGTCTGGGAAGGAGAAGTGACGGACAAGCCATCCGGGGAACCGGACGTGATCAAGAATATCGTTCCGGCTGTAAGTAAGGAATGGGGAGAGCGCCCATCTTATGCGGGAGACTATGTCTACTACTCTCATGGATGGATGGCAGGTACTCTGCACTATGGAATACTTACGGAAGCCGGGGAATACAATGAACTGGACAACGTGAATAACGTGCACGATAAGATTAAGGTCTATCTTATTGCCGACGAGGAACGAGTCGATTGATACCAGCTATTAGAAGAAAGATAAGGGATTGAGAGCGTAATTTACGTTCTCAATCCCTTTTTGAGTTAACTGAAATATTGCTTGCGGAACTGGAACGGCGATATCCCCACATTTTGCTTGAAGCAAGCCGAGAAATAAGGAGTGTAGCGAAAGCCAATTTCCTCAGCGATCCGTTCGATGGACCACTCCGTGGTAATTAACAGCCGCTTGGCCTGTTCCAGACGGAAATCCTGCAAATATTCGAGCGGGGTCCGTCCATATCTCGACTTCATGCAGCGCACAATATAATTGGTGTGAAAATGAAGAGCGGAGGACAGCGCTTCATTGGTTACCTTCTCCCGGTAATGCTCCTGAATATAGGCAGAGGCCCTCTCGGCCAGCCGCGTGGCTGCCAAGCCGGCTTCGCTGCCTTCGCCTTCCTCAAGCATGGATAGCAGATCGGCCAGACAGCGTTGCTCCTGCCAGAACGAGTTCGTCATGGGCACGGCAAGCAACTGCTCCATCAAGGCATAAGCTGCCGCAGGGCTGGCTAGCTGCGTATGCTTGGGCAGTCGTAGCGTATAGGCGTTGTTGAAGGGGCGCGAAAGGGGCGGAGAATCTATTGCTTGGACAAGAAGGTCCGGTTGGACTGGCGGGGCATCATGCTCGAAATGAATCCAGTAAAATATAGTAGCCTGCTCACAAGGCTTTACGGCGTAATGCTCACCGTCAGGTGCAAGCAGCAGGGTATCCCCCTTTTGCAAGGTCCACTCCTGTCCATTCTCCCCAATATGCAATTCACCTTTCACCATAATTAACAGGTCATAAATGCCCAGCTTCTTGCGGTTGGGGTGGCGATCTCCCGGGGAGAATTCTGAACGGCCAGAGCCCAAATAGTAGGGTAACGGCGGAATTTGAAGCTCAACAATATCTGTACTCAATGACCTGCCCTCCATCCCTAAGCTGCTGCTATTCATGAGAAAAGCATATAGTTGAGCGGGACAAGAGTCAATCCAAAATGAAAAGCGGGTTATTTTTCTGCTTGAAAAAAACCGTCCAGACGGTATAATAAATAACTAGAGGGGGTATGATCGGTGAAGTCTAAGAAGGAACAAAAGCGGGAACTGATCTTGAACACGGTGTCTAAGCTTATTCGTGAAGAAGGGATGGAGAAGCTGACTTTGGAGGCTGTAGCCACGAAGGCAGGCATTAGCAAGGGAGGTTTGCTTTATCATTTTCCCAGCAAGGATGCTTTGATTCTGGGGATGATCGAACAACTGTCCGATCGCTTCATCTCTGATTTTAGAAGCAGGGCAGAAGAGGACCCCGACAGCAAGGGCAAGTGGACGCGTTCTTATGTGGACACGTCAGTACAAGAGGAATTCTGTGATTTGTACGTCGGCATATCAGCGGCCCATTTCACCAACCCGGATATGCTTCAGCAGCTTCAAGAGACCTACGTTGAAGTTCAGGAGAAGATGGAGCACGATGACGTGGACCCGGTACGCTCAACGATGGCCCGGTTAGCCATCGATGGTTTATGGTTAGCCGACATGTTCGGACTTGCCTCACCACAAGGAGCGTTCAGACAACAAATTATTGAACATATCAAAGCAAGCATACAGGAGGAGCAACAATGATGATGGCTTATCTATTTCTGGCATTCTCGATCATGCTGGAGCTGCTGGGGACTTCTTTGCTGAAGGCATCGAACGGGTTCACCAGACTTTTCCCCACCTTAGGAACGGTGATTGCGTTTGTCGCCGCCTTTTATTTCCTGTCCATATCGCTCAAGACGCTTCCATTAAATATGACGTATGCCATCTGGTCAGGCGTAGGGACGGTGGCGACGGCGCTTATCTCTATCCTGATCTGGAAGGAGAAGGTGAATGCCGGGAGTGTGGTAGGGATTGGCTTAATTGTGGTTGGGGTGATCGTGCTTAATTTGTTTGGGGCAGGCCATGGCGAAGCTGGGGCCGGAGCCAAGGAGAACAATCCGGTATCCAACGAGGTCGCTATTTCCAAACCCTATGATGAAGCATAAGTGCAAGGATACAAGAACAGAAGGACCGACCGGAGCTTGTAAGCCGGACGGTCCTTGCCTTTTAGCGGGGCAGAGGTCGGGAGAGCTGGTAATAACCGCTGTCCGAGGCTAATTGCAGCAGATCACGGGCATAGGAGCCGGCCCAGGAATATCCATGGCGGCGTTCCTCACTAATTTGCAGGATATCGAAGTATTTCTTGCCATCCCGATCGGCGAAGAAATGGCGGTTGTCCTCTACATTATAGAAGCGGTACCAAATGACGCTGGAGGGATCGCTGATGAAATAATCCGGTCCTTGCCTTACGTATTTAATACCATCTGTTCGGACGGTATCGAACCATTGGAGAGCGGCCTTGGCGGCTCGTTGGATCTCGGTGGTCTGGGATCTGGACATCAGGAAAGCTACAATCCCGACGGATTCGCTGCCGGATTTGGAAGGTAACTCATAGGCGCGGGCAGCTACCGGAGCATAGTTCACAGGGTCATGCTGAGCGCCCCATACCGTTCGGACTCCGTTATTAACAATCTGAGAGCGAAGAATATAATCAATGCTTTTATCCATTGCTGTGCCAAGCTTGCTATACTGCTCATTGGTCAGTAGATTGCTGTTGCTGAAATCCCCTTTCCGTTGGATCATGTCATCTATTAATACGAGGACTCGAACCATAGCATCATCATTGAAGGTGACAGCATCGGAATAGTTACTCCGCTTCGGATAGACTTGGGGGAAGCCGCCGGAGGGATACTGCATACCTGTAATGAAATCTACCGCTTTACGCAAGCTTGTCCGATAAGCATTGTTGCTGGTTTTGTTATACATATAAGCGAGGAAGCGAATTTCCGCAACGGTAGCTTTATTGTCGATTGTGCCTAATTCTACGCCCGAGGCTTTCCAGCCTGATCGGGCTTCTTTGCCGTCCCAAGGCTTCTTGTACTTATCCAGCATATCCTTATAGAAGCCGCCATGGGGCATTTGCCAAGTGATGATATTATTAGCCAAGATGGTATCTTTGGCCAGATCTCCGCTGATAAAATCACTAATATTCCGATGTTTGTTCAAGAGTGAATCCGTATTGACGGCTTGCAGGGAGATATCTGAATTGTAGGTCAGGGAATCGGCTGATTCGGATGGGGAGGTGGGGACGGGGGTGTTGTCTCCACTCGCAAAGCCGACGGGGAGAGCGCCCAGGATAAGTGCGGTCACAAGACAAGGCACGATTAGCTTCTTGAAATGATAGTTCAGCATAGGAATACCTCCTGAAAATGAGATGGGATGTTCATTCCGGCGACAAAAGCAGAAATCGAACCCAAGCTGACTATAGTTTGTAAGCGATTACATAATGATATTAAAAAAGACATCTTTCCTCCTTTCTTATTAAAATCATAGAACTAGAATCATAGACAATAAAATGGAATAAACATCCATTAATGCAAATTAAATATAACCTTTCTGATTTAAAATGTCAATATTAGTATAATGATTATCAAAATGGAAATTCAAACGATAAAAAGCCGCTACATTCCTGGAAAGGAGCGTAGCGGCTTACGAATGAGTTGTCTTATCCAATCAGGCCCAGCCATTGCCAGACGGGTACGCTGACCAGTAGACCGACGATGTTAACGACCATATAAATGACCGATCCCAGCATGGTTTGTTTGGCGGTAGCCATTTTCCCGTCGATCGCATAATACGTCGTCAGGAACGGTGGATTCTGGTATTGCAGAATCCAGATATTCACCGAGGTAATCGTGGCAAAGGCAATGATGAACGGGCTGATATCCGTATTAGCCAGCAGCGGTAGCACAATCAGAATGAAGATGGTCACGGCTGCGGACAAGGAAACGAGCAGGAAGCGAATGGCATAGACCAGCAAGGCCAACACCACGACCAGAATGTAAGGGTTCTGCAACACGGGCTTGATAATTGGCGTTAGTGTGCTGCCGATCCATTGATCAATACCTACTTCCGGAAGCACTGTGCCCAGATTCAAGGCGCAGCCGATAAAGATAATGGCGTTCCAAGGTATTTTATTCTTGAAGTCAGCGACGCTGATGACCTTCAGGCCCACCAGAATAGATACGGCCAGAATGGCTATAACAGCGGAAGAGATCCCCGTCGTCTTCTCCAGCATCCACAGAGCGAGCGTACCCACTAAGACGATGGCGGTGATTTTTTCGTTTTTGCTCATTTTACCCAGGTCTTTAAGCTGGTTGCTCAGGAAGTCTCCAGGTAGCTTGGTATCCTTCTCTGGCTTGAAGAAATGTCGGATGGCAAAATAGCTGCCAACAATAAATACGATGGACCACGGCAAGGCATACAGGAACCAGTTGCCCCAGGTCAATTGCTTCTGAACGGATTCATCCAGCAGCCCACGGCCGACATAGTTCATAAAGGTGGCGCTTAGAAAGATAGGCGAAGCACAGACGAAGCCAAAGAACATGGAGAGGAATAGACCCGCGCTAGGCTTGCTCTTTCTTTCATACCCCATCGTGTCGCTGATGGACAAGCTGAGTGGAGCGGCGATGGAGCCTTTGGCATTGGTGCTAGGAATGGTCGGAGATACGATTAATCCCGCCAGCAGCACAGCCAGACTTTGTCCTCGGAACGTTGTCGGGAAGAATTTCATCACATGTAGAGCAATGCGCTTCATCAATCCCGAGCCACTAACGGCAATCCCGATGCCCAGGCCGCCAATGACCATCCACCAGCTTGTGCCGGAGAATTGGGAGAACGCTACGTTGAACGGAACGACCTTGAGGACAACCCAGGACGCACACATGATCAGCGCAACGGCAAAATCAGGCATGACGTCGGCAATCCAGAATACGATGGCCCCGGCCAAAGTTCCCAATACGATCATGGATGATTGATCCAGCCCTTCAAAGGGAGGAAGAAACGCGATGACGATGGCGAAAAGCAGACCGAGAACCGCGCCGATGATTTTTTTGGTATTTGTATTCTTCAATGGGTTCACCTACTTCTCTAGAACTGCCGGATTAACTACATAGGCAGGTGTCTTACCGGCATGGAAATCAACGATCGCTTGCGCGGCACCGATGGAAAGGTTCTCGATGGCTTCGGCGGTGGTACCCGCAATATGCGGCGTAAGCATAACGTTCTTGGCCGAGAACAACGGGTTAGCCAGCTCTGGTGGCTCAACAGAATACACGTCTACAGCGGCGCCGGCGATGATATCCCGATTCAGCGCTTCTGCCAGATCCGCTTCGTTAACGATCCCCCCGCGGCTGGCGTTAATCAAATAGGCGGAAGGCTTCATTTGTTGCAACGTATCCAAAGTAATCATATTCTTCGTCGTTTCTGTCAAAGGCACATTAATCGTGACGAAGTCGGCCAGCTCGTACAATTCCTGAGCTGTATTCACTTGCGTAACATTCGGATTTGTTGTCTTCACATATTCATCATAGACATAGACCGAGACACCCAAGGATTGGACCAAATCAGCAATGATGCTGCCGATGCTGCCGAACCCGATAATCCCCAGATTTTTGCCTTTGATCTCGCTCCCCCCAACCTTATAGCGGTTGACCAGTCCAGGCAACGAGGCGCCAGGCTCGGACAGCTTCCCTGTTCGGATCAGGTGATCTGCCGGGAAGAAATATCTTCCGAGGGTCATCATTGAAGCCACGATGTATTCCGCCACCGAGTAGGCATTGGCATTCAATACCCGACTCACCAAAATACCGCGTTCTGTAGCTGCTTCCACGTCGATGTTATCCACACCGATACCGTGACGGGAGATAATGGACAAATTCGGTGCTGCTTCAATCACTTCACGAGGCAAGGGACTGGTGCGGACGATCATGCCGTACACGTCCCGGCTCAGGCTAATCAAGGTCTCCGCATCGGTAGAAGGAGAGACGACGACTTCGAATCCTTGTTGCTCCAAAAGGGCCAGCCCTTTAGGGTTAATCGCTTCACATAGCAAAATTTTGGTTGACATAGGAACCCTCCATTACAGTAATATCATGCCGGATTTTCTCACGAAAAAACTTTGTGAAAAAAGTATCAAGCAATTGAAGTGTACTCGCTACACTTACTGTACAGTCAATACAGGCTTTCCAAGAAAAAAGGATGATTTGGATTCCATCAGAACCCAAACCATCCTTTATTTTCCCTTGTTTCAAGGGTTTTATGTTGCTTATACATCATCAATTCATGCCGGTGTACAGTTACTGTATCTGGTTCCTGATGGGAATCCAGGCTTCAAAATAACGATACCGTTCCTTAGCGCTATCGGTCTCTTCAAAGATATTAGCGATGGTGGCAAGCTGCACATCTCCACTCAGTTCGAGCTGATTAAATTGCATGAACTCTTCCACGTAATCAAGGTAGCTCCATTTGACTGAATCATAGGAATCGACCTTGAAAATCGTATAAATACAAGGCTGCGACTCGACGAAAAAAGCCGTAGGAATTTGGTCAAAGCCAAAAAATTCAGCATATTCCTGCTCCAAAGTCAGGTCGCAGTAGGTGGAGATTGGCTGTTCCTGAGTGGCGATATCCAATTGCCTGATGCCCAAGGTATGCCGACATAACGGCATAGCCTCCATGGCGATCTTCCTCGCCAGCGTGCCGTTGCTTGACTTCTCCAAGATATCTTCTTGCAAATGGAGATGGTGCCACCTTGCAGGGCGGACCCGATAGAAGCATTTTTTATAAAATAAAGGAATGGATTGAACCAGTTGCTGAAGCTGCTTCATGCCTTCCAGGCAGTATTGCTTCCGCAGCAGCTCCTTCTCATTTTCGGCAATCTTGCTACCGAGACTGTTTGCCAAATCGTTCATATCATCTTCGTTGAAGATCTTCTCGGTTTCTTCTACGGAGAAGCCCATGTTCTGATACTGCTTGCGAATCATGATCATGTATACGTCATAGGACGCGTAAAGCCGTTCGTTCCTGTGATTCTTCTCACCAGGCAGCACGATGCCAGCCTTGTCGTAATAGCGAATGGTCTGGGGATGCATGCCCAGCATATTTGCGACTTCGCCGATTCGATAGGTAGCCATAAATTTGCGGTCTTTTTGTTCCATAGGTTGCAAGCCCCGCCTTCGTGTATTTAATGGTCATTCTATCACTCTATCCTTGCGGGCAACAAGTAGAAGTACTTCAATGAATCTATTGTTAACCTGGTTTAATAAAAATAGGTTTACAATTGGAGAGAGGCGAAATATAATTCAAAGCATACATTTCGCAATAGGTGGAGGAACAACAATGAAGACAAAAGATTTGGTATACGCTTCGCTATTAGCTGCATTTATTTCCGTATTAGGTATGCTTCCGCCCCTTCCGTTAGGCTTTATCCCTGTTCCCATTACGGCGCAGACACTGGGGGTTATGCTGGCCGGGTCCTTTTTGGGTAGAAAAACGGGGGCGATGAGCCTGCTCTTGTTCATTGTACTTGTAGCTATTGGTCTGCCGGTATTGTCGGGTGGCCGGGGAGGATTCGCTGCGCTGGTGGGTCCGTCGGCCGGGTACATTTTGAGCTTTCCCATTGCCGCTTATGCGATCGGTTGGGCTACGGAAAAAGTGTGGCGTAACCTGAAGACGTGGAAGCTGCTGATCATTCATATCGTATTTGGCGTGCTGCTAGTGAATTTGATCGGCGCTCCTATGATGGCACTGATTACAAATACATCGATCTGGGCAGGGTTGCTGGGCGCAGCCGCGTATCTCCCGGGCGACTTGATCAAGGCGGTGGCCGCTACGCTGATTGCCATGCAGCTTAGAACGGTCAGTCCTATTGAGGACAAAATACATAGCTCAGCATCTTGAGTTTGGAAGTGATGGAACATGAATTTACTATTACCTATACTAAGTCATGCCCAAGTGAAGCCGGATCAAGTAGCTATTTCTCACACGCGGGGGATATTGACGTATTCCGAACTCGTGGAGCGAGTGCACAGGGTAGCTGGCGGCCTGCGAAGGTCTGACGTCTTTGTTGCAGGCGATAAGGTCGCTATTCTATCGAGAAATCGGGTAGAATTTGTTGAGGTGTTTCTAGGTGCCGTTTGTGCAGGGGGAGTACCCGTTGTCCTTGATCCTAAATGGAATGCGGGCGAAGTGACTGCGGTCATTCGGCAATGTGAACCTCGGGTGTTGGTAAGCGACGAGAAACTGGCTTCGATTGGGGAGTGGGTGGACGGTTGCTGTAAGCGTCTTACCTTCTCCCGTGCTGGTGAGCTGCCAGGAAGTTATGATGCATGGTTGGCTGCTCAAGAGCCGCAATCCACGATGGAGGCAGCGAATGAACTGTTGTTCATCGGTTTCACCTCAGGGACAACCGGGATGCCCAAGGGGTATACCCGTACGCATAGCTCGTGGCTTCGGAGCTTTCAGGCTACGGGTGAAGCGTTTGGAATGGACCGTATGGAGGATGTGATGGCTCCCGGGCCCTTGGCCCATTCCATCTCTTTGTTTGCTCTGATGCAGTGTCTGGTTGGCGGCGGGACTTTCCATATGCAGACGCAATTTGCTGCAACGGATGTGCTGGGGCTGTGTGCCAGTATTCCGGGGATGATTCTGTATGTGGTGCCGACTATGATTGATGCGCTGCTTCAGGTGGAAGATGACAATCCATGTACGATTGGAGCATTGATCAGTTCGGGAGGCCTATGGTCTGAGCGATCCAAGGAGCGATGCAGGGAGCGCTTTGCCGGAGCCAGACTCTATGAATATTACGGTTCGTCTGAGGCGAGTTATATCAGCTATGCCGATGTGACGAGCGAGGAACAGCAGCCAGGCTGCTTGGGCCAGCCCTTCAAGGGTGTAGAGGTATCCATTCGCGATGAGGATTTCTGCGAAGTATCACCGGGGGCAGCGGGGTTGCTTTATGTTCGGAGTCCCATGATGTTTGCCGGTTACTATGGGCTAAACGAGGAGACGGAGGCTGTATTTTGCGATGGCTGGCTTCGCACCGGAGATTATGTATGTATGGACGGTAATGGTGCGCTCTATCTAGCGGGACGTTCCCAGAACATGATCAAGACAGGCGGCCTGAAGGTCTTCCCGGAGGAAGTGGAGCAGGTGCTGCGGAACATTCCTTCCATTCAAGAGATCATGGTATTCGGCAAGCCTGATGATCATTGGGGTGAACAGGTCACGGCTATCATTGAATGGCGTGAGGGCTCACCGTGGACCTTGGAGGATATCAGGTCCTACTGCCTTAAGCAGTTAGCCAGTTACAAAATCCCCAAGGAGCTTATTACCGTGGACAGCTTCTGCTATACGAGCAGCGGCAAGGTAGCTCGTCAGCAGATGATCGAGGCGATAGAAGGAGGAATCATCTTATGACAGAGGCAGTCATCGTTATGGCGAAGCGCACCCCTATTGGACGTATGGGTGGAGTGCTCAGCATGCTTGAGCCGGAAAGGTTGCTGGCACCGCTCATCAGACAGCTATGTTCAGATGCGGGATTTGCCCATGACTCCGTGGATGATGTAATCATCGGCAATGTGGTTGGCCCGGGCGGGAATATCGCCCGAGTTGCAGCTCTGGAGGCCGGTCTTCCCGTTAGCGTACCCGGCGTTACGATTGATCGCCAGTGCGGCTCCGGCCTGGAGGCCATTCACATGGCGGCTCGGCTGATTCAAAGCGGTGCCGGTGAAATTTATCTGGCCGGAGGAGTGGAGAGCACGAGCCGGGCGCCATGGCGGATGCGCAAGCCGCAGACGCCAACGGGTATGCCCGAGCTGTACACGCGGGCACCATTTACCCCTGCGGCTTATGGTGATCCGGAGATGGGAATAGCGGCGGAGAATGTGGCTCATGCCTGCGGCATCACCAGGGAGGCTCAGGATTTGTATGCTCTGCGCAGCCATGAGAAGGCAGTGCTGTCTCAGCAGACGGGGCGATTCAAGCAGGAGATTGTGCCGATCCAAGCCGGGGGCAGATGGATTGACGAGGACGAGTGCCCTAGAGCGGATACCAGTCTGGACAAGCTGCAACAGCTCCGGCCTGTATTTCTCGAAGAAGGAACGGTCACAGCCGGGAATGCCTGTCCTATGAATGACGGGGCAGCACTTGTGCTTATCATGTCGGCACAGAAGTGCCGCGAATTGAAGCTGCAGCCGGTATTGCGTGTTGTAGATACGAGGGTGGTCGGAGTAGACCCGCATTATTTGGGACTAGGTCCCGTCCCGGCGTTACGCAGCCTGCTGCAAAGGCAACAGCTAACCGTGGATGACATTGATGTAGTGGAGTTCAATGAAGCTTTTGCTGCTCAGGTGCTGGGTTCCTTGCAGGAACTGGAGATTCCGCTGGAGAAAGTGAATCCTGCTGGAGGTGCACTGGCCCTGGGCCATCCCTACGGGGCATCCGGGGCGATTCTGATAACCCGTCTGTACGCAGAGATGCTACACAAGCCCTTCAAGCGTGGGGTGGCCACGCTAGGTGTCGGCGGCGGATTGGGGATGGCCACCCTGGTGGAGGCTGCTTTATGAACCGAATGGTCTTTCCCTGCTATCTGACAGTCGAAGCTATCAGGGACTATGGGGATAGCATAGAATCTCCTTTGCCGAAGCTGGCTGGTCAACTCATTGCTCCGCCAACGATGCCAATTACCTTCTGGCATACGCATGAGGTACCCTGGCTGCCGAAGGAGAAGGCGTTGATTCATGGCCAGCAGTCTTTTAGCTATGAGGCTCCCTTGAAGGCGGGAGATGTACTGGCTTGCGAGTTGACATTAATGAAACGGGAGACAAAAACAGGCCGTAGCGGCACGTTAACCTTGTATACTCATCGGCTTGAATGTTGGTGTAAGGGTGAGTTAATCGTGACAGCAGACACGGTGTTAATTTCCAGAGAGGGGACAGGAGATGAATAAGGCAGTGAAGATAACGAAGGAAGCCCTGCGGCAATATGCGGTCGCTTCCGGCGATACGTCTGCTATCCATCTTGAGCTTGATGCTGCGAAGCAAGCAGGCTTCGAGCGCCCGATTGCCCACGGCATGTATATGATGGGCTTGGCACATTCCTTGTATTTAAGCCAGCACCCCTCCTTCTGGATCAAATCCTCGCGCATGACCTTCATCCGCCCGCTATTTGTGGATACGTTGGTTTGTTTTGACTACGCCGTTGTGGATGATAAGGTTGAAATTACGGTAGTTGAAAAAAACGGCGACCTCGTAGCCCGGGGTTATCTCACAGTGAGGGAGGCTTGAACGGTGAATAGACCTGATCGGAGAAGGGCTCTCATTACTGGCGCGACTCGGGGAATTGGCCGCAGTCTGGCCCTCCAGCTCGCCCAAAGTGGCTATCTTGTAATCGTGAATGGCCTGCGGTCGCCCGCTATTGAGCTAGTTGTAGAAGAGATACGTACCCAAGGCGGGGAAGCCTTGGGTTATTGCGCCGATGTAGCAGATGCCGCACAGGTGACTGCTATGATGAAGGCTATTGCCGAACAAGCTGGACCGATTGACGTTCTGATTCATAATGCGGGGAATTTGCAGGACCGAAAATGCGCGCAGATGACGAATGAGGAATGGCTGGACGTGCAGAATGTGCATCTGAATGGTGCTTTCTATTGTGTACGGGAAGTGCTGCCCTATATGTCCGGACGCGGTGGGGATATCGTGCTGATGACCTCGACGGCCGGGCTGCAAGGTTCGGTGGGGCAAGTGAATTATAGTGCTGCCAAGGCGGGAATGCTGGGGATGGTCTGGACGCTGGCAGAGGAACTGCGCGGGGAGCGTATCCGGGTGAATGGCGTAGCTCCGGCCGCGCTCACCGATATGACGAGACCGGTAATCGAACATTTGCAGGCCAAGTATGCCCTTCGCAATGAGCCTGTTCCTGAATACTGGAACGTAGGGAGTTCAGAGGAAGTCGCCCGCTTCGTCGACCAACTCCTGAAACAGCCGGATGATCATTTGACGGGTGAGATTTTTGGTGTTAACGGTACAGCGGTGACGTTATGGCAGAAGCCGGTCCAACAATGGACGACAAATGATCCGGCTTTGGCATTTGAGCGCTGGAGACAAGGGGGTGAGGGATCATGCTTGCAATCGAGCAGGTAGATTTTTTTTACCGGGCTGGGCAACCGGTTCTGGAACAGATCAGCTTGACGCTGCGGCCGGGCGAGTTCGTGTCGATCATCGGAGGTAATGGCTCCGGCAAGTCGACGCTGGCTCTTCTGATGGCAGGCCTGCAAGCCCCTAGACAGGGGAGGATTGTACGGGAGGATATGCAGGCAGGCATGGTGTTTCAAAATCCGGACGACCAATTCATTACGACGACCGTGGAGGATGAAATTGTGTTTGGCATGGAGAATATCGGACTATCCCGGCAAGAGATGCACGAGCGCTTGCATGAGGTCTTGCGGGCCGTTCAAATGGAGGAATACAGGCACGCTCAGCCGAACCAGTTGTCTGGAGGCCAGAAGCAGCGGGTAGCCATTGCCGCCGTTCTTGCCATGAGGCCCCAACTGATTATATTCGACGAGGCCACCTCCATGCTGGACCCTCAGGGTCGGCAGCAGATGATGTCCATTATTGGAGAACTGCATGGACAAGGGGTGACTCTCGTGCAGATTACTCACCATATGGAAGAAGCGCTGCATGCCCAGCGGGTTCTGGTCCTCCACGAAGGGCGACTTGTCTTTGACGGACTACCTTCGCAGGCGTTCCGGACACTTCCCTTAGCCGAATACGGGCTACAGCCCCCCTTTGCTGCGCGTATGCAGCATGCGCTTGGTGTTGCCGCTCCGCTTACCCCGGACTGGAAGGAGTTGATTCGCGCGCAATGGCATATGTGTTAGACGAAGTAAGTGTGAGCTATGCTGGACGAACCGCTCTTCGGCAGATAAGCTGCACCCTTCAGGAGGGGAAGTGGATCTCCGTCATCGGAGCCAGTGGGGCCGGTAAATCCACTCTGGCTCATTTGCTAAAAGGGCTTATTCCTGCATTTGAGGGAGCTTACACTCTTCATGGACAGCCTTTACCCCGGGATTCGCGAGGTCAGGCGGCAGTCCTGCCGGAGATCGGTCTGGTATTTCAACATCCCGAGCATCAAATTTTTGAGACAACGGTATATAAGGAGCTTGCTTTTGCCCCTCGTATGCAAGGTTGGTCTTCCTCCCAAATCGAGGAAGCCATTCAGAAGGTGCTACCGCTGGTGGGCTTGGATGAAGCACTGCTGCCCTTGGCTCCTTTTCAGCTAAGCGGGGGGCAGAAACGGCGTGTCGCGTTGGCGTCTGTGCTGATACCTGACCCCAAGCTGCTGATTCTCGATGAACCGACAGCAGGGCTTGACGCATTCGGCCGAGAGAACCTGTTACAAATGCTCCGTACCTGGCAGCAGGGGAATCAGCACACGGTAATATTCATTTCACATCATATGGAGGATGTAGCAGAATATTCGGACGAGGTGATGGTGCTTCATGAGGGAAGGCTTGTGGGACATGAGCAGACTCGCAGCTTGTTTCTTGACCGTTCCGATTTATTACAGCAGGCCGGGCTGCCACAGCCAGAAGCCATACAACTGTTGCATCTCATTGAGGAACTGTCGGGACAACAAATAGAACCGGCTAGCTGCCGGGAGCAGGACATTCTGCACAGCATCATTCCGGTATGGCAGACGAGAGGACTTAAGAGATGAGCAACAGGATGATACTTGGGCAATTCATGGACAGAGATTCGCTGCTTCATCGGCTTGATCCCCGGACAAAGCTGCTTGGCATGTTGCTGGTGATGTTAGGCGTCATGTCTCTACGCTCGCTGGGGCAATACGTGGTAATTACTGTGTTTGTGGTGTTTGTAGTACTCATGTCCAAGGTTTCTTGGATTAGCTATTGGCAAATGCTGCGGCCTTTACGGCTTATTTTGTTGTTTACCTTTCTTTATAACATCATGGCTACACCAGGGACGCATACGATCTGGACCTGGTCCTGGATCATGCTAACCCAAGAGGGAATTTGGGCTGGCGTATCTGTTACCTGGCGCCTTGTGTTATTGATTGTTGCAGCATCGATATTAACGTTAACGACCAAGCCCTTGGTGTTAGCTAGAGGCTTGGAGAGTTTGCTATCCCCTTTGTCCAGATTGCGAGTGCCTATCAGCCAAATTTCCTTGATGGTTGTCATTGCGATTCGCTTCATCCCTACGATTATGGAGGAACTGGAGCGGATTATTTTAGCCCAGAAGGCTCGGGGTTATGATCTAGCTGCGGTGAGAATGCCAAGGCGTCTGCTCGCGTATATTCCTATCGTCATTCCCCTCTTCATGACAACAATTCAGCGTGCTGAGCAGCTAACGATGGCTATAGAGGCGAGGGAGTTTGGGAATGGACAGGGCAGGAGCACGTTCAGACCGCTGACTCTACGGGCACAGGATTTCTGGGCAGGCGGGTGCTTGCTTGTACTGCTATTAATCATTTGGAGGATAAAAGGATGAACTGGAGCACACGTTTGACCCAGCTATTGCGTATCAAATATCCCATTATCCAAGGGGGGCTTGCTTATCTGGGAGATGCAGGCCTGGCAGCGGCCGTGTCCAATGCAGGAGGGTTGGGACAGATTACCGCGATGAGCCTTCCGGATGCCAAGGCCCTGCGCAAGGAAATCGAGCAGGCTCGGGCGCTTACGGACAAGCCCATTGGTGTGAACTTGGCGATGGGCATGCATCATGCCGATTTCCGCGATCGGTTACAAATCATCATGGAAGAGCGGGTTCCGGTCGTCTCTATCACAGGGGGGAATCCAGCCGAGATCTTGCAAATTTTAAGTGCTACCGATATCGCCACCTTGGTGCTGGTATCCTCACGCAGGCAGGCGCAGAAGGCCGAGCAGCTTGGTGCCTCGGCAGTCATTGCGATAGGGCACGAGGGTGGAGGACATCTGGGACGCGATGGCGTAGGCACGATGGTATTGGTTCCCCGTGTGGTAGATGCGGTGCAAATTCCCGTCATTGCAGCCGGAGGAATTGGTGACGGACGTGGCTGGATGGCGGCACAGGCCTTGGGGGCGGAGGGAATCTTGATGGGCACCCGGTTTATCGCGACACAGGAATGTACCGCGGCAGCGGAGTCTTATCAGCATGCCCTGATTGAGAACTCGGAGGCCGATACGGCCATTATCAAGCAATCGATTCAATCTCCAGCCAGGGTACTGCGAAATTCTGTTGCTGAGCGTATTCTGGAGCTGGAGCGCAGCAACCCTGGTTACGACAAGCTGAAACCATGGATTAGCGGGGAAGTCAATAAACGGTGGATTCATGATGGCGATGAGGAAGCGGGCTTCGGCTGGGCCGGTCAGGTAACAGGTCTGATTCAGGATATCCCCACTGTTTCGGAATTGGTCGACCGAATGGTTCAGGAAGCTAGACAAATCAAAAGCGCTTGGGGGAGAGCTTAATCCCCAAGCGCTGGTGGAAAGTTACTATAAAAATTGAATTAAAGTATAGGCATACCAAGCAAGCGAGAAAAATGATTCTGAAGAAGGTCAAAGCTTTCTGCAAGAAAGCTGCATCGGGAAGCATATGCTTGGTCGCCTTTGGGAGTGGATTTCTACTTCATCTGAATTCGTTAATTCAAGAAATCTATGAGCAACAGCGATCGTAAGAACATTTTCTCGTCTGCTTCTTTGCCTAAGGCATGAATTTAACTTATATAGTCAGTATTTGATGATGTTAGCGAAGACGATAAATACCGCACCAATCGCAATCCAGATGCACATGAGGGGCCAGAAGAACTTGACCCACTTCTGATAAGGAATACCGGAGACGGCCAGGCTGCCCATCAGTGCAGAGGAGGTTGGCAGAATCATGTTCGAGATGCCATCTCCCAAATGGAAGGCCAAGACCGTAGTCTGGCGGGTGATGCCAAGCAGGTCGGATAACGGCACCATGATGGGCATAGTAGTCACCGCCATACCGGTTCCTGAGGTGATGAAGATGTTCATGACATTCTGGAAGGCGAACATGCCCAGGACTTGCACAGACCCTGGCAATTCTCCAACGATTCCCGCCAAGCTGTTGACGATCGTGTCGATGACGCGACCCTCGTCCAGTACTATGATGATGCCCCGGGCAAAGCCGATAATGAGGGCACCATAGGTAATGGACTTGGCTCCTTTGACGAATTCGCTGGCGATGCGGCTAGGACCGTATCCGGCGCAGAAGCCGCAGACGATACCCATGCTCAGGAACAGGGCAGCCAATTCCTCGATCCACCACCCCTTCTGTGAGACACCCCAGATCAGAGACCCAAAGCCCAAGACGACAGTGGCGATCGTTAAATAATGCTTGAGTGTCATCGGCGGCAGATTCGAGAAATCCAGGTCCGGCGTGCCGGATTCCTGCTCCAGATGATGTACCAGGCTATGCGCGGCATTGGTCTTGACCTTGGAAGCATAGCGGATAATATACAGGCTAGTTGCGGCAATCAGGCAAATCAGCAGGATGACCCGCAGCCAGGCCCCGGAGAAGAGTGGTACTTCAGCAATAGCCTGAGCCAGTCCGACGTTAAATGGATTCAGAATCCCTGCGGTGAAGCCGCAGGCTGCCCCCAAAGAGATCATGGCAGTTCCCGTCAAGGCATCGAAGCCAAGCGCTCGGGCAATGGCGATGCCGACAGGGACAAACACCATGACTTCTGTAGACATCCCCATAGTGAAGCCGGCTATCGAGAAGAGGGTAATGAAGATCGGAATCACCCATTTCCCCTGATTGGCGAACCTGCGGGCTACCCGGCCTGTGATAGCTTCAATCGTGCCGGTGGAAGAAATAATTTCAAAGGTACCGCCGATAATCAGAATGAAGAAGACAACATCTGCTGAATCGACCAGTCCGTGGACGACAGCCTGAGGCAGGCTGATCAATCCGACAGGGCTGGCCTCAACCGCTTGATAGGAGTCCGGAACAACCAGGGTCTTGCCGGTAACCTCATCCTGGACTCGTTGAAATTCACCTGAAGGGACAACGTAAGTCAGAACTGCTGCCACCAGGGTCAGGAAAATCAAGATAACGTAAGTGTGAGGCATCTTAAACCATTGACGTGATGTGTTAGTCTTCGTGTTCATGTATGAGATGTGCCCCCGTCTTTCTGTGCCTTCCAAGCCTCAAATTCATGTCGTACTTGCTTAAGGGCTTCCGAGTTGCTGCACAGGTCATAGGTAGTCAGCGCTAACGCTTTAGCCGCGCGGTTCAACTCGATCATGCCCTCCTCGGAGCCTGCCAGAGTGGCGAACTCAGGAGTGTGCGTGTTGGCGTTGCCCAGCCGGATATAGGGATGGATTGCCGCGGTCACTTGGCTGACATTGCCGATGTCCGATGATCCAACTCCGCCCTTTTGCGGTGGATCATTCACCTCGATGCCCAATCTCTGCAAGTTGTCGGCAAAGAGCCCGGCCAGCTTCTTGTTATTGTTCCGTTCAGCGTAGATTAGTCCCTCACTGATATCCACCGTTGCACCCGTTCCTTCGGCCGCTGCGCGTACCGCCCGGTAAACCTTGTGCCGGACCTCTTCAAGCTCGTTAACATTGGCCGCGCGCAGAATAAATACAGCTTCAGCGAGTTCCGGGACGACGTTTGGCGCATCCCCGCCTTTGGTGATGATGCCATGAATGCGAACATCATCCTTCATAAATTGTCGTAATGAGTTGATAGATACATAGGCATTCACCAGGGCATCCAGCGCACTGATTCCCTTCTCAGGTGCGGAAGAGGCATGAGCTTGCTTGCCATGGAAAGTGAAGGTCGCATCTACACAGGCAAGAGCGCCCCGTAACACCATCGTTTTGTCCTGAGGGTGGCACATCATGACCGCATCAATCGAATCAAATACCCCATCCTCGCACATGATGATCTTACCACCGCCTTCTTCCTCAGCCGGTGTGCCCAGTACAACTATTTTGCCAGGGAGATCAGGGCAGGAGGCTTTCAGAGACAGTGCAGCACCTACTGCTGCTGTGCCGATCAGATTATGTCCGCAGGCATGTCCGATGCCTGGAAGTGCATCATATTCGGCCAACAAGGCGATGGTTGGACCACCGGGTGTACCTTCCCAGGTTGCCCGGAAGGAGGTAGGCAAGCCGGAAATGCCTTTCTCTACACTGAATCCGGCGTCGATCAATGGCTCGGTTAACCAGCCCTGAGCCTGATGTTCGTGGAAGCTTAGCTCCGGGTGGGCATGAATTCGCTGTGAAATGCTCCGCAGCATTTCATCACGCTCATCGACTGCCTGTATAATATCGTCTTTCTTTGCTTCTGTATTCATCATCGCTTCCCCCATCGTATCCATTATGTTGAGACATATAGCTAACCGGATATCCGCTCTGCATATTTATGCATTTGTCTGAATTAAATAATAAGGTTCTGGGATAGGGATGTACAATTGATATTTTTTTGCACTTATCCAAAAAAATATTTATGGGGAGGAGGACGCAAAAAAAGCCTCGCCTATTGGCGAGGCCAGTCAGGTTAACTTAACTGGAGGGGTGTTCAGCCTTCATAAATTCAATGAAGCGGGCAACGATCGTTAGTTCCAGGGAAGGGGTGCCATACAGCATCCAGGTGTTACGGCGCAGGGCCTCCCCATTCTTGTGATTCAGCTCAAGCGTATACAGGCCATCCTCGGGACGAACAAATACGCCCGGAACAAATGAATATCCAAGTCCATGCTTGACCATCTCCTTACAGGTCTCGTAGGAGTCGACCTGCATGGCGACAAAAGGCGGGACGGCGTAGTGCTCATGCCACCAGGCGTGAATAGTATCCCCAAATCGCGAGGGGGGCTGTCTCATGGCTTTGGCTGTTGGCTGAGCATAACGAATCAGCGGCAGCTCAGGCAGGCTTGGCAGAGAGAGCGGCGTGTCAGCAATCAAACAGATGGGCTCATCATGAAGCAGATAGCTGGCGTCCTTCCAGGCGAAATCCCCGCGCACGATTCCGACATGGATCTCCTGAGCATCGAGCATGCTCAGCACCTCGGGACTCAGCGCACAAGTCACATTGAATTGAACGTCGGGGTATACATCGCGAAATTTCTTCAGCAGGGGAGGGAGTTTATACAAGCCATAATAACTGGCTACTCCCAAGCGGAGCGTTCCCTTCATCTGTCCACCCATGCTAAGCAGCCGATCCTTTAACTGCATCAAATCCTCCCGGGATTTCCGGGCATAGGCAGCTAATGCTTCTCCTTCGGGGGTCAGATAGGTTCCCTTGGCATGCTTCACAATCAGCGGTACGCCAAATTCCCGTTCCATCTGTTGAAGCCGATAAGTTAAAGCCGGTTGGGTCATATAAAGTTTTTCCGATGCTTTGGTCAAGCTTTGCTCTTCGCCTAAATACTGCAAAATGGCGGCGTCCTTGTCATCCACGCGGCCAGGCCCCTTTCTTCCATACCATTGTCATTATCGTAAGTGCCGGGCATACTGCTCGCTGCGCAGCTTCTCACCCAGCTTAAGCATTCGCTCATGTGCATAGGCATAAATCTGCATATAGCTCTCGCAGAAGTAATCTGGTCCCGCTTGGCCTTCCTCTGCATTCCAGCGTCGATTGCGCGGACAACCTCCATAACAAAGACGCTGCCATGGGCAAGAACGACATTTATCGGGAAGTGCGGGCTTCATTTGGTGGAACCGGGCAAAGTTAGGGTGGGACAGCATATCAGCGATGGAATTCTCGGCGACATTACCCACCTTCCACTGCTCGTTAATGAAGAAATCGCAAGGAAAGGCATCTCCGTTCTGCTCCAGTATCAGGCTAGTGGGGCAAGAGGCCTGATGTATGCAATGCTCGGCCTGTCCATTTACATAAACGCTAAGCATATTATCGAAGAAACGCACCGAGACGTCCGGTTGCCCATCCTGATACCAGAGATCAAATATTTCACAGAGGAATTGACCGTATTCCTGCGGGGTAATCTCGTACACGCCGGGCTTGTCCACCTGTTGTGAACGGAAATCCATGCAGGGGATGAACTGAACATAACGGAAGTGCTGCTCACGGTAAAAGTCCATCAGTTCGCGGGCTTTGCCGACGTTCCCTTTATGTACCACCGTTAAAATGTTGAAGTCGACTTCATGCCTCCGCAGATGTTCTATGCCAGCCATCACCCGATTGAAGCTGCCCCTACCGGCAGCATTGACCCGGCGGGCATCATGAATCTCTTGCGGGCCGTCAATACTGACTCCCACTAGAAAGTGGTAGGTCTTGAAGAAGGCCGCCCAGCGATCGTTAATCAGGGTCGCATTCGTCTGCAAGGAATTACTGATTACCGTATGCGGCGGAGCATGCATGGCCTGGCGGGCCACGACCTCCTCGAAGAATTCATAACCTGCGAGCAGGGGCTCGCCCCCCTGCCAGGCAAAGGTAGCGGCCCCGCGGCTATACTGCATATAATCCTGAATAAATTTATCGAGAAGGGCGGAATCGATACGATTGATGCGCGGACCCGTCTTGCCACCGCAGGTGCTGTAATAGCAATAATCACATGCCAAATTGCAATCCTCAGATACGGTCTTCCACATGACGCCTAGCGCGGAATGTCCACTTTGCATACAGCCCATCGACATGGCTTATCCCTCCTTGTTGTCTGGAAACCCATCATTCCCCTGTCCATTGCTGTATAACCATTACTGCGGCCCCGGTAGCTACCGCTTCGTCCGTGAGTGCCCCTTGCGTGAAGACCGGGTTGTATTCAGGATAATGGTACGTATTCTTCTTGGCAATCTCTAGTACGGTATCGAACACGACGGGATGCGCAGTGACGAGCGGGCCGCCCAAAATCACATATTCGGGATGCAGTGCATTGATGAGATTGGAGAGTCCTATGCCGAGATAAGCGGCGGTTTCCGTGAACTGTTCCTTCACCAGCGCATCGCCTTGATTAAGTACATCAACCAGTGTAGCGAAGTTGACTTGTTCGGGAGGCATACCGGACAGCAGACTTTCCCGACCGATCTTGAGTTGGGTACGAACCCGGTCCTCCAGCGCGGGCACGGATACGAAGGCCTCAAGCGCCCCATAATTTCCGCTCTCCCTTAGGCGTGGGCCGTTGGCTTGGATAATCATCTGACCGACGGCTCCTTCCGTATCAGCGGCCCCGCGGAGAATTTGTCCACCGGACATGGCGGCGGAGCGAATGCTGACCCCGGCATGGACATAAAGTGCATGCTGGATATGATTGTCACGCAAGGCCCAATGCTCGCCAATCAGGGCCGTATTGGCCCCGTTGTCCAGCTTGGCCGGAATATGCAGCAGACTTTCCAGCATGCGGCATATCGGCACGTTCTTCCACAATGGGGCCGGGAACCATTCAGGCTCCACGATAATACCCGTCTTCTGGTTCAAGGGGCCAACGGCTCCTATGCCAATGCCCAGAACGGATTCAGTAGAGATACCATGCTGGTCCAGGAACTGCTGAGCCCCTTGAGCAACCAGGCTGACCAGCCGTTCCGGCGTCATCCGCTCATCCATACTCCAGCGGGTGAGGGACAAGGGATTGAGATGCATATCATACAAACCCAGCGTAGAATAAATGCGGGATATTTCCAGTCCAAATACGTATCGGTAGGTTGGATTGGTTTGAAATAGCAACGGCTTTCTGCCGCCGGTTGAATCACCGAGGCCTGAGACAAGAATCAGGCCTTGAGAGGTCATTTCTTCCAATAAGCGTGTCATACTGCTGCTAGTTATAGGAAAATCCTGTAGCAAATCGGCCTTGGAGGCAGTCCCGAGGTAGGAGATATGAGCATACACCTGTTTTTTGAGCGGTGGATTGGGATGAACCATCATAAAATACCTTTCTCCATTTCCAAGTTATTTAGTCGGGATATATTTTTAGTATAGCCGGAGTACCACGTAATTTCCAGTTAATATCATCTGAATAATCAAGATAAATTCAAAAAGAATTTTTTGAATACGTAAAAATCTGGTTTTTTAACTTATTTTAGCTAGATGAATGACCTATAGACCCTATATTACCAAAACTTTAATCCAAAATGAAATTATTTTATGTTATACTAAGACTACCACTTCGCGGTGAGGCATGACAAACAGAAAAGGGTGAGACAAGATGAATCATGCGCTGATCCAGCGAATGCAATTGATCGGGCAAATATTCGCAGTTTTCTTGAAGATTGGACCCTCTACCTTTGGAGGGGGCTACGCGATGATTGCAACCATTGAGAAGGAAATTGTCGACAAAAAGGGTTGGCTGGGTAGCGAGGAAATGGGCAACATGGTATCCATCGCGGGATCGGCTCCCGGAGGCGTGGCGGTTAACTCTGCCGCCTTCATCGGTTATCGTCTGGCGGGTGTAGCAGGAGCAGTAGCTGCGGTGACCGCGATTACGCTGCCGACCTTTATTATTGTATTTCTGCTTAGCTTGCTGAGCGCCTTCTTCAAGGACCATGTCAAGGTCCAGGCGGCCTTGAAGGGAATCCATGCGGCGGTGGTTGCTCTTATCATTCTGGCAGCGGCTAAAATGTGGAGAACGTCCATACTTGATGCTACTACACTGCTTATTGCAGCAATCGCAGCCGGGCTCCTGTTATTCACGGGCATCCATTCGCTATATCTGATTGCGGGAGGTCCGATTGTCGGAGTTCTTATCGTGATGATCAAGCGCAAATACGGGTTCACGGTGCGAACTGAACGGGCAACTCTGAAGGAGAAGCATGAGCTTCATTTTCCCGAGTATTATATTTGAGAGGAGCTTTCTTGCCCATGTTATGGGAGTTATTATTGGTCTTTATCAAGGTTGGGCTTATTTCCTTTGGCGGTGGCTATGCGGTCATGACGCTGATTCAGCGGGAGGTCGCTGACAAGCAATGGATGAATGCGGCTGACTTCCAGGAGGTCGTAGCCTTGGCAGGCATGGCCCCGGGCTCTATCGCCACAAATGCTGCGACGCTGATCGGTTACTCTCAAGCAGGAGTAGGGGGAGCCATCGTGGCGACGATTGGCATTATTTTACCTTCACTTCTTATCGTCATTTTGATTACCGCCTTCTTTATGCGTCTCCAAGGCAACGACTGGGTCAAGTCTTCCTTCTATGGCTTACGTCCCATCGTGACGGGTCTCATTATATATGCAGCCATACACTTCGGGCTCAGCGGAAGAACAGAATCTTTCTTTAGCTGGACGATGGCAGGGACATTGTTGATTTGCGGCGGCTCGCTTCTGCTGGTGGCCAAATACAAGCTGCATCCTTTTGCCGTCATTGGTCTATCGGCTATTGCCGGAATTGTCTTGTTCTAAAATGTTCTAAATTGATGGATGATTCTCCGATATAAGGGGGATCATCTTTTTTTTGTTCTTCCTCCATCTAGGTAAGAAATGTCCACCTATCCCAACTATCCGCTACCGTTTTGAAAAAACTTATCTGCTATATTTTAGAGGAAAGCGTTATCAAGAAACTCGGAAGAAAGAGGGAAGCACGATGAATGATGATTTGCAGCACGGGTCGAGTTCGAACGAAGCGAGATTGGAAGAAGTTCTGGATGACAAGAAGTTCTTCGGACATCCAAGGGGAGTAGGAGCTCTGGCAGCGGGCAATTTCTTTAATTCCTTTGCCTGGGGTGCCCTGTATGCCATCTTAATTTTCTATTTATATTCCCCTTATATGAAGGGGTTGGGATTTACACAAGGGCAGGCTGCTTCCATGGTTACAGCAATGGGGGCCTGTAACTCGATCTTCGGCATCTTCGGAAGCTGGCTGGCGGACCGGGTGCTCGGGATGCGCAAGGCGTTAATTATCGGGAACATCGTCAAAGGGACAGCTTTCGCGATCCTGGCTATACCGGCATTTTCACTGACGCAGGGGAGAATCTTCGCCTTTGCCGCCTTGTTCCTGATGTCGTTGCCCATTATGGGAGCGAGTAATGCTTCCCTTACCGGCCAATTGTACCGCAAAACCGATAATGGCCGGCGTGATGCTGCCTTCACCATCCATACGATTGCCAACAACATTGCGGGCTTGATTGCTCCGGTTCTGGTTGGTCAAATCGGAATGAAGAACTTCCATGTTGGCTTCCTCATCGCGGCCATCGCTGCTTTCCTCTATGGTGCGGTTATTTGGTTCACTCAGCATAAGTTCTTCGGTCCGCTGGGTGACTTGCCAGTCAAACCGCTGGAGAAGGGCAAGTTCAAGAGCATATTTGCCAAATTTATGGCTGTGCTGATCGTGGTGATGGGGACCATCATTGCCTTGGTTCTCACGCATGTTATTTCGTTCCAGGGTGTACTGAACATCATCACTTCTGCAACCTTCATTATTCCAATCGTTTTCCTGACCAATTTGCTCAGCAAGAAGGATTTGACGGATCTGGACAGAAGACGGATGAAGCCGTTTCTGAAGCTGTTCTCCGCGCAAATCGTCATGGCTTTATGCGGGGTCATGCTGACCTCCACGGTGGCTATCTTTATCGATCAGAAGATCAATCGTAATCTGTTTGGCTTTGAGATTGCTCCCGGTTCAGTAGGGACAATCTATACGATCTTCGGGCTGGTGTTGGCTCCGGTCTTCGTCTGGATGTGGACAAAGACACGCGCTACCCGAATCCGTACAACTCATAAATATGGTCTGGGCATTTTGTTCTCGGCGCTTGGCTATGGACTACTCACGATCCCAATCATTATGTTCAAAGATTCGGCACCGTACAACCTGCTTTGGATGGTCTTTTATTATCTGTTCCTTACTTTTTCCGATAACCTGGTATGGCCGATCGGTTCATCCTTCGTAGCCAAGCTGTCGCCAGATGCCTATGAGACGCAGATGCAGACCGCCTGGGGGCAAGCGGGCACCATCGGGAACGGGATTGCGTTGATTCTGTTCAACTTCTATCAAACTGCGGACCAGCAAGTGAACCTTTTCCCAATCATGACAGGCCTGCTGCTGGTGACAGCCTTAGCGATCTTCGTCTTCTCTAAAAACATTGAGAAGGATATGGTCTAAATCTGAGGGGAGTGAGCCGACGTGCCTATCGTCTACCATGAGCAAGCCAAGCAATTTCATTTGTATAACGACCAAATCAGTTATATCTTCGGTCTGATGCCGAATCTTCAGCCCGGGCATCTATACTATGGTCCCAGGCTTCGGGATCGCGAGGATTATTCACATCTGCTGGAAGTAGGATTTCGGGATATGTCCCCTTGTGTATTCGAGGGCAATCCCCGGTTTTCACTGGAGCAGGTAAAGCAGGAGCTATCCGTCTACGGCTCGGGAGATTTGAGACATTGTGCTCTGGATCTCGTTCAGGAAGATGGCAGCCATACGACAGCATTTGAGTATGATCGGCATGTCTTGATGCCGGGCAAGCCCTCCCTGGAGGGTTTGCCGTCTACCTATGTGGATGCGGAGCAAGAGGCTGACACGCTAATCGTTTATCTAAGAGATGTATTACTAGAATGCGAGCTAGAGCTGCAATATACGATTTATCGGGATCAGCCTGTGCTGACGCGCAGCATGAAGATTAACAATCGGGGACACCACCATGTAAGACTGGATTCGGCCCTGAGCTTGAGTCTGGATCTACCCGATGCTGATTATGAGATGATTGAACTGACCGGTGCCTGGGGGCGGGAGCGCCATATCGAGACGCAGCAACTGCACCGTGGTATTCAGAGCATCTATAGCTTGCGCGGTCATAGCAGCCATTTATATAATCCGTTCATGGGCCTGAAGCGCAGGGGGACGACGGAGTTAGCCGGAGAGGTTATTGGTATCAGCCTCGTCTATAGTGGCAACTTTCTAGGACAAGTAGAAGTGGATGCCTATGACGTGGCTCGTGTAATGATCGGCATTCATCCGCAGTATTTCCAGTGGAGCCTGGCTCCGGGGGAGAGCTTCCAGACTCCGGAAGCAGTGATGGTTTATGCCCGGGACGGCTTGAACCAGATGAGTCAGGTCTTTCATGAGCTATACCGCACCAGACTGGCAAAGGGGCATTGGCGTGATAGGGCACGCCCGATTCTGATTAATAATTGGGAAGCTACTTACATGAATTTTGATGAAGAGAAAATCGTAGGGATTGCAAGGTCGGCGGCCGACTTGGGCGTGGAGTTGTTCGTGCTGGACGATGGGTGGTTCGGCAAGCGGAATTCGGACACAACCTCGCTGGGGGATTGGTTCCCGAATTCAGACAAATTGCCTCATGGCATTACTGGACTGGCGCAGAGGATTACTGAACTCGGCCTGCAATTCGGTTTGTGGTTCGAGCCGGAAATGATCAGCAAAGATAGCGAACTCTACCGAATCCATAGTGATTGGCTACTAGCAGTTCCTTACCGCGCAGCTAGCCCTGGCCGCAATCAATACGTGCTGGATTTGACGAAGGCCGAGGTCGTTGATTATCTGGATATGACACTGAGTGGTATTCTATCAGAATCGGCGATTTCTTATGTGAAATGGGATATGAACCGCTCGATGTCGGAGGTGTTTTCCGCTGGGCAGGACTCGGCATTTCAGGGAAGAGTCTATCACCAGTACATACTGGGATTATACGACTTGCTTGATCGGTTAACCTCAAAATTTCCGGAGGTGCTCTTCGAATCCTGCGCGAGTGGAGGCGGGCGCTTCGATCCCGGGATGTTACACTACTGCCCGCAGGGCTGGATCTCCGATGATACTGATGCCGTGGAGCGCTTGAAAATCCAATATGGTACATCCCTGGTATACCCCCTAAGCAGCATGGGGTCTCATGTGTCCGCGGTGCCTAATCATCAGACTCACCGCCACACGCCGTTAACGACCCGAGGGGATGTAGCTTATTTCGGAACATTTGGATATGAGCTGGATCTAAGCCTGCTAACGGAAGAGGAGAAGGAGGAGGTTCGCGAGCAGATTGCCTTTATGAAGGAGCATCGTGAACTGATTCAGCACGGGGTATTTTACCGACTAGCCAGTCCATTTGAAGGGAATATCACCGCCTGGATGGTAGTATCGCCTGACCGGCGCCGTGCTATCGTCGGGTATTATCGCATCCTTGCACCGGTTAATGTTGGTTATCCGCGTTTGAAGCTTGCCGGACTGGCTGCGGACCAGAAGTATCGCATTAAGGAGGCAGGAGAACGCGACTATTACGGAGATGAACTGATGAATATCGGCATTCTCCTAAATGACAGCACTTCCGGAGATTACACCTCCAAGGTACGCAGAGGTGATTATCTGTCAAGACTATTCACCTTGAAAGCAGAGTAACCAAGGGCGCGTCTAAGCATGCTGAGGTTAAAAAATATAAAGCTGACTACAAACTGGATTAGCGGGGATTTCCGCGGCCACTTGTGGTCAGCTCTTTGTGTTCTTGATATTGTCTGATTATAAGGCAGGCAAGATTGGATAGCGGTTGGGCGTATTGCTCCATGGCTCAGGGAAGGAGCATTCCGGATATATGGAGGCGAAGAAGGCATACCCTACAGGATCATATTCCTGCAGTTCATCACGCGTATTAACCGGACCTCTTACACCATCCCAGGAGCCATCCTTGCTCTCGGCCATGACATTGAACCAGATAGCCGTCAGGGTAGCAAAATATTCTTCGTAGTTGGAAATGGCGTAGGTAGTGGGCCACAACTGATTAGCGGTGGCATGTTCATAGGCGCTGACCAACTCCCTGGCAAGGGTCTGATCCTCCAGATTGTTGATTCCGATGAGATGAATGGCATGGCCAAACTCATGGGCCAGTATGGATTCATTCTTGTATTTGGTCTGATAAGGCCCTTCAATGTAGCGCATCACGTTCTTCTCTGATACAGAGGTGACGGGAATGTCCGTGGTTCCTCCAAAGCCCTCTACCTCATAGTGCAAGAAGTCGGCTCCACCACGGTGTTCGGGAATGTCGTAGGCATTCTCTTGTAAACCATAAATAGCTAGAGCCGCCCCATGATCTATCAATTTACGGGCGATCTCTGGACGCTTGAGGAGCATGAGGTCAACCATTGTGCAAGCCCTTTGATGGACCTCGAAATCGACGCCGTCCGAGGATTTAATCAGCACCCCTGATGAGGTGCGGGTGAACCGGGTATAGAAGCATTGCAGACTATTGACCGGGTAATTCTCAAGCTTGACGGGCTGGTTCCGTTGCTTGTCCTGAATCGGGCCGACAACAGATAGTGTTACCTTGCCCAGATCACTAAGCTGCACAGGTTGCTGTAGGTACAGCGTTGTTCTACGCTTCGTCTGTTCATAGACGCACCAAGCATCCCAGGCTTCTTTATCTTCGTTCAGGTAGATTGGCAACGGGCTTCCGTCAAGCTCAACCAGATAGGATCGCGGATCGCCAGCTCCGTCAACATCGTGTCTCCACATAATTTCAAGGCGGTGAAAATCAATGAACCGGACTGTCTCTATGGGCCATTCAACACTGTGCACTATACAATCCCCCGTTTAAAGTATCGAATTTGTGTAACCGCTTACCTTTTATAATAGCATCCAAGCCAGGTAATTACGGTAGCGTAAACCTTACTTTAAGTGGACGATAGTGCAGGCGTTTATTTCTTGTTGTAGTGCTTGCAGAAGAACGTTTTCCGGTATTCGGTAGGAGTTACGCTTTCGTATTTCTTGAACAGCCGCATGAAGTATTTGGAGTCCTCGTAGCCCACCTCCGAAGCAATTTCAATAATGCTCAAATCCGTTTCAGTCAACAGCTCCTTGGCATGTTTTAGCCTGAACTTGATAACCTGCTCTGAAATACCAATGCCCGCACTTTCCTTGTAGATTCGGGACAAATAATTTTTGTTGTATTTAAAGTGCTCGGCGATCTGTTCCAGCGTAATGTCCTCAAAGGCATGGATGCGAATCCAGTCCTGAATCGGTTGCAGACGGTTGCCGCTATATTTCTTGTGAATGAGATAATTCGTAATTTCCGAGGTCAGTTCGTACAGCAGACAGGACAGATAGGCGTTGAGGTAGTCCTTCGGCTTCTTCTCCTGATACAAATCCAGCAATTGATTAAACATGACGTGAAACCGCCGGGAATCAATTTTGTTGGTATACACGGGTAAAATAATCATCTTCTCCGGGTTCTTGTCACTAATATCCTGGAGCACTTCGGCCTCATTACGCAACTGTAGCTGAGTTTGGGAAAAGTGAAGCCAGTGGAATTTCATTCGTCCCTCACATAGCTTGAGCCCACGATGCAGGGTGTGGGGCGGGAGAAGAAGGATTTCCCCGGGTTCAATCGCGTACGGAATATGGTCGCTCTCGATGTATAGCGTTGAATCTACGGGACTGATAATTTCGTAGCTATCGATAATTCGCTCTTTGTGAATCCAGGGCTGGTTTGTAATAAAAGTGCCGGCAGACAGGAAGGTGGCCTGCTTGCTATACTCTTGATCTACAAAGTACATGATGTCAGCTCCTCTAATTCAAATAGGCCATTCAGACGACTTTTTGAACTACCTCTTAAGTAAATATAGTCCACCTATTCTTTTTTTCAACTACTTACTTTGAATTTTTTTTCTTGTAACATAAGTGTTGTGAAAGCGATTTAAAGTATGGCGGGGAGGAAAGCTTATGTCAACGAAGAAAAGTGATCTGGAGATCGTTCAAGGGGATATTGACACGCTGCACCTGGGAAACTTGAAGACGGTCGAATTCGATATTCACTTGCCATCAACCGGGAAGAACGGCACCCGTATTACCTGGAAATCCAAGGATGACCGTTGGATTAATGGCACCGGCAAGGTCAAGCAGCCCGAATATGGGAAGGGGGATCGGGTGGTTCCCTTGACCGCTACCTTCCAGTATGGGGAAGCCCAATTGCAGAAGGTCTTTGAGGTTACGATTCTGGAGGAGAAGAACACGATTCAGGTCCAGAAAATTTTCCCGATCGAGCTTCATCAACAGGTCAATCAATCGTTCCATCTGCCTGCGGCAGTTGCCATTCAGACTGTTAGCGGGGATATTCTGGCTCATACGGTGGCCTGGGAAGAGGGCGATGAGCGTTGCTTCTCCAGTGTTGGCGAATACAAGGCTGTCGGTCAGCTTAAGGATACGGCCTATGAAGTAGAAGGTGTAATTGTTGTCCTAAGCGAATTGAAGGTTGCCAAGGTGAACACCCGTCAATTGTTTGATATCTCGCCGCAGCAAGTGCAGCTTGAAGGCGCCTCCTTGCTGAAAACATCGCAAGATCGCAGATTACAATTTCTGCTGGGCGTCAACGACGATCAGATGCTCTACAACTTCCGTAAGGCCGCAGGCCTGGATACGCTTGAAGCGCCTGCGATGATCGGCTGGGATTCGGACGATAGCTTGCTTAAGGGGCATACCACCGGGCATTATCTCTCAGCCTTGGCCTTGGGTTACGCATCCACCGGAAACAAGGAAATTCACCACAAATTGAGCTACATGGTTGCTGAACTGGCTAAGGTCCAGGCAGCGTTTGAAGCCGATAGCCATTATCACTACGGATTTCTTAGTGCTTACTCCGAGGAACAGTTCGATTTGCTGGAGAAATACACAAGATACCCGGAGATTTGGGCTCCTTACTATACACTGCATAAGATCCTGGCAGGCTTGCTGGATAGCTACCACAAGGCGGGCATTGAGCAGGCGTTGACCGTAGCCGACAAGGTAGGGGACTGGGTCTACAACCGGTTGAGCGTACTTCCTCATGAGCAGTTAAAGAAAATGTGGGGACTATATATCGCAGGAGAATTTGGCGGAATTAACGAGTCACTGGCCGAATTATACACGTATACGCAGAAGGAACAGCATCTTCTGGCCGCCAAATTGTTCGACAACGACCGTTTGTTCTTCCCGATGGAACAACAGGTAGATGCCTTGGGAGCCATGCATGCCAACCAGCATATTCCACAAATCGTGGGTGCTTTTAAAATATTTGAAGCGTCTGGCGATCAGAAATACTATGACATCGCTAAATTTTTCTGGAATTCGGTGGTGGATGCCCATATCTATTCCATCGGCGGTACGGGCGAAGGGGAAATGTTCAAGCAACCATACAAGATCGGAGCACATATTACGGAGCATACGGCAGAGACCTGTGCCTCTTACAATATGCTCAAGCTGACGAAGCAGCTTTACATGTACGAGAAGGACGTAAAGTATATGGATTACTATGAACGTACCGTTCTGAACCATATCTTGGCTTCCACCGATCATGAGGAGCTGGGGGCAAGCACTTACTTTATGCCGACAAGTCCTGGTGGGCAGAAGGGGTATGATGCGGAGAACTCCTGCTGTCACGGAACCGGGTTGGAGAATCATTTCAAGTATGGTGAAGCTGTCTATTTTGAGGATGACGATGCCTTGTATGTTAACTTGTTCGTGCCTTCAGTGGTGAAGGATGAAGATAAGGGGCTGCATGTCGTGCAAACCGTGCCCGAGATATTTAGCGGAGAAGTTGACCTGCGTATCGAGTCGTTGAAGCGGGCGCAGCTTAAAGTACGTAAGCCGTATTGGCATCATGGCGAGGCTGTGGTAACCGTTAATCAGAGCCGAGTGGAAGCGATAGAAGAGAATGGTTATATCGTACTTTCGCAGCCGTGGAACAAGGGGGACCAAGTAAATATCACCTTTGCACCGGACCTACGTCTTGAATTTACCCCGGATCAAGGGGACATGGCCTCGTTGGCCTTTGGCCCCTATATTCTGGCAGCGGTCTCGGAGCAGAAGGAATTCTTCCAACTGCCAGTGAACGGGGAGAGCTTGTCGTCTCAATTTGAACGAATAACGAATACGAATCGGTTTATTTACAAGGCGGGGCATATTGAATTTGCGCCCTTGGCAGAGCTCAATCATGAGCACTATCATTTGTATGTAAAGACGGTGTAGCCGAAGAAAGGGGGGGAGTCTTCCCCCTTCTTTCTATTTCTAGCAGGAGATGAGAAGATGGAACGAATGACACGTTTACTTGGCAAAATGAAAGAGGATGGGCTGACAGCCCTATACGTCAGCAACCCGAAGAATGTTCGTTATTTATCCGGGTTTACAGGAGAGGATTCCTGTCTGCTTTTGACTCAGGACGCAGTATTCTTCATCACGGATAGCCGGTACGTGGAGCAGGCGGGAGAGGAGCTGGATGACCGAATCCAGGTAATTTGTTGGAGCCGTTCCCTATTGGATGAAGCAGCAGAACTGGTTCGCAAGTATAGCATTAAGGAGATTGGCTTTGAGGGTGGGCATTTAAGCTACAGTGACGGTGAATCGTTCAGGACAAGGGTTCTGCCTGCCAAGACGCGAGTCGTGGATGGCTGGATTGAGGAGTTCCGGGCCGTGAAGGATGAGGCGGAGCTTCGAAGGATTGTTGAAGCGGTCAAGATCGTGGACCAGACCTTCATGCACATCCTGAATTTCATCCGTCCCGGTATATCAGAGAAGCACGTGGCGAATGAGATGGAATATTTCATGAAGAAGATAGGTTCGGAGAAGACCTCTTTCGAAACGATTGTAGCTTCGGGTATTCGCTCTTCCTACCCCCATGGAGAAGCCAGCGACAAGATTATCGAACTGGGAGATACGGTCATTCTTGACTTTGGGGCAACTTATCAGGGTTACGTCTCTGACATCACAAGAACGATTGCCGTAGGAGAACCTCATCCTAAGCTGGCAGAAATCTATGGTTGGGTCTTGGAGGCCGGTCAGGCCGGGATCAGCGCCATTCATGGCGGGATAAAGAGTAAAGAGCTTGATGCCATTATCCGGGGTCCCTTGGTTAGAGAACAGGTGAACCAGTATTTCAATCATGGGGCAGGTCACAGCATCGGGCTGGATATTCATGAGGCTCCTTACATCAGCTACCGCTCCGATCATGAGTTCCCGGAACATGCGGTCATGACGATTGAACCTGGCTTATATTTGCCGGGGATTGGCGGCGTGCGAATTGAGGACGATGTGCTGGTTGGTGCAGAGCATAGCCGGGTACTGACCAGATCGCCGAAGCAGGATTTCATTATGCTGCCTTTCTATGCGTGACTAGATTGATTGAAATAAACGACGCCCTTGGCTGCGATTTGCGGCAGGGGCGTCGTTTATTTTAGACGGTGCTTAGCCTAATCTTAAGCGTGGTGAATTCTTGGCATGGCCAAAGGTTCCTTGCCAAGCTCGGCCCATACATATTTAAGCAGTAACTCTGTCTTTAGCTGTTCATAGCCGGGCTCATCCCACAGATTATGCAATTCCTTCGGATCTTCTTGCAAATCGAAGATTTCTCCGTAGGTTTGGTTGTAGTACACCGTAATCTTGTAGCGGGCATCGACATAGGTCTTCTGGTGAATCGTGGTCGGCTCATGTCGGAACTCACATATGGCGTGATCCCGTGCGTGATCTTGCTGGCCAAGCCATACCTTCTTCTGATCTACCCCGGCGATGGACGACGGAATCGGCAAATCGCAGAAGGACAGGAAGGTCGGCACCAGATCTACCAGCGACTGAATCGCATCGGAACGTTGGCCGGCGGGGACCTGGCCCGGGTATCTCACGATGAACGGCAGCTTGATCAAGTCCTCATAATGGAAGCCGCCCTTGGCTTGCAGACCGTGCTGTCCGAAGAAATGACCGTGATCGGTCGTAAATACCACCAGTGTATTGTCGGCCAGACCCAGTTCATCCAACTTGTCGAGTATTCGGCCAATATACTTGTCCATGAGGCTGATCATGCCGTAGTAGACGGCGACCAGCTTCTTCTTGTCGTATTCGGTCAAGCGATGCTTGGCCCCATACTCATAGTAGTGATGAGATCGGTAGCCATGAATGCCAAAGCCGGTCTCCATCAGATGGGAGAAATCAGGATCATCCTCCTGGGTCAAGCCGAAGTGAGGTGGATTGCGATCATGCTCTCCCGGCACAAGGCCCGGAATCGTCAGCTTCTCGGGATCATACATCGTATCCCAAGGCTCGGGCGCCAGATACTCTGGATGCGGATCGAAGAAGCTGGCCCAGAGGAAGAAGGGGTCTCCCGCTTTCTGGTGTTCTTCCAGCCGGGCATTCGTCCGCTCGGCAATCCAGGTGTTGTAATGATATTTCTCAGGAATTGGCCACTTGTAGGTTTGCTCCGGGTCCATCGTGCCGGTAGGTGGCAGGAAGTAGTCCCGCCAGTTGTGACAACCCTGTTCCTCCAGCCAAAGAGCATAGTGTTGGCCGACATGGGCTTCATTCGTATGATTGCGAGCCAATTCCACATGATCAAATCCATAGAATGGTCCATGGAAGCCCTTCCAGTATTCCAGATCCTGAAGAATGGGATAGGCCTCCTTGGATTCATAAGCTTCCGTAGATTTCAAGGGTTGAAAATGTGCCTTACCGATCAGCGAGGTTTGATAACCCGCTTCACTGAAATTTTCTCCGACGGTGGGTTGGTCTTCCGATAGCTTCGTGCCCAAGGTCCAGGCTCCATGTTGGCTGGGATACAGGCCAGTAATCATGGAAGAGCGACTTGGCGTACAAGTCGGGTTGGGACAGTAAGCCCGGCCAAACGTTGTCCCTTGCTGCGCCAAACGATCCAGATTAGGCGTAGAAATCTCTGATTGAAATGCACCAATGGTATCCCAATGCTGTTGGTCACTTGTGATTAGTAAAATGTTAGGTTTACTAGACAAAAAATATCCCCTCCTATTATGATAATAGTGTAATATCAATGTTTAATAAATGTCCTTCTGTTATCTAATGATTGTCATTTTGTTGTATGCAAGAACGAATTTCTAGGAAAGGAGTGGGTTTGGTGACCATGCGGGAGTATGAGCATGAATTTGCCGAGTTTATCTACTATACGCCCGGCCAGTGGGACAAAGAAGCGCGGCTGTGGCCTGTTCGTGGCGGCCACAGTATAGCGAAAGCTCATTACCGAGTGGGACCTAAGCGAATCGAATGTTACAGTCTGCATGTTGTACATGCTGGCAGGTTATGTCTTGAATTTACCGACAAGTCTATTGAACTGGAGAGCGGTGACTTGTTCTGCTTGTTCCCGGGCAGGACGTACAATTATTACGCCTTGTCTTCCGAAGAGCCGCTGCAAATGAGTTGGCTGGCTATGGACGGCAACCGCATGAAGTCATTGCTGCGCCTGGCCGGAGTTACACCGGATCGGCCCTATGGTCAAGGGATGATAACGGTCCAGGCTGAAAAACTGCTGAAGCAGACGCTTGGCAAGATGGCCGTTGTAGAGAGGGGGCATCCTGCTATTGCCCTGGGATTGCAGGCGCTTATCTGCGGTCTGTTGGCGGAGCTTATTCCAGGCACACTACCTGTGCCTGTCCAGCCAAACGAACCTTCAGACTGGATACGCGAGTGTATGGAATTTATGGACCTCCATGCTACAGAAGGGATATCTGTACAGCAGGTAGCTGCATTTGCCGGGGTACATCGGTCTTACTTCTCCAATACATTTGCCGAACAGGTGGGAGTTTCACCGCAGAAGTATCTACAGCAAATCCGTATGGATAAGGCCAAACAATTATTAAGGGAGACGGATGCCTCAGTAACGGAAATTGCCTTGTCTCTGGGTTATCCGAACTTATACACGTTCACTCGGGCCTTCAAGGTTTATTACAAGGTGCCTCCTTTGGTCATGCGGGCTGAGGGCAGTGCCTGAGAGGGAGGGGAAACGGTTATAGGGGGCTAGGCTTAGTTCAAGTGTATTTAGTAAGCGCTTACTATTTATTTGACTCTGATTCTGCCACAAAGGAGCATAGCCTATGACGCTGGCCAGGTTACGCAAATGGATTTCACCCAGGCTGGGAATCCAAGGGAAAATATTTATTGCTTTTGGCTTACTAACATTGCTGGCAATCGTTGCGATCACTAGCATTATCTATGTCAATATGCGTGATACGATCAAGCGCAACGCGATTACTTCGGTCTCGGACAGCATCCGTCAGGCTGATGAATCCCTCAACGTCATGTTGACTGAAATTGATCGTTTAAACACGGTAGTAGTCACGAACAAAAATACTGTAATTGATACGGTGCTGAGTCCAAGCGAGGAAATCAGCTATGAATGGTTCCAGGAGCAGAAGCGGATTACTGAATACCTGTCCGGCCTGATTGACTATAAGCCTTACATTACACGAATAGCGGTGATTGGTCTGAACGGCAAGGTGTTCTTTTCCGGCGGACCATGGATTGACCGTAATTTTCTGGAGACGAAGACAATGGACTTCATGCTCCAGCATGGGGAGCGACATGCCTACTTCAAGTATGAAGGCGGCATCGAGGCGATCTCCGTAGGTCGGGTGCTTCGTTATGATCGTGAGACGATTGGTGTGGTCATGGTCGACCTGAAATATGAGTTTATTCGCAATACGTATGGTGTGAAACCAACGGATGATAGTATTCTGTATGTCCTGGATGGACAGAAGGAATTGGTCTACCAGTCGGATTCGGCACCGACTTCCATCTCAGATGCTATGACGAAGGTCATCTATGATACGTCGGCAGCATCGAACACGGTGGAGCCCGTCGAGCAGATCATTGACGGGCAACCGTATATCGTCATTAGCCGAAAGTCGGAGTACACAGGCTGGATAACAAGAGCTCTGATTCCTCTTGACTCGCTGCTCAGCGATTCGATCCGAATTCGTAATCTGATGGTTGAGGTGTCGGTGGTGGTCTTTATCATCGTCTTGATTGGGTCGTTGCAGATGTCCTTTCGCACCACACTTCATATCCGCCGCTTGAAGACGATGATGATGCGGGTCAAGGATGGGAATCTGGACTTTCCGAGGACGGAGATTGAGACAAGGGATGAGATTGGGGACCTGTACCGGGTATTTATTACGATGATTGACGAGTTGAAGCGGCTAATGGAAGACATACGCACCAGTGAGCAGGATAAGCGGGAAGCAGAGCTGACGGCTTTGCAGGCGCAAATCCGGCCTCATTTTCTCTATAACTCGCTGAATACCATCAAATATTTAGCGAAGCTAAATGGAGTGCCTAATATTGAAGAGGTGTCCGGTGCTTTAGTTGAGCTAATGCGCGGTGTGCTGGGGAATTCCCGAGAGTTGCTGACGGTACGGGAGGAACTGGATTATGTAAGCAGCTATGTAGCCATTGCCAAATACAGATTTATGGAGCCGGTTCCCGTTCATTTTCAGATCGAGGATGAGGCTTTGCTGGATTGCCAAATCGTGAAGTTATCCTTGCAGCCCATTGTTGAGAATGCCTTGGTGCACGGCTTGGAGCCCTCGTCCCACGGAGGTTATGTGGTGGTACGGGTGTATGAGGAGGATGGGGATTTAAAGATAGAGGTCATGGACAACGGCAAGGGGATGGATAAGGAACATATCGATGCCTTGACGAGGGAGGCGGGAGAAGCCCATGGAACAGCCTCTCGCTTCATGGGGATGGGAGTACGCAATACTCATGAGCGGATACGTCGGAGGTTTGGCGAGCCATATGGCATCAAGCTGTATAGTGAGCCAGGATGGTATACAAAGGTAGAAATCAGGTACCCCCGGTTGGAGAAGAAGGACACACACCGTTAGAAAGAGGGGATGCGCATGTATCAAGTATTGCTGGTAGATGACGAGCCATTGGTGTATCACCATCTCAGAACCTTATCCAATTGGCAGGAGGCAGACTTCGAATTGTGTGGGCAAGCCTTTGATGGAGCTTCGGCGCTGGAGATGATAGCGAGCGTTCGTCCTGATATCGTCATTCTCGATGTGGATATGCAGGGGATGAACGGAGTGGAGCTGAACCGAAAGATTCAACAGCAGTATCCCTTCGTTAAAACCATCATGCTCAGCAGCTACGATAATTATGATTATGTGCGGGAGTGCTTGCAAAATGGAGCGGTGGATTATTTGCTCAAGCATCGGCTGGATGGTTCGACGCTAATTAACGTATTGCAGAAGGCGGTCCGGGTGTCCGCGGTTCAACGGGATACCAAGCCGACTGAGGTGGAGGACATTTGGGAGATACGTGAACTGGTAGCACAGATGTTGCAGGGCGAAGCCGGGGCAACCAAGGAATTGATGAACTATGCCCGGGAGAAGGGGATGTTCGAGCAGACCGTATGTTATACCGCGGGAGCGATGCAAATCTCTTCCTTCCTGTTGCTGACGGAAGCTCGCAGTGATGTCCAGACGAACCGCCTGGTCCGGCAAGCCCTCGATATGATTCAGCAAAGCCTGGGAGAACTGCCGGAGCGCATGGCTGCTTACGTAGAGAATGGACGGATTGCCGTGATCTTTGCCTTTCAGGAACGTAGTGAGCGAGCGGCGGCTAGCGAAGCAGAGCGATTAATGAGCCACCTGCGCCATTCCCTGGAGCTATTTCTTAATCTGACCTGCACCTATGCGGTGGGTCATGTCTGCAGTAGCTTGTCGGGGCTGGAGGCCAGTTACCGTAACGCGGAGAAGCGGCTGGATGCCTGTCCCGTCCTGGCATTGCCAGGCAAGCATTCCGAACGGGTCGCTCTGACCATAGAAGAGCAGAAGCAATTGCTGCTGTCGGTCGAGAATCTGGATCGTCAAGGCGTATATACCTTGATTGCTTCCGTATTTGAGGGTGTACGTGAACAGCCTATTCATGCTCCCGCGGTGCAAATGATTGTACGGGAGCTACTGTCAATCGGAGAAAAGGCCGCGCGAAAGTGGATTCCGCTAACTGGTGAGGAAGAGCCGGGAACCTTGCCGACGCGCGAAGAGTTGGGCCGTATCGCCCAGACAGCGGAGCTAGAGAAGTGGCTGCAATCCTACTATGAGGAACTGTTGCAGCGCCTCAAGGAGGAGCGGGCCTCTGGCCCCTATTCCCGGCATGTATCCCAGGCTGTTCTGCTGATTCTGGAGAAATATTCAAGTTATATTACCTTGGAATTGGCAGCGGGGGCTATTGGTCTGAGCTCGTCTTATCTGAGTCGCATCTTCAAGGAAGAAGCAGGCATGACCTTCTCCGAATACGTCAACCGGGTGCGAATTGATGCTAGCCGGAAGCTGCTGGAGAGTGGCCGTTATTCAGTCAAGCAAGTTAGTGGACAAGTAGGCTTTAGCACCTATAATTATTTCTTCAAAGTCTTCAAGGAATGGACCGGACTGACACCGCAGGCCTATGTGCAGCAGCTCAAGTCAGACGAACACGCCAAGTAACTCCACAAATAAGTAGAGTAAGTAGTCATATTTGTATAATTTGCGACCTGACCCGTACGAAATATAATGAACTCACATCTTAGTAAACGCTTACATGTTATGGCTTTGTACTTATAAAGGAGGTCATGTCAAGATGTACAAACACAGAAGTTGGGGGAAAGCCGCCGTCAGCACGATGCTGGTTGCCGCATTGGTGCTGGGAGGCTGTGGCGCCGGAGATGACAACAAGAAATCCGCCGCCGGGGAAGGTTCTGAGGTGGTAGTCAGCAAGGAAGGCTTCCCGATTGTTCAGGAGCCGATTACGCTGAAGATGTTCACCCGGATTGCCCCGGTTAATGGGCCATTCAAGGATATGCCTGTATTCCAGGATTACGAGAAGATGAGCAATGTGAAGGTGGAATTTATAGAAGCACCTACAGACGGGTTCCAGGAGAAGAAAAATCTGCTGTTCGCTTCTAACGAATTACCGGATGTGATGTTTCGTTCAGGCATTACACCTCTGGAAGCCGTTCGTTACGGGTCTGGAGGACAACTGATTCCTCTTGAAGATATGATCGAGGATTATGCTCCCAATTTCAATAAGCTGATGGAGGAGTATCCGGAGATTCGTGCAGCGATTACGACTCCTGAAGGGCATATTTACTCACTCCCCGGTATTGTAACTCTGGGTTCCGCGCGTACGGACAAGAAATGGATCAATAAAGCCTGGCTGGATAAGTTGAACTTGAAGGAACCGGAAACGCTGGATGAGCTATATGATGTGCTGGTTGCCTTCCGTGATGGAGATCCGAACGGGAACGGACAGAAGGATGAGCTTCCATTAACGGCTCGCACAGGACTTCCTATTGTAGTTGCCATGAGCGGATCCTATGGACTGGATCTACAGTTTGGCTACAACGTTAATATCGTGGACGACAAGGTTGAGATTTGGATGGGGAACGAGAGGAACAAGGAATTGCTGATGTATTTAAACAAGCTGTATAAGGAAAAATTGCTTGATCCTGAAATTTTCTCTCAAACCGAAGCTCAATTCTTGGCCAAGCAAGGGACTGGTAACACAGGAATGTTCTTCGATCAGACGAACAATAACTTCCTGCCCATTGCTGACCAATATGTAGGCATTGCACCGCCGGAAGGACCTTATGGTGATCGTCTGCAATCCCAGGGCTCACCGGTTCCGAGAGATCCCGGAGCATTTGCCATTACGTCCGTTAATAAATACCCGGAAGTATCCTTACGCTGGATTGACTACTTCTATACCGATGAAGGATCAACGCTGCTACGGTTCGGCCGGGAAGGTGAACATTACGAAATCGTTGACGGCATTCCGCACTACAAACCGGAATTCTCGACGGCTGAGACACAACCGAAGCTGACGCCTTATGCCGGAGGAGGAGCACCGCATATCATCAGTGAGTATGTCGCTTCTTATATCAATCCTCCACAAGTACAGGAAGCACAGAAAAAACTGGACCCGTATATGCCGAAAGTTCGTTATGCCGCTCCTATGTTTGACGAAGAGACAGCACAAAAGGTGAATATGCTCCGCAATGATATCGACAAGTATTATGAAGAACAAAGCACCAAATTTATTGCAGGTGCGCTGAGCTTTGATAAATGGGATGAATTCCAGGCCACCCTGAAGAAAATGAATTTGGAAGAATTACAGCAAATTTATCAAGAAGCCTATGACAAAATGGAGAAATAAAGTAAATCGTCTTGCGGATAGGAGTGGATGTTCATGAAGAACGCAAAAATCCATGAGACTGCCGCGGTGCCCCAGTTCCGTTCGGAACGGGGCAACCGCCTGCTCAGACAAATCGCCAAGAGATATGATTTGTATCTCATGTTGCTAGTGCCGATTGTATGGTATTTGCTGTTCCATTACGGCCCTCTTTATGGGCTGCAAATTGCTTTTAAAAATTTCAATCCCGGCAAGGGAATTCTCGGCAGCAGTTGGGTAGGGTTTGAGCATTTTCAGCGCTTCTTCGATTCTTATTATTTTGGAAGGCTACTCTGGAATACCCTGTCGATCAACCTGCTCTCACTACTTCTTGCTTTTCCAATCCCCATTATGTTAGCGCTGCTAATTAACGAAATTCGTAGCAAGAGCTACAGCAAGCTGCTGCAAAATATTACTTATATCCCGCATTTTATTTCAGTTGTCGTTATCGTAGGGATTTTGAACGTGATGCTCTCCACAAATGGCCCCATTAACATGCTGATCCAGGGCTTGGGTGGATCATCCGTTCGCTTTATGGAATCAGCAGGATGGTTCAAGACCATCTTCATTGGTTCGAATATCTGGCAGAATATGGGCTGGCAATCGATCATTTATATTGCGGGACTTAGCGGAATTAATCCGCAATTGTATGAAGCAGCCAAAATGGACGGTGCCTCTCGGCTACGCCGAATCTGGCATGTATCTCTACCAGGAATTGTTCCGGTCATTGTTATCTTGCTGATCCTAGACATTGGCCAATTTATGAATATCGGGTTTGAGAAAATCTTGCTTATGCAAAATAACTTGAATCTCGAAGCAAGTGACGTGATTTCCACCTTTGTCTATACAACAGGAATTCTAAAGGGAGAGTATAGCTACACGGCGGCCATCGGACTCTTCAACTCCTTGATTAATCTGACGCTCTTGCTGCTTGTGAACCGCTTTGCACGAAAAACATCGGAGACGAGCCTTTGGTAGGGGAGGAGAAGAAGAATGGCTGAAAAAATAGCTGCGAAAGGTCCATCGGACGAACTCCGTTTCGATGTCATTGTATATTCGATAGCTGCGGTGATTATTATCATCGTACTTTATCCTTTGTTATTTGTAGTTGCGGCTTCGTTCAGTGATCCTGCGAGGGTCCTGAATGGGGAGGTATGGCTGCTGCCCAAGGGAGTGACACTTGAGGCTTACATTAATATTTTGCATAATGACAAAATCTGGATTGGGTATCGCAACTCCATTCTATACACCGTGGTAGGTACACTCATTAATATCGTAATGACTTTGTTAGCGGCGTATCCCCTCTCAAGACCGGATCTGCCAGGTCGTAAAGGGCTGATGCTGATTATTACGTTAACCATGTTCTTCAGTGGCGGCTTGATTCCCAGTTATCTGCTCGTCAAAGGGCTTGGGATGGTCGATACAATGTGGGCACTCATCATTCCAGGAGCTATTTCCACATATAATCTGATCGTGATGAGAACTTATTTTCAGTCCAGCATTCCCTGGGAACTACAAGAGGCAGCCCATATGGATGGTTGCTCTAACTGGAGATTACTCCTTAGCATCATCTTGCCATTGTCTAAGCCGATATTGGCAGTTATGGTTCTGTTCTATGCTGTGGGTCACTGGAATGCATTCTTTAATGCACTTATCTACATCCGTAGTGAAGAGCTGTATCCGCTCCAACTCGTACTGCGCGAGATCTTGATGATCAGCCAATCGGCTGGAGAAGAAGGTGGAAATGTAGGACTTGAGGATAAAATTCTGTTGTCCGAGAGTATCAAATATGCAGTGATTATCGTATCCAGTCTGCCCGTCCTGATCATGTATCCATTTGTGCAGCGGCACTTTGTCAAGGGCGTCATGATTGGTTCGATTAAAGGGTAAAAAGAAACGGAGGTCCACCAATGAACAGCAATGCCATGATAACGATCGATAGTAGCCAGAAAAGCAATCATACAGTAAATCCTTATTTGTTTGGTCATTTCGTTGAAGATATTCGGGATCATATGGAAGCGATGTTGGCTTTTCCTCTAAAAGATATGGACTTTGAGAGTGATCCGGAGCTTGCAGTTGGAGTGGCGGGAAGCTGGTCCGCTTATACGAACGGCAGGAATACCAAGTACGCGCTTGAGGCAGCGGCTCCAAAGCATTCGGGACGTGCCCAGCGCATTAGAATATTAAGTGATGATGAAGCTTATGCGGGCATTGCTCAGAACGTGGCATTAAAGGGAGCCATGGAATATACCGTTAAGCTGGTGGCGAGAGTCTCGATTGAGATTACTTATGTGATTGTTGAGGCGGTAGATCGACTCAGCCAGGAACGGCTTGGGCTGGAGCGTATTGAACTGGACAGTCATAACTGGAAAGAATACGAAGTTGTACTGGGCATCAAACGGGATTGTGCAAATGTAGAATTCCGGCTATATGTGCCTGCCGAACATCCCAGATGGAAGGATAGCGTATCTACGGGCATGCTCTGGATTGATCATGTCTCGCTGCTACCCAAAGATCATATCGGATTAGTGAAGCGTGAAGTGGTCGAGATGAGCAGAGATTTGAATGCCGGCATGATGAGGCTTGCTGGTAATTATATTAGCGCTTATCATTTCGAACACGGTATCGGCCCAGTGCTTGAGCGTCCGGTGATGTTCAATGAGGCATGGGGCGGCTGGACGAGCAAATACTTCGGTACCGATGAATTTATCCAGTTCTGCCGCGAACTGCAGGTAGAACCGTTAATCTGTGTGAACGATGGTTCGGGAACTCCGGAGGAAGCCGCGCAATGGGTGGAATATTGCAATGGAAGTATCGATACACCGATGGGAGCGAAGCGTGCCGCGAACGGCTATCCAGACCCGTATAACGTGAAATATTGGGAGATCGGTAATGAGGTATGGGGACCCTGGCAGGTAGGAACTTGTACAGGAGAAGCGTTCGCCAAACGCACGGTGCCGATCATCAAGGCCATGAAGGACGTTGACTCTTCGCTCATCATTCTGGCTTGCGGGCATACAGATCAGGAGTGGAACCGGGCGGTACTCCGTATCGCTGGCGAGCATATTGATTATCTGACATTACACTTGTATCACGGCTATAATCGCTTTGCCATGGATCATAACACGCCTGCCGAGGAGCGCTATAAGGCGATAGCTTCCTTCCCGGAATATACTCGTCTCAATATCGAAGAGACAAGGGAAGAAATCCTGGCCGATCCGAAGCATTCTCATGTTAAGCTGGCCATCACCGAATACAATACGATGTATTATCCCAATACGATTAGAAAAGGTGTACCGGATGAGCATACTCTTGGTGCAGCCGTAGCCAATGCCGCTAACTTGAATGCCATGCTGCGAGCTAGCGATATTGTTCACATTGGCAGCTTCTCAGATTTGGTCAATGGTTGGCTTGGAGGGTGTATACGGGTGGGTGATTACTATGCCGACCAATACTGTGGCAAGAAACCGGGATGGAGTGGACAACCGCTCACCATCTACGGCACGCCTACCTATGAAGTGATGAAGTTGTATGCTGGCAGGGATATTTCACATTTACTTGCTACAGATACGGTCTGCGGGACCTTTGCAGTTAAAGCCAATAAGGCCACTCCAATTCCTCTTGATCATCTGCCCGATCTGGATACGGTTGCGTTCAGCAATGAGGACGGAAGTGTGATTACCCTATTTATTGTGAATCGGAGTCTGGATGAGGTGAAGGCCCAGCTTTCGTTACAAGGGCTAAGCTCAGCAGAGGAAACAACGCTGTATGAGATTACGGGAGAGTCCGAGTGGGATATTAATTCCGTCTTCACGCCGGAGTGTATTGTCTGCAAGACAAAGACGGTTCCGCTTGAAGCCTGGAATGAAGGTTACGCGTTGTGCCCGACATCTATTTATGCGCTGGAGATTAGAAACGGAAAGTCAACAGGAGGGGCGTAAATGACAACGAAAGGTTATGTTAAGGATTATCCAAGACCACAGTTCGTTCGTGATCACTGGATGAACTTGAACGGCACATGGGGGTTCCGCTTCGATGACGATCATGTTGGAGAAATTGAGAAGTGGCAACAACAGTTAGAAGAGACACATAAGATCATCGTTCCTTTCACTTACGAGACACAAGCCAGCGGGATCGGGATCGAAGAATTTCATCCCCGGGTATGGTACAGCAGGAAGGTCTCTATCCCGGAAGAGGTCGATGGCAAGCGGGTCATCCTTCACTTTCAGGCTGTGGACTACCTGGCTAAGGTCTGGGTGAATGGCGTGCTGGCAGGAGAGCATCAGGGAGCGTATACTGCATTTTCCTTGGATATTACCCCCTATCTGGTGTTCGGAGCGGATAATATCGTGACCGTGAAGGCAGAAGATAGTGACGATTGTACTCAACCCCGGGGCAAGCAGCGTTGGACCAAGGATAACTTTGAATGCTTTTACGTACAGACAACAGGGATTTGGCAGACCGTTTGGCTGGAATATGTGGAAGAACAGCATCTTGAAACGGTGAAAATTACCCCGGATCTCGATCATGCCCGAGTGTGCTTCGATTATTATGTATCAGGTCTGGAAACAGCAACAGGGAGTCTGAGATTGGAAGCGATTGTGACCTTCAAGGATCGTCTGGTCAAGACGGTGAGCCTGGCGGTTGATCGCTCTCGCTTGAGCGTGGAGGTTGACTTGATCCACGAAGCTATGGGTCCGTGGAAAAGATCATTTTGGTCCCCCAAGCAACCGAATTTATATGATGTGGAATTTGTGCTCTATCGGGATGAGGTCATCATAGATCGCGTTATTTCCTATTTTGGCATGAGGAAGGTATCCATTGAGAAAGGGAAGGTACTGCTGAATAACGGACCCATCTACCAACGGCTGATCCTGGATCAAGGGTATTGGACAGAAAGCCATCTCACCCCTCCAAGTGAGGAGGCAATCATCGCTGACATCGACCATATGCTGGCCATGGGATACAACGGTGTACGCAAGCATATGAAAATTGAAGATGCCCGCTTCCTGTACTGGTGTGATGTAAAAGGACTACTGGTATGGTCCGAGATGGCAGCTACCTTCGAGTTCCATGATCATGCCGTTGAGAAGTTCACGAAGGAATGGCTGGAGATCGTCCAGCAGCAATACAACCATCCCAGCATTATTACCTGGGTGCCATTCAATGAATCCTGGGGCATTCATTACATTCTTCACGATCAACGCCAGCAAAAGTTCACCGAAGGTATTTACCATCTGACCAAATCGATTGATCCTTATCGCCCGGTCATAACTAATGATGGTTGGGAGCATACGGTGTCCGATATTATTACACTTCATGATTATGTGGAGACCGGAGAGGGCTTCTTGCAGCGTTATGCCGATAACAAGGATGAGATTGTCAATAAAGAAACCACTTGCAACCACTGGAAATATGCTTTGGCGGCTGGCTATGAGTACAAAGGGCAACCCATTATGATCACTGAGTTCGGCGGAGTTGCGTTCCAATCGGACAAAGGGTGGGGGTATGGTCGCCAGGTGGATACGGAAGAGGAATTCTTGCAACGATTCGACGGGTTGATCCAGGCTATCAAGAGTGTGGATTATATTTGTGGATTTTGCTACACGCAATTAACGGATGTACAGCAGGAGATTAATGGACTGTTAACCGAGGATCGCAAGCCGAAATTTCCACTGGAGCAAATCAAGGAGATTAACTTGAAGTAACGTAAGCAAATATAAGTGCGTGTTCAAAAAGTCGAATTTTCAGGACCGAGAAGGTTGGATGAAGCTAGGGACTGAGTAGCGGAGCGTACGTAGTGGGTACGTGAGCAACGGAAGTCCCGGGTGAATTCAAGATTCGATGTCGCCCCCCTTCTCGAACAGCTTCGTTCTGGGAAGACGACTTTTTGAACAACCTCGACAAGAATAGCCAAACAGCAAGGCCAAGGACTCTGAGCAACCGGAGTCTCTCTGGCCTTGCTGTTTGGCATTGGGTCTTACTTGATGAGACTGCTGAGCCCAGCCAAGCTGGGTCTGCCATCAGCGGAACGCAGGCAACCAGTCGCCGTGGGCGGCGATAAGATCGTCGCAGAGGGCAACGATGTCGTCCATCGACAGTTCTGCCGCTGTATGGGGGTCCAGCATAGCCGCATGGTAGATATGCTCTTTCTTGCCGGTTATGGCAGCTTCAATTGTAAGTAGCTGCGTGTTGATGTTGGTGCGGTTCAATGCAGCGCATTGCGGCGGCAAGTTCCCGGCATAGGTCGGGGTAACGCCGCTGGCGTCTACCAGGCAAGAGACCTCTACGCAAGCTTCCTGTGGCAAGTTGGGAATCAATCCTGTATTCATCACATTGCCGGCAATTTTGAAGGGGACATCGGTTTCGATGGCTTCCATGATATAAGAGGCATACTCATGGGAACGCTCATGCTTCAGATCATGATTATTCACCAACTCCTCGCGCATCTTCTCCCAGCCTGCAATTTGCGATACGCAGCGGCGTGGATATTCATCCAATGGTATTTGGAAGCGTTCGATTAACTCGGGATATTGGCGTTTGATGAAATAAGGATGATATTCGGCATTATGCTCCGAAGATTCGGTGATATAATAGCCGAATTTGAGCATCATTTCAAAGCGCACCATATCCGAGTGTGGCGTTTGCTGCTTCTCTGCGGCAAGGCGTTTGATTTCCGGGTATAGATCGACGCCATCGCGAGTGACCTCAAGCAGCCAAGCCATATGGTTGATGCCGGCAATCTTGGCTTGTACACCGGTCTTGTCGAGTCCAAGGCTGTCGAACAAGCCGGGAATGCATTGCTGCACACTATGGCATAGGCCAACGGTCCGAACCTGTCCGTAAGTATTCATCACGTTGGTAAGCACGGCCATCGGGTTAGTGTAATTCAGAAACAAGGCTTCGGGACAAACCTCGCGGATGTCAGACGCAAAGTCCAGCATGACCGGAATAGTACGCAGGTTGCGAAAAATTCCGCCGATGCCCACGGTGTCCGCGATGGTTTGGCGCAGTCCGTACTTCTTGGGAATTTCAAAATCCGTAATTGTACAAGGATCGTACCCGCCAACCTGGATGGCATTGATGACATATTTGGCTCCTCGCAGCGCTTCCTTGCGGTCTGTATAGGCTTTGACAACACAAGTGCTGCCGCTGCTGTGCCGGAGGTTGTTCAGCATATTCTCGGAATCCTTTAAGCGTTGCTGGTCAATATCGAACAGGGCTAATTCGAACCCTTGCAAGGCCGGGGTTTGCATGCAATCTCCGAGCACATTCTTCGCAAATACGGTACTGCCGGCCCCGATAAATGTAATTTTAGGCATAATAAACTCCTCCTTATCATATGGACGGATGAATGATAGTTAGTTTTGTTGCACGTCCTCAATATAGCTTAATTAGTTAATTATGAGTATGGATGAATGAAGGTTAACTATGGATAAATGTTGTGTTTAGTCCGAGATGTAGAGTAGGCTATAGCTATAATGTTATAAAGTCACAAATCACCAGGAGGATTTATGATTCCCGAACATGATATGTATGAAGCTTATATGAACGCCGACAAGCAGGATAGACAGATCAATTTATTGTTCAGCGGGCAGGCCTATCCCCAGCCCGATCACAAAATCGGTCCTTCCGTGCATGATTACTACCTACTGCATAGTGTGCTGGAGGGGAGGGGGAAGTTTGAATCGGGAGGGGTGACCTATGACTGCCGCCCTGGTGACACCTTCGTCATCTTCCCGGGGAGCTTGTTCTCTTATCAGGCGGATACCATGAATCCTTGGCATTATGCCTGGGTGGCGTTGCAGGGACCGGGGGTCTTTGGTCAACTTGCAGAGATCGGAATTACCCCGACGGCACCCGTAGTCCGTTCCGGGGATGTAGTCGCCTTGCAAGAGTTGTATATGAAAATACGACTCGCACTACAGCCAGGAGCAGACCCTCGATTAGAAAGCCTGGAGGCATCAGGGTGGCTGCTACTGCTGTTCCATCATTTCGGGCGGGCTCACCGGGAGGCAACACCTGCTTCAGACCTGAAGGAGATGGCGATGATTGACCGGCAAGTCGAACAGGCTATTCGCTGGTTCTCGCTGCAATATCAGCAGCAGCTTAGCATCGAGGAGCTTGCCCGTCAGCTTGGTTATCATCGTGCTCACCTGTTCCATGCCTTCAAGGCGCGAACCGGATTGTCCCCCAAGCAATACCTCATGAAGGTACGGATGGATAAGGCCAAGCAGTTGCTGACAGGCGTAGCCTTGACCGTCGATCAGATTGCTTCCTCGGTAGGATTCAATGATGCCCTGTATTTCTCACGGCAATTCCGGAAGATAACGGGCATGTCGCCTAGTGAATATCGGAGTCAGGCTGGAAAGTCTGACTCCATTTGAAGAAGGCAATCACTATGATAATCATTTGTTCAGATATACGGTCTAATCAGGGATGCAGCAGGGGATTATGAGCAAATGATTGTTTCTGAAACGCTTCAATGAAATGTACTGTGAAAGAGTAACGATTATATTTCATTGGAGGTCAAAACGGTATGAAAAACAAGTCTTTCACCCTCTTGCTGACCACGATCTTGACGCTTAGCCTTGTGCTGGCCGGTTGTGGAAGCGGTAACAATGGAGGGGGCAACGGAAGCGCAGCGACGACAGACCCGGCTCCATCCAACGTGGAGAACCAGGCTGAAGTACCGCAAGAACCAACGGAAATTACAATTATGCTTCCGTTGAATACGTCGGAAACTCCACCAGATACCATCAAGACTGAGCTTGAGAAACTAACAAACACGAAGCTGACATATCAATTTTTTCCCGCAGATACGTATGAAGAGAAGCTGAACACCGCTTTTGCGACAGGCTCTCTCCCTCAAGTCACTTACCTCAAGAACCAGACTACATTTATCCAGATGAAGGAAGCCATTAAAGACGGACAGTTCTGGGAAATCGAACCTTACTTGGGCGAATTCCCGAACCTGAGCAAGATGAAACCTGAAATTCTGAACAATACGAGAGTGGAGGGCAAACTGTACTCGCTGTACATTGGCAGACCGCTCGCTCGGCAAGGCATGATTTACCGCAAGGACTGGGCGGATAAGCTGGGCATCTCCGCACCGGCTAACGTCGATGAGTTGTTCGAGATGGCCAAGGCATTCACCGAACAGGACCCTGACGGCAATGGACAGAAGGATACAACGGGTCTTGCTGACCGCAACGAGTTAGTTTATGGGGCGTTCAAGACCGTATCTGCCTGGTTCGGCACGCCGAACAATTGGGGGGAGAAGGATGGTAGCTTGCAGCCTGAATTCACCTTCCCGCAATATGTGGACACGATGGATTTCTTCAAGAATCTTCGTAGTAATGGTTATATGAACCAGGACTTTGCAGCCACTAGTAAAACGGATGCCGTTAACATGTTCACCAGCGGCAAAGCTGGTATGTATATCGGTGGTTCTATGCAGGACATTGACTCACTGAACAAGGATTTGATCAAGAATGCACCGGATGCGGTGCTGGATACACATAGCATGGTTGCCGGGAAAGACGGGGTATTCGCACAATGGATGATTCCGGGCTATAACAATATCGTCTTGTTCCCGAAATCCTCGGTCAAGAGCGAAGAGGAACTCAAGAAGCTGCTGGCCTTCTTCGATAAGATGATGACACCTGAGGTGGCTAACCTGATGTATTGGGGCATCGAAGGCACGCATTACACGGTAGAGGATGGCAAGGCCAAGGTGACGGATGATAAGGAATTGATCGAACGTGAAGTGAAGCCGTTCAAAGACAGCGTCATCGGCGAGTCCGAGACGAACGGGATGTATGAGAGCTATAACACCTTGCCTGGACGGATTCATGCAGAAGAGTTGATCAAGGAGAACGTGAAGGTCGGCGTCCCAGATCCAACAGCAGCATTGGATTCACAAACCTATACCTCAAAGGGAGTAGAATTGCAGCAAATTATTACAGATGCCACTTACCAATATATTTATGGTCAAATTGATAAGGCTGGCTTCGAGAAAGCTGTAGAACAGTGGAAATCACGCGGCGGCGACAAGATTATCGAGGAGTACAATGCTGCCAAATAAATAGAAGAACGGGCAGGCTATCGGAGGAGATTATCTTCATAGCCTGCTCCAATGAATTATGAAGCAGAGAGGAAGAGACACATGCAGGAAGCAACTGCTCCGTCGACCACTGGACCGGGGCTCAAGCCTCGCAAACGCCCGCATACCGGCGAGCTCAAACGGCGAATATGGCGAAATAAATGGCTATACGTCATGCTGCTGCCGGGATTGATCTATTTCATTGTTTTCAAATATTTGCCCATGTACGGACTGATTATCTCCTTCCAGAACTATAAGCCCTATAACGGCATCATGGGCAGCGAATGGGTGGGGATGGAGCATTTCAAACGGCTGTTCACTGAACCGGATTTCCTTAATATTCTGATGAATACCATCATTTTGTTTGCGCTCAACCTGTTTATTTATTTCCCGGTACCGATTATACTCGCGCTGATGCTTAACGAACTGCGGGGCAATTTCTTCAAACGGCTGTTCCAGACGCTGGTCTATTTACCGCACTTTATGTCTTGGGTCATCATCGTTTCGATTACCTACGTCATGGTGACGATGGATGGCGGGATCATTAACGAGTTGCTCGTTTATCTCGGCTTCGAGAAGGTCAATTTCTTGCTGAACCCCGATTGGTTCAGGCCGATGTACATTCTTCAAGTCATATGGAGAGAAGCAGGTTGGGGAACGATTATTTACTTGGCAGCCATTGCGGCAGTCGATCCAGGACTGTATGAGGCAGCCCGGATGGATGGAGCCGGCCGGCTTCGCCAGGTTTGGCATATTACGCTTCCAGCGATCCGTGGCGTGATTATCACGCTGTTCATCTTGAAGATTGGTCACGTCCTGGACCTTGGGTTCGAGCACGTATACCTGCTGCTTAATTCGATGAACCGCGGAGTTGCAGAGATTATTGATACGTACGTGTATACCGCCGGCTTGCGCCAAGGTCAATATAGCTATAGTACGGCGATCGGATTCTTCAAATCGGTGATTGGCTTAATCATGGTTATGATGGTCAACCGAGTATCCAAGAAAATGGGAGAAGAGGGCGTTTATTAATGCTTGTCCAAAAGATGAAGATATCAGCCCGAAGAAAGTTGGAGGAGTTCAAATGGTAGAAGATAGATCCATTGCCGGCAGAATTTACGCGGCCATCAATTTTACACTGTTGGCTATCATTGCCCTGATTACAGTGCTGCCCTTTGTCCATGTTGTAGCGGGTTCGTTCACGACGAACGCGGAACTGGCGGCGAATAAATTCGTATTGATTCCGAAGGTGTGGAGCCTGGAGGCTTACAAATTCATCTTCTCGACCAATACCATATTCAAAGCCATGGGCGTATCCATTGGCGTTACGTTGCTCGGCACCGTATTCAGTATGATGCTTACAGCGTTAATGGCATATGCCCTGGCCCGGAAAGATCTCGATGGCCGCAAGACCATCAATTTCATGGTTGTATTTACGATGTTGTTCAATGGTGGTTTGATTCCTACATTTCTTGTCGTGAAGGAGATGGGGTTGATCGATTCTTATGCATCGCTAATCATCCCGTCAGCCATCAGTGCCTTCAACATGATTATTCTAAAAAACTTCTTCCAGAATATCCCCGAAGGATTGGAGGAATCGGCCAAAATTGACGGGTGCAGTGACTTCGGAATTCTCTTCCGGATTGTACTACCGTTGTCCTTACCTGCGATTGCGACCATCTCCTTGTTCTATGCGGTAACGTATTGGAATACGTACATGTCAGCCATTCTGTATCTGAATGACAGCGCAAAATGGCCGATTCAGGTATTGCTCCGGCAAATTGTCGTGCTGGCGAGTGGGCTGGACCACAGTTCGACGCTGGACGGCACGGTGCCTCCTCCAGATCAGACGATCAAGATGGCGGTTATCGTGGTGGCGACGATACCGATCCTGCTGGTGTATCCGTTCTTGCAAAAGCATTTCGCGAAGGGAGCCTTGCTGGGCTCGATGAAAGGATAAAGATAGCGTTTTCTAGAAACGTGGTGAACCATCAGGAGTGCCAGGAGCCTGGAGTTGGTCAAGCCCTCGAATTTGTCTTTGTGACAATTCGAGGGCTTTTCACGTTGTAATAGAGTACAAATCAAGAAAGCGTTAACAAGTGCAAAAAATAACCGTTGACTTTCCCAAAAGAAATGTAATAATAAAGTTAACAAAAATTTGCCGCAAATAAATTGATTTTACTACGCAAATTTCACATGGCATGGGAAATTGAACTTCCTTTTTGCTACATGATGGAAATTGCGCTGATCCTTGGAAATTAGCGTATTTGTGGACGAGTGATGTTCCAGTAGCAAAATATTGAGGGATAATGCTTGTCTTGCTAAGTTGAAAAGCCATTTGCGCTAGAGAATATTGTAATTATAGAAACTGAAATTTGCGGCAAAAAAACAAGAAAAAGGAGCATGACAACTATGGGAAAGATCAGAATGGGGTTTATTGGCGTCGGTGATATGGGATCGCATCACTGCATGGGGTTCGACCGACTGGATAATTGTGAGGTGCGGTACATATGCGATATGAACGAGGCAAATGTAGAGCGGACTCTAAAAGAATTGCGTTATAGCAATCCAACCATCTGCTCCGACTATCATGAACTGCTGGGTAAGGAAGATCTGGATGCAGTCGTTATCAGCGTCCCTAACTATATGCACCGGCAGATTGCTGTTGCCTTCCTGGAAGCTGGAAAGCATGTATTCCTGGAGAAGCCGATTGCCCATACCCTAGAGGATTGCGATGCTATCATTGCAGCGGCAGAGAAACATCAACGGGTGTTGCAAATCGGGTTGGTCTACCGTTACTCCAACCTGTACCGCAGAATGGCGCATGAGATTGGAGAGAAGCGGCTAGGCGATGTAAAAATGATGTGGTGCAAGGAATTCCGCGATTCGTTCCCACCAGCCGATTGGTTCTACGACAAGTCCAAATCAGGTGGTTCAATTGTAGAGAAAGATTGCCATCACTTTGATATCTTCAACTGGATGATCGGAGCCACCCCGGTTCGAGTATTTGCTTCCGGTGGACAGCACATCATCAAGCAGGGACAGAGAAATCTGATTCAAAATTCTTACAGCCATTATCCAGCGAAATATATTGATGATCCTTCCGTTGTCGACCATGCCTTCATCACTGTTGACTATGATAACGGCAGCAAAGCCAACCTGGGCTTATGCCTGTACCTCAAGCCACGGAACCTATCTGATGATGGCCTGGAATTTGGTCTGATCGGCAGCAACGGGGCACAAATGCTGGTTAGAAATGACAAGACCATCGACATTACAGGCGGAGAGGATTCCAGCCGCGATCATCTTGAAGTGGACGTAACCACCGATTCCATCGAAGGTGGACATACGGGAGGGCAAACGCAGCGTATCGATTTCCTTGAATGTATCCGTACAGGCAAGCAGCCGTTCGCCAGTGCCCAGGTAGGCCGAAATGCCTTGCTGATCGCCTTGGCCGCAGAGAAATCCATCGTTGAGGAACGTTATGTTTATTTACAGGAACTCCAAGACCATGAGGTGTTGTGATGAGAATTTCGAGTAGAAAAGATACGCTGGGCTTCTTTCTATTCATTATGCCTTGGATCATTGGTTTCTGCGTTTTCTTCCTGGTTCCGTTCGGCACTTCTATCTTCTATGCGTTCACAGATGCCAAGCTGCCGGGTTCTACCAATTACCAATTCGTAGGCATCAGTAACTTTGTAGAGATGCTGAAGAGCCCGATTTTCGCCAAGAGCGTATTCAACACAATGTATTTCGTCCTGTTCGGGGTACCTATTGTGACGGCAGGCATGTTGCTGCTGGCTACACTATTGAATTTCAAGGTCAAGGGCATCGCCTTGTACCGGACGTTCTACTATCTGCCAACGCTGGTGCCTATCGTGGCTACAGTCATTATATGGCGGCTGGTGTTCAACGCGGAGTTCGGAATACTGAATGCTGCTCTCGGTATATTTGGTGCCGACAAAATTGATTGGCTGGGTGGGGAGCATACGATTAAGCCGGTCATCATCCTACTCCAGGTGTGGATATCCGGTAGTGGGGTACTGATCTTCCTGGCTGCCCTGAAGAATGTCCCGCGGCATCTGTATGAAGCGGCGGAGATTGATGGAGCAAGCATGTTACGACGGTTCTTCTCCATTACACTTCCAATGATCAGCTCATCCATTCTGTTTGTTGTCATTATTCAAACGATGTATAACTTCCAGATGTTCACGGAGGCGATGCTGCTATCCAAGGGCGGACCTAACTATGCTTCCTATACCTTCGTCTATAACATCTATAAATCGGCCTTTACCGATTTGAAATTCAGTATGGCCATGGCTCAATCGATCTTCCTGTTTGTGCTCATTGCCCTGGTAACCACAACGTTAATGAAATTGTCCAATCGGTATGTTTATAATGAATCCGGAAACTAGGGGGGCACATCAATGAGTGAAGGACGAAAAAGCAGTCTTTCCGTTACGATAACCAAATACTTCTTGCTGACAGTGACATTACTATTGTTTGTCGGGCCGCTGGTGTGGCTTCTCTCTACGATGATGAAGACTAAGGCAGAGACCTACAAGGTACCTCCTGCCATATTTCCCGAGCAGCTTACATTTGAGGCCTTTGAACGATTGTTCGCCGTACAACCGCTGATGTGGCGGTGGATTCAGAACTCATTTACCATCTCGATCATTGTGGTCATCGGCGTAGTCCTCTCCAGTTCCATCGTGGCTTACGGGTTCTCACGGTTCAAGACGAAGTACAAAGACAAGCTGTTCTCGGTCGTGCTCGTCACTTTGATGATCCCGCCATCCATTATGATGATTCCGTCCTACGTCTTGTACACGAAGCTAGGATGGATTGATACCTGGTTGCCCCTGATCGTCCCAGCCTGGCTTGGAAGCGCATACTATATCTTCTTGTTCCGCCAGTTCTTCATGAGTATTCCTATGGAACTGGACGAAGCGACTTACCTGGACGGGGGCAACCGCTGGACGGTGTACGCAAAGGTCATTATGCCACTGTCGAAGCCGATCATCATCACGACCGTGATTTTGTCCTTCGTCAATTCCTGGCTTGATTTCCTAGGGCCCTTCCTGTATCTGAAGGATAACTTGAAATTTACACTAAGCGTAGGGTTACAATTGCTCATTGGTCAGACCAGCCAGGACTTCCCGGCACTCGCGGCAGGAGCGTTCATCAGCATCATCCCGATTGGCCTGCTCTACTTCTTCGGTCAACGTTATATTGTTGAGGGGGTGGTGCTGACAGGAACGAAGGGATAACTCGGCTAAATCGTTGGTATTTTGTTGTTTCCATACTATCCATAGGGGGAATTTCGCATGAAAACGAAGCGCAAATGGCTATTGGGGAGTTTAAGCCTGATCCTGACTTTGGTACTTAGCCTGACAGGCTGTTCCCAGGCAACAAATCAACCTGCGGCAGATCCGAACAATTCCAACGGAGCGGGTGCTAATACGGCTGAACCTGTGAGCATTACTTATTCCCAGTGGGGAACCGCCGAGGAACTACAACGGGTGCAAGAACTGCTCGATCAATTCATGGAAGTCAATCCGGACATCAAGGTGAAGCTGGAAGGCAAGGATTGGGGCAGCTATTGGGACGGTCTGACAGCCAATGCGGCTGGCGGCACCCTTCCTGATGTATTCAAGACAAGTTATGCGTATATTGAGAAGTACGCTGAACTGGGTATTTATAAGGAGCTTGACACCTTGCTCGCAGATGGCGGGTTTAATTTAGAAAACATCGATGCCAGCTTGCTTGGCCTCCATCAATATCAAGATAAACAGGTATCACTGCCAATTGACGGCAATGTCATCGTCTGGTACTACAATAAAGGGCTGTTCAATGATGCCGAGCGGAATCCGAAAAATGCACCTGTACCCTCTTTGGAACCAACTTGGGATGAAATCATCGAGATTGCTACCAAGATGACGATTGATAAGAATGGCAAGAGTGCAGATGAAGAAGGCTTCGATGCCAAAAATATCGTCCAATGGGGGATGTCCATCTCTCCAGGTTCATCTATGGACTGGTTCCTGGAGCCTGAGCTTTGGTCCAATGGAGCAAAATTAATGAATGATGACGGCTCGTTAGCTCTGGATACTCCAGAAGCCAAGGAAGTCATGGAATTGTTCATTGATGTCACCAAGAATAAGAAGATCAACACGACTCCGGCGCAAATCGAAGGACTTGGCGGACAGGTCAACCTGAGTATTACGACAGGTAAGGTAGCGATGAACCCGGGCGGTAACTGGAATACGACGAACTATCAAGAGGCTGGTATTGATTATGGTATGACTTATTTGCCTAAATTCAAAACGACCCAAACCGTCGTTCAGCCAGCCGGTGTAGCCATTAGCGCGAATACGAAGCATGAAGAAGCAGCCTATAAACTGCTGTCCTGGTTGGCTGGTCCGGAAGGGCAAATTGCTTTGGCCAAACAAGGATATTCCTTGCCAGCCAATAAAGAAGCGGCAGATACTTATGTAGAAACAGCAGGGGAAGCGAACCAAATCTTCCTGGACGCTCAGAAGTTCGGCATTATCTCTCCATTTACAGTGAAGAAAACGGATCTTGTATGGACTTATGGTGAGCAAACGTTGAAGCTGCCACTGTCAGGCGAAGGGGATCTGGATGCTGCCATTTCGGAGTTGGCGGCGCAAATACAGTAAAAATTTAAAAGTGCGGTGAACAACAAGGGCCTACAGCCGATATGGGCTTACACTCGCTGTTAAACCCGTATTTTTGGAATCAATTAAACCTAACAAGGTTAAAATCCGGGTTTAAAGGCGACCGCTTCCGCTGTTTCAGCTCCATATCGACCTTCCGGCAAAACTGTTCACCACACTTTTAAAAGTCATCAACGAAAAACAATAATCAAACGCCAACAGGCCATGTCAGAAGGGGAAGCCCTGGACATGGCCTGTTCCTTACCCAGGCAATCTTGACATATGATGATAAGAAATGTAGAATAAATTTGCCGCAATTTTTCTCTTTTTTTGAGTTGGATAAGCGTTCTATCTTATAAAATTGAAGTTGAACCAAGGGATAAGCAGATTATGCTAAGCGAGAGATAGATTCTTAAGAAGACATAGGAAGGCCAGAGGACGCCTGGATTTTGAGGCCTAAGGGTTCATCCTAACTCAACTCAGCTTAATTCAACTTAACTTAACGGGAAAAAGTCCTGTTAATTGGCTTCATATAGCGGAAAATAGATTGTTTATATGGAATTTGTCCTGCTAATTGCGGTGAATTGACCGCTTTGGTGAAAAAACCACTAAATTAACATGAGAATTTCCCGCTAAACCCTAGATTTGGTAGAAATGCGGGGAATTAGCGTGAGGATTTCCCACTAAAGGCACATTCAGCCGGGTTCAACTATATAGAAATTATGGCGACGGGATTGCAGGGAGGAACAGAACAAAGATGGCGACTTTAAAAGATATTGCCGAACAGGTAGGAGTGTCAATCTCAACCGTATCACGAGTCATGAAGAATGATGGCAACCGCTCCGTCAGCGAAGAGACACGGCGCAAAATTTGGGAAACTGCCGAGCAAATTGGTTATAATACGCAGCGAGCCAATAAAGCCAAGAAGCAGGCGCCCAAGCTAAGTTATCGGGTAGGCTGCATCGTGGCGATGCCTCAAAATAAGTATAATAATCCGTATTTCTCTGTCATTTTGGAGGGTATTGAGAAGGAACTGGCGGCATCCGGTATGAGACTGGAGTTCGTGCATAGTCTGGAGAAGCAAGGCGATCTTCAGCAATTGCAGGCGCTGGTGAAGGAGCACCGTCCCGATGGCGTCTTAATTGTGGAACGTATTGAATACGAGGCCTATAAGTGGCTTCGGGAGAACGTAGGCGTCATTGTTGGCATTGACCTGGCGGATAAGGAAATTCCGACGGTTCGTTATGACCGGGCATCCGCAGCGAAGGAAGCGGTCCAGTATCTTATTTCCCAGGGGCACCAGCAAATTGCTTATGTTGGCGGTGCAGAGTTCGGCGGGGACTTCCGCAAGGAAAGACGTTATCTTGGCTACCAAAGCGCGATGCAAGAGGCGGGGCTGACGATCAATGACGATTGGGTCATCGATGTGAAGTGGGATGTGGCGTTAAGCTACGAGCTGACCAAGCAAGCCTTCGAGAAGCACGGGAACTGGCCGACGGCGATTTTCTCGGCAAGTGATATGATGGCGATTGCTGCGATGCGGGCGGCGACGGAACGCGGACTTAAGATTCCTGAGGATATTGCCTTCTTCGGGGTGGATAATATTGAAATATCGGAGTTTACTTCGCCTCCACTGTCTACCATCCATGTTCCCAAGCTGGAAATGGGTATGTTCGCGGTCAAAATGCTACTGGATTATTTAGAGAATCGCTATGCTATTCCGGTCAAGCTGATGATTCCATATAAAATCATGCTCCGTCACTCCTCGGGCAGCCAATAAGCTGCCTGGAGGAGTTTTTTTATGTTGGAGCGTGGGTGGGCTAATACACATGAACCTGCTCGCTTAACACCGTTGCATTTCTTACCGGATTGCCTGTGAGATAAAGCTGTTTTAAATTAGGCAACTGGATAAGCGGCTGCAAGTCTGTAATGGCATTGTTCTCCAGATGGAGCTCTTCTATTTGCTGCCAGTTCTCCATAAAGGCCAGCGATTGCATCATACTATCCTGCATCGAGAAGGATTGCAGTGAAGTCAACCCGGCGAAGTAGGGCATCACTTTGTCCAGTTCATTGACATAGTCCTGATCGACCCGGAAAGAAGGCTTGCTCAGTCGTAAATGCTCCAGTCCCGAATCCGTAATGGGCTCTTTATCATCAAGGGTGAGGATACATTCATGGCAGTCAAGCGTGGTGACTTGCTGCAATGTAAACAAATCGCGTACTCCTTCTGCAAAAAACATGTCGTCCAGCACAAGTGTATGCATGTTCTTCAATTGATTCAGCGCTTGAATGTCCACAAGAGGATAAGCCTCGCTAATCGTCAAATGCTCCAACTTAGGGAAGGACCGGAGTAACGACAAAGGCATTTCCTCGTCGTTTGCATCCACAGTTAACGAGAGAAGGGCAGGGGCGTCCAGTTTTGTCACAAAACCAATCGGGAGTTCTGCCTTGGTTAGATGTGTCAATTGCAGTTGCGCGGCTTTGCCATAATACCCCTGTAGGCTGATTTCCTTCAGTGAGGGGAGAGAATTCAGTACATCCACTTGATCCAGTTGATGTACGGAGGACAAGTAGACTCGGGTCAGAGACTTCTTGTCGCGCAATGCTTCCAGACTGGAAATATTGCTGTTTGTTAACTCTAAAAGCTGCAAATTGGGCATATTGGCCACAAAATCCAACGTTTTCAAATTGGAGTCAAAGCGAAGACGCAGTTCTTCCAGTGCGGTCAGCCCATACAAGGCATTGAAGTCAGTCGCCTCACTATATCCAATTCCTAAAGATTTCAGATTGGTTATGGCGCTGATCCAGTTGAAATCATCGAGCCCTGTGACGGTCAAGCTTTCCAAGGGCAGTTGACCTAGCAAGTGAAAGTCTGTCACAGATTCATCTACATAAGTCAGATTCAGGGAGTGCAGATTTTTAAATTCAAGTAATAGTGCAAGCTCTGTATTGTTGCGGATTTGTGTCGTGAGCGATTGCACGCGGGATTTGTCGCCCAAATAGGCGGCTGCCTGCTGGAAAGATTCATTAAAGCTCCCGCCAAAGCTCTTTAGATGTTGCAAATGAGCGAGACTAAGTGATTCAGATTTGTTGATTTCATAGGTATTATTGAACTCAAGCGACGTAAGACCTGTAAACGCCTCGAAATCCTTTTGCTCGATGCGCTGGGTATTTAACAGTTTGTCTTGCATCACATATACCTGCGGGGCACTGCTTCCATCAGTAGATGGTTCCTTCAGGCTGTAAGTAAAATGCCACTGGTTATCAATATATTGCACCGAAAGAGAGGTTATTTGGGCCAAGTTCTCGGTGGTGGGCTGCGCCTTCCCCTTGTTCAGAATTTGCTGCACAAAGGAGAGAAGCGCTTGGCTCTCCGGCATCGTGCGCACCGCAGTCACCCGCGCCTCTTCCTGTCTGACCGAGGTAGCGCTATTAAAGAAAATATAAGCCAGAAATCCAGCCATTATAATCAGAACCAGGGCTGCAATCCACTTCGTATTTGGTGCTGGCCGCACTTGAGCGGGCGTTGTCCCGTAGTAGTTGTTAATGGTCTGGTCGACATGATACACATGATTTTTCTTCATGATTAGCTCTGTATTACAGAAGGGACATTGGAACACATCGTCATTCTTCTGATTGATTTGGCCCCCGCAATTTGGACATTTTAACTGGATAAGACTCATGCTCCACTCTCCTCGCACCTGTTTGCTCTTTTACACCGGTTGTATTCTGCTAATTAAATTGTACGAAGTGTGACAAAAATGGTTGCACCACAAGCAGCCTCTGCTGCTGAAAATAAGCCGATAGTCGCAGTGCTTCTACAAAATACTGGAAAGCTTGCGGTAGGCGCGGGGCGATATTCCTTCATTGGCTCGGAATAATCGGCTGAAATGGTGTATATCCGGGTAGCCCACCTGTGCGCCTACTTCCTCAATTGTCCATTCTGTATCCCGAAGCAGCTTGCACGCCTCGCGGTGCCGCAGGCCTCTGACAAATTCCCCGGGAGGAACGCCTACGACCTGACGGAACAGCTTCGCGGCATGATCGATGCTCATTTGCAATTCGGCAGAAATTCGCCGATTGGACCAGTCTTCCGCCGGAGTTGCGTCCATCCGCTCCGTCAGCCGCTTAATTCGTTCGCCATGCTCTGATACACCAGCAATCCGCCGGGTCATTTGCGAGCGCAGCAGGCGCGCGAGTATTTCCAGCATCAGTCCCTTGCACACCAATTCATAACCCAGATCGCGTCTTGCGAATTCATGAATAAGTTGCTCCATAAATTGCACGCATTCCAGGGACGGGGTATAGAGCGGATCGGTGGAGAAGGCTGGAGTTGCCCCGATGACCGGCTCAGCAGCCAGCTTGTTCCACACTAATTCATCCTCCCCAACAATCAAATCCTCCTCTCTGCGAATCATTAGCTCGCCAAAAAAATCGAAATGAATGCCCAGCAGTTTCGTTTCCGGCCTGCCCACAATTTCATTCTGATGATAAATCCCGGGTGACAGAAAGATGAGCTGTCCCGCGGACAGTACATAACGCTGCCCATGCATGGTTGTGATGAGCTCACCTTGGGCTACATAAAGCAGCTCAAAATCATAGAGTCTTCTCACCGGAAAATAGCAAGGGGCAAGGGTTTGGAACTGGGCGTAATGAATGCCTGGCGACCAGGTGGTAAAGGGGGCGTGTTGCGTCTTGACGGTTGGTATGTACTCCTCACTCATCAGGTGGTTCCTCCTTATCCTGTAATGAACCTACTTCCATTTATATTATCACGGAATAAGACAAAAATTATCTTTTTGCGCTAAATAATTATTTCAATTAAATCAATATAATTAAAGATGTAAACCACAATTATTAGCTTTAATTACTCAAGCAACTATCCAACGGAAAAATGCAAATAGGAGGTGGTTGTAACGGTTTTGCAGGTGGGCATCAATGTGCCGGTATATTTGTGCAAGCAGCTTGTGATAGATCAGCCTGAGAGTATCCCCTGGAATCAAATCACACCTGTCCCCCTTGTTGATACGGTTACGGGGAAGGCGGTCAAGGAGCCAACGGAGGTACGTACTTGTTGGACAACCGAAGCGTGGCACATTCAATTCCGGTGCAAGGATTCATATGCGATATCTCATTATGAAAATCGGGACGATCCGCTGTATGAGCAGGATGTCGTGGAAGTGTTCATTGACGTGAGCGGTGAAGGCCAACGTTACATCGAAATCGAGGTCAGTCCGTTAAATGTCATCTTCGATGCCTGGATTGAGCGAGCTGAGGATGGACGGATTCAGGGCGATACCTCCTGGAACATGGAGCGGTTGGACACGAATGTCGTTGCCGAGGAGTCCTATGGACGAATCTATGAATTACGGCTGCCTTGGGGGGACTTTGCTCCAGCCCCGGTGGCGGGGACGGAGTGGCGGGTTAACTTCTATCGCATTGACGAACAGCCAGATGGAACCAGAGAGTATCAGGCGTGGGGGCCAACAGGCGAGGTCAATTTTCATATACCCTCCCATTTTGGCCGGTTGCAGTTTGTGAGGTAGTATTCCATTTATATAAATTTAGAAAACGGAGGAATTTACGATGAAGAAGGGTATTAACATTTGGTCTTTCCCCGAAGGGACAACCATTGCGGAAAGCATTCGCGTAGCTAAAGCGGCCGGGTTCGAAGGGATCGAGCTATCCCTCAATGAAGACGGTGAGATGGGACTCAAGACGACTGACAAAGAGGTGAATCAAATCCGCCGTCAACTGGACGACGAAGGACTCGAAATTTGCGGTCTGGCTACTGGCTTGTATTGGTCCTATTCCATGACCAGCGAGCAGGAGTCCAATCGGATTAAGGCGGCCGATGTTTGTAAGAAGCAGTTGGAGCTGGCGGCAGCATTGGGTGTAGATGCGATTCTGGTTATTCCTGGGGCGGTTGGCGTAGACTTTATTCCTGGCTCCGAGGTTGTACCTTATGATAAAGCTTACGACCGTGCGCTGGAGGCCATTACGAAGCTATCCTCGGAAGCAGAGAAAGTGGGCGTCTCCATCGGGATCGAAAACGTATGGAATAAATTCCTGTTATCTCCGCTGGAAATGCGCGGCTTCCTTGATGCTGTGAATTCACCTTATGTCGGCTCTTATTTGGATATCGGCAATGTAGTGTACTCGGGGTATCCAGAGCATTGGGTCCGGATTCTGGGCTCGCGTATCAAGAAGGTTCACTTCAAGGATTACCGTTGTGAAGCGGGTGGACTGCATGGATTTGTAGATCTGCTGGCCGGTAACGTGGACTACCCTGCCGTCGTAGCTGCCCTTCAAGAGGTAGGTTATACCAACTATGTTACGGCTGAAATGATTCCTCATTACGAGCATCATGCGCATCAAATTATTTACAATACCTCAGCGGCTATGGACGCTATTCTGGGAAGGTAGTTTAGAGCTTGACAACAGGCATTTATGTCACGGAGGGTCGTAGGGATTCTGGAGAAACGAAGTGGTATTATTCTTATTTTGAGGAGGAAGCGATATGTTGAAGATTGGATTGGTGGGCTTCGGCTTTATGGGCCGTATGCATTTCGATAATTATGTACGTCTGATGAAAGAAGGACAGCAGATTGAACTGGTGGCCATCTGTGACTTGATTATCGATGAATTGAAGGACAGCAAAGCAGGCGGGAATATGTCTACAGGTCAGGAGGTTTATGATCTGTCTTCTTACCGGTTATATAATGACATCGAGAAGATGGTAGCTGCGGAAGAACTGGATATGATTGACCTGGCTGTTCCAACCTACATCCATGCCGAGATGGCGTGTTCGTTGCTGGAGCGTGGCTATCATGTGTTCTGCGAGAAGCCAATGGCCCGTTATTCTGCTGATGCACGCAAGATGGCCGAAACGGCCCGCAAGCACGACAGAAAGTTGATGATTGGACAATGTCTGCGCTTCTGGCCGGGTTATGAATATTTGAAAGCAACCATTGAAGAGGAACGCTTCGGTAAGGTGACGGCTGGTTACTTCTATCGCGGTTCGGGAGCTCCAAAGAACTGGTTCCTGGACGAAAGCTTGAGCGGCGGCGCTTTGTTGGATATGCATATCCATGATACCGATATGATTCAGTGGTTGTTCGGAACACCGGAGAAAGTATCCACCATCGGACGTAACGTGATTCCGGGCAGCGGCTATGACATGGCATCTACACATTATGCCTATCCGGACGGTAAGGTCATTAACTCGCAGGTAGACTGGACGCTGGAAGGGGATCATGGCTTTTACATGGGCTACCGCGTTAACTTTGAGCGGGGCAACATCGTATTTGACGGCGGGACGGTCACGGTTAATCCTAATGATCAACCTGGCTTCAAGGCTGAACTGCCTGCGGAAGATGGATACTATCGCGAATTGAAGCACTTTATCGGTGCGATTGAGAACCATGCAGATATCGTGATTTGTACGCCTGAAAGTGCAGCAGATTCGGTGGCCCTGGTGGAAGGCGAGGAGCAATCGGCCAAGGCTGGAGGCGCCTGGGTTAATCTGTAATCCAAAGCGAAGAACGCATGTTTCCGGGAAGGGACAGTCATACTAGCATGGAGGAGGCTTGATATCCATGTTAGTCAAGAAGAGATGCTTAACCTTCATCATCATAGCTGGATTATGTGTTGGCGGCGGATTGCAAGTTAACTTGCAAACGGTGGAAGCTTCAGTTCCTACGTTGCTTCTACCTTCTGCTTCTGCTGTGGAAAAGTCCCGGAAGCTGGTAGTCATTATTGATGATTTTGGCAACGATATGGGTGGCACGGAGGAAATGCTCTCTTTGCCGATTCATTTGACGGTTGCGGTCATGCCTTTTCTGCGAACCTCCCGGGAGGATGCGCTACGTGCTCATGAGCTTGGTCATGATGTGCTGGTACATCTACCGCTAGAGCCCAAGCAAGGAAGGCCGGAGTGGCTGGGTCCCGGCGCGATCCTCACCCGGATGACAGATGCGGAGGTCAGACAACGGGTAGAAGCGGCCATCGATGAAGTGCCATATGCCGTTGGGATTAATAATCATATGGGCTCCAAGGTGACCGGAGACGACCGGGTCATGTCAGTCATTCTGGAGGTATGCCGAGAACGTGGACTCTTCTTCGTTGACAGTAAGACCAACTATCGTTCCGTCGTTGGAAGGTTAAGTCTGGAGAAGGGACTGCCACAACTGGAAAATCATCTCTTCCTGGATGATTTGCATACCGAGAACCATATGGCGGGTCAGCTTCGGAAGGCTCAGCAATTGCTGGAGAACCGAGACAACTGTGTATTGATTGGACATGTTGGTGTTCATGGCCGAAAGTCAGCCGCCGTATTGAAGAAGTACATTCCGCTGATGCAGGCAGACGGCGTTAAGTTTATCGGTATTAGCCAGCTTGCCCAGGAACAGATCAGTCCCGGAGTATCTCCGGGACCGGGGTTCACATTACCGTAAGGTATTCCATAATTCCATGGTACAATGCTTCGGCGATTCTCTGCTGACCGCGCCCATTCGTAAGAAGGGCGCGGTCTTCTGCGTTACTCAGGAAGCCCGTCTCCACGATGACGGCAGGGCAGTCAATGTGATTCAGCAGATAGAAAGGCTTGCCAAGCTCAGGGATGCGTGATACCTGTACGTTCGGATCATAAAGTCGTTCGAGAGACTGCTGGATGGCATTCGCCAGGTAAGCGCTCCGGCCTTCGTTCTGATGCAGCACCAGTGGGCCGCGCCTGCTCTTGTTCTTGCCCCAATTGACATGCAGGCTGACTACAATAACCGCAGGCACCTGCTCGCTTAACTCCTTACGCTGAGCAAGATCGCGAAGATGGCGGGAGCGGCTGCGTGACCAGCGATTATCATCACTCAGGGCGTAATCACCCGTGCGGTTCAGAATGGCCCGGTAGCCGTGGCTGCGCAGTACAAGATACAGCCTGCGTCCGATGTCCAAATTAATATCCTTCTCCAGAATTTGCTCAAATGAGGTGCCTCCGTCGATTCCACCATGCCCCGCATCAATCAGAATGACTGGCTCAGGGAAGGCATGCCGGAAGTCGCCCTCGACCTCCGCCCTTGCGACCGGGGCTATTCCGGCCAAAGCAAGGGGAAGCGTGAGCAGCAGGGCAAGCAAAATAAGGGCAGTTTGTCTCATAAATCTCACCTTTCACGCGGTTTGGCTTGTTGTTCACCATGCTTCTATAGATTGAACCTAGGCGGGGCAAATCATGCATGTGGGGAAGCGAGCCGGGGTTAAAAAGTGGCCAACCCGGACACACTGATAGCAAAAGACAGCTACAGCGTAAAGGAGGTTCTCTCCATGGCCAAAGGGGACGAGTTGGTCAAGTACATTACGGAACGGGTTGTGGATTACGTCGAGACGCCACGGGAAGTTCGTCGTGAACGCTCTAAGCCTAAGGAGCCCTGGACACGGCGCTGGTTCGGTATGATTCCGTTCTCCCTCTCTTTGTGGGCGAAGGAATTGCCCCGAGTGAACCGGAGGAACAGGAAAGTGAAGGAAGCCGAGTCGAAACCGGGACGCAGCCGAGTGTGAGGATGTTTCTCGCCAAGGTGAACAGATGAAATACAGAACAAAAGCAGGCCACCTGTATTCCCGAAAGGGAGAAGGGGTCTGCTTTTGTGTATTTGGAGAGAATGATTGCCTATGGCCTGCCCGTCTGAAACATGAATCACTGATTTTGTTTAATATGTGGTAAATTCACCGCTGCTGGTTAAAGCGTCGAGTGCGATGACGCGGATGGTACTGTCCGAGCTGGTGACAGCATAGACGGCATTTCCCGGGTCGGAGGCTTGAGATGAGCTGTCTCCGGTCCAGGTCTGGTAGCCGTACACCGCCAGCGGGAAGGAGTAGGTACGGTCCTGCCCGGAAGCGGCAAAGACCAGTTGTTTGCTGGCTTTGAGCTTGGCGATAAAGCTGCTGGTGTCCACGGCGACGGATTCGCCCGTCATCCACAGCAGGTTGTCATAGGGGTCGAAGCGCTCGGCTGTCAGCGCGAGACGTCCCGGCGCAAGCGTGCTGCGGCTGCTTGCGGCCTGGCGGGGCGGCGTATACTTCGCCGCCTGCTTGTCCCAGCTACCCGGGGTCTCGGGTAGCCATTCGCCGTCAGCGGCATTGACGTATTGCGGTTCGCCGGTATCCTGGCGAACCTTCCACGCGGTCAATGCCGGGCCGGCGTAGAGCGGGACGGCGCCTTCGCGTCCCGCTTCGGCTGCGCCGAGGCCGCCTTCGCGCAGCGCGGCCTCAAGCAGGGCCTGGTCGAATACGGCATAGGTGCCGAAGCCGTATTCGACCAGCTTGTAATCTCCGCGCTCTGTGGCGGAGATAATGAGGTAGCCGCGCGCCGCCGAGGCTGGCGGCGGCTGGGCCGTATCCCCGTCCGGTGCCGCAGCGCCCGGCGGGGTGATGGTGACGAGCCAGCTATGGGTGCCCGGCCCCAGTGGCTCGATGTTGGCGCTGGCGCCAGCCCAGGCGGTGAAGGGCTCACCGGTGGCGAGCTTGCTGATAGCATCTGCCGCAAAGCGGCGCAGCTCCTCAGGCGCTTGCTCGCCGCTTAGCCGAGCCAAGGCGCCTTCCAGCCCCAGTTCGCCACTCCCAGCCGCAGCCAGGGTGACTGTGCCGCTTGCTGCCCGGGCAGCCTCGGCAGAGCTGCTTCCGCTATACGGTAAGCTTACCGCACTATATATCATCGTAGCGCACAATACTATTTTACAGGTGATCGACCACGTTATTTCCGGTTTTCCGATAGGCATGTTTGTCGCCTCCCTAGGGATTAATCGGTGCTAAATGCCATGAGACATTGGCTGCTTGTCCATTGTACCGAAGCCGGTTCGAAAAGGATGTTGCAACCTGTCGCGCGGCGCCGGCATGATCCGCTTCTATTTTTGCGGTCTTTTAGCGAGTCAGGTCTATTTCTGGTTAGAGTGGCGAACGTAGATGAAAGATGCCGCAGCCCAAAGCCGATACGACAATTCTCGGCTCGTACTGCCAGCGTATTTCGCTGCGTCTGGCTTCGTATTGCTCCTGCGCACCAGCGGCTCGCTCGGGATCAGGGTCCTGAAGCAAGTCGCGGTAGTAGGCGTCGATGAGAGCAAGTTCATCGTTCAATCGCTCTCTGGCTGCGGTCGCCCAGCTCTCGTCATAGCTCTCCAACTTGGCGGTAATCCTTGCCTCCAAAGCTTGACGACCTTCGTCAAGCGTCAACTCAGTGGGCTCAATATGCACGTTCTCGGGCAGACGAGGGGAGAGATTCGTAGCTGCCAGCCGATCCTGGAACGATTCATCCAACTTCCCGCTTAGTAGGGAAATCCCGTAATTGTGCAGTTCCTCCCGCTTCATATCACAGCAGAATTCAACCTTGAAGCAAACGCCCAGCCACGGTTCATAAGCCGCAGGCAACAGGGACAAGCGCTGACGAGCGGCTGTCTCTTCAAACAGATAGACATATCTTCCGCCGCGACGGGCCGCTTCAAAGATTTGCTTAAGCCTTGGGCTACCGAAGGTCAACTCTTCTCGCTGAATCCGTCCCGGTCCAAGTATAGGCAGCGGTCTGACTCCGCCAAAGTAACGGCCCAGGATGGTGTCCTCTTCGGCAGGAGCTTCTCCTGCTGAAGCAGGCCCGCTATTCCTGTTTGCCTCCGCTTGTGCCTTTTTCTCGGCTGCTTGATGCTGCTCCGGATTGAAGATGAACGAGAAGGACATGGTCTCCGGCTCGGCGCCGGTTCGCTCAATGAACCCCCAATAGTAAGGGCGGTTCGTCAGGTCGCGGTCAGCGCGAGGGGAGAGTTTGACCGTAACGTGATGTGGTGACTTCTCCAGAATCTTGCATTCTGTTGCTTCCAGATAGGTCATGACAAAGTCGCGAATTTGTTCATGGGTCATGGACATGCCCGGTCACCCTCCCAATAAATGCTGAAGTCCGCCATCTGGCTCAGTTGTGTTCGCTTCGGCATCCAGCTCAGATTGAATATGGTTAAATTCTCGGCCTAAGGTTTCCACGCGGCTGGCTATTTCATCTTCACTGCCGGATTCCAGAATCATCTTGTAGATGCTCTTCTCCAAAGAATGCTTCTTCTCAAACCGTTCCAGAATGACATCCAGATGGCCAATGACCTTCTCGAACATATTGATCTTCTCATGCAGTAGATGGAGAATATGCTCTTCAATTGTTCCCTGCGTGGACAAGTTGTAGATCTTGACGTCCTGCGTCTGGCCCAGCCGATGGACCCTTCCGATTCGCTGTTCAACCCGCATCGGGTTCCAGGGTAGATCGAAGTTGATCATATGGTGGCAGAATTGCAGGTTAATGCCTTCGCCTCCGGCTTCCGTAGCAATCATGACCTGCGCCCGGCCTCGGAAGAGGTCCATCATCCAATCCTTCTTACCGCGATTCATGCCACCTCGGTAAGGCACAGCCGTCATGCCGCGATCGCGGAAGTATTTTAACAAATATTCTTGAGTGGCCCGGTATTCGGTGAAGACAATAACCTTGTCGTTCATTTCCCTCACCAGTTCCATGGTCTTCTCGGCCTTGCTATTGGCCCCAATCTGTCGAATGAGGTCCACCAGCTCCCAGATCCGATCCCGAATCGGAGAGTCGGGGTCGAGCTTCTTCGAGAGATTAACCAGGGTAACGAACACGGCGTCCCGGCTGCTGCATACTTCCCGCTGCAAGGTGACAAGCGACAACATGCTGTTCATATCACCGCCAGCGGCATGGTATTGATCCTTAACGAAGGAGGTCACCCCGGCGTAGAGCTTCTTCTCTTCCTGCGAGAGCTCCACATCGATATTCCGAACGATCCGTTTGGTGAATTCAAGCTGACCGTCGCCCCGACGATTTCGGATCATTACTTTGGACAATTCGTCCTTCAACTGACCCTCATTCTTGGGCAGCCGCTTATCAACGACGAAGTTCGCCGAGAAGTCGCTATGTCCACCAAGCTGGCCCGGCTTGAGCAGCGTAATCAGGTTGAAAAGCTCGCTCAAATCGTTCTGAACCGGAGTAGCGGTGAGCAGCAGACAGTATTTCTTGCGTAATTGCAGCATGAGCTGGTAATTGGTGGTATTCTTGTTTTTCAGCTTGTGGGCTTCATCGACGATTAGCATGTCGTATTCCTGACTGAGCAGAATGCTCTTATGCGGGTCGCGCTTGGCCGTGTCCATGGAAGCAACGACAACGTCATTTTGCCAGGAATGCTCCTTCTTCTGTGCCACCGCAGGAATGCCGAACTTCTGGTTCAGCTCTCGTACCCATTGGAGGACCAGGGATGCGGGAACAAGAATCAATATTTTGCGAACGAGTCCGCGTATGATATATTCCTTCAAAATCAAACCCGCTTCAATCGTCTTACCCAGCCCCACCTCATCAGCGAGAATGGCGCGTCCACGCATTTCAAACAGCACTTTGCGTGCGGTTTCCGTCTGATGTGGCAGGGGGGTCACTTCCTGCAAATGCTTCAGGCATTGCATCTCTTCAAAGCTAGTGACGAGTGAGGCCGTTTCGGCCTTAAGGGCAAGGTTAAACAATTTCCAGTCGTCCCAAGGGCCACCCTTCTGCTGCCGAGTTGTTAATTCACTGAACCAGTTACGGTCAAACTCGGGGGAAAGACGGGTATTTGTGGCCTGCTCCGTTACGGAGCTATCCTTGGGGCTAGGGGGATGCGGATTCAAGATGGATAACCTCCCTTATGGTGCGTATTCACCTAAACTTTTTAAAATGAAACAAGATTTATAGCTTGTGTGTTTGTTCTGACGGATGGCAGATGTAGGTGTAGTATGGACGAAAAAGAGGGGGTTCATAACCTTGAACGTAAATCGCTCGGTTATCCGTCTGTTTGCATGTGGGCAGCAGGCAGCGGGGAAGCTAAGCTCAGCTTGAGAAGAACGAAATCTGAGAAAACGGGAGGAAACGGCTACTAGGCCAGCGTGTATTTCAGTACAAGCCGGAAAAATCGCTTCTTTCTCCAATGACAACAATATATAGTGTAGTATAATAGTGATTACACACAATATATTGTGTTTTTTTACATATGATGATCTTAATTGCTGGCTGATCTTAATTTCTATAAGTATGGCAATTTATCAAGGAGGGTGTTTATAGGTGAACCAGATTCCTGTGCCAAAACAACGCTTGGAAGGCTTAAGCGAGAAAATATTTCTGGATCGTTACGCGTGGAAAAATCCGGACCCCAGTCACGCCAAGGTGGGCGATGTGGTTCTTGTGCTGACGAAGGACGATCCGAAATTCCCAACGAAGGAAGTTGGGGAGATTGTCGCCCGGGAAGGACTTATGGCGACGGTTCGGACCCGCACCGGGGAACTGGTGGAGACGGATGTGGAGAAGCTGACGCTGAATATAGAGAAGACGCCGGAGGAAATGTGGGATCGCCTGGCGAACGCTATGGCCTCGGTGGAGGCAACACCGGAACTCCAGCAAGAATGGGAGACCAAATTCCGGCATATCCTGGATGATTGGAAGCTGGTACCGGGGGGCCGGATTGCTGCCGGAGCGGGGGCCAGCGACGAGCTTACCTTATTTAATTGTTATGTCATCCCATCCCCTAAAGATAGCCGAGGCGGGATCATGGAGACATTGTCGGAAATGACGGAGATTATGGCTCGCGGAGGCGGTGTTGGTATCAATTTAAGCTCTTTGCGACCGCGGCGAGCAGTGGTGAAGGGCGTGAACGGCTCATCAAGCGGTGCTGTATCCTGGGGAGGGCTGTTCAGCTATACGACAGGGCTGATTGAGCAGGGCGGCAGTCGCCGGGGGGCGCTAATGCTGATGATCAACGACTGGCATCCAGATGTGCTGGACTTTATCACGGTCAAGCAGACGATGGGACAGGTGACGAATGCGAATTTGTCTGTCTGCGTGAGTAATGCATTTATGAAGGCGGTGAAGGAAGATCTGGATTGGGAACTGGTCTTCCCGGACACAACCGATGAAGATTACAATGACGTCTGGGACGGTGATCTCGATAAGTGGAAGGCGGCGGGCCGACGGGTAAACCATTATCGTACGGTCAAGGCACGGGAGATTTGGCATACGATTATCGAATCGGCCTGGAAGTCCGCGGAGCCAGGCGTCGTATTTATGGAGTATTACAATCAGATGTCAAATAGCTGGTACTTTAACCCGATTATTTGTACGAACCCGTGCGGCGAGCAGGGCTTGCCAGGTTGGGGTGTCTGCAATCTGTCCGCGATGAATTTATCCCGGTTCTATGACGAGGCGAACCACGATGTGGATTGGGAGGATTTGGCGACGACGACCCGTTATTCGGTCCGCTTCCTAGACAATGTAATCAATAAGACGCCTTATCATTTTGAGGAAAATGAAAAAAATCAGAAGCATGAACGACGTATTGGTCTGGGGACAATGGGACTGGCCGAACTGATGATCAAGCTGAACATCCGATACGGTAGCCCGGAATCCCTGGAATTTCTGGATAAGCTGTATGGGTTTATCGCTCGGGAGGCCTACCTGGCTTCTTCAGATATTGCTGCGGAGAAAGGTTCTTTCCCGGCATTTGAGGCTGACCCTTATTTGCAGAGTGGATTTATGAAGGTGATGACGGAGGTATACCCCGAGGTTGGGGAGGCGATTCGCCAGCAGGGCATTCGGAACGTTACCATCATTACCCAAGCGCCCACCGGCAGTACGGGAACGATGGTTGGTACTTCAACAGGCATTGAACCGTATTTTGCGTTCAAATATTATCGCCAGAGTCGCCTTGGCTTCGACGAGCAATTCGTGCCGATCGCTCAGGAATGGATGGATGCCCATCCGGGAGAGGAGTTGCCGGACTATTATGTTACAGCCATGAGTCTATCCGCCGAGGATCATATCCGCGTGCAGGCAGCGATTCAGCGCTGGGTAGACAGCTCAATCTCCAAGACGGCAAATTGTCCAGCGGACTTCACGGTGGAAGAGACGAAACGATTGTACGAGCTGGCCTTTGATTTGGGCTGTAAGGGTGTGACGATTTACCGCGATGGCAGTCGGGATGTACAGGTATTGCAAACGGAGAAGAAGGAAGCGAAGGCGGAAGAGGCAGAGCTACCATCAGTCAACGAGGTTGGGACCATGGAGCAAGCTGATACCAAGGCGGAGCCGGAACCTGGCGATTCCTTATTACCCAGCAATTTTGCACCGTCCGGGTTGTCCAGATCGTCCAGCACCCCGTACAAGCGCCGGCCGCAAGTGTTGCAGGGAGCTACGTATAAGCTGAATACTCCCTTCGGGATGGCTTATATTACGATCAATGATTTGAACGGCACGCCGGGGGAAATCTTCCTTAATGTCGGCAAAGCGGGCTCTGATGTGTTTGCCATGGCTGAGGCGCTTGGGCGGGTCTGCTCCTTGTTCCTGCGATATGGAGACCATGGGGAGAAGGTGGGGCTGCTGATCAAGCATCTCAAGGGCATTGGCGGTACGGGAGCCATTGGCTTCGGTGCCAATCGCGTGGAATCGATTGCTGATGCGGTAGCCAAGGCGCTGGAGATGCATGTGGGTCATGGCCCTCATGACGGGCATGATCCGGCTCCGGTAGCAGCGACTTTGGCTTCCCGCCAACAGCCTGCAGCCCACTCTAATGATTGGCAACAAACGACTTCCATTCAGACGTCGGGTAGCTCTGAGGTTCACCATTCAGGAGGAAGCCATACGGCTCCAGCAACTTCTCTTGACCTGTGTCCGTCCTGCGGCTCTGCTTCGCTGATCAATGTGGAGGGCTGCAAGACCTGCAGCAACTGTGGGTATAGTCGTTGTTAACCTCATCATTTTGACTTGCATAGGGTTCTTCTTTGAAGTAAAAAAAAGTTGGACGGAAGAGGTATCTCCGTCCAACTTTTTTGCTTGCACCCTGACAACGAATGGCGTTTTACTACTCCGAAGAAAATTCTCCAGAAAGAGTCAAAATGGGTTGTCAAGATCAAATTCAAGTATAGGTTCGTTAAAATTAATGTTACCTGTGGCAGCTTTTGAGCCGAAGAGGATCTCAAGCTGGTCTAATTCTTCAAGCTTCTCTTTGGGAAATAAAAAGACCGCCAGCTTCTCCGTGCTCTTGCCAGTATCTACAATATTACTTACTGTAGGTGAGAGCTCCGGGGTGTCCGATACACGGCCGGAAGTATTCCATACTAATGCTTGCAAGGTCGAGAGGTCTACACTGGTCGATGAATTGTTGTTCACGATATATTTTACTGTTAAGGCCACAATATCGTCGCTTCCAAAGTTTTGGAACATACTTTGCTTGCCAGGTTCGACCTCCAGTTCCGCCCATTGGTATCCAGCCAACTCGATACCAATATCACCTAGTGATTTCTTATTTCCAGGATGCTTTTGATAGACGATTGTCTTGTTGGCGATTTTGTCTGTAGTCAGCTTATCCTCAAACAAAGGTTGCTTGGTATCGTCTTCCTTATCTATCGACGGCTTACTTGTATCTGGCTTAGTCTCGTCCGGGTTGTAGGAATCGTCCAAGAGAAAATCTTGCCCGCCAATTTTGTACATTCTATCGTTTAAATCGGGACGGAAGAACAACCAGCTTTCAGTTTTACCGTCCTTGTATTCAAGTAGAATGGTATGGTTAATGACGGTATATCGACCTGCTCCTTCTGCATCGGTCATATGAGTGCTGGAGATACCAGTGCCATCACCACTAATGTCCGAGCCGTCGGTAAGGATACTGATTGATTTATCATCAAGAAATGTTCCATCTGGCCGAAAAATGATGGTACTTGTTGTGGTCAAGCTAGTACCCAGCGCATCTCCAATATAATTGCTGGCTCTATATTTGCCATCTAGTTTTGGTCGATGAAGCGGTTCGTGCCACGTATACACTTCTCCATCAAGTATCAGATGGTTGTTTGCGCTCTTTTCATAGCTGTAGCGTACTTTGCCATCAATGACCAGTTCTCCGTTCTTGATTTCATAGGAAGAGCATTGGTCTTTGGTGCAATGGACCGTTTCCCATCCGCCTATCGGTTCCTTATCAATTAATCTGCTGTCGTCAATGAAATATAAATAATTCCAGCACACGCCTTGACATCCTTTGTTACCCAGTAAATCTGCTGAACTGTTAGCGTAGAGACCACGCAAGCCTTTGCTGGAGGAGGCTGGCTTAAAGCCGGCATTCACTTGCAGCTGAGCCTGCTGGTCAGACAAGCCAAGTATGCTCATATATTCTCTACTATATATACTTATGGTTTGTGAAGCGCCGTGCCAACCAACGATGGATTGAGTGGCTTCCGCTACAAAGCGCAGAGGTACCAACGTATGACCGTTAGTCACGCGACCAGGTACGGTGAGTGAAATACTTTTGCCGTTAACCACAGCCGTTTTTTGATTCATGATCAGGGTAAAGGTTAAGTCACCTTTTTGTCCTGTCACCGTTTTAGTATGGTTATCCCATTTGAGATCGATGCCGAGCGATTCAAACAATGGACGCATCTGCACCAGTGTTGTAGCTTTGTCTGTGGTAGGAGATACAGCAAAAACAACCTCTTTCTTATCGGCGTAAACGCTTATTTTCTCCTGTGCTGCTTCGGCCGAAGACGTTGCTATCAAGAAGGAAATACATGCGGCAAGAATTACAATCGCCTTCAACATGAGGGGGCCGACAGTTCTCTGCAAGTTAAACTACCACCTTTCATCACTTTAATTCGCTGCAGAAGGAAATCGACAGCTTAGCTTACAATTATAAAATAATGCCCAAGAAATCGTGTGAGTCTTCAGTACCAAAAATATAGGACTAAATTCGATAACTTCGGTCCACTAGTTAGTATTGGCCAATGCGTGCTATGATAAAGTTGCCATTATAGAGAGGAGAGATAGTGATGTCGGTACTTGATGCAATTATGGGACGTAGAAATATTAAGACTTTCAAGCCTGATGCCATTAGCGAGAAGCATGTGCAATCCTGGCTGACGGCAGCGAGTTACGCGCCGAACCACCGGATGACGGAGCCTTGGCGGGTGCTGATTGTGGGGCCTGAGACCAGAGGACGCCTCAAGCATAAGACAGATTTTGGTGGTGCACCCGTAGTTATAGCTATCTTGTCCAAGTCTGGAGCGACCGCTTTAGAGCGCGATGAGAATGTCATGGCGACCGCTTGCTTCATGCAGAACTTTATGCTCGCTGCGCAAGAGGCTGGCGTAGGCACCTTCTGGTCCTCATTGGGAGCAGCAGCCCATAATCGTGAAATTCTGGGTGCAGCGGAGTCTGAGGACGTGATTGGGATATTTGGCATTGGTTACCCGGCTGAAATTCCAGCCCTGAAGCCAAGAACTCCGATAGAAGATAAAATCACAAGCTTGCCTTAAAAATACTGGATAGATGAAGATTTGAGATGGGTTAAGGTGTGAAACGGTGACTCGTAACACTGGTATCTGCGGGAGAAAAGCTTCTAAACTAGAAGCATTCCTTCTGGGAGCCGGGTTGGGGTCACCGTTTTTTTGCTCTGTTGGTTGACATTTGGAAAGGAAAAGCATATATAATAAGTAGTAAGTGATAAGTAGTAAGTAATAAGTTGAATGAAAAATTTTTATGGACGGGTGACCCGCTTTCATCATAGTGATACACATTTCATTTCCTTGCACCTGGGAAGGTCAGGTCACTCCATGACAGGTAGATGGGGGAGATTGGTAATGGCAGATTTTACGTTGGCCCAAGGTTTCTCAATGGTTGCTCTAAATGCACAACGAAGTAGTCATAGCACAGTGGTGAAGCAGGTAGCGCTTCGCGTGTTGGCTACGGCGGTGGTGTTGGAATGTTATCTGGAAGGAAAGCTCCGGGCTACTGCTGATCAAGGACAGAGAGAATTGGAGTTGGATTTTCATCTGACGGATTCAGGACGCAGCGAGCATGGCTCGGGTGACAGTGGGGTAGAAGTCTACAAGAATTATGTAATAAACTGGCTGGAAGGTGGGAAGCCGGGACGACATGGTCAATTACGCTGGTGGTTAAAGCGGGCATCTTCCTTATCGCAACGAAAGCTCATGCATTTGGAGGAGGTCATGACTCGCTCGCTCACGGATCTTGGAGTGATGGAGGAAATTCCCCATTTGCTGGGGTGCGATATGTTGTTTGAGTCTTCAGGCGTGGCGATAAAGGAGTATCGCAGCAAATTGTCTGAATACACGGGTATTGTCGAAGGACTACGTGCGGAAGTATTGGAAGACGGTCCGGTGAGCGATGAAACCATTTGTCTATTGTGGTTGCTGCGCGAAAGCGGCTGTCTACCTGATCTGTTCTCGGGGCAGGAATTGGACCAGGTGGCACTAACGATTAACGAGTTGGATGAGTCAAATCCCTTGGCACATAGCCTCTTCTGGATACGAATTGGGCAGAACTGGGGCATGACGGTGAAGCATTTTTTACAATGGAAAAAAGCCTTTGTGCAAACGACAGTCGGTAGGGGCATGTTGTTCTTGTTCCCCTTGCTGGAGCGGTCGCAGGCTGTTTTTATTGAAACGGAGGCATGGTTTGCTAATTCCCAAAATCGACTGGATGCGGTAAAGCAACGGCTAGAGTCTCAAGGGCATGCCTTTACGGTATTACGAGAGGGGGAGATCCCCACAATTAAAATTGATAACTTGATCTACGAAGCGGTTCCGCATTTGGTAACGATGCGCGTGCCGATTCAAGGGGTGCGGCTACTTCCGAAACGTCCACTTTGACCCTGAAGGTAAGCTAAAGGAGATAGACACTTATGTCCAGACAACGTCCCATGGAAGCCATCGAATCCTCAGAGTTCGTGACGATCGGTGAACTGGTAAGGCTAACCGCTGCCCGGTACAGTACCTTGAAATTCTATACGGAAGAAGGAATGCTGCCCTTTGAGCAGGCCGAAGAGAACCTGACGCGCCGCTACCGCCGCGAATCCACCGTCAAGCGCATAGCCCTAATCAAGCAGCTTCGCAGTGAAGGTCTGTCGATCCCGGAGGTCAAGAAGGCCTTGGGGTTAGAGGTGTAGAGCAGGTTAGAAAAACTGTGGTAGAAGAGCAATGATAGATAGCGTGAAGCAAGAGCAATGGAGATTCCTGATAGATCAGGGGTCTCTTATTTCTTTTTTAATGTATTTTATAAAAAGGATTAGCTTCTACTGCGTCTAATATACTGTTATGGAAGATTATGCGAACTGCGGAGGGGAGGGCTTTTGATTGAGATATCTTCCTAGGTTTCTTGTGTTTATGAGTGTGTATATGTTGCTTCCACTATTATTAATCTTCACCATTCACTATTTAGATCGGTACATAGTTATAGCTGGGGCAAAAAAGTCTGGAGTACTTTCATTAGGATCTATATTGACATGGATTATTGGTTATTATGTCATTGGAATATTGAATATAGTATTTTTTTGCCGAGGAGAACGAAGATCGAGCTTTTTTATAATTTGGATGATAGGACAGATGCTTATCGGGCTTGGAGTTGTCTTTTACGCTTTTCATTCTACAATGACCAACTTTGGTGGGCTAGTTATTTTCCCTTGGGATTTTGGAATATGGCTATTTACATTATCGTACAGCTTAATTTATAATCTCATTTTCTTTTTGATTGCCCATAATATTATTAAAAAAAGGGAGGATAGTGCTGTAACAGTGGATTAACCGTCTTTTTTACAGTAACGAACCGAAACCTTGGAGGTAGAACCTATGCTGAATATGCAAAATCTTTTGATGATAACCGATATCCCTGGCTATACCCCTCAAATTGCTAGACTGATATCTATGATGAAATATGCAAGATTTACAACGTTAGAAGCAGTAAAGGACTTAACGCAAGCTGAACTCGATTTTTTGCTAGATTCCAAAAGCAATTCTATAGGTGCTTTATTATCGCACTTTGCGGCAGTTGAATATGCCTATCAGGTATCTACATTTGAAAAGCGAGATCTGAATGAAGAAGAATTATTAATCTGGGGCCCTGCACTTGAACTTGGCAAAGTAGGACAGGAACAAATCAAAGGTCATGCTTTGGATTACTACATCCATCAATTAGATCAGGTAAGAAATCAAACGCTCAAATTATTCAAATCTGTTAATGATGAATGGTTATATACAGAAGAGGATTTTTGGTATGAGCAAAAGGCAAATTACTATTTTATGTGGTTCCATGTTTTCGAGGATGAACTCAATCATAGAGGTCAAATCAGACTGATCAGAAACAGACTGACTTAAAAAGATAAGTAACAAAAAAATAATGTGGTAACAATACTAAGAACTTGATGTTGGAATAAAAGCCGAGCGTTTCAAGGGTGGGAGGAGGATTCTGATGTTTGACTATCCTGGAATAGAACATGTTACCAGTCAAGCCGATACTTCTGTTCCTTTAGTAGTCATGATGTGTGGTGTGGCGGGTTCGGGTAAAACAACCTATGCCCAACTATTGGAACAGAGAGGTTTTGTTCGTCTGTCCATTGACGAAGAGATTTGGGCTACGAAGGGTCGTTATGGCATCGATTATCCCATAGAAATGTATGAGCAACTTAAAGTTGAAGCCGAACTAAAGCTGCGTGATGAGCTTGTAAGTCTTCTGAATGAAAAGCACAATGTGGTTGTTGATTTTAGCTTCTGGCAGCGAAAGAGACGGAATGAATATAAGAAGCTGATTGAAGAAGGTGGAGGGGAATGGAGACTTATTCATTTAAAAGTCCATCCTAATGATTTACGAGAACGACTTCGTATCCGTAGCCAACGATTTGATGCTAATGCTGCATTTACCATAACAGAAGAAATATTGTCCTCATATCTTAAAGGGTTTGAAGTACCTTCGGGAGAAGGAGAAATGATTGTTGAAGCCAAGAAATAATTGAAAATTAGAGGGGAAGAGTTAGCGATGAGAAGGGGAATTTTAGCTGAAATAGCTGAAGAACTAGCTTCAAGGCCACTCATAGGTAATGCTGATAAGTATGGACCTGATCTGAAACCTATCCTAGATGCCTTTCCCAGAGAGAACCCTGATGTAGGCTTCGATTGGTGTGCTGCCTTCGTATATTATTGTTGCTGTAAAGCAGGCTTGGAATTACCTGTTCGATATCCAAAACCAGTTACACGCAATTTTGCATGGGTAGGAGCTTGGTTAGAGTGGGGACAATCACATAAATTTTATTATCCATTAAATGATCCATTATTCGTTCCTAACCCAGGAGATCTTATCCTCTTTGATAACATATTAGGCAATGGTCCAAATGATCATATCGGAGTTGTATTGGGGACTGAACAGGACAAGATTATTACAGCAGAAGGAAATTACTATAATAAATCCGGCATATTCCAAAGGACCCAAGATCAAGTGAGCGGCTATATAAGAATAGACGAGTCTTATAAATAGATTTTGAGAAACGTTCTTGGCAGCCTAATAAATATGGAGTTTTTGAGGGTGTTCGACAACCATAAGAAGGCAATTGGGAATTGCAAACGAATTCCGGTGCCAACAATAGTATAATATAAAAATTTTTGGGAGAGTTTTTTTGAATAAATATATTGAGATTGGGATTGGCAACACGTGGTTCATTAGAACGGAAATAGAGAACGGAGATGGAACAGAAGTTGAATTCAAAGGGATAGTTAGACCTTTTAAACTTAAATCGATATACATAAGATTTTGGATAAGAAGAACCGTTGTCATTCTTGATCTTAAAGAAGGCATAAAAATTCAGGCTAAAAGTACAAAGAAATTCAAAATCATACTTGGGTTATACGGCATTTAAAAGAAGGTGAATTTATTGAAGCAATTAATTATAATCAATGGCCCGGCGGGAATTGGTAAGACGACTGTAAGTCAAAAACTGTACCAATCACTAGAGAGGTCAGTTTGGCTCGATGGGGATTGGTGTTGGATGATGAATCCATGGATAATTACCGAAGAGAACACAAAGATGGTTGAAAATAATATTGTGTACCTACTTCGAAATTATTTAAATAATTCAACTTTTGATTACATCATATTCAATTGGGTACTTCATAGAGAAGAAATCATGCAGAGGCTGCTGGACCGTATTTCAGATTTTCAGTTCAGATTAACCCCAATAACATTAACTTGTTCTGAGGAATCTCTAAGAGAACGGATGTTACTCGATTATAGAACAGTTGAACAAATCGAAACTAGTTGCCATAGACTCAAGTTGTATGATGAAATGGAAACCTACAAAATAAATACAACGAAAAAGAATGTAGATGAGACAATAATGAAAATTATGGAACACATATATTCGTAATGCATTTCTTCAAGTTTAGCAAGTACAGGCTGTAAATTGTAAAGGAGGAATGCCTTATAAAAATTCGTATCATTGGACCCTGCGGTAGTGGTAAATCCTATATTGCTAGGGAGTTGTCGAAGAAATATGGAATTACACATTGTGAACTTGATAATTTGGTATGGGATAGGAGTCAACCTTATCAAAAATACCCCACGGAAATTAGAGATTCCAAACTGAATGAAATTATACATAAAGAATCCTGGATCATAGAAGGTGTTCATCATAAGTGGGGCCAAGAGAGTTTTGAACATGCAGACAAGATATATATCATATGCCCAAATAAATTCCGAAGGGATTATAGGGTGATTAAAAGATTCATTCGTACTCGATTAGGATTGGAAAAATGGAATTACAAACAAACTTATAAGAACTTATATCAAATGCTATTTGTATGGAATCGAACATTCAATCAAGAGAATTTAAGCGATATAATGGACATAACGGAAAAATATGCAGGGAAGCGAATAGTGGTAACCGATAATAAACAAATATTGGAGGATTATTATAAGTGAGCTTGCAATCATTCCTAATGCCCCGTGGGTACGAGCATTACTACTTTCTGAAAGATCTGACCAACGCCTCAGTCTAAGATAAAAGTTTATCTAGGGCTGGGGCGTTTCTTCAATACTGAGCTAGAATAGGTGAGGAGGGAAGACAGGTTGAATTTATTAAAAAAGCTAATAGGACAGGCGAAGCATCCCCGTGGATTTATTGGGTCACTCATGTTGAGTATCATGAATACCTCTCATACCCAGATGAATGTATGGGCGTGGGAAAAGATAAGGATCAGAGAAGATTCGGTTATGCTGGACGTAGGTTGTGGAGGCGGAAGAACGATACAACTATTATGCGTATGGAACCCACAGGCGAGAATATACGGTATTGATTATTCTGAACAGGCTGTCAAAGATTCTATACGAGCGAACAAAGCGGATATAGCAGAGGGAAAGGTACATATTCAACAGGCTTCTGTGACGGACATTCCCTTTTCAGATAATACTTTTGATATGATCACTGCATTTCAGACCCATTATTTCTGGCCAGACATGGAGAACAGTCTGAAAGAAATCTTTCGAGTGCTAAAGGTAGAAGGGTGCCTCTTAATAACAGCCGAGTTATACAAGATTAATTATCATATGAAATCTTATCAGACCAAGGAAGACATGGAGCAGTTATTGCTTAAGACAGGCTTCTCGGATGTAAAGATAGATGAAAACCCAACGAAAAAGTGGATTCGTATTCAGGGAATGAAAAGGACATAATCATGGAGGAGTGTTTTAATGAAAAGTATTTTCGATGCCAGCTCAACTAAAGAGGTTCTAGGTCGGATTGATCAATTGCAATCAGACTCACAGCCGCTATGGGGGAAGATGAACGCCGCGCAGATGCTGGCTCACTGCTCCGCATTTCAAGAGATTGCCGTAGGAAATGCCCATGAGCCGAGAAGCTGGTTAGGGATATTCATAGGGAGGTTTGTGAAATCTCTATTCTATAATGACAAGCCCCTCCCGCAAAATATGTCTACCATGTCAAGCATTATGATTACAGATTCAAGAGAGTTCGAGCTAGAGAAAGAAAATCTGAAGCAAAAGATCACAACATTTCAAAGCGATGGTTCAGCGAAATGTAATGCACAACTGCATCCATTTTTCGGAAAACTCACTGCTGAGGAGTGGGGGAAGGGGATTTACAAGCATTTAGACCATCATTTGAAGCAGTTTGGTGTTTAAAAAATATAAATGAGAGTGAGATTAAGACCATGATCGGACTGATTAGGCACGGGTTAACCGATTGGAATTATGAGTACAGAGCACAGGGGCACACGGATATCCCATTGAATGAAGAAGGACGAAGGCAAGCAGAGTCACTGGCTAAAAGGATGATAGGTGAGGAATGGGATTATATTTATTCCAGTGATTTATCAAGAGCATTGGAGACCGCCCGAATTATAGCGATGAGCAAAAATTTGGAAGTGAACATTGACCAACGATTAAGAGAAATGAACTGTGGACTTATTGAGGGAACAACTGAACAGGAACGAGTTAACAAGTGGGGATACGGCTGGTCTAAGCTGGACCTTGGGATAGAATCTGCTGATGCAATAATCTCAAGAGCGGTAAATTGTCTCACCGAAATTTCTGCAAGACATGCTGACAAAAAAGTGTTGATCGTAAGTCACGGAGCCATTATCGGGCTGACTTTAAAGAAGCTTATCCCTCAAGTTAATATGGAAGAGCCGTTGGAAAATGCATCCTTAACGATTTTGAATAGAAATGAAAACGGCTGGGATTGTCAGCTATATAACTGTACAACCCATTTAGTAGCTAAACAGGATGAGTAGAAAACAGCTTCTCATCGGGGGATTACAGGCTCCCATTAAATGTACAGCGAGGCAGACCGGGAGATTAAGATAACTTCTTCGGGTCTGCCTCGCCGTGTTCAAGTATTAGGTAAGCTCTGACGACTTCGTAGAGGAAGATGTCAGATTAGAAGACTTGCGTTTGGCTAAATCGACCCTTCTTTGCAAGATACCAAGTAGGATATCTGCACCAATGGCCAAAAATGCGGCAGGAATAGCGCCTGCAAAAATCCGTAAGGAATTGTTGCTGTTTAGCCCGGCATAAATCTCTCGTCCCAGGCCACCTCCTCCTACTAGAGGAGCGATGGTTACCACACCGATAGCGATGACGGCTGCAATCCTCAGACCCGACATGATATAAGTTAGAGACAGAGGAAAACGCACTTTGATGAGCAGTTGAAAAGGGCTCATGCCAATTCCCCTCCCCGATTCAATGTAACTGGCATCCACCTGTCTCAATCCAACATAGGTATTGCGCGTGATCGGATTGAGTGAATACAGGAAGAGACCTGCCATCACCGTGGTTGTTCCAAGTCCGAGCCATAACATCAGGATCATAAGCATGGCTAAACTGGGAACAACCTGAAGAAGGCTGGTAATCGACAAGATGATCTTCGCAGCCCATTTATTCTTGGAACAAAGAATGCCTAGAGGTACTCCGACGATAATGGCCAGCCCTAGGCCGATTGCCACCATCATGATGTGCTGGATGAAATATTCCCAGAGTAACCCCTGATTTCGTGATATATATGACAAAAAATCAGTAAACGTTAATTGTTCTTGCTCCATGCTTACCCTCCTTTAGCTATTTAGAAGACCCTGTTCCTTCAAGTAAGCGACAGCGACTTCCCGCTCGCTCTTCTTCTCAATATCCACTTGATAGTTCAGAGCTATCATGGTGTCTGCGTCCAGCTTGCCAATTAAAGGCGCTATAGCCCGCTCGATCTCCGGATGTTCCTGCACAAGTTCTGAACGTAATACCGGACTTGCATCATAGGGAGGGAAGAATTGTTTGTCGTCCTGAAGGGTTTGCAATTGATAAGCCTTCAGGCGAGAGTCTGTAGAGTAGGCTAGCACGATGTCCACCTGTTGATTGGCAACTGCACTATATACCAGACTGATCTCCATAGGGAAAACCTGACCGAACGTAATACCATAGGCTTTAGAGAAAGCCGGATAGCCATCTGTGGTTCGTTCCAGCCATGTAGTATCTACGCCTAGTTTCATACTGTCCATATCTTTGGTGACATCGGAAATTTGGGTATATCCTTTAGATTCAGCCAAATCCTTTCTGACCGTAAAGGCGTAAGTATTCTCAAAGCCCAGCGGGTCCATCCAGCTAAACCCGAAGTGATCTTGAAATCCAGTTTGTGCTTCCTGTAAAACCATAGTGCGATCCTTCGATCCGCTGATGGGGAAATAATTATTAAAAATCTCACCCGTGTATAATGTGGCCATTTGAACATCATTCTTTTTCATCGAATTGATAACCAATGAGCTTGAAGCAAGGTCTGGAATAATGTCCACTTTAAGGTCAGTTTGTTCTTCAATCAGTGCCTTGTACAATTCAGCTATAATTTTAGTTTCGGTATAGGTTTGCGTCCCGATCGTCAAGTCGCTTTGTATGCCGCAGGCGGAGCCAAAAGCAGTTAGAACCGTTATACTAATGAAGATCGAGAACCATTTCAACTTATTCAGTGTTACCACGCCTTCCTTATTACGTCCCCTTGTTTGCTTACCTTGATTGTGTCTCATATCGCAGTGTCCCGGGGATGATTCTGATGATAGTGCTTGCTTAACCAGCCCTCCAGCAAACCCAATAGGCCGTCTACTGCAAATGCCAGGAGGACAGCACCAATGCCGCCTATAACTATCATTTCAGGCTTATTGACCCCAAGCCCGGATACAATCAGTTGGCCTAATCCACCAGCTCCAATCAGCGCGGCAAGTGTAGCCCAACTGATAATGTAGACGGTTGTAATGCGTATGCCGGACATGATATAGGGAAGCGATAGTGGAAGCTGAACCCTCAATATCGTTTGCGCGGTGCTGTACCCCATACCTCTTGCAGATTGAAGTACACCTTTGTCCACAGCATTAAAACCATCGTAGGTATTCCTCAGAATGGGCATAAGGGAATAGAGGAAAAGCGCAAGGATAGCAGGCTTCATGCCGATGCCAAGCAGCGGAATCAGAATGGCCAGAAGAGCCAAGCTTGGAACTGTCTGAAAGAGATTAGCCACAAAGAAAACAATACGGTTGCTCCAGCCTGACCGGCTGTATACGAGTAATATACCGATCGGTACTGCAATAATCGTTCCTAATAATACGGATGAGGAGGAAAGGAACAGGTGTTCCTGCAATGCCTTCAAGATATCTGGATAGCGCTCTACAATGAAATTCCATAATGCGTTCATATCACTCACCCTCTCCAAGTGGCTCCGAGCGAACTATCGTAGGGTACACTTCTGCCAGATGTTTGACAACACTACCTCTCGTAATCAGTCCAAGGAACCGATTGTTGTTGTCGACCACAGGGAGGTTGCTGAGCTGATAGCTATCCATGATCTCAATGGCTTGAGCAAGTGTGCTGCCAGAAGCAACGGAATAGCGAACAGGATGCATAACATCTGCTACCGTTTGGTTCTCTTCTCCATATTGATCGAGTACGCGATAAATAGACACTGCGCCTTGAAGCTGCCGCTGGCGATCGACGATCAGGAGGGAATCCACCCGTTTCATTTCCATCATCTTGATGGCTTCAGCTAGTCCGCGGCTCGGAAAGGCGGTCACAGGATTGGTAATCATCACTTCGTCAACGAGTGGAATTTCATAAGTATTTTCATTCTCATTTTGCAGACGTTTCGAACCGATGAAGTCACGTACAAAGTCATTAGCGGGGTGGCGTAAGATGCTGTCGGGCTTGCCTGTTTGAACGACTGCCCCCTCCTTCATCAGTACAATAGTATCGGCAATCTTAATAGCCTCATCCATATCATGGGTAACAAAAATAATGGTTTTGTTTAGCTCTTGCTGCAATCGGATCAATTCATCCTGAAGCTGCTCACGACTGATGGGATCAAGGGCCGAGAACGGCTCGTCCATCAGAATAATGTCCGGATCTGCCGCAAGGGCTCGCACGACGCCCACTCGTTGTTGTTGTCCTCCACTAAGCTCGGAAGGATAGCGTGTGCCGTACCGCGCGTGGTCCAGTCCAACCAAATCCAACAGTTGGTTCACCTTTTGCTCGATTTTATCTTTATTCCACTTTTTCAGGCGTGGGACAACCGCGGCATTTTTGGAAATAGTCATATGTGGGAATAATCCAACGCTCTGAATGACGTAACCGATATCTCTGCGCAGTGCGACTGGATTTAATCTTGAAATATCCTTGCCATCGATGCGTATTGTGCCTGAAGATGGCGTGTTTAGTGCATTGATCAACTTCATCGTCGTAGATTTGCCGCAGCCACTGGGTCCAATGAGGACAGTAATCTCTCCTTTTTTAAACTCAAGATTAATGTCTTTTAGTGCCTGAAATCCATTGTCATAAACCTTGTTCACATGTTCCAGAACTATCATTCAATCGCTCCTTTTTCCAAGCAGATTCCATATTATGCGGGAGCGTTGGGCATATCATCATCCATTGTAGAGATCAACAATTACTTTGAGGAGGTGTGGTGCAACAGGTACGGAAAGCGGAGGCCTTGCTATGTAGGAATGAGCTTCAAGTCAAGCAAGTTAGCAATAATAAAATGGAATTAGGATGAGGTCTTATTCAGGATAGGGAAAAAGATTGGAGTTCATATTGTGTAATCCTTACATCCATTTGAAAAGTATTCCAAGCCTGTGCTCCCGTCTATACGGGACAGTATGCATTCTCATGTACGGGTCCCTCAGTCAATCTCTGTAGGAAATCAGACAAGCCCTGTCTGCGACTTCTCTAATCCCGGATGGATATGTGCATAATCGTAAGCAAGCAACGAATTCCTTTCCTTTGGAATAGGTTCGTATCACCGCAATAATATGTTGTATACGATTAACCATTCTGTCTGGGAATGAAACAGTTTTTCCAAAATTAATCCAAAAATACGCGGCAGAAGGTAATCCCTTAATCGTAGTCGAAATGTATGATAATCACTTATTCAAGCCATGTGGGGATGGAAAGGAGCATTAAATGAAAATCATGATTATGGGCTCAAGTGGCTCCGGAAAGTCAACATACGCACGAAAACTTGGAGAAGAACTGGCATTGCCTGTTTATCATCTCGATGCTTATTATTGGAAGCCCGGGTGGGTGGAAACTCCCAAAGAAGAGTGGGTTAAATTCAACGAGCAATTAGTCATGAAAGAAGAATGGATTATAGACGGACATTATGGTAGCACCATGGATATTAGAGCACAGGCTGCTGATGTCATTATTTACTTTGATCTATCACCATGGATTACTACATATAGAATATTCAAGCGCAGAATACAATATCATGGGAAGACTAGGCCTGATCTTAATGAAGGTTGCCCGGAATCGATTGATTGGCCATTTATAAAATATGTATGGAATTTTAGAAGAGATAAACATTCGAATGTTCTGAACAGATTGGCGAAATATCCAAAGGACACAAAAGTAATCATTATTAAGCGACCTAAGGAAGCAAAGAGGATGCTTAATGAAATAAAGAGTCAAGGGTTGCGGTATTTTGAAGAACTTGAAAGTGATTTGTAAAGAGCCTTGACTATGACGTAACGTCATACTGCATAATTCTCATTAAATCAAAGATGAGGTGAGAATATGAATATCAAGGCATTGCGTTCAGACTATATTTACCGAAAAGTAGCAGAGGCTCCGCCCCAGGAAAAGGTTGAGCTGTTCAGGAGTGAAATGTTGGCTCCCTTTATGCGGAAATGGGATATTCAGCAGATTCCGTTCAAGTCCGATGAGCCTTTCGGATTTGATGTCTTGATGCTAAATAACATGATGAATCGAGCTCCTGATCAGATCACGGGTCAGATTGAATACGAGATAGAATTGATATCTTCAGAGGTATTTTGGGCCAACTGTTATGATGCGGTTAGGAAAAGTATTTTTTCTTTTATCGAGCATGGAATCAAACTCCCGGTATCTGATTATTTGTTCACTATACAGTTAGGCAATCCCGCAAGTCCTTCCTTGATGTTAAGTGAGGGGTATAGTGGAGACGGGGGGATTCCCGGTTACATCTTGTGTACACTGGTGCCTAACGAATACACCTTGCCCAGAGTCAAAGCTGCCTTAGCGCATGAATGCAATCATAATATTCGGTATCAATTTATTGATTGGGACCCTACCGTTACGCTGGGCGAACTGATTGTAAGTGAAGGGCTGGCGGAGAATTACGCTACATTCATGTATGGGCAAGAGCTTTTGGGCCCTTGGGTAACCCGAACATCCGAAAGCACGTTAAATCAGCATATTAAGCCAGTGCTTAAGGAACAATTACAGGTAACGGGGTTGGATAAAATCACTCCTTATCTGTACGGGGACGAAATCGCCAAGCTGCAAAATTTAGAGCCTGTCCATATGCCCTACTGTGCGGGTTATGCTTGCGGTTATTATTTGATCCGTCACTATTTGAGGAAAACAGGAAAAACGATTTTCGAGGCAACAATTACGCCTGCCGATAACATACTAACTGAAGTAAAGGATTTTTGGGATGAAGACACCCTTCTTAACGGTTAAGGATATTGTGAGCATCACAGGCATTACAGCTAGAACCTTGCACTATTATGACAAAATCGACCTTTTCAAGCCGACTTATTTAGCGGAGAATGGTTATCGTCATTACGATCGGAGTAGCTTGGAAAGGCTGCAAACCATTTTGTTTTTAAAGGAGATGGATTTCTCGTTAAAAGAAATTGGAGAAATTCTAAAGCTGACCAAGCAGGAGCAAAAAAAGATATTAAAAAGCCATAGCGAGACGCTGCTGTCCAGGAAACAACGACTAGAGACTATACTGCTGGCATTGGAGGATTATGTATCTGGAAGGGATATATACAATCTGGGTATCTTTAACCATTCATCGGTGTTGCCTTTACAGGAACAGTATGCCAAGGAAGCTCGTCTCGTCTATGGAGAAACCGAGGGCTATAGAAGCTTCCAAGAGAAGCTGGATCAAGTCCCTGCCAAGGAAAAAGAGAAGCTGTTCGCAGAATTTGAACAAGGTATGGAAAATGTGTTCAGAAGGCTGGCTGCTTGTGTGGAGCAGTCTCCAGAGTCTCTTCAAGTACAGGAATTAATCATGGAATGGCGAAATTATTTGGAGAGATTCATGACCCTGGATGCAGAGTTGCTTGGTTGCCTGGCCGATACCTACAGATACGATGGACGATTCAAAAATTATATCAATCAATATAGTAATCAAGATTTGGCCGAGTTCATTTCGAGTGCAATCAGGTATCATGTTGATCAAATAGGAAAATGAGTGCTGTATAGTGGAGAACTGGAGACAGTAAGGGAGGGAGCCTGGAGTGGCTACCTCTCTTGCTGTTTTTTGCAATTTGTCTATGATCTTCAAGACAAGAATTGACAAGCGAACACTTACTGGATAAGATCAAATTATAAAACGGACATGTGTCCGATTTTAATTAGGGTAACAAGGAGAGGGCTTATGGAACATGTTCAACTTAATAATGGGGTACTTATGCCAAAAGTTGGTTTGGGCGTCTATAACGTCAAAGGGGATAGCACGGAAGCTGTAGTATGGGCACTGAACCATGGATACCGACATTTGGACACCGCGGCGATTTATCATAATGAAGAGTTGATTGCCGAAGCCATCCGTAAATCTGGCGTGAAGCGGAGCGAACTATTTATTACCACGAAAATTTGGACATCGGATCTCGGAGCCAAAACACGGACTGCTTTTGAGAGCAGCTTGAGGAAATTAAACACCGATTATGTTGACTTATACTTGATTCATTGGCCAACCGGTGATTATTTAAGTAGTTGGAATACGATGGAGGAGCTACATCGCGAGGGGAAGATCAGAGCCATTGGAGTTTCTAATTTTGAACCCTCCCATTTGGAGAAAGTAATGAAGCATGGAACGATTATTCCAGCGGTAAATCAGGTGCAAACCCATCCTTTTTTACAAAAAGATGAACTGCATGATTTCATGACGAGCTATAGCATACAACATGTCGCATGGGCACCCTTCGGTCGTGGGAACAAGCGGTTGCTCACTCACCCTGTACTGAAAGACATTGGAGATAGAAAAGGCAAAACTGCCGCCCAGGTCATTCTCAGATGGAATCTTCAACGAGATATTGCGGTTATTCCTAAATCGATTACGCCTGCAAGGCTGGAACAAAATATCGACTTGTTTGACTTTACACTCTCTGAACAAGAGATGCGGGAAATTGCAGCCCTGGACCTCAATCAGAAGGGATTCATTGATTCAAGTAATAAATTGTATTTGTGGTCAACTCGCTGGATTCGATAACATTAGACATTGTAACTGCCTCTAACTATATCCATATTCGAGACTATCGCCCCTATGGATGGAGATGTATAATCATGGAAGTAGCGATGATTGTGAGGAAATGGAGGACATAGGCATGGATAAGTACTCGAAGTCAGCATTAAATGTGGTGAGATACGTTCAGGAAAATAGAATAGAAAGCCCAGTAAAAGCTTGGTTCATTGCCACAGGTGAACAATTTGGAGAAGGTAGTTGGGGACAGAAAAAGGGTTGTCCTAGGACTGCATTTTTAGGAATATGCGAAGAGGGATTAATTAAAGGAATTAAGGCAGGAAGGTATAATCACAAACAGGACTGTTTAAACAAACAATATGCCATAAATACCATCAATTTATTAAAGCAAGATCCAACCTACATAAACAAAGATAATAAAGAGATATGGGCAATAGTAACCCAAGGAAAAAAGATAAAATCTAATTACCAAGTTGAGATTGTAAAGGCATTATGGGAAAAAGATTTGATAGTTAAGTAAAAGTAAAACAGTCTCCGTCTGCTGTGCGATGTCCCTTGATGCTGATGCACATTAATGGGAAATACTCCCGCTAATTGACGCAAATGAGCTGGATTTTGGAGTTTAACTGGAAAAGTTCCCTATAAATTCACATGTTTGGTCCATATTCAGCGATTTAAGCTAAATTATAGGGATGAATTCCTTATAATGGTGAATAATTCTGTTTATTAGAGGTTTTAGCTGGAGGATTTCCTGTTAGTTCCGGAAGTTGTCATGCTTTAGGATTCTTCAAGACCTGTTACTCGCTACAGAACTTTAGGCTTGTATAATGAGGCTCAAGTGATATTTGAAAATGCTATGCAAGAATTCCCGGAACGCGGTGAATTTCAGGTATTCTACGCAATGGTTCTATACAACCAGCAGGCATAGAGTGAAGCGATGGGCATCCTGTTGAAAATTGGCAGAAGCGAGCACTGATCAAGGGCTTCAGGATTACAAGAAGGCCATATTATTTTACGCAGATCAATTAGGTCGAATTTGGGATTAAAACTGCAAGAACGCAGGGGGCAAGTAAGTATGGGGTACATTATGGAACTTAGGAAAATCATTGGTACTAGGCCTATAATTATGGTTGGTGCATGCACGATCTTAATGAATGAACACGGCTAAATTCTCTTGCAACAGAGAAAAGACAATGGGCTGTGGGGATTACCAGGCGGCTCTCTGGAGCCGGGCGAAAGCATGGAAGAAGTGGCAAGACGAGAACTGTATGAAGAAACCGGATTAATAGCGCATAAATTAAAATTGCTAGATGTTTTCTCTGGAATGGATTTGTATTATAAATATCCGCATGGAGATGAGGTTTATAATGTTGCAGCAGCCTATATCTGCGGTGACTACGAAGGAGAATTAAGGCTGGATGAAGAAGAAGTAGAGTGCTTAAGGTTTTTCAAAATAGAGCAACTCCCCGCAGACATCAGTCCACCCGATCAACCTATCATTCAGGCATTTATAAAATCAGAATATATCAAATAGTGATGAACCATACATCTGTGCCTAGCAGATGTTTTTTTATTTTTCATAAAGTATATTTTTAGGTTGCATTATCTGCCAAAATTCATTAATCTATGTCATGTAATGTAATAATATTACAAAATATTTAAATTCAAGGAAATGAAAAAATGAGGAGGAATGTATTGTGAAGAAATCATTGGTTTTCTTTATGGTGTTGGTCATCGTCTTATGTTCCCTTCCCCAAGCTCCGGCAAGTGCCGCGAGCGCTCCACCCGCGACCTGGCAAGAGCACTGGTTCGAGCATAGGGAGTTGCTCAAGTTGGTGCACTATAATGATGAGGTGGCATTTTATGTAGATGATGAAATCGACCCCAATCAAATTGGCTGGATGTATTCTACAGCGGCGGATGTATGGAGATACACCAAGCAAACCTATGGCTCGATGGGGGGCGATGGTCGACTTTACGTCATTGTCCATAATACGAAGTATAGTGGTGGCCATCCAGGTTACGCCTACAACGCTGACCATGACTACCGCAATGTCATCGATATCGGTGGCTCCAATTTTATTAATCCCACCGGCTGGAATCTGGATATTCTGGTTCATGAAGTCGCCCATATCGTAGAATCTGCAACCAATGACACCAAGGGTTCACCCGCCTTTGGATTGTGGGGAGACAGTAAATGGGCTGAAATTTATCAATATGATGTTTATAAGGCATTAGGTTTAAACAGTGAAGCCCAACGGATTTATAACAGCTTCACCAGCAAGGCGGAAAATTTCCCGCAAGCAGGCACCTACTGGTTTAAGAACTGGTATTATCCGATTTATAGCAACTATGGGGAGAAGCAAGTGCTGAATAGATATTTTCAGTTACTGGCTCAATACTATCCAAAGAATTCATCCGGTCATTATACGAGAAACATGAACATGGGTGAGTATGTGCACTTTATGAGTGGAGCAGCTAAGGCTGATTTGAAATCGCTGGCTATTACTGCTTTTGGCTGGCCAAATCAATTTGAAAGTCAATATCAGGCGGCACGCCAGGAATTCCCTCAAGTCACCTATGGGGAGACCATTTCCGAGGGGGCTATCTTCTACGGGAACGCCAATTATGGAGGTTATGCTGTAGCGCTTGGGGCAGGCTCCTATAACTACAATGAAATGGTAGCAGCCGGTATTGCAAACGATACACTCTCATCGCTTAAGGTAACTCCGGGCATTAAGGTCACCCTCTATGAACATTTGAATTTTGGTGGCGCGCAAAGAGTCATTACAGCGGATACCGCCTCTCTTGGCGATTTTAATGATAAGACATCTTCCCTCAAAGTAGAGAAAATACCTGTTGTATATATTGATGCCAATTACAAGGGAGCTGCTGTCAGCCTGGATGTGGGCAGTTATAATGTAAGTGATCTAGTCGCAAAGGGAATTCCCAACGACTCCATCTCTTCACTGAAAGTGCCAAGCGGCTATAAGGTTACCCTTTATGAGCATGGAGAATTCCAAGGAGCAACCAAAGTGTTGCTGGGTGATAGCTCCTATCTCGGTGATGATTTTAATGACAAGACTTCTTCCATAAAAGTAGAACGGGTCTCTTAATTCCATACCTGATTGGGAAACTATGAATTTTTCATGGTTTCCCTTTTTAATTTGTGTGCGGAAACATATTGACGTTATCTAGATGACATGGTAATATTTGACCGAATAACTAACATGTCAGTTATTGAAATAGCATGTTAGTATGTTAGTCCATGCTTTTTAATTCCTATTTTAAGGAGGGCATTTTGTGGATGTAACGAATTATGTAATCGGTTTCTTGATGGTATTATCATTTTTCGGACTCGTATGGTATTGCGTGAAGGGGTATAACCTCATGGTGGGCTTTTTCATCATGTCGGTGCTGTGGACAGCTATCGCTTTGATTGGCAATGCGATTGCGCCTACTTCCATGATGGAGGGGCAGACCTTTGTCTCCGTGTTGACCAATGTGTTCCAGACGGGGCCGGAGAACTATGGTAAGGCCATTCTTGTAAACGTTTTCTTTGGGGCGTTTTTTGGCCGAATCCTGATGGATACCGGTATTGCTGCAACACTGATTCGTAAAGTAGTAGAGCTTGGCGGAGACAAACCACGCATAACGATGTCGCTGCTCTGTATTGTCACGGCTGTTATTTTTACCTCCATGACCGGGATTGGCCCCGTCATTTCCATCGCCGTTATCGTGTTACCCATCATGTTATCCCTTGGCATTCCTTCCTCAGTCGCTTTATTCTCCTTCATGGGTTCCATTATGGCCGGGATCTTTGGAAATATCGTAAACTTCAAACAATATCAAGCTCTCTTTGCTACCGCTAATGAAAGCTACGCCAGCTATGATTATAACGCTTATTTTGGCTTCGGTATGATTGCAATGGCCGTCTCGTTGGTCATTGTGCTTATTGTGGCTAACCTGTCTATGAATAATAAAAAAATTTCCCGTGCTTGGGCGGCTACTACGCCGGAAGAACAACATTCCAAAGATGCGCCGGCGATTTCCTGGATCTCCATTATTCTGCCGGTCATCGGTGTCGTAGTGTTTAAAATTCCGATTATTTTCGGATTTATCTTTGCGGGCCTGTTCGCCTTGTTGACCTGCGGCAAGCTCAAGGGCGGATTTGCAAATGTTTGCCGGATGTTATCCAAGCAGTTCGCAGATGGCGCAATTGATGTAGCCCCGATGATCGGGTTCTTGCTGACGCTCGCCATGTTCAACAATGCTGCTACATATGCTTCGCCTTATTTTAAAATTCTGTTCGGTGGCGTGATGCCGCAGACAGCCTTGTTATTATGTATTGTGTTTGCCATCTTGACACCACTTGGCTTCTTCCGCGGCCCAATGAACTTGGTTGGCTCGGGGACCGCTATTCTGGCTGTAGTCGTCTCGACGGCGGCATGGCCTGTGCAATTTCTGTACCCTTTGTTCGCCGTTACGACGGTGGCGCCACAGCATTTGGACGTTACCCAATCCTGGGTAGCCTGGGGATTTGGTTACACCAAGGTTCCAGCCCGAGACTTCATGAAGATGTCCATCCCTTCCGGCTGGATGATCGGAATTATTCTCTGTGCCGTCGTGTTCTTTATGTACGGTAGCCTGGTTTAATAGAGCAAGCCGGTTGCCGTTACTTAAGGGCGGCAGCCGGCTATATAAGGATTGGAGGACGAACATGAGTAGAATTATTCGTATGGGAATTGACGTAGGGGGAACGCATACCAAGGCGGTAGCCATCGACAATGAAACCCATGATATTATCGGGAAATCATCGGTGAAAACGACGCATGATGACCCGCGAGGTGTGGCTGCCGGCGTGGTGCGTTGTTTTCAGAATTGCTTGACGGAAAATCAAATTCAGCCGGAGGATGTTGTGTTTGTGGCCCATAGCACGACGCAGGCGACCAATGCGCTGATTGAGGGAGACATCGCCCAGGTTGGCATCATCGGCATGGGTAAGGGCGGGTTTGAAGGCTTTCTGGCTAAGAGGCAAACGAAGCTGCCAGACATTGATCTGGGGAATAGCAAGGCTATCAAGATTTACAATCATTTTGTCAATGTCAAAAAGATGACGGAAGAGACCGTGGTGCAAGTGATTGAGGATCTGGAGGGGCAAGGTGCGCAGGTGATAGTTCCGTCAATGGCCTTCGGCGTTGATAATGGCAGACCGGAGCAACTCGTCTATGAGAAAGCAGAGAACAAAGGCCTGCCTACCACTATGGCGTCCGATATTACGAAGCTGTATGGATTGACCCGGCGTACAAGAACGGCGGCAATTAACGCCAGTATTCTTCCCAAAATGCTGGATACGGCCACTTCCACGGAGCAATCGGTTAACGAGGCTGGTGTGCATGTCCCACTCATGATTATGCGGGGGGATGGGGGCGTTATGGAGATTAGCGAGATGAAGAAGCGCCCTATTCTCACGATGCTGTCTGGTCCAGCCGCTTCGGTGATGGGCTCTTTGATGTATTTAAGAGCCTCCAACGGGGTGTATTTCGAGGTGGGTGGAACCACCACCAATATTGGAGTCATTAAGAATGGCCGTCCTGCCATCGACTATTCCATCGTTGGTGGTCATCCCACCTATGTCAATTCGTTGGACGTGCGGGTGCTTGGGGTAGCTGGAGGGTCCATCGTGCGAGCTGACAAGAATGGGGTTATCGATGTGGGCCCACGGTCTGCGCATATTGCGGGGCTTGATTATGCAGTGTTTACCGATCCAGCCAAAATCCAAGGACCTAAGGTTGAATTCTTCTCGCCCAAGCCTGGTGATCCCGCAGATTATGTGGCGATTCGGCTGGAGAATGGGGAGCGGGTGACCATTACCAACTCCTGTGCAGCCAACGTACTTGGACTGGTCAAGGAAGATCACTTCTCCCATGGTCATGTGGAAGCGGCCAGAAAGGCGATACAGGCATTAGCTGATTATTGCGGTTCGACCGTCGAGGATATTGCGCGGCAAATCATGGAGAAGGCCTATGCCAAGATTGAACCCGTCATATTGGCGCTGGCGGACAAATACAAGCTGGAGAAAGATCAGATTTCTCTCGTAGGTGTCGGCGGCGGCGCAGCTTCGTTGATTGTCTATTTTGCCGAGAAAATGGGGCTGAAATACAGCATTCCTGAGAACGCGGAGGTCATCTCATCTATTGGTGTTGCCCTGGCCATGGTTCGGGATGTGGTAGAGCGAATCATCCCATCGCCTTCCAAAGAACAAATCAGTGCTATTAAAATGGAAGCAATGAATAAGGCCATCCAAAGTGGGGCCACGCCGGAAAGCGTAGAAATCCATATCGACATCGACCCGCAAACCTCGAAGGTCACGGCCATCGCTACCGGTTCTACAGAAGTGAAAACCAATGAATTGTTGAAGGAATGCAGTGAAGAGGAACTACGGGAAATCTCCGCAAGCGATATGCGAATTCCGGTGGAGCGGACGCAACTCCTGCAAAAGACGAGATACTTCCATATCTTTGGCGAGAAGACCGATACACCGGGAGATGCTGGAGCTATTCGCATTGTGGACAATAAAGGGTTTATTAAAATTCAGCGGGGTCGTGCAATGGCGATCAAGACAACTGCTGCTAACTATGGGCAGGCCCTCAAGAAGCTGTGGGAGGATATGGCCGTATACAAAACAGAACTTATCGCCCGGCCTGATTACTATTTGTGCATCGGGGCGCGAGTGATGGACTTTACGGCATCTGAATTTGAACAATTGGAGCTGCTAATGGACATCGAAGTGTCTACCTTTGAACCGGATACGGAAATTATTGTGGTTGCCGCTAATATGAAGCAAAGCTGAGATCGCCTAAGAAACGGAGGGGCTATGCGGAATCCTAATCAGTTGAAGGATATGATCGAGACTTTGTTGCAGGTGGACGACCAAGCCTGGGGAGGATATGCCTTCTCCAGAGATGTATTAAAGCGCCGCATACACCCCGAGCAAATGATCGAGATGACGGACGAAGCCATACGCTGCGGTAAAGATTATGCTCAGCGCATGGTCGCCCAATACGGCTGTATGGATGTACGTGTGCTTGCTGACAGGATGAAAATGAAGGTCCAATTTGAGCCATCTTCCATCACCGGTCATCGGATTTTGTTCGCCTGCTATACGCCACCGGACCATATCGTTATTATGAATGAACCTATAAGCAGGGCGGCGTTATTGGTGGCACAAGAGGCCCCGAGTTTGGTTGAACTATTCCGGCAAGATGATATAATGAATACTATCTTGGGGCATGAAATTTTCCATGCTGTAGAAGAACGGTTTGAATCAGAAATATATACCCGAACCCAGAAGATTGAACTGTGGCGTTTGCTTGGTTGGAGGAGCTACTCGAAGGTACGCGCGCTGAGTGAAATTGCCGCCATGGCGTTTACGCGTGAACTGAATAGACTAGACTATTCCCCGTTTATTCTGGATTTTCTGTTGTATATCAGTTACGATTCTTCCGGTGCGGAGAGTATATATCGTGACGTTCTAGGAGTGGGTTCAGGAAGGTGTAGGGAAGCCGTTGAAGATCATGAATAACAGTAGCTCATTGAACGATGTAACTTACAATAAAATCAAAGAAGACATCATGAACATGGCGCTTGAGCCAGGGATGGACGTGAGTGTCCAGAAGCTATCTGAACGTTACGGGGTGAGTCGAACTCCGGTCCGGGAAGCGGTTGTGCGCTTGCAGCAGTCCGGGTTGGTGGAAATCTATCCGCAACGCAAAACGGTCGTGTCCAAGATTGACTTGGGACGCGTCCGTGAAGAATGGTTCATCCGGACTTCGCTGGAGTCCGCCGTGGTGGATGATTTTATTCGCAAATGCAGCGAATTGGTTGCCGATACGATGCAGGAACTGATTAACAAGCAGAAGAAGTATATGGACAAAAAGCATTTTATTGAGTTTTATCATAAGGACAATCGTTTCCATCAGTTGATCTTCGAAACTGCGGGAGTATCGCTCGCCTGGTATACTATCGAAGAGGTAGCCTCTCACTATAACCGGATTTGTCTATTGTATGGCAAAATGGAAGGTGCGCGGCAATCGCATATTTCTCAGCATGAGGACATGGTGACCGCGATTCGCCGTCGCGATGCGGAGGCCCTGCGTCAAGCTGTGAAGGAACACTCGGGTAGCCTGCTGGAGCAGGTGAATAGTATGTCCAAGCAGTACCCCCAATTCTTTTGATAATTATGATGCTAAGAGAGTAAGCCGCGGATGCCTTGTTAGGGGGTGACTGCGGCTTTTTTATGCTTGTCAGCATACCGGCTCTCGTGTTCGGCAAGTATGTGGGAGGCTGTTAATACTCTGCTACTCCAAACGAGCGAGCTTGTGCGGGCGCAGGCCCTCAGCAAGCTCAAGGATCTGCCGATTCCCTCGTGCTTCAGAAGCAAATTGGCCGTGGAGCGGACCTGTCCCGCAGCATTGGACCAAGATATAATACCTCTTGAAGGGGGAAAGGCTAATTCTATGTTGACCAACCCAATATCCATCAGACCACTTTCTAACCACGAAGAAGCCATGTTTCTGAATTTTGAATTTTCGAGAAGATACCCATGGTATAAATCGGGTGACTATTTTCATAACTGTTTAAATGAGAATATACAAGGGAACCGGGTTACTTATTTGGCCTATTACGAAAATGTGTTGGCGGGATGCTGCCACTTATTGTTCACTTCGGAATATCCTTATTTTGCAAGCCACCATATTCCCGAAATCAATGATTTGAATGTTTTTATGGAGTTTAGGAGAATGGGAATTGCAAGTGCTCTGTTTGACAAATTGGAACAAGTGGCCTCAAAGATTTCGGGCCGGATAGGTCTAGGCGTAGGGCTTTATAAGGATTATGGGAAGGCGCAGAGGATGTATAATCAGCGTGGTTATGTTATGGATGGTCAAGGAATTGTATATAAGAACGTCGAATTACAACCTGGGGAGCAAGTGACCGTAGATGACGATCTCTTAGTTTACCTCATTAAAGAGTTGAACTAAGGTCACGCTCGTAAATTGCATGGGGAGGGATATCCATGATTCAAATCAGCTTAAAGCCTATTACTGAGCAGAACAGGGATGAGTGCATTAGTCTCAAACCACGCCAGGATCAAATGGAGTTCGTGGCTTCAAATCTGGATTCATTAGAAAAGGCAGTAGAAGAGCCAAGTACAGGAGCTTTTGGCATTTATAACGAAGATACGATGGTCGGATTTACCTTATTTGATGTCACTCCTTATGAAGATGATGATTGCTACTGGATCGTGAGATTCATGATTGATGAGCAGCATCAAGGTAGAGGACTTGGTAAGGCAGCTCTTGGAGAGATCATAACTACGATGAGCCATATTGAAGGATGCACCAGAATCCGAACCTCCCATGTTCCTGATAATCAAGTTGTAAATAAACTATACAAATCCTATAGATTTCAGGAGACCGGAGATTTAGTGGATGGGGAAATTGTCTTGGATTTAGTTATTGGGCAGACAGCGTGAAGCCCATACTTTTCAGAGGATCATGATTATTTCAGGCTGTTAAAGCCAACATGGTATATTGAAACTTAACAAGGACCAGCCCGGGATACCCAGACTGGTCCTTGTTGCTCTTATACTTAGATATTATGGCTGCCAATCGACTGTAATGGTCCCAACTCCGCTTGCTGGGGCGGTGTAGGTATGATTAGATCCACCTTCCCAGGTAACGGAGGTACCATTTTTCTTGATAAATTTGAATTGCAGATTTGTTCCGGCTGGTACACTTACATCATAGTACCAGGACGGATAGGTGGTCATGATCTGATTGAAGAATGGACCAATAGCTTCGTCCGGGTCCCAGTTACCTAGCTCGGCGGTATTACCTGTCAAATAAACATTTTCACCGAAAGTGGTCGTGGCGTTGTTTATGATGAAGCGGACCGATACCTGATCTCCTGTCAGCAGGTTGAAGCTGTTGTAGCTGTTGCTGTCCACAGAGCTTGCGGTACGAACCTTGATGCTCTGCTCGCCAGGAGTAGCCGCAGGGACAATCACTTGAATCTGGGAATCCTCCCATCCGGTAATCTGGCTACCCGTGACGGCTGTCGTGCCAAAATAGACCGTGCCCTTGGTATTACCAAAGCCACGTCCGTCAATGGTTAATAACGTGCCTGCTTTACCCAGGTCTGGACCAATGTTGCCGATGATCGGAGATGTTTCGTTGGTGGCAAATTGCCATACGGCGGCACCACCCGCAGGCAAAGTAAATGCATTTACAGCACCCGCAGCATTCACAGTTATGTTAGTACCATTTAACAATCCATCCAGTTCATCTGTATAGGTGCCAGCCGGGAGCGAAGTTTGCAGACCGGTCACGGATGCCGAAGCCGTCGCACTACGGTTAATGGCAATTAGTGCGGTGCTGCTGCCGAAATTCCGCTCATAAATATAGACGTCGTTATTGATCCAGCGTTCCTGTGTACTGCCGTAGGCAATGGCTGCGTTGGACTTGCGAAGCGGAGCCAGTTTGCCAATGAGTTGGTAAGCGGTAGTGTTAGTTGAGAAGCCGGTCATGAAGGAGCGATTCGCCGGATCACCATTGCCAGTCATGTATTGCTCTGTGCCGTAATAGATAGCTGGCACGCCACGCGAGGTAAGTGTAAAGGTTAAAGCTTGCTCCAAACGTCGGTCATTGTTGCCAAGCTTGAAGCGGTCCATGTCATGGTTGTCGATAAAGGTCACCTGATCATGAATATGGGTGTAATCGTCTTTGGTTTCTGCTAGCATATCGTTCAGACCGTACATATTATCTGTATTATCCCGGAATACTTGCCGCACCTTTTGTCCAAAGCGGAAATCGAGCAGACTCATACCGGATTCATTAGCGAAGTCAATATTATTAGGATCATATTCTCCAACGCCAAGGAACCATTCACCGAAGGTAAATACGGGCTCGTAGCCTGAAATGTAAGCCATCCAGTTCTTCTGCCAGCCTGGCGGCATATGCTTGACGGCATCTACCCGAATTCCGTCAATTCCCATATCAAGCCAGAGCTTGATGGCCTCCTTGAAGTAGGCATCTGTTGTGTTATTGTGGTGGTTGATATCGGCCAAATCATATAGATTACGATAGATGCCATCCTCCAGGGATGAGAAATCGGTGCCCATATTATGATGGAAGATATTGTTGGTATCCCCCGTATAACCGGCAATCAGACTACCATTATCGTAAAGCTTGCCATTCTCTGCAAAGGATGGCTGCGTCTCCGAGGCCGGGGAGGTGTGATTTGGAGCAAAATCAATGATTATTTTGATATTGTTTGCATGAGCTGTGTTCACCAGATTCTGAAAGTCGCTCATGCTGCCGAATGCCGGATTGGTTCGTTTGAAATCACGTGCCCAATATCCATGATAGGCGGTACTGTTAACGCCAGAATAGTCGATGATGCTATAAATGTTCTCTACAGGTTGGGAAATCCACAAGGCACTGACGCCCATGCCTGCAAAGTAACCGTCGTTGATTTTATCAATGATACCTTGCCAGTCTCCACCACAATATAGCTTGAGGCTTGTACACCCTGGGGAGTAGGCTCCTCCGGTTGGGTTATTGGAAGTATCCCCGTCGGCGAAGCGATCGGTTACGATTTGATAGATAACATCAGTGGAGAAGCCCTGCTTGTTCAGAACGGAGGTGTCAGGTGCTGCACTTGCTGAGGGTACGGACATGAACGGATTAAGCCATGCGGTAAGAAGAAAGGTGGAAGCAATCACTGCAATCATTGATTTTCTAATCATCCATTTCATTGATCAAGCCGCCTTTCGAATATTTTAGATAAACAATAAATAAAGCCAGACAACCTCCCTTCCTGCTGCCCAAACAAATAACCCCGCAATCTTCGAGTAGAAGATTACGGGGTTGTTCCTGGTCGTATCATGATCAGGGAAGCAGCGCCCTCAAATTATAATAGTTATCCTCGGGTACCATTCACGATTAGAGGTTGATCACCAAGGATGCGCTTTCATTTTAAATGACAACCCTGATTTTGTCAAATGATAGCATAGGAAATAATTTATTCCAACCCTGTGTGCTATTCTAAACCTGCATATCGTGAAGACCGGGACTATGCTCGTTTGGCATTTCTGGTAAATGTGGAACTGGAAATTCTGTAGGTGGTTCAGTGACGGAGAGTGGGCCGCCATTACGACTAGGTGTTTGACCTTGGTAAATATCGCTGATACGAGTTGGGTCCAAGCGGAAATTGAACTGAATGTTATGGTAGCCCATGTCGACAAACTTTCGACATTCAGGGTATTTGTTAATATCATAATTAGGTACGGGGAACAGCTTGCCCCAGTCAACCCCTAACGTTTCCAAAGCTTTGGCGAAGGCATTTTGGTGAGCGTTATCCCGTACAATCAAGAACCCAAGCGTCTCTCTAAAGGTTTGGTTGGAACTCATTTCGTAGATTCGTGTTTTTTGTAACACTCCGGTTGATTCCAGTACAACGTTGTTAAGCATATCACTGATCAGATTTCCATGACTGTATACCCATGAACCGTTCCAGGGATTACCGCCGGCATCGACGGGGAGAGAGGTCTTGGCCCCCATAATAAAATGATGCGGATTTCCTTGCTTGACGGCTTCGTCAATCGGAGCCTGATCTTCCCCTGCATCACCAGGGCTGGATAGACCTGCATCGTTCAATAGTGCGTTGATGGTATGCTGTACAAGCTCCACATGCGCAATTTCTTCAAGGAAAACACCGCGAAGCAAGTCCTGAAATTGTTTTTCCTTACCCCGGAAGTTAGAGCTCTGAAAAAAATACTGCATCATCGTACGCATTTCGCCAAATTGCCCACCTAATGCTTCTTGAAGCACTTTTGCCGCCGCAGGATCGGGCTTATCAGGTTTAATACCATTTATTAATCCCTCTTTATAATAGAACAAAGCTTTCACTCCTTTTGCATTTTTCCCTATAATGCCCTTGTGTTCATGTTTCATGCAAAATGCGCAACAATGCGAAAGGGTTCTGGGCTTGTAATCGAGAATATAAGAAAGCAACTAATCCATAAGGAGGCGAGAGTTCGGTGAAAATTGCCTTTATTCTTTTTAACGGAGTCACGTTTCTGGACTTTATCGGATTTTATGATGTGATACACAGACTGCAGCTCTTTGAAGAAACCAAGGATGTCAGTTGGGATATATGCGGAGTATCAGATGAGGTGTCTGATGATTTAGGCTTAACGATTAAGGTGGATATGGTGAAACCTGATTTATCGCGCTACGATATGATTTTCATTCCCGGGGGTATGGGAACCCGGAACTTAAGGTATGATGATGAATTTATTACGTGGATTAAACAAGCCGAAAGGGTAAAATATCATGTATCGGTTTGCACGGGTTCCTTGCTGCTGGGTGCCGCGGGGTTTTTGAAAAACAAAAAAGCTACCACTCATCCAGGTGTATATGATTTACTCGCACCTTATTGCAGTGAGGTCATTGCCACAAGGATCGTGAAGGATGGCAATGTGATCACCGGAGGGGGAGTATCTACTTCCATTGATCTTGCGTTATATATGATTGAGTTGCTGGTAAGTAAGGATGCTGTTGCCATAGTTAAACAACAAATTGACTATCCGTATGAGATGCAGGGAGTTGTAGAAGTCTAGAGCAGGCAGGTGAGCAAAGAAAAATGATAAACCGAATTCATATCCTGGGTGCCTCCGGCTCGGGGACAACTACATTAGCTAAAGCTATTTCCGAGAAGTTCGGATATCGGCATCTGGATACGGACAATTATTTCTGGCACCCCACGGAAGAACCTTTTACCCAAACCCGTTCTGTTGAGGAAAGAATTCATTTGCTGGGACCTGATCTTCAAAAGCATGATAGATGGGTTTTATCCGGCTCTTTATGTGGTTGGGGAGATGTCTTCATTCCGTATTTTGACATGGTCCTATTTATGTGGATTCCTGAAGAACTCCGAATCAAGAGATTGGAACAGCGGGAATGGCAAAGATATGGGGAAGATATTGCGGTAGGTGGAAAGCGGCATGAGTCTTATCTAACATTCATGCAGTGGGCATCGATGTATGATCACGCAGGCTTGGAAGTACGGAGTAGAGCCTTGCACGAAGAATGGCTGGCCACCTTGCGGTGCCCTGTTGTCAGGCTGGAAGGGGACTTAAGTATGGAGGACAAATTAGATCATGTTAAAGAACTGCTAGAGATCTAGTAAAGCCAAGCGGAAGCTGCTAGGAAGAACAAGCCCAATATAAAGGAGTTTGATTTCTATGTCTGCTGAATTAGAACCATTACTCGTAGTATTCGAAGAGTGGATTGGATTTGCTCGTTCTCTTCAGGAACAATCCGAAGACATTTGGAATTCTAGCTTGGAAGAAGGCAAGTGGACGATCAAAGACATCGTTTGCCATATGATGCTCTGGGATAAATATTTCTACGAGGAAGCGGTACATAAGATGGCTACAGGGCAGCCAGTTGCACTGGAACTTGGAGATTTTGATGAGTTCAATAAACAGGCTATGGTCTACGCCCAGACGATCTCCACTCCAGAGTTAGTCAACAAAGTCGTATTCTACCGGGAGGCAATCATCTCTGATATCAGAACAACGCCTGCGCATGTCATCGAACAGAACTTAAACGATTCCAGTAACAAGTTTAACTTGACTGAATATCTGCATGATTTTATATGGCATGATCAGCATCATATCCAACCCATCAAAGATTTTTTGAATCGATAATTTCATTACATCCTCTAAGCTACATAGCCCCGCAACAAGCACTTCTTATGGCGACTAAAGCAGTCGATCATAAGACAAGAGACGGTTAGGAGCGGATTGTTTTGGCGAAGAAACAGTTTATTATTTTTTGGATTATGGGGTTAACTTTATTCCTGATGATTGCCGGATGCAGTACCTCATCTAATAGCAATGAGAAAATTGCTCATATAGCGGCTAATGAACAGCAAGAATACCAAAAGGCTATTGATCAGACAGGGCTTGGGATATTATTTGATTTTCAATTGAAGCTTCCTTCTGCGGATCAAAGCTGGGTGACGATGTGGGTTGAGGCGTATAAGGATGGGGTTAAGCAACCTGACCACCTGACGGAAATATCTTATGGGTTAAGCCCGAATAAAGTGGAGGAAGGGCATACAGGGTTTGGTATTGTTAATCCGGATAGCGAGCAACCGTTGCTGTATATGTATGCTCCATCGGTCAAATCCCCTCCTCATGATATAGAAGATGACCGCATCTTCTCCGAGCCAGCGATTATCAAATCATGGGCTTACACGATTGATCAGAAATCAACGGGTTTGGAGGCTGGTGAAACCAAGGTGCTGGCTATTTATGTTCGAGGGGGAAACGCTGTTAAGAATTATGACTATAAACAAGCGGATTCCATTCAAAGTGTGATTGATGATGGTCATACTGTGTTGCTACTCAAAATAAAAGTGGAAGCAAAAGAAATAGAATAAGGACGTGTTATGAGATGAGAACTCAGCTTCCTTCTGAATCATTAATCAAGGATATGGTATATTCCGAGGTTGATTATATGATGGATCGCATGCTGGCGATTCAGAACAGGGAAGGTAACCCGGAAGGCATAGAACTCAAGCGATTTGGTAAGGTGCTTTGTTTGTATAGTAAGACTATGCCTTGGGCGACCTTCAATACGGTGAAGGGCATGACACATGCTGATTTGAAGTACCTGGATGCTATTCTGGATTTTTATCGTGAACGGGAAAGAAAAGCTCAATTCGAAATTGTGCCTTCGTTAGTGGATACAGAGTTTCTGCGGTGCTTGTCGGAACAAGGTTTCTTTCAATCAGGGTTTCATGCTTCAACCTATATGGAGCCCTGCAAATTTGATGAATCTCCTTCTGAAGAAATCTGCATTCAAGAGGTTAATGAAGACCAATTTGAAATCTATGCCATGATCCATTGTCGAGGCACGGGACTGCCGGATCATGGTATGAAGCCTGTTGCAGCGAATAACCAAGTGCTGTATCAACGACCGGGTTGGAGATTTTTTATAGCCTATGTGAACGATCAACCTGCAGCAACTGCGGTCATGTATTTAAAGGATGGCATAGCTTCTTTGACCTTCGCAGCTACATTGCCGGACTTCAGAGGGCGGGGACTACATCAACTGCTATTAGAACGGAGAATAGCTGAAGCACAGCGGAACGCTTGCAGGCTGGTGGTAGGGCAATGCAACTTCTTATCTCAAAGCCACCGGAACATGGAACGGGTTGGAATGAAGCTAGGTTATATTCGCACAACATGGACAGAGAAGTAGGGAGCGGAGTAGCCCATGTATCTGAACCACAAAAACTTAACAATACGTTTATTCCGAGAGAGCGATTCGGCTGAATTGTATGATCTGGTTGATTCCTCAAGAGCTACGTTGAACAGGTGGTTAGAATTTCCTCAGCGAATTCAAGCGCTGGAGGATTGCCAGGAATTCATTCACAGGATCCAAGCCAAATATCAGAAGGATGAAGGTTTCTGGGCAGGAATATGGATAGATGACACGCTCGTAGGCTCCATCGGGCTGCTTTCTATAGATGCTAGGAATAAGAAAACCGAAATAGGTTATTGGCTGGGGAGCCAACATGAGGGTAATGGATACATGCTGGCTGCGTGTAAGTTAATGATCGGGCACATTTTTGCTGAATTGGGCCTGAACCGTATTGAAATTAGAGTGAAGAGTGGGAATTCCCGAAGCCAGCGAATACCCGAGCAGCTTCAATTCAAGCATGAGGGAACTTTACGGCAAGCCGAAAGCTTCCAAGGAGTTTATTATGACATCTGGGTATATGGCTTGCTTAAGATGGATAATCGTAACCAAGATCAGTGAAAAAAGCAGCCACGGTTCAATGATGAACCGTGGCTGCTTGGAGTATAAGTTGATGTGAACTTAGATTTAATCTTCCGGATTATAATTATCCTCTCCGATTTGCAGGCTGCCGTCGTCATGAAGGAAGAACAGCAAATTGCTGACAGTCCCATCCTTGTAAGCCAGTACCAAAGTATTGCCAGTGATGCGATATGAGCCTGAGCTATCTCCACCAGCGGCACCCGATGTTGGAAGTCCTCCCTCTACATGTCCGAGCATGAGTTCACTGCTTTCAAATGTCCCATCTTTATTGAGTTCAATCGTATGCGTCCATGAGGTGGAACCAGCAGAAATACCAATTAGCCCTTGATAGCCTATATATTCATAAAAACCATCGAGCTTCAAATCATTGGCTGCTGTTTTCACCCGGGTCATGGCAGTGTCATCAATATGAAGCTCGCCATTTTCCACTTTAATGCTATACGTATCTTTGTTCGCCAGCGTCAATGTTCCATTCTTGATCGTATAAGTCTGGCAGTCATCCTTGGTGCAATCAATCGTCTCCGGGCCGCCATTTACAGGCGTTCCCACAACCACCTTGCCCCCAGGGAGGAAGGTAAATAAATCCGTGCACAGCCCTCCACATTCATAACCTCCGTTGTCCAGTCGTAGTCCATAATACATACCTTGCAGCTTATTTAAGTCCACGGAGTCAGAAGTAGCTGGCTTATAAACCCCGCTTCCTTGTGGGGGTGCAGGGACTTTAACAGAAGTAATCGGTGTATTGGTATTTGTCTGATCCTGGCCTTCGGCCTCACTCTTGATACGGGCAAGCTCTTTGTCAATCAGGTCCTGAACCTGTTCCTTTGTCGATCCACTTGCTGTTATATAATCCTCTGTATATACAATCACTTCCAAGCCGTAAGGATTCCAGGCAACCAGAGAACCCGTCGATTCACTAATGAAACGAATAGGTACCAGGGTGTGTCCATCAACGGTTTGCGGTGCTACTGTCAAAGTTAAATTTTTGCCGTTTACAACAGCTTGCTTGCTGCCCACCTTCATTTGAAGCGAGTAGTTATCTCCCGTTGCACGAACAGTCTGTTCGGCTTGGTTCCATTCCACCTTGATTCCCATGGCTTCAAATAAAGGGCGAAACGGGACTAGGGTCGTTCCATTGGTTACGATGGGGTCCTTGGCGAGTTCCAGCTTATTCTCATTGAAAAGAACCTTGATTGGCTTGTCATCGGCCAAAGCCGTGCTCGCCTGTAACGCAAAACTAATAAGTAAAAGAAATCCAACCCAAATAATCAGCTTCTGAGTGACAAGGGCTGTTGTCCTTGTAATCATAAGTTACACATACCTCCTTAAGATGGATGCCGGAGCATCGTTTTTTTGAAGTATAGAGTAAACTCCTACCTAAGCATAGGGGCCAAAGCAACAAATTTGGCGTTTTAGTGCTTTAGTCGGATACATGGATAAAGAAGGGCTGTTATAATTACCTGTTTGTGGTAAACAGCATGATAAAATGGATTGAAAATAGCCAACCCCAAGGATAATATATTTAGAACAGCCTTTGATGATGACAGCAGGTAACCCAGACTAAAGTATAAAAATTCATTGGGAATGACGAGGGTGATAGGCATGGAGGTCAAAGATGTATATGGAAATCTCCCGGTGCTGGAGACAGAAAGAACCATTCTGAGAAAAGTACGTCGGGATGATTTGAACGATATGTTCAACTATTGTTCGGATGAGGCGATAACGAAATACACAACATGGTACAGACATCAGTCCTTGGAGGATACCAGGGGGTATATTGACTTTATTCTAAGCACATATGATAACCAGGAAGTAGCTCCTTGGGGCATAGAAGACAAGAGCACCGGCAAACTGATTGGAACTTGCGGGTTTATGTATTGGAGTATAGATCATGCACGGGCGGAGTTGGGGTATGCTTTGGCGAGAGAATATTGGAATAAGGGCGTCATGTCTGAAGTGGCTACCCGGATTATTCAATTCGGATTTGAAGTCATGGAGCTGATTCGGATCGAGGCCAGATGTCATCCGGATAACATCGGGTCCGCGCGAGTTATGGAGAAGTCAGGCATGACCTTTGAGGGTATTTTAAGGAAGCATTTATTTTGCAAAGGGCATCATCAGGATGTAAAGATGTACTCTATTCTTAGAGAAGAAGCTGGTTATCAATGAAAATACGAACTCTTCAAGCTACAGATGCTCAATCTTATCAGGACATAAGACTAGAAGGCTTGAGGGAAAGTCCTGAGGCATTTGGATCTACGTATGAGCGGGAGGTGGAATTTCCACTTGAATTAGTTATTGAACGATTAAAGCCTGGTCCGAGTAAGTTTGTGCTAGGGGCGTTTAATGACGAAGAACGTTTAGTGGGGGTTCTTACTTTCGTCAGAGAAGACGGAGTCAAAACGAAGCATAAAGGAAATGTCTATGGAATGTATGTTAGCCCAGAAGCACGCGGCATGAACATTGGAAGAAACCTGCTGCTAGCGTTAATTGAGAAGGCCAAACAATTAGAAGGGCTGGAGCAAATTAACCTCACGGTAGTGAGTCACAATGAACCGGCCAAAGGGTTATATAGTGCTCTAGGTTTTCAAGTATATGGGACTGAACGGAATGCCCTTAAATATAGCGGAAAATATTTTGATGAAGATTTGATGGTGTTGCCTATAACTTTATAAGGGTTTTATTAGTGGCGGATGCGATGAAGAGGTGGTCGAAGCTTGGGATTAATTGATACGGCTCTTTCATGCCCTGATATATGGAAAAGGATAAAATTGTAAGTATACTTTCAGTTTATATTCAGGTGAAGGCGAAAAACAGGGAGTATAGTGAAATTAATCCCAAATGAAAGGATGGGCTCCATTTGAGTATATCTTCTGTATCAGGCAGTAGTAACAATTATGGGTTCACAACTAGCTCAACCTCTTCCGCCGAAACCTCTAATCTTGAGAAGCAGCTTGCTAAGTATCAGCAGGAGCTGCGTAGTCTGGCGAGCAGCGATGAGGATGAGAAGACTAAGAACACTAAGACACAGCAATTGCAGGTGCAAATTCAGCAATTGCAGGCGGAGATTGCCCAGGCCAAGAATGAAAGCTCAGGTAGTTCCACCAATCAGACTCAACCGTCCAGCCAGCTTGGAATAAACCAAGCGCAAACTGATGGGGGCATAGATATCTACATATAGTCGTGTTCTTTGTCCAAGGAGGCTGCTGTGGCATTATGCTGAGCAGCCTTTTTTGTTAGAAGAAAGCGATAGATGTGCATTGTGATATCAGCAGTTGAAAAAAAACTCCTAAACCTATATTATGGACAATAAACATCGTTAATAGGCACAATCTTCAGAGGAAGGAGACAATCATGCAATTCTCCAAGAGTACAGATTATGCACTACATGCGTTGCTTTATTTGGCTCGTACAGAGCGTAGGCAGAATGTAGGCATTAAGGAATTGTCCACAGTTCTTGGTGTTTCGGAGAGTTATTTGTCCAAGATTATGTCCAAGCTGCGACAAGATGGGGTCGTACGGGCAGCACCGGGAGTGAATGGGGGTTATGAATTGTCCAAAGCTCCAGAAGAAATATCCTTTCTGGAAGTGATTCAGGTTATAGAGGGGCGACAGCATTTATTTGAATGCTCCAATTCAAGCTCTCAGCAGCACCGTTCTATATCGGAAATGGACACAGAGCAGCCTGCAAAGCGCGATGGGTGTGTCATTGAGGAGGTCATGATCGGAGCAGAGCAACATTTGTATCAATATCTGCGGGAACATACTCTTCAATCGGCCTTGGATAAAGTGGCACAGCGCTGTAATCACGATCAGTCTGTGTGCAAGGAATAGTGTATAATTAATATACGCTCTGACAACAAATGCCCCAACCTTCAGATAGAGCTATCTAAGGGCTGGGGTACTTCTGTTTTAAAGCTAGGATAGGCAAATCAAACTTAAGAGGTGATTGCATTGGCCCACATTTTCAACGATAACAATTTGCAGTACAAGTTGAAACAATCCCCCGTTCCGGAGTTTGCATGGCATACCAGCGAACGATTAGCTGAGATTGTCCAGTCCAAGCATTTGGTATTTGACGTCAGATCGCTCGATCCCGGGAAATATTCCTATCCCTATCATTTTCATAGAAATGCAGAAGAAATCTTCGTATTACTGGCCGGTAAGGCGATGTTAAGAACACCGGAGGGAGTACAGGAAGTCAATACCGGAGACGTTATTTTTTTTGAGATGGGTCCGTCAGGTGCTCACCAATTGTATAACCACACTGATGAACCGTGCAAATTTCTCGATATGCGGACTTCCGTAGGGATTGACGTGTGTGAGTATCCCGATTCCGGAAAGATTAATATTTTGCCTTATCAGGAGATTTATCAAACGGAAGACCGGGTGGATTACCATCTGAACGAAGCGGAAGTTGCAGAGAAATGGAAGCAACACGAGATTGCTACAAAGAAAGACAATAGGGCCCCAGAGGAATAGAAAGGATACGAGAATCAACATGGAAATTATTTTAGGATTATTTTTGATTATCGGTTTTGCTGGAATTATCGGTAATCAGACGGTAGGTTTAAGGAAGATGGAACAATTGCAGAGATCCCTCAATGAATTAAATGACAAGTTGGGTCGTATAAAGAATGGAGATCGTTTCTAGACATAATTAGGAACCTGACTAAGAAAGGTGCAACGATGGTGAAGCCTCAATGAACAAAGCTATGATAGAGGTCATATACGGAGATATTACGAAATCCAAAGTAGATTGTATCGTCAAAGCAGCCAATACGAGTTTGCTGGGCGGCGGTGGCGTAGATGGGGCCATTCATCGTGCTGGCGGCCCGGAAGTATTGGAGGCGTGTAAGCAAGTCAAAGCGAAGCAAGGTGGCTGCGCGGTAGGGGAAGCGGTAATAACAACAGCGGGAAGGCTGCAAGCCAAATATGTCATACATACGGTTGGACCCGTGTGGAATGGGGGTGCCAAGCATGAACGAGAAAAGCTGCAAAGCTGCTATCGGAACACGCTGGAGCTGGCACGCAGTCATCAGGTTAAAAGCATCGCATTCCCCAACATAAGCACTGGAATTTACAAATTCCCCAAAGTGGAAGCCGCGCAACTTGCTATTCGTACAGTTCAGGAATGGATAGATGTGCATGGTGGCATCGAGAACCTACAATTTGTTTGTTTTGACGAAGAGAATTACGAAATTTACAAGAGACAGACCGAAGCATTATAGGGAAGGCACTCATACAGAGTGTCTTCTCTTTTTTCATTGAATTGAGAAAGATGCAGTTTTAATTAAAATTGTGATAAATTTGACTTTCTGTTGCGGTGGACTAGTTTATGATTTGCATGTGGGTTTTGCACCTGCCATCTGGATAGGGTTAATTGTTGAATTTAGGATCAAATTGGGAGGCGACCACCGTGGAGAGGTTAAATGAAATCATGCATTTGCACGAAGGCGGGAAATTGGAAGTGATGCTCAAGCATCCGATTCTGAGCAAGGAGGACCTCTCTAAAGTATATACTCCGGGCGTGGCTGAGGTCTGCCAGGCGATTCACGGAGATCAGGAGAAGGCGTACCAGTGGACTACAAAAAGAAATACAGTAGCCGTAATAACGGACGGAACGGCCGTGCTTGGCTTGGGAGATATTGGACCGAAAGCGGCTATGCCGGTGATGGAGGGGAAGGCAGCGCTATTTAAGCAGTTTGCAGGTATAGATGCGGTTCCACTTTGCCTGGATACTACGAATACGGAAGAGATTATTCTTATCGTTAAGGCACTGGCGCCGACCTTTGGTGGCATCAACTTGGAGGACATCGGCTCACCTCGCTGCTTTGCGATTGAGGAGCGGCTTAGACAAGAATTGGATATCCCAGTATTTCATGATGATCAGCACGGAACGGCTATCGTGGTACTGGCTGGCTTACTGAATGCACTAAAGGTATGCCGCAAGGACATTCGTCAGGCCAAAATTGTAGTTAATGGGGTTGGAGCAGCCGGTATCTCGATTTCTAAAATGTTGCTTCAGGCAGGGGCAGTGCGTCTGATCGGCGTTGATCGGGAAGGTGCTATCCATCGAAGTGTCACCTATGAGAAGGAACATTGGGCTGAATTTGCTAACATCTCAAATCCGGATAATGAGCAGGGACCTCTGTCCGAGGTAATTAAGGGGGCCGATGTATTTATTGGCGTATCCACACAGGGGGCATTGAAGGTGGAGGACTTGCAAAATATGGCCAAGGACCCGATTGTGTTTGCCATGGCCAACCCGATGCCGGAGATTGATCCAGTGCTTGCTGCTCCTTATGTCAAGGTGATGGCTACGGGGCGTTCCGACTATCCGAATCAGATTAATAACGTGCTTTGCTTCCCCGGTATTTTCCGTGGAGCGCTTGATTGTCAGGCAACGGATATTAATGATGAGATGAAGTTGGCTGCGGCGGAAGCCATTTCTTCCGTAATCGAGGTTGGAGAACTAAATGAGAACTACATTATTCCGGACGTATTTGATAGCCGTGTTGTGGAGAGAATTCGGACAGCGGTGGTGAAGGCCGCTATCCATAGTGGTGTGGCTCGTAAAAACCGTCTTGTGGAGGAAGTGGTTATAGGTTAAGGCACCTCTGTACCAATGGCATTTATATAAATCATGGTTGTTGACTGTCTGTCGTGTCCCATGATTTGGGCCAAGAGATGCACGGGCGTTGTTGCTGCCATAACATAGCCAAATCGGTGACGCAAATGATGAGCTTGCAGTCCTTCAAGATGGGCTGCCTTCATATACTTCTGGATCAAGTGACGAAGTGCCCGTTCGGTTAAACGATCTCCTGTTTTTTCGGATGAGAATAAATAGGTTGAGTTCGGTGAACGCTTGGCCAGGTAGTTATCTAATACAGCACTGCATGCAGCATCTAGAGGGACCTCACGATAATTTTTTCTTACTCCGGATTGAACGATAACATAACGAGAAGGCGTATCCAATCGGATGTCCTCAGGCTTAAGGTCACATACTTCCATCGGCCATAACCCCGTGTGAAGCATTAGAAATACAATGGTCTGATCCCGGAGGGAACCATATTGCCTGGTGGCATCAACGAGCGCTTCTTCTTCCTGATTTGTCATCTTTCTAGGTTTTTCTTTATCTTCGGGCAATAGCTTGACTGGCTTGGAAGGGTCAAGTGCAATGAAGCTTTCTGAAGCAGCCCACTCAAAGAAACGTTTTAGAGTAACAAGGCGTCGGTTGATCGTTGCAGGCTTTAATCCCATGCTATCTTGCATCGCTTCCCGATAACGGACTATTGTTGATGTTCCCATATGTTCAATGGAAAAATCAGCGTTCTTCTCGTTCTCGTTAGCTGTGAACCAGCCAGTGAAATGTTTTAAATCACTTGCATATTCTCTTAGCGTCTTGGCACTCAGTTCCTTTTGTGTAGTGAGAACATGGATGAAATGCTGAATCAACTGTCCACTTTGCTTGGAAATCTCGTGCGGTTCTTTCATTTGCCATACCTCCGAAGTCTTCTTGACTTACATTAGCGGACATGATATCCTTAGTTTAACCGAAACATTAGCGGACATCAATGATGCATTTTTGAAAAGATCTAATGCTCGAGTTAATACATTTTTGGAGGATTTACATGCAAACAGGTACAGTTAAATGGTTTAACGCAGAAAAAGGCTTTGGTTTTATCGAAATCGAAGAAGGTAACGATGTATTCGTTCACTTCAGCGCTATTGAAGGTGAAGGATACAAGTCGTTAGACGAAGGCCAACGTGTTCAGTTCAATGTGGTTCAAGGAAATCGCGGACCGCAAGCTGAGAACGTATCTAAAGTTTATTAATTAGCTTAAAGCTGCTCTAAATGGGCAGCTTTTTGTTTATCTAAGTTTATGTTTGCAACCATGACATGATCGCCGTCTTTTTGTAATTTAATTCATATAAGTGCGTGTTTAAAAAGTAGGGTTTACAGGACCAAGAAGGTTGGATGAAGCCAGGGACTGAGTAGCGGAGCGTAGACAGATCTACGTGAGCAACGGAAGGCCCGGCTGAATTCAAGATTCGACGCCCGAATGTACTCCTTGAACAACTCCGTCTTGGGAAGCCGACTTTTTTAACAACCTATAGAAGCGAGGTATCGTATAATGAACAAGGATGAGTTAGTGGCAGAAGTTGCAAAATCCAGTGGATTCTCAAAAAAGAATGCCGAGAAGGCAGTTACTCATGTCCTGTATTCTATTTTTGAAGCTTTAGCGGAAGGGAAAGAGGTCCGGTTAGCTGGCTTTGGGAAATTTGATGTCCGCAGTCGCGAGGCACGTGTTGGAACCAGCAAAAAAACGGGAGAGAAGATTGAAATCCCGGCAGGAAACGTCCCTATTTTTACGGCAGGACTTGATTTGAAAAGAGCTTTAAATAAGTAATAAATACGATTCAGGGTAAAATAAAGATGGGAAACCATCAGAAAAGTGGTTATTTATAAAAACCCAAACAAGTAATTTGAACGATAATGTTGTGTTTTCTACGGTGGATGACATTATTCGTTACTATTCTAAGCAGCAAAATTTAAAAGAAAAAATTAAAGATATTCATTGCATAGAGGATTGCATGGATAAGGAAGTGAGAATTTGATGGTATATCATCAAACTGTACGGTTTGTGAAGAACAGTCCATGGATAAGTATGATTACTGGGATTTTCACCTCAATGACTCTCACGATATGGGGCAGTTGCCTTGTGTTAGGCTGTCTACTATATAATGCTTGTACGAATAGGAACTACATTAGGAAACGGGGCTTGTAATGAAGTCACTACAGCAATTTAATCAGTGGAAAAAACAGGTGATTTCGTACAGCAAGCCGGTCTTAAAGAAAAGTGTCTGGCAGTTAATCAATAGCATTGTTCCTTTTATCCTGTTATGGAGTCTGGCTTATATGAGTCTTTCCGTTTCTGTCTGGCTCACGTTGGCGTTAATTATTCCCGCCTCAGGCTTTCTGGTTCGTATCTTCATTATCTTTCATGATTGCTGTCATCAATCCTTTTTCAAGGGGAAGAAAGCGAATGAAATTGTGGGTACGATAACAGGAATCCTTACCTTTTTCCCCTTTGGTCAATGGAAAAATGAGCATTCCGTCCATCATGCAACCAGCGGTAATTTATCTCGGAGAGGTACAGGCGATATCTGGACCTTAACCGTGAAGGAATATGCTGATCTATCGGCATGGAAGCGTCTTGGTTACCGACTCTATCGAAATCCACTAGTTTTATTCGGACTTGGGCCTATATTTCTATTTGTATTTGAATATCGGTGGAATCGGAAGGGTGCCAAGCGTAAAGAGCGGCTGAGCACTTACTTCACGAATATAATGATCGTTGGATTGGTGGCTTTACTTGGCTGGTTATTAGGTTGGAAAGAAGTTCTCTTGATACAAGGGGCTATCCTATACTTGGCAGGAGCTGCGGGCATCTGGTTGTTTTACGTGCAACATCAGTTTGAGGATACGTATTTCGAGTATGAGAATGAATGGGATTATATTTATGCAGCTATACAGGGGAGCTCTTTTTACAAGTTGCCTAAATGGTTGCAGTGGTTAACGGGGAATATCGGTTACCACCATATTCATCATTTGGTTCCTCAAGCACCCAATTATTATTTGGAGCGCATACACGAAAGTAACGATCTACTGAAGAATGTCCCGGCTATTGGATTTCGTTTGAGCTTGCAATCCCTTCGTTATCGATTGTGGGATGAGGATAACAAACGTTTTGTAGGTTTAAGGTATGGATCAAGAGCATAGTTACATCGAGGATGAGCGGACCGCATGTGGTTCGCTTTTTTATTTTCCTGCTGGAAGGAACATGCTATTATAACACCATAATTATATACCAATCGCCGGGAGGATGAAGAGTTATGATGAGAATTCACTACTTGCAGCATGTTCCATTCGAGTCTCCGGCCCGCATCGCTGATTGGGCAACGGAGCGGGGCTTTCAGCTAACGGGCACTCTATTATATGAAGGAGCAGATGTTCCTCTTACTTCTGAGTTTGATATGCTCGTCATTTTAGGCGGCCCCATGGGAGTCTACGATGAAGAGCAATATCCTTGGCTGGCACGGGAGAAAGCGTTAATCCGGAAAGCCATCGCAGAACGGAAGCTGATCCTCGGCATTTGTCTGGGCGCCCAACTGTTAGCGGAAGCTCTTGGAGGAAGAGTCTATCAGAATCCATATAAGGAGATTGGCTGGTATCCGGTGAGCATGAAGGAAGAGTCCAAGGATTCGGTGTTTTTCAAAAAATTCCCGCGCAAGCTGCTACCTTTCCACTGGCATGGAGATACGTTCGAGCTTCCGCCAACCGCAGCGACTGTGGCCTCTAGTATCGGCTGTGCCAATCAGGCCTTTGAATACCAAGGGCATGTGGTTGGGCTGCAATTCCACTTGGAATGCGGCGATGACAGTATAGATAAGCTGCTGGAGCATTGTGGAGATGAACTGGAGCCGGGTGGTCCCTATGTTCAATCCCCCGGCGAGATGATGAAACAGCCCTCTCTTCTGGCGCAGTCTAATGCGCTTCTGATTGAGCTGCTTCAGGCGATGCAAGAGCGTCATCAAGGCTTGAGTAGCTAGTAGCGTGCTTCGCCTACACGCTAGGAACCGGCGGGATAGGCCTGCAATACTATCACGGCATTATGGCCGCCAAAGCCAAAGGAATTGGATATGCCGATTCTAAGCTTGGCTTCTCTGGCCTGCAGGGGGACATAGTCCAAATCGCAAGCCGGGTCAGGCTCTTCCAGGTTGATGGTTGGCGGAATAACCCCTTCTTGCAAGGATTTAATCAGGGCGATGGCTTGAACGGCGCCGGATGCGCCCAGCATATGCCCTGTCATCGATTTGTTCGCCGTCACCGGAATCTCGTAAGCCGCTGCCCCAAACACCGACTTGATAGCGGCCGTCTCGGAGCGGTCCCCGATCCAGGTACTGGTAGCATGGGCGCTGATTACATCCACATCCGTAGGCTGGATCTTGGCTTCCGCCAAGGCTAACCGCATGGCCCGCGCAGCACCGTTACCATCCTCAGGGGTGGCTACCATATGATAGGCATCCGAACTGGCTCCATATCCGATGACCTCGCCAAGAATAGTGGCGCCGCGTTGCAGCGCGTGGGAGAGCGACTCCAGAATCACCATACCGGCTCCCTCTGAGATGACAAACCCGTCACGATCCGCATCAAAGGGCCGACTGGCCCGAGTCGGCTCTTCATTTCTTGTGGAGAGAGCAGTGGCATTGGAGAAGCTGGCAAGCGAGATATCGGTAAGCGATGCCTCGGCTCCCCCGGCAATAATTACATCCGCCCGGCCTGCCTGAATGGAGAAGAAGGCTTCGCCGATAGCGGTATTCCCGATGGAACAGGCAGTAACCGGGGAGAGCGTTGCGCCAAGTGCCTGATATTTGATACTGATCAGCGCGGCAGCCATGTTGGAAATCAACATCGGAACCAACGTTGGGCTTACCCGCTCTGGTCCCCGCGCAGCCAACGTCTCCGCCTGCTTCATCAATGTCTGTATGCCGCCCACCCCTGAGCCTACATAGACGCCTAGCCGTTCGTGATTAAGGTTGGCTAAATCCAGCCCGGAATGGTTGACGGCTTCCTCTGCCGCCGCCAGTGCAAACTGGCAGAAGCGGTCCATTCGTCGCGCTTCTTTGGCATCCAGGTAGTCGAGGGGATTAAAGTCGGCTACAGCCCCGGCAATCTTCACCTTATGTCTTGCTGTATCCAGTGATTCAATGCTCTTGATCCCGGGTACCCCTTGCAGGAGGTTGGACCAAAGCGTGTCCACCTGATTGCCTAACGGGGAAATGACCCCAGCCCCTGTAATAACAACTCTTTCCATATGAATGATAACCTCCCTCGGTAGTTCTTTTCCTCTAGTTGAATGTTATAATGGCACATGAGTTATCCTATTACAAGTTGTGCTTTATACTGGTATAAATTCTGATGGAAGGAGCTATTTACGATGCAGACAGATGCCAGAAGACAGGTTCTATCCGACTTTCTCAAGAGTAAAAGGGCAAGAATGACTCCCGAATCCGTAGGGCTTCCAGCGGGTTCTCGCCGAAGAACGCCAGGCCTTCGCCGGGAAGAGGTGGCTCAATTGGCTGACGTGAGTACCACTTGGTATACCTGGCTAGAGCAGGGGAGAGATATCCAGGTATCTGCATCTGTGTTGGATGGTATTTCGGCAGCACTTCAATTAAATGCAGATGAGAAGCGTTACCTCTATTCGTTAGCCTTTGAGAATACTTCGGACAAAGACAAATATGCGATGGAACCCGAGGGTGTGCAACTAAGTCCTTCTTTGCAGAAGATGATGAGCGAATTGAAATATTGCCCTGTCCTGATCACCGACCGCAAATGCAATATTGTGGGCTGGAACAAGGCGGCGGCTTATGTGTTTGTGGATTTCGAGCGGATTCCGCCAGAAGAGAGGAATGTGATTCGACTGCTATTTACCCGTCAGGAGTTTCGCCGATTAGCGGTCAACTGGGAACAGTTCTCCGGTGGATTCCTGTCGATGTTCCGTAGCTATTACGGCCAGTACGTTGAGGATCAATGGTATGAGCAGTTCATTACGGAGATGAAGGAAGCCTATCCGGAATTCCGAGAAATGTGGGAGCAAAGCGAGGTCAGCTATGCGCCGGATGTTCATTTGGAATTCAGACATGCGAAGGCGGGCAAAATGATATACGAGCTAACCTCCCTCAAAGTATACGGCCCGGATGATCTGCGATGCAGCATTTACACTCCGACGGCGGGAACAGCTACGGAAGCGAAGTTGCAGCAGTTGCTAGAGCCAAATAAATAAATAAGATTGACAAGACCTGAATTCATTCAATATAATGTTATTCGTACCGATTACGATTAAATGAATGAGTTCAGTTTCGTGCATACCGGCGCAAACATTCAGCGAGCGCCTTTTTTATTGCGCTAAAATCGTAATAATTACATATAAAAGGGAGAGACATGACGCATCAACAGTATTTCAAACTTGCCATACCGCTCATTTTATCCGGTCTATCGGTCCCGCTGCTGGGCGCGGTGGATACGGCCGTTGCTGGTCGACTGGACCAAGCGGCTTATATTGGTGGCGTAGCGGTAGGAAGTCTCATTTTCAACAATATGTACTGGTTGTTTGGTTTTCTTAGAGTAAGTACAACAGGATTTACGGCTCAAGCTTTAGGAGCGAAGCAAGACGATCAGCTTGCTTACGCCTGCTTCAGGCCGATGCTGATTGCCCTGGTCATGGGCGTAGTCTTCATCATCGCCCAGAAGCCCATCCTTCTGGCCTCCATGCAGCTCATCGGGGGGAGCGAGGCGGTGCTTCAACAAGCGAGCATTTATTTCAATATCCGGATCTGGGGCGCGCCATTCGCTCTGATCAATTATGTCATCACCGGATGGCTGCTGGGGATGTCCAAGGTCAAGTGGACCCTGGTCTCTCAACTGCTGGTGAATGTGCTAAATATGCTGCTTAGTATCTGGCTTGCCTTGGCTTTGGACTTTGGAGTGGCCGGGATTGCGACCGCCACGTTGGTGTCGGAAATCTTCGGTGTAGTCATCGGGTTAGTCATCATGCGATATAGTGGCAGACTGTCTGTGGAGCATCTACGGATTGGGAAGCTGTTCCAGCCGGGACAGGCGAAGAGGATGTTGGTGGTCAACCGTGATCTCTTCTTGCGAACGGTCTGCTTGCTCATTATGACCAGCTTGTTCATGGCCCAGGGAGCACGCATGGATGAGATGACACTGGCGGGTAATGCGATCCTGCTACAGCTTCACTACTTGCTGGCGTATGTGTTCAGCGGACTGGCGAATGCCTCCAGCATCATTGCCGGACGAGCGGTAGGTGAAGGAAGTCACCAGGGCTACCGCCGCGCTTACTCTTTGTCGGCAGTGTGGGGCGCGATATTTGCCGTATTGCTAGCCTTAATCCTGCTGAGCTTTCCGTCTGGAATTATTTCGTTGTTCACAGCAAATTCCGAGGTACAGCTAGTGGTGAGGGAGCATCTGGTCTGGATTGCCTTATACAGTATAGCCGGTGTATGGGGCTTGCAGCTTGAAGGCATCTTCTCGGGAGTGACCCAAGTATGGGCGATCCGCAATGGCATATTTATTTCACTACTAATCTACATTCCCGTGCAGTGGCTCGCAGTGATCTACTTGGGCAACCATGGGCTCTGGCTTGCTTTTGTCACCTTCCATCTCATGCGTACCCTATGTACTTCGGTATATACAAGGAAGATAGAACGGCTGGTTTGCCAGACGTAATTAATCAGTTTTTAACAGCGATGTGAACAAGTAGCCGGAGAGCCGGTATGGAGCTGAAACAGCGGAAGCGGTCGCCTTTAAACTCAGATTTTCACCTTTTCAGGTTCAATTTATTCAAAAAATCGGAGTTTAACAGCGAGTGTAAGCCCATATCGGCCGCAGGCTTCTATTGTTCATCACAGGTCAAATTAAATAACGATTATTCAGGAGGATATGATGAAGACGAAATGGTTAGCAGGACTTATAGCATTACTGATTCTGGTGGCAGGCTGCGGGCAGCAGGCCAAGCAGACGACACAGGCTTCAGGGGAGAAGAAGAACGAGTTGGTATTTGCCAGCACCAAGGATATCCGAGATATCAACCCTCACCTGACGGGCGGGGAGTTGGCCGCGCAGAATATGGTGTTTGAATCGCTGGTGGTGAACACGCCAGAAGGCGTTCAGCCCAAGCTGGCTGAGAGTTGGGACATATCGGAGGATGGATTGACTTATACCTTCAAGTTGCGAGAACAAGTTGTATTTAATGATGGGGAACCATTTAATGCTGAGGCGGTCAAGCAAAATATCGATGCCGTCGTCGCCAACTATGAGAAGAATGCCTGGCTGAATCTGGTTCAAGTCATTGACAGCACCGCCGTCGTAGACGAGCACACCTTTGTCTTGACCTTAAAGAACCCGTATTATCCGACGCTGGAGGAGCTAGGCCTTACCCGGCCGTTTAGAATGATCTCGCCGAACAGCTTTATTGAGGGGACTACCGCCAATGGGGTGAACGGCTATGCCGGAACCGGACCTTATCAGTTGGCAGAGCATAAAGATAATCAGTATGCCTTGTTTACTGTCAATGAGCAGTACTGGGGAGATAAGCCGAAAATCGAGCACGTTCGCTGGAAGGTGATGCCGGATCATCAAACGATCCTGCTAGCCCTGCAAAACGGGGAGATTGACCTGATCTTTGGTGCAGATGGAGATATGCTGGATGCCAATGCCTTCACCTCCTTACAGGAGCAAGGCAAATATATCACGAAGATCAGCCCGCCGTCAGGCTCACGTTCCATTCTGCTGAATAGCAAGCGGGAATTTACGCAAGACAAGCTGGTTCGCGAAGCACTGCAATATGCGATTAACAAGCAGACGATTGCGACGGGTATTCTGAACGATACAGAACAAATTGCTGACGTGCTGATGTCCAAGTCCACTCCATATGCGGACATCGAGCTTACGCCTCGTCCCTACGATGTGGCCAAGGCTGAAGCTTTGCTGGATCAAGCCGGGTGGACTCAATCCGAGGATGGTTACCGTTATCAGGAGGGCAAGAAGCTGAGCCTGATGCTCTCCTATAACTCGGACAATGCGCAAGAGAAGACGATTGGCGAGTCCATGCAAAATGATCTCAAAGCCATCGGCATAGAGCTGGAATTGCTGGGCGAGGAAAAGCAGGCTTATTTTGACCGGCAGAAGTCAGGGGAGTTCGATCTGCAATATTCCTTGTCCTGGGGGCTGCCTTACGACCCGCAGACCTATGTATCTACTTGGCGTGTACCATCTCATGGCGATTATCAGGCGCAGGCTGGCCTGGAGAAGAAGGAATGGCTAGATCAGACGATTGGTGAGGTATTGGTAGAGCAAGATGAAGCAGCACGGGCCGATAAATATGAGCAAATCTTCAGTTACGTGCATGAGGAAGCGGTATATCTGCCATTGACGTATTCCGTGGTGAAGGCTATTCATTCCGAGGCACTTCAAGGTGTGACGTTTAACGTATCGCAATATGAAATTCCATTTGAACTCATGTATTTTGAGTAAGCGAAGAGTGATTCTATCATGAAACAGTATTTGACCAAACGGATTTTGGGCACATTTCCGTTGTTGATCCTGGTTACCTTTATGGCCTTTGTGCTGATCAATTTGCGGACCAGTGATCCGGCGGAGATTGCCCTGCGTGTCAATCAGATTACGCCAACCGAAGAAGTTGTGCAGCAGATGAGAGAAGAATTGGGATTGGATGATCCTTTTCTCATTCGCTATAAGAACTGGATCTTCGATAGCCTGCAAGGGGACTTCGGCCAGAGCTTCGTGAATAAGAAGCCTGTATTGGAGGAGTTGCAGCAAGCCATTCCTCCTACCCTTCAATTAGCCGGGGTTACGCTGCTTCTGATCGTTATTTTCAGTATCTCGATAGGCATTATTTGCAGCATCTTCGAGAACCGGTGGCAGGATCGCTTCCTGCGGGGATTTATCTTTGTGCTGGCTGCGATGCCAAGCTTCTGGATTGGCTTGCTGCTGATGTGGTACTTCTCCGTCTATCTGGGCTGGCTGCCGACCAGTGGCATGAATGGACCTGCTTCTATCATTTTGCCAGCCTTGACGTTATCTCTGACCTTCTTGTCTACGTATGTCAGGCTGATTCGCAATAATATGATTCAGAATGCCAGCGAGAACTTCATTCTCTATGCCAAGTTGAGAGGACTTCAGCAAAGCACGGTTGTAGGGAAGATATTTGCGAATTCCATTCAATCCTCGCTAACGGCCTTTGGGATGTCCATTCCGCGTCTGATCGCGGGGACAGTGATTGTGGAGAACATATTTGCGTGGCCGGGGATTGGGCGTCTGTGCGTCAAAGCTATTTTTAATTCGGATTATCCGGTTATTCAAGCTTATATTCTGATGATGGCGGTTCTATTTATTATCTGCAATTTATTGGTAGATATTTGTATTGTCATGATTGACCCCAGATTACGGAGGGAGGCCAAATGAGTTACTTCAAGCGTCTTAAGCAGGATAAGCTGGGCCTGTTGTGTCTGGTCTTTTTGGGTCTCATTTCCCTGGCTGGACTCTTTGCACCGCTGCTTGCACCGCATGATCCCACGTTGCTACGAGTCGATGTGAAGCTGGCGATGCCAAGCGCCGAATATCCGCTGGGGACGGACCATCTGGGAAGATGCTTGCTCTCCCGGATTCTGTTTGGCATTCGGACCACGTTTTTCTATGCCTTTCTGGCTATGGCCGTCACGATCATATCCGGAGTCGCCTTCGGTATTCTAGCCGGTTATTCTAACGGGAAAGTTCGGGAAGTCATCTTGCGAGTGTGCGATGTGATGTTGTCGTTTCCCTCCGAGGTCATGATTCTGGCTATCGTTGGCGTGCTGGGTCCGGGAATTCTGAACATCGTTATAGCCAATATCCTGTCCAAATGGGCATGGTATACCCGCATGATCTACAGCAGCGTGCAGCAATATCGCTCCAAGAACTATGTAAAGTTTGCGCAGGTTCATCAGGCGTCTTCCTTATATATTATGAGGAAGCATATCGTGCCTGGCATTGCCGGAGAAGTGACGACTCACTCGACACTGGAGATGGGCTGGGTCATCCTCAGCATTTCCTCGTTGTCCTTCCTGGGACTGGGTGTGCAGCCGCCAACACCGGAATGGGGCATGATGCTGAACGAAGCCAAGAATGTGCTGTTTACTCATCCGTGGCAGATGATTCCTGCTGGCTTGACCATTTTGCTGGTCGTTGTGGCGCTTAATTTCCTGGGGGACAGCATGCAGCAGGCGATGAATGCCAATTCATATATGACCCGTCACAAGCCACAACGCAAGCTGCTCCGGATCGGGACAGGAAGGAAGATGGATAGTGCCACTATTGAGAGTAAATAAGCTGAATATCAGGGATCAGAAGACGGGGGAAACCATCGTTCGTGACGCCTCTTTTGCGGTACAGCCTAATACCTGTCTGGGTATTGTGGGTGAGAGCGGCAGTGGGAAGTCCATGACCGTGCGGGAGATTCTGGGTGTCAATCCGCGCTGGATTCAATCTGACGGTGAGATTTGGTTCGAGGACCGCAATATGTTGCAGGATGATGAGAAGCAGCGCCGGGCCATCCGTGGCCGGAAGATCAGCATGATTCTCCAGGATGCCATGACAGCCTTTAATCCGATTGAGAAAATGGGCTTCCAGATGCGACAAACCTTTGTCCAGGTCCTGAAAGTAACGAAAAAGGAAGCCGAGCGATTGAGTCTGGACAGTCTTAGAACGATGAACTTCATTGACCCTGTTGCCGTATACAAGAGCTATCCTCATGAGCTGTCGGGCGGGATGCTTCAACGTTGCATGATTGCGATCGCTCTCGTCTTGAAGCCCAGTCTGATTATTGCCGATGAGCCAACGACGGCGCTGGATTCCATCAATCAACTGGAGGTCGTCAAGCAGTTCCAATACCTGAAGGAGCTTACAGGCACAACGTTGATCCTCATATCCCATGACTTGGGCGTAGTTCAACGGTTAGCTGATCATGTCATTGTAATGAAGGACGGAGAAATCGTGGAGGACGGTACGGTGGCGAACGTGTTTAATAAGCCGCAGCATCCTTACACGCAATATCTGGTCAATACACGTCTGCAATTATCAGACAGCTATGTCAAGACGCTGCAAGCAGGGGGAGGCATGAGCTCATGATCCAAGTTGAACATTTGCAGAAGAGCTATACATCCAGCCGTGGACTTTGGGGGCGTAGTCGTCAGGACGTGCTCACGGATGTCAGCTTCCACTTAAGCGATGGAGATTGCTTGGGGATTGTGGGAGAGAGTGGCAGCGGCAAGAGTACGTTGTCCCGTATCCTGCTTGGTCTCGAAGCTTATGATGGTGGGAGCATCCAGATTGATGGCCTACCCCACCACAAATGGATTAAGCAGAACAAAGGGAAGTTTAGTGTGGTGTTTCAGGACTATCGCACTTCAGTGAACCCTAATTGGACCCTGCGGCAAATCGTAGAGGAGCCGCTTCGCATGCTGCATGGGGGCAGCAGGCCGCAGCAGGCCAGTAACGAATCCGTCACCTCCGAGTTGATGGAGCGGGTGCAATTGCCACTGGATTATCTGGACAAATACCCGCATGAATTGAGCGGCGGACAACTGCAACGTATCTGCATTGCAAGGGCACTGACTACCCGTCCACGTTATCTCATTTTGGATGAAGCTATCAGTTCGCTGGATGTGTCTGTGCAGTCACAGATTCTTACGCTGCTTAAGGAGCTGCAGGTGGATTTTCAATTAACCTATCTGTTCATTGCCCATGATCTCCAGGCGGTTGCCTATCTGTGTAATCGGCTGGCCTTCCTGCGGGATGGGGTTATACTGGAGGAACTGGATTGCAATCACTATACCTGTGCCAAGAGTGAGTATGTGAATCAGTTGGTGAGTTCGGTCTTGCCGTTTGAATCGAGGTACACTCGCAATCTCCATATATAATGTAAAAAAACAGCCTTTACCGCCCTTGTTCGCAAGGGAGGATGGAGGCTGTTTGTGTGCTACGTGATAGATTCTATCCGCCTTAATCCGCAGACATTTCCTTGAGAGTATCCTTTGGCTTGACTCGGCTCGGCCAAAAGGCGGCGTTGCCGAGCAAGGAGGTCAGGGCCGGTACGAGGAATGGTCTGACGATGAAGGTGTCCATCAGTACCCCGATGGCAGTAATGAACCCGAACTGGACCAGCACTTGAATGGGCATGGTGGCGAGGACGGCGAACGTTGCTGCCAGAATCAGCCCGGCGGAGGTAATGACACCACCCGTTTCGGCCACCCCTTCCTTAATCGCTTGCTTGAGTGGCATTCTTTTGGCTTTCTGCCAAATACTTGAGATCATAAAGATATTATAATCCTCACCAAGTGCGATCAGGAAGACGAAGGAGTACAGAGGGATAGAACCCTGAATGGCCTCTACACCAAATCCATAATGCAGAATAATCCATCCCAGTCCAAGTGCCGCCGCATAGGATAACAGAACGGTCAGCACCAGGTAAGCTGTGGCCGTCACGGAGCGCAAGTAGATCAATAATAAGAGTGTAATCAGAGCGATGACCAAGGGAATAATAACCCTATTGTCACGGTCGTTTACCGCTTTTGTATCATATTGCTCTGCCGTTTGGCCAGATACCCACACGGACTCGTGGGCCTGAGCAACGCCGTCCGCTTCCAGAGCGGTTGCTGCCAGCTCCCGTAGCTCTGGTATAGCTTCCATAGCTTCCAGAGAATAGGGATTGATGGCAAGCACGACGCTATAAGAGGAATAGGCCGGGTCAGTGGTACTTACTTGAGCCTCCCCAACATGGTCTACTGCTGGATGGGCCAGTAACGCTTCCGTAAGATCAGGTCCATCCTTGGCGACTACCGTCACCGGCGCCAATTCCCCAGGTGTATAAGCTTTGGCGATTTGCTCGAAGCCTTGGCGAGATGGCATATCCTTCGGAAAGGACGACAACAAATCGTACGTAAAGGAGATTTGCGTAGCGAAGGTCGCTAGCAAACCGAGTACAATTATACAAGAAGCCACGACGGTCCATGGTTTGCTGACAACAAGCTTGCCAATGCGTGCGCCCCACCCGCGTTCCGGATTTCTCGGCTTGTAGGGCTTCCCTTTCTGGGCCGCCCGGGCTTGCTCTTCCTCAGGCGTACGCGGAATGAACGGGAAGAAGGCGGCCCGGCCGATAATCGAGAGCAAGGCGGGAACCAGCGTCAGACTGGCGATCATCATCACCAGAATGGACAAGCTGAAAGGCACCGCGAAGCGTTCGTAGGCGCCGTATTTGGCGACGAGCAGTGCCAGTAGCGATAGCACGACAGTAAAGCCGCTCATGGCAATCGCTCCCGAGGCGCCCTGGAAGGAACGGCGCAGAGCGCTGGTGCGTCGGCCATCATGCAACAGCTCTTGCCGGAAGCGGGTGATGAAGAACAGGCAATAGTCGGTTCCTGCGCCGAAGAGCAGCACGGTCATAATCGCAATCGCCTGAGAATCGACTACAATCCAGCCTTCCCGAGCCAACCAGCCCAGAATGGGACTTGTTACTACATAGGCAAATCCGACGCCAACCAGTGGAATGATCGCCAGAATAGGAGAACGATAGATCAAGAGTAAAAGTACCAGTACAAGCAGTACGGTGGCGACCAAGAGTACGAAGTCTGCACCAAGGAACAAATCCGTAGCATCTACGGCAATTCCTGCGGGTCCGCTAATACGCAAGCTAAGTTCATCCGAAGCACCGGGGGTCACGGCGAAGGGGTCACTGTCTGCTGCAGCCTTGACCCGTTCTTGTAGCTCATGTAAGCTTTTCTTGAGTAGTCCGGTCTCCAGGCCCTCCTGAAAAATAAGAGGTTGCACGAACGTGCTACCATCCTCCGAGGCCATTTGCGCCAGGGCAGGAGGCGGAAGTCGATGAAGAGGGACCAGAGCTCCTTGGCCTTCAAGGGGCGATTCCTCTAACTGTTGTGAAATATTCGCGATGAGACCATAATCTTGTTCATTCAGACCCTCGGCGCGTTGCCAGACAACCAGAGCAGGGAAGCCGGACTCACCGGGGAAATACTGCTCGATTACGGCCTCAGCCTGCAAGGAAGGGCTACCTGGCGGAAGATTGGGCGCATTATTGCGTTCTTCGTCGCCTACAGCCGGCAAGAAGATAGTTAGTAGAACCGCGATGGCAATCCAGGCCAGAAGTGTTGCCCAGCGGGCCTTGGGCCCGGTAAACCAAGTTCCAATTTGCTTGAACATTATAATCCTTCCTTTCATCATCGATCAGGTATCGTATACAATATAATTGTGAATACAACAATTATATATACCGGAAGGTTAATTAATCAATGCTTTATTTTAAATTTTGTCTACATAGGAGGATCAGGCCTTGAACAAACCAACGGGCAAACGTAAGCCAGGCCGCCCCAAAGCAACCGAATCCCCACAAACGATGGTGCAAATTATGCGTACTGCTTCCTTTCTCTTTATGGAGCAGGGCTTTGAGAAAGTATCGCTCGAGACCGTGGCCAAGGCCTGCGGCGTAACGAAGGCCAGCGTCTATTACTACTTCAGCAATAAAGCAATCTTATTCACCAAATGCTTGGTATTCGTGCTGAAGATTGCGCGTGATCAGACGGCATCCATCATCCAGGGTCCTGGGACACTGCGGGAACGCCTGCTGGAGGTGGCGATCAAGCATATGCAAAATACCCATGTTGACTTCGAGACGATGATGCGCGAGGCTTCACCAGGTTTATCCGAGGAACAGATTGCTGAGATTAGAGAATCTGAAGGGTCTCTCCATACCGTACTGGAGCAAGCATTTCAGGAAGCGATGGAGAAAGGTGAGATAGCGCCCTGTGATCCTTTACTACTGTCACATTTGTTCGTGGCTATGCTGACGGTCCGCAACCGGAAGGAAATCATGAACGATCAGCGCACTGTGGAGCAGGCTGCTTCCGATATCGTCCAGTTGCTATGGGGTGGATTGGCTCCGCGTTGAGGATAAAGCTAACGCCCCGGCCAGTGACGAATCTTCGTCATCGGCCGGGGCGTATTTGTTGGCACATACATCCTTATGCAGAGTATCGCGTGGCAGGCTAGCTGGCAGTTTTTTCTTTATTTCTGGTCATATAGTAGATCGTGAACTCAACCAACAAGATGACGAGGACAGATAAGCCGAACAACGGCATAAGCACTCCCAGAATGAATAAGGTGAGCAACGCGCCAACAGACCAGGGTTTATTAATTCGCTGCGGGAGATTGAGATCGCCGGGTTTTACCCTTTTCATCCATGAAATGAATCCCATTGCAATCGCCCCCAGGAAGGCAAGACAGACCAACAGATTCAAGATTTTATTAGCCAGGCCAAATAAATGCCCTTCATGCAGCGGAATTCCCCAGGTAAACCACTTGCCGATGATTCCATAATCCGCAAAATCGATCTTGGCGATCAGATCCCCGGAATATTGATCAAAATAAGCGGTTGTCTCCTCATAAGGACTCACATCCAGACCGGTCACACCCGTGTTGCTGCCTTTGGACACGGTGAATATACCTAGCTCATTCGCCGGATAGACAATAGAGAAGGGGCGACGAATCTCCTCGGCTTGAGCTAGCTTGATGATGGCTGCCAAGCTTTGTTGATGCGCTAGATTGATTGCGGCTTCTCCTGTGGAGTGATGATCGGCATGACCACCTTGGTCTGAGGTCGGCTGATCCAGGCTTCGGGTAGCCCAAGGAATCTCATTGACATCTGATTGCGGCGGATTATACCGTAGCTCCGTTCTGCCCAAGGCCGGGTACTCTTGCCCCAGCTTGCTAATATGACTGCCCATGAAGACGGACCAGGGAATGCCGGTCAATATAATTACGACTAATGGCAAGACAATGACCAATCCCAGCACGGCGTGAATCTTCTGCAATCGCAAGGGCTTACCAGCCTGGGCAGATTTGGCCGTGAGCAATCTCTTCTTGAAGGTCATGTAGATACCGGACACGATCAGAAACACCGTCCAGCAAGCCGTCAGTTCCACCAGATAACGGACCCAGGTCTGCTGCGTCAACAGCGAACTATGGAAATTCCGCATCAGGTTGGAATAAGTATGTTTGGCATTTTGACTAGCCACGATCTGATTATGGTGGTCCACGAAAATATATTGTGTCTCTCCTGAGGAGTTGCTGATGGTTACCCGATGGTTGTACGGGTCTTCCATGATGCTGATTTTGGCAATCGTATAATCGGGGTATTGCTGACTGATTTGCTGAATCGCCTCATCTATCGTTTGTCTGGAGGTGATGCTGCTGTCTCCGAAAAATTCATGCTCGTACATGTTCTTCTCGATATCGGTATAGAACAGAAAGCCAATCCCGGATAAGCTGAGCGTAATGAGCAGTGGCGTAATCAGCCAAGCCGCATAGAAATGAAGCCGGCGCAGCGGGTTGAAGGTGTTTTTATGACCCATGGGAATCTCCTCGTCAATATATTTTTACATCTCCTGTGGAACAGATGAAATCATGTTAATCTATTTAGAGAGGGAGCACATGACTCTAATGGGCTAGTTTAATTGTGATATTCTTAAATTTTAATGAAAAATAATTTGTGGATGGGGAAGGCAGGGGAGATATAAAGATGAGCGCAGAGCAACTCAGGATGGATCAAATTCAGGCGGATGGGATGGACGAGGCCGAGGATGGGTTCTATTGGAAGTCTCATGGCCGCGCGGCCGTCATTTATTTGGTGGAGCATTCGCTAGTTCTGCCTATTGACGTGGAGATGCCGGGAGTGGACCATCTGGATGCCCTTATTTATGGGGAGACCAAGTATTTGGGCAAGCGATATGACCTGACTCGCAAAGTGTCGCACAGCATTGATCCTCAGGACCGCTTGAGAATTCAACAGCTATTGATTGCATGGCTCGCTCTTAAGGGAATAAGACATGATATTGCGGAAGGCTCCTAGTTGGCTATATTCTCACCTGGCGATTTGCAATTGAATGCAAGATGGTATATTATCGACATTATGAATCTACAATTGCAACTGGGGTACTGATTAACAGTAGAGTGGCTGCTCTTTACTTTAATTATGGACATCTCAGGTCCAGGGAGGTTTTTTTGTAATGGCAAATAAGGAGCTTTTGGATGTTATCATTATCGGCGGGGGTCCTGCGGGCTTGAGCGCGGCACTCGTATTGGGGAGAGCTCGCAAGCGTGTTGTAGTTATTGACGAAGGGAAGCCACGTAATGCTGTTACGCAGGAGGCGCATGGATTCCTCACCAGAGATGGAATTCGGCCAAGTGAACTTCGCCGCTTGGCGATGGAAGATATCAGTAGATACCCTTCGGTTTCCTTCGTACGGCATGCCGTTACTGGAATTACCGGAGCAGATGGTCATTTTCAGGCATCAACAAGCGAGGGAGATGTCTTTGCAGCCAAGAAGCTATTGTTTGCTGTAGGGATGAAGGATCGGCCACTGGGTATTCCCGGTTTGGCCGAGGTGTATGGTAAGAGCGCCTTCGTTTGCCCATACTGCGATGGGTGGGAGCTTCGGGACGAACCGCTCGTAATTATCAACTCCGGCCCTGAACTGATGCATTTCGCTCCAATCATCTCGGGTTGGTCGAGTCGTCTGACCTTCTGCACCCACGGTCCTGATGGCTTGACGGATGAGCAGCGAGAGGAGCTTGGCAGGCATCAAATTCCGCTTCACACCTCTCCGATTAAGGCCATTGAATCCAGGGACGGAATCGTTCAGCAGGTGCTGCTGGAGGACGGAACCGTCATCCCTTGCAGAGGTATCTTTTTCAAGCCGGATCTGGTACCTGGATCAGATTTGCCGCAGCAATTAGGCTGTGAGATGTCAGACACGGGCGTGGTAGCTGTGGACATGCTCGGCATGGTCGGGGCTACGAATGTACCAGGCATCTACAGTGCGGGAGATATCGCCTCCCGAATGCATCAGGCCATTGCTGCGGCTTCGATGGGTAGTCTGACAGCGGCGAGTATCAACTCGCAACTGAACCTGGAAGCTTGGCAGAGCAAAGGGGCCGCCAAATAAGGGGGAACACTCCATCACCTATCCTAGAACGCAAAAAAACGGGGATGCCGCTCCATAAGAGAGCAGTATCCCTGTTTTACATCATTCCACACTTTTCAAAGCTTCCACCATATTGATGCGGTTCAGCGTCCGATTGGTCATCCAGTTAACCAGAATGGCGAAGCAGAACGTAATCCCTGCGGATAGTACATAGCTGACGGGCTCGACATGTACCGCAAAATACATCGCTGGCATATTCAGTGCACTGGTCAGGAATCCACTTAATATCCGCCCTACGGGCAATCCAATCAAGATGCCTATCAGAGTCAGAATCAACGATTCCTTGTTCACGTATTGATGCACTTCTTTATCATAGAAGCCTAATACTTTGATTGTAGCAAGCTCTCTGACACGTTCCGAGATATTCGTATTTGACAGCGTGAACAACACGACGAAGGCGAGACCTCCAGCCATGGCTGTAATAAGTAGTACGACGGCATTGATCAGATCAAAGCCGAAGTCTGCCCGCAGCGCTACGGTGCTGACGGCAGAGAGCACGGCATCATCGAGAAGCAGCTCCTCCGCGTAGGCTGGCTGCTCCGAACCTGGAATGGACAGATGGGCAAGCACAGCGTTGAGGGCCATCTGGCCGAACAATTGTTCATACAAAGATTGTGTCATATATACGTTGTTGCCCAAATAGTTCTCCACCACATCCGTAACCACGGTCTCTCGCTGCACCAGTTCCATATCCTGCAAGGATAACTTGCTGCCTGGCTTAAGATCAAGAATAGTAGCGGCATTCCTGGTGAGGAGGATTCCCTCGTCACTTGGCGTGATCTCTTGGCCGTCAAGATTCTTGATATGGATGTAGTCCTTGAGAGAAGCGCCATCCGGGATGACCATGAATTGCACGGTTTCGCCCTTCTCCGCACTATTGATCGCCTTCGCATTTTCAATTCTCAGGTTGAGGTAATTGGTAATCCGGCTGTCTCGGGATATTTTCTGAACTAATTCGGTATTTGATTTGTCCTCGAAGACGCTCATCAAATCATATTGATAAACGCTTTCGTATTGCTTGGGCGCCAAGTCCACGATGGAGTCCTTGATGGCAAAGCCGCAGAGGATCAAGGCGGTGCAGCCCATAATGCCCCCTATCGTCATGAACAGCCGCTTCTTATAGCGGAACAAGTTGCGGACGGTAACCTTGTTCAGGAACTTGAGACGATTCCAGATGAAGGGGAGCTGTTCCAGAAAGACGCGGGAGCCTGCCCGTGGTGCCTTGGGGCGCATCAGTGCTGCCGGCATTTTCACCAGTTCGCTCCGGCAGGCGATAAACGTTGCGCCTACAATACCGAAGATAAATAGCAATACGCCGCCTACACCATAAAGCAGGTCAAATCGCAGATAAATATGGGGGAGACTGTACAGTTCCTCCAGAATAATCGCGACAAATTTTGGCATGAACACAAAGCCGAACAAATCGCCCACAATACCGCCAAGCAGACAAGCCAGCAGGGCAAACAGCAGGTACTTGCGGTAGACAGTGCTGTTACCAAAGCCCAGCGCTTTGTAAGTTCCAATCAACCCACGTTCTTCCTCGACCATCCGTGTCATGGAGGTCAAGCTCATCAGGATAGCCACAATTAAGAAGATAATCGGAAATACCTTGCCAACGGCTTCAATAGAAGACAAGTCGCTGGATAAGCTGGCATAGCTATCGATGGAACTCCGGTCCTGAACATACCACCGGGTAGTGTCAATATCGTCCAGCTTGGCATAAGCGTCGGTCAGCTTTTGCTTCGCTTCTTCTTTCTTGCTGGCAAATTCCTGCTCCTGCTCGGTAAGCTCGGCTTCACCAGCGGCCAGTTCCTTCTTGCCCTCGGCGATGTCCTTACGGGCATCGGCAATCTTGGCCTTCGCATCCGCTTCCTCGGCTTCCAGTCTGGCTTCGCCTGCGGCCAGTTCATCCTGGCCCTTGGCCAATTCCGCTTGTCTGGCGGTGAGCTCCGCCTTCTGCGTGGCTATCGTGCGGCGGGAAGCTTCAATCTGCGCTTCCCCCGCCGAGAGTTCGGCTTCTGCATCTGCCAGTTGCTGCAAGCCGGTTTGCTTCTGCTCGGCATAAGCCTGCTTCTGGCGATCCAGCGCCTGCTGGCCGCCAGTCACCTTGCCGATGCCGAGCGCAGCCTCCACGGCGGCGCCGGACCCCTCCGGAAGCGCGGCGGCGAGCGCCGCACTTTCGCTTCCGGTGCCTTGGGCGATCGCCTGATCATCCGCACCGGCTGCGGCGAGCGTCGCAGCCGCCTGGACCAGCGCATTCCATTCCTGCTCGGGCCATAATGCCCCCAGATCGCTCTTGAGCGAAGCGATCTGGGGCTCCAGGCGGGCGCGGGCCTGATTCAACTGTGCCTGAGCTTCGTCCAGTTGCCGTCCCGCTGCAGCGAGCTGTTCCTCGGCTTGCTGCCGTTCCTTAGCCAACTGCTGCCGACCTGCAGTGAGCTTCTCGGCACTGGCGTCAAGCTCCGTCTCGCCTTCCTTGAGCTTCGCTTTGCCAGCATCAAGCTGCTTTTGCGCATCTACCAGCTTAGCTTTATTACGATTTAGCTCTGCCCGAGCCTGGGTCAACTTCTCGGCGGCATCCTTCTCCTCAGCATTCAGGGTAGCTTCACCCTCAGCGAGTTCCAGCTTAGCTTCCTTAAGCTCCTTGCGGGCATCGCTTAATTTCTTGTCCGCATCCGCCAGCTTCTCATCGACGGTGGCTTCTGCATCTGTCAGCTTCTTGCGGCCTTCTACAACTACATCCTCATAGCGGGCCTGTTCCCGCTGCGTCTTAATCTTGTTCTCAATCTGGCTCATTGCTGATTCAACCACTTCATCATATTCGTCAGAGTAACTGTCCATATCTCTTGTTCCAGCGAGCACAAGATGGGCTACGGTATAGACCTTAGTGTTCACATCCGCCGGGGTGATGAAGAATGTATAGTCGGAGGAAGCGGTAGCGCGGAAGATGTTATCCGCACCGCTGCCTTGGATATCCATCGGGTCCATCACGAGACCCGTGATCGTAAAGCTGGTGCGTTCAAGTGAATCTGTCTCCTCCAGGCTTACGTCATCCTCAAGTTCCAGTTCTACCTCTGAATGGGTATCGGTGTTATTGGCATCCTCCCCGGGCTCCTCATCTTCCTCAAGCGTCAGGGTGTCGCCAATTGTTTTACCGCTCTCGTCCAGATACTTGCGGGGGACGGCGATTTCTCCTGCCTTGCCAGGCAGATGGCCTTCCAGCAGATAAGGGGCATTAAGACCCTGTGGGCTCATCATGGTGACTTCAGCCGTCTTGCGGATGCCTTCCACCTCGGTATGCCCGGTCTCACTGTACCCGCCTTCGGCCGTTTCAACTCCGTCTACCTGAGCCAAAAGCCGGATATCTTCTTCTGTCAGTCCGAGGGTAGAGAGAATGCGAATGTCAAACAGCTTCTGCTCATCATAGAACTTATCCGCAGAATAATACATGTCGAGGCAGGCTGCATATAAGCCCGTCAGCATAGCCACACCCAGGGCGGTGATGAACAGGATGGACAAGAAGCGCTTCCAGCCCTTTTGAATGGAACGGACGATATCCTTTTGATACGCCTTATTCATAACTACCACTCAATCTGCGCAATGGGCACAGGCTGTTCGTTACGTGCAGTCTTGACCACTTTGCCGCTTTTGAAATGAATGACCTTGTCAGCCATTGGAGCGAGTGCAGAGTTATGGGTAATGAGCAGCACAGTGATCTTCTCCCGTCGACAGGTGTCCTGCAGCAGTTGCAGGATTTGCTTACCGGTCGTATAGTCGAGCGCACCGGTGGGTTCATCACAGAGGAGCAGCTTGGGATTCTTGGCAAGCGCGCGGGCAATGGACACACGCTGCTGCTCACCGCCTGATAATTGGGCTGGGAAGTGACTGATGCGGTCAGCAAGCCCAACCTTGTTCAACGTTTCCTCAGCGTCCAGCGAATTCTCGCAAATCTGCGCTGCCAATTCCACGTTCTCCAGTGCCGTCAAATTTGGCACCAGATTATAGAATTGAAAGACAAAGCCGATATCTGTACGGCGGTAGCCAACCAATTGCTTGGAATTGTACTTGGAGATGAGCTCGCCATCTACGATCACTTCGCCTGAAGAGGCCGTGTCCATGCCTCCCAGGATGTTCAATGCCGTAGTTTTACCGGCCCCCGAAGCTCCGAGAATCACCGCTAATTCGCCTTCCTCAATCGAGAAGCTGGCTTCGTCCAGGGCACGTATAGCCACGCCCTCCGAGGCGTACTCCTTGATGACATGATTAAATTCAATATAAGCCACGTGAGTTCTCTCCTTATTTACGTTCAACTTTCTACTATATAAAGCTTAAAGATAACGAATAGCTTTTGCAATTAGGATGATCATTATTGTTGACAAGAGAAAAGGAGATTATTATACTCCTCATATCGTAAATATTACGATTAAATAAAAAATTCATAGCGAGCATAGAGGGAGGAAGCCGTAAATACGATGGAAGTCATATCACCGCGACAAAATGTTATTATGCTTGGCCTTGAATCCTCCGGCAAATCAACGCTATTTCGTGGTCTTACCGGTCAAGACACTGGGGAAGAGGCTAATTTCCGGGGCTCTACAATTACTGCACGGAGAGGGAACATGTCGCGCCAATTCGCTCTGACGGATCTGCCCGGTATCCGGGGAAATGATGATAGCCTCACCACCAGCATGGCCCTGGATGCCACTACGGATGCAGATATTCTAATGCTGGTCGTACGAGCCATGGATATTGCCAGAGAATTGCCAATCTTATTAAGTTCCCCCAAGCTTGTAGGTAAACGGACCTTACTGATACTCACCTTTGCCGATAAAATTCCTTCTGGCTTGTCCAAGCTCGAACAATCCTGTACCGAGGGATTAGGGATTCCGGTATACGCGATGGATGCCCGCACATTTACGCTAACAGATCGGACCGAGTTGCTGAGCAGACTGAAGGCAGCTGGCCCATTATCTCTGTCAAACGGCGGCTTACCGTCTCTGGAAGAGATTGATGCTTTGCACCCGCAAACCTCTTGGCTGGAGCATCCACGCTGGGGCAGCCCCCTGTCATTTGGGCTTATGCTGCTGATTTTTGCCATTCCCGTCATTGTGGCCTACCTGTTATCGTCATGGCTGCAGCCATTAATAGACCAGTATTTAATAGAACCTGTCAAAGTAGCAATCGTGCAGTGGCCAGAGTTGCTTCGACTATTCCTCGTAGGGGATTACGGCATGCTCACCCTGGGTATTTATTCGTTCCTGTGGGCCTTTCCGGTGGTCTTACTGCTGGGCCTTAGCGTTGCTGTGACTGAGGAAAGTGGTCTCAAGGATCGGATTACCCAAGCTCTGGATGGTCCAATGCGGCGCATCGGGCTTCATGGGCGTGATTTGATTCCTGTATTATCGGGGTTTGGCTGCAATGTGGTGGCTGTCTTCCAGAGCCGGGCTTGTAGCGCCTGCACAAGGCGATCCTGCATATCGCTAATCGCCTACGGTTCAGCTTGCAGCTATCAGATCGGGGCCTCCTTATCGGTGTTCGGCTCAGCAGGTTATCCATGGCTGTTCGTCCCCTACATGATGGTGCTTGGTTTCATTGGAGCTTGGCATACGCGAATATGGAACCGGGGGAAGGAGCCGCTAAGTTCCCCCACTATGGAGACGATGACCTTCCTGCAACAGCCGGAGCTGCACGCAGTTAGCTGGCGGGTTCGCGCCGTAATTAAACAGTTCTTGCTTCAGGCCATGCCTATCTTTCTGCTGATTTGCTTGATTGCTACAGCTATGCAGGCGTCCGGCTTGATTGGCATGCTCTCAGCGGCAGCGGGTCCGCTTCTCCGCGTATTCCATCTGCCTGAGGAAGCAGCGGGAGGAATCATATTTTCAATCGTGCGCAAGGACGGCTTGCTGGTGCTGAATCAAGGAGAAGGAGAACTGCTAAGATCAATGAGTGCAGGTCAGATATTTCTTCTTGTATATTTGGCGTCGACCCTGACTGCCTGTCTGGTTACGTTATGGACCATCAAGAAGGAGATGGGGTGGTCCGTAGCTTCTGCTTTGGCAGGCAAGCAACTGTTGACGTCCCTTGTCTCATCGGTTATCTTACTGGCCGTGATGAATTTGAGCAGTAGCTTGGTGACTTTTATTTGGTAGCTGACCCGGCCGTAATGTTATGCTATAGGGTATACAAGCCGATGAGAAATAGCTAAGGAGATGTCAGCATGGCAAACATTGAATTAACAAATATGTGCATGATTTATGATCGCCACACGCATAAGGTTTTGGTTCAGGAGCGAGTGAAGTCGTGGGAGGGCCTGGCTTTTCCCGGTGGACATTTGGAAGATGGCGAGAGCATCGTGGACTCTACCATCCGGGAGATTAAAGAGGAGACAGGACTGACGGTATCGGAGTTGGAACTGTGCGGTATTATTTATTGGTATAACGAAGAAACCCATGATAAGTATTTCGTATTTAGTTACAGAACGTATGTCTTTAGCGGAGAGCTGTTGCAAGAGACGGAGGAAGGTAAGCTGTACTGGGTAGACCGGGACGAATTAAGTGACCTGCCTTTGTCCAGAGGGTTGAAGGAACGCCTGCCCATGTTTCTGGACAAGAAGTTCTCCGAAGGTTTTGGTATAGTCGGCCGGGATGGTCGCCGTGAAGTGAAATGGCAATAATGTAGATGGGCTGAGGGAGGGAGAGTTATGCAACATATTTATCGTACGAAGAGAGTTGAAGGGGCTGCGGTACCCGGTATCATTAGAAACGGGGGCAATTACTTCTATATTCAGGCTGACGTGTATGAAGACGGGATGGTGAACTGCTGGGAGTTGGTCGATATGCCGGGCCTTCGAGCCAAGCTGCGGTCAGGTTGGCTGACACCAACGATTCCGGCGGGGGAAGCCATTTCCATATTCGGGTTAGGCTCGTATCGTATCCAATCGGCATGCTGGACGCATGATCAGGATAGCTATTATCAACTTATTCAGACTACTGTACAGAAGCTTAATCCAGAGCTTAGCAATGTATATACAATCTCTGAAGCAGAAATCAAGCTCAAGGAGCAAAGACGGATTGCCTCATCTCCAAGCAGCGTCCACTTTCAGATCGTGCAAGAGCAATTCTATCAGACGGTGGAGGGGAAGGGCTTCTATATATTCATGAAGCGACCTGAAGGAATTTCTTTATGTCATTTAGTTGTGTATAAAAATGGGACAGTTAATGTGTACGGTTCGGGCTTTGAGGAGCATTATACGCTAGATGAGACCTTGATTCTGTTCGATGACGGTACGCTGTTTACAGAGATCTCCGAACCTACCGAGATTGCCATTTCTGAATTAGGCAAGATTACCCTGTCGAATATGCTGTATGGATCGGAGGCTGACGAGAAGAAGAAGGAACTGCTGGACTCCTATGCGAAGCTGCAGGGAGAGAAGACGGCGCATGAGCTTTGCCGGGAGGCCTATTATAACTATCTGGAGTATCCCACGGAATATAACCGTACCAAGCTCAAGGAGAGATATGAACAAGTGCCGGTTCATGAACGCATGTATTTAGGCGATATGGATTCAAAGGACTGGGATTACCGCCGGATTATTTACAACCCCGAGGAGAAGCGGGAAGTGTAAAACTATAACAGTGTGTGTTCAAAAAGTCGGATTAGCAGGACCGAAGCTTATGCTTCCGATGTGCGTTTTTTCAAAACGCTTTAGGTTGGATGAAGTCAGGGACTGAGTAGCGGAGCGTAGATAGATCTACGTGAGCAACTGAAATGTTTCTGCAAGAAACATACTACGGAAGCCTACGCTTGGCCCGGCTGAATTCAAGATTCGATGTCGGATTTACTCCTAGAATAGCTTCGTTCTGGGAAGACAACTTTTTGAACATCCTCTAACAGGGGGATTGCCGTATGAGTCATTTAAAGCTGGTAGAGCCGAAAATGGGGTTGGAGAAGGAGTATCTGTCTTTCTATCAGGAGTGGAAGGACTCCGGGGAAAATATGGTTCCGTGGGTGATCAGCAAAAATCCCGCCGAGTTTCAATCTATGCTAGAAGTTCTTAAGCGTCATAAACAAGGCATTAATCTTCCTGAGGGCTGGGTTCCGGACTCCACATTCTGGCTAGTCAACGAGCAAGATCGGATACTGGGGGCTGTGAATATCAGACACCAGCTCTCGACTTACTTACTTCAAACGGGTGGCCATATCGGGTATGGCATCCGCCCTTCAGAGAGAGGTAAGGGCTACGCCGCAACCATGTTGAAGCTGTCCTTAATTGAGGCGAAGAAACTGGGTATTCGCAAAGTGCTGGTGGTCTGTGATGCGGATAATACCGCGTCTGAGAAGACAATTCTCCATAATAGGGGCAGACGTGACACCGATTTCACCGAGCAGGATGGAAATGTAATTAGACGATATTGGATTATCAATGAATAGCTTCAATAATCAACGCTGTCCGGGTTTATAGGGACGGCGTTTTTTGTCTTTGTACTTGGTACGTCGTGGAGCAGAAGGAATATCACTTCCTCAAATCGTAATTTTTTTGAATAATACTATTAATTTTAAGAGATCATGCTATAATCGTAAATATTACTAATAAGGAGAGGGGATGAAAAACAATTACGCGCTATCTACTTCAGCGGCTGCTGCAGCTTGTTCCGGTGCTGCTGGGGATATCTTGCATCACCTTTGGCCTCATGCAGTTAACGCCGGGCGACCCGGCGGAAATTATGCTGCGGGGGGATGGCATCAAGCCTACATATGAAGCGGTTCAGGCAACCCGGCAAGCGCTAGGTCTGAACGACCCGGTATATATGCAATACGTGCATTGGCTGCTTCGTTTATTTCAGCTTGATCTTGGCATTTCCTATAGCAGCGGACGGCCTGTATTTACAGAACTAATGAGCCGATTCCCTGCTACGGCGGTGCTGACTGCCGGTTCTCTGCTGGTAGCGTTGGGAGTTGCCCTGCCGCTTGGCATTGGCTCAGCCCTCTATCCGGGAAGCTGGCTGGATCGCTTGGGTCGGGGATGTGCGCTGCTTAGCGTATCTATGCCTGGTTACTGGCTTAGCCTGATCCTCATTTACTATGGGGGTGTCAAGCTCAAGCTGTTGCCTGTGACAGGGATGGAGGGGGCTTCCAGCCTCGTCTTGCCCTCCATTGCCTTGGGCTTTGGCCTGGCAGGCATCTATATTCGGCTAATTCGTACCAGCTTGCTGGATATCCTCGGCAAGCTATATATCAAGGCAGCCCGGGCCAAGGGGCTAGCCGGTGGGGCTATTATTGCCAAGCATGCCCTTCGTAACGCATGGTTGCCCAGCCTAACCTTGCTGGGCATTCATATGTCCGCTTTGCTTGGTGGTTCGGTTGTCGTGGAGACGATTTTCTCCTGGCCCGGCATCGGTAAATATGCGGTTGATGCTATTTTTGCGAAAGATTACATTGTGATTCAAGGTTACGTATTACTGATGGCGCTTGTCGTTGTCCTGGTCAATTTGGCGGTAGATATGCTGCATATGCTGCTGGACCCCAGAATCAGGCTGCGCTGAGTGCTTGTAGAAGGAGCAGTATGTTTTGATGTTTCAGACACGACTACTACGAACAGGAGCGGCCCGAATCGGGGCAGCTATTGTCCTGCTATTTCTGCTTGTGGGCTTACTTGCGCCCTGGATTGCCCCTTCCGATCCGCTGCAGATCCATATGGAGCATAAATTAAGCATGCCTTCCCTGGAATATCCGCTGGGAACGGACCATTTGGGACGCTGCGTGTTATCCCGCTTAATTTACGGCATAAGAACCTCGCTATATTATTCGCTGATCGTTCTTGCTGTCGTGTTCTCTATTAGCGTGCCGCTTGGCCTGTTGGCTGGGTATATCGGAGGCAAGGTGGATCATTTTATTATGCGTATGATTGATATTCTGCTGGCCTTCCCCAGTCTGATTCTTTCTCTGGCGATTACGGCGATGCTGGGGCCTAGCATGAAGAATCTGTTGATCGCTTTCGTGGCGGTATGGTGGACGGGATACACCCGCGTCATTCGCGGGATGGTGCTGCAGATCAAGGAAAGTGATTATATTATGGCAGCCCGGGCCGCCGGAACCTCTCATCTGAAAATTGTATTTCGGCATATCCTGCTGAATACGGCTCGGCCCATCCTGGTCCTGGCTTCGCTGGAGGTCGGAACCATCATTCTCTCTATCGCAGGTTTATCCTTTCTCGGTTTGGGAGCCCAGCCACCTACGCCGGAGTGGGGCATTATGCTGAATGACAGCCGTCCTTATATTCAGACCGCACCACGCCTGCTGCTGTTCCCGGGGCTGACGATCATGCTAGTAGTACTCGGCTTCAACTTGCTGGGTGAAGGGCTTAAGCCATCTAATCAAGGGGTGGCCGAAGCACGGAAAGAGGAGGTGGCTTCATGAGGGATGCAACATCTCCGGCTCTACGAATTGAGCATTTACGGGTTAGCTTCGACACGGGGCAACGGTTACAGAGGGCGGTGGAGGATGTGAGTCTGGAGGTGAAGCCGGGACAGATTGTGGCACTGGTTGGTGAGAGCGGGAGCGGCAAAAGTGTCACGGCGATGGCGGCCATGGGCCTGATCGATCCCCCGGGACAGGTGGAGGAGGGCAACATTTGGCTGGGCAACCGGAACCTTCGTACGTATTCGGAGCGCCAGCTTAAGCAAGTACGCGGCCGGGAAATAGCCGTCATCTTCCAGGACCCGGTCAATGCGCTGAACCCTGTCATTACCATCGGGAAGCAGTTGATGGAGAGTGTGAGGCAGCATCTTCAGGTATCGGCTCAGGAAGCGAAGAAGCTGGCCTTAAGCCAGATGCAGCAGGTCGGGCTTGCTCATCCGGATGCCTTGTTTCACAAATATCCTTTTCAAATCAGTGGGGGCATGTGTCAAAGGGTCATGATTGCGACTGCCTTGCTTGCAGGGGCCAGTCTGTTGATCGCCGATGAACCGACCACGGCCCTGGATGTGACGATACAAGCGCAAATTCTTAAGGAATTAGATCGTGCCCGGCGCGAGGAAGGAATGAGCATTTTACTCATTACCCATGATCTTGGCGTTGTCGCTGAACTGGCCGACTATGTGTACGTCATGCGTGCCGGGAGAATCGTGGAGGAAGGGGATGTGTATGATATATTCGCCGCCCCTAACCATCCTTATACGAAATATTTGCTGGATTGCCGCTAGCGGGGGGACCGAACCTTTGAAGTGGACTACACCTATTTGACTAACAGGAGTTAGGGAGAGCAGAGCGCTATGGAGCTGTTGAGAGCCAACAATTTAAGCAAGGTTTATCGCATGGAAAGGGGCTGGCTGGCGGCAAAAGTTCCCCCTGTACAGGCGGTAAGCCAAGTTAATTTATCGCTTGCCCCGGGCGAGAATCTGGGGCTGGTGGGGGAGAGTGGCTGTGGCAAGAGCACCTTGGCCAGGCTACTGATGGGACTCGAGAAGGCCTCCGCCGGACAGGTATTCTACCGGAACATGGAGTTTACGCATTGGAAGCAGCGGCAGATGCAAGCCATCCGGGGCAAGGTACAGATGATCTTCCAGAATAGTCTGGCTGCATGTAATCCCTTGTTCACGATCGAGCAAATCGTTGACGAGCCACTGCGCAACTATGGCTGGAACAACCCGAAGGCTCGTAAGTCCAGAGTGATAGAGACCCTGGAACGGGTTGGCCTGGGTTCAGGGTATCTCAGCAGACTTCCTCATGAGCTCAGTGGGGGTCAATTGCAAAGAGTTGGCATCGCCAGGGCGATTGTCTTGCAACCGGAATTGGTTATATGCGATGAACCCTTCTCCAGTCTGGACATGACCCTGCGCAAGCAGATGATCGATTTACTTAAAGAATTGAAGCGAGAGTTGGGACTAGCTTATATTTTTATCACTCATGATTTATCCATCGTACACCGCTTATGCGACAGTGTAGCCGTGATGTATCAAGGCGAAATCATAGAGCAGACATCGGGTGAAAATCTGTTGATGCAGGCCAAGCATCCTTATACACGAACGCTGGTCGCCTCTGTACCGATCCAGGACCCCAGGCAAAGAGACAAATATAATCACATATGAAGTGGAAGACAGAAGGAGAGTTACTATTCATGAATAAACCTTTTATTGGACAGCGTCGTTTGATTACCAGTCTGATTCTGATTTTACTGGCTGTAGTGCTGGTGGCAGGCTGCAGCAATAAGGAAGAATCCTCCAATAGCACAAATGAAGGAAATACCGGTAATGATCAGCAACAATCCACCCCTGCGGGCGAAGCAGCGAATGACCAGGTGCTTACCGTAGCCATCTCTGCCGATGCGGGTCTCGATCAATTGGATGCCGGTGCTTATAAAGGCTCGATGACCGTACATGCCATGATCTATGACGGATTGGTGGAGTATGGGGAGAAGGGAGAGATCAAGCCTGCGCTGGCGGAGTCCTGGGATATTTCCGAGGATGGCAAGGTATATACCTTCCAATTGCGTCAAGGTGTCAAATTCTCGGATGGTACGCCATTAAATGCGGATGCCGTTAAATTCTCCTTCGAGCGCTGGATTAAGGACCCGACCAATACCTTAAACGTGGCCACCGCTTTGGAATCTCTGGAAGTGGTAGACGAGCATACGATAACCATGACTTTTAGCAAATCCTACTATCCCTTTTTGACAGAGTTGTCCTTTGCCCGTCCGGTACGGATTATTAGCCCATCGGCTGTGGAGCCCGCTGGAGATGTGAACGGTCAATTTGTCTCTCCGATTGGAACCGGGGCCTGGATGGCCGAGAGCTATAAGACAGAACAAGAAGCTGTGCTTGTAGCCAACCCTTATTACTGGGGCGAGAAGCCGAAGCTTTCCAAAATGGTGCTAAAGGTTATTCCCGACCCGCAATCCCGCGTCATGGCCCTGCAAAGCGGAGACATTGATATTGCCGGAGGCCAATTAGGCAAAATTCCAGTGGAGAGCATCCCGGTCATTGAAGCCGATGCTTCACTAAGTCTGGAGCGGACGCCGGGTACGAACTCCCATTTTATGATCTTTAACTATGACACACCGGCCTTGCAGGAACTGAATGTCCGTAAGGCAATCAATCTGGCGATCAACAAAGCAAGCATTGTAGGCGATCTGATGAACGGAATCGGCAGCGAAGCTACCGGCTTGTTCCCTACGACGGTGCCGTATGTCACCGAGTCCAATCAGACCTGGTATGGATTTGAACCAGAGGAAGCCAAGCGGTTGCTGGCAGAAGCGGGTTATGCCGAGGCTAACGCTGAGGGTGTGGTCCTGAAGTCCGGGGAGCCGCTGGAGTTGAACCTGGTATTGCAGCAGGCGGAATTCCCGGAATGGAAGCCTATTGCTGAACTGATTCAATCGGAGCTGCAGGAGATCGGTATCCGGGTTAACCTGCAGGTGCTGGAGCCTAACGCTTATTACGATGCTCTATGGAAAACCAGGGAGTATGATCTGATTCTATACCGTACGTATGACGATGCTTATAATCCGCATTCCTTCCTGTTATCCTTATTTCACGCAACAGGTGAAGCGCCCGCTGTCGTATGGTCCGATGCCAAGCTGGAGGCATTGATTGACCAGGCCGTAGGCACCACCGATTTGGAGAAGCGTCAAGCTGCCTATGATTCTATATTTGCTCAGATGTACGAGCAGGCCATGTTTGCAGCTATTTATTTTCCCGATGATGTCCTGGTTAGAAGTCAGCGGGTTACGGGGTATAAGGCCGGATACACCACGTTTACACCGATTTTCTGGAATCAACTGAATGTGGGTGAACAATAATGCTGAAGGAGATCTCCAAGTATTGGAATTCCAGCTCGGGTAGTTATGATAAAGTAATCAAAACTCAATTTCGGAGTAAAAGAACGGTGGCGTTGTGGAAATCCCTGCTTGTAGAGGGGATGGGGGAGCGGCCTGACCAGAAGGTGCTGGATGTCGGCACGGGACCCGGATTTTTCTCCATTCTGCTATCCCAGATGGGTCATAAGCCGACGGCGGTGGATGCCTCTTCGGGGATGATTGAGCGGGCCACGGGAAATTTCCGCCACTTTGGTTATGAGGTTCCCGCTTATGTCGGCGATGCTGCGAATTTGCAGGCGGAGGCGGTCGACAGCTATGATGCCGTTGTATGTCGTGATGTCGTCTGGACATTGCCAGAGCCGCAGAAGGCTTACGCTGAATGGTATCGGATATTGAAGCCGGGCGGTGTGCTGATTGTCTTTGACGGCAATTACATGTACAAGGAGAGCCGTAGCTTGATGCGCCGCTTGTGGTATGCTCTCTCCTGGTTCTTGATCTTAGTGACGGAAGGGCGCGTTCGGCAGCGGAATCAGGAGGATCGGAGCTTGCTTAGCGGCTTGCCCTTTGTTCGCGTCCTCCGCCCGGAGGCGGACGAGGAGGCCTTGAAAGCGGCTGGTTTTACATCTCTTGATGTAAGGCGGAACTTTATTCCTGCCCTAGCTTTGCCGCTTCATTATCTGAAGTATGGGCACCAGAACATCAACCGCTTTATGATCATTGCGAAGAAATAAAAGCACGCAGAAATAAAGGTACACACAAATAACCTTCAGCCCGTTTGGGGCTGAAGGTTATTTTGCTTTGCGTTCATGTATGGAGGGACTGGAGGTATTTCAGTGCCTGAGCCATTTTATCCAGATAAGCCGGACTGCGATCCGAGCACATGAAGGTAATTGGCGGTACAGATGCCGGTGATGGTGTATTGACCGATAACTCCGCTGCCCTCTGTGGCTTGGGAAAATCCAGCATGGCGCATAGCCGATCTACGGTCCCCCCGGTGCCGTCGATTAATTCAATATGGGGTGGTAGTAATCGATGCAGTATATTTTTATAATAAGGGAAATGAGTGCATCCCAGCACAATGGTTCCGTATAAATCAAGATTTATTCCCGCCAGCTTGCCTCGAAAGTAGGCTTCGATCTCCTGGGGATCGAACATAAGCTGCTCGCAATACTGTACTAGCTCCGGAAGGGGCATGGAATCAACCACCTTATGATCGTCCACCCGATCTACCAGGTCATGATATTTGGTGAGGCTAAGCGTGAGTGAGGTGGCGAATACCAACACACGTCGACCGGCCTCATGACTCCGGCGTACGGCTGGTTTGACAGCAGGCTCCATACCGATCACTGGAATATGGTTATACGTACTCCGCAACTCTTCAATGGCCGCACTTGTCCCCGTATTACAGGCCACGACCAGCGCATCAACCTGCTCCTTCATAATCAGTTCCGCTGATTGCTGTACATAGCGTTTAACCTCGCTCAGGGTTTTGGTCCCGTACGGAACATGAAGTGTATCGGCAAAATATAAAAAATTCTCTCCCGGCAGCCTGCGCATGGCTTCCTGCAAAACGGTCAGCCCGCCGATGCCTGAATCAAAAAATGCAATGCTCATGGGTTGTATCACCTTTATTATTTTGGTTTTTCGCGGTTGAAGTTGCAACGAAGCTTAAGAGTTCTTCATTATGTATCCCCTCGCGCCGCCTATCATCTTACCGCAAATTTGCGGATGAATAAACTTATTTATTATATACTGGAAGCAGAGAAACAGTCACTAGGAAGCAAAGGAGCGGGAATATGAAGTCAAAGGAGACGGACAAGAGAGTAGTCAAAGCAGGAACAACTCGGATTCTAATTGCATTGAGTTACATTTGTGTACTCGTATTGCTGGCAGGCTGCCAGCAATCAACAGTTACCTATTCAGAGGATTTGCCCGAAGAGCGGGTTGAATCTATATCTATCGATCTCTTAGACACGAGTGATGAGGAATACTCTATTGTTAGTGCTACAGGGGCCGAAGCCAAGATGATATTCACCCTTGATCCTGGTGAAGAGAAGATCGGCCATATCAAGCTATGGGTAGACCGCTACGTGAATGGAGAGAAGCAGGAATCTGTGATGGGAATAGGTTCAAGTCTTACGTTAAATTTGGAAGGCTCGGATCAACTACTTCCTAAAATTTATTGGACTACGTATCCTTCATGGCAAGGCAATCAGGAAAATTGGGCTCTGGCCGTCAGACAACAGGGAGGTGTTAGCACCGGAAGATCAGTAATTCAAGGCTCCGACTTTGATAGTACGCTGACTCAGCCGGTGATGCATCTATCCTTGAATCTCGGTGATACCGGAACACTTGGGGTGCTCGCAAGAAACAAGGATAGGAGTTCGGTGGACAGTAATGTAGATGTCGAAAAGATGATTCAGGATCATCAAGAGGTTTATGTGCTTCGCTGTGTTATTAGTACAAATGGAGAGACGTGACGAAAGAAGACAGCGAAAAGTGGAGTAATCAGGCAGTCCGAGAGCCCATATCGACCGTAGACGCTTCATTGTTCACCACGCTGCTAGCGGGTATTGCCGTAAGGGCCCGGCTGCCCGTATTCTTTCATTTTGCGGGATTGCTTGCTGCGCTCCCGGTCCGACCAATAGAATTGCAATGCCACCCTGGCGCACAGCAAGGAGATTCCCAGGAATACCAAGGCCCAGACCAAGGCGGGTACACCCGTCAAATGGGCCAGATTTGTTGCATCTCCGGCATTTCCGGGTGAAGTGAGCGAACGAAGCAATACGGTAATAGGACCCATTACCGATTCCTCCAGGCAGAGGAACGACAGCAACAAATAGTAAAAGTTGCGTATCTTCCCTCCGAGCAAGACAAACACCACATTGATGACGATGAACAGAATCAGCCACCCCAGCCCGTATCCCCCACGTACGAATAGCAAGGCAGTGATTAATGCTAATGCACTGACTGTAATGAGTCCTGCCGCTTGTTGCTTGCGGGCATAACCATAGAAGAGAGCTACTGCAAACAGGGAAGCTGAGATATATCCGGCGAGTGACACCGCCAGTTGGCTCCACCCTGTCGTTAGCACGGAATAGGTGACCCCGCTATGATCGGGGTTCAACTCGATACGAAGAACCTGACCGGACATCAGCAAGGTCATGGCCGCATGACCCAATTCGTGGATCAGCGTATCCAGCATGCGGAACCAGTCGGAGAATGGAATCAGCCTGGTCAGAATGGCTGCCCCGAGTAGAAAAAGAATGGCTTTCAGCCATCGGTTCATAAAAAGTTTCCTCCCTTGCGTGAATTCCAGTTGCTTTTCATTATAAAGGAGGGCAAAATAGTATTCAAAAGGCGAACAGACTTTCGGTTTGTTCTTGTTCGGTGATATAATAGTGTTCTAAATAGTGTCTTGTTCAAAAAGTCAGGTTTTTAGTATCAAAGCTTATGCTTCCGATGTGCGTTTTTTCAAAACGCTTGAGTTGGATGAAGCTAGGGACGTAAGTAGCGGAGCGTACGTAGTGGGTACGTGAGCAACTCAAATGTTTCTGCAAGAAACATACTACCGAAGCATATGCTAGGCCCGGCTGAATTCAAGATTCGACGCCGAATCTACTTCCTGAATTACTCCGTAATCAAAAGATGACTTTTTGAACTACCTTTAAATAGTGTCGGGATGGAGGTCTTTATACGATGAAGGACAATAAGGACAAGCCGTTCTTCTCCGACATGCCAGCCCGGGAAGGGCGACGAGCAGAGCGGATGGGACAGCCTGCATTCGCTGAACTGGAGATACAGGTCGAGCCGCCGGACCGACAACAATCTGTGGGGGAGAGCGTAACTCGTGTGGTTGCCCCGGAGTCTTGGAGTCGTGAAGTGGACTGGCAGCAGGATTTCCGTTATATCTCCCGTGAACAGCTATTTGTCCGCAAGGGAAAGGAACTGGAGACTAGCCAGGGAGATACAGCAGAATTCGTTCCCTTCCAGACCTATTGGCCAACCTATGATGAAATGCAGCCCAGACAACTGAAATGGTATCTGTTCTGGCGGACAGAGGTGCGTTCGGGGCATTACCCGGATACGGACCTGTCATATTTATTTGTATATCTATATGAGCTCATTCACGGAATCGGCTGGGTGGAGCCGTCCGAGGGATACGCCCAAATCGAGCGGGTCTGGCAGGCTTACCGGGAGCGTTATCCCAAGCTGAACATCTATGTACGCGAGTGGTTGTATGATTTTTCACTGATATTTCATCTGGGGGAGGCCCCTGTTAACCCGCCGCTAATCAAGCTACCACGCAGCTTGTCCATGGAACTGAAGGAACTGGAGTGGCAGCGAAAATTCTCGGCCCATACCCTGGAGTTAAGTTGGGATTTGCTCCGGATGTTAATTGATTACGAAGCTGAGAAGAGCCGTTATTACATAGAGCAAGGACGTAAAAATTTGCGGCATTATGCGCCCAAGATCATTACTCTGGTCGACGGATACTTAAGGAAGACGAAGGGAAGCCGCTTGCTGGAGCTTTTTGTACCCCGGGAGAAGACAATCTCCCGATATCTCTTTCGTAGTGCGGTTTATGACCATGTGCAATATGGGAGGACCCGGGAAATAACCGTTCTTCCTTATAGCGAGCATTCTCCCCTGCGCGCCTACTTGACTCAGTTAGTGCGGCTTACGGAGAACAAGCTGCGAGAGCTTGACGGGTTCAAGGGGCGACTGAAGGGGGTTGCGGTCGAGCCGGATATAGAGCAGCTCATCAGCCGCTACCTGCACAATGAATTTGCTCAGCGGGAGGCGGAAGCAGCCAAGGCGCGGATGCCGAAGGTCAAGATTAACGCAGCCAAGCTGCGCAAGCTGAAGCAGGAGTCGGATGAGGTGCGGGATATGCTGCTGTCCGAGGAAGCGTTGGGGTCGGAAATGGGCCAAAAGGATACTCCCAAGAAAGACAGCCGTGATCGTCATGTCCCTTCAGCACGTCTGGTCCAGGCAGAGCTTGACTTTGAACATGGCTGGCAAGCGGAGGAGGAGACGGCTCTTCTGGTGGAATCGGAGTGGCCTGTATTGCAGGCATTAGCCGCCAGGGTAGAGAAGACTGAACCTACTGGACAAGCCCGTCTATCGCAGCTTGCTGGGGCAGGGCAACCCGCGGAGGAGAAGTCACTGCCTACCGATTTGCCTGGACTTTCTGCTGCATGGCATGAACTGCTTGCACGCCTATCGGTCAGCCAGCGTGGGATGCTCTCAAGCTTGCTGAACAGGGAGGGCTCTGCCGAGCGGCAGGCCATTGCCGAGCAAGCAGGCTCCATGCCGGAATTATTGATGGATGAAATCAATAATTTGGCCATGGAATGGCTGGGAGACCTGCTGATTGACGGAGACGAAATTGTTGCAGAATATCGTGCTGAGCTGCGGCAGGTGCTGCAAGCCGGGCAAGAGCTGGTGTAAAGACGGATCTCTAAAATGAGGTGATTAACGAATGAAATCGATGCAGATCCCCAAGCGGCTGACTACGGCTCTGGTTCATTCCTTGACAGCGGGTGTGGTTCCCCGCATAGGACTGGAGCATATAGCCGTAGGCCGCAAATTAGAAGTGGCATCCATCCTGCAGGATATGGATAATATTGCGGAAGGCGGGGCTGCGTTCCGTCTCATTACGGGCCGCTACGGAAGTGGTAAGAGCTTCTTGCTCCAGATGATTCGTAATTATGCGATGGATCGTGAGTTTGTCGTGGCTGATGCGGATTTATCGCCAGAACGCAGGCTAGTCGGAACCAAGGGACAGGGGCTGGCCACTTATCGGGAATTAATGATGCATCTGTCCACGCGGACAAGACCCGATGGTGGAGCGCTGGAGATGATGCTACAGCGATGGATTGCTGGGTTACAGCAAGAACAGATGCGACTCTCTGGTCTGGCGCCCGGCGACCCTCAGCTTCATGCTGCGGTAGAGCTACGTATCTATGCGGTGGCCAATGAGCTGCAAAATCTGGTGCATGGATTTGACTTCGCCAAGGTACTGGCTGCGTATTGGTCGGGCTACAAGCTTAGCGACGACGATCTCAAGGCAGCGGCATTGCGCTGGCTGCGTGGCGAATTCCCAACGAAGACGGAGGCGCGCCGGGAGCTTGGAGTGGGTGTCATTATCGATGATGACAACTGGTACGATTATATGAAGCTTTGGGGCGAATTTGCCGTGCGAATTGGCTACAAGGGGCTGCTGCTCTTTATTGATGAGGGTGTTAATTTATATAAAATTACGAATAGTGTCTCGCGGCAGAGCAATTACGAGAAATTACTGACGATGTTTAACGATACGATGCAAGGTAAGGCCCAATATCTTGGTATTTATCTTGGCGGAACCCCGCAATTCGTTGAGGATCAGCGCCGGGGCCTGTTTAGTTACGATGCGTTACGGTCCCGATTGATGGAAGGGCGATACAGCAGCAGTGGTAGTCTGCGCTCCTATGCTTCGCCGATATTGAAGCTGGACATGCTGTCTCACGAAGAGATTATGCTGCTCTTGCAGAAGCTGCGTGACATTCATGCCATGCACATGGGCTACGAGTCGCAGCTTACAGACGAGCAGCTTATTGTATTCATGCAAGCCGCGGTGAACCGGCTGGGTGCTGAAGAATTGCTGACGACTCGCGAAGTGGTACGAGACTTCATGGATGTGCTGCATGTGCTGCATCAGCATCCCGAGCTTAATTACGAGCAATTGATGGGGGAACGGGAGCAAGAGTATGAAGCATCAGGGGGGCGTAAGAATCAGCAAAAGGATGCCGCCACAGATGAAATGGATGACTTCCTGGCGGAGTTTGAGTTATGAGCGGCACTGATTTGTTTTCCCGTCTGGCGCCGTTCATTCAGGAATATATTTACCGCAAGCAGTGGGATACGCTGCGCGAGGCTCAACTGGAAGCGGCGCGGGTGCTGTTTGATACGACCCATCATTTGCTGATCGCCTCAGGTACCGCTTCGGGCAAGACGGAGGCGGCGTTCTTCCCGGCGCTTACAGAACTGCATGATCGGCCCTCAAGCTCGGTAGGCATCCTTTACATCGGCCCGCTGAAGGCGCTGATTAACGATCAATTTGAGCGAATCAGTGAGCTGCTGCGGGAAGGAGAAGTCCCTGTCTGGCACTGGCATGGCGATGTAGCTCAAGCCGAGAAGACCAAGCTGATGCAGCATCCCTGCGGTGTATTGCAGATTACTCCAGAGTCGCTGGAGGGGCTGCTGATGAATCGCCCGAATGCAATCCCTGCCTTATTCCACGATTTGCGGTACATCATGATTGATGAGGTACATGCCTTCATGGGGGCGGACCGGGGGATTCAGGTGATTAGCCAATTGAACCGCCTGGAGCGAATGGCCTCTTGCACACCACGGCGAATTGGCTTGTCCGCCACACTCAGCGATTATGATACCGCCGCACGTTGGTTGGGAGCGGGGACTCCGCAACTCGTCGAGGTGGTAGCCCCTTCGGGGGGCAGGAAGCTAAAGTTATCGGTAGAGCATTTCTCCTTCCCTGACGCCAGGAACGAGCAGGAAGCCGAGCATTTGGAACTGGCGAAGCAGAACTACTATAACTATATTTATGACCATACACACCTGAAGAAAGCGTTGGTCTTTACCAACAGCCGCAGTGATGCGGAATTGACTACGCTGGAGATGCGCCGGATTGCTGCCAAGCGGGAGGAACGCGACGTATTTCATGTCCATCACGGAAGCATCTCGGCCATGCTGCGGGAAGAGGCCGAAGCTGCGCTTCGCTCGGGTCCCGGCCCGGCAGTCGCTGCGGCAACGGTAACGTTAGAGCTTGGCATCGACCTCGGCGAATTGGAGCGGGTCATTCAGCTTGGGGCACCCTATAGCTGCTCCAGCTTCGTGCAGCGGCTGGGCCGGTCGGGTCGTCGCGGAGATCAGGCATCGGAGATGATGTTCCTGTGCGCCGAGGAGGAGGACGAAGAGGCCCAGCTTCCTGCCCGGATGCCCTGGATGCTGCTGCGGGCCATCGCCGTCATTGAGCTGTATGTGCGAGAGCGTTGGGTGGAGCCGGTAGATTTGCGTCGCAAGCCCGTGGGGGTGCTGTATCATCAGACCATGAGCATGCTTAAGAGCATTGGCGAGGCCGAACCAGCCGAACTGGCGCGAGCGGTGCTGACCTTACCGGCTTTCCGCGGCATCGACCCGGAGGAATACAAGGGGCTTCTTCATTATCTAATGAAGATGGACCACATTCAGCAGACAGAGGAAGGCACGCTAATGATTGGGCTGGGCGGCGAGAAGGTAGTTAATAATTTTCGCTTCTATGCCGTGTTCAAGGATGATGAAGAGCATGTTGTATATAACGGTTCCGAGGAGATCGGCAGCATTACTACTGTGCCCCCGCCGGGGTATTGCTTCTCACTGGCCGGCAAGCTGTGGAAGGTCGAGGAAGTAGACAACAAGCATAAGGCGGTATATGTCAAAGCATCTCGGGGCAAGGTGGATACGCTCTGGCTGGGAGCCGGGGGAGATGTACATACCCGGGTCATGCAGAAGATGCGCGAGGTGCTAGAGGAACATACTTTGTATTCGTATTTGGCACCCGGGGCAGCCAACCGGCTGGAAAGGGCACGCCGTTTGGCCCGGGAAAGTGGTCTGCTGCGCAGTCCCGTAATACCGGCCGGAGGGGATTCGCTATTTGTGTTACCTTGGGCAGGTAGCAAGCAGTTCCGTACACTGGAACGTTTGCTGAAGCATAACTTGAAGGAGTCGATGGGCTTGCGTCAAGTGGTGCCTATGGAACCTTATTATATGGTGGTTGCCGGAAAGGTAGGAGCCGATGAATTGCTTGACAGTATTCGGTCTGAGCTTGCAGTAGCCCCGGGCCCGGAGGCATTGCTCGATGTGGACGAAGCCCCGTATCTTGGCAAATACGATGAGTTTGTGCCTCCCGAGTTAGTTCGGCGTGCTTTTGCTGCCGATGGACTGGACGTAATTGGCTTGTCAGAGGCTCTGAGTAAGCTATAACAGAAATATCGATTGAATCGATCAAAGGAGAAGATAACGATGGCTGCAAAATCAAAAATTGTCCTGCCGCAGCTTCCTGCGGATTTGGCTGAAGCTCGGAGAGAGGACCTGCTGGAAGATGAAGATCATGAACTGGTGAATCGCTTGCTGAGCGGTGTACATATCGAACGTGAGGTCATGGATAAATGCATTTTATCCAAGGTGCTACTGCGTAGCTGTTCCTTTGCCCATACCCGGTTCGAGCATATCGATTTGACAGATGTGGTACTAGAAAATTGCGACTTGTCTAATGCCGTACTACACCGTGGCATCGTTCATCGTGTTCATTTCAAGGATTGTAAGTTGACAGGGATCAATCTATCCAAGGCTAATATGGGTTCGGTCACGTTTGAAAACTGCGTCATGAATCTGAGTGATTTAGCTGAAGCTTCGCTCAAGCAAATACGCTTTGCTTCATGCTCGCTACAGCATGCCAGCTTCTACGGCAGCAAGCTGAAAGACATTGAATTTGAGGAATGCCAACTGAACGAGGCGGATTTTAATGAAACGTCGCTGAAAGGCATCGATATCAGCACTTGTACTTATGAGCGAATAGATATTCCAGTGCGGGCATTGGCCGGTTGCACCGTATCTCCCGAGCAAGCGATTGGCTTCTCCAAGCTGCTGGGATTAGATATCAAGGATTAACCCACGAGAACTTCTCAGGCTTGCCACTTGGAGGAATATCACATCGTTTAGTCCGGATGACTTGCTAAGATGAGAGAAAAGTGGAGAGCGGGTGAAGGTTTGTTCCATGTAATCAGTTTGATTATACCTGCAGTGGTTTTGCTGCCTAATGTTTTATTCTGGGCATGGCCTCCAGAAGGAGTACCCTCCTCCGTACAGGCTATTCAGGTGCATCTTGGGCTGAAGATCGCGGAGGGTGCAGGACGGGTAGGGGTTATGGTCGTGCCTCTTTTTTACGGCATACATATGAATGGAAGTGTAGCTAGTCTGGCGCTGGTCATCATGATCATTGCCATGCTGCTCTATTTGGTAGGGTGGGCGCGGTATCTGGGTCAGGCGAGGAGATATTATTGGCTTTTTGCACCGCTGTGGGGAATTCCGGTACCTATGGCCATCATGCCGGTATTGTATTTCCTTGCTTCAGCTCTGTTGCTGGAGTCTATTCCCATGTTGGCAAGTGCTATTATTTTAGGCGCAGGTCATATACCGTCCAGTCTACAAATTTACCGAAGCTTGAACCAAGGACAAGCATGACAACATAGGGGCGGAACTGATTCCGCCCCTATTGCTGTATTACTTAATTCACCTTGGTGAGCCGCCATCTTTGCGCATCCGTGCCGTTGTCCGTCCATTGCTGCACGACAGCACCGTCGGCAGTGGATGAATTGGATACGTCCATCACCAGTCCGCTGGCTTTGGATACCAGCTTGTAGTAACCTCCACCTGCATCAACAATTCTCCATCGCTGCGCATCGGTACCATAGTCGACGACCTGCTGGAGCTGAACGCCACGGTCCGAGGTGCCATAAGGTACATCAATCACCAGCCCGCTGTGCATGGCGGTCAGCTTGTAATAGCCGTCGCCCATATGATCCACGCGGAAGCGTTGATTGTTACCGTTATTAGAAGTCCATTGGTGTAACTTGGCGCCATCGGCAGTGGAACTGCTTGCTACATCAAGCACTTTGCCGCTCACCTTGGAGGTTAATGTATAAACTGCTCCACTCTCAATACCCTGGCCTGGTGAGGCTTGATCCTGATACACTCTCACATAATCGACCAACATTTGTGCAGGGAATGCGGTGGAGCTGTTCGGGCTGCCCGGCCAGTTGCCACCAACTGCCAAATTCAGCAAGATAAAAAACGACTTTTGAAATTCCTCGGTGCTTCCAACCCCATTGGCAATAAGAATTTCATTATACTGAACGCCATCAACGAACCAGCGAATATAGTTGGCGTCCCATTCTATGCTGTACACGTGGAATTGCGAAAAATCAAGATTGCCTGAGGTCCGGCCGAATTCGGCATGGCCTCCTGCATCCCAGTGGACTGTTCCGTTGACGGATGGGTTATGATTGACATGCTCCATGATGTCGATTTCACCACAATAAGGCCAGCCTACCGAACTGATATTGTCGCCCAGCATCCAGAAGGCAGGCCAGATGCCTTGTCCGGTGGGGATTTTAATACGTGCTTCGATTTTGCCGTATTTGAAGCTTTTTAGTCCTTGAGTTTTGATGCGTGCAGAAGTGTAATTCATGCCCCCGTAGTTTTCCTTCTGTGCGGTAATGACGAGATTGCCGCCAGTCACCTGGAGGTTTTGCGATCGGTTGGTGTAATACTGAAGCTCATTATTTCCCCAGCCTGATGACCCTGTACCGATTTCGGCGGTCCAATTGGATGAATTTAACGAGGAGCCGTTAAATTCATCGGACCAGACCAAATTCCAGTTGGCTGCATTCGCCGTGCCAGCGGGTGATATAAAGGCGATTAGGAGTGTGACCAGCAGAAATAGGTAGAGAGGTTTACTACGTCTTGGCATTAACATTCGCTCCTTCAAATAGAGTAGGTCTTGCATTTCAAATTTGAAGATGTTGACAAATGAACAAAAAAATGATAGCGCTATCAAATATAGATTACCATTTTGTGATATCATTTACAATTATATTCTTCTTTATTTTGAAAATATTTACATAGATTATGAGTGATGATAAAGGTGTATAATGAAGCACAAATTAACGGAAATAGCGTCCAATTGGAGGGGTATGATGAAGTATTTCAAGAAGCTGGTGGGGGAGCAGGTGTATCTATCGCCGGTCGACCCGGAAGATGCAGAGAAGTATACACACTGGATCAATAATCTCTCGATGTCAGTAAAGCTGGGAGTGTCCAGAGAAGTATTCGGATTACAGCGAGAGCAGGAAATTTTGAACGATATGGCTAAGGAAGGACATCATTTCGCCATCGTCTCCCTTCAGACCCATGAGCTACTAGGGAATTGTTCACTATTTTCCATCCATTCCGTTCATCGGACCGCGGAGGCCGGTATTTTCATAGGAGAAGAAGCATCACGGGGGCAGGGCTTTGGAACAGAAGCTCTACAGTTGCTCTGCGAGTATGGCTTCCAGTTATTAAATGTTCAGAATATTATGCTGCGATTATACGAGTTCAACAAGCCGGCTCTTCGGAGCTACGAGAAGGCAGGCTTCCGTGAGATTGGCCGACGTACACAAAGCTACTATGTCAACGGGCACTATTTTGACGAGATATTCATGGAGATGCTGCCACAGAATTTGACCACTCATCGTCTAAGTGCTACGCTCCCCGTTAAGCCTTGAAATGTTAAAGTTCAGCGTGCTTTTAGCATGATAACCAAGGAACTGTCCACTAACGTATATAACTAATGACGTGTGAACAAAATGAGAGGGGGTTGTTTGAAATCGGTAGGGAAGGGTTATGTAAAAAGATAACAGCAGTTCTCCTAACGGGCTATGCTTTATTGCTGGCGTATTGGATGCTGCTCGGCTTTGGCAGGACCACGCAGGAGTCTTATATGTACAATGTGCTGCCGTTTCATACGATACTCCAATTTTTCGAGTCCCGGGATTTCCTGTCAAGTGCGTGGCTGATCAATATTGTCGGGAACATCGGCGTATTTGTTCCGTTTGGCATCGGCTTGCCCATCCTGTGTAAAGGAAAACTGCGGTTAGCACTCCCACTCTTCCTGCTTGGGGTACTGGTGCTGGAATTGTTGCAACTTGTACTAAGAAGAGGCAGCTTTGATGTCGACGACTTTATTCTGAATACGGCTGGTTTTTGGCTAGGGTATGCGCTATACAGGCAGCTTCCCTGGCTTCATGAACAACAAGATCAACAAGATCAAAAGGAGTGAGCATGATGAAGACAAACAAGTGGCAACGGTATGTGCTTACCTTGGTTATTTTGACTATTGCTTTACTTCCTGCGCAGGTCGCTGCGGCGCACACCGATCAAGCGAAGAAGTGGAAGCATGACGGACCTCGATCCAAGATGACAGAGTGTGCTCCCCGAGCAGACGATGCTCATGCGGATTTAACTCGAGTTAACTACACCAAGGCAGAGCGCAAAAAAATTGCCCAAGCGTTTGCCAAGTTTGAATCTTTTGAAACGCCCTATGCCCCAAGGAAGATGACAAAAGGGGACAGCTTCAAGAAAGTAGTTGCTTCAGATGATGGGGTTCAATTGATATTTGACCGGATGACGGTGAACATCTCTCCCCGAGATTATGCTTTCGCTTATGAGGGAGAAACTGTGACCTTGTCCAATGGCGTTCAGGCCAAGTGGTACACACCAGATAAGACACCTTTGCTTTCTTTTGCCTTGAAGGACCGGTTCGTAACGATAAGCTCGCCGGACGAGGAATTGAGCCGCTCGCAACTGGAGCAAGTAGCTGTGACAGTAGCCAAGCTAAGATAGATCTCCGGCCGTCTGTTCATCACCCTACTAAAGCCAGTAAAGTAGCATTAAATCAGGCCTGCCTAGCGCATATGTGCTAGGCAGGTTTTTTTGGTTTTTCTGAAATGTTTATGGATAAGCATTTACTTCATATGGCATTTTGCCTAAGATTGAGGGAGCGGAAGCAAAAAAATAGCCGAATTTGCTTAGAAACGGCATAGGATGGGAACAGGGGGCATTCATTTGACATATACGCATCTTTTATTTGACGCAGACGATACGTTGTTTGATTATCCGAAGGCAGAGAGCAGAGCTCTGCTGGGCACACTGGAATACGAGGGGCTACCTGGTACGGCAGAGGTGATGGAAGCTTATCAAATGATTAACCAGCAGCTTTGGCGGGAGTTCGAACAGGGTACGGTGACATTGGCTTCCCTGAGAACGGAACGCTTCGCTCGTTTGTTCACACAGCTTGAACTGAAGACACGTTCGGAAGTATCACTCATCAGTGAATATTATTTGGATCGCTTGGGTGAAGGTCATGATCTAATCGATGGTGCTTATGACATTTGCTCGGCGCTAATCGAGGCGGGATATCGCTTGTCTATCATTACCAATGGAATCAAGAAGGTGCAGACGAGCCGTATTGCCAAATCACCCTTAAAAGGAATGTTTGAGCAGATTATCGTATCCGAAGATACCGGATATCAGAAGCCACATCCGGGGATTTTTGACCATGCCTTCAACAAACTGGGTATCACCGATAAGAGCCGGGTAATGATCATTGGGGATTCCTTGACCTCCGACATGCAGGGCGGCATCAATTATGGAATTGCTACCTGCTGGTTCAATCCGCAAGGTAAACCTAATACGCTTGGGCTTAAGCCAACCTATGAAATCCGTAGTTTGGCTGAAATTACGAATTTGGTCGCCCCACGCTAACAGAACAAGAATACGATAAAAGGGAGTGTGTATGGATGCATTTTACGGAGATGAGCTTTTTCGGTCTTGTACCAATGCTGCTATTTTTGGTGTATCTGGTGGTTATCAGCTTGGGTATCTATGCTCTAATTCTGTTCATTAAAGTTGCCCGTCGTGGCATCGAGGCGCTGGACATCTATCTTCATGAGAAGCGCGGAGGCTTCAGGCCGTAAATTATTCATGTAGGAGGCGGTGCGCATGATTCAGTGTCCGTGGTGCGGAGAACAGGTCATCCTGATTGGTGGTGTGTGTCCGGATTGCAAGCATGAGGTGTTGCCGGAGCATTTGGAGGGCAAGCCTGGACCCGAGGAGGAGCCTGGGTTGTCCGAACCCACTCGGGTCATGGATCATTTTGACTTGCCGGTGGTACTGCAAAATCGATTCAAATGTGCCAAGTGCGGCGGCCGCGATAGCTCGGTACAGGAAGTATCCATGACCGGGGCGGGGCTCAGCAAGCTGCTTGATGTCCAGCATCATCACTACCTGCTCGTATCCTGTCTTCATTGTGGGTACGTAGAGATGTATAACCCCGATGTCTTGAAGGGACATACCACAGGTAAATTTTCCACGATTTTAGATGTTTTATTTGGCCGATAGGGAACTTCATTTGACGACACTTCTTTTGTTCTGCATCCAGGCATAGTAAAATGGGGGGAATCGGAAAAAAAGGAGTTGTCAGGATGTTTCTGCTACAGGCAGATGATTTTACCAGGTACCGATTCTTATCGGGCGTGGAACTTTCTCCAAACGGCAAGTATGCCGCCTATTGCGTCAAGATGAGTAATAAAGAGAAGAAGGGTTACTTATCTGACCTATGGATTAGCGAGGTCTCCGGCGGTACAGTCAAGCAGTACACCGGGATGGGCGATCTGGGAGCCTTTCGTTGGCTGGACGATGACACGCTGTTCATTCAGGCCAACCGGGAGCAAGAGGACAAGACCCCGCATCCGCTGGAACCACGGACTTATTTCTATACGCTTAGCTTTAATGGTGGGGAAGCCTTGAAGGCCTTCTCTATTCCGCTTAAGGTCAGCGAGATCTACCCGCTATGGGGGACGCTATGGGCGGTCAAAGCGGTGTATGATCATAACAGTCCCAATGTGACTGGTTTCAGTGAAGAGGATAAAGAGAAGGCGCGGCGATCCTATCAAGAAGAACAGGATTACACGGTGCTTGATGAAATTCCGTTCTGGCATAACGGAGAGGGTATATCCAACAAGAAGCGCAATCGTGTCTATTTGTTTGATGCTGCGGATGAGCATTTGACGCCAATTACCGGGGAATGGTTCGATACGGTCTCATTGAAGGTTAGTGAGGATAAGAAGCGTATCTTGTTCACCGGACAGGAATTCTCCAATAAAATGGAGCTCACCGACTCGCTGTGGACCTATGATATTGAACAGGGACGGCTGGAGGAGCGAGTTCCGATGGGTACATATCAGTTCCGCATGGCCGACTTTCTGGGAGAGGATATCGTGTTCGCCGCTTCGGAATGCCGCAAATTTACCATTAACGAGAACCCTTCCTTTTTGAGATTGAAGCCGGATGGGGAGATCATTCGCTTTGCAGATCCCGATCTGTCCCTGGGTAATAGCGTAGGTACGGATTCTCGCTTGGGGGCTGGCCAAGGTGTGGCGGTCACGGAGCAAGGTGTGTACTGTATTGTGACGGACCGGTATTGCTCCAGGTTGTGCCGCATATCGTACGATGGAAGTGTGGAATTTGTTAGCCGCCGTGAGGGTGCGGTAGACTGCTTTGCCATGAATAAGGATGGCACTCTGGTGTTTGTCGGGATGCGAGAGCAGCGACTTCAAGAGCTTTACAGACTGGACTTGCATTCAGGTGAGGAGACTCCACTTAGCAGGTTCAACGAATCAGCGCTGGAGAATAAATACGTGGCCGTGCCGCAGCCGCTGACCTGGGTTAATCACGATAGAGTAGAGCTTGACGGCTGGGTGCTGGTGCCTAAGGATTACGACCCGGAGCGTCGTTATCCGGCGATCTTGAATATTCATGGCGGACCCAAGACCGTATATGGAACATTGTATGTCCATGAGATGCAGCTTTGGGCCAATGAGGGTTATTTCGTGCTGTTCAGCAATCCTCGGGGGGGAGACGGACGAGGCAATGATTTTGCCGATATCCGTGGGCGTTATGGTACGATTGATTATGAGGATATTATGGAATTTACCGACCAGGTGTTAGAGGCTTATCCCGCGATTGATTCGCGTAGAGTGGGAGTGACCGGGGGCAGCTATGGGGGCTTTATGACGAACTGGATTATCGGGCATACGGACCGCTTCGCCGCCGCAGTCTCTCAGCGCTCAATTGCTAACTGGATATCGATGTGCTGCACGACGGATATCGGGTACTATTTTGCGACAGAGCAGACCGCCTCAAGTCCTTGGGATGGGGCAGATCGCATGTGGGAGCAATCTCCGCTCAAGTATGCTGACCGGGTTAGAACGCCAACACTATTCTTGCATTCGGATGAGGATTTGCGCTGCTGGCAGGTGGAGGCGCTGCAAATGTTCACGGCGCTTAAAATGCATGGTGTAGAATCACGCTTGTGCATGTTCAAGGGGGAGAATCATGATCTGTCCCGCTCCGGCAAGCCACATCACCGAATTCGCCGCCTCAAGGAAATTTCAGATTGGTTTAGACGTTACTTGCAATAGTTCATGCAAATTACATATTTGAATTTGAATGAAGGGAACCCCGCTGGAGATGGCGGGGTTCCCTTCGTATCTTGCTTTTCCCTTTTGGAATATGGGTTTGTCCTATAATGAAAGGCGTCAAGGATTTTGGAATTAGGGTAGATTTCCCTGTTGATGGCAGTGTATCATTAGATTTGTAACGATGTTGACAGAAAGAAAGGATTGAAGCTATGGATTCATTGCTGATCCGTCCGGCAAGGATGAGCGATATCGATGGGATTCGCGAGGTTGCCGTGGAGACGTGGAATAGCACCTATGAGACGATTTATCCGGAGCACTTCATCGCCGCTTATCTGACTCAAGCTTATGCCAAGAGCAGTTTGGAGCAAAGCATTATACAGGATGAGGCAAGAATGGCACGCAAATTTCTAGTCGCGCTATGGGACGAAGAGGTTGTAGGCTTCGGTCAACTGTCCGAGCCCGAGAGTGGTGCAAGCGAATTAACAAGGCTCTATGTACTCAAGGAATACCAGCGCAAAGGGATTGGTAAGCGGTTGCTGAATGAGTTGCTTCGGCTGGACGCATCGCTGATGGAGATTTATGCCTGGTGCGAGCGTGAGAATGATATTGGTACGGTATTTTATAAATATAATGGATTTGTGTACACGGAAGAGAAGGAAGAATGGCTATTTGATCACCGTATGACTATGTCCAAATATGTCAAACGGATTTGACGGAAATGATAGATTAGGCGACAATGATTGCAAATATGGAGTGCCGGCGGATGATAGACTTAATGGATACGGAGGACCCTCAGGGGTTTTTCGTACCCATTTATGAACGCGCGTTCGTAAAATTCCGCAGCGAGCATGAGCAGACAGGAGCGAAGAAGAAATGAGTCAATCCAGACTTGGACAACCATTGGAAGGTTTTGCTGAATACAGCAGGATTGTGGCAGCAGAAGGAGGCGTGCTGCTGAAGAACGAGAACGAAATGCTTCCGCTTCGTAACGATGAAATTGTATCCGTTTTCGGAAGATGCCAAATTGATTATTACCGCAGTGGAACCGGCTCTGGCGGAGCTGTAAATGTGGAATATGTAGTAAATATATTGGAAGGGCTACGGGCCAATAAGGGGATTAACATAAATGAAACGCTAGCGGGGCGTTACGAGCAGTGGATCGGTGAGCATCCATTTGATAATGGCGGCGGAGGCTGGGCAGCCGAGCCTTGGTGCCAGGCAGAGATGCCACTCACCGATGACATCGTTGCCGAGGCGAGAAGTCTTTCTGGCAAAGCTGTCATTGTCATTGGACGTACGGCCGGAGAGGACCAGGACAATGCGGACACAGAGGGGAGCTACCGACTTACCGCTCAGGAATTGGACAATTTACGCACGGTCACCCGGCATTTTGAACGAGTTGCCGTGGTGATGAACGTCTCCAACGTAATTGATATGAGCTGGGTTGAGGATGAGACTCACCAGGGACGTATACAGGCTGTGCTGTACGTGTGGCAAGGGGGGATGATCGGGGGACATGCTGTGGCCGATTTATTGTCCGGGGATGTTGTCCCCAGCGGGAAGCTGACAGATACGATTGCTTTCCATATTGAGGACTATCCTTCTACGGCGAACTTCGGGGATGAGGTCAAGAACTTCTACCAGGAGGATATCTATATAGGTTACCGCTATTTTGAGACATTTTGCCCGGAGAAGGTGCAATTTCCCTTTGGTTACGGGCTGTCCTATACGACCTTTGATTGGAGGGTTGAGGAGGTTCGCTGTACGGGTGACGGGGTATACGCCTGCGTAGAGCTTGAAGTAGCTGTGACCAATACCGGGGAGAAGTATGCTGGCAAGGAGGTCATCCAGCTCTACTATGAGGCACCGCAAGGGAAGCTGGGCAAGCCGTCTCGCACGCTGGGGGCATTTGCCAAAACAGGGCTGCTACAGCCTGGTCACACCGAGGTAATCGAGCTTCGTTTGCCAGTCAAGCAAATGGCCTCCTATGATGACGGCGGAGCGACGGGCCACAAAGCCTGTTATGTGCTGGAAGCGGGAGATTACAAGCTTCATGTAGGCAACAGTGTACGCCAGACTGAGCAAGTCAGCTTGTCGGGAGGAGCAGCGATTAGCATGGGTCAATTGCTGCTGGTAGAGCAGGTAACGGAAGCGGCAGCCCCAACGGAGGCATTCACTCGTTTGAAGCCAGGCCATCGTAAGGTTGATGGTACTTATGAACTGGCTTACGAAGAAGTGCCACAGCGTACCGTATCGCTGGGGCAACGTATCGAGAGCCAATTGCCGAAGACGACCCCGGTTACTGGCGATCTGGGCATCCGGCTCAAGGATGTGCAGACTGGAAAGGCCAGTCTTGAGGCCTTCGTCGCCCAATTGACGGCTGAGGAATTGGCAGTGCTGGTGCGGGGCGAAGGCATGAGCAGCCCCAAGGTAACGCCGGGAACGGCTGCTGCCTTTGGCGGGCTTGGTGACAGCTTGAGCGACTACGGCATTCCGGTGGGTTGTGCGGCGGATGGTCCTTCGGGCATCCGGATGGATAGCGGTCATAAGGCGACCCAACTTCCTATTGGAACATTGCTGGCTTCCAGTTGGGATATCCCGTTGGTGGAGTCCCTTTATGTCATGGAGGGGCAGGAATTGCTGCGAAATGAGATCGACACCTTGCTGGGACCGGGGATTAATATCCATCGTCATCCCTTAAATGGCCGAAACTTCGAATATTTCTCCGAGGACCCGTTGCTGACCGGATGCTTTGCCGCCGCAGTAACGCGCGGTATCCGCGAAGGGGGTTCACATGCTACGGTGAAGCATTTTGCCGGCAATAATCAGGAGCATGCCCGCTCCAAGGTTGATACGGTGGTATCTGAACGGGCTTTGCGCGAGATGTACTTGAAGGGCTTTGAGCTAGCGGTCAAGGAGGGCGGTGCCAGGTCGATTATGACCTCCTATAATCCCGTCAATGGACATTGGGCTGCATCCAATTATGATCTGAACACAACGATTCTGCGAAATGAGTGGGGTTATGAAGGCATTGTAATGACGGATTGGTGGGCGGTCATGAACGATTGCGAGAAGGGCGGGCCAGCGGATGCCACGTACACTTCGTTTATGGTGCGAGCCCAGAACGACCTTTATATGGTTATTAACAACAACGGTGCCGAAATTAATGCCCGGGGAGACAACACGCTGGAATCGCTGGCGGCTGGTACTTTAACCTTGGGGGAATTGCAGCGTTGTGCCATTAATATCTGCCGCTTCCTAATGGATGCCCCGGTATTTGCCCGGGAGCCGAAGCCGCTGGGGGATATCCGTCTGATCCATTCAGGGAATAAGGCGGCCGAGGCTTCAGGCTTGGCGCCAAATATGCTGTCTAAGGCAGAGGGTGTCCGCATTGTTCCACAAGCCGAAGAAGCTACATGGCTACAGGTAACGGAAGCAGGAGTATATGGGCTAATGGTTCGTATGCGCTATGCCGCTTCAAATCTGTCGCAGTCCGCTTGCAATTTGCTGTTGAATGGAGAACTGTTAACCACGATTCAGACGAATGGCACTGATGGGAAATGGGTTGCCGAGAAGCTACTGCGTTTTGAACTGGAAGAGGGCCATTATGAGCTGACGTTGGATGAGATCAAGCCGGGACTGGAAATTGGCTGGCTGGAGTTTATGAATTCATAAAATGACTTATAGTGCGAGTTCAAAAAGTCGGGTTTGCAGGACCAAAGCTTATGCTTCCAATGTGCGTTTTTTCAAAACGCTTTAGGTTGGATGAAGTCAGGGACGTAAGTAGCGAAGCGTAGACAGATCTACAGCAACCTTCCATCCTTTATCTTCGTTAGGTAGGTAAGAGACGGCCATCACATGAATATATAACAGAAGAGTGCTTACAACGTAAGAGGACGTCCAAACAAGCAAATATAGGGGGTCATCCTATGGAAAGCTGGATCAGGAAGGTTAGCGGTTGTACAGTTCTTATTTTATTATTGTTGTTGCTGGGTGGCTGTGGTAGCGCAAGTCATAATTCGCAAAGCCAATCGTCTATCGACAATAGTGCTATGTCTGCAGCAGACATGGCCAGCGAGAGTTCAAACATGAATAAGGAGGCCCCTGCTTCCCCCGGTCAAGCTGAGGGTTCAGGCAACTCAGCAGATGCTGAAGCTGCAGGTGTGGGGCAGGGAGTGGCAGGAGTACAGAGCCAAAACGCTGCTTTCGAGACCGGCTTGCACAAGAAGCTGATCTACCGGGCTAACGTGGTTATGGAAGTAGCGGATTATGCCAAGGCGCAAACGGAGATTCGCAATCTGGTTGCGGTGAGCGGCGGATATCTGGTGGAGTTCAATGAAGATCAATCACGATATGAATTGGGTGGGAGCTTTGTACTGAAGGTTCCGGCTAATGGCTTCTCAGCCTTCCTTGATCGTCTGGAGCAGCTTAAGCCGAAGTCCATGCAACGCAACATCCAGGGCCAGGATGTATCGGAGGAATACGTGGATTTGGAATCGCGGCTTAAGGTGAAGGAGGCGACCGAAGCCCGGTATTTGAAGTTCATGGAGGCAGCTACACAGACGGAGCAACTTGTGGAGTATGTGAATGAGTTGGAGCGGATTCAGACGGATATTGAGCAGATCAAAGGGAGAATGCGCTATATCGATAGCAACGTCGCTTATTCAACGATCGAAATCCGTGTTTATCAGCCGGATGCCGCCAAGATGGCCATAACGGAGGAAGATCCTGGCTTGCTGGATCGGATGAAGAATGCACTAACCGGTAGCATTGAAGTACTGTCCCTGCTAGCGCAATGGCTAATCGTTTTCCTTGCCGGGGCGTTGCCGCTGCTTGTGATTGCCTCGATCATTCTGGTGCCGGTGTGGATCTACCGCCGCAAGACCCGTGAGAAGCGGGCACAGCGCCGGGCTGAACAATTCACGAATAATAGAAGATCGCTGATTCCCTACGTCGATCTTGGGAAGCAGGAGAAGCCTGCGGACCCAACTGTTAAGCAGGAAGAGTTGTCATTAAGCGATTCGAAGACTGATCTAAAGGACGAGTCGGAAGGCAAGCCGGAATAAAGACACAAAAGTCCATATATCAGATCACTTTATTATCGTTACTCCTCCTGGTTTAAATAGTAGAATGAAAGAGAATTCAGAACGATCAAAAGTCAGATTGAGACATTCCAGGAGGAGCATGAAATGCCTATTTTCTTCGATGAAGCCAAAGGTCTTTTTCATTTGCAATCTCGCAACACCAGCTATTTGATTCAATTGGTTCAGGGCTATGCCGCCCATGTGTATTACGGGGCCAAGCTGCGGCATGGAAGTCACCTGGACGGCATGCTGACGTTTCAGGAGCGGGCTTCCTTCAGCCCCAACCCGGTGCCGGATGATAAGTCCATCTCACTGGATACCTTACCTCAGGAGTATCCACAATACGGAACCAGCGACTTCCGTAGTCCTGCCTATCAGGTAAGACTGGAGAATGGAACACGCGTGACGGAATTGCTGTACCGCTCGCACCGTATTGTAGCGGGGAAGCCGACTCTGGAAGGCCTGCCTGCGGTATACACGGAGCGTGAGGAAGAAGCGGAAACTCTCGAACTGGAGCTGTTTGATCATTATTCCGGTTTAACGGTGGTATTGAGCTATTCCGTATTTGCTGATCTGGACGTGATTACAAGATCGGCCCGGATTACCAATAGCAGCGATACAGTCATGCAATTGGAGCGGGCACTGAGCGCTTCGGTGGATTTCCCCGATCAGGAATATGACGCTTTATACCTCTCCGGGGCCTGGGCTCGCGAACGCCATGTGCAGCGCAGGAGATTGGCTCCGGGCATAACGGGGATCGGCAGCAGCCGTGGCTCAAGCTCGCATCAATTTAATCCGTTTCTTGCTCTGATGCGTCCAGACGCTACGGAAGCCCAAGGTGAGGTGTATGGATTTAGCCTGGTATACAGCGGTAACTTTACCGCAAGCGCTGAAGTGGAGCAGTTCGGCTCAACTCGCGTATCCATCGGTATTAATCCGTTCGAATTTAACTGGAGACTGGAAGCGGGGGAAAGCTTTCAAACGCCGGAGGCGGTCATGGTCTATTCCTCCCGGGGTCTCGGCGGCATGTCGCGAACCTATCACCGCTTGTACCGTACCCGCTTATGCCGGGGACAACACCGTGATCGGGAGCGTCCAATTCTCGTGAACAACTGGGAAGCGACCTATTTTGATTTTGACGCGGACAAAATTGAGTCGATTGCCCAAGAGGGCAGTAAGCTGGGCATCGAGCTGTTTGTACTGGATGATGGTTGGTTTGGACGACGGGACAGCGACAATAGCTCCTTGGGCGATTGGTTCGAAGACCGTCGCAAATTGCCAGAGGGGCTGGCAGACCTGGCTAGCCGCGTGAAGGAGACCGGCTTGCAGTTTGGTCTTTGGTTTGAGCCGGAAATGGTGTCGCCGGACAGTGACCTGTACCGGGCTCACCCGGATTGGTGTTTGCATGTACCGGGACGAAGACGCACTGAGGCCAGAGAGCAGCTAGTGCTGGATATGTCACGCAGCGATGTGCGCGAATATTTATACGAACGACTTAGCGCCATCTTCTCCACGGTGCCAATTTCTTACGTGAAGTGGGATATGAATCGCAACATGACGGAGGTAGGTTCGGCGGCAAGTGGGGTCGAGCGGCAAGGCGAGGTTGCCCACCGTTATATGCTGGGACTGTATGAACTACTGGAGCGTCTTACCGGCGAGTTCCCGCATATTTTATTTGAAAGCTGCTCCGGCGGGGGAGGACGCTTTGATCCAGGGATGCTGTATTATATGCCGCAAACCTGGACAAGCGACGACACCGATGGGGTTGAGCGCTTGAAAATTCAGTACGGCACAAGCATAGTATATCCGGTATCCACGATGGGAGCCCATGTCTCTGCGGTGCCGAATCACCAGGTTGAGCGGATCACTCCGCTTTCGTTCCGCGGCGATGTAGCCATGTCCGGAAATTTCGGATATGAGCTGGATCTCACCCGGTTTACGGAAGAAGAGAAGGGTATTGTCAAAGGACAAGTTGAACTTTATAAGGAAATACGTCAGTTGGTACAGCAAGGCGACTTATATCGTCTGCAAAGCCCATTTACGGGCAATGAGACGTCCTGGATGTTTGTCAGCCCTGACCAAAGTGAAGCACTGTTATTTTATTTCCGTGTATTAGCTGAACCCAATGGCCCCTTGTCACGCGTGAAGTTGGATGGACTTGATCCTTCCAGAGACTATGAGGTGCTGGGTAGCGGAGAGATTTACGGTGGGGACCGCTTGATGCAGGCGGGCTTATCCATGACTTCGGTACGTGGGGATTTCAGCAGTCTAACGTTGCGGTTAAGAGCCGTTAGCTTCTAAGCGGTCATCAAGAAGCTGAGCGTTATGCAATTATATGACTAATTTAGAAAAGGAACCTTGATACCACAGAAAATTGTGGAAGTTCAAGGTTCCTTTTGTTTTGCGATGATACGAGCTCTAGAATTTGAAAATATGTATCGTCTTTTGCAGTTGGAATACCGCGTTCTTCATCGCTTCTGTCTCATCGGCCATGGCCTGGATGGAGGTGATTTGCTCATTCATGGATGCAGAAACCTCCTGAGTGCCTGCCGCAGATTGCTCGGTAATGGCTGAAATGTTCTGAATGGCTGCCGAGATGCCTTGAGCACTTTCCAGCATGGCTTCACTTTCCTGGGAGAAGGCTGCCATCTCTTCGGTAATATATTGAAAGCTATGGACGATGTCTTGGAAGATTTGCTCGGCTTCCCGAATCATCCCGCTTTGTTGCTGGACGACCTCTTCATTGATCTTGATGTTATGCCCGGCTTGCTCTACATCCTGCTCAATGCTGCGAACGAGACCGAAGACCTCCTTCGTGGAAGCGGTAGACTCCTCGGCAAGCTTGCGGACTTCGTGAGCGACAACTGCAAAACCCGCTCCGTGCTCTCCAGCTCGTGCTGCTTCAATGGAGGCGTTCAGAGATAAGAGGTTGGTCTGCTCGGCGATTTCCGAGATTGTCGCCGTGATTCGGGTAATGCCTTGAGCATTTCTGGCCAAAGCCTCAATGGATTCGGCTACCTTCTCCGTAGCTTCAATATTCTTGCGCATTCCGCTGGCCTGCCGCGAAACCGAATCCCGTCCGCGTTCTACAAGCTCCAGGGTTTCCGCTGAACGCTTGTTCATTTCCCTGGTAGACTCCGTATAATTGGTTACCTTGAGTTCAATTTCCCCAATGGCATCCTTCATGCCGCCAACATCCTCAGAGATAGCATTAGCACCAAGCGCAAGCTCGTTAGAGGAGTGGGTAACCTGGGTCATGACCTCTATTAATTGTTGGTTCCTGTCTGAAATACTGCGACTGGAATCCATAACCTTGCGGGTAATGTCCGAAGTCTCTTGCAGAATCTTCCGTAGCTTGTCCACCATGCTGTTGAAGGAGCGGTTAAGCTCATCCATACCGCCGGTTTCCATAATGCGCCCGGTGAAATCACCCTTGGCAATTTTGGCGGAGGCACTGGAGATGTCCGAGAAGGAATCCGTGAGCGCCTTCTTCACATAGCTTGATAGAGGATAAGTAAGCGCTGCCAAGACAACCACAAATAAAATACCGATAAAGATATGTCCTAGGACGATGAATACCAGCAAAGCAGGAATAGCGAATAGCGCTGCGACCATATAACATGCGGCTGTGATCTTGCGCGATAGGGGGAGCTGGTTGAACCATGACATTGGGATCAAGACCTCCTTGGAAGATAGGTTAATTATACCATTGATTATAGCACCTGGTGTGCCAAATGGTATAGAACTAAAAACCCCCTTGAATCAATAGGATACAAGGGGGACTGAAAGAGAGTTTATAAGATTTTAGCCAAGCACGACTTCAACCTGATGAATGGTGCCATCGCCTGCTGGCGTGATAATGTTGCCTTCAATAGATTGACCATCGACCGTGATGCTGGCGACGCCTTTTTCAACATGATTCGGGTTGCTTACCTTGATTACATAAGTATCGCCACGGAACACACGCGTAATCTCGTAACCGTCCCAAGCGGCTGGAATACAAGGGTCGACCTTCAGCCCGGCAAAATCGGCTTGCACACCGAGAATGGATTGCGTAATCGCTACATAGTTCCAAGCCGCTGTTCCGGTGAGCCAGGAGTTCTTGGCTTCGCCATGACGTACGGCATCTTTACCGGCAATCATTTGTGAGTAAACATAAGGCTCCATGCGGTGAACCTCGCTAATATCCTCCAGGTACGCCGGAGCAATCTTCGCGTAGATATCGAAGGCCCGGCTGCCATGTCCTAACACAGTTTCGGCAATCATGATCCATGGGTTATTATGGCAGAAGATACCGGCATTCTCTTTGTAGCCCGGCGGATAGGTGGAGATTTCGCCCAGGTTCAAGTAATACTTGGAATATGGCGGTTGTTGCAGGACGATACCATATTTGGTATCCAGGCGTTCCTCGACAGAGGTGAGTGCCTTGGCTGCTTGACCTTCTTCCACACCGATACCGGCCATTACGCAAATGCCTTGCGGCTCGATGAAGATCTGACCTTCTTCATTTTCCTTACTACCAATCTTCTCGCCATAATGGTCGTAGGCCCGCAGGAACCAATCCCCGTCAAAGCCATGCTCCAAGGTGGTTTTGCGCATTTCCTCCGTCAGCTTAAGCGCTTCGCCAGCTTCGGTATCGAGTCCGCGCATCCGGCAGATTTCCGCAAAGTCAGGACCAACAAAGACGAACAAACCGGCAATAAACACGGATTCTGCAACGCGGCCTTCAATGTTTGCCGTAGTCTGGAACGACTCGCCGGGCTCTTTGGAGAAGCAGTTGAGGTTGAGGCAGTCATTCCAGTCCGCGCGTCCGATTAACGGTAAGCCGTGTGGACCAAGGTTATGCACCACATGATAGAAGGAACGCTTCAAGTGCTCGAACAGGGTAGCCGTATTGTCCGGATTGCTGTCAAACGGTACTTGTTCGTCCAAAATGCTTACGTCACCGGTTTCCTTAATATAAGCTGCGGTGCCGAGTACAAGCCATAATGGATCATCGTTGAAGCCACTGCCTACTTCGTTGTTCCCTTTCTTGGTAAGGGGTTGATATTGGTGGTAGGCGCTACCGTCCTCAAACTGAGTAGCGGCGATATCAAGAATACGCTCTTTGGCCCGCTCAGGAATTTGATGCACGAAGCCGAGCAAATCCTGATTGGAGTCACGGAAGCCCATGCCGCGCCCGATGCCGGATTCGAAATAGGAAGCGGAACGTGACATGTTAAAGGTAACCATACATTGATACGGATTCCAAATGTTCACCATCCGGTTCAACTTGTCGTCGCCGCTGTCAATTTGATACTTGGACAGCAAGTTATCCCAATAGGCAGCCAAATCGCTTAATGCCTGATCTACATCAGCATCGGTAGCGAATTTCTCGATCATTTCGAGGGCTGGTTTCTTGTTGATGACGCCCAGCGACTCCCATTTGTCTTCTTCCGGCACTTCTACGTAACCAAGAATGAAGATAAGGCTTTGCTCTTCCCCTGGAGCCAGCTTCAGCACAATTTCGTGAGAGCCGATAGGCGACCAGCCGCTGGCTACGGAATTGGATGCCTTGCCCCGGGCAACAACCTGCGGCTCATGGAGTCCATTGTACAACCCCACAAAGGCTTCGCGATCCGTATCAAAACCGTCAATATCGCGGTTAACGGAATAGAAGGCATAATGGTTCCGGCGCTCCCGGTATTCCGTCTTATGATAGATAACCGAGTCAAGGACTTCAACTTCACCGGTACTCAGATTGCGCTGGAAGTTCGTCATATCGTCTTGAGCATTCCACAAGCAGAATTCGGCAAAGGAGAAGAGCGATACCTTCTTGGTTGCCGAGCTTGTATTCTTAACGGTTAAACGGTGAACTTCGGCGTTGTGACCGAGCGGGATGAAGGCCAACTGGGTTACCGAGATGCCGCCACGTTCTCCAGTAATCGAAGTATATCCCAGGCCGTGCCGACATTCGTAGTGATCAAGGTCACGCTTGACTGGCATCCAGCCTGGTGTCCAGAAGTCATCATTATCATGATCGCGCAGATAATAGTAACGGCCGCCAGTATCCAGCGGAATGTTATTATAGCGGTAACGGGTCAATCTGCGCAGACGAGCGTCGCGGTAAAATGTATAGCCACCAGCAGTATTGGAAATCAGTCCGAAAAATTGTTCATTCCCCAGGTAATTGATCCATGGATACGGGGTTTGCGGCGTATGAATCACATACTCTTTACGTTGATCGTCAAATGCTCCAAATTTCATGAATTGGACTCTCCCTTCAATTATGAACGCGCGTTTATTATGGATAAAATGCACACTCCATCCACCTTGAGGGGAAGGAGGTGCCGTAATGCTGTTACTTGGCGGGAGGCTTGCAGGAGTCTCTAACCTCCAAGCGGGTTGGAAAGCTGACGGTGCTAAAGGTAGGCTGCTTGGTATCGCACAACTCAATTACTTTTAAGACAGCCGCCTTGGCCATTTCGTCGACGGGAAGATGAACGGTGGTTAGCTTCGGAGTAATCCGGGAAGCCAGCTCAACATCGTCAAAGCCGATGACGGAAAGCTGATCCGGTACGCTTATTCCACGCTCGGCAAACGCTTCCATAGCAATCATGGCCATATCGTCGTTGGAACAAAAGAGGGCCGTGGGCAGGGAGTCTTGGTCTGCCAGTCTATGAGCTTCACGGTGGGCACTTTCTTTCAGGAATTCCCCTTCCAGAATGTGTTCATCCCGTAGCGGCAAGCCGTATTTAGCAAGCGTATGCTCAAAAGCGAGGTAGCGTTCGCGACCCGAATGTGTACTCATGCGGCCCTTCATAATCCCGATTTCACGGTGCCCCAGTTCAATGAGGTACTCAATAGCCTGAACCGTGCCCTCATAGTCCATCGAATTAATGACGGCCAAATGATTTTTGTTGAGTCGCTCGGCCATGATTTCAGAAATGTCGTAATCAATCAGCACCAGAGGCGCTTCTTGTCCAACCATCTCGCGAACCAGTTCGATGTCCTTCTGCGTACCGACGAGAATCCCGCCGTCAATCCGTTTCTGCTGAAAGGCCTGCTTTACCTTCTGGAAGTCGCCCGGCGAATATACCGTATGTATCAGCACATAGAACCCGCGGGCATTGGCCGTATCAACGACCATGTCGACAATCGGGGCGAAGTAGCTGTTCTGGTAGATTCGGCTGGTATCTTCCTTCTCAATCATACTGATGGCGAAGAGGCCAATTGTATCCGTTCGTTTGCCCGCGAGCGCTCTGGCGAAGCTGTTAGGCTCGTAGTGATGCTGCTCGATAACCCGGAGCACTTTAGCTCTCGTGGTCTCCGGAACGTTCGGATAATTGTTGATGACCCGTGATACGGTACTGCGGGACACCCCGGCTAATTTTGCTATATCTTCGCTGCGCATAAGGCTGTCCCCACTTTCGTAAACGCGCGTTTATATCGTTATTGTAAGACATCGCTTACAAATAATCAATGAATAAAAATCGACGCCGAATCTACTTCCTGAATCGCTTCGTGATCAAAAGCTGACTTTTTGAACTACATTAAGAAAAGGCGGCTATTCGGCCGCCTTGGGGAGATGCTCCAAGTATTCCTTGATCATATGAATGGCTTTGTCCTTATTCTGAATGTCAGCCCGCAGGGAGATAATCATTTCCGAGCCGCTAAGAGGCAGTTCATCCAGCAAAGTGCTGCTCGATATATCAATGCCATATACATGCTCGGCACCATCGTCATCGGATGTCGCCTTGATCATATTATCTTCGGTGAGCAGAGACTGGAGTTCCTGGGTAATATCTTCATCCAGATTATAGAACGCTCCGCCACCTCCCAACCATTCAAAGGAAGCCTTATCCGTGATATAAATATCCGGACTTGATGTCGCTACAATGGCCATTGCTTTTTGCTGGTAAGCGATATCGGCACTCCCATTCTCTCCTTGAAGCGGCAGGTATACCAGTTCAAGCTCCAATCGCTGAAAATCAGGGATCTGGGCCGTCATGGCTTGTTCCAATGCGGCTGTTCCCCCCGCAGCTTCATCAGCCATATAGTTACCAATCATCAGGACAGATAAATCGATGGGAGGGAGCGCGGCCAGGCGCTTTTGCTCCTCGCGATGGTCCAGATAGGCTGTGGTTCCATAGATTAGGGCAGCTATCACAACGAGTCCAATGATGACGTAATGCTTGTACAGCCTGAAGAAATCGTCTGTTTTCTCCGCAGGTCCGGCCAATTTGCCCCACTTGCGATAACGCTGGCGGCTCATCTCGGCAATTTCCCCTTGTTTATCGGCCTGCACAATTAATTTGTACGCCTTAAGCTTCCGTTCGTGTTGTTCCTTGTCCTGTGTACTTGAGGTGCGAGAGCGGGACTGACGTAGTATGATGTCAGCTACTCTCTCTACCTCCTCGCGAGAGGCATTTTCAGGTAGGCCTAGCAGCTTATAGGCCTGTTTCAATTCGTCCTTGTTCATCTCGTTCTCCTCTAAGATTGATTCCGTTTTATATGTACAAATATTATATAGAAAGTGGCGCTTACATTCATTATACTTTGTATTTGAAGCGAAGGGAAATTCCTTCAAATGACCACCTTCAAGGTATGGAAAAGGAGCCGGAAAGCTCCTGGCTTCCGGCTCCTTCCTTCAGGTTCAGTTAACTTGCCTTCCTGGGACTAACGGACGCGCCGCATGGAAATGATGACATCGCTCCAATAGCCCGAATCCATCGAACTGATCTGCACTCCGGGATCGCCCCAGGTGTGGATGAATTTGCCTCCACCGATGTAGATGCCGACATGTCCGGGGATGCTGTCCGCTTGGAAGCGGCCCGGCACGGTGAAGAAGATCAGGTCGCCGACTTGCAGATTGCTACGGCTGACATCACTGCCTTCTTTAGCTTGATCGCGAGCGAGGCGAGGGAGATCTTGCCCAAAGCGCTTGAATACATGACGGGTGAACGAGGAGCAGTCAAAGGTCTTGGATTGTTCATAAGGCGGAGCTCCAAATTCATAAGGAACGCCTAAATATTGCTTGGCGTACGATACCATGGCTTCACGATTTTCGGCAACGCCAAATGTGGCAAAGCGATTAGTATCGTTATAAGAGGGGCCTGCCTGATCCTGAAGGCGAATCGCTCCAAACTCCAAGGCACCGCTGTTCGGATTGTGGCTGACGTTAGTATGAAGCAGAGCGGATACGGCCTCCGTGGTCATGTAGAGACGGCCGTTCTCGCGAATCGGTGCTTCTGGCAGCGAGAGTGGAGAGCCAAAGGATACGGCATGCTTGTGGCCCTCGTAAACCTCAAACATGATGTCCGTGAAGCCAAGTCTCGCAGCATCGGCCGTCTCCATAATCCGCAAGTCCAGCGCTTGCGCCACTTGCTTGACAGGAATCCAGGTCGTTCCGCCGATGACCTTCACGTTTCCGGTATCTGCCGCCAGCAGGCCGCCGCCCCGGGATACAGAATTGGCGCGAGGATGATCTTGTTGTCCACAGGCTCCCATCAAGGGAACCAGAATAGCTAAACTGAGGCATAGTAGGGTTGTTTTTACAGCATTGCGCATACGTCAGTGCACTCCATTCATCGGGATTGTCCATTCATTTGAAGTATGCAGAAAAGTTGGCATTACTATTCGGTCAATAATAAAGGAGTTTCGACATCATGCGGAGTAGCGTGAAAAACAGGCCGTTATTAGGACGCAAGACCTCCCGGCAACGCCGGAATCTGATGATTGCTACCTGGGAGGGCATCCCCTCCACGATCTTCCAAACCTTGCTGGCAGGGCAGTTTCTGACGGGATATCTGCTGTATCTGGGCGCGAGTTCCGCTCAAATCGGCTTTGTGCTGGCCATTACAACCTTTGTCAATATCGCTCAAATTGCGGTAGCCTTCCTGATTCAACGGTTGGCAAGTCGCAAATGGGCGCTGGTGCTGGCTGTTGCCTTTAACCGAATCATCTGGTCCTCAACCGGACTCATTCCGTTTTTGTTTCCAGAGAAGTATTGGGTGACTGCATTTATCGGCTTATATATTATTTCGTTTATGTTCAACACCGTTGGGGCGATGTTGTGGAACTCCCTGATTGGGGATATCGTCCCTGCACGGGTCAGGGGCAGGTATTTCGGTATTCGCAATACACTGCTAAATGCACTCAATACGTTGGTGATGTTTGCTGGCGGTATGATGCTGGATCATTTTCCCCAATCGCAGGGCTTCCTGTATCTGTACATCATTATTTGGATAGCGGCCATAGCAAACATCGTCATCTTTACATTTTATCCCGATGTGGAATTTCAGCGTTCCGCCGAGAGCAAGTTCATCCCGATGCTGCGCAAGCCGCTCCAGGATGGTCTGTTTATGAAGGCCACCTTATTTCTCGCCGGATTTTTGTTCCTGCAAAATATGGTTGTGCCACTGTATTCCTATGTCATGCTCGAATTGCTTCATATTAATTACCAGACAATTTCACTGCTCAATGTTACGCAGACGGTGTTTATGATGGCGAGCTTTTATGTGTGGGGCAATTTAAATGCCCGCTTTAGCAATCGCAGCTTGCTGTTCTGGACGCTACCAATCATTGCAATCTCGATCCTGTGTTGGGGAGGATTGTCGTTCCTGCCGCTGTTGCCGGTGCTGTTCGTTGCCCATGCGATATTTGGTGCCGGGGTTGGCGGCTTTAACCAACTGGCATTCAACTTTATCATCGGGGATACGCCAAAATCCGAGCGGCCGATGTATATGGCAATGTACGCAGCGGTGACCGGTGTTGCCGCATTCTTTGGTCCGTTGCTGGGGGGACAGGTGTTGGCCTGGATCAAGCCTTGGCCGATCTGGACTCAGGTCTTCGGCATGCAATTGATCGTCGGGATCAGCATGATATTGCTCGCAATCACGTTAGGGCGCCGGATATTGCGTAATGAATAGAAGGATATATGATGGACAGGGGTGACTTTTGGCAGCGCTTTAAGGTATATTACAAGTTGAGCAGCTAAGCATGAAGGGAGAGGTTAGTTCCATGGCAGAAAGAAAAGCATACGAAGGAACTTATCAAGGGGAAAAAGCAATTTGGCTAAAATCGGGCCGTTACGAAGCCATCATGCTGCCGGAGATTGGTGGCAATTTAATCGCTTTCCGCGATGTCGAAAGCGGTTACCGCTTCTTGCGTGAACCGGAGGAACAGGAGATGGACGCCTTCAAGAGCAATCCTGGTATTCATGGGATTCCCGTCTTGTTCCCGCCCAACCGTTATGAGGATGGATTATTCCCATGGAGAGGCGAGGTATATCAATTCCCGGTAAATGAAGCCTCCACGCAAAATCATTTGCACGGATTTTTGCATACAACGCCTTGGGAAGTCGAAGATTTTGGACAGACCCCACACGAGAGCTACGTCACTGTGAAAGTAACGGTCAATCCACAGCATAAGGTTTATCAATATTTGCCGTTCACTTTTACAGTGAGACTGAAATATACGCTTAGCGATGACGGACTTGCCCAGCAGTTGTTCGTGCGCAACGATGGAGAGAATGAGATGCCTTGCCTGATCGCCTTCCATACGACGGTGAACGCTCCGTTTGTTCCAGGCGGCGATGCGAAGGACTATCGCGTCAAGCTGACACTCGGAGAACGCTGGGAATTAAGCGATCGGATGTTGCCTACGGGTGTCTTCCAGCCCTTGACGGCGGAAGAGTACCAAATGCAAGGGGAAGGGGTTTACCCGTTCTTCGAATCCATGGATAACCATTATACAGCCGTGCCGCAAAACGGTAGAAACCGTATGGAATTAACGGATACCAAGGCCGACGTCACGCTGGTGTACGATGTAGGCACTTCCTATAAACAGTGGATGATTTGGAACAATGGAGCCAAGGAGGGCTTCTTCTGTCCGGAGCCTCAGCTCAATTTGGTTAATGCTCCAAAAAGTGCACTACCCGCTGAGGAAATTGGCTTGTTCAGCCTGCAACCGGGGGAGATTTGGGAAGAACGTTCCCGCTTCTACGTCAAATAGTTGTATAGCCACATACCTCGTATATGAGCAAATGAAAAAGCAGCCGGGCAGCCATCTAGAATGGCATACATCAGGCTGCTTTTTTCATTGGCCCGGCGGGCTGTCAGTTGATACCGGCAGTGACCTTGGCCGCTTGCGATGGCATAAGCCGCTTCATCTGCTCCAGATTCCGTCTAGGCACATGAATGGTCTTGATGCCATGGCGTTCATCCCGGAACAACACCACATTATCACGAATCTCCGATACTTGGGAAAGATTCACGTAGCAGTTGGCGCTGATGCGGTAAAAGGAAGGGTCCGAGATCAGTTTCGAGGTCTGTTCGGCGGATAATCTCTGTTTGATGCTGTAATACCGTCCATGGAAGCAAACCAGTCCGTGAGCTCCGATCTTGAAGAAATATGTCTCATGTGGATTGAGGTCCGCATAGACATCTCTTTCCTCCAGTCCGACGTTCATCATTCCAAAACCCCCTTCAGAAGATGTTTTCGGAAGCGCTTACAGTATATCATATACAATAAAATTTGGGTAGGTAACTGCTGGAAATCTAAAATTTTATTTAATTGATCAAAGACTGGACTTTTTGGACGATATACGAAAAAATAAAGAAAGGTTTTGAATTCGTTTTGGATGGAGGAGGAAGGTATCATGTCAGCATCAAATCCAAGATTATTGTTGTTTGTAGGGTCGTATGCAGAGGCATCGGACCCTGGCGTTTATGTATATGAGATGAATCCCGCCGATGGCGGCTTGAAGCTTCTTGATCAGGCTGGCGGCTTGAAGAACCCGACTTTCTTAGGGTTAGCTCCTGACCAGGGCAAGGTATATGCTATTGGTGAAGTGTCAGTTGAAGGAGAACGCACAGGAGAGGTTGCTGCATTTAAATGGAATGGGGCCGAAGGGAAGCTACATGAATTAAATCGTTCGGTGTCTATTCGTCCGTCATCATCCCATATTCAGCTTGATGCAAGTACAAGGTTTGCCGCTGTATCCGGTTATCATGGTGGGAACATAGGCTTGGTTACCATCGAGGCAGATGGGACAATTGGAAGCTTGGTGGACGAGCAGCAACACACGGGGCAAGGGGCTGACCCGGTGCGCCAGGATCGCCCGCATCCGCACTCGGTGACGTTCAGTCCAGATAATCGCTATGCGCTGGTCGCCGACCTGGGGCTGGACAAGATTGTAGTATATGCGCTCAAATCAGGGGAAGGTCAACTGGCCTATCATAGCGAGGTTGCTACACCCCCGGGGGCTGGGCCACGTCATCTCGCTTTCCATCCGAGTGGAGCCTGGTTATACTCTATCAATGAAGTGAATTCCTCCATTAGTGTGTTTAGTTATGATGGGGAGCAAGGAACGCTAGCTCTCATTGACACGGTTCCAACTTTACCTGCGGATTATCAAGGCGACAACACTACGGCGGAAATTGCCGTATCGAAGGATGGCCGGTATCTGTACGGTTCTAATCGGGGCCACGACAGTATCGTACAATTTGCGATCGATTCGACCAACGGCAAGCTGATCTTGAAGGGACATGTCTCCAGTCAAGGGGGCCATCCGCGGCATTTTGCCCTTACACCGGACGGGCAGTACCTGATTGCTGCCAACCGGGATGACAATGTATTGGCTGTCTTCAAGGTTGACCCAGAGAGCGGCGAGCTCAGGTTTACTGGCCAAACAGCCCAGGTGTCCAAGCCAGTTTGCGTCAAGCCAGTATTATTATAAAACAATAAAAGGACTCCGTAGAGCAAGGTATGTTTGCTCCACGGAGTCTTTGCTGTTATAGCTCTCACTGAGCCTTGTTATTTATGCATAAGACCAGATTGTTGTATGCCTGCCCATAATTGCTCCAATTGCGGAATGTCGAGTTGCTGGGCAGCATCGGAAAGGGCGGTTTGTGGATCGGGATGCACCTCGACCATGAGGCCGTCTGCGCCAGCAGCCAAGGCGGCTTTGGCGCAAGGCAGCAAAATATCCTTCCGACCTGTAGAGTGGCTGATATCCACCAACACTGGCAAATGGGTCTCCTGCTTGAGCAGCGGTACCGCAGAAATGTCCAACGTATTTCGCGTCCATTTCTCATAAGTTCGGATGCCCCGTTCAATTAACAGGATGCGGTCATTGCCATTGACGGCGATATATTCTGCAGCGTGCACGAATTCCTCCAGCGTAGCAGCGATACCCCGCTTGAGGAGCACGGGAATTTGGGCCTGCCCGGCAGCCTTCAATAACTCGAAGTTTTGCATATTTCGAGCGCCGATCTGAATGATATCGATGTATTGTCCCGCGAGCTCGATGTGGTCAGGATGGACAATTTCACTGATGGTAGCAAGCCCGAATTCATCGCCTACTTCCTTCAACATCTTCAGTCCATCGATACCCAGCCCTTGAAAGTCATAGGGAGAGGTACGCGGTTTGAAGGCACCTCCACGCATAATAGTAACGCCGGACTGCTTCAAGGCGGCGGCAACGGTACGGAGTTGCTCATAAGATTCTACGGAGCAAGGACCGGCAATCATAACTTGTGCTTCTCCGCCGATCGTTGTTCCATTCACCTGAACCAATGTATCTTCGGGTTGGTTCTTACGGCTGACAATCAATTGCTTGGTGTGGTCTTCCTCTTGCAGATTGAGGGAAGCCTTGAAGATTTCCTTGAAAATATGCTTAACCGCAGCATCCTTGAAGGGGCCGGGATTGCGATGGGCTAAATCTTCCAACATAGCTCGCTCGCGGACGGGATCGAATTTGGGTACCCCTTGCTTTTCTTTAATTTCGCCGATTTGCCTTGCGATGACTGCGCGTTCGTTCAACAGGGTCAGCAATTGGTCGTTGATGCCATCCAACTGTTGCCGTAATTGCTCCAATGGGTCACTCATGTCTTATTCCTCCTGAAGGTCAATTTGGGCCGATAAACAAAAAAAGCCGCCTCTCAAGGGACGGGATAACCCGCGGTACCACCCTCGTTAGACAACCTGGTTGTTTCTCAGCTTGGACACGGATAACGGTGTGTGGCCGGAACCTTCTAACAGGCAAGCATGCCGTTCAAAGGTCAACTCAGGAGCGAACTTCAGCGGCGCGTTCCTTCGGGGTGCTTCCAGTCCATGGCACCGCCGTCCCTGGCAGGACGCATACAATCGCTTACTTTTCTCCGTCATCGTCATTTTTTATGAATTATATGCTTGTATGGCGGCATTGGCAATAACTCGGGGAAACGCTGGGAAACAGTGATGCTTTTCCCGGATAAAGCGCGATTTTACCTATTTTTATTTGCAATGTGACATGGGCTCGCTTAAGATTAACGAGAGAGGCATTTAGATGAGAAAGACGAAGGAGCAGGTTGGGAATCATGACGTTTTTTAGGGAGCTTTTTCAAATGGCGGGTTTTCGCAGGGTCTTGGCCCTGCTGTTTGTCGTGCTGGTCTTGTATTTTGCTCGAAGCATGCTGAATATGCTGCTGATTACATTCATTTTGACGTATCTCATCAATCGGTTTCACAACTTTATCAGCCGTAATGTAGACAAGGTCGTGCGAATTAACAGGAATATTACCATCTTGTTGATTTATGCGATTATTATTACGCTCTTGGGGCTCGCTATTTATAACTACATGCCTGTATTGTTGACAGAGATTACGGATCTGTTCAACCAGGTGATCTCCTTTTATTCCAACCCTCCGATACTTCCCGACAATCCAGTGTTGACCTATTTGGTAGAGTATTTGCAGGATATCGATTTATCTGCTTATATCCAAAATGGCTTTACCTTTGCTCTCAACACGTTGACGGATATTGGTGAGTGGAGCTTGAATTTGTTTATAGCCATCGTACTTAGCTTGTTCTTCTTGCTGGAGAAGGAGAAGGTAACTAACTTCACGGTCAAGTTCAGAGAAAGCCGGGTAGGTGGACTTTTCAAAGAGCTGGAGTATTTCGGACGTAAATTTGTTCAATCCTTCGGTAAGGTCATTGAAGTGCAATTTCTGATCGCCTTGGTGAATGCCCTGTTATCCACCATCTTCTTGTGGATTTTCGGGTTCCCTAATCTTGTGGCGCTGGCGATTATGATTTTCCTGCTCGGACTAATTCCGGTTATGGGGGTTGTCATTTCGTTGATTCCTCTATGCGCCATTGCGTTTAAAATCGGTGGCTTGGTCAAAATCTTGTATGTTCTGATCATGATTGCCGTTGTTCATGCCGTGGAAACCTATTTCCTGAATCCAAAATTCATGTCTAGCAAAACGCATCTGCCCATTTTCTTTACCTTTTTGATCTTGCTCGTTTCCGAGCATTTCCTAGGGGTATGGGGCCTGATTGTGGGTGTGCCGATATTTATCTTCATGCTCGACGTCGTCGAGGTTCCGGTTATGGGAGGCAAGCGTCTTATTCCGCCCAAGCTACCGGACACGGCTCCGGCAGAAGGGGAATAACAGAATAATAAAACGGCGAAGCAAGGAACTCTTGCTTCGCCGTTTTTTTCGCTAAATAATACTTGTTCTAATGGGACATATGTCCCCAATTAATCTTGTTGTTTTGCTGCTGCCCTGCTTTAGGAGCGTTAAAGCGATCCTGCCAATTGCGGTGGATGATCTTCTTCAGCTTCGCTGGCAAGGAGGTTTTGATTTGAGCCGCCTTGGCTTGATCCAGCTTGCCTTCCGCAACGGCCTTGTCGATATTGCGATGAGCGGACTCAGTCAGCCGCTTCAAATATTCTTCTTCGCTCCAGCCCTTCTTGTCTTTTACAATTTGCATCAGCGTTTGGCCTTGCTTCAAGGGCTCAATCAGGGCCTTCGGCTCCAGTCCCAGCCACTGTGCAGTGTCTATAAAGATGTGTCCACCGTGGATATGAGTAGGACGGCTCGGTTTGGAATTCTCTTTGGGAGCCGACTCGGCGGGTTCGCGCAGGGTTGTCTCTGCCTGTGCGGCCCCTGCCGCAAGCGCAAGACTTGCGGTTAGCAGCAAAGACAAGGCAAGCTTGCCGTGGAGGGATGTGGTTTCTCGTTTGAACATAGACTTTTTCCACCTCTTCGTTTAGAATAATTTGGTCCTTGCCTTTCTCAGTGTTGACCAAAAGAGGGCAGGATATCTTAAAGAATGCTTAATATTTCATAAAATTTGAATCAGGCACGAAGTTATCTTAGATTGTGGAATGGGTAGAGTATAAGAGATGTCATTCAAGGGAGCGATTCAGTTGGACTATACAGATCAAGCCTGGCAGGAGGAACAACGCCGCGTTGAGGATGTAGCAGATCAAATCGATGCCCGTATCCGGAGGCTGGAACGGGAAGTGGGCAGCGTCCGCGGTGACGTCGTGTCTATGCGGAAGGACTTCTGGGATGAGGTCACGGTCAATTTTAGTGAGGCCGATGATGTAGGTGAAACTTCAACCAGCTTGAGACAGCAATCTCAAGTGCTATCGGAGCGGGAGAAGAGTCACCAGCATGCGTCCATTGCTTTAGGGAAGATGAAGCGGCTGAAGCAATCGCCTTATTTTGCCCGGATTGATTTTGCAGAAGAAGGAGAGCCGGAGGAGGTCATCTATCTGGGCATTGCCTCCTTGCTTGAGGAGGGTGATGAACAGTTTCTGGTCTACGACTGGCGTGCCCCAATTTCAAATCTGTATTATGACAGCGTACCTGGCCCTACGTCTTATGAGACGCCTTCCGGGACAATTTCGGGAACGATGTCGCTCAAGCGCCAATTTGTTATTCAGGGACGTAGGATTAAACTGATGTTTGATACCGGGGTTACGATTGGGGACGAGATGCTGCAACAGGTGCTTGGACGCAGCTCCGATGCCCAAATGAAAAGCATCGTGGCTACCATTCAGCGCGAGCAGAACAAGATTATCCGTAATGACCATAGCCGGATGTTGATTGTTCAAGGTGCGGCTGGTAGCGGGAAAACCTCGGCTGCGTTACAACGGGTCGCTTATTTACTGTATAAGCATCGCGAGGTGCTGAAGGCGGATCAAATGATCCTGTTCTCTCCTAACCCGATGTTTAACAGCTATGTATCTACCGTGCTACCGGAATTGGGCGAAGAGAATATGCGGCAGACGACATTCCAGGAGTATCTGGAGCATCGGCTGGGCCGAGAATTCCAGCTCGAAGATCCGTTTGTACAAATTGAATATGTATTATCTGCTCCAGAAGACGAGGTTTACTTGTCACGGGTTGCAGGTATTCGTTATAAATCATCTGTTCTCTTCCTGGAGACGATAACCCGTTATAAAAAGCTGTTGGAGCAGCAGGGCATGCGATTCAAGCCGCTGCGGTTCCAAGGTAGAGAGATTGTTGGCACGGAGGAAATTGCCCGTGAATTTTATGCCTTTGACCCGGCAATTCGTTTGGCTAACCGTTGTGAGCTGCTGAAGGAGTGGTTGCTCAAGAAGCTGGCTGCCTTCAGCAAGGCAGAATTGGACCAGCCTTGGGTGGAAGAGCAGATTCAATTGCTGGACACGGAGGAGTACCAACGGGCATATCGCCGGATGCGCCGCAAGCATCAAGGCGGGAGTCTGTCGTTCAGCGACTATGAGGACGAGAAGACGATTCTGGGCAGAATGGTGGTCAGCGACCGGATGAAGCCGTTGCGCAAATGGGTTAAGTCATTACGTTTTGTAGATGTCACCCGCTTGTATACACAACTGTTCAACGATCCTGCGATATTTCGTCAGGTGAGTCCCGGCCCTCTCCCGGAGCGTTGGGAGGAGATTGGCGAGCAGACGCTGGGGAAGATCGGACAAGGCGAATTGTTTTACGAGGATATTACGCCATACCTCTATTTGAAAGAGCTATTGCTTGGTTTTCGTTCCAACACTGATATCCGCCATGTCATTATTGATGAAGCCCAGGATTATTCGCCATTCCAATTGTTTTTCTTAAAGCGCTTGTTCCCGCGTGCCAAAATGACAGCGTTAGGCGATTTAAACCAGGCGATATATGCTCATGCCTCGGTACTCCAGCAATCCTCTGTACTCAGTGACCTCTATGGTACGGAAGACAGCGATCTGATTACCCTGGAGCAAAGCTACCGTTCCACACGGCAAATCGTTGAATTTACACGGGAGATGATTCCCGGAGGGCAAGCCATCATTCCGTTCAACCGGGAGGGTGAGAAGCCGGAGGTTCATCTTGTAGATGGGGCGGAGAAGCTTGAGGCTTCTATCGTGGAATGGATTAATCAGCTTCGTGCGGACGGATTCGAATCCATCGCGATTATCTGTAAGACAGCAGAGGAAAGTAAGCAAGTTCATGAACGCCTACAAAGCGAAATAGCTGTGAGGCTGATGAAGAAGACCACCTTGTCCTTCGAAAAAGGAGTGCATATTATCCCTGCTTATTTAGCAAAAGGCGTGGAGTTTGATGCGGTGCTCATCTATGACGGATCAGACCGAAGGTATACGCGTGAAGCGGAGCGCAAGCTGTTCTACACGGCATGTACAAGGGCCATGCACCTGCTTCGTATCTATTCGTTGGGAGAGCCAAGCCGATTTATCCGCGAGGCTGCTCCAAGTACGTACGCATTTCATGCTTAGGACTGTTGGGAATTACCGCTAAAGCATATATTTCGCCTGAATGTATCACACTAACCTTCATCTGTTCCTAATGTCTTACAGAAGGGTGGCCTGAAGGCTTCATGGTCAGCAAAAGAGGCGAAATCATCGCCCTCGCGTCCATTCCGTTAATTATGACGCTGGGCAATTCCATGCTTATTCCTATCTTGCCGCAGATCGCCAGAGAACTTAAAATTTCTTCGTTTCAAGTGAGTATGTTGATTACGGTTTATGCAGTCGTGGCTATTTTGCTAATCCCGATCGCCGGGTATCTGTCGGATAAATTTGGCCGCAAGGCGATCATTGTGCCCAGCTTGATTATTGCAGGGGTGGGCGGGGCGGTGTCTGGCTCTGCAGATTGGTATACGGATGGTACAGCGTTGTATTGGGTTATACTTGGCGGTCGCTTCCTCCAAGGGATTGGAGCGGCCGGAGCTTTTCCCATTGTGCTTCCCCTGGTGGGGGATCTGTTCGACGATGAGGAAGAGGTCAGTCATAATTTAGGGATTATCGAGACGTCCAATACGTTCGGCAAGGTGCTGAGCCCGATTTTGGGAGCTTTGCTGGGCGCGTGGCTCTGGTATGCCCCACTGTTGTCCATCCCTTTACTTTGTTTAATTTCGCTGGTGCTGGTGTGGATTTTGGTCAAGGAGCCCGAGGAACGAAAGGAAGCCAAACCGCTGGGTGAATTTGTCGAGACGATCAAGGGCGTATTTCGGGAAAAGGGACGTTGGTTGTATGCGATCTTCGCTATAGGCTGCATATCGATGTTCCTGCTCTTTGGCGTGTTGTTTTATTTGTCAGAGCAACTGGAGAGCAAGCATGGGCTGGTTGGCGTGGTTAAGGGGCTGGTGCTGGCCATTCCGCTTGCCGCACTATGCCTGGCTTCTTATATCACGGGGAAGAAAATTGGCAAAAATAAAGCTTTGATGAAGTGGTCGGGTGTAGCTGGTCTGGTGCTGTCTACAGGGGCCTTGTTTGGTATCGGCTTCTTCAACAATATTTATTTTGTTATCGCTTGCCTTATTGTATGTGGTGCGGGCATCGGCATCGTGTTGCCGAGTTCAGATGCACTCATTACTGAAGGTATTGATCAGGAGATGAGGGGAACCATCACCTCCATCTACAGCAGTATGCGATTTATCGGAGTATCGGCAGGCCCGCCGATCATGTCCATACTGATGAAGGCGGGGCATATGACGATGTTTTTTGTTATAGCCGGTGTATCCCTGGTTGCGGTCATTCTACTGCTGCTCATGGTGAAGCCGGAGCAGGGAGAGGGGGACCCGGGTGACTCGAAGCAGCGGAAACCACGCCCGAAGGTAAATTCTCCGTTACGGCAGGGGTAGAGCGCGATAGATGTCATCTATACAGCTATAGGGCAGCGGGGACCTCAGCAACTGAGGCCCCGCTGTTCTATTGTCCGGGCTTTTTTGGTATGATGGACATGATTATTATCAGCGTTGGAGGGGTAGGTATACATGAATGCCAAGCAAGCGGCGGGTTATCGTGCTGCGGAATGGGTCAAGGACGGAATGACCGTTGGGCTCGGAACAGGTTCCACAGCATATTATGCAATTGAGAGAATTGGACAACGAGTGGCCGAGGGATTGCGCATCCGGGCTATTGCCACCTCGAACGCTTCGGAAGAATTGGCCCTTAAATATCATATTCCGATCATTCAAGCGGCAGAGGTGGACCGACTGGACCTGGCGATTGACGGCGCCGATGAGGTAGACCCGCAAATGGCCTTGATTAAAGGCGGAGGAGGCGCATTATTGCGCGAGAAGCTGGTCGCGAAGGCCAGTGATCGCTTTATCGTCATTGCCGACAGCAGTAAGGCGGTGCCACATTTGGGAGCATTCAAGTTGCCTATCGAGTTAGTCCCTTTTTGTTACGAATGGACATTGAAGGGGCTTAAGGAGCGCTACGGGGTTCCCATCGAAATGCGGCAGCGTGAGGCAGAGCTATATGTAACCGATAACGGCAATTATATTGCGGATGCGTCCTTCGGCCAAATCAATGATCCAGGTCGGCTTAGCGATGAATTGAAGGCGACCACCGGGGTCGTCGAGCACGGATTATTTGTGGGTATCGCCCATACTATTGTCATTGGGTATGAAGATGGAAGTACCGAGGTTAAGGAGACGACTCATGTTTAAATCGATAAAATCTAATTTGAATAAACCTTCCATTCAAGAACTGCTGGAGTATACCGTGGTTGATGATGTCTCTTTGGATACTGTTATCGAGACGTATCGCTCTCAGGAAGATTGCAAGTTATTTGGCTATGAAGTAGAAGGGGAAATGACCGGACTGATTGGCTATCGCGTTCAGGAAGACAAAGGAGAATTGGAAATTCTCCATCTTGCCGTCCATCCTGCGAATCGCTACAAGGGGTATGGTCGTGCCTTGGTGTTACTGTCATTAACGCAGGAAGAGCCAACAAGCGTAGTTGCCGTTACTGATGAGGAAGGAACGGACTTCTTCCGGAGCATTGGCTTTGAGATTACGGGCTTCCGTGAGGCAGGCAGCACGGTGGAACGGTTCCGCTGCCTCTACCTGGTGGACGAGCCGGAAGACGAATAGATTCTGAGTATGCAAATAACGCTGTATCCTTTTTGCCCTGGATGGCTAAGAGGATACAGCGTTTTTGTGTCTTGGTCCAATTACCCTAGCGTATTGCGTTTCATTGTACTGCGCCAGGACCACTTACGTTCCTGACGTTTCTTGTATTTCGGCAATGAACGGTAGATGGCAATAGACTCGGTGTAAGCCTTCCGGGCCTCTTCCTTGCTACCAAGGGATTGATACAAGCTCCCTAGCAGGTAGTAAGCTTCGCTAGAGGAAGATTGAATCTCTCCGAATTTGGCAGCGTATTGCAGCGCCTTCTGAGGGTCCTGCTCACGCAAAGCGGAGGCGAGGCGAAGATACGGCTGACCATATTTGACTCGCTCATTCAGGCTGAGCGCCTGCAAAATATGCTGCTCGCCCTCTTGGATACGGCCAAGTCCTAATGCTGCCGTCCCTAGGTCATCCCAGAATTCTGCGGAACTCTCAGAAGCGTCGCGAGCTTCCATAAGGAGAGCATGGGCTTCTTCGAATTTCTTGCGTTCAATTAACAAGCGGGCAAGCTCACGTTTGGAAGAAACATCAAAAGGGCTTGCAGCCAACTGCTGACGAAGCTGAGAAATCCGGCGGCCACGCTTGAATGGCTTGCTGACACTGGGCAGAAGTCCCACATAACGCCGGTCAATAAAATAAATGATCAGCAGTAACACCAGGATGGCGATAAAGGGATTCCCAAAAAGCCACGATAGTAAAATAAACAGCATGAACTTGCTCATAAAACTCCTCCAACAGATATGAATGATTGACTAATTATACCACAGAGAGAGGCGACGGGAGAACGTGCTTTTGGGGGAAGTGGCCAGGAAATTGGTCCATACCTTTGTCCACTAAGGTACATAAGCTGTACAAGAGGTGACGCTTATGAACAGAAATGAGTTTGTCGCGGCTCTTGCTCCGGCGGCCACAGCTAATGCGGCCAAAAGCGGGATTCCGGCGTCTTTGATCCTCGCCCAAGCCATACTGGAATCGAATTGGGGGACCAGTAAGCTGGCGGTGGAAGCGAAGAATCTATTTGGTATGAAAGGGAGCGGCCCGCTGGGTAGCGTCCTCTTGCCAACGACCGAGTACCGGAATGGACAGCCGGTTCGGGTGAATGCCGCGTTCCGCAAATATCGCAACTGGGCCGAATCTTTGGCTGATCACACGATCCTCTTGTCGGCCAAGCGTTATGCCGCTGTAGTTAACAAATCCGGTCCAGAAGCAGCTCGTGCCGTAGCCGCCGCCGGGTATGCTACAGACCCGTTATACGCTAATAAGCTGATAAGCCTAATGAGCGATTATCAGTTGACGGGTTATGACCCGCCGAAAGGAGATGATCCGATGACCCCGGAGGAGAAGAAGCAATTCGAAGCGCTCCGTCAGACCGTTACGGCTCAAGCCAAGCGGATTGCTGAACTGGAGAAATTCACTCAGCCTGGTATTCCTGAATGGGCCAAGGAGGCTGTAGCTGCGGCAGTAAGCTATAGCCGAAATGAACCGCTGCTCAACAATCCCGAGCAAGGAAGCGTCGACTTCTATCGTCTGATCACGATTATGCACCGGCGAGGGCTATTCAACCGCTAACCGTGCTATTTTAAAACTTCCCGGTTGGTTATAATGAATAACTGTGGAGGTGTTGAGTTGAAGCACACAGTTGCTCATATTCCCTATCAACCGGGATGTCCCTATTATTTTACAACCAATGATTACTATTCCGAGGCATTTCATCAACACGCCGGCTTAGAGCTAATCTGGCTGATGTCAGGGAGGCTGAAAGTCACGATAGGCTCGCAAGATTATGACCTCCAGCAGAATGATCTGCTGTTAATCAACCACTTGGAATCTCATCGCCTCATCTTGCAGTCACAGGATGCCCGCTTTATACAAATGCATATGGACAGCTTGTTTCTTTATGAGCATCATTCCAACTTTTATGACCTGGTCTATGATCTGAAGTCATTTAAAAATAGCTCCGATCATCAAAGCGCCTACGATATTATTCGGACCTTTATGAGTAGATGGTTACTTACGGAGAGCGCAACCGAAACGACAGAGGCGCTTGACGGCATTCTTCGTATGACGCGATATCTGACACTTCGCTTCGGCAAGCCTTGTCTGGCAGAGAAGTCTTCAGGCCGTGAGTCTCGGCGGGACAACCCCATCGTTCAGCACATGCTCAATTCATGTAGAGCTGAACTTCCAAAGTAAAGTGACCTTGAATCAAATTGCTGAACAGGAACATTACAATTCATCCTATCTCTCCGATATTTTCAGAAGACATGCAGGCACCACCTTCAAAACATACCTGGACGAACTTCGTATCCGTTATTCTCTGTATTTGCTGCTGCATCAAGAGGCGTCCATTCTGAATATTGCCTTATCCTCAGGCTTCAGTGACGAGAAGAGCTACTATAAGGCCATTAAATCGAAGTATGCTTGTACGCCTCTGCAACTGCGCAGAAGATATCCAGAGCTGCCCCAGGCCGTCATCCCCTTCGTACATACTTTGCCGGAAGAGCGCATTTGTCATTATGCTTCCTTACCGATTGAACCGGGTATGCTGGAGGAGAATACGTTGCAGGTGCATCTGGTCGAGAGCGTTCAAGCTAAGGGCTACGAACTGGAGCAGGTCTGGAGCAAGATGATGAACATCGGCTCAGCTAATACCTTGTTGAATCAAAATATTCGGGATCAGATCAAGGAAACACAAGGGGAAATTCCTATTGAATATATGCGGTTTGAAGGGATCTTTAATCAAGAGATGGATGTGCTGCAAAAGGATCGAGATGGTATTAAGTTCAACTGGAAATTCATCAACAACATTCTGGATTATTTGCGGGACATCGAACTGAAGCCCTTTATCTGCCTGAGCTATATGCCCCCACTACTGGCTAGTAAAGGGACAAGCTTCTTCAACTATCAAGGTAACACTTCTCCGCCGAAGGAGATGGATGAATGGCTGACGCTCGTTCAGTCTTTTATCACCAATTGCATTAACCGTTACGGGCTGGAAGCCGTATCCACCTGGTACTTTCAAATATGGACCGAGTTCCCGGTGCAGGATATTCATTGGAGCGGCACACTTGAACAATATTTCGAGTTGTATAAGCAAACAGCCTTGTTAATTAAGGGGATATCGCCTTCCCTTAGAGTAGGACCCGCAGCAGAAAATTTTCACACAAAGGATCAGCCTTCGGAGCAACTGCTGGAGTTCTGCCTGAATCAGGGGGTTCCTGTTGATTTCTACAGCTGCAATGTTTATCATAATCGCATCCACTTTGAACAGTGGCAGCAGCAATCGATTACGGGGCCAGTCGATATCCAGTCTATCCCGTTCCAATATGAGACGAAGGATCATACCAAGCAAGTGTTGAAACGGACATGGGACATGCTTGAATCACGTGGTCAGAAGAATACCGAATTTATTGTAACCCGGTGGAATTTGAGTTGGGATGTGACCCATGTTCTGCATGACACCGCCTTTATGGCGACGTTCATTATAGACAACATGCTGGATGAATCGGCAGCCCGGGCCAAGGCAATCGGTTTTCTGTCCGCCTCGGACATCCTCTATGAATGGGATATTAAGAATACTCCCTTTTACGGAGGAACTGGTCTGATGAATACAGAGGGCATCAAGAAGTCGGCTTATTATGCCTTTGTGTTCTTGTCCAAGCTGGGAGGCACGGTATTTGCCAAGGGGAAGAATTACTTGATGACGAGGCAAGGCGAAAATATTCAAATCCTTGTCTATAACCATACCTATTTGAACCAGTTATTTGTTAAAGGGGAGGAAATGGAGCTGCCGCCGTATGACATCTTCGAGGAGTCCGAAGATCTTTTGTTCCATATTCATCTCCAAGATATTCATGGTACTTATAAGTGTAAGCAATATAGTCTGAATCGGCAGTCCGGATCGGCTTATGACGAGTGGATGCGGATGGGAGAATATGTGGATTTGAATCATGAAGAAACGGAATATCTCAAGAGCATTTCCAGACCCTCACTGCAATTAAGACAGGTGACGGTGAAAGGCGACTTCGAGCTTGATCTGCACGTGCCGGTGCATGGGGTAGAGTGTCTGATCCTCAACAAGCTATACAATTAAGAAGTTAGTATTGAACAGATAACTATAGTTGAGCCAAGATTATCCTAGTATAAGCAGGGGATAAATCTTGGCTTTTTTATATTTAAGCGTATTCATCAACAAAGAATGCGCTTACTTTACTGTCTGAGCATCCAAGAAAGAGGAAGGAAACCAGGGGTGAATGTGGACTAAACTTAGTTCAACGATATTGATAAGGCCAGCAAAATAGAAATGTAAACGGTTTTATGAATATCCTGAAAATAGGGTTTAGGAGGACGAAATAGATGAAAGCCAACAAACAAACACGCTTGTCGTACACGACCAAGGCACAGGAAATTGTAGATCAACTAAGCTTGGAGGAGAAAGTGTACCTGATGAGCGGAAGGGTATCGATGGAGGAAATGCTGGAGGATTTCAAGGTCAGACATTATAACTGGAGACCGTATCCTGCTGGCGGCAATGAGCGACTAGGTGTGCCGGAATTGAAGTTTGTTGATGGGCCACGTGGAGTGGTATCGGGCAACAGCACCTGCTTCCCGGTCTCCATGGCCAGAGGTGCAGCCTTCGATCCGGCCCTGGAAGAGCGCATTGGACAAGCTATAGGTCAAGAGGTTCGTGCCCAGGGCGGCAACTTCTTCGGCGGCGTCTGCGTCAATCTGCCGTATAATCCAGGTTGGGGGAGAAGCCAGGAGGTATATGGCGAGGAATCGTTCCATCTGGGGGCGATGGGGGCAGCCCTGGTTAAAGGGGTTCAGCAAGAAAATGTAATCGCTTGCGTGAAGCACTTTGCCTTCAACAGCATGGAATGGGCGCGCTTCAAGGTCAGTGTGCTGGCAGATAAGCGAACCGAACGCGAGGTATTTCTTCCACACTTCAAGGATTGTCTGGATGCTGGAGCAGCCAGCGTCATGAGTGCATACAACCTGTACCATGGAGTTCATTGCGGGCATAGCGATTATTTGCTAAATCAGGTGCTAAAAGAAGAATGGGAATTCGACGGCTTCGTGGTCAGCGACTTTGCCTGGGGAATTAAGGACACGGTGGAAGCGGGCAATGGCGGCATGGATGTGGAGATGTGCCATACCAAATTCTTCGGAGATAAGTTAGTGGATGCGGTTAATAGCGGTCAGGTCAGCGAAGAGAAAATTAATCAGGCAGCGTTACGCATCGTACGGACCCTGCTCGCCTTCAATGAGGCAGATAATGATACGTATGACAAGGACCTGATTGCCAGCGAGGAGCATATTGCCTTGGCATTGGAGGCGGCGGAGAAATCCATGACCCTGATGCAGAACGAAGACCATGTGCTGCCATTCTCCAAGACAGGAACGAAGCGAATCGCCATTATTGGAGCGCTTGGGGAGAAGGGAAATATCGGGGACCATGGATCGAGTCGGGTGTTTCCGCCTTACATCGTTACGCCGCTGGAAGGCATCAAGCGCTTGCTCCCGGATGCAGAGGTTGTCTTCGATAATGGCGAGGATATAGAGCGTGCCAAGCAGTTGGCGAGTTCAGTGGATGCTGTTGTCTTCGTGGCCGGGTACGACCATGATGATGAAGGCGAATCCGTAACCAATGAGGATGCTGATTTGAAGGCAGGCGGGGACCGTCAGCAAAGCTTGGGTCTGCATGCCAAGGATATTGAGTTGATTAATGCCGTAGGTCCGGTCAATCGGCAATCCGTTGCCGTACTCATCGGCGGAAATATGATCATGATTGAAGAGTGGAAGCATTCGGTGTCCGCCATTCTGATGGCCTATTATCCTGGGATGGAGGGTGGTACCGCCATTGCCAGAACCTTGTTCGGCGAGGTTAATCCGGGCGGCAAGCTGCCTTTTGTTGTACCGACCAGCGAGGATCATTTGCCACAAGTGGATTGGGAGGCCAGTGAGATCAAATACGAATATTACCACGGATATACCAAGCTGGAGAAGGAAGGCATCACACCTGCGTTGCCATACGGATTTGGCTTGTCCTATACGCAATTTGCCTTATCGGATGCTCACTTCAGAGTGGAGAAAGATCAGATCATCGCCACTTGTCAGGTTCTTAACACCGGGAAGGTGACGGGAGACGAGACGGTGCAGCTTTATGTTGGCTTTAGCCAGTCCAAAGTGAATCGTCCGGTCAAGGTTCTGCGCGGCTTTAAACGAATTACGCTAACACCTGGTCAACAAGAAACAGTGGAAATTACCTGTCCGATTGAAAAAATGAAATGGTATAACCCTTCTACTGGCGGGTGGGAGCTGGAGCATATGGACTATGAGGTGTTCGTAGGTAACAGCAGTGCCCCGCAGGATTTGATGCAGGGAAGCATCCGCTTATAAGACTTGGTAGACTAGACAAATTGTTCCCATCTGGAGGGTGCACTATGGCAATAAGAGAAGAGTCAACGCAAAAATTATCCTTGCTGGAGAAAGTAAGCTATGGCTTGGGCGATACAGCCTCAAACCTGATCTATGCGGTAGTTACTACGTATCTGACCTACTACTTTACCGATGTATACGGAATTGGCGCTGCGGCCGTAGGTACGCTGCTGCTGGTAGCCCGGCTTGTGGATATGATTGATAGCCCCATTTTTGGTATTCTAATCGATAAGACACATACAAAATGGGGCAAATCACGTCCATGGATTTTATGGTCCTGCTTCCCCTTTGCCATCGTAACAACGCTGTTGTTCATGGGGCCAGAGCTAAGCGCTTCGGGGAAGCTGGCATATGCTTACATTTTCTATATCGCATCTAATGTATTATATACGGCGGTAAATAATCCACTGACCACGCTGCTGCCGAGTCTGTCTAGTGACGTTCAGGAGCGAACGGTGGCTAACACCTTCCGGATGTTTGGCGGGCAATTTGGCGGCCTGCTTGTGAACCTGACATTATTGCCGCTGGTGGCCTTCTTCGGTGATGGGGATCAGCAGAAGGGCTTCTTCCATACGATGATTTTGTTTGGGATCGTAGGGCTGATTATGTTCCTGATTACCTTCTTTAATACCCGAGAACGTGTTCAGGATAAATCGGGCGGGAAGTCCTTGCCTGTTAGAGAGAGCGTCAAGGCGATCAAGGGCAATACCCCTTGGATCGCAGGCGTGCTGGTGGGTGTCGTCTTCTTCATCCTGTACGTAATCAAGTTGTCCTCAGGCATCTACTACATTACGTATAATCTGAATAAACCCGATATTGTCACTACCGTAAATACGCTAGGTTCACTAACCTTGATCGGCATTGTCTTTGTTCCATTCTTGTCCAAAAAGTATAGCAAGAGAACCTTGATGATTGTAGGGATGGCCATTTGTATCCTTGGACAGGTTATTATCTATCTTAGTGGACAAAGCACGGCAATCGTTTTGACGGGAACCGTCATTGGAGCGATCGGTTTAGGGTTGCCTGTCGGCTTGCTGTTCGCCCTCATTGCGGATACCGTAGATTATGGGGAATGGAAGTCCGGCGTAAGGGCTCAAGGATTGTTGGCTTCTACGGCTTCGGGTATTGCCATCAAGCTAGGCTCCGGGCTGGGTGGTGCCATTCCGGCATGGTTGCTCGCCGCCGGGGGTTATGTTGCTAACCAGACTCAAAGCGCCTCGGCGCTTCGTATGATCGAAATCAGCTTCATTTGGCTTCCGATCTTGTTATGTGTCCTCTCCATACTTATTCTTCTATTTATGTACAAATGGGAGAAGCCGCATCATGAGATTGTGGCTGAACTGGAGCTGAGAAGAGCAGGGTAGGAAGAGACTTAAAGCCTAGATAACGGAGCTATTGAACAATTTAACAAGGACCCCCGTGATCAGCAGGAGAAATGCTGACTACGGGGGTCCTTGTTATGTAGACTGGATAGTGCTCGAACTCCTCTAAAAACTAGCAGAATCAAGTAGAATTACATCAAGATGTCTGGTAAAATGACCTCATACAAGTGTAAGGAGCGGTACTATGAATAATGAGTTAAAGGAATTGTTGCAAGTCGTTATTCGTCAGGAATTACAACCCGTTAACGAGCAGTTGCATGAGCTTAGAGCAGAGCAGCGGGGAATGAAGCAAGACATACAAGAGATTAAGACAGAGCAGCAGGTAATGAAGCAGGATATACAAGGTGTTATAGACGATATAAAAGACATTAAGGAAGATCAACACTTGATCAAACGAGCCGTTCTAGATACCAATGAACGTGTCATGCGAATGGAATCTGTCCTGGAGAATCAACATAGAATTATTGAGCTGTTGTCCACGCGCTCCATCCAGCAAGAAGCCGAACTGAACAGAATTAAGTAACAAAATCCGGTGCTGACGCATCGGATTTTGTTACTATTGGGTGTTTAGCGTTCTGCAATTTCTTTGGCCAATTTACTTTTCTTCAATTGCTTGTGTCTAATTAAATCTATTAGTATTTTGGGATTTCTATAGGAAAGCCTGACAACAAAATAATTCATCCATTCAAGGAAAGCAAACAAGGTAATTAGTAAGCCTATAACCCTATGAGAAGTATCATAACTATTCATGAATATGACCGGGATAGATGCTGTAATGAGTATTAAGTTGATATATTTGAGCCTATAGAATGGCTGTCCCAGATTTTTAATAGGTTTACCATGTAGCCTTCGAATACAAATTATCCAATAAAAAGCCCCTTGCAAAAGAATAAAACTTAAGACGAATAATGGATAAAATACAGGCAAAACCAAGTCCTTGAATTTCAGATCATACACAAACCAAAAAATGACGATACTTGCTATTTCCCCCGTATACAATTTGGTTAATTCCTTTATTAATTGCTTCTTCATACTTCATTTCTCCTATATAAATCTCTGTTATAAAGTATTGAGCTTTATTATATACAAAAATTCCCCTCATAAGCTCTGTTAGATGATGATGTAATAGCACAGGAATTCTTGTGCTATTTGCATATAACTAATAGGGTAATCTAATTTTGCTTGAAGAAAGGGGTTTGCAGATGTCGCAATCTAACATTTCCAATATTACCCCGACTATATCGATAACCAGGGATGATGCTAATACACTACTTATGTCGTCTATTGCCTTGGAAGAGTTGGGGCTCAGTCACATCATTAATGCAGAAGGTGAGAAACTGCAATATGTGTTGGGCACGTTGCCTGGAGTCACGGGGCCAGCTCCGACGATTTCTGATTTACTTACCATAAATCAAAGCGTTCGCGACACGCTTCGGGCCGTAACAAATAATGAGTGGGTGTTGCAAAACAAATTGGATAGTCTCTTGTCGACGCCGATCTCCATTGGGCCAACGGGGCCGACCGGACCAACAGGAGCAACAGGTGGAGCACCAGGACCCACGGGGGCCACCGGAGCGGTCATATTAGGAAAACAAACTGCCATTTAAAATGCGGTTCTCTAAACCGCGTTTTCAGTGCTATTGACTTCAATGTATTCCGCAACTCTACGGTACTCATTGGCAAATTTCAGCTTCACGCTGATGTTGCCATTTTCGTATACCTTGATGGTATCCACAAGTTCAATCAATAGTTCTCTTGTCAGTTTGTTGATGTTTTCGTGTTTGCGGAATGTTGTTAAAAACGGATTTTCTACATCTATACCATTCTCAAGCTCTGCTTTTTCTTTTTGAAGATTTCCTAGAACCTCGTTAATGACTTCAATTTGCTGGTCGTAATCCTCTTTCATCTGACGATAATCCATATGAGTGATTTCGCCGTCTTTCCAGTCCTGGTAAATACTTTGCTTGTAGCGTGAAATTCTCGAAAGCTCTTTTTCCTTTGCTGCTATTCGTTCATTCAAACGAATAGATTGGCTTTTTTGGAGTGGAGCTTTGTTAATTTGTGATACCATTTCAGAAAGGGAAACCGCGATATAAACCTGCTGCTGAATCGCGTACAATACTGCTGGTTCTAAATGAAGATGTTTCATCGTATGCCTTGTACAAGCCAATTTGGAGCGGTCCTTGTAAGTGCGGCAATAGTAATATACGATTCCTTTAACGACACTCCGTGTCATGGCCTTGCCGCAATCTGCACAACGCAGGAACCCGCTGAACAAATACAATTTTTTTTGCTTAGGTGCTGTGCGAGTATCCTTCTTTGAAAGCTCCTGCACCTTAGCAAAATCTTCACGGCTTATAATTGGCTCATGTGTATTTTCAACAATGAACCATTCCTCTTCTGGTACGGATTCTTGCACATGGATTTTATAGCTTTTTATTCGATATCGTCCTTGTACCATATCTCCTGTATAAATACGATTTTTTAACATTCTGCTAATCACAGCGGCGCTCCATAGATTCTTTCCATCAGAGTGTGGATTTTTGTATTTCAACCCTTTACTTTGTTTGTAAAGGGAGGGGCTTAAAACGCCACTATCGTTTAATTTGCGAACAATCGCATTCTTACTCAAACCCTCCAAAAACCAAGCAAACACACTCTTAACCACTTCCGCAGCTTCCTCATCAATAATAAGCGCATTCTTATCATTGGGATGTTTCTGATAGCCATAGGCTGCAAATGAGCCAATATGCAGCCCTTTCTCACGCTTCTTGTCAAAGGTTCTTCTGACGCTCTCCGAAGTACCTCGCGCATGTTCCTCATTAAGCACGCCTTGAACCGGAACTGCAATGTTTTGCGCATTTTGCGGGTCTTTGTACGTATCAACGGGTTGCTGGTAAAGAGAGATAAACCGAACATCATTGCGCGGAAACCAGTCACCTAGATAGTAGCTTGGGTCGCCATTGTTACGGAAGCTGCGGGCTAGATTTTTTACGATTACGCAGTTGATTTTTCGCTTTCGTATATCGGTTAACAGCCTTTGAAAATCTTCACGTTCCTCGTCTGTCGTACCGCTTACACCGTCATCAACATACTCATTAACAAAAACATACTCGTCATCATCATCCTGCTGTTCAAGAAAATCAGTCAAAATCAGTCGTTGGTTGGTAATGCTTTCGGATTCATCTTTTCCACGCTTGTCTTCGCGTGATAGGCGGATATAAAAGCCTACATACCATATCCTTTTTTTTGAAGCTACTTTGACAATATTCTGCCTATTGGCTGTTCTGGCCATGTGTCCTCCTTTCTATCACATTACACCTTAATTATACCATTAGGGCGTAATGCAAACCATGTTGTCGAGGGCACAAAGCCGCATTACAAGCCGCTTTTCTTACGTATTATAAAATTAGTAAGCACTTCTTGAATGGGGGGAGCAGTATCATCAAATTCAAGTTTTATACCCATTTCACCACAACGAAAACATAACGGATTTTTTAATCTTTCTAACATATAAGCAGGTCGTTTTTCCAGAGGAAGAGACTTATCAAGCTTAATGGTACTGATATCAGCTAGCTTTTCCGTATCCACCGTATTCATGTTTACCCCCATAAAACTGTCAATTAATGCCGTATTAATCATCAATCATGCCCTCCTTGATGTGCATGATCCAATATATGCATTTCCTCGTTTGTCCTATGAAAGCACAAATCGCCATTATTTTTCAGCAAAATAATGGCGATCCTTCTCGAATACTTAGGGACAGGTTGACCCGAAGTTAGTATAGGCTATTCCGATAATACTCATCTGCTTCTTGCGTGGACTTGAAGTCAAATAATTCATGCAGCTCCATTAGCACACGTCGAATATCATCCGTCTCAAAGTCACAGTTCTCCAACGCCCTTATGACATAACCACGACAAGCATTATTGCTCCATTGCTCCGAAAGCAATCCAGCGTAAATCTTATCTTTATCCATTTAGACTCACCTCACATCAAAATAGAGGGAGATTCACGCCGGGAATGATTGGGCTGTCCTTGGACAGAAAAACCCGGCGTGGTGTTCCTCCAGCATGATTGAGCAAAGATAATCCGAACGAGCGGAGGCAACCGCTCTCATGGGAATTTCACCCCGCTCCATGCTGATGGCGCGACGGTCAATGCTGTGAAGCGTTCAAACCGTAAGTATCATTATCCTGTGTGGGGGATCGTCGCCAGTCAGACCTGCTACAATCTGTTTGCCGTAATGGATGTTGTCGCTCGTTTTCAAGAATAAATACTCGAAAAGTCTTGGCGCACCTTACGACACGGCTTCACCACACACAAAGTGTATTCAGATTATCGTTATGCAGTTGTTAAAGAGCGTTAGAGGTAGGAATTTCACCTTCCAATAACCGTGACATTTTTAATGAGAAATCGACCCTCAATTATAAAAATCACGCAAAAAAACTTCCATGTGTTGAAGACCCTGGCTAATGGATTTACGTATGTTTTTCTCCGAAACTCCTTCGGCCCTTGCAATCTCGGACTTAGTGATGCCGAGGATATAATGCTCATAAATACGTTTACGCTGCTTGTCCGATAAGGCGCTAAAAGCTTCATGCAGAACTTGGACCATTACTTTTTTTTCATAGACTTCAACGGTGGATAGGACGACGTTAGATACTTCATGCTCAATTCCATCATTTCGGTCTAGGGAGTAATGAGCCTTGTAACGAAACATGCGCCGCCGATATGCTTCTTCTTTCCGGTCAGCTTCCAGCAGAACTGCTGCAACTTCGTCCTTGATTTCAAGAAAAAAATCATTATTATAAATCGGATAAAAATCCCGTAGGTTAATTATTTTCATATCGCGTTCCTCCGTTCGATTTTTTTGGAAATCGAACGGAGGTGGTGGAGAACGACAGTGGGGTGGAACTTGGACATCAGGCCAAGTTGACCCAAAATAGAACGCTTTTTCTACTTCATATAAAGGACAATATTTTAATTGGTGAGGGGGAATTAAAAGATGTTCTATTAATAATAGGGATCTAAGACATGCATCACTTCCCCATTGACCTTCACGGTTATCCCTTCTTTCTATAAAATATTGGGATTAAGAGATGATAGGGCAACTTACTCATATCTTCTAGTTTCCTGAAAGTAATTAAAATCAGGCTATAAAAGGAAGAGTTAAAAGGGGATACTGCTTAGAGTACATGAAGCTAAAATTTCTGTCCTAGGTTCTTTTTAAGTGTAAACAAAAGCTGTCTTCATCCTTGATTCAGGAAGAAAGACAGCTAATTAAAATTCATGGATTTTGATTTTACAAAAATTCAGCAGAGATACTTTACTAATGCCTTAATTTAGTTGGAAATCGACCATTTATTTAAATAGTGACAATATAATTTCTTTCTTGCTCTAACAAGTCTTTGTGCAATAGCTTGTTCAGTTGTGTTTAACTCTTGTGCAATTTCCTTTTGTGATTTTTCATTAAAATAAAATATTATCAAAACCTTTTGATAAGCGGGACTCAACTCTGTCATTGCATCGTGAAGAGCTTTATTTCTAAGTTTCTCCTCTACTTGTTCATATACGCTTGAATGTCCACTAGGAACCTCCGTATCCATAACGACTTGAGGTTCAGAAACATGATGATATTTTTTTTTTTTTTGAAAATATCATACATATGGTTTAAAGCAACCTTTTGAATCCATGCTTTAATATTTTTTGTGCACTTTAAACGGGGAGCATTTGTAACCACCTTAAGAAAAGATTCTTGCACAACATCCTCAGCCAGTTCATGATTTCTTGTCAAATAAATGATATCGCGGTAGATAAAATCCCAATAAGTTTGGTAGATACTTCTTTGAATATTGTGGTCTAAATGATAAAAATTATTATGCAAGAGATATAGACACTGCGAAAATTCCATCAATACCCCTCCTAAGTAATATTTATCCTTAAAATACCTTGAATTTACATTGTATCTAAGTACTTAATGATAGTAAAGCTTAAGACATCAAGTCTGTCTTCTATTGTCTAATTTTAATCTCTATTAAAGAGGCCAAGTTACCTCCTATAGATTTATATTAGAATTAAATAATACATGTTTCAGGAAAATGGATGTCAGTTATAGAAAAATTGGCAAAGAAAAACGCTGTCAGATATTTTTATGAAAATACCGCAAAGTATGAATGTCCACCTTCATTCCTTTTATTTATCAAAAGAAAGCAGCTTTTTTAAAATCTTCAACAAAAATGTATATAAAACTTGACACTGTGGTACACTTAGATTAATATAATGTATATAAAACTTTACTTTTTGAGGGTGTTATTGGTGATTATAAATAAGGTACAAGAATTAAGAAAAAATTCTGGTCTTACTCAAGAAGAACTGGCAAAAATCCTTTATGTGACTAGGCAGACAATTGTGGCCATTGAAAAAAATAAGTTTAATCCCAGTTTAGAACTTGCCTTTAAAATATCCGATTATTTTGAACGACCTATTGAAGACATCTTCTATAGAGAGGAAAATGGGGGATGAGCGAGTTCAGCGAAACTTTTTTTAGATATCTCTTAACATAGCTGTTGTGTATGTTGTTCTGGAGGTGAGGCACTGACGTTAAACGCACTTTTAAATCACCGTGAGTTCCAGCTACATTTCGTTGTACTGCTTTTGCTATATGGGAGCAGCTTTCTCAAAAAGTAAAAAGAGGAGGAAGGCCAATGGAAAAATGGCATTTGACGTTTCGAGCGATTAGGATATTGGTGGGGTTTGTGCTAGGACTTACATTAATCTTCATGATTAAAGGGGAATTCAATTTAAGTGTATTACTTGGAGCCATAGCTGCCGTCTGTATATTATTTATAACTAATTTAATTAAAATAAGGATGAAAAAGGATGGGTTGCCAGAAACAGATGAAAGAATAAAAAATAATATATTAAAATTGTTTGTTTTTTCGTCGCAAGTTTTTATAGGCCTTGTTTTCATTGCACTTAGCATTATGATGTTCACCAATGTAGAGGTTGTTGCGCTCTCATATTTGTGGATTATCATGATTAGTTATTTATTAGTTACTGGAATTGGCGCTGTGATTGTAAGCAAGAAATAGTTGCATCAATCAAAATAATAGAAGAGGCCCACATATTATGGGCCTCTTCTTAAGAAAGTATTCTTATGCGCCAGAGCAAGCAAAGGCGAAAGCGCCACCACACAAGATTTCACAGGTAACTCCTGCAACAGGATTGACTAAAGCCCAAACTAAACAATAAGTGGTACAGGCGTATAGACCAGTTAGACTACAGGCAAAAGAGCGACCATTAAATTCAAAATCGAGTGGTGTAATCATACCAGAGTTACCAGTAGAATGAAAGATCAGGCTGATATCCTCATTGGCATCAATATGTGTAACAGTTATTTCTAAAACTTTAGCAGACTCAAGATCAATCCAAGCTGCTAATGCTATAAATTCGTCATTTTCTTCATTAAATAACACTTGATAGTTCATGCCTACATAATCATAAGTTTGGTTATCAAGTTCGACATTCTTGAATCCTCTATATACTGAAGATCCATCAATTAAGCTGTAATCTGAAAAATCATATTGCTGCAAGGCATAATCATGGTCAGCCAGTTGGCTATTGACTACATCGTCAATAACAGTTTGTTCATTACTGGTAAAGGAATCAATAATGGTTACACCGCTTGCTTCCAAATCGGCTCGTACCTGGTCGAGTGTTGATGGCGTTTCTTCTACAGATGAGCATTGACAGTCAGCATTAGCAGTCACATTCTGGGCGCTAGTCGTAGGCACAATTAGTACAAAAGAAAGCATTGCAACTAAAAACAATTTCATTAGTTTCATGTTGTATTACCTCCGTTTTCAATTAATTGTTTGGAAATCCATCTTTCCGCGACATGGCACCATTAAGGATACCATCCGACATTATGACTAACCAGTTTCACCTCTCTTTTTTTATTTTGGTAGTCTTTGCTTATGAGAGCAAGGGCTACCTCTATAGGTATAACGATATGACAGTTAGAAACATGACGCACAAAAAATTAAAATTTGAATAAAATATTTATTTGATTCGAAAATGAACTGTAAAATAGTTTTATAAAGTGGCCAAAAGGCAAAGTAAACAAGGTTACAGCCTCTAAAATATTCTTCGTGAAATGCCATTATTATATTTAAAATAGATGTAATTTAAATATTTAAAGCAGATGTATCTGATTCACTTTCCATTTGGGAAATTAGAAATAATAAACTCCAACTGGTTTTTTAAAGGAATAGCAATTATAAATTAATTTTATTGAAAATAACATCATAATGAAAAGCCTTGTTATGACTTGCCTCCTTTTAGAAAAGTTCGGTACTGCGGACATTCCTCCTAAATGGCAAGCAGGGCAAGTGTATTGACACTTGCCTCTTTGCTTGTTGGGGAGTGCCTTCCCCAAACCCTGCAACTTCGGGCCAAATTGGCCCGAAGCCAGGTGCTTCGCACCTCATGTTGCGTCATGTTGCTATCGCTCCATTTCCTTGTTTTTCAGTGCGTCCGTCAATCCCAAGAGTTGGTCAATATTAGCCTTAACAGTCACTACTTCTTGCATGTTCTTTCTGACCATTCGATATTCCTTATAAGCGTCCTTTTTCCTTGCAATAAGCTCTTGATATTCTGCTTTTAGCGTATTCATTTTAGGCAACTTCTTCCCTGACAATAAGCGCCGAAAAGTAACTTGCGCCGCTCGCTCTGCAAGATATTTTCGGCTGTATTTTGCCTCCTTGTATCCTTCAAATACGGGTCTGGTTGTAGCGTAATGGACCACGGCTGCTTGTAGTTCTGCATTCACACGCATAGTGGATTCCGTATTTTTTACTTGCTTAGACAGAGCGTGGAAACGATTAGTAAGCTGGTCACTCTTTTGCATAAGTTGTTCATATTCCGTCAGTCCGTTTTCCTGCAAATACTGTAGTGCCGCCGCCATCTGTTTGAGGTTAAATATTTTGGCCCAACGTTCATAAGCTGGGCCTTTTCCTGCTCTCATGCGAGATTCAATATCCACAATTAGATTGACCTTGCGTCGTTCCTGTCGGGTGTCCTGACTTTCAATAAATGCTCTTATATCCTCCTGACTGTAGCCTTTACCAAGCGTAGAAGCCCGAAGCCGGATAAAGCGTTTTTGCCCTTCTGCGCGGAAGCTGATTGTATCTCCGCGGCCGTGTTTAACCTCATAGCCAGCGGACGACATTGCATTTAAGAAAGCATTCATATTATGTGGTTTCTCTGCAAGACAAATATCTATTTGAGTCCTTAACTTATCTTGGAAAGTCAGTGGCTTACGATTTCCGAGCCACTCACCATAATGCTTGAACTTCCCCTTACTGGGAAGCTTTGGATTCGTAATAATAGATAGTCCATGCTCTAGGCAAATACGGTCAGAGAGCCGACGAACAGCCCGTGCGGAACCAATAAAATCTCGGAACTTCCTTGTACAATCCAGTGAGGTTGAGTGCCTGCAAAATATTTCTTGACACATTGGACAATTGTCCGATATGATAAACCTTGTCCCGGACAGTTGTCCGGAAAATCAACTTTGAGGAGGATTATGTTTTGAATATGGATGCTGGCGCTACCGGTGCCGACCTAGATTTCAGCAAGTTTAAGCGCGGCCCAATCGTGGCTGCACTAATAATCGGGGCGTTTGTCTCCATTTTGAATGAAACACTGTTGAATGTTGCTTTTCCAGCACTAATGGTTGAATTTAATATTACTGAGCCAACGGTCCAATGGCTAGCTACTGCCTACATGCTTGTAGTTGGTATCCTGGTGCCCATTACGGCGTTGTTACAGCAATGGTTTACGACTCGCCAAATGTTTATTGGCGCGATGTCGCTCTTCTTGGCTGGCACCATCGTCTGCAGTTTGGCCCCCAGCTTTGGCATGTTACTAAGTGGACGGGTTATTCAGGCTCTCGGCACAGGACTGGTGCTGCCTGTATTGATGAATACCATTCTAAGTATTTATCCACCTGCCAACCGTGGTGCGGCAATGGGCATGATAGGAATGGTAATCATGACCGCTCCTGCAATCGGGCCTACACTCTCTGGTATCATCATGCAGTCGTTTGACTGGAGATGGCTCTTTTACCTGGTCATTCCGCTCGCAACATTCTCCATTATTTTTGCCATCCTTTATTTGAAGAATGTCAGCTTGATTACACGCCCCCGAGTGGATCTTCTGTCAATCCTATTATCCACAATCGGCTTCGGCGGTCTTGTATATGGCTTTAGCCGTGCCGGCTCGGCGGGTTGGAACACACCGGAGGTCATCGGATTCCTGATAGCTGGCAGTGTATGTCTCGCCTTGTTCGTCTGGCGCCAACTTACCGTGAAGGAGCCTATGCTTAATCTGCGTGCATTTCGTTATAGCATGTTCTCTATTGTCATCGTCTTATTTTTTGTCACGATGATGAGCCTGTTTTCCATATTAATTATGCTGCCCACCTTTCTTCAGAACGGGCTGGGCATGAGCGCCCTCGCGGCAGGCCTGATCATGCTGCCTGGCGGTATCATCAATGGGGTCGTAGCCCCCATCGCCGGCAAATTGTTCGACAAGTTCGGTCCGCGTGTGTTGGTTACTTCTGGACTGGCACTTATAGCGCTGGCGATTTGGCTGTTCACGGGTGTTCAGCCAACCTGGGGCGGTGGCTACATTATCTTCTTACATATCATCATGATGATTGGTGTCTCTCTGGTGATAATGCCTGCTCAGACTACAGCACTTAACCAGCTTCCACGGACACTATATCCGCACGGCACGGCGATCCTGAATACACTACAACAAGTAGCTGCAGCTATAGGAACTGCTTTATTTTTTACCATCATGGCGAATGCCGGAGAGAAATACGCGCGCACCACCGGAGATTTTAACCCTGTTACTATTATGATTGAGGGCTTGCACAGTGCATTTAGCTTCGGCCTTATGTTGGCACTCGGCGCCCTTCTGATCAGTCTATTTCTACGCCGCACCAGCACACTTCCAGAAGGTCCTCGGCCTCAGCAGGTTGACAATGACTAAACAAGGGGGAGCCATTACCGACAGAATTGTTGCTATTACACTTCAATTATTTGAACGCCATGGCCTTGATAATGTCTCGATGCATCAGATTGCTAAAGCAGCAGAAGTTGGTCAGGGCACCCTATACCGTCGCTTTCCCAATAAACGTGCACTTTGTCAGCATATAATGAACAACAAGTTTATACAGTTCGACCATAGTATGCAACGAGATCTTCTTGCTATGGTTGAACTGCCGCCTCAGAAGCGACTTGCTGTGCTGATAGAACACAGCGTTGTCCTAATGGCAGAGGAGTTGGAGTGGATGCAAGCCCTCCTACATATTGAAAGCCTAGAAGAATGCCGGTTGAATATGTATGAGCTACCACCATTCGTATTTATGCACAATCGCATTTTGCAGTTGTTAGAGGAAGCAGAGCAGGCTGGTCAATTGCCCAGCCTAGACCTGGCATTTGCCTCCATTACTATCGCATCCTCCTTACGTCCTGAGTTGATTTACTATTTACAGGTGGAGAAAGGATACACCCCTGAGCAGATTGCATCACAATATGTTCGTTGCTTTATTACGCCTCTCTTCGCTGACAAATAGCAACTCAAATTTTGTAGAGCGAAAATTGACCTGAACACAAATACAGTGAGGATTTAAAGGCCTAGAATACATGGCGTGACGTAAAAACATTTCTTCGTCTAATAATGTGAGACAATGGAGCTAGCAGACAGAAAAGCTGAATTCTCTATGGTGAACCAAAAACAATTTCTCGATCAGTTACTAAATAAAATTAAACCGTAAAGAGTGAAATAAAGAGGATTGCTTCGATAGTAAAACAGTACTGTGTATTGTGGCTTTTAATTTTAAGGGAAAGGTAGATTTTAAATGTAAAAATAGCACCATCACTATACTCCCCAAACCCTGCAACTTCGGGCCAAATTGGCCCGAATCCAGGTGCTTTGCACCTCATGTTGCGTCATGTCGCTATCGCTCCCTTTCCTTGTTTTTCTGTGCGTCCCTCGATCCCAAGAGTTGGTCAATATTAGCCTTAACAGTCACTACTTCTTGCATGTTCTTTCTTACCATTCGATATTCATTATAAGCGTTCTTTTTATTTGCAATAAGCTCTCGATATTCTGCTTTGAGCGCATTCATTTTAGGCAACTTCTTTCCTGACAATAAGCGCCGAAAAGTATCTTGCGCCGCTCGATAAGTGGCAAGATCGGCCCCATGCTCTGCAAGGTATTTTCGGCTGTACTTTGCCGCCTTGTATCCTTCAAATACGGGTCTGGTTTTAGCGTAATGGGCCAAGGCTGCTTGTAGTTCTGAATTCACGCGTATGGTGGTTTCCGTATTTTTTACCTGCTTAGACAGAGCGTGGAAACGATTAGTAAGCTGGTCATTCTTTTGCATAAGTTGCTCATATTCAGTCAATCCATTTTCCTGCAAATACTGTAATGCCGCCGCCATCTGTTTGAGGTTAAATATTTTGGCCCAACGTTCATAAGCGGGGCCTTTTCCTTCTCTCATACGAGATTCAATATCGACAATTAGATTGACCTTGCGTCGTTCCTTTCGGGTGTCCTGACTCTCAATAAATGCCCTTATATCCTCCTGACAATAGCCTTTACCAAGCGTAGAAGCCCTAAGCCGGGTAAAGCGTTTTTGTCCTTCTGCGCGGAAGCTGATTGTTCCTCCACGGCCATGTTTAACCTCATAGCCAGCGGACGACATTGCATTTAAGAAAGCATTCATATTATGTGGTTTCTCTGCAAGACAAATATCTATTTGCGTCCTTAGCTTATCTTGGAAAGTCAGTGGCTTACGATTCCCGAGCCACTCGCCATAATGTTTGAACTTCCCCTTGCTGGGGAGCTTTGGATTCGTAATAATAGATAATCCATGCTCTAGGCAAATACGGTCAGAGAGCCGACGAACGGCCCGGGCAGAACCAATAAAATCTCTGAACTTCCTCGTACAATCCAGAGAGGTTGAATTGTAGTAAATGTGGCAATGGGGATGAGGACGGTCAACATGAGAAACAACGAAGAAAGCGTGCTTCCCTTTGGTCCAGCGCATACCAAGTTCATAGCCAATTTTAAGCGCGGCTTCCGCATCAATCTCACCTGGCGGGAACGATTGACGTATTTGGTAATACAACACATCCTGTTTCTGATGTCGGCCTGTTATCGCCTTATACTTTGCTTTAGAAAGCAGAAATTCTGCGTCAGCCGTAGCTGGATCGCATTCATAGGCCATTATCAAGTTGCCGTCCATGGTTTTGTTCGGATTTTTCCCGTAGTCAAAGCTGTCCTTTAAGGTTTTCATAATGGTCTTACCACTCCCAATATGACGACTCATAATACGAGTAGTTGCCATGACGCTTCTCCTTTCAAAAAAAAAACATCTCCGCCGCAGGGGAGATGTTAACAAAAGTGGATTATTTCTTACGAGTTAAATTCCAATATTACATGGAATTTCTACATTAGTTTAGCAGGACGTTGAAGCTACACAAATGTATCAGAGTACAGAGTTGTTCTAGTCTTTGATAAAGTTAGACCAGATAAGTGTCACAATGCCAATCAAAACAATAATAATTCCGACGGCTAAGTAAGCAGATAATTCTTCTAAAATGATGAACGGCGCACTAGCTGCGAAAATTAATATTCCAATGGTTCGCATTAACTTTTTCTTTGAACGTTGGCTCATATCGTCCTCCTGAAGAAATGTTATTGAGTATTCTTACATTAAAGAGGTTGTACATCTCTCTTTACCAATTAGTCATTTATGTGCTGAAGCAATGTGTATCTAGTCTACCATAAAAAATCGAAGTGAATTATTTAATCTGTCTAATCTATCAATTAACCATTCTGCAATGGCCGGAATACCGAATGGAGAAATAAGAAAGGATACTATTAGAAAAACGCCGAAGCCAAGAGTTTCACCGATAATAAGGAGACCAATACTGATAAGGGCACCTATGGCGGCAACAATGTTGAGTACAACTACCGCATAGCAGAACAAAAATGAAAAAACAGAGGTTATAATTGTCAGCAAGACAACAAGAGGTGCGGCGATAATTTTGAATAAGAGCTTAACCCAACTCATAAACATTCTCCTTTCATCATATGCCTTTACCAATATTTTACCATCTGTGATAGGAGTCTACAATGTTGTCGTTTAACTCGAAAATCCCCCAACCTCGGGACTATTTGGCCCGAAGTTAATGGGGAGCGGCTGTACTTATGTCTTTAGATGGCGGGGATAACGGGTTGAGATGTATACTTGAATCTTTTTTAAATGCGGAAGAGACTATTTAGTTAAATCTTCACGAGAACTCATGATTTCAATTATCATGTTCGCCCCAAGTCTGAATCCATGCATAAAAACGGATTCAACGTAAATACTATTTACCTTTTCCATAAGGTCAAAGTAGGCTTCTAATTCACGAAAGGTTTCTTCTCCCAGTTTCTTCTGCCAATCTTGAGATTGCTCAGCTACTTTACGGCTCAGAGCACGATATTCCGTATGGGATGGTACAATTTTTTCATCAGGCCGAAGTTCCCCGCGGTATAGTGTTTCTAAAATTGATTTCATATTTTTTCCTCCCATAATAACATCACAGCGCTTGAACGAGCATTCTGCACATGGTAGGATATTTATGCAGTCTGCTTTTACAAGCGATTGCGGGATAGGAAGTAGCCGTCTCGGTCAGGGATAAGCTACTTCCTTCTTCAGTTGTGCAAAGCATCATATATCTGCTCAATTCCTTGGCGAATAATATTCGAGCGAGTGGTATCAAGTTTACTTGTGCAGGCATTTAGTTTATCAATCGTAACTTGATCCACTCGTGCGCGAATAACTTTGCTTTTTGAAAATGCAGATGGTGGATGCTCTTTCTTTTTGGACGACATGGCTACACCTCCTTGTTGTGTCCACCTTGAGTATAGAAATGTGGCTACAGGGAAGTCAATTGTGTCGATTGGCACAACATATTTCTAAAAAAGTGGGGAGCGAAGGCATATGCCAACGCTCCCCTTTCCTTTATTGTTCCATGACTGCTGTAAGCTGTTGGAGGATATCGGAAACTTGGTTCCAAAGCTTGGCGTAATCTTTTTGTAAAGCCGCGACATCAGATTGATACAAGGCCCCGTAGGTGTTCACTTGAACCGCAATTTGATTCAGGTTATTGGCACATCTGCGTTGCAAGGAAACAAGTTCCCGAACGGGGGAAAGGTCCACATTCAGAACATAACCGTTAAGCGCCATTTTGCGAATATAACCACTTAAATTCTGTGTTCCAGCTTGTTCCATACGCTCCTTAATCACGGCATATTCATCGTCATTAACCCAAACATACAGAGGAACACCGCGCCTGCGTTTTGGACGGCTGTTCACTGATTCAAATTCTATTGCTTTGTCTTTTTGGTTCATGCAAAAACTCCTTTTTAGAATTGAATTTATTTTGCCTCGATGATATAATTTGATGAATTGGTTTGGGTAATTTTGGATTGAAATGGGGGTTTTTTATGGACAATCAGGCTTTTGTAAATACAATGATAGAAACACTAAAATATGACGAGATATATGAAAAAATGCAAGACAAAATATTGCCAATTATCAGACGCTCAAAAGTAAATTTAATACCTCAATATGGTTTTGCAATACAACCAGGACAGCATTATGAAAATGTTGAGATAAGAGTGCCTATACCCTTAATAAATGAAGCAAACAAATTTAAAAATAGTATAGCTGATTTAGTTGGTTATGTGTACGAAGAATCCAATGACTATGCTCTTGGTAAAACTCTTATTAAGCCTCAAATGCTTGATTCAGAAACTCAAGATGATAAGGAACATGATGTGGTTTTCTCTAAAATTCAAGAAACAATTATTCAAGGAATTCGAGATGCAAAATACCTAATATGGGCAGCGGTTGCTTGGTTTAGCAATAAAGTCATTTATGATGAGTTGCTGATAAAAAAACAGCAGGGACTGAACATCCGCTTAGTAATTTCCGATGAAGAAACGAATAGTAAATTGCTAAACGACTTAAAAAATCATTTTGAGCTAACTGTTATTCCAAGACACGGTTGGAATAAATACAATAGAATGCACAATAAGTACTGTATCATTGACTTGGATTACGTAATGCATGGCTCTTACAATTGGACTCCAACTGCAAATCATAATGATGAAACACTTGCAACAGCGTTAGACAAGGACTACGTGAAAAAATTTGCTGATGAATTTATGCGTACCTTCACAAAACAACTTTGAATAAATGTAAAAAGGAACATCAAAGCCCGTGAGGCTGACGTTCCTTTTTTATTTCTCCGATACAATACACATAAAAAAAGTACAAGCTAAATCAGTTTCATATAAAAGTAATTTATGCGTTAAATAGCCAATAACCATTTCGCTCTTTATAAAATTCTAATGACCTTTGTGTTCCACACAAGTTAGCGAACAAGTACTTTGCATCTTCTCTCTCGGCAAGGCATTTATATGGGAAGAACCATTGCATTCTCCACGATCAGAGCAATTTTCCGCTTGCATGCTTGAGTTGAATGAGAACGTTGCCGACGCGGCTTTTCCTTCATCATTCGTTCAAATGGACTGTCTGTAAAGTTCACTTCTCCTCATCCTCTCGGTCCAGATTCTCATCATCGTTTTCCCATGAGGGAGTTTCCTCTTCCGGAATGGCATAAGGATCTTCTTCATACTCGTCATAGTCTTGGTCATCATAAGCGGCCTGTTCCTGTTTGGGACGATAAATTTTAAAGTAATAGCCAGCTCCACCACCAATCACGATAACGGCCAGGACAACAATGAGCATTCCCGTATTGCTCTTTGGTGCCGGCTCCGGTTCGGGTAATGGCTCTGGTAGCACATTGGGTGTCGGTTCTGGCTTCGGAGCGGAGAGGTCCCAGTCAGCAGCATCGCCAGACTTTTCAGCCAGCGCAAGCAAGTCTTTTTCCGTGACAGCGTTGAGAAAGTAGACATTATCCTGTTCCCGCTGCTTGTCGATCACCAAGTAAAAGACATGCTCACTCGGGGTCGTAATCGTATAGAACTCTTTTTCATCCTCGTTAGTGGCGTTGTCTATGACCGTCCCCGTTCCGGCAGATGTGAAGGGATTGGGACCTGCTTCTGACATGGTTTCTGGTTCTGGAAGCGCCTGCGAACTTTCGTCGCCGCCTCCCGCATGGACAAGGGTGCTAAAAGATAAGGCCAACAAAAAAACGGCGCATAGCGCCGCCAACCTGCGAAGTGTATTCATTCTTGTGAATCCTCCTTTGGGGTATCGGTGGGGACTGCGGACTTCGAGCCAAGTTGGCCCGAAGTAGCAGTACCTGTTTTCATGGCTTTTAACAAATCAGCAAGGTCGGTGAGGGAAATGTCTACACCGCGCACCGCATCCACAATTTCCAGATTTTCAAGCTCCGTTTTTTGCCTTTCCAACTCCTTCAGCTTGGTTTGAAACCCGCTGATTTTCGTTTTGATTTTTTCAATGTCTCTGTTCACGCGTTCGATTTTTGTACTCAATGGTATCCTCCCATTTACAAGGTTAGAGTCGGCCCATGGCGTAAAAATGTTTGGACCAATAGTTGCTATCTGTCCGGGCGTATTGCACGCCGCCGCTGGCACTGTGCAGCATCATATTTCCGCCCACATAGATGCCTAAATGCGATACAGGCCCGGCACTGTCATAGGTGCCAGTGAAGAAAATGAGGTCGCCGGGCTGGGCTTCGGAAAGCGAAATCGGTTTTGTCTTATTAAAAATGCCTTGCGCTGTCGTTCGGCTCATTGGGTACACGCCGGACTGGTTAAACACATAGCTGATAAAGCCCGAACAATCAAAGGATGTAGCCGGAGTAGAACCTCCCCAAACATAGGGGTAACCTAAATATTTCTCGGCTTCCGCAATGAGAGCAGCAAATTCTGGATCAGCCAACGCTTCGGGCGGTACATCGTAATCGGTGTATTCGCCGTTATGAGCGTAGATATTGCCTTCAAACAGATTCGGGCGATTGCCTTTGGTTCTCTGGTAAATGGCATACTGCTCTTTCTGCTGGGTATCCAGATTAGCAAGTGCCACTGCACCCAATGAGTGGTTCCGTAAGGATACATGAAGAATGAGATAGTCATAGGGAACCTCCACCGTGTAGCTGTCGGAATGTGTCGTAACTTCTCCGGTTTCCGGGTCCGTTTCTGTCCATGTATCTGTCTGGGTTTCTGTCTGGTAACGTACCTCCACGGTTTGGGTAATAGCCAGCCGATACTGCTGCTCAAACAAAGCTTGTAATTCAGCCTGAACCTGTGAAGACGTGTAGCTGCCGTATTTGGCTGTCAGATAGGAAGCCAGTTCAAACGGATCATGCCCAATTTCGTCAACCGCATAGCGATACTCATCCACATGGGGATAGTCGCTTTCGACTCGCGCCAGACGTTCCCGCAGCTCTCTTTCCAGTGTCGTGTAGCTGGCTTCCACCGCTTCAATGTCTTCATCTGACGAACCATAGGACGTGCCGCTAACCGCGCTAATCAGGCCATTTCCAATGGATGCCATCCCTGCCATACAGGATTGCAGCACCATAACCAGCAAAAACAGCGCGAGTCCAATTAGCAGCAACTTCGGATTCCGTTTCACAAAGACGGTAACGAATCGGGTTACTCTCTCGGTAAATTTGGCCGTCTGTTTCCCATGCTTAACCGCTTCGAGTGTTTGCTTGCGAATCTGCTTTTTAAGCCGTTGTTTTTGCCAGAGCCTAGAAACGGGATTGCTCCGCAGATGCGGGTGATCCTTCACAAGTTGTTGGTAACTTTGCTCGGCTTTTGTCCTCATTGTTTTCCGTTCCCATTTCCGCACTTGTCGAAATGGGCGGGTGCGTATCTGGCGCTTCATCGTGCGCGTGGTCTTTTGAAGAAGTCGTTCCCCGGCAAGCTCGGTTTTGTGGGCGGCTTCTATGCCGACATTTTCCCGTTCCACTTGATGAAGTTTGCCATGTACATATTGCCATGTCTCATCATGAGCAACCTGACCAGCCGATTTGAAAGCACCGGGCTTCTTCTGCGGTTTTTGGGCATTCGCTTTTTCGCGGGCGCTGTTCAACTTGTCGTTGCTCTTTTCCATGCGTTTGCCGCTCTGTGCGGCCTTTTTAACGGCCTTGCGAGTCTGCGGCGTATTCCCGACATCCGCGTCAGAAGAAGCGGCGTTATCACGCCGTAAACGCTCGGAAGGCCGTGTCGTTTTACTATTCTGCCGAAGCTTACCCGACTTCGGGCCAAGTTGGCTCGAAGTCGTTGGCTGTTGCTCCTGTTCAAGCGGTTTGCACTCCGTCGATATTTGATTCTTGCGATTATCCATATTGCGACTCCTTATTTACATCCTCTGGACGGGTAGTGAGCAAATCGTAAATCTCGCCGCGCGGGAAACGGTCAACAAACGGAATCGTTGTATGACCATAGAACAATAAGCCCTCCCCGGCATTGCTATGAGCGATATAGGATAGCTGATGCTCGGAGATACCAAGCTGCTTGGCGAGTATGGCCCGATCCCCTTGTGCTTGTGACAGCAGAATCATAAAATCACTGTTTTCCAAAATGTTTTCAATTTCTCTGCTTGCCAAAAGGTCTTTGACGTTTTGCGTCAAAGCTGATGGTACACAGCCTTTTTTACGCAGCATTTTCCAAACCCTCACAAAGTAGCTGGCGCTCAGTGTGTCCTGCAACAGAATATGAAACTCGTCATAGTAGCACCAAGTTGCAAGACGCTGTGAAAAGTTTTCGTCTACTGCTTGCGTGACCAACTCGTTGGTGATGTGCATAGCGATTTTTCGCAGGTTTTCGCCCATATTTTTTAGCACGATACATGTGATACGGGCATTGGTTTGCACGTTAGTCGCATGGTTGAACATGTTAAGCGAACCAGTGCAGTATAGCTCCAGCGCGGTTGCAATGCGTTTGGCTTCCGGTTCCGGCTGCTGACACAAGGTTTCATACAGGTCTTGCAGAAGGGGCATTGTCCTGTCCTCTATGCCCAGCGCAAGCTCTCGGTACACCAAGCGAACGCAACGGTCAATGACCGTTTTTTCAATCGGTTGCAAGCCTTCCTTGCCGCCAATGATAAGTTCACAAAGAGACATCAAAAAGTCCGCCTTCATGGAAAGCGGACTGTCTTCTCCGGTTAAATTTAGTTTTAAATCCATCGGATTGATGTGATGGGGACTCTCCGGCGAAATGTCGATCACTTCGCCGCCAAGCCGCTTGACCAGCGGGGCATATTCGCCCATGGGGTCTACAATAATGATTCTGTCCTTTGTGGCAAGAAATACGTTGATTAGCTCCCGCTTAGCGGCAAAGCTCTTGCCGCTACCCGTCGAACCCAAGTACAGACCGTTGGCTGATTTCAGCTTTTTGCGGTCTGCCATAATAATATTGTGGGATAGTGCATTCATGCCATAGTATAAAGCTTTGTCCATGCGAAGCTCCTGTGTCATAAACGGCACAAAAATAGCGGTGCTGGAGGTTGTCATGCCTCGCTGTATCTCAATGCCGTTATAGCCGAGCGGGAGAGAAGACATGAAGCCTTGCTCTTGCTGAAAATCCAAACGCTTTAGAAAACAGTTGTACTTTTGGGTAACTCCTGAGACGGTAAAAATATCGTTTTCAAGTTGCTGGCGGGTCGGCGCGGTATTCACCACAAGAAAGGTCAACAGGAACATTCTTTCATTCCGGCTTTGCAGATCGGCCAGCAGAGCCGCCGCGTCCTTGCTGTATGTTTGCAAGTCGGGTGGAAGAATATCAATGTCATAACCGGACCGCGCCGCTTTTTTCTGCTCGTCCATTTTCATGCGGTCGATATCGCTCATTTTAGCCTTGATCATCTTTACCGCTCTAGCTTGGTCAACCGTCTGGATATGCAGGGTAATGGTCATTTGCGCATCCACTTCCAAAAGCTCTGCAAGGAGCTTATCGGAAAGCTCGGAAGCCATAATCTGCATGTACATCGCCGCGCCCCATGTGGTGCCCACTCGAAAAGCGCGGCTTTGCCGGAAGTCAAAGGAAGTCGGTGCGATAAAGTCCTTCGTCCCTAATCCTGTTTTCGGAATCACATCCCATGAGAATCCAAAAGGTTCTTGACTCGCGGGATGTAGTTGACCGTGCATAACCTCTAGGCGTTCCCGTCCATCCAAGCCAGCCGATTGTACACCTAGCTTTTTGAAATTGCCAACTATATCGTTCTCGATACGTTCCAAGCGCGGACGTGCGGCTCCAATCCCATTCGCGTGGATACCAACAGTTAAATACTTGGAGCGTACAATGCCGTTATTGCTGCGGGCAATCTGACCTTCCAGCATCGTCGTAAATTCGTCGCGGATACTGTTAAAATCATCATCCTGAGCCGGTATGTTTATACGGTAACGGTTTTGCGGGCGGGAGCGGTGGTTAACAAACGACAATTGCAAGGAAAGCGAACTGTCAAAGTAATTAAGAAACGCACAATATCCGTCAAAAATGGTGTTTTGGGCATCCGATGAAGCCACGGCATAATTAATATCTTCGTAAGAGAGCGTTTTGGTGTAATAGCCCTCACGCACTTTGCAGATTCCGTCTCGAAACATTTCTTTATACGGGATGGTTTGCTGTGCCGATTGTGGCCCACGCCGTTTACGCTTTTTGCTTGTTGTGGGAGCGGTGAGGAAGGCTGTTTTTGGTGCCATGTGGCCGCACCTCCTTTCCCGCGCTCAAATACGCATAGAAGTTTTGGGTCTGATAGGGTCTTACACGTGGCCACAGGAACTTGGAACGAATGATGTTCCGTAAGACCCTCTCGAAAGGTAGCCCATCACGCTCGTACATGGCAAAGAAAAAACAAGGAAGCATGAGGGCAATCATCAAAAGCATAGCCCCAGTGTTGCCGATGGCGGTACGGGTAAAAAGATAGCTTGGAATTCCGATAATCGCCGCGATTCCGAAGCAGATAAGCTGGCGTTTGGTTAAATTGAATGCGATTTTCGTTTTGATTTTAGATAAATCATTTGGCACGTTTACATAGGCCAACAGGGTTCATCCTCCTTTGTAGCATCCGGGCCAATTTGACCCGAAGTCCATTATCGTTCGGCACTTTTGGCTTTGTTGGCTTTTGCGGGACCAGACCTGGACCGTGTGGATTTTTCCTTTTCCACCTGTTTGGCATTCTCCGCAAGCTGTTTAGGAATGGATTCCTTTTTAGGAGAATCCACGGTAGCGGAACGGGTCTGCAATCGTTCGACTTCTGCATGATAGGCGGTAATCACCGCCTTGGTCAGTACCTCACGAAATTCCTTGGTGATTGGGCGTGAGGTATCCCGGTATCCTGTCGAGCTGGATTTATCCGGTTTACTCGGCATCCCGACAAACAGCCCTTTGTCGCTTTTCAAAATCTTAAAATCATCAATCACAAAGCTGTCATTGATTTTCAGACTGGCAAAGCCGACAAGGTTGCCCATAGGTTGGATCACTCGGGCGGTCACGTCCAGCTTTAGCGGTAAAGGTGCTTGTTCCGATTCTTGCGAAGCATTTGCTTTTTGATTAACCATCCTAACCGGCTCCTTTCTTACTTCGAGCCAAAGTGGCCCGAAGTGCTTAATGCGCCCCAAAGATGGATTTGGCGAGCGTGCCTGTTTTGAACATGGTGAAGCACAGCAGTACCGAATAACCAATGACGGTCCATATCGCTCCTATGGGATCGCCGCCGATGGCGATGCTCTGCACCAGCTTGGCGTAGATCGCCACGCATACCAGTATCAATAATCCTTGGAAAGCAATCGCACATAAGGTTTTCAAATAGTTCTGACCCATGCTGCCGATTTCCCGATTGACCATCGTCGCCATTGGCACAGGCGCCAAACTGGTCAGTAAATAAATTTCAATCATACGTCCGTACACGATGACGAAAACGACAATGTTAATGGCTACAACTACAATTTTTATCAGGAAGGATTGCATCCAAAGACCAAGCAGGGGGCCAATCTCCATCTCGATAAGCTCCGCCTCCAAGCTCTCTAGCATACCGGGGCTTACGGCCGTTTCTCCAGCAATGAGTCCTCCGGCGCTGTTTATCACGCTTTGCGATACATCGAATACCGCCATCACAATGTTGAACGTATTTGAAAGCAGCAGTACCGCCACAAAGGTTTTGAAGATCCATTTGAAAAAAATCCATGTGTCAATGTCGTGAAGGTTGTTCCGGTCAATCAGCATTTGAATCAGCTCATAGCACATGACAAAAGTCAGGACAAGACCCGCAATGGGCAACACAACCGTTTCGGAAAGCTTCTGAATGAGGGAGAACACGCCGGGGTTCCAGTTCCCCGGCGTGGTGCCAACTTGCGTGGCAATGTCTCCAATCTGGTCATTCACGCTCTCAAAAAGGCCGCTGAGATTGCCCATGATGCCGTTTATCAGCAGGTCTTTTAGCCAATCGTTAATCCAGTCCGACAGAAAATCCATATCGTCTTACCTTAAAACAAGCTCGACAGCATCGGAACCAGAGTGGTTCCCAAAAGAATGACACCGCCGCCTGCCATAAGCTGCTTTACGCCTTGCGATTTTGCACCTGGATTGTCAGACCCGTAGCCTTCCAAAAGGTTGATTACGCCCCATACGGCAAGACCTGCGCCAAGCGCAACAACAAGGGTTTGCAGAGTATCAACGGCACTCGAAAAAAATCCCATATTGAATAACCTCCATCAATTTAAGTTTTTGGGCATAAAAAAAGCGCCATTGCTGGCGATAAACCGTTCGGGTCAAGTTGGCCCGAAGTCAGGCAAACGCTTCGGGATCGTCCACATCATCATAGTTGAGAATGTCCTCGTTCTCGTCCATGGCGGTAATTTCCTCATCAGCGTCTACTTCGTAAACGGTATACGGCTCGTTGGGATGGAGCCTTTTCATACGGCGGTTGACAAGCCTAGCCGGGTCAAACACATTTCGCTTATTCGCTTCTGCCGTATGTCTGTACTTTGGATGCTTCACCAAATCATATTTGGGGGAAAGAAAGGGGCGCAAGCCGCGAAGCTGTAGAATACACTTATTGCCCGGCATCGTTGTCAGTTCGTCCATGGTCATTAGCTCTTTTCCCAGCCGTTGTATGTTTTGTCCATAGCTTTCCGACTGACCCCGTGTTCGGCTTTCCGTCTGCATGGAAATCGTTTCTTTCCCTAAAACCTCTGAAAGCTCCTTAATGGTGCTATGTTCGCGGCCCCCAAGAAAAATCACGCTGTCCATGTTTCCCATAATGGTTTCAGCGTGATCCTTATACAAAGCTTTTAATTGAGACTGGGCTTGTAAAAACAAGCATAGGGAAACTTCACGGGAGCGAATGACCGCCACAAGCTTTTCCAGTTGCGGAACCTGCCCGGTATTAGCGGCTTCGTCCCATAGCACCCGTACATGATGGGGCAGTCTACCGCCGTATTTGTTGTCGGCCCGCTCACATAAAAGATTAAACATCTGTGAAAAGGCAAGGGCAACGATAAAGTTGTAGGTCGTGTTCGTGTCACTAATGATGAAAAAAGTGGCGGTTTTTTTGTCACCCATGCGGTCAAGCTCCATTTCATCATAGCTCATCATTTCCCGAAGCTGCTCAATATCAAAAGGGGCTAATCTGGCTCCACAGGAAATGAGAATGCTTTTGGACGTTTTCCCGCTGGCAAGCTTATACTTCTTGTACTGCCGGACCGCGAAGTGCTGCGGACTTCGCTTCTCCAAGCCCATGAACATATAGTCCACGGCGTTCTTGAAGTCTTCGTCATCTTCGCGGGTTTCCATGCTATTCAGCATATCCACCAAGGTATTGAGATTTCGTTCTTCCTCCGGCCCTTCAAAGACGATATAGCCGATTAACGCGCAATACAACAACGTTTCCGCTTTCGTCCAGAATGGATCGCCTTTCTTGCCGTCGCCCTTGGTGTTTTCAATCAGGGCATGGACGAATTTTAGAATGTCATTTTCCGTCTTAATGTAAGCAAGCGGGTTATAGTGCATGGACTTTACGAAATCGACACTGTTGAAAACCTTGATTTTGTAACCCTGCTTTTGAAGAAAGGTGCCAACTTGCCCCAAGATGCCGCCTTTGGGGTCAACCACCACATAGGAAGAATGAGCCTGTAAAAGCTGTGGGGTTAGCCAAAACCGGGTCTTTCCGGAACCGGAAGAACCAATCACACAGCAGTTCAGGTTTCGGGCGTTGGCCGGGTTTGACGGGCGTGTGTTCATGGTTAGAAATTCGCTGCCCGTCAAAATCACGTTGTTGCTGAACTTGGAATCCATAAAAGGTTTGATATCCTTTGCCGTTCCCCAGCGGGCAGAGCCATATTCCAAGTCTCTTCGGAATTTCTTTGCTTTCTTCCCTTTATGCCACACCGTTACGCGAATAAGGATAGCCGCGGCAAGACCCATAAGCCAATCGGACATAACAAAGCCCGGCGCGAGAGATTCAAACGCCGGGCCGATTGTTTTTGTCATGTCAACGAGCTTTTCGCCAAACACGGAACCTGTTGCAAGGCGGTAGGCTGTTCCGAGCTTCAGACCCATCCACAGGATGAATAGGTAAGGGATATTCAAAATAAGCTGTTTTCGGATGTTATCTCTCATCTCGCACCGCCTCTCGTTTGCGTTCAGGCTGATGCGGTTTGGAACGTTCCTTTTCGGCAAAGGCTTGAAGCTGCTTGAGAATGGAAGGACGTTTGCTTTTGTCCTGGTTTAGCACTCGCTTGGTATATTCACCAAAACAAGCCGTAATCGCATCAGCCTGTCCCGATTTGAAGAATAGCAAATACTTGTTCGGTTCGGTTTTGTGGAAGGCATAATCCACATGATACTTCCGAGCTACGCGGTCAAACAGGCGGGTATTGCCGGACAAATCGAGACTGTTTGTGGCAACGCCGTGGTGCATCAGCTTTTTCACGCTTTGCCTACCTTGCGGAATCTGCTTCTTCTGAATCTCTTTTTGTATCTGCTGAAGGGCATTTTCTAAAACCCTTGCCAGTGTCCGACCTGTTAGTTTTGAGGTATTAACAGATAGGGCAATGGTGCGCTGTTCAACTTCCTCTTGCATGGCAATCCTCCTTTCCGCAAGCCAAACCCCTTATGGTACAGTGGAGGGCTTCGGGCCAACTTGACCCGAGGTTGGTTATCGCTCCACATGAGCAGAGCGGGTCCGTTCCATAGCAGGTGCTTCTTTATTCTTCTTCTCCTCATGATGATTTTCGATAGCTTGACGAATCGAAGGCTTTTTCTCCGCAGTCCGTTCCTCCAATCGGGTAACGGCTCCAATTGCTTGCTCCACCTGCTTTTTCAAGCTGCCAAAATGGGAAAGCTCCATACGAAAAGGAGCAGAAATAGTATTTGCCAGCCTACCGGGCTGTTTCACTTCCTCATTCGCTTCTCTTCCCATGGCGGCACGGCCCATATTTTTTAAATGCTTTCCGGCTTGGTGGTATTCGGTGCTGATGGCTTCAATTTTAACAATGGCTTTGTCCCCAAGCTGAATCCATTTGTCGAGATTATCTCTCATGGTTTCCAATGCAGGTTTGATTTTAAAGAAGCGCATGGCGTTGTCTAAAGCAGAAAAGCCCTTTTCTTTAAAATCGGCAACAGCCTGTTTGCACCCCTCAATGAACGTTTGTTTGAGCTTGGAAAACTGTTCGCGCAAGTCAAACACCTGACTCTGCATAGCATGACTGGTTTTCACTAAGACTGTTTTTACGGGATGATTCTGCTCTTGTGCCGCCTCTAATTTCTGTCGTACAGCGGCAAGCTCTTTAACCGCTGCGTCAAGCTGCCGTTCCATGGCATTCATCTGGTTCAAGACGCTGAGAAAATCGGCGGTTGATGGAAGACTGTTCTCACGCAATATCCCCAGCAACTCTTGTACTTGCTTGTTCTTCAAAATAGGTGCGCTTGTCGGTGCTTTACGTCTAGGCACTGTGATTTCTCCTTTCAATTTAAAATAGCCTATCGTTCTTCTTGGGTCGAAGAGGGGCGGTCTTTACCCGAACTTGGCTCAATCTCTAGTTTTCTTTGATAATGCTTGAGCGTGTCGCGAATAGAAGCTTTTTCAGATTTTGGATAGGCGAAAATGGGATTGTCATCGGGTAAATCTTCTATGCCGCTATACATTTCGCGAAAGCTGTCTTCTGTCCGCAACACATAGCCACTATCAACAAAGAGACCGTTTTCGTTGATACACACATCCCGGCCGTAGGCTTCGTAATCCATATAGCTCTGTAAATGCTCCGGTATTTCCATCGCGCCCAATTCTTCGATGTAATAGCGACCTAAATCTTCCTCACTTTTAATCCCATCAATGAATGCATAGCCATCCAAATTTCCTGTTAAATTAATGAGGTCCTTGACGCTGTTGAACTCGCCAAATTCCAGCGCAGCAGCAAACTTTTCGGCTTCCCATTCTGGCAAGTCTTCCAGTAGGGAAGCGAGGTAGTTCAGCTCATCTAGGCTCTCTGACTCTCCCAAATAGTCACGCAGAGCCGGAATAGCGGTTTTATAATCCTTAATGAAGATTTCCTCATAACGGATTCCATCGACACCGATACGCTTGAAAAGGTCTTGAACATCCTGAGTAGTAGCGGGAAGTTTTAAGTAATCCCCAATTAAGTGCCCTTCGTTATATCGCCCCAGATTGGTTACAAAGGCTTCAATCATGGTCTTTCACTCGGCCTTGTGTCTTCACAAACAAAATTCCTTCTAATGTCGTGGCTGTAATCTTCAAGCGTCCAGCAACGGCAATATCGTTTTTGACATCTTCGTCAATATCACTTCCGCACACGACAAGTACATGGGCGCGGCGCAGCAGGTCACGACTCATGTCAATGCCGCTTTTGTGTTCTTCCGGGATGGCATTTTTTAAAAATAGCGGAAGATACAAGACAGGACAGATGGGGGAAAAACCAGCATCGTAAACGGCACGGCAATACTGCACGGCCTGCTCGGTATCTGTATGATGATTGCCACTCCACGCGGCAGTAATATATGCTAAAGGTCGTTTCATGTGAAAAAGCACCTCCGTTTTAAAATACATACAACATCAACCTATCCCCCCGCCCTTTCCAATCTTGGAAAGGGAGCGGCTCAAAGGATGATTTTCCCTGCTATGCTACCTCTGAATTGGCGACGGGGATAATTAACTATCCTTAGAGCTTTGGGGTGTGGGGCAAAGCCCCGCAAAAAAAGAACTTCGAGTCACGTTGTACCGAAGTCCTTACTTTTCCTTTTCTGTTTTCTTTTCCGGCTTGGCAAGCTCCGGCTGCTTTTCCTTCCACTCGTTAAGCAGTTGGAGAATAGTATCTTTCATTTCACGAGGGGTTTTCTCCTTGCCGAAATACTGGCTTAGTTCTTGACTGGAAATAATCACTTTGTCAACCTCCTTTTTTTCTTCAAGCATGATGCCGTCAATTACATCAGGTTTTAATAGCTTCTTTTGGTCAAGGTCACGCATCCGCTGTGCTTGTGATAGAGAAGGGGACGATTGCTGCCCCTCAATGGCGATAGCAATATAGCTTTGATTTTTTGGTGTAATGAAGGCAAGCTCTACAGCGGGAGTGAAGGCAATTCTCTTTTCATCTACCATTTTCATCAGGTCGGGCACAAGCGCGTTCAGCTTGATATAGCGCTGTACTTGCTTCACCGTCATTTTATTGCGTTCGGCTACAACTTCATTGGAGCGTTGCCCATTACCATTTCGCGCACCTTGTCGTTTAATAGCTTCCAATTGCATGTTTAATGCTTTGGCCCGTTCACTAGGAAGAATATTTTCGCGTTGGTTGGTATTGTCCTCTACCATTTGCGTAATGGCTTGCTCGTCCGTCAAGTTGCGGATGATACAAGGGATGTCCGCGATGCCAGCTAATTCACTCGCTTTTTGGCGGCGGTGTCCCGAAACAATTTCGTAGCCGCCTCCTTCGCGCGGACGTACAATAGCCGGCTGGGTAACGCCCTTGTCCTTTACACTGGCGACCATAGCTGACATTTCCTCGTCATTACGGACTTGAAACGGATGATCCTTGAACGAATGAAGCTCCGAAAGCTTTAAATATACAATTTGCTCCTGTTTGTCCGGCCGCGGCGCTTTCTTTGCTTCTATAGAAGCAGAAGATACGGCTTGTTGTGTTTGCTCGGAAGAATTGGCTCCGTTAGATTGGCCGTCAATCCCAGCGGCTGGTTTTTGTTCAATTTTTTCCTTCGTGGTTACAGTCTTCGATGCCACCTTCGGTTTAGTAGGCTGGGAAGGCTGCTTATCCACTTTCTCGGTAGCCTTGTTCCGACTGGCTTTGGGCTTCGTTTGCTGTTTCACATCTGGAAGCGGCTTTTCCTTATCCTTCGGGGTACTCTCGGTTCTTGAGACTGCTTTATCCGCTACTATTTTCTTATCACGGGAACCGTTTTGTTCTACTTCCTTCACGGGTTCTTTCTTAGCAGCCATTTCTATGATTTTCTCAAAAGGTACGACGATATCTCCGGAAGTAGGGATATGTCCTTGACCGCTAGGAGAAAGCGGCTGGGATTTTAGCTCTTGCTGCTCTTTTGAAACGGGATCTTTCCTTGGAACGGATGTCTCTGTTTTCGTTTTCGGACTAGGGGATTTTTCGGTTGCTTGTGTCACCTTAACAGAAGCCCCTTGTTCCTTGGCAGGAATTTTATTCTTAGAGTTATCGTTTGCTGTCTCCAGCTTTTCCTGCTCCGTTTTTGACATTTGCTTTACCTCCTTTGACACGGGCCAAGTTGACCCGAAGTCTCACTATCCAGACACAAAAATACCGCCCTGCTTGTCCAATGGGGCGGTATTTTGTGTAATGTGATAGCTCGAATTTTATTTTATTGCCCGTGTACCGGGCTTTTTTGCGGTTTTCCTATTATGACAGTCCCCACAGGAGCTACAGGCGCTACCGGAGTGACAGGTGTAGCAGGAGCTACAGGTGCAACAGGCCCGGCGGGAGCAACAGGTGCAACAGGACCGCAAGGGCCTGTGGGCGACACCGGTCCTTCAGGTCCTCCATCAGTCTTATCAGGCACACAAGTCCAATATATTACACCAACCACGGTGAATCTGCTGGATGGCGCAGCCGTTCCGTTTAATACCTTAATCAGTTCACAGGGCAGTGCAGTTACGTTTAACAGCATGACCGGGGAAATCATCATCACAGAACCTGGAAACTATTTTGTCAGTTGGTGGGTTTCCATAGACGGCTCTACCTTATCTCCGGTTGCGACCCTCTCGTTCAATATTAATGGAACTCTTCATTCCAATTCTTCCTCCCCCTTCCTTACAGAGCAATTTACCGGCTCTGAATTTATACCTATTACTAGCGTACCGGCTGTACTTACCATAAACAACAGCACTGGAAATGTAATTTTTCTGCCTGCTCTTGCGGCAACGGCAAATTTGACTGTAATGTATTTGGACGTGTGACGTCCGTCAGGTAAATCACCGATATTCTAAAGTGACTTGTGAAGAAATTGCATAGCCTACCCCGGATCTTTATAATAAAGGCTAACCTTGGCATACAAAGAGAGGAGCCTGACATATGTATGAAAGTTTGCAAGAGAAGCTGAGGACGACAACAGTTATCAAATGCTTTCCTGGCCATGAAGCGCAGGAGAGCTGGATAACAGAAGTGGAAGAGGAGCTTGGCTTTCGTTTACCGCTCTCGTACCGCTGGTGGCTGCTTCATTACGGAAATGCCCGATTCGGTGATGGCAGCATTCTCACAGTTGCCCCTCCGGAGCATAGAGAGCTGTTTGACGGCGACCTCCTCTATATACATCGCTTGAATCTGGGTGAGGACTGGTGGGTAAGCCGTTTTCCCAATCGCCTGGATTTGTTTGTCCCGGATGGGGACGAGCTTTTCTTCTTCGATACGTCAACGCTCAGCGAGGATGGTGAATTTCCGGTGATGCTGTATGATCTCATGAATGATTATGTAGATGAATACGCTGCAACGTTTGCGGAATTTCTCGAGAAGTTGATTGATGAGCGAACTTAATTTTATTTTGGCGACCATAGCGACCCTGCTGATCCTACTTAAGGATGGCAAGGTCGCTTTTTATTCGTGACTATTGTAGCTATGGAATAGAGAAATAAAAAAAGAGCCGCTTTTGGCGACTCTAAATTTTAAAGAGAATTATATTCATTAACTTCAAATGTCAAAATCTTATCAAAGATTACGTAATCTTTCCTTGAACTAAAAGGCCCTTTGTTGTTGTCATGTTTATTTATTGCGTACGAAGTCGTTCCTATGTCGGTTTGTCTACTCTCATACCAAGATATGAAATTATTAACCTTACTCATGGAAAGGTCAAATTCTTTCTCAAGATCTATATTCATTGTGATTACAAGGATGGCACGATTTCCTTCTGGCTGAGGGTTAGGTTGAGGATTGGGCTCAGGTTCAGGCTGAGGTTCTGGGTTGGGTACTGTTGAGCCTCCAAAATATTTCTCAAAATCACTAAATTGTGTGGCGTTATCTGCACCTCCTGCAACGTATATAGCTCCATCCAAAGATATTGCTAAATACTTACTTAGCTAACTATTGATTAAATGGCAAGAGTATGTTATTATTTTCACAAATAAAACTAGGAGGCTATACTATGTTAACTACCTTTAAAGCAACTGCGAAGAAATTACCTGATGGATTACAGGTTGAGACTAATTCAAGAGGATTCAAAATTTTAATGGACGAGCCAGAGGATTTAGGAGGCACCAATGCGGGAATGAACCCGGTTGAAGCGCTTTTGTGTGCATTGGGGGCCTGTCAATCTATTGTGGCGAGTGCTTTTGCGGAAGCTAATGGTTTCACCTATGACGAATTCCATGTTGAGCTTGAAGGAGATTTGGATCCAGATGGCTTTATGGGACTAGCCGATGTAAGACCCGGTTTCCAGGAAATCCGTTTTTCCATGCATTTCAAAACCAATGAAAGTCAGGAAAAAGCGGAAGCCTTTGCAGAGTTTATTGAGAAAACATGTCCGGTGGGCGATTGTCTTGCCAATGGTGTGAAATTGGTTAAAGCAGGAGTATTCAGACACTGATAGATTCACTATAAGAAGTTCTGTTTATGTCTTATCAGCTAAATAAGGAGCATACTCATGGAAATTAAAATGTCGCTTATGCCCGGTGGGAAAAAAGGGAAAGCGGGAAAAATTAATGTTAAACTAGGCGAAAAGGTTGCTAAGGGCTATGTATTGGCAGAGATCGAAACGGGTAAAGGGAATCGTGAGATCACAGCAACCGAAGACGGTACGATCAGTAATATCTTTTTCGAAGAAGGCGGAGAGATTGCTTCGAGTCAAGTTTTATTTGAGTTGAAGACAATTCAAATGGAGGCGGTAGATCCATCGGAGCCTCATAAGTCATCGACTGAAGATCAACAAACTCGTGATATAAATACGGACTTGCTTATAATTGGAGCGGGGCCGGGAGGTTACGTGGCTGCCATTTATGCCGCAAAAAAAGGTCTACAGGTAACGTTGATTGAAAAAGAGGCATTGGGGGGAACCTGCTTGAATGTAGGCTGTATTCCTACAAAAGCATTGGTCAAGTCTTCTGAAGTCTGTCACAGTGTTAAGAATTCTTCCATGTTTGGTATAAAAACAGGAAATGAACTTCAAGTCGATATGAGGCAGATTGTTCGTCGTAAAGATGAAGTCAAAGAGAAATTGGTATCCGGCGTTGGTTTTTTAATGGATAAAAACAAAGTTCAGGTTGTCCGTGGCGATGCTTCTTTTCTTTCACCGAATGCTGTGCAAGTAACAGGTGATATTAACTACCATATTTCGGCGAAGAGCATTATAGTGGCAACAGGATCTAAAATTTCTAAAGTGAATATACCAGGAATTGATCTGCCATTTGTAATGAATAGTACAGAAGCACTTTCTTGTGAAGAACTGCCAAAGAGCATTACAATCATCGGTGGTGGGGTTATTGGAATGGAATTCGCCTTCATTTACCGCAACTTGGGAGTTGAAGTACATGTTGTCGAATTTATGGAGCGTCTGCTAGCAATGTTAGACAGTGACATCTCAGAAGAAATTAAGCGTTTAGCCGAACAGGCAGGGATTCATGTTCATACGAACTCCAAGGTGTCCAAAATTCAACGTGCTAGCGAAGGCCAGGCAATTGTCACCTATGAGAACACTAAGGGCGAGCATCTTCTTGTTAGTGAAAAAGTATTGGTCGCTATTGGACGCGAGCCAAACCTCGACGGGCTAGACGTTGAAAAAGCGAGGATTCAATTAAATGATAAAGGTAAAGGCATTGCTGTTGATGAAAAAATGCGGACGAACTTAAACCATGTGTATGCGATTGGGGATGTCACAAATATCATTCAACTTGCACATGTTGCTTCACATCAAGGCATTACGGCTGTAGATACCATGCTTGGTGAGGACAGTAGTATGCATTACTCAGCGGTGCCAAATGTGATCTTTACCTCACCTGAGATTGCTAGCGTTGGCTTACTGGAGGATGAATGTAAGCGGCGGGAAATGGATTATAGTGTGAGTAAAGTATCTTTTGAAAGCAATGGGAAGGCTCTTACGATGAATGAATCGGAAGGATTTATCAAGCTGGTCAAAGATAATTACTCTGGAAAGATCGTTGGAGGGTCCATTGTCGGTCCGGATGCTTCTTCCCTAATTAGTAGCCTTACTCTTGCGGTTGCTAACGGGCTTACCGAACAACAAATTACTCAGACGATCTTTGCCCATCCGACTACAGGAGAGGTGATCCATGAGGCTGCGTTTGGATTAGGAATTGGAGCGTTGCATCAAGCATGATCCATCATTTCTGATAAAAATAAAGTTGGTTAAGACGGAACAACATAATTTTGTTATAATAATTTCGAAAAGAGGAGATTCGTTTAAGATAAAAAAAAGTTGATTGGTTGGTGTAATCCTTGTTCTATTTAGATGACTGTATTGCCTTTATTACAAACCGTAGCGCAAAAGTGTTTGCAGAAGAATTGGAGAAAGATTTTCGTCCGTATAATATGACGCGAAGTCAATGGATTGCGATGTATTATATCCATACAAGCGAATCCATTACCCAGCGTGAATTGGCGGATAAAATGGCCATAAAAGAACCCAGTGTTGTCAGGTTAATTCAAAAACTGGAATCGGAAGGCTTCTTAAATCGGTCAGGGATCCATACCGATAAACGAGTCAAACAGTTGGAGCTGTCTGAAAGAGGGGTACAGGTCTATCTGGATTTGCTGCCAATAGCTGAAAAGTTTAAAGATGAGACGATAGCCAATATTTCCAAAGATGATCTTCAAACGTTTAAAAAAGTGTTGAGTATTATGGTTATGAATGCATCAAAAGATAGAAACTAAATATGTTCAACTAAAGAACTCTGCATAAATAGCGAGAAAAGAACCTCCTACATATGGAAGTTCTTTTCTTATTTAAACCTATTGGCGTAGATTACTGGAAGTGTCGCTGCCACTCATTTATGCCTTCTTCCATTCGATAAGCGGTAAAGCCTCCGGCTTGCAATTTTTGGGCGGCTAATGCTGAATAGACACACAACGGTCCCCTGCAGTAAGCTACGATTTCTGCGTTTTGCGGAAATTCTTGAATTAATTGCTCGAGGTCTTCAATAGGGACTGATATTGCTCCGTCAATATGACCAGTGTCATATTCTTCTTTGGGACGTAAATCTAACAAAATGATGGATTCGTTATTTAATTTTTCCTTAACTTCATCCATGGAAAGGGTCTGAATGTCATCTAGGTTTTCCAAGAAATCTCGCTTGATTGTTCCAATATCAGGGAGTTGCTTTTCGCTGATACGCCATAAGGAAGATAGAAAATCTACAATGGCCGGGTCTGCTAATGAATAGATGACGTAGGTGCCCTTTTTGGTGAATTTAACCAATTTTGCTTCAAGTAAAATTCGAAGATGCCGTGATACATTCGCGATGCTCATATCTGTGAAAGCAGCAAGCTTCTCCACACTTTTAGAACCTTGAGATAATAAGTTTAAAATTTCCAGTCTTTTGTCGCTGGATAAACTCTTTCCAATTCTGGATAATTGCTTATATAGATCATCTTTGAAATTCTTCGCCTCATTACAGATATTCTCCATAACTTGCTAAACCTCTATTCTTTCGTTAATTATAGTTAAACAAAACTATCCAAAAACTCATATAATCTAATCATCTAATACTGCCATCATATGAGCTATTTTTTAATCGATTTATCTATTAGTCCTTCAAATATTGTTCATATTCATTAGACGCATGGACCTGACTGGACAAGTCGTACCACGCTTTAAAATTCTTGTCCCCGTTCCGACGATTTTGCCAAAATTTCCTTCCAATTCATTTGAAAACTCCTTTTATCTCTTAAATGGTCGGTCAATTGGATAATTGAATTCTAACATGATTTATTCAATTATTAAATGGAAGGATTAAATTTGCAAACAACAAATTAAATAGTGTTTTGACGGAACAGCAAATGTTTGTTATAATTCAATTAGTTGATTGATTATTTGAATTTTGATGAAATCAATCAATACATATAAAATGGAGGAACATCTGCTATGGAAAAAGCTTATCTGCAAATTACATTGAAAATCAATGCTTCAGACCGTGAGGCTGCTACAAAGGTGTATACTACATTCAAGGAGCCCTTCCTTACGGCAATTAGTGGGGCTGTATCCAAAGAATTGCTAGTTCGTGACGAAGATGTTCAAGTCCTTCACGGTTTTAGCAGTGAAGCAAATGCGAAGGCCTATCTGGAAAGCAAACTTTTCAATCAGGATGTTGTAGTTGGACTGAAGCCATTGCTTCAAGTTGATCCGGAAATTCGAATTTACAGTGTATACTAAATCAAATAATTAAGTTTAATTTTGGCCAGTGAAGAACCGGGAGAAGACAGTCCTCATCGGTTCTTTTTTCGTATTTTGGATTTTCTATCAAAGTGCAGGAGGGGAAGAGCATGAAAATGATGAGAGCCATGCAGATTCCAGCTAAAGGAGAAAAAATGAAATTGGTCGAACTTCCATTGCCTCAGCCTGGGTCAGGGCAAGTACTTCTTCGAGTGGAAGCATGTGGGGTTTGCAATGGAGATTCGAGTACAATTAACGGGTTCGCCCCTGAATATCCGCGGATTCCGGGACATGAGGTCATTGGTATAGTGGAGGAGCTTGGATTAAGCACAACAAAGTGGGAACTCGGACAGCGTGTAGGTATTGGATGGCATGGAGGCGATAAGCATGTGACGGGCCTGACGATTGATGGTGGATACGCGGAATATATGGTTGCTTATGAGGATAGTCTGACGAAGATTCCTGATGAGATAACCTCTGAGGAAGCAGCTCCATTAATGTGTGCGGGGGAGACAACCTTTAGTGCCCTTCGAAACAGCAAAGCCCGTCCAGGGGATCTTGTAGCTGTCTTAGGTATCGGCGGGCTCGGGCATCTTGCGATACAGTATGCAAAGAAGGCTGGATTCCAGACGGCTGCAATTTCACGAAGCGCTGGAAAAGAAAAGCTGGCGCGAGAACTTGGGGCGCATTATTATATTGATTCCGAAAAGGAAAATCCGGCCTCTGTACTCAAATCTCTAGGTGGGGCCAAGGTTATTCTGGCGACTGCACCAAATGTCAATTTGATTTCTTCCATGCTTCAAGGGCTGGGTACGGATGGTGAACTCATTATTGCAGCGGGTTCGGCTGAACCCATAGGATTGTCCGCTAGGGATTTACTGAAAGGCCCGCATATTATTCGTGGAACATTTACTGGACATGCTAAAGAAATTGAACGAGCAATTCGTTTTAGTGTACTGACCGATGTACGTCCAAAGATTGAAATTTTCCCGTTAGAACATGCCAATGAAGCCTACGAAAAAATGATGTCGTCTAAAACTCGCTTTCGTGCTGTGTTGCGAAATTAGAGAGTAAATAACCGAAATCATCTTGACGAAGTAACAGTCTCATATTATAATTCAATTAATCAATTGAATATAAAAACAAAAGGGTTTAGGGAGGCATTTATAATGAGTGCAACAGCATTGACAAAAGAAACGTTTCAGAGTTCCATCCAGTCCGGTGTTAGTTTAGTTGATTTTTGGGCGCCTTGGTGTGGGCCTTGTAAAATTCAGTTACCTATTGTACATGAACTAGCGGATGAATTAGGAGAACAGGCAACGATTGCTACCGTTAATGTGGATGAAAATTCAGAATTGGCATCTCAATTCGGTGTACGCAGTATCCCAACTCTACTCCTATTTAAAGATGGACAGTTGGTGGATCAAATGATCGGTATAAATCAAAAGCCTATACTTCAAGCAAAAATTTCGAACCTCCTTGTAAAATAATTATAAGGAAAGATGAGCAGGAATAATCGACTTGTCTTAGGGGATATGAGGGGAGTCAATCCGTGTGGTTGGCTCTCCTTTTATATGCAGAGGGCTAAGCTCTTACCAATTTGAAAATAAGGGTGGGGATATTATGAATACAGTACCTTCAAAGCCATCCATTAAAGACCGACTATATCAGCAATATGCCCGTATTGGAAAGGGGTTGTCCAGCGATAAGCGACTTGAAATCCTGGATTTACTTTCGAATGGTCCAAAATCTGTTGAGAAATTGGCTTACGAAACCGAGATGAGTGTAGCCAACGTATCGAGACATTTGCAAATATTGCGGGATTCGCGGCTTGTAAAATGCAGAAAAAGCGGCACCTATGCCATCTATAGTCTGGAAGATCCAGTGGTGGCTAAATTTTTACTGGCTTTATGGGATCTCTGTGAGAATCGGTTATCCGACATTCCCCGAATCAAAGAAGACTTATTACAACAGTATGAAGGGGTTCATACGATTTCAAAAAAAGACTTATTGCAGAGAATGGCTGAAAACTCGATTATTGTATTGGATCTTCGTCCTAAAGACGAATACGAAGCAGGACATATTGAGGGAGCGATATCTGTTCCGCTAGAAGAGCTTGATGCGTATTTGCAAAATCTGCCACAGCGTATTGAACTTGCAGCTTATTGCCGGGGTCCCTATTGTGTGAATACCGCAGAGGCGGTTGAACACATACAGACGAGGGGATTTACCGCTTTTCGAATAGATGAAGGAGTACAGGAATGGAGTGTAACATGAATAAAAAAGATCCTGTTGTCATTATCGGTGCAGGCTTAAGTGGTCTTCGAGCAGCTTCACTACTTACCGCTCGAGGGATTCCGTGCCGAGTTCTAGAAGCAAAAGAGCGTACTGGAGGGAGAGTCTTAAGTCAGGAAATAACAGGAAAGTCCGAGCTTGGAAAATTTGACCTTGGCCCCACATGGTTCTGGCCTCAATATGAACCCGCAATTACGGAACTCGTGAATGAACTCGGTCTAGAAACGTTTACGCAATATAATCAGGGGCTCTTCGTTTCAGAACGATCACGACATGAGCCGCCCCAGCGCTATATGTTACCAGAAGGAGCTATGGAAAGCTCAGCCAGATTTGTAGGCGGCGTTCAGACACTCATAGATGCCATAGAAGCAACTTTACCTAAAGGAACCATAGAGCTTAATACAAAAGTGACCTCAATTCATACGGAAATGGACGAATCTCTTCTTATAAAAGTTCAAGGAAAAAAGGAAACCCTTCGAGCAGATGCCATTATTATAGCTCTACCACCACGAATTGTGGCCCGACATATCACCTTCGATCCGAAATTGTCGTCTGAGCTCATGATGAGCTTAATGAGTAAGCCGACATGGATGGCGGCGCAGGCAAAAGTCGTAGCCATCTATGAACGTCCATTTTGGCGTGAACAAGGCCTCTCCGGATTTGCAACTAGTTGGGTAGGTCCTTTACAGGAAATTCACGATGCATCTCCGATTACTGGCTCGGGCGCGCTCTTCGGCTTCTTTGGAACATCTGCAAAGCAGCGTATGGAAATGGGAGAGGAAGGGGTCTTGAAACTGGTTCGGGAGCAATTGATCCGACTTTTTGGACCACTTGCAGAAAATAACACAGCCTTACTGTATAAAGACTGGTCGAGTGACCCGGAAACGGCCGTTGATGAAGATGCCGAGCCCATTCAGAACTATCCAAGTTATGGACTACCAACGGGGTTGCAAAGCGAGTACGGAAAAATCTTTTTTGCAGGTACGGAAACCTCTCATATACAAGGTGGGCATCTTGAAGGTGCTCTTCAATCAACTGAACGAGCTGTGTATGAACTCATAAAACGCTTTAAGTCTAAGCATTGACTAGAGAAAAGTCTTTCATTATAATTCAATCAATTGATTGAATATAATAATTGTAAGAGGGGGATGGGAACGATGTATAAATCGGTTATTGTAGGCACAGGTCCCGCCGGACTAACCGCAGCTATCTATTTGGCTCGAGCTAACATGAACCCACTTGTTATTGAGGGACCAGAGCCAGGCGGACAATTAACGACAACGACTGAAATTGAGAATTATCCCGGCTTCTCCAAAGGGGTTTTAGGCCCGGAATTAATGGAGTTGATGCGAAAACAAGCTGAACGCTTTGGGGCAAGATTTTGTGCCGGTTGGGTTAATAAAGTGGACCTCTCCGTTCGACCTTTTAAACTTCAATTAGAAGGAAATAGTGGAATTGAAGCTGAATCGCTTATTATTTCTACAGGTGCCAGTGCCAAATATCTCGGAATACCTAATGAAAAACTAAATATTGGCCGAGGTGTCAGCACCTGTGCTACATGTGATGGTTTCTTTTTTAGAGATAAGGAATTAATCGTGGTGGGCGGGGGAGACACCGCTTTAGAAGAAGCTAATTTTCTAACGCGATTTGCATCTAAAGTGATTGTCGTTCATCGGCGTAATGAGTTAAGGGCCTCCCAAATTATGCAAGATCGGGCGCGGGCAAATCTAAAAATTGAGTGGGCACTGAACAAAACACCGACGGAAGTGATGGCTGGAGAGCGTGGGGTAATCGGTTTGAGGGTCCAGAACAACGAGACAGGTGTAGAAGAGTCCATTCATGCTGACGGAATATTTGTCGCTATCGGGCATAAGCCGAATACCGATTTTCTTGATGGGCAGCTCACTACAGATACCAATGGTTATATTGTAACGACTCCAGGTACAACGGAGACTAGCATCCCCGGGGTTTTTGCTTGCGGAGACGTTCAGGACCATCGGTATCGCCAAGCAATTACTGCAGCGGGTAGTGGAGCCATGGCAGCCTTAGATAGTGAAAAGTTTATAGAATCCCTTGACTGAGTTCGGAATTGAATATTAATACACGTATTTCCCCTTTCCGGAGGTGGTAATTTGAAGGAAATCCTAGAACTGACATCACTGAACGAAGTCGAGATATTTATAAATAAAAATAAACTGAGTTTTATTTATATATGGACGCCGGAGTGCACGGTGTGTCACGCTATTCTGCCGAAGCTACGGGAATTGCTTGTTCACTATCCCCATATCCAACTGGGTCTCATAAATGCTAATCAAGTTAAAACGGTAGCTGCTAGATTTTTGACTTTTAGTGTACCTGCCTTACTGTTGTTCTTTGTTCAAAAGGAATATGTAAGAGCGGATCAGTTTGTTCGGTTTGAGCAGTTAAAGGAGCAAATTGAGCAGGTTTACTGTTTTGCATCTTTATAATGAGTCGAAATCATTATAGGACACTACTTAAATTAAAATTGAGGAGTGAATAGTAACATGACTACGCGAACTATCCATATGAATACAGTTTGGTATCAAGATGTAAAAGGCAGCGGGTATATTCAAAGTGAAAAATTAGAAACTCAAATTGCCATACCCGTTTCAAAAGGTGGAAGTGGGAAAGGAGCAGATCCGCAAGAGATACTTATATCTTCAGCCGCTGCATGTTATACCATGACATTGACGTACATGTTTGATTTTAATAAAGTTCCGATTGCTGATTTTTCCATGGATACGGAAGGCCTCCTTACAGAGGGGGGACAACTTAGCATTGTTCACTATCCGCATATTGTTTTATCTTCTGAGGCTGCGCAAGAAGAAATGGCCAGGGTTCAAAAAATGATGGTGGAAGCCGAAGAACAATGTCATGTTGGGCAACTTTTAATTAAAGCGGGTGTTTCAATAGATATTATGGGGAAAGTATCCAAGTGATTTTAGGAAAATAATTTAATGAAGCCATAAAAGGGAATGCCCTGCTAGCGGTATTCCCTTTTATATTAGACAAAGCTGAACTGGCTTTGATGCTCTGATATAACCTGCTATAAGGATAAGGAGGGATTTAATGAAGGGGAAAAACATTCTAATTGTTGAGGATGATCCAAAACTACGTCAGTTGCTTAAAATATATCTCGAAAATGAAGGTTATGAAATTATGCTTGCGGCGGATGGGAAAGAGGGCATGGAGCTCTTTGAAAAGCTAGATCCCTGTTTTGTAATTATGGATTTAATGCTTCCTTATAGAAGCGGGGAAGAACTATGTAAATGGATCCGCTCTGATATGAAAAGCGATATCCCAATCATGATGCTAACAGCTAAGGTGGCTGAAGAGGAACGGATACAGGGCTTGTTAATGGGAGCAGATGATTACGTCATTAAACCATTCAGTCCAAGAGAAGTGGTGGCTAGGGTCGAAACAGTCTTACGCAGAACAGAGAATCGTTGCAGCAAGATTAGTTACAAGGGTCTGACAATCAAACCACTTCGTGGAGAAGTCAAGTTTAACGGAGAACCGATTATGTTAACGATGCACGAATTTAAGTTGCTATATTTTCTAATGAGACATCCCAATCAAATTGTAACAAGAGAACAAATACTTCGGGAGTTGTATCCGAATGAAGAACGTGCTGTTATTGACCGTACAGTTGATGTCCATATCAGTAAGCTTCGGGAAAAAATCGAAACTTTAGAAGGAGCCGCCCGTTTTATTGAAACAATCAGAGGAATGGGGTATCGATTTGAAGCATATTAAACGGTGGGTGTTGTGGCAAGAGCGATTGACGACAAAACTAGTTTTATTAAATGTCTTGGTCATCACCATTGTCATCTGGTTAGCTGGTGTATCGCTCAAGGATCTCGCTTGTCTGGTTGTAGGTAGATATGAATTAGTTGGGGAAGTGAGTAGCGGTTTCTTTAATGCAACTATGGAGGTTTATTTATGGAGAGCAAGTATTTTAGCTTTGCTATCTGCAGTCATCATACACTATGTCATTATTCGTAACATGCTATTTCCCTTAAAGCAGCTTACTAAATCCACGAGACTTATGATAGAAGGACAATATCCGGAACTTGTCCCGGTATACAACGATGAAATCGGCCAATTAACTCGAGATTTTAATGAACTAGCGAAAACGTTACAACGGACGGAGGAAAATCGAAAGCGCCTTCTTGGTGATATTGCTCATGAATTGCGGACTCCTCTGAGTAACTTGAATGGCTACTTGGAGGCCCTGTCCAGTGAGATCTTGGAGGGAAGTCCGCAATTGTATCAATCCTTACTTGAAGAATCTAAATACCTTACCAGTCTTGTCGAACAAATTCATGAATTGACAGTTTGGGAAGCCAAAAAATATAGTGGTCGGGTTTTGCAAAAAGTCAACATCCATGAATTATTGCTCCAGTCACTCCAGTCCTTTCAATTAGAAAGCAAAAAAAGAAGTATTTCTTTTCAGGTCTCCATAGAAGATGAAATGATCCTCGGTGAGGAGGACGGAATCAAGCAGGTTCTAAACAACTTGTTGCAAAATGCGTTCATGTATAGCACAGGGAAGGAGATTGGTATTGAGGGAAGACGTGAGCGGTCTGGTTATCGGCTTACCGTTTCCAATCAAGGGGGGGCAATTCCCGAAGAAGCACGCAACCTGATTTTCGAACGCTTTTATCGTGTTGACCAGTCAAGGCATCGGGAAAAAGGTCGAACTGGCACGGGGCTTGGACTTGCGATTGTGAAAGAAGTTATGAATAGCTTTGGTGGACAAACTGGACTCGATTCAAATGAGGATTTACATCGTTTTTGGGTTCTATTTCCGTTGGCAAAGTAAAAAGGAGTTCATCGTTAAAATCACTTAATCATTTCTTTAAATTGAAGCATTATAGTCTTAGCCAGGGGGTGGCGAGATCCATTGTACAATATCCAGATCGGTACTTATGTATTAAATGGACAACTGATTTCATACTTGATTTTTGGGGCTTCAGGTTGGTTGATGTTACGTTATCATCTTCGAAATATGGTGGAGTGGAGGATGTATTTATCAATTTTATCCAATGCGTTTTGGTTATGGATCATTGTTTGGAAGCTAGGATTCCTGATCCTCCATCCAGCCGAAGTCATTCAACGCCCCATGGCTCTTCTCTATTTTGATGGTGGAGAGCGTGGAGAGTGGATAGCAAGCATGGTAGCTGCATCTTATGTTTGGATAAAAACTAAAAAGTTAAAAAGCTCCATCGTATCATGGGCTGATATTTTAACAAAATATCTACTCGCAGGATGGTCGGCTTATCAACTTACCTTATTTATCATTGGCGGAGATCCAGCGTGGTTTCATGCGTTAAGTGCCATAATATCGGTGGCTCTTCTTTCGCTATCTTCTTTAAGAGTAATAAATTCTAATAAGAGGTTGGTTTACGTAGTCTGGTTCTCCATTGGACATGTCTTGCTGGGATTTTACATTCCTGATCGAACAGTCCTATGGCTGTCTTTTAGTAGCCAACAGTTGTTTTTTTTGCTTATTTCCACTGCTTTAATCGGATGGGGTTGGTTAAAAGAAATAAGGTCAAGAGGAGAGTTTCATGGATAACATTTCAATTTTTGCAGCTTTGGTAGCGGGTATATTATCTTTTTTATCTCCATGTGTTTTTCCACTCATCCCCGCGTACGTATCCCATCTCACCGGTTCATCCATCCAGGATGGTAAGCTAGTTGTACATCGAGGGAAGCTAATGGTTCTGTCCGTGTTTTTTATTGTTGGTTTCAGTCTTGTGTTCATTGCCATGGGTGCATCTGCAACTTTCATCGGCCGCTTTTTTGCAGAAAAACATGATTTAGTTCAAAAAATCAGCGGCATTTTAATTATTGCTTTTGGCCTTCAAATGGCCGGGATATTAAATATCAGGTGGTTATCGCAAGGGAAATCCTGGGATATAGGATCAAGAAGAAGTCATGGAGTAATTCGCTCGCTTCTTACTGGTGTAGCATTTGGTGCCGGTTGGAGTCCTTGTATTGGACTGGCATTATCTTCGATTCTGCTTCTGGCGGGATCTGCTGATACGGTGTGGAACGGAATTGGTCTACTAACGGTGTATTCGCTAGGCATGGGCTTGCCGTTTTTGTTGATATCATGGTTGTTAACCAACTCCCTCAAGCTGATGAAGAAAATGAATAGATGGATCCCTACTTTATCCAAACTGAATGGGTGGCTTCTTATCGGACTAGGATTTTTGTTGTTCACCGGACAATTACAGAAAATTAGCGCTTGGCTAGCGCAATACACCTTTTGGGAGATTACTATTTAGCGAGAGGAGATCCATTCGATGAAAAAAAATATTTTTGCTGTACTCATTTTAATCGGGCTGATTGGCTATGGCATATACGATTATTTGAAAGAATCACCTTCAGAAGCCACTCAAATAACGGTTTTGGATTCGGAAGTAGAAGTGGGCATACAAAAGGGGCAACTGGCACCGGATTTTACCCTTGTAGACTTACAGGGGAAGCTGGTCAAGCTATCTGATTATAAGGGAAAGAAGGTACTGCTCAATTTCTGGGCGACTTGGTGTCCACCATGTCGAGTGGAAATGCCCTATATGCAACAAATCTATGATGATTATCAATCGAAAGATGTAGTGATTCTTGGAGTGAATTTGACATATACAGAGGATCATCCTGATGATGTGGCGGTTTTTTTGAATGAAGAACCGTTTACATTTCCTATCGTTTTAGATGAGGATGGAGAGGCCATGATGGAATATCAGGTCTTTGCCTATCCTACGACCTATTTACTGGATTCCAACGGAGTGATACAGGAAAAAATTGTGGGAGCGATGAACTATGAGACCATGGAGAAATATATTTCCAAAGTAGAATAGGAGGGAGAGAAAATGAGAAAAAGAGTACAAAAAATTCTCTTGTTCACTCTAAGCGCTTGCTCTTTAGGGAGAACCATGGGAACTGTATTAAGAGAAGTGAAAGCGCAACAAGAAGACATCGAGTTAGAAGTGATATTTATCGATGTGCAGATCGAGATGACAAATCGGAATCGTGTGAAGAAAAATCCGACCACTCTGTTTGTGAGTGCTGCGGGAGAGGAACTTTATCGTTTGGAAGGGTTTCATGAAACCGAAGAAATTCTATTTCAGTTAGAAAGCTGCAAGAAGCAAGAAGGAGACTTAGTAGAGACTTATGAGGAGAATCAAGCCATTCAAGAACGTTACACCGTGTATCTGTATCAAGGGAAACAATTGGTACCCGTTGAAATCTGGCATGAAAACCGGACAGGAATTCTCTCGCCGAGAATTAATGCTATACAGGGGCTGCTTCAAGCTTATAAGGAGGGCTATTCAAACCCGTTTCCTAAAGCTTCTGAACTTGTACTAGTTCAGTTTAATGGAGATTTGGGGAGGGTCACGATCAAGATTCAAGGGGAAGTAACACAAGAAGGGGAAATTGAAAAAATGAAACAGTCCTTAAAGATGACGCTGTCTCATTTTGATATTCTTGATATTATACTTATTCTAGGCGATTAATAGAATCAATAAATTTAAGGGGAAAAACCATGACAGAAAATACAGCAGTGAGAAATAGGAGCATTGTCGAGGCGATAGGATATGTTGAATCGCCAGAGAAGCAGCGCAAATTATACAAAAAAACGATGATAGTAGTAATTACTTCCCAAATTTTTGGCGGAGCAGGACTGGCAGCGGGCATTACGGTTGGAGCCCTGCTTGCCCAGGATATGCTTGGGACTGAAGGTTATGCCGGAGCTCCTTCAGCATTATTTACATTAGGGTCTGCTGGTGCAGCGCTAATGGTTGGCCAACTTTCTCAGCGATTTGGGCGCCGGGTTGGGTTAACGTTTGGATTTCTTGTTGGGAGCCTAGGGGCCATAGGAGTAGTGCTTGCAGCTATTTTAAATAACATTCTTTTGCTTTTTCTTTCGCTATTGATCTATGGAGCTGGTACGGCCACAAACTTACAGGCCCGATATGCGGGTACAGATTTGGCATTACCATCACAACGTGCAAAAGCTGTTAGTATGGCTATGGTTTTCACCACATTCGGAGCAGTAGCTGGACCCAATCTCGTGGATGTTACTGGACAAATTGCGACTTCCCTCGGTGCTCCAGCATTGTCGGGGCCATTTATGTTGGGAGCAGTAGCATATATTCTAGCTGGACTGGTTCTCTTTACCTTCTTGCGTCCTGATCCATTTATCATATCCAAGGCAATTGCGAAAGAGCAACGAAAAATGGACGCTCATAACGGTAATCAAAGTGGTACAGATCAATCAGTTAGTTATAGCAATAAGGTTAATAAACCCGGTCTCATCGTCGGTGCTACGGTAATGGTATTGACCCAAATCGTGATGATTTCAATTATGACGATGACTCCCGTTCATATGACACATCATGGTCACGAGTTAGGCGTTGTAGGAATGGTTATCGGCATTCATGTTGCAGCTATGTATCTTCCCTCGCTTGTAACTGGTATTTTAGTGGATAAATATGGTCGTACGCCTATAGCTTATGCATCAGGTGTTACGCTCTTACTAGCGGGTTTACTTGCTGCATTTGCTCCTGCTGACTCAACATTTTTCCTGGTTTTGGCACTTGCGCTCCTTGGATTAGGCTGGAATTTTGGTTTGATTAGTGGAACGGCAGCAATTATTGATGCAACGCCCTTACATGTTCGAGCAAAGACACAAGGGACAGTGGATGTACTGATTGCTTTAGCTGGAGCCTCTGGAGGCGCATTGTCGGGAATAATTGTAGCCCAATCGAGTTTTTCTGTACTTTCATTGGTCGGTGGAATTCTGTCATTGCTACTTATTCCAGTCATTCTGTGGTCCCAAATAAGGCAGAAAGAATAAATCTATATTAATATGATGGGCTCGAAATGCATTTGTATTTCGAGCTTGTGGTTTATAGAGAAACCTGCTGATAGCCTGATTACCTGATTATGTTTTAAAAAATGAATTAATTATTTCTTGAAAATTAAGTGGTAGGCTTATATAACCTATATAACTGCAATCTATTAAGCACTAATTCATCAACAAATTTAAATCATTTACGTTCTATTTTTACCCAATAGGCCCCCCTGCCTCAACCAGCCAAAGTTGGCATTCATAAAACAAGGATAACAGTCTACTAGCGTCCATTAAAGCATAAAAAAGGTGACAACGGACAGAACGACCGAGGTGATTAACATAGCAATCAGTGGTCTTAAGGCCCTTGAACGTAGGTCCCGCAAATTTACATTCAATCCTAAACCGACCATCGCAGTCGATAGAATGAAGGTGGTCAGCGTAGAGATGCCGTCCATTACGCTCTGGGAAACGGGGATAGACCTTCCGAGACAATAGCTACCAAACAGGCTCATTAGGACAAATCCGATTAAGAACCAAGGGAATTCGACCTTTGTGCCGCTGTCATCTGGATTTTTCCGTTTCATCCAGAAGATTAAAATAAAGCATAAAGGGATCAGCAGCAGTACCCGGCCAAGCTTGGCCAGCAATCCAATCGCCAGCGCGTCTTCACCGGCGGGAGCTCCTGCTAGAGCAACATGAGCGATCTCGTGGAGGCTGATTCCGCTCCATATGCCATATTGGAGGGAGGATAGTGGCAGAATTGGGCGGAGAACCGTGTAAGCTATAGAAAAGACAGTACCTACCAGCGCAATAATACCTACTCCGACTGCGGTATCCTCATCGTTGGCTTTCAGGATTGGAGATACCGAGGCAATGGCAGCAGCACCGCAGACACCGGTACCTACTCCGAGAAGCAGGGACAAGGACGGTTCAGCCTTGAAAAGCTTGCCAATCCAAACCGTCGCTAGTATGGCGAAAGCTATAACGGCTGCATCCTTTAACAGCAAATTTAGCCCTTGATGTAAAACAGTGTCAATGTTTAGCTTCAATCCAAATAGAATGATGGCGAAGCGAAGCAGACGCTTTGAGGAGAATTGAATCCCGGCACGCAATGCCTCCGGATAGCCGAATAGTTGTCGATAAACGACGGCGAGTACAATTGCGCAGGCCAGCGGGCCAATATGGTCAAACCCGGGAGCCTGTGACAATACCAGACCGACTGTGGCCATAGCGGCGGTGAACAGTATGCCTACCAGCCATAGAATCGCTGTGGATCGGGGGTGCTTATCTGGATTAGGCAGGCTCTTTTTTGTGCTTTTTTCCATAGTTATTGATTGTGTCTTCATGTCATCACCTCAGGTTGAATTCGCATATTCATTTTACTCCCTGATTAATGGATAAGAAAAATAATAATATATAATAGAAGTCATAAGTATTATCATATGAACAATACGCTAGTTTTTAATTAATATAAAAAAGGGCGGGGATGAGAGTGACCCAAGGGATGGATCCGTATCTGGAAATATTTATTAAGGTTGTAGAAAAGAGAAGCTTTACAAAGGCCGCGGAGGAGCTACATATGACGCAGCCTGCGGTCAGTCAGCATATCAGGACACTGGAGCAGTCTCTGGGGGTTAGACTACTAGAACGAAGCAATAAATACGTACGAATGAATAAAGCTGGGGAGATCGTATTTCACCATGCAAAGGAAATCCTTGCGCTTTATGCAAGAATGCAGTATTTGGTGGAGGATCTGTCTAATCATGCCAGCGGACCGTTGACGATTGGCGCAAGCTATACTTTTGGAGAATATATTTTGCCACATGTGGTTGCTCGACTAAAGGAAGCTCACCCGCAAATCAGCCCCACTATCATTATTCATAACACGAAGGAAATCACCGAGCTTGTGCTAGCCAGCCAATTAGATATTGGTATTGTTGAGGGGGCGTTTAGCGGTCATCGGGTGTATTCGGAGGTTGTTTCGGAGGACCATATGGTTATCGTAGCTTCACCACGGCACCCATTACTAAGAACACCTAAGGAACTGCAGCCTTCAAAACTGGTAAAGGAGACCTGGATTTTACGTGAGGAAGGTTCCGGTACACGGCAAGCAGCAGAACACTTTTTTATAAGGCATGGCATTGTACCGCAGGCGGTCATGGAGTTTGGCAGCACACAGGTAATCAAGGAGTCGGTTGAGGCTGGGCTAGGAATCAGCTTACTATCTAAATGGACGATTGCCAAAGAACTGGCCGGAGGACATATTGGAGTACTCCGCGTAAAAGGATTGCCGTTTAAGCGGAATTTCTCGATTCTAACCAGCTCGTCTTACCAGACCAAGGCGCTTGAGATATTTATCGAAACATTAAAGCGATATTTAAAGCAGACGCAAGACAGGACTTGACGTAAAATGATCATCAAGAATCACGGTTTATTGCAGAGGCTCCTTCTACTCAGTTGCCTTGGAGGCAGCAGAATACATGCAGGAGAGGAGCTTCATAGCTTACTGCATTGTTGAGAGGCATGATTCCGAGATGATTGGGTAAACAGGGGATTGACAGCTGCTGGCTCTATAGGAGTTGGCAGAAGCAACAGCATGCACGCAGGAGTAGAATCAAGAGAAGGAGGCTCGGGGCATGATTGAGATTGATTGCTTGGGAGAGGTTTGTCCTGTGCCAGTAATGATGCTTCGGAAGCATCAGCGGGCTATTCATTGCGGTGAGAAGGTACTACTGGTTACCGATCATAGCTGTGCGAGAACTTCGATAGCAGAATACTGTCGGCAGGCTGGCCTGCATTGCTTGGCCCAGGAAGTGATTAACGGTGTATGGGAAATTCTTATTGAGGCGTGATCTTGGATTCTGAGCGTTAGCACAGTGTATCAACCAGCGTTTGTTCAATATATTGAATCAGTTGAAGCAGATCTTTGCTGCTTCGTGGAGGCTGCTGCTTCTTCACCATATGAATATCGTTATATACGTGAAAATTATGAATACGAATGGGCTTGAGCTGTTTATTATACAGCTCTTTTTTTATAGACATATAGGGAAGGAAAGCTGCGCCATGCCCTCTAGCTGCGGCAAGCTTCACGGCCTCGATGGAATCGAGACTGTACACGAAGCTGAGCATAGGCGAGCTCGTCAGAGCTTGAGCCAGCGAGTCCTGTACGCAACTAAGCTGCGGTGATCCGATCAAAGGATAACGCACAAGCTCCTCGACATGAATCTCAAGAGGGGCAGGCTTCGAGCCACCGGAGACGAGGATGACCTCATCGGAGAATACCTTATGTGACACAAGCCCACTGCTGACGGACGGTCCAGAAATAAAGCCAATCTCTGCTTCCTCCAGCAAAATATGCTCCTCGATAAGCGGACTGATTGCTTCATTCAGTGAGATGTCGCAATAAGGAAAACGATTTTTGGTTTCATATAAAGTACATGGTAGCGCATAATTGCATACCTCCGGAATGGCATAGATGGACAACTGCTGCTGTCTCGGCTTGATATGCCCGATCTCAGTAACCATATCCTCATATAGTTTGCAGATTTGTGCAGCATATCTCTGTGCGATTTCGCCTGCCTCCGTAAGCTGCGCTCCTTTGTTGCTTCTCTGTAAAAGCTCGACACCCAGCGCAGTCTCCCAGGACTTTAATTGCTGACTAAGCGCAGATTGCGTAATATGCGATTTCTGAGCTGCCTTGGAAATGCTATGGAGCCTGGAAATATCAAGAAATAATTTAAGCGTTTCCAGATTCACTGTGATTCCCTCCTTTAAGGCTATCTATCTAAACTTGATCATAACCTCTCTTCAACCAGACTGCTATAAGAAAAACTTATGTAGCATCATAAAAGGCAATAACTACAGCTTTAAAAATCATGTTACTATTTTCACATAATCATATTACTTCTAACTCTGGAGGTGTTCAAGTATGGAGCAAACGGGCAGTCTTCAAGCGAAGTCCACTCGTGTCCGGGCGCCAAGAAAGCCGAAGAAAAGCCAACTGCCTATCGGTCTTGTAGCTACAGCTATTGTGATTGGCTTCGGCTTTTACCTGAATCAGTACAACAGTAAGATGGTGATCTATCTGCTGTTCGGTCTGGCCTTTGGCGTGGTACTGCAGCGGGCGAGGTTCTGTTTCACCGCATCTATGCGCGATCCATGGATTACGGGCAGCACATCGATTACTCGAGCTGTACTAGTTGCCTGTTCCCTTGCGACAATTGGTTTTGCCGGGATTAAATACGCTGCCTTTGCTTCTGGGGGCGAGATTCCGGGAATGGGTAACGTTGGCCAGATCAGTCTGGCGCTAGCATTGGGAGCCGTTTTGTTTGGCATCGGCATGGTTATTGCCGGGGGCTGCGCCTCGGGAACGCTGATGCGTGTAGGTGAGGGGTTCACCATGCAGATGATTTCGCTGGTCTTTTTTGTAATTGGGTCTCTCTGGGGAGCGCATGATATGGGCTGGTGGCGCGCAGCAGTGATCAAGGATGCTCCGGCGGTATTTTTACCTGATGTGTTTGGCTGGCTGGGTGCGTTACTGGTGCAATTTCTTATTATTGTGTTGCTGTACATCGCTTCTGTCAAATGGCAGCAGAAGAAAATGGGAAGTATCGAGTAAGCACGTAGTGGATAAAACGAACAGTGTTTATTCAGTTTTAAGTGAAAAAAATCACAAACAAATCATAAGAAAAGGTGGTTGTTAAAATGATGGAGTATACGTTGGATTGCATGGGTGAGGCATGTCCGGTGCCTTTGATGAGAACAGAGAAGAAGATGGAAGAACTGAAGGTAGGTGATGTGCTGGTCGTATCGATCGATCACAGCTGCGCCATGAAGAATGTGCCGGAGTGGGCTAGAAAGCAAGGCCATAATGTGGAGATTGAAGAAATTGATGACGGCGAATGGGAAGTTGTAATTGAGAAGACGAAGTAGCCTCCTTAGAGGGGATGAAGATGGGAGGAATGAACAAGTGAATGCATTTTGGTTAAAGATATCCTCTAATCGTTTCTATAAGCAATTGCTGAAGGAGCCGCTTACTTATGTGACTGGTGCGGTGCTGCTGGCGGTGCTTTCAATTGCCCATCTGGCGGTATTTTCCAATGGATGGGGAGTCACCAGCACGTTTGCGGACTGGGGGGCTTGGACATATCAGCTATTTGGCGGGGATGTGAGTCAGTGGGCGTATTTCAGTTCGGAGAAATCCCAGCACAAGCTGGCAGCTGGCTTCTTGAACGATGGCGGCTCGGTCCGCAATCTTGGTATTATTCTAGGAGCTCTGCTCGCCACCCTGTACGCCTCGGAGTTCAAGATCAAGAAAATTCGCTCAGGCAAGCAGGTGTTTGCCGCAGTGCTTGGTGGACTATTGATGGGTTATGGAGCAAGACTGGCGAATGGCTGTAATATCGGAGCGCTGTTTACCGCTATATCTTCGCTGTCACTGTCCGGCTGGGTTTTCTGGCTGTTCTTGCTGGTAGGAGCTTTTATTGGCAGTAAATTGCTGGCTAAATTTTTTATGTAGAACAGAGGGGAGCTTAAGAGGTGGAGAAACGTACGGAACGCTATGATGTCGTAATTATTGGCGGCGGAGCAGCCGGATTAACGGCAGGTATTTATTGCGGACGCGCCAAACTGAAGACGCTGCTTCTGGAGAAAACGTTGGTGGGCGGGCTAGCTACCTACACGAATGAAATTGAGAATTATCCCGGATTCCCTGATGGGGCGACCGGAACGGAGCTGATGGGCCTGTTCCAAAAGCAAGCCAAGCGGTTCGGCGTTGATTTTAAGATGACCGATGTCAAGGCAGTTTCCCTAGTGGGGGAGGTTAAGGTCGTTGAAACCTTTCGCATCCGCTATGAGTGTAAGGCAGTCATTATTGCCAGTGGAGGAAAGCCGCGGCTGACAGGGGCAAGGAACGAGGAGCGCTTCCTGTACGACCAGGGAATCTCTTTCTGTGCGACCTGCGATGCGGCTGCGAATACCGGTAAGACGATTATGGTTATTGGCAGCGGGGATGCCGCTATCGAGGAAGGTATGTTCCTGACGAAGTTTGCAGACAAGGTGCTTGTCTCAGTCATGCATGACGAAGGCAAAATGGATTGCCATGAAATAGCGAGAAATCAGGCGCTGGACAATCCCAAGATGGAATTTCTGTGGAATACAGTCGTCGACTCCTTCGAGGGAGATGAACGGTTAGAGACTGTGGTACTCAACAATCTGAAAACCGGAGAGAAGCAGCAGGTCGAGGTAGATACTTGCTTCCTGTTCATTGGTTATCTTCCTAATACGGAGATTTTCAGGGATAAGGTCGAGCTTAATCCAGCCGGCTATGTCCGCGTGAATGAGAAGATGGAGACGAATGTGCCTGGTGTATTTGGTGCTGGTGATGTGTGTGACAAGTTGCTGAAGCAGGTGGCTACAGCGGTGGGTGATGGAGCTATAGCAGGCTATGGCGCGGAGAAATATATATCGGAGAGCGAAATTTACGAGAATCAGATTTTGAATCACAGCCAGCCCTCGCTGGTCTATGTGTGGAATGCTGCCGAGCCGAAATGCCGTGAGCTACTCCCGATGATCGAGCGGTTCGAACAAGCGCATGGGGGGCAAGTGAGAGTCACTAAGGTCGACGTCTACAAGTCGCCCGGCCTGGCCTGCCGATTGGGGATAGAAAGAGTGCCTGCTGTGGTCTGGCTCAATGACGCTCACATCCAGCAGGTGATTACGGAGGATATCGATGAAGAGAGACTGGAGCTCTTTCTGACTTAGAGTAGTTTTAAATCGTTATTAAAAATGAGGAAAATCGTACAAATCCGTTTTGCAAAATCAAGTCGGATTTCTTGTGCGATTTTTTCGTTATTCCAAGCCATCAAGGTTTGACTTTGAATCCGAAATCGAGTAGTTTGATTTTATACCCCTATGGGTATATTTAGATTATTTTGTAAGGAGGGTATGTTATGAAATGGGTGCTGTTGGCAGCCATCGTAATAGGTATTTACGAGCTTCGGAATTGGTGGCCGGTGAAGGGGCTCAAGTATATAGATTCGTCTAGCCTGGACAAAATGATAGTGGACCAGTTCAAATGGATAGATGTTCGAGATTTCCCGGATTATCAAAAGGGGCATCCGGAGAATGCTATCCATATTTTTGTGGGCAGGTTGCCATTTGTGTGGTCAAGCTACTTGCAACCGAACGATCAGGTTGTCTTGATCGGACGAAATCGGAGAATGATTCGTAAAGCGGCCAGAATTTTGAAGAAACAGGGGATACAGCCGCCTATGTTTGCCTGCGTCTGCCAGTCGAAGGCCGAACTTTCATCAGGCAGTTACAGAAGCTGTTGCCAGACGAACTAAGATGTTGGAGAGGAGCCTTGAAATGATTTACGATCAGCATATACGAGGACGGTTGAACAGGGTAGAAGGGCAAATTCGAGGTGTTCTCAAGATGATGGAGGAAGAAAGATGCTGTAAGGAAGTTGTCGGTCAATTGTCTGCCGTGCGCAGCGCTATTGACAAGACTATGGCATTGGTGGTGGCGGTGAACCTAGAGCAATGTATTAAGAATGAGCAAAGTACCGGTGGAGATACTGGAAAAGTAGTGCAAGAAGCGGTAGAGCTTCTGGTCAAAAGCAGGTGAGACAGAAAGATTTTGGGAGAAGGCCCAGTGCAATATATTTCTAATACACGAACGGTAGAAGAAATGCTATTCAGGACAGTAGCGCTAGGACATATCCCTCACTTGACTCCCAAAGCTATCCTAACTATCAGTTGACGTGAAGCGAGGCTAAATGAGTTCATTTATTGTAGAATTGGTCCCCAATTTCTCCGAAACATCTGTGTTATACTGTTTATCATTTCTTTGTATCAGTCTCAAGTCAAACTGGTTTTACTTCTTTTTGCTCAGTTGACTGCTAAATGGATCTTCGTATTTTTTACATTCAACTTGTTTATCGCTTGATCATGGCCTCTTGCTCACGTATAAACTTCCTTACGGTTGTTTCGTTTAACCCCACTGTACTTACATAGTAGACTTCTGCCCAAAACTTCCGATTCCGTATTTGTACTTTAATTGGGCGTGTTTTGAAGATCATCAATGAACTTTTCCCCTTCAGATAATCCATGAATGACGAGACCGAAATCTTTGGGGGGATCGCCTCTCTGTTTAAAGTATGCACGGGCTTCCTTCCGCGGTTTTTATGAATTAATCCTTGTGCTCCTCCCTCAGCGGTGTATTTCTTTTTTAGTCGAATGATTTGTCGCTCTGTTAGTCCTAGGGCTGTTGCTCCTTCTCTGTTTGTCATATGTCCATCTAGGACCATCTCCACCACAACTACCTTCTTTAATGCTGCTCTTGTCAATGTTAATGTCTCCTGTCCCATAGTGACATTATCTCAGAACAGTTATAGGGTGACATTATCACAGAAGAACAACACATCAAAATTCTTAGGACTGGACATGGAATAAACAATTAAGTATACTATTCGGGTAACACAGCTTCATAACCTCCAAGGGGAGTCGGAATAGGCCGACCGAGAGTGTATCCCTAAGATACTTACCCTTTGACCTGATCTGGATAATGCCAGCGTAGGAATCGGAGAACAGCGACAGCCCTTACGGTTGTTTGTCGTTCTCTTTTTTTCTGCAAGCGCCCAGACCAGAGGGCGTTTTTTTGTTGTGCATGGAGCATGAGTTTACGTAAAAATGTTTGGACAAGAAGCGGTGATGACCACAGCTTCATAACCTCCAAGGGGAGTCGGAATAGGCCGATCGAGAGTGTATCCCTAAGATACTTACCCTTTGACCTGATCTGGATAATGCCAGCGTAGGAATCGGAGAGCAGCGACAACCCTTACGGTTGTTTGTCGTTCTCTTTTTTTCTGCAAGCGCCCAGACCAGAGGGCGTTTTTTTGTTGTGCATGGAGCATGAGTTTACGTAAAAATGTATGGACAAGAAACGGTGATGACCACAGCTTCATAACCTCCAAGGGGAGTCGGAATAGGCCGACCGAGAGTGTATCCCTAAGATACTTACCCTTTGACCTGATCTGGATAATGCCAGCGTAGGAATCGGAGAACAGCGACAACCCTCATGGTTGTTTGTCGTTCTCTTTTTTCTGCAAGCGCCCAGATTATTGGGCGTTTTTTTATTGTAATCATCAGGTCTGTTATAACGGTTTTCCAGCTACAAAAATATAAAGCAGGAGAATTGACCGTACTACCATCGGTCGAAGAAATTGGGAGGAGAGATGAAGATGAAATGGTACAAAATGATGTATCTGTTTCTTTTGAGCATTAGCATTCTGACTGTTAGTGCTTGTGGAGACAAGGGGAATCCATCAAATACTGGGAAAGGAACGAAGTTGCGTGATGTAAAGGTGGTACTGGACTGGACGCCTAACACAAATCATACCGGTCTATATGTGGCAGTTAATCAGGGGTTTTATGAGGCAGAGGGGCTTAATGTAGAAATTATACAACCAAGCATTGCTGATTCTACGCCAATGGTGGCTGCTAACGAGGCTCCTTTTGGTGTTACTTTTCAAGAAAGTGTAACTCAAGCACGTACACAGAACGTACCGGTCGTATCCATTGCGGCGGTAATCCAACATAACACCTCAGGATTCGCTGCTCCCACAGATCGAAACATAAAATCTCCAAAGGATTTTGAAGGTAAATCTTATGGGTCTTGGGGTTCCAAGACAGAGGCAGCAGTAATGGAGTCGATTATGGAAGGGGAGGGTGCTGATATTTCCAAAGTGAAAAATATCAACATAGGCAGTACCGACTTTTTTACTGCTGTAAAACGTGACATTGACTTTTCCATGATATTTTATGGATGGATTGGTATCCAGGCCGAGTTGCGCAATGAACCTATAGATATGCTCTATTCAAAGGATTACTCGAAGGCCTTGGACTATTATACCCCTGTACTTATTAGCAATGAGACAACCATTCAGAATGATCCCGATTTAGTCAGGTCCTTCATGAGAGCCACAACCGAAGGGTATTTATATACGATTGAGCATCCGGAAGAAGCAGCCAATATGCTACTCAAAGCAGTTCCTGAATTGGATGAAGAGTTAGTTATCGCCAGTCAAAAATGGCTCAGTCCACGCTTCCAGGATGATGCTCCACGTTGGGGAGAACAGAAGCAAGAGGTTTGGCAAGATTATGCCGATTGGATGTACAATAAACAGCTACTCGATAATCCAATTGATGTTTCCAAAGCTTATACGAATGAATTTTTACCTGAATAATACAAAATTTAGTTAGGAGTGGTTAACAGATATGGCTAGCACTTTACTTAGCATCCAGGTAATTCCCAGCACAAGCAAAGGTGAACATCCCTATACGTATGTGGATCATGCAATTCATGTTATTCAGCAGTCAGGTGTGAAATATGAAGTTAATTCTCTTGAAACGACGATGGAGGGTGAACTGGATGAATTGCTTCAGGTTGTTTCAAAGATTCACTGCAAGCTAGTGGAGGAGGGAAGTCCAAGTATCATTTCCCAAATTAAAATTGCCCACAGTCCTGACGGATTTAGTATAGATAGCCTTACGGAGAAATATCGTTCGTGAACCACTACTGGAAAAGTGTGTGGCCGCCCCTCGTGGCGGCTCTTCTCTTTCTTGCTATTTGGCAAGGGGCGATATCCTTGTTCCACATTGAGAAGTGGATGCTTCCTTCTCCAACAGATATTGCTAAGGAGGCATTACTTGGAGCAGATCGGCTTGGCCTACATACTTGGGCAACGGTCAAGTTGACATTGATGGGCTTCGTAATTGGAACTATCGTTGGACTTCTTGTGGCTATACTTCTGCACCCTATTCCCTTTGTGAAATCTGGATTGTACCCTTTACTTATATTAACTCAAAATATACCAACCATTGCGCTTGCACCACTTCTAATGATTTGGTTTGGCTTTGGGCTTACCCCCAAGTTAATTACTATTGTCCTGGTTTGTTTTTTCCCTGTTGCCGTTGCCGCGATGGATGGCCTAATGCGTACGGATGGTGTCATGATGAATTACATGCGTATGGCCGGAGCCTCACGTAAACAAATTTTTTGGAAACTGGAAGTGCCCTATGCACTTCCAGTCATATTTTCAGGTGTGAAGATTGCGGCTACGTACAGTGTTATGGGGGCTGTGATTGCAGAGTGGCTGGGTTCGGACAAAGGTATCGGGTATTACATGATGATACAGAAATCTACTTTTCGAACAGATCGGATGTTTGTCGCAATCCTGATTGTTGTAGGGATGAGCTTGCTCTTATTTTTTCTGATTGTTTTATTTGAAAAGTTGCTTGTTCGCTGGCATTCAGAAAAGCGATAATTCTATGTCCAATTGAAGGGGTGAGCATTATAAATAAGTCATCTTCCTTACTGTCGGAAAATAGCTTGGACCATTCGGCTGTTAAGTTTCAGCCAGCATTAAAGGTTCAAAATGTACAAGTATCTTTTGATGATCGACGTCAAAGCCTACCGGTGATACAAAATATATCCCTAACTGTAGAACGAGGAGAATTTGTAGCTATTATTGGTCCCTCGGGTTGTGGAAAAAGCACATTATTTCATATCATTGGGGGACTATTGCAACAGCAGCAGGGAGATATATGGATAAATGGGGAGAATGTGACTGGCCAACGGGGCAAGATCAGCTATATGCCCCAATATCCGGCTCTCTTCCCCTGGCGTACCGTTGAAGAGAATGTACTACTTGCAGGAGAAGTAGCGACAGCCGCTTCGGCTAAACCAAGAAAACAAGCAATGGAGGAAACGCGCGAGTGGCTAAATAGCGTGGGGCTTAGTGGATTTGAAAAAGCATATCCGCACATGTTGTCCGGTGGAATGCAGCAGCGTGTTTCCTTTCTGCGTGCTTTACTCAGTCCCCAGGATTTGATGTTGCTTGATGAGCCATTTAGTTCACTGGATGCAATAACTTGGAGAGAGATGCAGAATTGGCTTCTTCATATTTGGGAGCAAACCCGTCGGTCCGTACTACTAATTACACATAATATTGAGGAGGCTCTATTACTTGCTGATCGAATTTATGTATTATCTGATCGTCCGTCTACCGTTTTGCACGAGGTGACAGTTCCATTTGAGCGTTCACGTCATGAGTCTATTGTAGATTTGCCTGCTTTTCTTGAAAGCAAACGTCAAATTACTGACTGGATAAAACCTCAGCCACGTATCGATTTTTCTAGTTAACTTTGATCTAATTATTTACGTATTCAGGAGGGTACATTTATGTCATTTATGGAAGAGACGATTGATCGGGCTAAACCAATATGGGATGCCTGTGTAGAGACACCTTTTTTGCAGGAGTTGAAGGCAGGAACACTCCCAATGGAGAAATTCAAGCGATTTATTGTTCAAGATAGTATTTACCTGAAGCATAATGCTCGTATTTACGGAAACGCGATTTATCAGTCCACCTCATTGCAAGATATTAAAGTTTACTATTCTATGCTTAGCTTTATTAATGAAACAGAAACGTCTGTCCGACTCAGTTATTTGAAGGAATTTGATTTAACAGATGATGACATTCACCATATTAATCCCTTAATAGAAAATCAAAATTGTATCGATTTTATTCTGGAAATTGCAAAAGAGGGCAATGTAAATAAAATGCTAATGGCAGTTATGCCTTGCTTGCTAAGCTATAGTTACATTTTTAGAAAATTAGTCTCTCAAACAGGATTACAGGAAAGTAAGTATTCGAACTTTATTGCTGATTACATTGATGAAAGCTACGCTAATGATTGTGTGTCCTGGTGTGACTTCGTAAACCAGAAATGCAATGCTTTACCAGCGTATGAAAAAGCAGAGTTAGCTCATATTTTTGAAAAGCAAAGCTTATTAGAATTAGAGTTTTGGCACATGGCCTACAGATAACTCACTAAATAAGTAGGGATATTTAGAAGTTGCAAACCGGAGTTTCTTGCACGTGTTATCGTCCATGGAGGTCCACGTTCTCTCCGCTGAAACAATCTAGTACCGCAGACAGATAGAGCTTGCCGTCTAAACAAGGCTGGTTGTTATATCTATTTGTAACAGTCACAGCAGAATACTCTGCACATGGTAATTGCTGTTGTCTTCATAATCTCCGATAAGTAAATCGAGGATAAATGAGTTGCTTTAATGAAAATTTGGTCCCCAGTTGGTCCCCAACTCATCAAAAGTGCTTGTGTTATATTGTTTATTGTTGATCTGTATCAGTCTCAAAACCCTTATATAATAAAGGGGGGGATACTGTAACAATAAAAAAAGCGGGCATCCCTTACGGGACGCCCATCATGGGAGAGGAGAAACCGGACGAAGAGCTTATGGGGAAACGTAAGTCTTCTCCGCGGTTGTCTACGACATTTGGTGATGTCGATAATCCAAGTTTGTCCCGGTGTTTGCATTTTATACCTCATGTCTCCAAAAATTCGATATGATGTTTTTCGTTTTTCATTCCGGGGTGGATTGTGGTACGATATCGACAGGAATTTCAGGTAAATAAAGGTGTGTGAGTAGAGCAATGAGAGTGATTTCGGGCAGCGCCCGAGGCAGAGCGCTGAAGGCAGTCCCTGGTATGGGGACTAGGCCCACGACCGACAAGGTCAAGGAAGCGATTTTCAGTATGATTGGCCCTTATTTTGATGGAGGAGCAGCGCTGGACTTGTTTGCCGGAACGGGTGGACTTGGCATTGAAGCGTTGAGCCGGGGCATGGACAAAGCGGTATTTATTGATAAGGATGCGAAAAGCTTGGAGACGGTTCGTCATAACTTGCAAGTGACCGGTCTGGGGGATCAGGCGGAGGTCTATAAGAACGATGCCGAGCGGGCGCTTAAAGCCCTTGCCAAACGTGAAATATTGTTTGATCTCATCTTCCTGGACCCTCCTTATCGCTTGAAGCATGGGGATGCATTGATGATGCAGATGGACGAGCTAAAGCTGCTGTCTCCGCAGGCGACAGTGGTGCTGGAGTATGAGTCGGACTATGTGTACCCGGCTAGCTTTGGCCCCTTCTTACAGACACGTAAGGCGGAGTATGGGGAGACGACAGTATCCATTTATGCATATGATCCGGAAGCATTCCCCGTTCAAGATGACGAGCAAGGAGGACAAGCAACATGAATGAACAACCAAAGCTGCGAGTGGCGGTATATCCGGGGAGCTTCGATCCCGTTACGAAAGGACATATGGATATTATTCAGCGGGCTTCCAGGCAATTCGATATTTTAGTGGTAGCTGTGCTGAACAATTTGAGTAAAAAGCCCTTATTTACCGTAGAGGAACGTAAAGAGCTATTAAGCCAGGCAACCGCCCATTTGCCGAATGTTGAAGTAGATAGCTTCCGGGACTTGTTGGTCAACTATATGGATTATAAGCAAGGAGATGTCATTGTGCGAGGCATTCGCTCTGTGACGGATTTTGAATACGAACTTCAATTGGCATCGCTTAACCATAAATTGAATAGCAATGTAGAGACGATCTTCATGATGACAAACCCGAAATACTCCTATCTTAGTTCCAGTGTAGTGAAGGAAATTGCCAGCTTCCAAGGAGATGTGAGTGATCTGGTGCCCGCTGAGGTTGAACTGGCGTTGCAGGAGAAATTTGCGAGCAAGCCGGATGAAGATACCGAATAAGTGCCTTAACGTTGGCTGGGTCGCCGCCATAGAAGTGCAATTACGGCAAAACCGAAAGTGAGCAGGGCAAGCATGGATAGTTGCCACTTCATCACCCCGAACGCCAGTTGCCAATCAGGCAGCCAGGAGGCCGGGGCATTACTATCTAAGGATAAAGAACGATTACCGCTAAATGCGGGTACAATTCCTGGCATCCAGTGGATAAATGGCTTCCATAGCAGTAGAGTAAGTACATAGGCATAAATGCCGTGCAGCAGACGGCTGATGAGAAAGGTGCGCTCAGGAATGCCCGCTGGACTTAAGAGGGCACGGACTTGCAAATATGCGCATAATCCGCTCCAGCCCAGCACTACGCCCAGTAAGGCGGCAGCCAAAGCAGGAGCTACGGGGGTCGGAGACAGTTCGGAAAGGGCAAAGGTACCCAGATGAACTTCCAGGCTGCTTTTTACAAGTGAAATGAAAAGAGGCTGGCTTGGCAAAGCAAGAAGAAGGACATGAAGGATTACGGCAAATATAAGCATATAGCCTCCAATAATCATGAGAGTCTGTACTCCGGAGGCCACGGAGTCCCCAAGCAGCTTGCCGAAGCTGCGTCCATCCTCTTGGCGGGCCTGTTCCATGCGCCTAAGGGCAAGACGAAAGAGCGGGGCGCGTTGCTGACCTTGGTGAACCTTACTGTTCTCCAGGCGTTTTGCTTCTGATTGATTGGGCGCTACTTCAAAGCGTTCAGGCCACAACTGATGCAGCGTAATTCCAGCAAGCAGTCCTGCGGCCCAGTGTATAGCCAGCAGGAGCAATCCGTATTCGGGGCGACCGACAAAGCCGGCTCCGACAACTATGACGAGCAGCATAGGACTGCAAAAGTGACTTACCGCCGCGATGCGTTCAGCTTCACGAGTAGACACCTTCCCTTGCTTGTACAGGGTCGCCGCCGCATCGGCTGCTGCCGGAAAACCGGCGGTCATCCCGAGCGCCAGTACCCATCCCGTAGAGCCGGGCAAGCCCAGTAGCCGCCTTGTGAAGGGATCAAGCAGGGTACCTAGCCCATGGGCGAAGCCGCGGGCCAGCAGAATTTTAGAGAGTACCACAAACGGCAATAAGGCGGGAAAGACGATTCGCCACCAAATGGTCAATCCAACTCCGGAGGCCTGAAAGGCTTCGCCTGGAGAATAAACCACGCAAATGACCACTAGTATAGCCAAGAGCCCGGTAACCATCGTGGAGAACGGGCTTTTTGAAAGATTTTGAAGATTTAACATGTACGATTCACCTTCTTAAGTCGTAAGATCCAGGCTGGCGTTAAGCAGCGTGTAGTACATGCTATGCGCAGGTGGCGCAGGAAAGACTAATGGTTTCAGCCAGCCGTAGTCAGTAAGGGGGCAGCAGCATGCGTCAAACAAGATCCGGAGCTATCAAGGCGAGTTTATATATTCTGACAGTGTCGATGTTGATTTATGTTGTCGTCTATATGTCTACGCCGTATATGATTAATCAACCGGGTACGGCAGAGTCAGTGAAGCCGATGGTGAGTATCCAGTCAGGGGATTCCGAGGAGGAAGGGACGTTTATGCTGACAACGGTATCGGTAAGCTATGCCAATCTGTGGATGCTGGCTACGGCCAAGCTTCATCGGCATGCCGAGGTGGTCCGCAAGGAGCCGGATCGCAATGAACGGGAGTATGAAACGCAGCAGCGTTATTTCATGAACAGCTCGCAATCTAGCGCCATTCTGGCTGCTTATAACAAGGCGAACGTGGGCTATAATATCGTGTCGCAATACGTCTTCGTGATTGGCTTGTCCAAAGAGAACAAACCGAAGGGAGACTTTCAATCGGGAGATATTATTCGCGAAGTGGATGGGCAGGAAGTGACTCGCTTTGACCAGCTTGGCAGCTTGTTACAGTCCAAGAAAGCCGGAGACCAAGTGGCTGTGGTGCTGGAGCGAGACGGGAAGCAGATTAAGCAACAAGTTGAGCTGGTACCGATTAAGACCACAGATGGAAGTCAAAGAGCCGGGCTTGGCGTAACGGTTGGTGAACTGCGTAAGGTGCAGCCGACAGACTCTACCAAAGAGGTTACTTTCGTGGATACACGCATTGGTGGGCCGTCAGCAGGCTTGATGTTCACCCTGGAGATTTACAATCAACTCACGGAGGGTGATTTGACCAAAGGACACCGAATTGCGGGAACGGGGACCATTGCTGAAGATGGCACCGTTGGCGAAATTGGAGGCGTGCAATTCAAGATCGTAGCCTCGGAGCGGGAGAAGGCGGAAATATTTTTTGTCCCCGAGGCAAATTATAAAACAGCGAAGGCCAAGGCCGATGAGATTGGTTCAGCTATGAAGCTGGTACCGGTGAAGCATCTGGACGATGCTTTGAATTATTTGGCGTCGTTGCCGGAAAAAGCTTCATAAGCCGTGAGTCTGAATCGGCGGCTGCCGATATTCGCGCAGCAGTTCTTCCATCTGACGCCGAGGCATGGCATTGGCGTAGGCCGCTGCGGCGCGGATATCAAGGTCAAGCTGAGGATGCTCCAGCCCGGCAGCTCTCGTGAGCAGGGGCAGCGTGCCAGAGCGCTTGATTTGCTTCAGCAGCCGCTGTCCGGTGTCGGTAAAGCCGAGCACCCGCAAATAAGCAGGCCCTTGGGCCAGTTGCTCCGGAACTAATGACTCACGTGGATGCTGCATTAAAATATGCAGCAGCATGCGTTGTAGCTTGGTATGGGTGTAGCGTTTGGTCTTGAGTTGTTGCAATAATGCGGCAACAGTGGGCTGTGTAAGCTGGGGCAGCGCTTTTTTGAGGCGATGCTCCAGCCCTTCGGTCACCTCATGCACGGCGCCAAGCTGCTGCGGGGTAGCCAGCAGCAGCTGGTGGAAGAGCGGCGCGGCGAAGCTCTCCCAGGTGACCGGCCCTCGCCCGGCGGCAAATTCACGGGCGAGGATGTCCGCCGTAGCGGGCGGGAGATAGGAGGCGGCGGAGTCGAGACCGCCGTCCGCCAGCAGCCGCCGAACGGCGGTAGCGCTGGCGATATGCGCGTCCTGTGGCGCAATATCGCTGTAGCCTGCGGCCCGGCGCCGTATGGTCACCGGCGCGATGCCGCTCCGAAGCCGCTGCAGCGCGATGAGGTAGTGCAGCCCCAAGCTGTTGTTGGGCTGCTCCAGCAGCGCTCGCGCTGTGGCGGCTTCGTCGCTTGCCGTGCCGTTGCCGGCAAGCGTACGGGCTGCTGCGGCGGCGTAGGCCGCGGGATAGCTCGCCCCGGTGGCGAGCTCCTCGGCGACCGCTGCCTTCAGCGCATCGCTCTCGGCGGCCAGCCGCTTGGCCAGTGGGAGCAGCGCCTCAAGGCTGCCGGCTTCGCTGCCGAAGCACAGATGCGTCGTGACGCCTGTAGCCGCCAGCAGTGAGACTGCGCCGTAGGCGAACCACTCCGCGGGCTGCACGGCATACGCAACCGGTAGCTCGAAGACCACGTCTACGCCCAGACGTAGCGCCATTTCTGTGCGTGCCCATTTATCTACCAGCGCAGGTTCGCCTCGCTGCAGGAAATTACCGCTCATGACGGCGACGATGGCATCTGCACCGGTTAACCGTCTGGCTTCGGCGATATGATGGACATGTCCGTTATGCAGCGGATTGTATTCGACGACCATTCCGACAACGTTCAATGCGTTTCGACTCCTTCGCTTTTCGTTCCATTTTATGAACAACCGCTATAAATATATCATGAAATTGACGAGAAGCAGAAATAAGAGGACCCGTCCTGTTAACGAATTACATGCTTTGTTGTTGACAAAACTTACTTAAAATCGGTATAATAATTTTTGTTTGTTTGGGGTGATGCTGATGTTTATTAATTTACGTCAGGCAATCTCATCCGAAGCTCCGGTGGAGATCCATCAGGCTTTGGATGTAAGCCGTGTCGTTGAAGGTCGCAAGGACATTATCGCAATCAGTCCACTACAGGCTGATCTGCGGGGAGAAGCTCCCGGCGAAGGCGTTGTTCAGGTTAAGGGCACGCTTAAGACGGAGCTGGATATGACCTGTTCTCGTTGTCTTAAGCCTTTGAAACGGGACATTCAAGCGGAGTTTGCAGAAAGCTTCAAGCAAGGCGAACATCCCGAGGTGGACACGCAGGCACAGGAGGAAGACGAAGACTTACACTACGTTCAGGGCGAGAAAGTCGATCTGGTACCGTATGTGGAGGAGACGCTGCTACTGAATCTGCCGTTTGCCGCTGTATGCCAGGAATCCTGCAAGGGACTTTGTCCTCACTGCGGGGCTGATCTGAACGAACAGGAATGCGGCTGCAATAAGGACGTGATTGATCCGCGGCTGGCAGCACTCGGTGATTTCTTCAAAAAGTAAGCAAGTAAACAATGAATATTACAGGTTTAGGTTTGACTTGATAAGGAGGTGGGAACCATGGCAGTACCTCAACGGAGAACGTCCAAGACGCGTCGCGACAAACGCCGCACGCATTTCAAATTGGCTGTGCCGGGCATGGTAAAATGTGAACAATGCGGAGAATTGAAGCTTGCTCACCACGTATGCAAAGTATGCGGAACATACAAATCGAGAGAAATTATCAACCAATAAGCTTGATATCTCGCACTTAAAGTAGCATCTCACTTCGGTGAGATGCTATTTTTTTGCCAGCTTCAGCTTCAGGACTTCATGTAGACGGGCGATTTTGCTTTTCTTTTGCTTCCGGATGATTTATACTAGATTTTAGTACCAGGTTCTAAAGTGATTCTGAACGAAATAGCTGTTAGAATATAATAGAAGCCGGACTGGCCAGGCAGGCTGCCCGGATTTAAATTACATAGACGCAAGACATGAAATCAATAATTTTGATTGTAAACATCTACCGGGAGGGAAGGGATATCCATCGAACGATTGCCGAAGCGGGCGAGACAGCAGCAACTCGTCCAGATGATAGAAGCGAACCCGTTCATTACGGATCAGGAATTAACGCGGCAGCTCAAGGTGAGCATACAAACCATTCGGCTGGATCGAATGGAGCTGGGGATTCCGGAGCTCCGCGAGCGGATGAAGTTGATGGCTGAACGCTCGTATGATCAGGTCCGTTCCTTGCCGTTGCATGAGGTCATCGGGGAGATTGTGGACTTGCAGCTCGACAAGAGCGGAATTTCTATTTTTGAGATTCGTGAAGAACATGTCTTCTCTCGCACGGGCATAGCCCGGGGCCACCATGTGTTTGCCCAGGCCAACTCGCTGGCGGTAGCTGTCATTAATGATGAAGTTGCCTTGACGTTTTCGGCGGATATCCGGTTCGTGCGATCCGTGCACTTGGGTGAGAAATGCATTGCCAAAGCCTACGTCAGGCCGTCTTCCGGCCAGAAGGGCAAAGCCAAGGTCGAGGTATTTACCTACGTGGGTGAAGAGATGGTGTTCCAGGGAAACTTTGTGATCTACCGGTCTACCGGGGAGGAAGGGCAAGAAGGAGGAAGTCAGCATGAGAATCGCGATTGATGCAATGGGGGGCGACCATGCGCCAGGCAGTACGGTTGAAGGCGCGTTGGCAGCAGCCAAGGAATGGACCGACACCGAGATTATTCTGGTTGGCGACGAGCAGGTATTAAAACCCTTGTTGGGAGAGGCTCCCGGCAATTTGCGAGTTCATCATGCCTCCGAGGTTATTGCTGCTGATGATGAGCCGGTCAAGGCGGTGCGGCGCAAGAAGGATGCTTCGATGGTTGTGGCAGGGCGGCTGGTCCGTGAAGGACAGGCGGAGGCCATGATCTCGGCCGGCAACACCGGCGCGCTAATGACGACGGGTCTGCTGGTCGTAGGCCGTCTGGAGGGCATCGAGCGTCCCGCGTTGGCGCCAATGATTCCGACGGTGGATCAGCGTGGTGTGCTGGCACTTGACTTGGGTGCCAACATGGATGCGAGGCCAGAGCATTTGGCCCAGTACGCGCTCATGGGTAGCATCTATCGTCAGAAGGTGCATGGGATATCCACGCCGCGTGTAGGTTTGCTCAATGTGGGCACGGAAGCCATGAAGGGCAATGAGTTGACCAAGGCCGCTTATCCGTTGTTAGAGGCCTTACCGATTGATTTTGTAGGCAATGTGGAGTCACGTGATATTTTAAGCGGGGCTTGCGACGTCATTGTCTGCGACGGCTTCGCCGGGAATATTATGCTGAAGTCGCTGGAGGGAACCGCGGGAACGATGTTCTCCATTTTGAAGCAGGAGTTCTCTAAATCCCTGAAGAATAAACTGGCCGCAGCCGTGTTGATGCCTTCGCTCCGTGGAATCAAGAAGATGATGGACTATAAGGAGCATGGCGGGGCGCCGCTTCTGGGTCTGAATGGATTGGTTGTCAAAGGACATGGTTCCTCGGACGGAGGAGCGATTAAAAATGCGGTTCGCCAGGCCAGATTAGCGTTGCAAAGCCAATTGACGGAGAATATAGCACAGGAAATTAGCAGGAAGTGAGTGACTAAATCAATGAAATTACGTTCGGTAGGAATTATCGGAACCGGTAAATATGTTCCAGAGAAAGTATTGACGAATGCGGATTTAGAGAAAATCGTAGAAACGAACGACGAGTGGATTGTCTCCCGGACGGGAATTAAGGAACGGCATATTGCTGCTCCCGATCAGGCTACATCAGATTTAGCCTACGAGGCAGGGGTTCGTGCCTTGAAGTCGGCCGGCCTTGAAGCAAGTGAGCTTGATTTGATTATTGTGGCAACGATTACGCCGGACTCGGCGTTTCCATCGACGGCATGCATTCTGCAGGATAAGCTGGGTGCCAAAAAAGCTGCCGCATTTGACTTGTCTGCTGCCTGCTCGGGTTTTGTTTACAGCATGGCCGCAGCCAATGGTTTTATTCAAACAGGAATGTACCGTAATGCGCTGGTAATCGGCGCGGATACGTTATCACGAATTACCGATTATACGGACCGTAACACCTGCGTTTTGTTTGGTGATGGCGCTGGCGCTGTCGTGATTGGCGAAGTACCGGAAGGCCGGGGCTTTTTGTCCTTCGATCTTGGTGCAGAGGGTGCTGGCGGTGAATTGCTCAAGATGGAAGCAGGCGGTTCACGGTTGCCAGCCTCGGAAGCTACCGTGGCGGAAGGCAAGCATTTCATTTATATGAATGGCCGCGAAGTGTTCAAGTTTGCAGTGCGAGTGATGGGATCGGCTACCGAAGAAGTGCTTCGCAAGGCTGGAAAGACCAAAGAAGACATCGATTTGTTTGTGCCTCATCAGGCTAATATTCGTATCATTCAATCGGCGATGCAACGCCTGGACTTGCCAGAAGAGAAATGCGTGATTAATGTGGACAAATACGCAAATACTTCTGCCGCTTCGATTCCGCTAGCTCTGGTAGAAGCCGCAGAGGAAGGTCGGATGAAAGCGGGCGACACCCTATTGCTGGTTGGCTTCGGTGGCGGCTTGACCTGGGGAGCTTCCGTACTCGTGTGGTAAGCGAGGCAGATGGAGATATTGATGAATGAGGGAGTGCAATCAATGAGCAAAATAGCTTTTGTTTTTCCCGGACAGGGGTCTCAAAGCGTAGGCATGGGTAAAGATTTGTATGACGCTCGGCCAGAGGCGCGTGAGCGCTTCGAACTGGCGGATAAGCAGCTTGGTTTTCCACTCAGCGAACTTATATTCGGTGGCCCGGAAGCGGAGCTGAAGCAAACTGCCAATACACAGCCTGCGTTGTTGACCACAAGCGTAGCTCTGGCCGAAGCCTTTGCTGCCAAAGGCCTGACACCCGATTATGTGGCGGGACATAGCTTGGGTGAATATAGCGCGTTGACTGTAGCCGGTGTCTTATCCTTCGAGGATGCGGTGTCCATCGTTCGCGCACGTGGTAAGTATATGGAGCAAGCCGTACCGGGAGGACAAGGAGCTATGGCTGCGGTTCTTGGCGGTGAACGTGAAGCGCTGGCCGCTTTATGTGCCGACATTACTGCAGGCGGCGCACTGGTTGAACTGGCCAATGTGAACTGCCCAGGGCAAATCGTGGTATCGGGCAGTAAGGAAGGCATCCAGCAGCTAGTGTCCCGTGTGAAAGAAATCGGGGCTAAACGAGCTATCCCTCTGGAGGTCAGTGGACCGTTTCATTCCTCGCTGATGAAATCGGCCGCAGAGCGATTGCAAGATCGGCTTGCCACTGCTACTTTTCATGATGCATCCGTTCCGGTAGTTGCTAACGTCACGGCTCGTCCTGTTCAGGATGGTGCCAAGATTGCGGAGTTGCTCGTACAACAGGTGTATTCCCCTGTATTATGGGAGGATACCGTCAACTGGCTGATTGCCCAAGGGGTGGATACGTTTGTCGAGATCGGCCCGGGCAGCGTGCTGACGGGACTGATCAAGAAGACCGACAAGTCGGTGCGGTTATTTAATGTAAATCATTTGGATAGCCTGGAACAAACGGCAGCGGCGCTAAAGTAAAAGCTGCAGCCATTCCAAGGCAGGCATCGCCGCAAAGGAGCCTTAGGCTTCATGAATGGCGTGCCGGATTTGTAGACTTCGGATTAACTAGGCGAAAGGAGATGGATTAATGAGCAAACCGCTTCAAGGGAAGACGGCTTTGGTCACGGGCGGCTCTCGTGGAATCGGCCGTAGCATTGCATTAGCATTGGCGGAAGCCGGGGCAGATGTAGTCGTCAACTATGCCGGGAACGAGGAGGCCGCAGCCCGCGTTGTTGCCGAAATCGAGGCGTTTGGCGTAAAAGCTTACGCTGCAAAAGCGCATGTTGGAAGCAATGAGCAGTTCGAGGGTATGGTTAAGTCCATGCTGGAAGCCTGGGGACGGATCGACATTCTGGTGAATAACGCAGGAATTACAAGAGATAATTTAATTATGCGGATGAAGGAAGAAGAGTTCGATCAGGTCATTGAGACGAACCTGAAGGGCGTGTTCAATGGCATTAAGGCCGTCACCCGTCCGATGATGAAGCAACGCTCGGGCCGGATTATCAACATTTCTTCGGTGGTTGGTGTGTTGGGTAACGCGGGTCAAGCCAACTACGTAGCGGCCAAAGCCGGAGTGATTGGTCTGACGAAAGCCTCCGCACGGGAGTTGGCTTCGCGCGGCATTACCGTGAACTGTATCGCCCCCGGATTTATCGAGACGGATATGACGGACGAGCTACCGGAAGAATACCGCCAGAAGCTGCTTGCCGACATCCCGCTGGCCCGTCTGGGACAGCCGGAAGAAATCGCGAATGCCGTATTATTCCTCGCCGGAGACAGCGCGTCCTATATGACTGGGCAAACCCTGCATGTGGATGGCGGAATGGTTATGTAAATCGCGTATTTGGCTTCTATGGCATTTTAACTTCAAATCTCTTATAATACCAAAGAGGAGGTGAACCGGATGTCCGATGTATTGGATCGCGTAAAACGCATTGTTGTGGATCGCCTTGGCGCAGATGAAGCCGAAGTGACACTTGAAGCGTCTTTCAAAGACGACTTGGGTGCGGATTCGCTTGACGTGGTTGAATTGGTCATGGAGCTCGAAGATGAATTCGATCTGGAAATTTCAGACGAAGATGCAGAGAAGATTACGACCGTAGGTGAAGTTGTAAACTACATACAATCTCATACCTAATGTCATTCCAAAGTCCCGTACCTCCTTCATAGCAGGCGGGACTTCTCCTCATCTTGAGGATCTGCGGATTTCATTATTGCATCCATGAATTTGTATAGTACACATAAGTCCAACGAGGTGAGTGTGTTTGAAGCATAGAGTAGTAGTTACAGGTATGGGAGTCGTTACGTCTCTCGGTAAGGATTTGGATACATTTTGGAACAACTTGCTAGAAGGGAAATCCGGCGTATCGTTAGTCGAAGCGTTTGATGTTAGTGATTACCCTACGAAAATTGCAGCCTCGGTGAAAGATTTCAATCCCGAGGATTATATCGAGCGCAAGGAAGCGCGGAAGATGGACCGATTTGTGCAATTTGCTGCAGCAGCGGCAAAGAATGCCATTGAGGATAGTGCGCTTAATATAGCCGAACAAGCTGACCCGGAACGGGTTGGGGTCATGATCGGTTCAGGCATCGGTGGTCTCGGAACCTTTGAAGATCAGCATAGTGCCTTGTTGGAGAAGGGGCCTAAGCGTGTTAGCCCATTCTTTATTCCTATGATGATTGCGAACATGGCCTCCGGGCATGTGTCCATTCTGCATGGAGCTAAGGGTCCGAACACAACTACGGTGACTGCGTGCGCGACCGGAACTCATTCCATTGGAGAGTCTTACCGGCTGATTCAGCGTGGTGATGCCGATGTGATGATTTGCGGCGGCGCGGAAGCAACGATCCGTCCAACGGGTATGGCAGGCTTCTGCTCCATGCGAGCCATGTCCACGCGCAATGACGAGCCGGAGAAGGCCAGTCGTCCGTTTGATACGGAGCGGGATGGCTTTGTCATGGGCGAGGGCGCTGGAGTGCTGATTCTGGAATCGCTCGAGCACGCGCAAAAACGTGGAGCTCAGATTTATGGAGAGGTTATCGGCTACGGTTTAAGCGCGGATGCGCACCATATGACGGAACCTGATCCAAACGGACCGGAGCGTTGCATGAACATGGCCATTCGTGATGCAGGTATTAAGCCAGAGCAAATTGATTACATCAACGCGCATGGCACCTCGACTCCTGTAGGAGACCGCTCGGAGACGACCGCGATCAAGAGAGCGCTTGGCGATCATGCTTACAAGGTAGCCATCAGCTCGACCAAGTCGATGACGGGTCATTTGCTGGGAGCTGCTGGCGGCGTAGAGGGCATTATTTGCGGACTAACGCTTAAGCATGGTGTTATTGCACCTACCATCAATTTGGAGCATCCTGATCCGGAATGCGATTTGGACTATGTTCCAAACGAAGCCAGACGGGCAGATGTTCAAGTGGCCATGTCGAATTCTTTTGGATTTGGCGGGCATAATGCCACAATTATTCTAAAGAAATACGAAGCATAAGGGGTTAGGTCCGGTGAATGGAGATCTGAAGCAGTTACAGCAAAAACTTGAACTGGTATTCCAAAATCGGCAGCTTCTGAAACAGGCCTTCACCCATGCATCATATGTGAACGAGCACCGTTTTAATCAATACGAGGACAACGAGCGCCTGGAGTTTCTGGGCGACGCTGTCCTCGAATTGACCGTTTCGGAGCACTTATATCGGTTATTTCCCGACCGTCCTGAGGGTGAATTGACCAAGTTGCGGGCCGCTATTGTATGCGAGCCGTCACTTGTTAAATTCGCCGAAAGCCTGGAATTCGGCCGGTATGTACTGCTCGGCAAGGGCGAGGAATTAACGGGGGGAAGAACGCGTCCGGCACTGCTTGCGGACGTGTTCGAATCCTTTATCGGTGCATTATACCTGGATCAAGGCCTGGAAGCGGCTACTGCGTTCCTTCATCGTTATGTTTTCCCTCAATTGTCTCTGGACGGCAAGCTGCAAACCAGCGACTTTAAGACGGAGCTTCAGGAACTGACGCAGCATCACGGCATGGGAACTCTGGAGTATCGTATCGTGGAAGAGCGAGGTCCTGCCCATGAACGGGAATTCGTCTCCGAGGTTTGCATGGAAGGCCGCGCGCTGGGCCGAGGCAACGGCAGATCTAAGAAAGAGGCCGAACAACAGGCGGCTGCCGTGGCGCTGGAGTTGCTTAAGAGCTCAGAGCTTGAGAGTTAAGATTAACGACTGTAAAGACCGTTTCGGGATGATGTACTCCATCGTCCGGGGCGGCCTTTTTACTTTTAGAGGTAGTTCAAAAAGTCAGCTTTTGATCACGAAGCGTCTTCTGTGAGTAGATTCGACGTCGAATCTTGAATTCAGCCGGGCCTTCCGTTGCTCACGTAGATCTATCTACGCTCCGCTACTCAGTCCCTGGCTTCATCCAAGCTTCTTGGTGCTGAAAAGCCGACTTTTTGAACCTGTATTATAAAGGTAGTTCAAAAAGTCAGCTTTTGATCACGAAGCGTCTTCTGGGAGTAGAACCGACATCGAATCTTGAACTCACCCGGTACTTCCGTTGCTCACGTACCCATGCTTTCGAAGTCGTTTTCTTACGAAAACGTGTAGCTGCGCTACTCAGTCCCTAGCTTCATCCAATCTTCTTGGTGCTGAAAAGCCGACTTTTTGAAACTCTTATTTATAAAGGTAGTTCAAAAAAAGTCAGCTTTTGAACACGAAACGGGCTAGGGAGTGGATTCTTACAATCAGGAGTTACCTCCTGGCCCCGGGCCTTACTGGATGCCTGTCCAGCAGGGCTTCCGGTATGATACAATACAGGTTAGAGGTGATAGTGAACGTATGTTTCTGAAACGGATAGAGCTAGCGGGCTTCAAATCCTTTGCCGACAAGACGGAGATGGAATTCGTACGCGGCATAACCGCCGTGGTTGGCCCGAACGGCAGCGGAAAAAGTAATATCTCCGATGGCATCCGCTGGGTGCTGGGAGAACAAAGCGCCAAGTCACTACGCGGCGGCAAAATGGAGGATATTATCTTCGCAGGGAGTGACGCGCGTAAAGCGGTCAACTTCAGTGAGGTGTCCTTGACGCTGGATAATAACGATCAGGCGCTGCCGCTTGATTTCAGCGAAGTTACGGTAACCCGCCGGGTTCACCGCAGCGGGGACAGCGAGTATTTTATCAACAAGCAGTCTTGCCGGTTGAAGGATATTACCGAGCTGTTCATGGATACCGGCATCGGGAAGGAAGCTTACTCTATCATCGGGCAGGGGCGAATTGAGGAAATTTTGAGTACGCGTTCGGAGGACCGCCGTGGTATTTTCGAAGAGGCTTCGGGAATCGTAAAATACAAGAGTCGCAAGCGTGATGCGCGTCGTAAGCTAGATGATACCGAACAAAATTTGCTGCGGATCAACGACCTTGTGGTGGAATTGGAAGACCAGATTGGACCGCTGAAGGAGCAGTCCGAGAAGGCACAGAGATATAAGGAATTGCGCGAACAGTTGAAAAATAAAGAGATCTCTCTCTACGTTCATCAAATCGAGCAAATCCACGAGACGTGGAGTGAGGCGAATGCCAAGCTGACCAAGCTCCAGGAAGAGCAGCTTGCTCTATCGACGGTCGTGTCAGCCCATGATGCCAGGCTGGAAAGTGACCGATTGGCGTTACGTCAGGTAGAGGATCAGATCGAGACACTGCAAAGACAACTTCTGGAGTACAGTGAGAGCTACGAGAAGAGTGAGGGCTATGGCGAGGTCTTGAAGGAAAGAGCTCGCAACCTGGCGCAAAACCGTGAGCAGCTTAGCCAATCCTTGGCGGTCAGCGAAGAACGTTATGCCCAGCGTTCACTGGAACTGGAGCAATTGACGGCTCAGTTCGCAGCGGCTGAAGAGCAACTGGGTATGCTTCGTACCGAGCTTGCTGCGGAAGAGGCGAAGCTCATCGGAGTGACCGGCGGAATCAGCCAGGCGCAGGAGGAAGGCTTGAAGGGCCAACTGCTGGATGTCATGAACCAGATGGCGCAATCTCGCAATGAAATCCATTACGCCGACCAGCAGAAAGAAGGCGTGAAGCGCCGGATGGAGCGTGCTGAGGAAGAAGGCGTGAAGTGGACGGATGAGCTTGATCGTCTGAAGGGACAAAAGGTAGAACTGGAAACGGTGCTGGCTAAGCTGGGTGAGGAAATTGCCGAGCTTCGCGGCCGCTACATACGCGAAAGCGAGCATAACCAGTCACTACAGAAGCTGGTCGAAGAGAGCCAGGGTGGCATCCGCAAGTGGGAGCAAAAACGTGAGGCTCTGGTGTCGCGCCGCGATACGATGAAAGAGATGGAGGACGACTACGACGGATTTGTGCTTGGGGTTAAGGAAGTTCTCAAGGCGTCCAAGAAGTCTGCGTTGTCCGGTGTACATGGCGCTGTTGCGGAATTGATTCGGGTGCCAGAGAAGCTGGAGACGGCGGTGGAAACGGCGCTTGGTGCCGCTATGCAGCATATCGTCATGGAGAACGAGGCTGTTTCGCGCCAAGCAATCGCTTTCCTGAAGCAACGGCAACTGGGCCGGGCAACCTTCCTGCCTTTGGATGTCATCCGTCCTCGTCAAATTTCTGCGGCTGACAAGCGCATCTTGGAGGAAGCGGCAGGCTTTGTTGGCATCGGGGCCGAACTGGTGGGCTATGAGCCGAGGTATGAGAGCGTCGTTGGCAGCTTGCTGGGGAATGTCGTATTTGCCAATGATCTGGAGCATGCGAACAAGATGGCAGCCAGGCTGCAATATCGCTTCCGCATTGTGACTCTGGAGGGCGATGTCGTCAACGCCGGTGGCTCGATGACCGGGGGGAGCCAGCATCGTAAGAACAATAATTTGCTGGGACGCAAGCGTCAACTTGATCAGCTTGCGGCAGACATCCGCGAAAGTGAAGAAATGCTGGACAAGCTGCGCAAGGGCCTGACGGATGTACGCAGCCAGCTTGGTAAGTCAGAGAACGAACTGGTCCGGCTGCGTGAAGCCGGAGACGCCAAGCGGGTGGAAGAGCAAGCATGTGCCGGGGACTTGAAGCAGGTGGAGCATGAATGGCGGCATGTGTCGGAGCAGTTTGAGTTGTACGGCCAGGAGAAGGGACATTACCTGAAGGAATTGGAGGACCTCGAAGCAACCAAGAAGGCGGCGCAAGAGCGGCTGGTAGACTTGGAGAAAGAGGAGATATCCGTTCAGCAGTCCATCCGGGCTGCCGAGTTCGCCCGCAAGGCAAGTGAGTCGGCCAAGGAAGAGCTGCAGGATGCCTTGACTGGACTTAAGGTGCGTGAGGGTAAGCTGGATCAGGAATGTCATTCCCTGCGAGAGCAATTACGCCGTTCCGAGTCCGAATTCAAGGTGCAGGAGCGGGAACTAACCCAGAACCGTACGATTTTGCAGTCTATCGAGGCGGATTTGGAGCAAAATGTACAGCAAGGTGTACAGCAACGTGAAGAATTAAATGATTATAAGCTGAAGAAGGAACGGACCAGTGAGCAGCTTGAATTGGAACGGGCTTCTCGTGCCGTCCTGGTCAAGAAGTTGGAGGACGGTGAAAGCGAGACAAAGGACCAGCGAGTTGCGCTGAAAGCTGTGGAGGATCAGTTGCGACAAACGGAGATTCAGGCGAATCGTCTGGATGTGGAGCTGGATAACATTTTGCGCAAGCTGTCTGAGGATTATGAACTTAGCTATGAATTGGCCAAGCAGCGTTATGCTGTGCCAGAGGATGTGCCACAGACTCAAGGCGAGGTTCGGGAGCTGAAACGGCAGATTACGATCCTCGGGGAAGTAAACCTTGGAGCTATCGATGAGTATAATCGTGTCTCCGAGCGCTATCAATTCCTTAGTGAACAGAAGGATGATCTTGTTGAGGCCAAGGCGACGCTTTATCAGGTCATTCGCGAGATGGATGAGGAGATGTCCAAGCGATTCAAAACTACCTTTGATGCCATCCGCCGGGAATTTGTTATTGTGTTCTCCAAGCTGTTCGGTGGTGGCCGGGCCGACTTGATTCTGGTCGATCCCGAGAATTTGCTGGATACTGGTATTGACGTAGTAGCACAGCCTCCAGGCAAGAAGCTGCAAAATCTGCAATTGCTGTCCGGTGGTGAACGTGCGCTGACGGCGATGGCGTTACTGTTTGCCATTTTACAAGTGAAGCCGGTGCCGTTCTGCGTGCTTGATGAAGTTGAAGCGGCGCTGGATGAAGCCAATGTCTCGCGGTTTGCTCAGTACTTACGCGAGTTCTCCGAGCAGACCCAGTTCATTGTGGTAACCCACCGCAAGGGGACGATGGAGGAAGCGGACGTGCTGTATGGCGTGACGATGGAGGAAGGCGGCGTGTCCAAGCTTGTCTCCGTCAAGTTGGAGGATGAAGAAACGGTTGAAATTGCTTAGCTTACATTTATTGGCTGGACAACCTAAGGAGGGCTAACCCTGCATGAGTTTTTTTAAGAAATTGAAGGACAGCATCGCTTCCAGAACGGAATCGGTGACGAAGCAGTTCAGAGATGGACTGGAGAAGAGCCGCAAGGGCTTCGTGGAGAAAGTAACGGAGCTGGTGACCCGGCGCAAGAAAATTGATGATGAATTTTTTGAAGAGCTGGAGGAAATCTTGATTGGTGCGGATGTCGGCGTTAATACCGTGCTGAAGTTGATTGATGAGCTACAGCAGGAGGTCAAGCAGCGGCGTATTGAGGCACCTGCCGAGCTGCAGCCGCTCCTGTCCGAGAAGCTGGTGGATTTGCTACGCGGGGATGAAGATAGCGAAATGCATCTAAGCTCTGATGGCATCAGTGTGATTTTATTTGTAGGCGTCAATGGTGTCGGCAAGACAACGACCATCGGGAAGCTGGCCCATTACTACAAGCAACAGGGCAAGAAGGTAATTCTGGCTGCAGGGGATACTTTCCGGGCGGGTGCCATTGAGCAATTGAAAGTGTGGGGCGACCGGGTAGGGGTGGACGTCATTCGGCAGCAGTCCGGGTCCGATCCAGCGGCGGTGATGTTCGACGCGGTTCAGGCAGCCAAGCAGCGTGGAGCGGATATTTTACTCTGCGATACGGCAGGCCGCTTGCAGAACAAATCCAATCTGATGGAAGAACTGAACAAAATCTTTCGGGTTATTCAGCGGGAAATTCCCGGCGCTCCTCATGAGGTGCTGATGGTGCTGGATGCAACGACTGGGCAAAACGCTTTGAGCCAGGCTAAGCTATTTGGAGAGAAAAGTGGTGTGACCGGACTGGTGCTGACCAAACTGGACGGTACGGCAAAAGGCGGTATTGTCATTGCCATTCGTCAGGAGCTGAGTCTGCCTGTGAAGTTCGTGGGCCTTGGTGAGAAGGTCGAGGATTTGCAGCCGTTTGATTCGGAGCAATTTGTCCATGGCTTGTTTGCCGGACTGATTGCGGAAGAGGAAGAGTCAGAAGAAGCTTGATTCGGTCATTGGGGTAACAAAAAGGGTGACTTTACCGTATATTATAGATATGAGCCTAGATCAATAACATGGCAAGAGGAAAGGAGGCGGAGCGAGATGGCCAATACGCATTCGTTTAACCGCAGGGAAGAAGTGGCTAACGCCATTACTCACGGCATTGGGGCATTGCTAAGTGTAGCTGGGCTGGTGCTGCTGATCGTATTCTCAAGCCTTAAGGGGACGGCATGGCATATTGTCAGCTTTACCATTTACGGGGCCAGCATGTTGCTGCTCTATATGTGCTCCACGCTGGTGCATAGCTTTAAGGAAGGACGGGTCAAGGATTTGTTTGAGATTTTTGACCATTCCTCTATCTACATTTACATTGCCGGTACGTATACCCCATTTTTGCTAGTAGCAGTTCGCGGCCCCTTGGGCTGGAGTTTGTTCGGGATTGTATGGGGGATTGCGCTGGCGGGTGTCATATTTAAAGCCTTCTTCGTGAAGCGATTCCTGGTCCTGTCAACGGTGTTCTACCTGATCATGGGCTGGTTAATCGTGATTGCATGGGGGCCGCTCACCGCTGCTATACCTTTTCAGGGAATGGCTTTACTGGTAGCGGGTGGCATTGCGTATAGTCTGGGCACGATTTTTTATGTGTGGCGTGGCTTCCCTTACCATCATGCCATCTGGCATTTGTTCGTCCTCGCCGGAAGTGTTACCCACTTCTTTGCGATTTTGCTGTATTTGCTGCCGCACTAAGCGAGAAGAACCGCTTATCTAAGGGCTGGAATTGTTCGTGATTTAGCGAGCAGTTTGCCTTTGGAGAGCGGTTTTTGCTATTGTTTGAGACGCCTTCCAACCGAGAAAAATTTCCATACCAAGATGTTAAGGGAAAATACTTGACATCTTTTTCGGGTTTCTGTATTATAGGTGGAGTTGATGCGCTGTAAAGTGTTTTTCCTTGACGGAGGGAGTGCCCATATGAGTCAGGAGAATAGGCTTGAGAAAACGAATCGGATCAACCTTTTGTTCGACTTCTATGAAGCGTTGCTGACTGAGAAGCAGCAGACGTTCTTGAAATATTATTTCCTCGATGATTTCTCGCTGGGGGAAATTGCCGCGGAATTCGAGATTAGCCGTCAGGCCGTCTATGAGCATATCAAACGTGCCGAAGGCATGCTTGAGACGTATGAGGAGAAGCTGGGACTGCTGAAGAAGCATGAGCTTCAGAGCGGTGTGTTAGCCAGGTTACAGCAAATTATTGAAGACAGTGCGATGTCTTCTGTACATAAGGAACAGGCAGGAAATTTGCTTCGCGAGGCGGAGCAATTGTAAGATGGAGCTATGAGCGGAATTGTTACGAATGGAGGTGACGATATATGGCATTCGAAGGTTTGACAAGCCGATTGCAAAACGTGTTCAGCAAGCTGCGGGGCAAAGGGAAGGTATCCGAAGATGATGTAAATGCAGCGATGCGCGAAGTGCGCCTGGCCTTGCTGGAAGCGGACGTCAACTTTAAAGTCGTGAAGGAGTTCATTGCCAAGGTCAAGGAGAAAGCGGTTGGCAAGGAAGTGATGGATAGCTTCACGCCAGGCATGGTAATCATCGATATCGTCAACAAAGAGTTGACGGAGTTGATGGGGGGAAGCCAAGCCAAGCTGGCTCGCAGCAATCGTCCACCCACGGTAATTATGATGGCGGGCTTGCAGGGTGCCGGTAAGACGACGACCTCTGCCAAGCTGGCCAAGCTATTGCTTAAGGACAACCATCGTCCCCTGCTCGTGGCGGGAGATATTTACCGTCCGGCTGCTATCAAGCAGTTGCAGGTACTAGGGGAACAGATCAAGGTACCGGTCTTCGCATTGCCGGAAGGTAACAGTCCGGTAGAGATTGCGCGTCAGGCGTTGCAGCACGCCAAGGACAACGGCAATGATTACTTGCTGATTGATACCGCTGGTCGTCTGCATATTGATGAGGAATTGATGGAGGAGCTACGGCAAATCCATGAGATTACTCAGCCGGACGAAGTGTTGCTCGTGGTCGATGCCATGACAGGGCAAGATGCGGTTAACGTGGCGGAGAGCTTCAATCAACAGCTTAGTCTTAGCGGGGTTGTCTTGACCAAGCTGGATGGCGATACTCGTGGTGGTGCGGCCTTATCCGTTAAAGCGGTGACTGGCTGTCCGATCAAGTTCGTGGCTTTGGGTGAGAAGATGGATGCCCTGGAGCCGTTCCATCCGGAACGTATGGCTTCGCGGATTCTTGGTATGGGTGACATGCTGTCGCTGATTGAGAAGGCTCAGGCTGGCATTGATGCGGATAAAGCCAAGGAAATGGAACGGAAGATGCGTAACGCGGAATTTACGTTCGACGATTTCCTGGAGCAGATGGAGCAGGTCAAGAAGCTTGGCCCGATTGATCAGATCATGGATATGATCCCGGGCATGGGCAACATGAAGCAGATGAAGGATGTCAAGGTCGATGAGAAGCAGATGGGCCGGGTAGAGGCGATTGTGCATTCCATGACCAAGGAAGAGAAGCAAAATCCTGATATGATTAATCATAGCCGACGTAAACGCATTGCCGCTGGTAGTGGAACGGTATTGGCGGACGTCAATCGACTGATCAAGCAGTTTGACGAGATGCGGCGGATGATGAAGCAGTTCTCCAGTATGATGGGGCCCAAGGGCAAGGGGAACAAAATGATGAAGCAGCTTGGCAAAGCTGGTGGCAAGGGTATGAGGTTTCCTTTCCGGTAAAGGCTTGTGAAGGGAAATGTAATTATACATGAAAGTGAATTCTTTAAAGGAGGTGAATTTCGTGGCAGTTCGTATTCGTTTGAAACGTATTGGTGCTCATAAAGCTCCTTTCTACCGTATCGTGGTATCGGATTCCCGTTCCCCGCGTGACGGCCGTTTTATCGAGGAGATTGGTTACTATAACCCGGTTGCACAACCAGCAGTAGTGAACATCGATGAAGATAAAGCATTGAAGTGGCTTCAAGATGGTGCGCAAGCATCTGATACCGTTCGCAACTTGCTTAGCAATGCAGGCGTGATGAAGAAATTCCATGAGCTTAGACAGCAGAAATAATTGCTGATTCGGAGGGTCGTATATGGAACAATTAGTCGGCGTTATTGCGAAGGCTCTTGCTGATCATCCGGACGATGTCCGTGTGGAGGTCGTGGAGAAGGAGCATCTGATTGTCTATGAATTGTCCGTGCATCCTGATGATGTAGGGAAGGTCATTGGCAAGCAGGGAAGAATCGCCAAGGCGCTCCGCACGGTTGTGGCATCGGCAGCCGTGAAGATGGATAAACGGGTGACCGTCGATATTCTATCTTAAAGAACTTTTTGATCATTCAAAAAGATATACGAAAGCGGGTTAGGATGTTTGTCCTAGCCCTTTTTCGTACATGCTGAAACATGAAATGACGGTTACATGATTAGGGAGGGTATTATGTCTGATTCTTTATTGTCTGTAGGTAAAATTGTAAATACACATGGGATTCGTGGCGAGCTGAAGGTGTTATTGCAAACGGATTTCCCTGAGGTGCGGTTCGCGCCAAAACGGCGTCTGATTATGGTGCACCCTGAGACGGGGGAGCAGTCTACGGTAGTAGTGCAGTCAGCGCGGCCGTATAAGCAAATGTATATCGTGCAATTTGCCGAATTTTCCAATATTAACGAGGTAGAGAAGTACAAGGGATATGAACTGAAGGTATCCAAGTCCGAGACCGTCGAGCTGCCGGAGAATGAATATTATTTCCATGAAATTATAGGTTGCCGGGTTGTCAGTGACGAGAATGAGGATCTGGGTGAAATTATAGAGATCTTGCGGCCAGGGGCCAATGATGTCTGGGTAGTAAAGCTACCGTCAGGCAAGCAATTGCTGTTGCCAGTCATTGATGATGTGGTCCTGGACGTTAGCATTAAGGACAAGCTGGTCCGGGTTCACGTGATGGAAGGATTGCTGTAACATGCGGGTGGATGTATTGACCTTGTTCCCCGAGATGTTTGCCGGCGTATTTGGCAGCAGCATTCTTGGCAAAGCGCAGGAGAAGGGGATCATCTCCTTGAATGCAGTCAATTTTCGCGATTACGCCGGGAACAAGCACGGCACGGTGGACGACACGCCTTATGGCGGCGGTGGGGGCATGGTGCTCAAGCCTGAGCCGATCTTCCGGGCTGTGGAGGCTTTGTTGGGTGAGGAGAGTCAGAGTACGGCAGAGGGAAGCGAAAAGACATCTATAGGCCAAGCGGGAGTTGAAGCAGGTGGGTCTGTGGACCGGCCCCGCATTATTTTGATGTGTCCCCAGGGGGAGACCTTCACACAGCAAAAAGCCGAGGAATTGGCGCGGGAAGAGCATCTGGTGTTCATCTGCGGACATTATGAGGGATATGATGAACGGATTCGTGAGCACCTGGTGACTGACGAGATCTCCATTGGCGATTATGTACTGACGGGTGGAGAACTACCGGCTATGGTTGTCATTGATAGCGTAGCCCGGCTGCTGCCGGGGGTGCTGGGCAATGAAATGAGCGCCGTCACGGATTCATTCAGCACCGGGTTGCTGGAATATCCGCACTATACGCGGCCTGTTGATTTTCGCGGCTGGCAGGTTCCGGATATCCTGCTTAGCGGGCATCATGCCAATGTCGCCGATTGGCGACGGAAGGAAGCACTTCGTCGCACCTGGGAACGCCGTCCTGATTTGCTTGAGGGAGTGGAGCTCTCTGCGAAGGAGCAGAAGTGGCTGGAGGAGCTTCAGCGGGAAGCTAATTAATCTTGTAGCGCGGAGACCGGGAAAATGAGTGTCATCATTCTGCTTGCTGTTGCATATCATGCAAAGTTGGGTAATAAAACAATGCATGATCTTAAGGCAGCAAGGAGGAAATGGAATATGGATTTGGAACACATGTACGAACCAGACGAGAAGCAGATGACGCCAGATGGCGAAGGGTTGCACGGAGGCGACGGGGCGGGCCTGCAAAAGGAATCTCGGGAGCCTGACCAACAACTGCTGACCGTAGATGACATTATTAGCTTCTATAGCCAAGGGCATTAGCCTGAAATAAATACAAGCACCCAGCAGACCAGAAATGCACAGCATGAATACTTGAAGCTAGATTGATAGGGTATGGAGCGTGTGCAATAAAAAGAGCAAGTTCGGTATTTAGTAGATCCGAAAGCATCGGAAGCGATTTTCTTTTCCATAGGGGAAAGGGGATCGCTTTTTTGTGTTGTTAGATGTTATCTTCAATGGCTATGAGCGAGGTGAAAGCTTACAAGATTCAGTTTCAACCTGAAGAATGGTTATTTCCAGGTCAACGTTCCGGGCGCCATGTGACGGAGCGTACTGTCTGTCCAGAAGGTTTTTGAAAATGCAAGAAGACGGGCAGGAATAGTTAAGAAGGTAAGTGTTCACTCGTTGCGTCATTCATTTGCAACTCATTTGCTTGAGGGCGGAACCGACCTCCGCTAAATTCAGGAACTGCTAAGTCATCAGAGCGTTCGAACCACTCAACGATATACACATGTCAGCACAAAAAACATACGGCGTATTCACAGCCCGTTTGATCGGTTGGAGCTGAAGGATGGAGAGTAGCACTGGATAAAATATACTTCGTCTATTCCTCTATATGGATTATACTTGAAGAAGATCGGAGAATTACCGATATGTGGAATATATACGAAGTTCAGATAAAAGACGTTATATGACATACTTACAAGTACTATTTTAAGAATAGATAGTAATAAATCAAGAATGTTTGACTACCTTTAAAACATTGAGGAGGAGTAATTCAAATGAATCATGGTCATCATCAATATACAGAATTGAATTCCATTTTTTATCCTCATGATATCACAGGTTCCGACAAAGATTTGATTGGCGATAGTTCAAAGACAACTTGTCTATTTTGCGGCAAAAGTCAGCCAGAGGTAACTTTTAAGAAGGAAGCACATGTGATTCCAGCGGGGCTCGGGAATAGGACTCTCTATTATCTAAATGAGTGTGATGATTGTAATAATCAATTTAGTTACTATGAGAATGAACTAGTCAACTATTTAGCATTTGACAGGATATTTATAGGCGCTCGGAAGCGACCAGGATCCGGTACTCCAAAGTACAAGCCGATAAATAAGCAATCATTTCTGAAAATGAATCCTGAAAGTAATAGCCTTAACATTAATATTGATCAGCAAGAAGGTATTTTTGAAATCGAAGAAAAAGATGGACAGAAAGTTATGACCTTCAAAATCAATAATCCTCCACCTTATAGACCTTTGGATGTCTGCAAATGTTTAGCTCATATGGGGTGGGCGCTATTAGAAGATGAAGATAAAAAAATAGTATCGTATGTTCCAGATTGGCTTTTAGGGGAAATTGATATTTTTCCGCTTTACATGGACACTGCTTTTGTTAAAGGTAATGGATATGCACATGTAATCTTGGAGGTTTTCAAAACTGTAAACGGGTTATCGAGTAACTACCCTTACTTGATTCGCTTTACTTATGGAACGAAGATTATATCTTTTTATTTACCTGCAACACCAAACATTACAGATTCACCGATTAGATTTTCTTATTGTCCTCACATTCCAAAAGACGTGACTGTTAATCCAACTACGTGGACTATTCCTTCCGATGAAAGGATATACCCAGAAAATATTATTTATACATGGGGCTATCGAGATAAAGATTCTATTACAGAAATTAAAGATGAAAAATAAGCAGTAAATTAATGAATGTAGTTCAAAAAAGTAAGTACGTCATATAACATAATATTCACGCTGCGGACATTCGTCCTTGGTCTGGCATTCGCCAGACACCCGACATACGTCGGGTCGTGAATACGGGAACGTTATCTGAAATTCATGTTAGGAGCTGATTAAATAATGATACACGACTACTTACAATATCCAACTAAAGAGCAGTGGATAGAGATAGAAGAAAATTCGAAAATAAATTCCTTATATTTAGAAGTAAAACGACCAGAAATAAATGACCTTTTTGCTATGTTTGCAGAACAAGAATTAGCTAGTTGGATCATATTATTTAATAATAGACTTGGTCAGTCGAGAATGAGTTATATCTTTTTTAAACACTATTACAATAAAGGTATTCCTGATGAAGAGTGGTACATATCACCGGGTAAAGATGGACAATCGGTTCAATACTTCCCTCATTTTAAGAAAGACGAAAACAATTAACTACAAAGTGATGTTTGATTACTACGTCGATGCTTTCTATTACAAATTTTTCTCTGCATGGGATACTATTTTTCATATCATAAATGTCCAATATCAATTTGATGTAGAGAAAGATAAAGATTTTAATCGAAACATATTAACCAACTTAAATAGTGTTAACCCAGTTTTAAAGAAACAGTTTAGTAAAACTAATTACTCTAAGGCATTTAAAAAATCAAGAATACTTAGAAACGATATCACACATAATTTTGCTCCAAATGATATTAGTTCTGGAATAAGTAAGAAGAAAGAAGATGGGCAATTGAAAGAGATAAGTTTTGGCGTTGGAAGTTATACGCCGTCAAGTGAATTTGTTCAAAACATAGATGAAGTAATAGAAGAGTTTATTAAATTTTTAAGGGTATTTAAGAGAGGGCTTGAAAGTAGTCCAAAGAAGCCATGAACTTCAGATAACATAATATTCACGCTACGGACATTCGTCCTTGGTCTGGCATTCGCCAGACACTCGACATGCGTCGAGTCGTGAATACAGGAACGTTAGACGACATGCATTAATAAATGAAAAAGGTGAATAGATGCGAATTATTGAAATTAGCAGTTTTAATGACTTTATTGACAACTTTTGCAACCCATATTATGAAGACGAAAAGGCATATCGAGGTGTCTCAAATTCTGACTATCAGTTAATTCCTTCCTTGGGGAGACTCACTCATTTTGATAGTGATCTTTTATTGGATTACGAATTGCGTGTTATGGATGAATTTAAAAGAAGAGGACTGCCATACATCAATGAATTACCAAGCAGTGAATGGGACTGGATGTTCCTCGCGCAACATCATGGATTACCTACTAGGTTATTAGATTGGACATCAAACCCATTAGTTGCACTTTATTTTGCGGTTAGTAGTAATCCTAATAATGATTTTGCGATTTATAATGGATTTTTTGAGAGACTCTATCAAAGCAGCAATAATCAAATGGAGCTATCTTTTAATAACGGAGAAAAAATTGTCTATTCAAATCCTTACAATATAAAGGGCGTTTATACAGTATATCCGAATCACAAACATGCTAGGTATATTAATCAATCTGGCTTTTTTACAATACAAGAGAATCCGATCGAACCGTTAACAAATGATATAACTATAAAATTTGTATTTAAAAAAGAATTAAAGAAGAAATTTAAAATGATATTAGAATCGTTTGGAATTACAAAGTTTTATCTCTTCCCTAGTTTAGATGAACTTGTTAATGAAATAAGAGATAAATGGGAAAACCTTTAGAGAAATTAGTAATAATATATTGGTCTACTCGAAGAAGAATACACGACGTCTAACACCCTGTTCACGCAACGTCGCATCCGCTCCTCGGTCCAGCAGAAGTTGAGAAGCATGGAAGTGTAATCAGCCGGACAACCCTGCAAGCCTAAGTCTAACGACCCGTTCCCGCTGGTCACTTAAGGCTTTCGGGCTCGTGAACAAAAAACGTTAGGCGAAAGTAATGCAAACTCAATATTAAAGGTGATGCGATGATGCCAGAAGAATTAATTGAAATAATACAATCAATACAGGATCGACAAGTTTGATTAGTTCGGTTGGCTGGGAATTCATTAATTATATATTGTGATTGCGAACCAGGTGACCTGAACCAAGGAATTAGTATTTGGTTAGAGCCGACATGGCATTTTAAGAATACAGAACGAGTGATTACCGGATCAAGAGAAGCTCAAGCCGAAGATAAAGTAGAACATTCCAATATCATAGAACAATTACAAACTCTATATTTTAAGACAATAAAGAAGTTATCTATAGAACCAATAACGAATGACGTAGTAATCGAAATAGATGAAGGGAATATATTAAAAACATTTGTATCAGATCCGAATGATGAGGAGTCATGGCAGATTAGAAACTTTAATAACGGCCTAAGAATTATAGGAAACCCAAGGGCTATACAAATTATTAAAGACCTGCTGTAAGTAATTTCAATGATGGCATTACCATCGCCTAACACCGTATTCACGCTGCGGGCCATGTGGCCCTTGGTCAGCAGAGGATTTTCGAAGAAGCGGACTCAGCAGACAACCCTGCACTGGCTAAGGGGGCTAATGCCCCTTAAGCCAGTGCAGAGTTCGTGAATAAAAGAACGTTAGACGACATAAAAACATGGAGAGATTATGGGAAGAAAGCCTATTAATGAAGTATGCCATATATGTGGAACAACCGGGCCTTTAACATTTGAACATATCCTTCCAAGAGGAGCATGTAACGATAGACCAATTATTAGTGCAGTATTTGAGGACATTTTTGAGAAAGGACCTGATCAAAAAATTAATGGTCGAATTCAACAGAAAGGTTCAGGTGCATATACACTATGCGCAAGTTGTAATAATGATACAGGTACTTGGTATGCAAATGATTTTATTGAATGGACTTATCAAGCTCTTATCTTGAATGATAAATCTAATGGAGATGGATCAATTTATTATCCATTTCATGTCTTCCCGAATAGAGTAATTAAACAAATTTTAACTATGTTTTTTTCTACGAATGGGGAAAAATTTGCTCAAAAGAATCCTGATTTAGTTAGGTTTGTTTTGAATCGAGAACATAAATATATTCAACCTTCAATAAGGATCTTTGCCTACTTGGTTGAAGGAGCTAAATTTAAACAGACAGGCGTCGCGGTATTAGGCTCTTCATCTAGCAAAGAAGTTATAGTGATGAGTGAAATTTCGTTTTCGCCAGTAGGCTATATCATGACAATTAATTCTAACCCCCCTGATTCGAGATTAGTTGAGATAACTCACTTCTCAAAATATGGATACAATGAATTCGATACTATTTTTTTAAAGCTTCATCGGTTACCTATTCATCTCTATTTCCCTGGCGATTATCGAAGTAAGGATGAGATTATGAGAGACTACAACTACAATATTGAAGACTAACCAAGAAGCTTGTTACATCGTCTAACATAATATTCAAGCTGCGGCTCCTTTGGAGCCTTGGTCTGCTGGATGAATTTTGTGGAAGCGTTTCAGCAGACACATCCGACTTCGTCGGACGTCTTGAATACAGAAACGTTAGCTGAAATCAGATTAAAGAAGGAGACGTATATGATTATTAACTCTTTAAAAGCGGCTGCCAAAAAAATGATGATAGATTTTGAAGACGTGTCTTCTCAGATAGAACATAAAGGTGAGCGCGGAACTAGTAGAGAAGAAATATTCTCTACATATTTTCGTAAGTACATCCCTCTGAAATACGAGTTTTCAAGAGGGGCAATAATAGATTTGAGTGGTAGGCAAAGCAAACAGCAAGACCTTATTATTCATGATACTTTAAGTAGCCCCATCCTTATGAATATGGATAGTACAAAAATAATACCTATTGAAAGTGTATTCGCAACAATAGAAATTAAATCATCCCTAAACAAAAGTAGACTCAATGAGTGCGTAGAAAATATCAAAAGTGTTAGAGGCTTACCAAAGTACCCCATAACTCCATTTGTATCGCCCACAGCAGGATTTGTATTTGCTTATACATCTGATACAAGCTTAGAAACACTTTTAGATAACTTAGTTGATTTAAACCTACAGGTAGATTCAGATCATCAAATTTCAGTTGTTTGTGCACTTGATAAGGGGATGATTGTAAATGTAGATAGACAAGGTTTGGACAAGATAGAATTACTTCCTTCAGTCAATACAACTAAAGCTATTATTGAAAATTCAATAGAAAATAACCTCATTATATTTTATTTGATTTTAATGCAGTTTCTAAATTCCACTGCAATAACACCTCCAGATTTATTAAAATATGTTGAGAAAGAAGATCTAGCTAAAATCCAATATTCTATCCCGAAAAAGCATGTACCTTTGGATGGTACATACAATTTTGATGGGCAAGAAATAAGTATGCAGGCGGTTACAACTCTTATTGATGATATGGATAGATTTAAACGGATTCAAACAAAAAGGGCTTCATCTACAGAAATCATGGAATATTTCAGTGATAATTTTGATTCAATCTTGTCTATGGGTAAATTTTCATCAAATAGTATATTTAATTTTTTTGGAAAGGACTATTTTATAGGACAACTTAAAATAGCTTTCGAACTGTATAAAAAGATAAAGAATGGTGAAAAGATTACAGATCAAGAAAACGAATATTGTAGAGAAATTGAAAAAGACTTATTTAAGCAGTATCAAGCAGAGTCTGACATCAGCTAACACCGTATTCACGCATCAGGGCTTTCGCCCCTCGGTTGCCAGATGTATAATCATGGAAGAAGCTCACACAACAAACGACCCAGCCTAAGATAAGAGCTATCTAAGGCTGGGTCGTTTCGTGAATACAAAACGTTAGATGAAATCGACAAGACATAATTATATTAGGGGGTCACTTCAATGAAGTACGATAAAGAAACAATTAGTGCGTTTTCGAAAAACCCATTAGGAATTATTTCTTTATTTTTATTTCTGATATACGGTGTTGCAGCATTAGTTGTTGGAACGGGTTCATTTGATGTTTTTTCACAGAGAGTGTTAATATTTTTTATTGTAATATATCCACTTATAGTATTAGCGGTCTTCGCAAAGCTAGTCATTAGCCATCACGCTAAGTTGTATGCTCCGACTGATTATAGAGATGATAGTAACTTCTTAAAGGTAATACAGAGCCCAATAAATAATGACTTGGAAGAAATTGAACGGAAAAGAAATAACGTTATTAGTGAAGTGGTTATGACAATCAGGGATGAAAAATCAATTGATAAGATGAAGAATGAAATTACTAAAGCTTTTATTAAATCAATGGTCGTCACTAATACTCCAAATATATTATTTGCGATTGCACACTCGATTAACAACAATACAAAAATCACGCCTGACCCAGAGTTTGGGCATCCACAATTGATTATTAGAGATGAAGTAATTGCAACATATGTTAGTGATTACTTGATTAAAGAGTTAGAAGACTTGCATAACAAAGGAATTATTAATCTTCAAAATACTGATCCAATTTATTTTAGGGTAACTGATTTTGCTAAACCTTTTATAATGGAAATAGCAATGGAATTGAGAGAAAATGAAAGTAATATATTTGAAAGATTAATGGAAAAAGTACAATAACATAAAGTCTTAAGTGCATATTTGAGTCTGCTCGAGATGTCGTCGACATCATCTAACATCATATCCGCACCAACTAACCGCATCGCGGCCGGCTCCTGGCGGAGCCTTAAGTCAGTGGGACGTCGTAGATACGGGAACGTTATATGAAGTCAACGGGAGGAAAGTAAATGAGTTCAAGCTTCATTTCAGAGCGTAGTGCTGAATATATCTTAGTACCCCAATTCTGTGAACTTTTAAATTTGACCTACAAAAAAGTAACACCTATATACTTCTGGAGCACAAGAGAAGGTGCTTCTCATTCGAAAGCTTCATTTAAGAATAATAAAGTATTAATTGTGGCTTTGTATGCGAGAAGACCCAAAGTCCCAAACATAAATTCTGAATATATTGAATTGAAGTTTAATGAAGAGTTATTTTCGCGTTCAACATATTTAAATGATAACGGTATCCCTGTTTTTGCTGGGGCACCATTGGTAACGATTTTGGATGATTTTTATATTGGTGCCCCATGCAAATGGTTTAATATAATGCCAGCCAAGTTATACGGTGATGAGTACTTCTATATTAGAAAGACTGGTGAAGCAGAAAAATCAGTAAAAAACGTTAAAGTTGTTTCTACTTCTGAAATAATTGAAATTATTCAGAATTCGGCGAAGAAACATACTTGGGAAACTGCAATAAATATTATTAGAAATAATAAAGATAACAATCGTATTTCTAGATGGTTTATCAGCGGGGGATATAAACCAGTATATTTTATCTTGGATATTTCATAGAAGAGTTGACCTTCATATAACACCATGTTCACGCATCGTCGCATCCGCTCCTCGGTCCGGCAGAAGTTGAGAAGCCAGGAAGCGGATTCAGCCAGACAACCCTGCAAGGCTAAGTGGCGGAGCCACCCGGCAAGGATCAATCGCTACGCTTTGATTGATGGGCATCTTAAGCCTTTCGGGCTCGTGAACAAAAAACGTTATACGAACATGAAATTCGACGGAAGAACAAGGATAGGGGAAAGAACGGAGAGAACGGGAAGTGGATTCACGTGAATCTTTGATTGGAAGTGTAGAAGCGCCAATAAGGAACGTTTCCATTCGGAAACTGATCCATGAATAAGGAATGCGGATTGACTGAAAGGGAAGGTGCGCTTCCATACGGAAGCAGACGGGATGTGAGTTTGCGGGAGCAAGCAGAGAAGCCCGGCGATTTCACGACATATAATAGAATATTCACGCGGTGAGCCATACGGCTCTGGCAGTCGCCAGACACTCGACATGCGTCGAGTCGTGAATACGGGAACGTTAAACGAAATCATCAAAGAAGGAGAAGGATTAAGCATGTTTAAGGACAGGGTATATATTTCACCAAGATACTATCTTGAAGATTATTTAGCATTGAATTTATCTTTAACAAGTGATGAGCAGACCTGGCAGCGAGCAATAAACATATTTTCAGATCGAATTGAAGGAAGATTTCTACTTCTGATACAAGAATATTCTGATAACATAACGGCAAATTATAGATACATTGATTATAGTTTTAGCACAATGGCATTATGTAGTTTGCTTATTGAAACGCTTCATCAGTTTTATAATGGGCTTGACGTTACAGTTTTTAGAGGACATAAAGAAGCATTTGTCCGATTTTTGACTAGAAGTAATTATTTCGGGAGGCATTTTACACGAAGAACAGCCGGTTTTTTTTATTCAGATATTAGAAATGGAATATTGCATCAAGCACAGACAAAAAGAAATACTCAGCTTACTTTTGATCAGGAAAATATGATTATCGAAATCGAAAACGGAATTAGTTTAGATGTAATTAAATTTAAAGATGAATTGCTTCATGAATACCAAGAATATTTAGAGAGACTCAATAACGATAGTAATCATGAACTGAGAGAAAACTTTATAAAAAAAATGGATTATACTACAAAAAGAATTTAGTAATGTAGGTACTCAAAGCAATGACTTCGTTTAACAATATATTCACGCTGCGGACATACGTCCTTGGTTCGGCATTCGCCGGACACCTGACATACGTCGGGTCGTGAATACAGGAACGTTAGATGAAATTCAAGTGAGGAGTAATGAAATGCTAGAAATTATAAAAGATCAAGATGTTTTACAAGTAAAAATTTTTAGCAGTAACGATATTCCTTTTAATCACATACTAGATAAGTTGAAAGTTATGATTCCTAAAGAAGAGCGAAAATGGAGTCCGACAGAAAAATGTTGGTTACTTTCCTCTAAATATCTAGATCAACTGAATGACTTGAACGAAGCTATTAGTGCTGGAGATTTAAGCATAGATAAAGAAGAAATAATTTTAGAAATTCAAATGTCTGGACTAAGGGATATTGAGTCTTTACCAAGGTCTATGAAAGAAAGAGCGAAGTGGACTATTAAACATTTGATTGAAGATACTGAGGAAGTTGAAAAACAGTTTTCTATTTCTCGTAGTGAATGGGGCGTTTTTAATCCAGTTGATAATTTATGGTATTTTGAATCTGGACGATATAGTAAATCCTCTCCACAAGAGCATGATAAAACCGTAATCAAAAGGGCGTACAAAAATTTAGAATATGCAAGAGTTAATGGACACCGAGCATTTGAATTCTCAGAAATGATGGATTTTAAATTTAAATTTAGGCAACTGATTTTGGAAAAATACGATTATGAATGTTTTATTTGTGGAGTACCTGAATACATTAAAAAACTGAACATGCATAGAGTAATTCCAGGGAAAAATGGTGGCGAGTATGTTGAAGAAAACGTAGTTTTAGTTTGTCCAAAACATCACAGGGTAGTTGAGGGATGGTCATGGGAACAAATTCATCAACTGAAAGCTAATTCGTAAGAAACTTGAACATCACCTAACATATATTCACGCTGCGGACATATGCCCTTGGCCCGGCATTCGCCGGACACTCGACATGCGTCGAGCCGTGAATACAGTAACGTTATAGGAATCAATGCAAAACAAATATCGGAATAATACATAGAGATTGAGTAACTATTAATTTTGGTTATCGAGATAACTAATTGGAGGCTTGCCCATGGAGATTGCAAATGAAGTAATCGAAAGTATGTTGGTTAAGTTTAACTCCGAGAGGAAATGGACGCTACAAGCGATTGCACAATTGTCTGAGGAAGATTTAACATGGGTGCCTAACTCTGAAAGTAATAGTATCACTAATTTAGTTGCTCATATTCGTGGTTGTGTTCATTCCAGAATAGAAACAATCTTTTATGATATTCCAGACACTAGGGACAGAGAAAAGGAGTTTGAACATGGACTCCAATATTCTAAAGAGCAAGTTTACAACATGACAAAAGAAGCATTTGATATAATCATTCTCTATCTCGAACACCTCAAATCCAACCCTGAATTGTTGTTATCACAACCGTTTATCAATCGTCCACCTCTCACATATAGCCAGGTAAACAATGAGACAACGGTTCTTAATCTTATGATAGCAATGATTAGAGAAATGCATTATCACACCGGACAAATAATATATGCCGCAAAGATTAGAAAGGGACAACTTGTATGGCATTATGACTAATATAAAGGTGCCTGAATGTGAAGGTGTTACGAAGAAGGTACTGACATCCTATAACATCATATCTACGCTGCGGGCCGTCCGGTCCTTGGTTCGCAAAATGTGAGAAGCGAAGAGGTCGATTTAGCTCACAGCCCTGTGAGGCTAAGTCCGTCGGACCCGGCGCGTTCGCGCCTTAAGCTTCACGGGTTTATAGATACAGGAACATTAGACGAAACTACTGAAGATATAATTTTAAACCCATGAAAGGAGCAACTATGAAACTTGATCGAATAAATCATCTATGTTTTTTAGTTTCGAATCTTAACCAATCGATTTTATTTTATGAGCAAGCCTTCGAAGCCAAACTGTTAGTGGTAGGTCGAAAGCTTGCTTATTTTGATTTGAATGGCTTATGGATAGCACTAAATGAAGAAGAGAATATACCTAGGAATGAAATTAAAGATTCATACACTCATATCGCTTTCTCTATAGCAGAAGAAGATTACGAGGCTTGGAAAGAAAAATTGGAGAAACAAAATGTCAAAATACTTGAAGGAAGGATGAGAGATACTGAGGATAAGAAATCGATCTATTTTGAAGATCCGGATGGACACAAATTTGAATTACACACAGGACAGCTAGAAGATAGAATGAGACATTATAGAAAGACTAAAACACATATGAAATTCTGTTTGTAAGTAGAACAGCGTATCTTCGTATAACAAAGTGTTCACGCATCGGGCATCCGGCTCTTGGTTCGGCAGAGGCATTTCGAGGGAGCGGGGGTAATCGGACAACTCTGTACTGGCTAAATCCGTCGGACCCGGCGCATTCGCGTCTTAAGCCAGTGAGGGTTCGTGAATACAAGAACGTAAGATGAAATTGCTTAATTGTAAAAAGAGGTGAAATTATGGAGGAAGATCAGCATTTAAGACCAAGACTCTTAAGTTGGAAGTTTGATGATGAAGTTGAAACAGATCATGAGGACGAATGGAATTGGATAGAAATCACTATGTATTTCACGAATGGTTCAAAAAGATGGAGTATTTTGTATACACCTGAAAGATTATTAAATAATTTATCTAGACAAAACATTGATCCACCAGGCCTTCATATGCAACAGCTTATCGTAGTGAGAAGCTATGAAGTAAGTGATATTGACAGAGTGTTAAGAGTTTTTGATGAAGAGGATAAATTGATTATAGCCTCAAGATCATATAGTGAGTGATTCAAAGCAGCTAACAACATCTGAAAAGAATTGAGAAAATACTAGATGCTTATATTGAACAGAAGGTTCCTGATCATCTAAAGAATGAATTGGAAGGACAGTAAGGACAAGTGGCATTTTGTAGACGATATTGAACCAGTGAAAGATTTTGAGAAGCAATTAATGGAGATTGATAATAACGACATCTTTTGGGTGTGATCGATGTTGGCAATGATCTCACATAAATAAAGCAGGTGAGGTATGAGTAATCACTTTACTCGAGCAAGAGAAGCAGAAAGCAATTATCATGAGAAATTCTATGATGAAACCCCTCTTTTTAAGCCTGGAACTTGGTTATCTAAGCCTGTGCAAGTTGTGATGGATTTACTCGAGCAAATGGATCTTAATCAAATCAGCGTACTTGATTTAGGATGCGGAGTGGGGAGGAACAGCATTCCTATTGCTCAAAAGATCCAAAGCCTTGGGGGATGGTTCATGGTGTGGATTTGTTGCCGACTGCAATTCATAAGCTGGCCAGTTACTCAGTAGAGTATAATGTTCAAAAAACGTTGAGTGTTGAAATTGCAGATGCTGAATATTATGAAGTAAACTCGGAAGAACATAATTATATTATTGCTTGCTCATGCTTGGAACATATGTCTACTATAGATGCATTTAGAAAAGTGATTTCACGAATGATTAAAGGGACAAAACAAGAGGGAATCAATTGTATTCTGATGAGTACAGAGGTAAAAGAGTATGATGTCGAACATGGAGAAGAGACAGATGGACTTGTTGAATTGAATTTAAAGACAGAAGTTGCTATACGTATTTTGCGAGAACAATACAAGGAGTGGGAAATCCTGATTGAAAGATGTAGCCCTCAAACCATAAGGGAGAAAAAGCAAGGGAAAGATATTGAATTCAGAAGTTGTTGGTTAACGTTTGTAGCTCAAAGAGGGGGAAGATCATGCGAGCGTATGCACACTTTATATCCAAAAAAATAGATAACGAAATAAAAATATTTAGACACCATACAGAGTTTCATTCTACCAATGGCCCTGGGAGAGTAATAGGATTAGTGGTTATGATGAATCCGGGAGATGCAAGACCAATTGACGATACCCTCTTTCAACGGCTCGAAAATTCTGAATATGAAACAAGGGAGCCTGTTTTGACAGTACCTGATAATACAATAAAAAGGGTTATGCGAATGATTCAGACGGCTTACTCTCAAGAGGGAAGCACACTTCCAGATCAATACTCAATACATATTGAGAATATATTTAATATTCGCGAGAAAAATAGTGATAAGGCTAAAAGATATGCAAGAAGTATGAGTGGAATAAATAATCTCATGTTTAAATCGAGAGAACTATTGGACGATTATAATTTTGTGTTCTTAGCCTGGGGCAAGTTAGACGTAGGGATAGACCGTCAAAGCGACATCCTCAAAAGATACCCACAAGCCATAGTAGTAAATAAATTAAACCAAAAAGGGACACTCAGGAATGTTAATTATCCAGTACATCCTCTCTACATGAAAACAGAATATTTTCTAGAAGCCGCCAAAGGGAAGATAAATGGTATCTTATAACCCATGCCACACCTACAGTAAGGAGCAAAGCCTACAATGATTGAACCAACGATAGAATCGGTTAATGTCTTATTTCAGAAGCATCAAATTACTGATGCAATTGTAAGTGTCCAAAGATTATCAGGAACAACCTCAGGGTTGGTTTTAAGATTAGAATCAAGGCATGGTTCCAAATATATCTTAAAGTTTGATCAACCAACCCAAATTGGATTAGTTGAACAATTCCTTCACACCTATGAGCACTCCGTATTATTGCCGAAAGCCCTTTTTTTCGCCAAAGATAGTTCATATTTTGCTTATACATTTCTTGAAGGAACAACTCATTTTAATCGTGGCTCAAAGAGCAGTTGGATGAAAATATTGATCATGGATTTATTCAACAAATATGTAGAACAAGAAGAAACAAATACATGGGGAAGAATAGAATACCCACTAAAGACATGGAAGCAATTTAATGAAATAAGTATTGATGAAGCAAGGATAAATCTGAGGAATATATTATCAACAGAAGACTATAATTACGTTAAATTGAAAGCTAGCAAACTATTTAATGATGATGCAAAGCAAGGGAGAAAATATTATCTGCACGGTGATACTGGCGTACATAACTTCGTCTATAATCATGCAACATTAACTGGTGTGATTGATCCATCACCCATGGTGGGACCCATCGTATATGATTTTCTATATGCATTTTGTTCTTCGCCTGATGATATTAATACTGACACCTTGTTTACCGCATCGGATTTACTTGAACATGGAAATATTGAAAGAACGAGATGGATTGAAGAGACTTTAATTCAGCTTTACTGTCGATTAGGGCTTAGTGTGCGTCATCATCCGAACGATTTGAAGGAATACATGCAGGCATGGGAATATTGGAAACAACTATGCAAGCAAATTGACGAGGGCATTAGCATCTTTTAACAGTTCACACGCCGGTGTAATATGCTTTAAAGCCCCTTCAAAACCAAAATAAATATTGGAGAATTTACCGATGAAGCATTATGTATACCATTACTATGAATATGAGCGTGGACCCTTCAAGAATCTGTCCAGTTTGTCTGAGGAGATAGCGGAGAAGACATTGGATCAACTGAGACAAAGTGGAGATGTTTTTGCAAGTAAGAGGTCGGCGGATTATTTATCAATTAGAAGAGAACTGGAGAATAAAGCCAGAGAAATGTTTATGAAGAAGGGAGGCAAACCGACCAAGGAGTTCCCACATTATATGACGTTGGGCGAGTGTGAGTGGATTCGGAGTTGGTACAATCAGGGATGTGTCATTCAGATTGACTTGGATCAATTTGATCCGGCTACTATCAGCTTTACCTACGGGGACTTGTTCCCAACGATGAGATACAAGGATAGTAAGCCCTATAGAGGGCAGGTCTATACGCTTGAAGAGATTAGGAAAATCATTGGTGAGTATGGAATGCCGCAGGTGTGGAACCATGATGGTAAGCGTGGACCAGAGCGGTATGTTGAAGTTCAGGTTTGGGATGATACAGTGATAAGTAGACATATTTTGTGAGAAAAAAAGCCCTAAGGTGATGAATATGATAAATCTGGACACAGAAAGATTACTTATAAGGAACTTTCAATCCAATGACTGGAAGGACTTATATGAGTACTTGTCCATAGAAGAAGTGCTGAAGTATGAACCAGGTAACGTTTGTGATGAAGTTGAGTGCAAGCAGATGGCATTTGAGCGGTCACAGAACGATATCTTTATGGCTGTAGTGTTAAGAGAGACTAATAACATGGTTGGACACATTTACTTTAATCAAACAAAACCAGATGAGTTTTTAACGTGGGAGCTTGGGTATATATTTAACCCTAAATACTATGGAAATGGATATGCTACCGAGGCAAGTAGAAGAGTATTACAGTACGGATTTGAAGTGTTAAAGGCCCATCGGGTGATAGCCATGTGTAATCCTGAAAATAATTCGTCGTGGAGATTGTTGGAACGCTTGCTCATGCGAAGAGAAGGCCACCATATGAAAAAAGCATTTTTCTATAAAGATAATGAAGGGCAGCCCATCTGGCATGATGCCTATCAGTATGCCATTTTGGCGGAAGAGTGGGTGTCTAAGTAGCAGACGGTTATGCACAATTTTCTCCTCGAAGGGAATGGCCAGGTTGGGGGAGCTTCAGGAGTTATCTTTATATTTTTGCAAAACTTGTACACTTAATGTACAGCAAAATGGTATCCAACACTTTAAGATATAAAGCATGGAGGATCAATATATGAACAGCAGTAAAACTTTTGATGATGTAATACAATACCTTGAAAAAAACATATTTGACGGTTTTGAAATTGATTATAATGAAATATCAAAAATTGCGATGAGTCCAGCAGCTTTGTTCCAGCGTATTTTTATTTTTATATCGGGTGTCAGTATCGCCGACTATGTAAGGAAACGCAAGCTGACACTAGCTGGATATGATTTGAAAAATGGTGATATCTCCTTTTTAGATGTAGCCATAAAGTATGGATTTCATTCACACTCTTCATTTTCACGCGCATTTAAAGAACACCATGGTATCACGCCATCAGAAGCAAAGATTGAAACTGCTAAACTAAATAACTATCTTCCGATTAATTATTTGGAAATGCGATTTATAGGAGGAAAACGTATTATGGCGGAGATGAAAAAGATTATTTATAAGGAAGTTGAAGAGCGCCTAATGGTAGGAATGCATCGTGATACCTCCTTTTTTGAGGCTGGGGAGGTGTGGCAAGACTTCTTCAAAAGTAACGTTACCGAGAAATTAGAAACTTTGTCGGATGTAAAATGTTGCAATGATATTGACTCGAATGCTGGCATTGGTATGATGTACAATTTTCAAGATATGAATAACTTTGAATTTATTATCGGAGATTTTGTATGTATTGGCACACAAATACCAGATGGATTAGTTGCGAAGCATGTTCCTGCCGGTTTGACGGCACATATTCAGATTGAAGGAGCTAATGTTGCGGAAATACTTGATTCAGCATACTTATTAATCACAGAGGCAATTGAAAAAACCGGTAAAAAAATTGATCATGACAGTTTTTACTGGTGTGAAGTATATACGATCGAACGCTATTGTGAGCCCTTGAATCGGGGGGAGAAGGTCATTATAGATTATGTATTGCCTATTAAAAACAATTGAAATGAAATAGAAAGGAATGAACTTAATGCAAAAAGCAGTGATCGTTTGGTTCTTAACGGAAAAGAGAAATAACTTGGAAGAGCTTAATCATTTATTATCAGATGGCTGGAAAGTAATCAGTCAAAAACCAATGGGGACTGGTGACGGTAATGTTTCGGTCTCTTTAGTTATTGTTGAGAAATAATAGGAATTTCATGATATCGAATTTCTTGTTATTTGGGCTTATCTGCCATCGGCCTCGTTGTGGCATTGTACACATATTGAAAAAGTGTTATTCTCCAAGGAGATGAGTTGTTACCTGGAAAACTACATGATCGTCCGTTTTAGCACTAGATATTCATGTTGAGGATACAAAACGCCCCAGTCTAAGATAAGAACTATCTAAGGCTGGGGTGTTTAGATTGGGGGATATTTGAGATGATACGAAATACAGTAAGAGCTTTAATTATTAAGGATAATCATCTATTATTAATCAAGAAAAGCAGACCGAATATAGGTATTTATTATGCACTGCCCGGAGGAGCTCAAGAACCAAGAGAAACATTAGAAGAGGCACTAATTCGCGAATGTATGGAAGAACTAGGAATTGAAATATCGATAAATAAGTTCGTTTGTATAAGAGAGTACATTTCCAATAATCATGAATATTCATTCATAATGAAAGAAGTTCATTCTATTGAATTTATTTATGAATGCACGGTTCAATCCCCGACTAGTAAATTAAAAAGCGTACAAGCTGATATTGGACAGGTCGGGAGCGAGTGGTTACCCATTAATAAAATTAAGCAAACGGTATTCAAATCACAAGATTTAATAGAACTTTATAAATTTCCTAAAACTACGCATGAATTCTTTAATGAATATTTTTCAGATCAATCCATACTCCCATATACTAGTAAGGTATTTTGAAAAATCATAGAATTATAAAGCAATATAAAAAAAGGCGGTAGATTATATTGAATTACCCCAATATTGAATCTGAAAGATTATTTATGAGGGAACTAACTCTGGATGATGTTGAAGCCGTTTACAAACACTTTTCTTACCCAGAAGTAACGAGATTTATGGACATTGAAGTATGTAAAGATAGGAGTGAGGCTGAAGAGATCATTGCTTTTCACATACAAGATTCAGGCTGTAGATATGGGCTCTTTAGTAAAGAGAATTATGAACTGGTAGGGACATGCGGCTTTCACTGTTGGTCAACAGAGACAATAGAATCCAAGGCTGAAATAGGCTTTGATTTATCCCCTCAATACTGGGGCAAGGGACTTATGAAGGAAGCATTGGAGAAGATGATTAGAATGGGATTCGATCTAATGAAGTTAGATTATATTGAAGCAACAACGGAAGTGGAAAATATTCAGTCACAGAGCGTACTAATAAAAATGGGCTTTAAGCAAGATAGTGAACTTAAAGATAATTTAGCGTATTTCACATTGAGAAATAACGAAAGTGCCTGATTAAGAAAAAATGATGAATGGAGAGGTGCATAATCATGGAGAACATATCGCAATCGGAGAGAGCTGAAGCATTAAAATCGATACAATCTACAATCCACAAATCCGAAACTGCCTTAGCTAAAATGACGGATGAAGGTTCCAATACTACGCTTATAAAGAAACGACTCAAAGCCCATTACATTGGCTTAGCGATGCTTGAATACGATTGGAATCAAACTCCTCACAACTATTCCCAGAATGATGTAAAAGTAGCTCTTGAAACCTTGACCAATTTATTTCCATCCCTTGAGAAAAGTTATGCTAAGTGTAAGGAGAATAGTTCCCAAAGAACACTATTAGATAGAAGAATCCGAGCATTAAAAATGGCTGTTCAAGTCATAAATGAATATACCAACGCATGAATACTCATTCGCAATTGATTTATTGGATTGGCGGATCTCCTTGTTCGGGTAAGAGCACTATTGCTGAGCTGCTAGCTGCCAAGTATAACCTAACCTATTATAAATGTGACGAGGTTTATCAGAATCATATTGAAAGAAGTAAAGCAAACCTACATCCAACAATGAACAAAATTAAGGGACTATCAATAAATGATAATTTTTCACGGCCTCTAGAGCAACAAATAAATGACACGATTATGTTTTACAAAGAAGAATTCGGAATGATCTTGGAAGATATAGAGCGGCATGATTTTAGTAAACCTTTACTGATTGAGGGAGTTGCGTTATTGCCGGAGCTTGTTTTTCAGTATCTTCCCCATGTTAATCATGGTGTGTGGATCATTCCAACTTCAGATTTTCAAATGGAGCAATATTCGAAACGGGACTGGATTCATTCAATATTGGACGAATGTCAAGATCCAGACCAATCTTTTGAAAATTGGATGAATCGGGATATTCAGTTTGCTAATTTTATCAAAAGCGAAGTACATAGCAGGGGTTTGAAATTAATTGAAGTAGATGGAAGAGCAACAGTAGAAGATAACTTGGCCATTGTTGAGAATTTTTTTGAATTGTCGCAAAATCTTTAAAACATGAATTACTCGTAAGGAGACTTTGGGATGTACATTGAAACCACAAGATTAATCATTCGGGATCTCGTAATGGAGGATTGGGTTGATATACATATATATGCTTCTAACCCTAAGGTGACAGAACATATGATTTGGGGACCCAACGATGAAGATGAAACAAAATCATATGTAAAACAACAAATTGAAAAACAACAAGCAGTGGATCGCACTGATTTTGAATTTGCCGTTTTATTGAAAGATAGCAATCAGTTAATAGGCGGATGTGGAATTTTTATTAAAGAGCTAAACGCGGAAATCGGGTATTGCTTCAATCCGGAATACTGGAGAAAAGGATACGCAAGTGAAGCTTCAAAAGCGTTGTTAAAGGTAGCCTTTGAAGAGTTCAAGGTACATCGAGTTTATGCAACATGTCGCCCAGGTAATATTGGATCAGCGAATGTTTTAAGCAAGATTGGCATGAAGAAGGAAGGCCATTTAAGAGAACACCTATGGACTAAAGGGAAATTTCATGACTCCTATTTATTTTCCATTTTGGAGAATGAATATACAAAAATATTCGCTTTGGGGGACATTTATGATTAAGCAACAGATCATCGAGATGTTAGACCAGTTACCCGAGGAGGAGCTGCAAAGAGTATATTGGTCACTTGAGTTTATCCAAAAAAATTATCTGTTCAGAAAGAATCTGCTTCAAAAGGGAGTAGTCATAACAGAAATATATGAAGGGGACCAAGAGATTATAGAACTATGGGAAAATACGTTTGCCCAACATATCAGTGATGAGGTTAAAGAGGCCATTTATTATGATCAATTTAAGTGGCATATTTTCAGTTATGAAAAGCAACCTTGCTTGAAAGAAGCTGAGGCAAGGGAAGCCTTTGATGCTGAAGCTAAAGCGGAGCTATACGTGATGTATCAAAATTCTCCCCTGCTTCTGCAGTATAGTAATGCCAACAATGTGGTTGCTGGAGACTTTGATTCTGAACAAGATATTTATGTATTTGACAAGCATTTTAACTGGACCTATGTTCATACACATGAGTCAACATGCGGGCCCTATTTTTACAAGTTAAGCAACCCGAAATCAGATTGAAGAATAATGAATGCAGTAAGAAAGAGGTAAACGAATTGAAGAAAATGTTCGTAGTGATCTCTGTGCTTTTATTGATCTCTGTTGCAACTAATATCATCTTATATAATAAGTCCAAGAAGGCTGATCGCTATGAAGCTGCTGTTGACATCGCCTTTGACTATTTTTCTGTGGAGTACAAAGTTCGCTCTGTACATGAAGCTTTGGAGCAGGCGATGAAGGAGCAAAGATTGATTTTTGGACAGCCTGGGGCATTCAATAACTATTACAGCGATAGGCTGCAAAAAATAAGCACTACACATTATCAACTTACTATATTATACGGAGTTGTCTTTGACTTCGACCAATATGATCGAATCAGTAGTCTCAGAACCAATGGCCTGTTCAATTTGCTTGTAGATTGTTCGACTTTTTTGCAATATTTGGGTGAAAACTCGAAAAATTCTCTCACCAATGATGGAGAACAGCAATACCTGGACTTTGACCAAATAGATGATGAAGCACTGGCCGGCCTTGAGATGGTAACTGAAATTATTGGCGAACTCTCTGCTTTGCGAAGCTCCAGTTATGACGATAAGTCGGGCAGCGACATCTCTGCCTTACAAGATTATTTGCTTAGAAGTGCAGATTATATTGCATCAGCAGAGGTTCAAGAAAAAGCTAAGCGGATTGAAGCGTTAAATGTACGTGCGAATTAAATCCGTCAACTAGGTCTTACATCCTATTTCCCAATAAAAGGGTTGACATGGAAAAAGAACTTGGCTTAAGATGAGTTACATTAAATGAAGGGAGGTTGAAGGCAATGATGGTAGTTTATGATGCTCGGTCGTTTAGCTTTGGTGTAAATGTAATTCCATATACTGCTCATCGTTTCTTCAGCCTCATACGGGAGACATAGGAGAGAAGGTGACTTATCACGGGATGCCTTAATGTTCCTTGGTATGTCACTTTACGGCTATGGCTATGGAAGGAGCGGCTGTCAGGTAGCTGGCAGCGAGTTCTTCTGCATGAAAATGTTTAAAGCGAAGAAGTCATGGGCGAGCTGGCCCATGGCTTTTTTGTGCTCTATGAGCGAAATATGACTTCGAACAGGATATGTACACTTTATGAAATGGATTAAGAAAGGATTAATAAATAATATATGAATACTCAAATTTATGGAACATCATTAGATGAACAAGGTGCCTTTCGTCATGAGGTGAAGCTGCCCTCTGGCGATCTGACGGTTTATGCGGCACAGCAGCTATTCTCATCGCTGGATTACAAGGTATTTGAAATGGCAAACAACAATCTGCAAATTCCGGATATTCGCTATATGAGTTATACTCCGGACGTGCATGTGGGTGTGGGTACTTGTATCGGCACCACGGCGGTATGGGATGCGCAGAGCGGATATGTATCTCCCAGCATTGTAGGCAGTGATATCGGCTGCGGCATGCGGGTGCATATGACCAACCTGCACAAGGATGATCTTAAAGACGTAAAGCTGCGGCGTAAATTGGTCAAGGCCATTGAAAAGGTGTTGCCGATGGAGGCCAATCAGCGTGGACATTATTCCGATATTCGGTTGGAACATATCGTTCGCAAAGGACTGCACGGATTGCCTAAGAAATATATTCCGGACAGCTATACTCCTAAAAAATCCACCTCATTAACTCACGTGGAGAGCAGCAAATTTACTTTTGATGAAAGTGTGCTGGATCTTGTGCCGGATATGACCTGGCATCGGGCACATAGACAGCTTGGCACGCTGGGAGGCGGCAACCACTTTGCCGAGATTCAGGCGATTGAAATTGCCGAGGAGAACCGAAGTACCGCGGAAGCATGGGGGTTGTATGACGGACAGATCGTTGTCATGATTCACTCTGGATCGCGCGCCTGGGGCGGGTATGTTAGCCAAATGAGCTCATCAGCCATCCTTAAGGTGATGCAGCGCCACGGATGGGGGACCTCTGATCCCAAGCTGGTCTTTGCTCCCTTGGAGCATACAGAAGGCAGACATTATGTGAATATGATGTACTCTGCACTGAACTACGCGGTGACGAACCGCCACCTGATTGCCTATGCCATGCGAGAAGCTTTCCGCGAAGTGTTTGGGCCAAAATGCGAATTTAGCACATTGTATGACTTGATGCACAATTATGCCTGGGAAGAACAACATCCGCAGCAAGGCGGGGTGTTCGTGCATCGCAAAGGGGCAACACGGGCGTTGCCGGCTGGCCATGCTGATAATCCGAAGCCTTATATGGCTACCGGACACCCGGCGCTCATTCCCGGTTCGATGGGGACCGCTTCCTATATTATGGTGGGGCAACCGGAAGGCGCAGACAATTATTATTCCATCTGCCATGGAGCAGGCCGCATCCGCTCACGTACAGCCACCAAACGCTTGGTGAAGGTTGAGGATTTTGAAGCTGCGCTCCGCGTAGGAACCGAAGATGAAATCGTCGTGAACCAGCGCTCGCTGGAATCCATCCTGGATGAGTCACCGCAAGCGTATAAAAATGTAGATGAAATTATTGAAAGTGTAACCGGAGCAGGACTGGCGCAGGTTGTCGCCAAATGCAAACCCCTTGCTGCCGTGAAGGGAGCCAAGTCATGACATTACAGAATCTAAATAAACTACAAAGTATCTCTTCCATTTATGCGCTGAAGCCTCATTCCGTAGAAGAGGTTGAAGGTTATGCTACGTATGCGCATCTCATTAGCGGTATTATTGAGGCGCTTTATTCCCGCTACGGAATACGCTATGAGCTGTTTGCCAGCGATGACCCGAATAATGAATACTGGAGTCTTCTGGAGGAAGATCTTCGCTCGGAGAGCGAGAATGTGGAACTGGTGGCTCGGGTCTTTGAGGACCTGGAGCTTCGCACATTCCACTACGACGATGAAGGAGATGTACCTAAGTACGGCATGCAATATTCGTTGCGTAATAATGTGTTCGCCTATCCCAAATGGGGGGTTGCCCTGGCTAGAATTCCGTTCTTCCGCTCCAACGGCATCTACACAGAAGATTTCGTATTTGCCGCGAGTGAAGAGCAGATGAAGCAATTCTTGAGCACGGTGCGCGAGCGTGAACGGCAGCAAAATATGAAGCGGGTGACCGTCTTCACCGATACGCGGAACGGTATTGAACGTCAAGGCGAAGCGATTACCCGAGCAGTTACCCGGGATCAGGTGGTACTCTCGGAACAGATCAAGCAGGATATCTTTGGTGCGTTGGATCAGTTTTTTGAGGAGGATCGCACATTTTATCGCCAGTTTGATATCCCTTACAAGCGGGGAATTCTGCTGTATGGACATCCCGGGAATGGCAAAACAACCTTGGTAAAATCGATCGCCGGGAGTGTACCTGGCCCGTCAGCCTACTGGCAAATAACCGAGTATACCACGAGCGAGTCGGTGCGTGAGGTATTTGACGCCGCGAAGCGACTTGCCCCGATGGTCCTCATTATTGAAGACATCGATTCTATGCCTGAAGGCGTTCGCTCCTTCTTCCTGAACACACTGGATGGTGCGACTTCCAAAGAAGGCATTTTCTTGATTGGTACGACGAATTATCCGGAGAAGATTGATCCGGGACTCATGAACCGGGCCGGACGGTTTGACCGTGCCTATGAAATTTCGATGCCGAATGAAGTCCTGCGTGAGCAGTATCTCAAGCAACGGGGATTTGATTTGTTTGCTGGAGCAGAAGGAACGCAGGAAGCAGCGCGGCATACCGAATCCTTCTCACTGGCCCAGCTTGGAGAGGTGTATGTGAGTGCGGCGCTGGAGTGGCACCGGGAAGGCCGGGTGGATATTGTCAAGCTGATCCAGGCGCTACGCGGGGAATTGGACAAGAGCCATAAGCATCAGTGGCTGGAGCAGCCGGGACAGGGCCGAGTTGGTTTCTTCTGAGCGGCTGGATCACTATAAATATGACATTAACAAAAATGACCACTTCTTCATCATACAAGAAGTGGTCATTGATTTGAAAATAGGAATCGGAGTAGTGGGATTCGAACCCACGGCCTCACCCACCCCAAGGGTGCGCGCTACCTGACTGCGCCATACCCCGATATTGTGACTCTTAACGCAATAACTGATTATGTCCATTATAATGTATACGCTAGCAAGCCTGCAATATGTGGCGAGTTCTCCACAATATAGCTGCAGCTGAATTTTTGGGCTAACGTTGTAGTCAACTATCTGTTACAACAGCCTATACCGTTCGTCCACGCTTCTCATACTATGCATTAGCTTGCAAAGGAAGGGGAGCTCGTAATGGTCGAAATTTATTATAATTGTATGTATTGTATGAACAAGAGAGTACGTGTCATGTGCCGCGATGGCAATGTTTACGAGGGTACCGTTGTTAATGTAGACCGGGAAAATGTTTACTTGAAAGTCTCGGGCGGACGAGGACGAGTTAAAACATCAGCATTTATTCCTCCGTACGGTTATGGCTATGGACCGTCTCCTGCTGGAGAGCAAATCTTGACGCTTAGCTTGTTTACGCTGTTGGCCATTGCCTTGATCTGATTCGCTGTAATCCGCAGGAAGGGCCTCTGATATTCAAGGAGGCTTTTTTTGCGTATAGCAGTATTGACTCATAGTCGATGATGGAGTATTATAAAAACCAAAAAAACCAAAAAACAAATGAATTGTTCAGAATGAATTTCACAAACAATCATAATTTAATCTATAGGATGCCATTTATTTAGTTTTTTGGTTTTTTGTGAAAAGGGGCTGGCAGATGAAAATCCTTTTGTTCTATTCGTCAATTGGTCAAGGTCATCTTAGTGCTGTTAATGCTATTGAGCAGGATATCCGCCGAAAAGCAGAAGATGCTATCATTGTAAAAAAAGATATACGAGATTTTATGCATCCGGTCATGAACTGGATTGACGAAAAAACGTATTGGTTTGTAGCTAAGCATTGTCCTAAATGGTTTGATTATATTTACCAAAGAAAACAGTCAGAGGGGCAAAAAATAGGAACGCTAACTTCATTAGCTCATGATTACAACGAAAAACAGGTTTATGAATTTATAAAGACAGAATCACCAGATGCCATATTAACCTCTCACTATGGAGCAGCACAGGTATTAGGCAACTTAAGAGAGCAGTGTCTACTTGAAAATATCAGAATAGGTTGGATTCATACGGATTATATCGAAGGATATTTCCCCCGAATTTCCAAAAGACTTGATCGTACGTTCTTAGCACATACAGCGCTTATGGACAAGTGGTTGAGAGCCGGGGTGTTTGCTGATTTGGTTGATGTTTCAGGTCTTCCTGTGAATCTTCCAGTAATTGAGGACAAGAACTCAAGTCCTACAAGGTTATCTAGTAAGACGATTACAATTGCTTGCGGGAAAGAAGGAGTGTGTAATTTCTCAGAGATTGTGCTGAGTTTAATTGATTTTAACGCAGAGCCATTAATAATAAATGCCGTGTGCGGACGCAACACGCGTCAGATTCATCGTTTGGAAAAGATAAAGAAAAACCTCCCGGCTGGTGTTGAACTTAAGGTATTTGGATTTATTCCACAAAGCACTGTTATATCTTTAATTCGCGCCTCTGATATTTATATTACTAAGGCTGGAGGGCTTTCCCCTACCGAAGCGTTTATGATTGGCAAGCCAACCATACTACTCAATGCTATAAGCGGTCATGAAAGTGAGAATGCGGCATTCTTCTCCGAACTGAAGCTTGCAACATTCAATACGGATAGAAGAAAAATCGGACTCCAGGTGCAGGAACTTCTGAGAAGCCCGGAACAACATAATCAGATGCTAGCAGCGCAACGAGAATTCCAGTTAAATGTAAATATAGATAAAATCACTGAATTTCTTGTGGATCAAGAAGGAAATGGTCGCCATTTGTCTCCGGTATTTGGCATGGAATTTGGGTGCCCAGCTAGCAATACTTATGCGGCCTTGGAGCAATTAGCTAATGAGTCTCCAGCGGACATCGAGGTTTTGCTTTCTTATTCCTCTTCACAAGACAAAACTCGAATTGCTATGGAAAATCCTTTTGGTCATATTGCACTTTGTATTAATGACACAGTATATAGCAGCAATCATAGAGCTCGGCCAGGGAAAGAGTTGTTGCTCCAAGGGATGAATTTACATCATTATCTATTCGGGGTGGTTCCGCCTTCCAATAATCAGATTCATACAAGCACCTATGGAATGGTTTATGGCAGAGATACGATTGGGCTCCGGATTAAAGGAATTCCATTGGAAACCCTTGTCAGGATGCATGAAGCAGCTGAACAAATTGAATATGAATTTAGCCGGGGAATTACGGTGTATGATGTAAAAAAATCAAACTGTGCCGACTATGTCAGACGTATTTTTCAACAAAGCGGCTATACAATCCTTCCCATCCAAAGATTAACCTCAATGTATAGCATGCCACTTGATGTATTTGAGGAAATTTGTGTTGCATTGTCAGCTGAACCCGGAATCAAGACAGAGATGGTAGGTTATAGAAGATTACCGGGTTCCCGCTCAGAGTACAGTTATTCCCATTTTCCATACTCTATTGCTCAACCCTTAAGATCATTAGCCCATATCACGAGACAATCAAAAATGGATAAAGTGGAGCTAAAAGTCAACAAGCAGTTGGCAGGGGCAGCAGGGGATGGTCGTGTTTATTATGAACAGTTGAGCGTGCCATGTTTACAACGCGAATTTGTAGATGAGCAACCAGGTCATTACGAAGAGGATTATTATGCTGCTCTAAACAACATGTAAAAATAAAACATCATTTGATCTGGATTCAAATAGGTATATCGTGTTACATCAAAGGGTAAAATAAATGAAGAAACAGCTTTTTATTCGTTGTTTTTTGGTCTTCTGTGTATTTTTTTGCTATAATGAGATGAAAACGAAAAGGAGAGATGTAGTATGAAAGAAACCGTTGAAAAAGCCTTCTCATTGGCATTTGGTCTTGCTGCAATGGGCAAGGAACAGGTAGAAAAGGTCGTCGGAGAAATGGTGAAGAAAGGTGAGCTTACTAAAGAGGAATCTAAAGCATGGATGGATGCTGCGTTCAAAAAGGGAGATGAGGTAGAAAAAGTGATTGAGGAGAAGGCCAAGGATCAAATCGCGATGTTGCTTAAGGAATATGGTCTAGTTACAAAGGAAGAGCTGGAGACACTGACTAAGCGAATTGAAATGTTGGAACAACAGCAGCACTGAATGGAGAGATTGTTTTGTTTACTCACAAAATTAAACACTTGCTGCGTTACCAGGCTATTGTAAGTGCATTAACACGGAATGGACTAGGGTATATTGTTGAAGGCTTGAATGATAGAGGGAAGAATTGGTTCCATACTGGCCATGATGAAGCGGGGTCTAAAGGGAAAAAAATTGGCGTTCGAGTACAGCATATGTTGGAGGAATTAGGTCCAACTTTTATTAAGCTGGGGCAAATCGCCAGTACTCGGCTTGATTTAATTCCAGCAGACATCATAGAGGAACTACAGAAATTGCAGGATAATGTCCAATCATTTCCGTATCATGAAGTGGTCAAACGAGTAGAAGCTGAACTGGGGGCTCCCATTTCTTCTATCTTTTTGTCCTTCACTGAGGAGCCCTTGGCAGCCGCCTCTATTGGTCAAGTGCATCGTGCGGTACTCAAGAATGGAACTGAAGTTATTGTGAAAATTCAGCGGCCAGGTATCCAAGAAATGGTGGAAACAGATTTGGAAATATTGGCTGACTGGGCGCGTATTAGCGAGATGAAGATGGAATGGGCTAAACATTATCAATTACAAACCGCAGTTATGGAGCTAAGTCGTGCTCTGTTGGGTGAACTAAACTATTTGGAAGAGGCCCATAATGCGGACAGAATGAGAACCAGCAATCAGTTGCCTTATGTATATATTCCTGAAGTTTATTGGGAATATACAACAAAGCGAGTGCTAACCCTGGAATTTATACAAGGTGTATCCTTTTCTGATGCTCTTCAGTTAAGTAAAGTAAACGCTGACCACAAACAGCTTGCAAATCGGTTGGCAATGACTATATTTTCACAGATTCTGGAACAAGGATTTTTTCATGCTGATCCTCATCCAGGCAATGTAATGATGCTGCCCGACGGCAGATTGGCCTTTCTGGATTTCGGGATGGTAGGAGAGTTGCACAACCCGCTAAAGAAGCATTTTGTTTCATTTTTAATCTCACTTCGCAACCAAAGTTCAAAAGGTGTTATCCGGGCTATTTCTAACATGGGCGTGATCCCTGATGATGTGGATGATGCGGAGCTATTTAAGGATGTCGACCAGCTACGTCAGAAATATTATGATATTTCGTTAAATCAAATCAGTGTAGGGGGTGCTGTGCAAGATTTATTCCAAGTTGCCTATAGACATCGGATTCAAATCCCAGGAGAAATGACCATGCTGGGCAAATCACTTTTGACGATGGAAGGCGTTGCAACGGCCCTTGACCCTGACATCAGTGTGATGGATATCGCAGAGCCATTTGGTAAGAAGCTATTTATGGAGCGGCTTAATCCTTTGGAGATCGGCAAGGAATTCATGGAGGAAATTCCGGATATTATTGATGTAGCCAAAGAAATGCCTACAGCTTTTAAGCAGCTGATCAAGGGAATGAGGAAAGGGAAGCTGCGAATTGAGGCAGACTCCCCACAGTTAGGCGAGCTATTGACAAAATTGGATCATGTGATTAATCGATTATCCTTTAGCATTGTGCTGCTGGCTTTAAGCATTATCATGCTTGGTTTAATTATCGGCTCCGCTATAAGTGGAACGATGTCTCCGATGCTCGGCAAGATTCCAGTTATTGAAGTCGGGTTTTTGATTGCATTGCTCATGTTTTTTTGGCTTATTTACGCGATTTTTCGTTCTGGCCGCTTTTAAAGCTGCTCAGAAACAAGGTGCATGTCTTCAGTCACTGAGGAACAATGTACTGCATTGTAAGATATCTGTATCACACTTACGCCCCAGGATAATCCAGCACCAAATCCCACCATTAAAACAAGATCCCCCGGGAACAATTTCTTTTGTTCTACCGCTTCTGCGAGTGCAATGGGAATAGAGGCAGCGGAAGTATTACCGTAGTGTTGAATATTCACATAAAACTTGTCCATAGTTATTCCAAGTCGTTCTGCTGCGCTCTGAATAATTCTTATATTTGCCTGGTGAGGAATAATCAGGGCTACATCCTTTAATTCTAAATGGAGCTGCTGTAGTGTTTCCTGAATTGCTTGGCTAAGGGAACGAACGCCAAATTTGAATACTTCACTACCTTGCATCGTAATTGGGCCCTTGACCGGGGCTTGGAGGAGTTCAGGTACTCCTTTCTCGGATTCTAACCGGAAGAAGCTGGGATATGCAGAATATTGCTGCTTAATAATAACCGCTCCAGCTCCATCGCCAAATAAGACGGCAGTTTGTCTGTCTTTCCAGTCCACAATAGTAGACATTTTATCTACACCAATAATAAGTACATTATCATAGGCACCTGTTTGAATGAATTGACTGCCCACAGAAAGAGCATAGATGAAGCCGGTGCAGGCTGCAGATAAGTCGAAGGCTGGAGCGACACATCCAAGCTTATGCCTCACTAGCATGGCAGTTGAGGGGAAGGCGTACTCTGCGGTGGAAGTGGCGACAATGATTAATTGAATATCTTGAATAGAAAGTTGTGATTGGAAGAGTGCCTTTGTTGTAGCAGCAACAGCTAAATCCGCAATGGATGTTTGTGTCGAGGCGATATGTCGCTGTTTGATCCCTGTGCGTTGGGTAATCCACTCGTCGGAAGTATCTATTATAGTGGATAAATTCTTATTTGTTACCGGGTATCCAGGCACATAGAATCCTGTACCGCTAATAACTGCTTTTGGGGAACCAGAAGTTTGTTTCATAATAAATCCTCCATACAAATTCAAATAAATTATACAAAAGACCAAAAAACTAAATAGTAATAGTACTAAATAGTAGTAGTTGACTATGAAAATTCAAGATGATAATATTAAATCACAAAAAACCAAAAAACACAATTTAAACAGGTTGTTAAATCAAGAAAAGGGGTACTGCATGGTGTTATCTAAGAGAAGACTTCAATTTCTGGATAAGCTTGTAGGGATGTATCGAAAGCAAAGGCTGCCTGTTCATTATGAAGCACTGGCTAAAGCTATTGGAGTTAGTAAATGGACTGCCTATGATATGCTTACAGCCATTGAAAAGTCAGGGTATGTTACACGCAGCTACGAAGTGAATCCAAACGAGACAGGTCGCTCTCAAGTTGTGTTTACTCCAACACAGCAAGCGACAGAATTATTTGAACAACAACGTCCTCTTGAAGGAAACGTTGAGAACTGGGAAGAGAGCATGCAGGCGTTGTGGGAGATGCTCAATAGTCTCAAGTACACCAGTTTACAAGACCTACTGAAAAAGATGCTGGATGAGATACCCAAAAGAAAATCAAACCTGGAATTTTGCGGCTATGTTTTGGGTATATTAATTGTATATTTGAGAAAAGTTGGAGGTCGCACTGAAACGGTTATTTGCAAAATCATTAATACAACTGCTGGTTATAGCACTAGTTTACTGATGTTTGTAGGTACGGTGATGGGAATGATGATTCAAAGTATGAGCGAAGAAATTAGCAACGAAGTGGCAGATTTGTTAGGCGCGTATGTAAAAATAATTGGCAGCTTGTCCAATGAGGAACACAAACTTTTAGCTGACTTTGTAACTGAGGCGCTTGCCTGAAGCAAGCGTCTTTTTAACTTATTTTTTGGTGTTTTGGGCATTTCCATTAGGAGTTGAATGAATTTGAAGAAAATAGGATTGGTGTTAGGTGGGGGAGCAGTTCGGGGGCTAGCCCATGTAGGTGTGTTGAAGTCATTGGAGAAGCATCAGATACCACTTCATTGCATCATTGGCACAAGTATGGGAGGAGTGATCGGAGGACTTTACGCCGCTGGTATCTCTGCACAAAACATAGAACATTGTTTTGTCCATACACCCAAATATCGCTTTATTGATCTAGGTCTATGGCAACGAGGATTACTCGCTGGTAATGGAGTTAGCCAAATGGTTGGGGAGTTGCTTGAAAAAAATAATAAAAAAGGTCTCCAGATTGAGCAGTTTCCAATTCGTTTTAAAGCGATCACTGTAGATTTGATGGAAGGGAAGCAGATCACTTTAGATAAAGGGGATCTTGGAGTGGCTTTAAGAGCAACATCTGCTTTTCCTGGTGTATTCGCTCCTTTCGTCGTGAATAATCAAATGTTGGTGGATGGAGGAGTATTAAACAATTTACCAGTTGCAGAAATGCTGAGTGAAGACGTGGATTATATTATTGCTGTAGATGTTGCCCGTGAGCATGAGAAAAAACAGCCCCGCAACATGGTGGAGGTTGTTTACCGTTCTTATAGTTTAATGACCGCGGAGCGTAAGCATAGTAGCTTACACATGGCCAATCTAGTTATTCGACCAGATGTTGGGCAGTATGCTGCATTTGACTTTACAAAAACAATGGAATGTATTGAAGCCGGGGAGCAAGCAACTGAACTCCTTATGCCCCAGATAACCCAATTGATTATGGATAATTAGAGCGAAGTCGCAAATGAGACTAGTAGTGTCAATGATTTCTGCTGTCAATGATTTCTTGCGATGAGCTTGTAAATATGATATTATTACTTTTGTTGTGAATTCGGTGGTCCGCTGCGGATGATGAAGGAGAACACTGAGATTTCTCCGGAAGAGGCATGAACACCTGAGTGGAAGGAGGGAGTCATAGATGAATATCGTACAAGCGATTACGCAAGAACAACTTCGCAAGGATATTCCGAGTTTTCGCCCTGGGGACACTTTGAAAGTGTTCGTTAAGGTTATTGAGGGAACTCGTGAGCGTGTCCAATTGTTTGAAGGTGTTGTTATCAAGCGTCGTGGCGGTGGAATTAGCGAAACTTTTACCGTTCGTAAAATTTCGAATGGTGTAGGTGTGGAAAGAACTTTCCCGATCAATTCCCCAAAACTCGATAAAATCGAAGTGGCTCGCCGTGGTAAAGTGCGTCGTGCGAAGTTGTATTATCTTCGTGAACTTCGCGGTAAAGCAGCGAGAATTAAAGAAGTGCGTCGTTAATTTAATTAACGAACAAGAGGGGCTTGTATATTCAAGCCCCTTTACTTTTTCCATTTACCCATTTGTGAGGGATAAGGGAGGCCGCGACCCATGGAGACACAGGGAGAGCAGCACTATTCGGAGCATTCGCAGTCGTTTGACCAGATGGGGCAACCGGAAGGGCCGGGAACGGTACATAAGGATAAGAATGAAAAAAGCGAGATGCTGGAATGGCTAAAGGCCATTATTATCGCTGTTGTGCTCGTTCTCTTGATCCGTTGGCTGTTCTTTGCACCGTTTATCGTGGATGGTTCGTCCATGCAGCCTAATTTTCACACGAGTGAACGTATTATCGTTAACAAGATCATTTATGATATACGCGATCCCAAGCATGGAGAAGTTATCGTATTCCATGTTCCGCAGGAGGGTCGTGATTTTATCAAGCGTGTGATTGGAGTTCCCGGAGATACTGTACAAGTAGAAGGGGACACGGTAACGGTAAATGGACAAATCGTGGACGAGACATACATTAAAGATGTTGTCGATGAGAAGCATAAACTTAATGAGTTATATAATATAGAAGCCAACTTCCCGAACCAGGACGTGCCTGACGGAACTGTACCTGAGGGGTACGTGTTTGTGCTGGGGGATAACCGGTCGAACAGTACCGATAGCCGGAGAATCGGCTACGTTAGCTACAATGAAATTGTGGGCCGAGCCGATATGGTATTTTGGCCGCTGAGCGATTTTAAGTTCATCCGGCATTAATTGAAGGGTAAACTAGAAGGCGCGTTCATTGGAAATATGAGGTGAGCAAATTTGGCAATACAATGGTTTCCCGGTCATATGACCAAGGCACGCCGGCAAATTCAGGATAAATTGAAGCTGATCGATGTGGTGATAGAACTGCTGGACGCTCGGCTGCCTGTATCCAGTCGTAATCCGATGATTGATGAGATTTTGCAGGGCAAGCCACGCTTGATCGTGCTGAACAAAGCTGATTTGGCTGACCCGCTTGTGACAAAGCAGTGGATCGAACACTTTAAGCAAGAGGGTCATTTGGCGGTGGAAGCGGACGCTTCCAGCGGGCAAGGCTTAAAGGAAATTCCTCGCTTGGCGAAGGAATTGTTCAAGGATAAGATTGAGAAGCAAATTGCCAAGGGAATCAATCCCCGGGCGGTGCGGGCTCTCATTGTAGGGATCCCTAACGTAGGTAAGTCGACCCTCATTAACGGGCTGGCTGGTCGGAAAATAGCCGCTACCGGTGATCGGCCTGGTGTAACCAAGGGACAGCAATGGATTAAGGTCGGTACGGAGATGGAATTACTGGACACGCCGGGTATTCTATGGCCCAAATTCGAGGATCAAAACGTAGGTTACCGGTTGGCCGTGACAGGAGCCATTAAAGAAGAGATCCTGAATGTGGAAGATATCGCCTTTTTTGCGGTCAAATATCTCGTCCGTTATTATTGGGAACCATTCCAGGCACGTTTTGAGCTGGCTGAAGAGCCGCAGGACTATGAGAATCCTGATGAGATTGTTGCCGTGATGGAGGCAGTTGGGCGTAAGCGCGGTTGCATTATGAGCGGTGGACGTGTGGACTTGGAGAAGGCGTCGCAAATCCTGCTTCGTGAGCTCAGGGCCGGTAAGCTGGGTAGATATTCACTAGAAGCACCTTACTAAGAAATAGCCGTCGGCCTCTCGCCGGGGGCTATTTGTTTTTTCACAGGATGTACTATAGAATCCAAGGCAGAAAGCCGATAATAAGGGATAAGGCCATAGTGGTGACTTCCATCAGCTTGGAGTAGCTTATAGGCAAGTTCCACGGTGGAGGTTTGAAGGAGGCATTATGGAAGACTTGTTGAAATATGAACAGGAATATGGAGCTTCCTATCAGCATATTGCTGGCATTGACGAAGTGGGAAGAGGTTGCTTGTTCGGAGATGTGGTGGCCGCAGCGGTCATTTTGCCCCAGCAGCTTGTGCTCCAGGACGTCAATGATTCTAAGAAGCTAAGCGCAAAAAAACGAGATCAATTATACGATATCATTATGGATCAGGCGTTGGCCGTAGGGATTGGTTATGTGGATGCGGCGACCATCGACAGAATTAATATCAAGCAAGCGACTCGGCTGGCTATGAAGCAAGCGGTAGAAGGGCTGGCAGTTCCGGCAGATTTTCTGCTGATTGATGCTGAGAAGGTGGATGTTCCGATCCCCCAATTGTCGGTCATCAAGGGAGATGCGACCAGCCAGTCGATTGCCGCAGCCTCGATTATCGCCAAAGTGACGCGAGACAGGTTATGCCAAGGGGAATGGGATGCGAGGTATCCTGAGTACGGTATTGCCATACATAAGGGTTATGGGACCAAATTTCATCGTGAGCAGATTTTAGCCCTTGGACCCACGCCGCTGCACCGCAGAAGCTTTATGCGAAACCTGCTTGCGGAAGAAGAGCAGACGTTGTTCTAAACCCGTGTCATTGACCCGCTCTCGCAGGAGGCGGGTTTTCCATATCAGGTTATAGGAGGAGGGGAAGTTATGAATATCGGACCGCTGCTGCGCAGCATGATGGGAGATGTAAAGGCCGGGGAGCCCAAATCCTTGGAATTAAGAACGGGGCAGGTGGTTCGGGGCACGGTGTTATCCGTATCGGAGAATGGGCAGGATGCGGTAATCCAGGTTCAGGGTGTCAAGTTACACGCAGCTCTGGAAACTCCACTTCGTCCGGGAGAAACCACGTTGCTTCAGGTCCAGCCTGAAGCCGAGGGGGGATTGCCCGTACTAAAGCCTATGGAGATGACGGCCAATACGGTGTTATCTGCGGCTTCCCTTACCAAGACACTGGAATCCTTAGGCTTTGAGGATACCCCGGCTAATCGGGAACTCCTGCAGTTAATGCAGAAGAGCGGACTGCCTTTGACGAAGGAAAATGTATTATTGCTACAACAGATATCCGGTCAAAGGCCTGCCGGGGTGCCCTTGTCGGAGTGGGTTCAGGCGGCGGGTATTGCCTTTAGCCGTGGCCTGCCGATTACGGGTGAATCGGTTGCAGGGCTGCATCAAGCTATTTTTGGTCCTCCACTTCATATACTGTTATCCTCGCTCGAGGATCAGTTGGCTGCTTTTCTGCGTCAGCCTGAGAGCGGAAATAGTGGGACGGGGGGGAAGAACGTCACTCCCGCACCCACAGCAATGCCTTCCAATCAGACACCGCAACCTGGAGTTGGAACGGGAGCTTCGCCATCTTCGGTGGCAGGGAGTACTGTGGCTGGTGGTACAGCTCAGCCAAATCAGGCGGCGGGTCTGGTGCAGTTAGCGCAGCAAGGAGGTTTGCCTGCCGGCGGGGTAGGGGGACAAGCACTGACGGCAGGCGTATCTGCCGGAAATGCGGGCGCCTCTGCCGAGTTAGCAGGTAGGCTACAAACGTTGCTGCTTGCGCTTAGTTCGGCTATGACGGAGGAGAGCATGGCCGGGGGAACCGCGGGCCGGGGAGCCAGTAGCCCGCAGCAGGGAGGCGCTCCCGGCACAGCGATGCCGGGAGGGAGTGGCCTTGTCGCCGGTAGCCCCGCTCCTCCGGCGACAGCGCCGTTACCCGGCGGCGGTAGCGCCGCCGGGGCTGCGCCAGCGAGCACGCACCCCGCCCCCGCGGCAGAGCCGTGGGTAGGGCGCGTGCTGAAGCTGCTCGGTGCGGAGCACGAGCAGCAAGTGCTGCGCGCGGCCGGGCCGGGCGGCGGTACGCCGGCCCCGGCCGCGGCGCAAGAAGCGCCGCCGCAGGCAGGCGGCGCCGCGGGGGCTCCCGCCGGGGGCGCACAGGCGCCCGGCGGCCCGGGAGCCGGCAGCGTGCCTACGGCCGCGCCGGGCGAAGCCCCGCTGCTGCGCCAGGAGGGCGCAGCAACCGGGGCGGGCGGCGTGAGCACGACGCCGCCCAAGGAACCCGCCGCGCTGGATGCGCGCGCGGCGGGAGCCCCTGCGCAGCCTACGGCCAGCGAGGCGGCCGTCGTGGCCGCCCGCAGCGGCGGCGTGCCGATGACCGGCACCGCCAGCACGGCTGCGCAAGAGAGCTTGAAGGGCCTTCTGCTGCAGGCGATGGCCTCAAGCGAACTGCCGCCGCCTTTGCAAGAGGCCGCTCGGCAACTGGTGATGCAACTGACCGGACAGCAGTTGCTACTGAATACCGATCGGACCGCTCCATTTGCGCAGGTTACGATGTTCCTGCCCTTCATCGGTCCCGACGGGCAGCAGACCGCCGCGGTGCATATCGAATCGCGCCGTGGCCGCAAGGGCGAATTGGACCCGGCTAACTGCCGGTTATGGTTCGATTTGCAGATGCAAGCATTAGGACAAATTATGGTCGACGTACAGGTTGCTGATAAGAAGGTATTGCTTAAGCTGTACAGCGAGAAGGAAGTCACCGGTGTATTTCTGGAATCTCGTCATGACGAGATTGAGACGGCACTAGCTGGGGCTGGCTACAAGCTTCTTTCGCTGAAGGCGGAGCCACTCATCTCACCTGAGACAGAAGAAGGGGAGACGACGGATTTCAGCCTGCCGCTGTCCTATGCGCCAAGTCCCTACAAAGGGGTGGATTACCGGGTATGAGTGAAGGGGCAAAAGAGCCTGAATTGGCTTTCAAAAAGGCGGTTGCTTTGAAATATGATCCTGGTCAGGGAGAGTCCCCTATCGTGGCTGCCAAGGGTAAGGGACTGCTGGCAGAGCGTATTCTGGAGACGGCTCGGGAACATGGGATTCCTGTTCAGGAGGATGCCGCTCTGGTGGAGGTGCTGTCCAAGCTGGATCTGGATCAGCAAATTCCAGCCGAGCTGTATGATCTGGTCGCGGAAATTTTAACGTTTATATATCGTTCCGATAAAATGATGGAAAGAGAGTTGTTCCTTGAATAACCCATACAGGAAAAGAACTCCGGGAGATGAGCGAAAAGAGCGGGGACGTCATGCGGAACAGGCAGCCGCTGAGTATTTACTCTCCCTTGACTATACAATCGTGGAGCGTAACTGGCACTGTCGTTCCGGAGAGATTGATCTGATTGCCCGGCAAGGAGACTGGATCATTATCGTTGAAGTCCGAAGCCGTAGTAGCAGGGCTGCTGGGTATGGAACGGCTGTTGAGGCAGTGACTCCTCGTAAAATCGCTCAGGTTCGCAGCACTGCGGCAGTGTATTTGCATCAGACCGGGCAATCGGATGCCCATGTTCGATTTGATGTGATTGCCATTACCTTTGACCGGACTGGAAAAGTAGAACTGGAGCATATCCCGGCGGCCTTCTAAGCCGCGGGGCATCATTGTATCGTTACCTAAGCTAAGGGTGGAACTTATATTAAATAAATATGGGCCAGGACTTTAGTGGGAATCATCCCCCTTGAAGTCCTGGCCCGTTATTTCTTCAGTGCCTTGTGCCACGGACTTGATGTAGTATACAGTTATTGCTAATCACTATCGTACGAAGAGGGGGAACTTGGAAGACATGAACGGAGAAATGTATCAAATCAGTAGTCTTGTAGCCAGCACGAAGCAGGCGTTGAGACAGAAGAGCAAAATAAAGTACAAGACGACCTCCTACGAGCATTCCGTGACCTTCGATTGTCTTCACAAGGATAGGGCAGTGAGAAGTCCATTCAACAACGTGGAGGAATGGTATAAACAAGCTCTCAAACGCAAACTGACAGAGGTCAAATTTTTGACCCCTGCCGAGGTACAGGATAGGCATTTGCTTGCTTTTGCCGGTGCGCGCCGTAACCTGCTGACTTGTTTTTACAAGGATGGGGAAGTCACGTATTTAATGCCGACGTGGACATTCAATACCGGGAAAAAGGGATGGGACATCCATTATGTTGAACATCGCTGGGAAAACCCGCCGCAAGAGAAGCCTGTTTTCCCAGATAATACAGAGGATTTTGCCAAAGTGCTTCGTGAAATTGCCCAGTTGGCTGACGATATTGAGTGTGACAATTTTGGCTATTTGTTCCGACAAGCGGAGCAGGTGCTAACAGGAGAGTCGCCCAAAGCGTCCGGTATTGAAATTCCCTTGCCACAGAAGCATTTGAACATGTTCCACGCGGCTAGCTCCGCAGATGTCTTTGGGGGCATGGGCTCTTGGAACGATTCCCCCTGGGGAATGGCTCGGGAGAAAAATTTATCCGAGAAGTACGAGCAGCTCTCCTCGGAATTATATAAGCAGATTGTAGGAGCCGTACTGTACGCGGTTAATGAGTGGTAAGCTGGTCGAACTGGCGGTATTGAATGGCTTCGGCAATATGTTCTGCTCGAATTTGTTCTTGTCCGTTCAGATCCGCGATGGTCCGGGCAAGCTTGATGATGCGGTCGCAGGCTCGCAGACTGAGCCCAAGTGATTCAAACCCGGCTTGCAACAGCTTGGTTGCATCCGGCTCCAACGGGGCAAACCTTCTGAGCAGACTTCCGGAAAGCTCACTATTGCGGGAAATTGAGGTGCCTTTGTATCGCTGGCGTTGAATTTGTTCTGCACTAAGCACCTGCTTTCGCATATCAGCCGAACTGAGAGGCTGGATATCCTCCTGCCATTGCTGTGGTCTTGGTACTTCCACCTGCATATCGATACGATCCAGCAGCGGGCCTGAGAGCTTCTCCCGGTATTGAGCGATGCGCCAAGGCGTGCAAGTGCAAGCTGGCAGGGGCGGCTCGGAGCGAAAAAATCCACAAGGGCATGGGTTTAAAGAACCCCCAAGTAAAAAATGGGCTGGGAAAGTAAATGCAGCCCGGGAGCGGCTAATTGTGACCTTACGTTCCTCAAGCGGTTGACGAAGTACCTCTAGCACCTGCCTGGAGAATTCGGGCAGCTCGTCGAGAAAGAGAACGCCGTGATGGGCCAGACTCACCTCACCGGGCTTGGGAATGCTGCCACCTCCAATCAGACCTCCCGATGAGATTGTGTGATGTGGGGAGCGAAAGGGTCGGACAGAGATCAAGCCTTGTCCATGCTGGTTCAGCTTGCCTGCCGAGCTGTAGATTTTAGTGACCTCCAGCGATTCCTCCGGGCTCAGCGGAGGAAGGATTGACGGTAGCCTTTGAATCAGCATGGTCTTGCCTGTTCCTGGCGGGCCAATCAGCACAATATTATGAAAGCCGGCGGCAGCAATGGTCAACGCGCGTTTGATATGGCGCTGGCCCACGACATCGCTATAATCAAGCGTAGGCGCCAGGGCGGTAGAGATGCTGGAACTCGCTCCTGACTCAACCTCAAGATGTTTTAGCGTGGTCAAAATCAGGGGTTGTCCCTCTCCTTGCGGGGGATGACAACTCATATCACTTTCTTCCCTCTTGGAGCCATCAGCCCCAGGATTCAGTTCATTCAGATGCGAGATGCCATATACCCGAATTCCTCCTAGTAATAGGGCCTCCTCCGCATTTTCGCGCGGAAGCAGAACAGAGTGGAAGCCTTCCCTTCGTGCCCGATCCACCATCGATAAAACGCCCGGTACTGGGCGAAGCTGGCCATCGAGCGATAATTCTCCAATGATCAAGATACGTTCATCCGCAGGCAGTCTGACTTGATCGCTCGCCGTAAGCAGGGCAAGGGCGATGGCCAGGTCAAAAGCAGCGCCTTCCTTTCTCAAATCCGCAGGTGCCAGATTAATTGTCACTCGCTGAAGGGGAAAGCGGTACCCGCAGTTTTTGATTGCTGCCCGCACCCGGTCCACTGCTTCCCGAACGGCAGAGTCAGGTAGTCCCACGATATGCGTTTGGGGAATGCCACTAGCCAAGTCTACTTCTACCTCAATCACAACTCCATCAATACCGTACAAGCACGCACTGTGCAATTTTCCATACATCGCAAAAAGCACCCCTTCCCATAAATTACCGCACAATTACAAAGCGGATTTGGAAAAAGGTGCCTCCTTATTTTCCGGTTCAACTAAATAATATGTATTTTAGGATTCCATTGTAAAATTGTCAAGGTATCGTGGACTTAAGTTTCAGAACAACCAAATATATCACAAGAATAGTAGCTTTATTAGAAAAGTTGAAATAGGCTTCATTCATCTCATATTGAGATATTTTGTCGTATTCTGTCAGGAAAAACAAAATAACTGGCCCAAGGTACGATACTTAAGATTAAGGATAAAATCAACAATTAAAAGCGCTTGCATGAAATGGAGAGGCCTCGCACAACTTTTAACCTTTCATTTATTGATTCATCTCAAAATGAGATGAAAACCATATAAAAAAGTTGTGTATAAATAATGAACTTTTTAAGGTAAGCGTTTTAAAAAAGTGGTACAATGATCTCGGTTTGAACTCTCTAATACCGCCTGTTGATAGGAGGATTTTTACCCATGAATATCCATGAATATCAAGGAAAAGAAGTCCTGAAGCAGTACGGCGTGGCCGTTCCTGAGGGAAGAGTGGCCTTTACGGTGGATGAAGCCGTGGAAGCAGCGGTAGCGCTAGGAACTCCGGTTGTGGTCGTGAAGGCACAGATTCATGCTGGAGGACGGGGCAAGGCTGGAGGAGTAAAGGTGGCCAAGGGCCTGGAGGAAGTTCGAGCGTATGCCAGTGAACTGCTTGGAAAGGTACTGGTTACGCATCAGACGAGTCCAGAAGGCAAAGAAATCAAGCGGCTGCTCATCGAGCAAGGCTGTGACATTAAAAAAGAGTATTATGTTGGGGTAGTCATCGACCGTGTAACTGGCCGGGTAACCATGATGGCGTCGGAAGAAGGCGGTACGGAGATCGAAGAGGTGGCCGCATCCTCGCCGGAGAAAATATTCAAGGAAGTTATTGATCCGGCTATCGGCTTACAACCTTATCAGGCTCGGCGCCTGGCTTACAACATCCATATTCCGTCTGAACTGGTCGGCAAAACTGTACAATTTATGCTTGCTCTCTATGAGGCCTTTGTCGATAAAGATTGCTCTATCGCAGAGATTAATCCCCTCGTTGTAACAGGTGATGGAAATGTGTTGGCGCTGGATGCCAAGCTGAACTTTGATTCTAATGCGCTGTTCCGTCATAAGGATATCTTGTCCCTGCGGGATTTAACCGAGGAGGACGAGAAGGAGATCGAGGCATCCAAGTTTGATTTGAGCTACATTTCACTAGATGGCAATATCGGCTGTATGGTGAATGGAGCGGGCCTGGCCATGGCGACGATGGATATCATTAAATACTACGGCGGAGATCCCGCCAACTTCCTGGATGTAGGTGGCGGAGCCACAGCAGAGAAGGTAACTGAGGCCTTCAAGATCATCTTGTCTGATGCCCAGGTGAAGGGGATTTTCGTGAACATATTTGGTGGCATTATGAGATGTGATGTGATTGCTTCGGGTATCGTTGAGGCGGCACGTCAAGTTGAGTTGAACCGCCCGCTGGTCGTGCGCCTGGAAGGGACGAATGTGGAACTCGGTAAGCAGATTTTAGCCGACTCCGGTTTGCCTATCGTTGCGGCGGGCTCGATGGCGGACGGTGCCCAGAAAATAGTTGCACTTGTATCCTGAAGTCATTCACCTATCCATGAAGGGGAGGCTCGAAATATGAGTATTTTGGTTGATAAAAATACGAAGGTCATTACCCAGGGAATTACGGGAAAAACAGCATTGTTTCATGCCAAAGGGGCCTTGGATTACGGGACACAAATGGTTGGCGGAACCTCGCCAGGCAAGGGTGGCACCCAGGTTGATATCACCCTGGAGACGGGGGGAGTAGTTAGCCTGCCGGTATTCAATACGGTACTGGAGGCCAAGGAAGCTACGGGTGCGACAGCGAGCGTGATATATGTACCTCCTGCCTTTGCGGCGGACTCCATTCTGGAGGCTGTGGATGCAGAGTTGGAGCTTGTCATATGTATCACGGAAGGTATTCCGGTGCTCGACATGGTTAAGGTCAATCGTTATATGGAAGGAAAAAATACGATCCTGATCGGTCCGAACTGTCCAGGTGTCATTACTCCGGGGGAATGCAAGATCGGTATTATGCCAGGTTACATTCATCTTCCTGGACATATTGGTGTTGTTTCGCGGAGCGGCACGCTGACCTATGAAGCGGTTCATCAATTGACGACTCGTGGCATCGGGCAATCCTCTGCTGTCGGCATTGGTGGGGACCCGGTCAAGGGTTCTGAATTCATTGATATTTTACGCCGTTTCAATGACGATGAAGACACTCATGCGGTCATCATGATTGGTGAAATTGGAGGTACGGCTGAGGAAGAGGCTGCCGAATGGATTGAGCAGAACATGACGAAGCCAGTCGTGGGCTTTATCGGCGGTGTAACAGCGCCTCCAGGCAAGCGGATGGGCCATGCCGGCGCGATCATATCCGGAGGCAAGGGGACAGCCAAGGAGAAAATCGCCAAGCTTGAGGCTTGCGGGATTAAGGTAGCTCCAACCCCCTCGGAAATGGGAGCGACACTGGTTAGCGTTCTGGAGGAACGCGGCCTCTTAAATCTTTGCACTACCCATTAAGCTTTGCTATAATGCAAGAAAAATGTCTCTTAGAGAGGTAGTGCGAGAATTCAATACCTCTTAATGCAAGGTAAGCAACCTTCTACGCCTATGGGCAGAGGGTTGCTTTTTGTTGTTTTATGAGGCGAATATGGAGGAAGTCTATGGAGAAGAAATGGATATTGGCAGGACTGCACGCCTTTCCGGGAATTGGCTTTGCCACATTGCAACGTATTATTAATCATCCTTTCGGGGACTGGGAGAATGCCTTGCATTTTAGCCCATCCGATTGGTTCGAACGTGGACTGGATCTGGAACTGGCTATGAAGCTGTGCAGTGAGTGGTCAAAGGACTGGATCGAAGCGCGGAGGGAACAGCTTGAACAAAAAGACATTGAGGTCATTACCCGGCTTGATCCGGAATACCCCTTACTAATGAAGGAAACGATGCGTCCTCCCTGGGTACTTTATGCCAAAGGAGATTTAAAGCTGTTACATCGTCTGTCTGTGGCATTGGTTGGTACACGCGTGCCTACAGCTTATGGCAGGAAGGTCGCTGCCATGCTGACGGAGGAGCTGGCATCACGAGGAATCGGGATTGTCAGCGGGTTAGCCCGGGGAATCGATGGTGTCTGCCACGAAGCGGCCTTGCTGGCTGCAGGGCCAACTATTGCCGTGTTAGGTACGGCCATCGATGTACCTTATCCTTCGGAGCATACTTCACTGTATCGGCACATTGTAGAACAGGGCCTGGTAGTCTCCGAGTATCCTCCCGGAACCCCAGGACATCCAGGGATGTTCCCGCAACGTAACCGGATTATCGCCGGAATTGCCCGAGGCACGGTAGTGGTTGAAGCGGATGCGCGTAGCGGGTCGCTTATAACAGCCGATTTGGCATTGGAGGCCAATCGGGACGTATTTGCTGTACCGGGCCCAATCACTTCGCCCAAAAGCCGAGGAACATTGACATTGCTTAAACAAGGGGCAAAGATCGTGACGGATGCGAGTGATATTTTGGAGGAATACGAAGCATTTTTACCGTCTCTGGGAGAGCCTGTCAAGGAAGCGGTAACAGAAAACGAGTTGACAGATGAGGAGCGCCGCATATACCATATGTTGGAGCAGGGAACACTTGGTTTTGATGAATTGCTCATGCGGACCGGGTGGGATTTTGGACTTTTGCATTCAGTTCTGTTATCTTTAATCATGAAAAAAACGGTGGTACAGTTACCCGGCACCGTTTATCAATTAATATAGTCCATTCCTAACTGAGAGTGGCTCCATATATGACTATATGTGTATCATCTATTAGAAGCTTTGTATTGTTCGAGAGGAGGACGAACCTGTGGCGGATTCACTCGTCATCGTGGAGTCGCCTGCAAAGGCGAAAACGATTGGCAAATACCTAGGCAGCAAATTCATCGTGAAAGCCTCAATGGGTCATGTTCGCGATTTGCCCAAGAGTCAGATTGGGGTTGAAGTAGAGAACGACTTCAGTCCGAAGTATATTACGATCCGTGGGAAGGGTTCCGTATTAAAGGAATTAAAAGATGCCAGCAAAAAAGTGAAGAAAATTTATCTGGCGGCTGACCCGGATCGTGAAGGGGAAGCGATTGCCTGGCATCTGGCCCATGTCCTTGACATGGATAAAACGGAAACATGCCGCGTTGTATTTAATGAAATTACCAAGCAAGCTGTCAAGGATGCCTTCAAAACGCCGCGCAAGATCAATATGGATCTTGTCAACGCGCAGCAGGCGAGACGTATTCTGGACCGTCTTGTGGGTTACAAAATCAGCCCGCTGTTATGGAAGAAGGTCAAGAAGGGCTTGTCCGCAGGACGGGTACAGTCCGTTGCGGTCAAAATTATTTTGGATCGTGAGAACGAGATCTCTGCATTTGTTCCGGAAGAATACTGGAGTATTACGGCTAAGTTGAAGACCGGAGATAACGCCTTTGAAGCGAAATTCCATCAACTCCATGGCCAGAAGCTGGAACTGAAGAGTGAAGAACAAGTCCAGGAGATTCTGAGTGCCATTGAGAAGGCCAAATTCAGTGTAGCTGATGTGAAGGAAAAGGAACGTCTTCGCCACCCGGCGGCTCCTTTTACCACGAGTTCCCTGCAACAGGAGGCTGCGCGTAAGCTTAATTTCCGTGCTGCCAAAACGATGTCCGTAGCCCAGCAATTGTATGAAGGGGTGGACCTCGGCAAAGAGGGTACCGTCGGTTTGATCACTTATATGCGTACCGACTCCACACGAATCGCTGCTTCGGCTCAGGAAGAGGCGAAGGAATATATTCTCGGGAAATATGGAGATGCCTATGCGCCCGAGACTCCACGGCAGTATGTGAAGAAGGCTGCGGGGGCACAAGATGCCCATGAAGCCATTCGTCCAACCTCGGCATTGCGTGATCCTGAATCCGTGAAGGAATTCACGACCCGGGATCAATATCGCCTGTACAAGTTAGTGTGGGATCGGTTTATGGCCAGTCAGATGTCCTCTGCCGTGCTGGATACGATGTCTGTGGACATTGCCGCTGGTGAAGCTACATTTCGTGCTGTAGGCTCGAAAATTCGTTTCCCCGGCTTCATGAAGGTGTATGTGGAAGGCAACGATGACGGGAAAGCCAATGAAGACGATAAATTTTTGCCACCATTAAAACCGGGGGATAAGCTTAAGAAAGAAGCCATTGATCCCAAGCAGCATTTCACCCAACCCCCTCCACGCTATACCGAAGCCCGTCTGGTTAAAACACTAGAGGAGCTTGGTATCGGGCGTCCGAGTACGTATGCCCCAACATTGGAGACGATTCAGAAACGTGGGTACGTCGCTATTGAAGAAAAGAAGTTTATGCCTACGGAATTAGGGGAACTCATTATCGAGCAGATGGAACAATTTTTCCCTGAAATATTGAATGTGGAGTTCACAGCTCATATGGAGGAAGACCTTGACCATGTAGAAGAAGGAGCCGAGGATTGGGTCCGAGTGCTTGGCGAGTTCTATGAGTCCTTCGAGAAGCGCCTTCAAGTGGCTGAGGAAGAGATGAAGGAAATTGAGATCGAGGATGAGGTTTCCGACGAAATCTGCGAGAAATGTGGCAAGCCCATGGTTTACAAGCTGGGGCGCTTCGGTAAGTTTCTGGCGTGCTCAGGTTTCCCGGATTGCCGCAATACCAAGCCCATTGTCAAGGATATTGGCGTTCCCTGTCCCACCTGTAAGGAAGGTCATGTGGTGGAGCGTCGAAGCAAGAAAGGGCGGGTCTTCTATGGTTGTGACCGCTATCCGGAGTGCGACTTCGTATCCTGGGATAGACCGTCGCCGAAGCCATGCCCTAAATGTAGCTCTTTGATGATTGAGAAGCGTAACAAGCAAGGTGTCAAATTGCGTTGTACGGCTTGCGACTACGTGGAAGAAGTTGAAGAGAACGATGATGGTGCCGATGAGTAAAAATCCTGGGGCGTGCGGGTAGGCTCCGGCAGCTTAGAGATACTTCATGGGTAGCGTAGGGAGGATTAAAGTTGACAACTAAAGATAAAGTAACCGTGATTGGGGCGGGTCTGGCTGGGAGTGAGGCGGCTTGGCAGATTGCCAGCCGCGGCATCCCTGTTGTGCTGTATGAGATGCGTCCCGTCGTCAAGACCCCGGCCCATCATACCGATCAGTTTGCTGAACTGGTATGCAGCAACTCGCTACGTGCCAATGGGCTAACGAATGCGGTCGGCGTTCTGAAGGAAGAGATGCGGATGCTTGATTCGCTGGTGCTGGGAGCGGCTGATCGTCATGCGGTTCCTGCGGGCGGAGCGCTTGCGGTTGATCGGGATGGGTTCTCGGGAGAGATAACCAGAACTTTGCGTGAGCATCCGCTCATTGAGGTGCGGAATGAAGAGATTACTGAAATTCCGCAAGAGGGTATTGTGGTCATTGCTACAGGTCCACTGACCTCTCCGGCGTTAGGAGAGCAAATTCGTCGTTTGACCGGCGAGGACTATTTCTATTTCTATGATGCCGCTGCTCCTATTGTGGAGAAGGAATCGATTGATATGAGCAAAGTATATCTGGCATCGCGTTATGATAAGGGTGAAGCTGCCTATCTGAATTGTCCGATGACGGAAGAAGAATTTGATGCCTTCTATGATGCTTTGATTACGGCAGAGGTTGCCGAATTGAAGGAGTTTGAGAAAGAGATTTATTTTGAAGGCTGTATGCCAATTGAAATTATGATGCGTCGCGGAAAGCAGACGGCGTTATTCGGTCCCATGAAGCCTGTCGGCCTGATGAATCCCCATACGGGTAAGCTTCCTCATGCGGTTGTTCAACTGCGTCAGGACAATGCTGCGGGCACCCTGTACAATCTGGTGGGGTTCCAGACTCATCTGAAGTGGGGAGAGCAAAAACGGGTCTTCTCCATGATTCCGGGATTGGAGAATGCTGAGTTTGTCCGTTATGGCGTCATGCATCGCAATACGTTTATTAATTCGCCCAAGCTGCTGTCCCCGACATATCAATTAAAGACACGGCCGACCTTGTTTTTTGCCGGTCAAATGACCGGGGTAGAGGGGTATGTTGAATCTGCGGCATCGGGTCTGATTGCGGGCATTAACGCAGCTCGAGCTGCCACCGAGACAGAGGGCATCGTCTTCCCGGAAGATACAACTCTAGGGAGTATGGCCCGATATATAACAACAGCTGATTTTGAGCACTTTCAGCCGATGAATGCCAACTTTGGACTATTTCCGAAGCTGGATGCCCGCTATCGCAAAAAAGCGGAGAAGAACGAAGCGCTCGCTAAGCGTGCGTTACAAAGCTTAACATCCTTTATTACAGAAAAACGGTTGGACTAACAACCGTTTTTTTGCAATCTATAAGGCAAAAAGGTTATGCTGACAATAAGCTATTTCATAACATAGAATGAGCGCTAATGAAAGGAAGGCATAGCCATGGACATGACTTTTCACGCCACAACGATTTGCGCCGTGCGTCATAACGGTCAGGGAGCAATAGCCGGAGACGGGCAAGTCACATTTGGGCAAAATGTAATTATGAAGCAGACAGCCAAGAAGGTGCGCCGCTTGTACCGGGGTCAGGTGATTGCCGGATTTGCCGGCTCGGTGGCCGATGCCATTACGCTGTTTGAGAAATTTGAAGGCAAGCTGGAAGAGCATCACGGCAGTTTGCAAAGGGCTGCGGTGGAATTGGCCAAGGATTGGCGGCAAGACCGCGTATTGCGCAAATTAGAGGCTCTTATGATTGTTATGGATAAGACCGGCATGTTATTGATTTCCGGGAACGGAGAGATCATTGAGCCGGATGATGAGATACTTGCCATTGGCTCTGGCGGGAATTTTGCGCTATCGGCAGCCCGGGCGCTGAAGCGGCATGCTACTGGTATGGAAGCAAAGGAAATGGCTCGTGCTTCCTTGGAGGTTGCTTCAGAAATTTGCGTATACACCAACGGGAACATCATTGTAGAAGAGTTGTGATTTTATGATCTCAGGCAAGAACATAGTTTGGGGGGACGTAAAATGGCTGATCAGAATTTAACACCAAGACAAATCGTTGCGGAGCTTGATAAATATATCGTGGGGCAGAAACAGGCCAAGAAATCGGTCGCGGTCGCTTTGCGTAACCGTTACCGTCGTAGCCTGCTTCATGAAGAAGTGCAAGATGAGATCGTGCCCAAGAATATACTGATGATTGGTCCGACCGGGGTGGGTAAGACGGAGATTGCCCGCAGGCTCGCCAAATTGGTCGGTGCGCCGTTTATCAAGGTAGAGGCGACCAAATTCACGGAGGTCGGGTATGTGGGCCGTGACGTGGAATCTATGGTCCGTGATCTTATCGAAACGGCGATACGTACCGTTAAACTGGAGCGTACGGAGAAGGTAAAGGATAAAGCGGAAGAACTGGCTAACGAGCGTTTGGTTCACATCCTTGTTCCCTCTGAGAATAAAGCTAAAAATGGTCGTAATCCATTTGAGATGCTGTTCGGGGGTGGGAATACCAATGAGACGCCCGCACAGGAATCCAGCACGGAAGATGCTGACTTGACTGAACGTCGCCGCCAATTACGATTTAAGTTGTTATCGGGCCAGTTGGAGGACGACATCGTGGAAGTAGAGGTGGAGGATAACGCCCCGACCATGATGGATATGTTTGCCGGTCAGGGCAATGACCAGATGGGCATGAACATGCAGGAAATGTTCGGTAGTCTCCTTCCCAAACGTACCAAAAAAAGAAAATTGACGGTCAAGGAAGCGCGTAAAGTATTGACTCAAGAGGAAGCAGCCAAATTAATCGATCAAGATGATCTGGTTCAAGAAGCGGTAACACGTGCCGAGCAAACCGGAATTATTTTTATCGATGAAATTGATAAGGTAGCTAGTCGCAGTGGCCAGGGAGGAGGTCCCGATGTCTCACGTGAAGGTGTTCAAAGGGACATTTTACCTATTGTTGAAGGTTCGACGATCATGACTAAATATGGCCCAGTTAAAACAGATTATATTCTGTTCATCGCAGCAGGGGCTTTTCACATTGCCAAACCCTCGGATCTGATCCCCGAACTTCAGGGGCGTTTTCCGATTCGCGTAGAGCTTAGCAGTCTTACACTGGAGGACTTTGTCTCTATACTGACGGAACCTCAGAATGCATTAACCAAGCAATATGTGGAGTTGCTGCGTACTGAGAGTCTGGAGATTGAATTTTCTACGGCAGCAATACAAGAAATTGCTCGTATTGCAGCGGCAGTGAATGCCAATACGGAGAACATTGGAGCTCGAAGATTGCATACCATTCTGGAGAAGCTTCTGGAAGACCTTTCCTTTGAAGCTCCAGAGCTAACCCTTGATAAAATGGTGATTACTCCAGAGTACGTGAAAGAAAAACTGGGAAATATTGCCCAGGATCGTGACCTCAGCCAGTTCATCTTGTAAGCTAATTTGAAAATTTCTGACTGGGACCTGAGACGTTTTTCACAAATTGTTAACAAAGGACCATTTTGCCGGATACAGGCGAATGGTCCTTTGTTTATCTGACAAAATCTACAAAATATTGCCGTAAACTATTTACATTAATATTGAAAATATACCATTATTATATAATAATATAAATGAATTACATGGAATTTTGGAAAGATAGGGCTTTTTTCTTATTGTAATAATGTCGAATCTCCGTGAAACTTAGGATATATGACATTATTAGTCGTTTTTTCGACTAGGACATAAGAAAGATAAAAAGAAAGACAATGATTAGCAAAATAATGTCGAAAAAAAGAGGATTTACGTACTGTTTGTTGAATAATGAAAATTAAGGTAATTTGATGAAGCAGGGGAGGGAAATGAAGTGCAATTGTTGAACGGAGTAGGGTTCGACAGACTAGAAACAGCCGTTCAGGCCGCGAATGTCCGGCAAGGGGTTATTTCCAATAATATTGCTAATGTAGATACTCCCTACTTCAAACGCTCGAGCGTAGCTTTTGAAAATATGCTGCAAGCCGAGATGAAGGATGGAGTACCCGAGTTGCAAGGAAAAAGAACTAATTCCAGGCATTTCGTTATAGGTCCAACGAATGGCGTTCCTGAGCCTTTGGTTACAACGGACGAGAACACGGTTATGAATAATAACCTAAACAACGTGGATATCGATAGTGAAATGACACAGCTTGCAAACAACCAACTGCGTTACAACGCCTATATCGAACAAATGAACTATCTGATTAGAATGAAACGAACTGCTGTAGAAGGGAGATAATGGACAGTGAAGATCAGCGACAGTTTTAGTATCACCTCTTCGGCTTTAACCGCACAACGTCTTCGTATGGACGTTATTTCCTCGAACATCGCCAATGCTGAAACGACTCGATCCAGAGTGGAGGATGGCAAGGCTGTTCCTTACCGCCGCAAAACCGTAGTCATGGCTCCTAAAGAATTTGATTTTAATAGTGCTCTCGACTCAGCTATGGGAAAAGGCGCAATTGGTCAAGGGGTCAAAATCACTAAAATTCAGGAGGATGCGGCCCCGTTCAAACCGGTTTATAACCCAACTCATCCTGATGCAGACAATGAAGGTTATGTATACATGCCTAATGTAGATATTTTAAAAGAGATGGTCGATATGATCTCGGCTACTCGTTCCTATGAGGCCAATGTGACCGCGCTCAATGCAAGTAAAGCGATGATTACCAAGGCTTTGCAAATCGGTAAATAGCAGATAGATGATAGATAACTTATAACTTGTAGTTAGGAGTGTTGATGTTGATTGAGAGAATGAGCTTTGACGCTGTAAAGCCATTGGCCGGAACACAACTGACCAGCCAGACGCAGTCGCAGACTCCCGCGGGATCGATCAAACAGTTTGGTACTTTTTTGAATGATGCTATTGAAGGTATTGCCGCTCAGGAAGTCAATGCACAGCAAGTGAACAATCAGTTCCTCTTGGGCAAAGTGAACGCCGATGAAATGATGATCGCCTCTGAGCAAGCTTTGTTAAGTTTGCAATTGACTACGCAAGTCCGCAATAAAGTGATAGAAGCTTATCAAGAGATTATGCGTACGCAAATTTAATGCTCGAACATGCTTCGGATGAGGTGACATTGTGAATGAGAGAATTACACAGTATCGGGATCGTTTAACCGCATACTGGAACCAATTCAGTCAAAAACAAAAAATACTATTGATCTCAACGATTGCTTTTATTATGCTAGCCATTATTTTGCTGACGATCCAATTCTCCAAGACCGAATATGAGGTAGCTTTCACAAACCTGGATTCTACCGATGCGGCTGGAATCATCACTCATCTAGAATCAGCGGGTGTTCCTTATCAGCTTGGGTCTGATGGCTCGACCATATCGGTGCCCAGCAAGGATGCTGCTCGTGTGAAAGTAGATGTTGGATCACAAGGTATTGTACAGAACGGTTCCATCGGCTTAGAGGCCTTTAACCAAAGTTCCTCTTTGATCGGGATGACCGACAACGAGTTTAACGTTAAGTATAAGAGCGCGTTAAACGGAGAAGTGGAACAACTCCTTAAACGGATGCAGGGCATCAACGATGCCAAGGTGCTCATTAACCTTCCGGCAGAAAATGTTTTTGCCAGTGCGGAAGAGCAACAAAAGGCAACGGCTTCCATCGTATTGTCGTTCAAACCGGGATATCGTCCTAATCAGGATGCCATTGACGGATATTTCAACTTGGTGAAGACGTCCGTGCCTAACTTGCCGACAGAGAACATTTCCTTATCGGCCAGCGATGACACTGTACTTCTTCCAACAGGGCAAGGCGGATCATCGGGTTCGCTTACGACTGCCGTTCAGGAGAACATGGCGCTACAGAAGAAGTTCGAAAGCGATGTTCGCCAAAGCGTAAAACAATTTCTATCCAAGCTGACTGGTCCTGACAAAATTGAAGTGTTGGTAGCCTCCAAGCTCAATTTTGACCAGATTAGTCAAAAAGATAACCTCGTTACTCCGGTAGATACGGAGAATATGAGAGGGATTGAAATTAGTGCTCAGCGGATTCAAAAGAGCTACACAGGTGCGAGTCCGGATAGTGGTGTGCCCGGGACAGGGCAAGAGGATGTCGTTAATTATCCTTCGGCAGAAGAAAGTGGGGGATCGTCGTCAGAAGAAAGCTCGTCGACGATTAACTATGAAGTCAACAGAATTACCAAGGATATTATCGCCAGCCCTTATGTTATTAAAGATTTAACCATCAATGTTGCGGTTGAACCACCTGAAGGCGAAGAAACTTTGGATGAGAATACCCGTACGGCGATTGAGAATATTCTATCTAATATTGTCGGATCGTACTTGGCGGATTCAGGTACTACTTATACAGACGAGGAATTGCAGGGAAAAGTTTCGGTATTGTCCCAACCTTTTCATTCGGGAGACGCACAAAAGGCTGGTTTGAGCTTGTCCAGCCCGTGGGTATGGGGCGTTGGCGCGGCAGCATTGCTGGCTTTGATCGCTCTCAGTATCGTATTGTTCCGTCGTCGCAAGCCAGACCTGGAAGTGGAGGAAGAAATTCCATTGCCGCTCGCTCCGGAGTTTCCATCAATTAATTTGGATACAGTCACGAATGAGAACCAAGTGCGCAAACAATTGGAAACACTGGCCCAGAAGAAGCCGGATGAGTTCGTTAACTTGCTTCGCACCTGGCTGGCTGACGAATAGGGGTGAACGCATTGTCAAAAACAGCGAGCCCGGTTTTAAGCGGGAAACAAAAAGCCGCCATATTGCTGATTACATTGGGTCCGGAAGTATCGGCTCAAATCTTCAAGCATTTGCGGGATGATGAAATTGAACAATTAACGTTGGAAATTGCCAATGTCCGTACGGTTGATAGCGCGGACAAAGATATGATTATGGCCGAATTCCACCAAATTTGCTTGGCTCAGGAATATATCAGTCAGGGCGGTATCAATTACGCCAAGGAAATTTTGGAGAAGGCACTTGGCCAATCCAAGGCTGTCGATATTATCAATCGTTTGACGGCAACCTTGCAAGTTCGACCCTTTGATTTTGCTAGAAAGGCTGATCCAAGCCAAATTCTGAACTTTATTCAGAATGAAAATGCACAAACGATTGCTTTGGTTCTATCCTATTTGCAATTTGAACAAGCCGCGGCGATTCTGTCCTCGCTTCCTCAGGAGAAACAGGCCGAGGTAGCCAGAAGGATTGCGGTCATGGATAGTACCTCTCCTGAGGTTATCTCTCAAGTGGAACGCGTGCTGGAGCAAAAGTTGTCCGCAACGGTAACACAAGACTACACCAGCGCGGGCGGCATCGAGTCCATCGTGCAGATTCTGAACGGGGTAGACCGCGGGACGGAGAGAACGATTCTGGATTCCTTGGAGGTTCAAGATCCGGAATTGGCCGAAGAAATCAAGAAACGGATGTTTGTGTTCGAAGATCTTGTCAACATCGACAATCGTTCGATTCAACGTATTATCCGCGACCTCGAAAATGCCGATTTGCAACTTGCCCTCAAAGTGGCCAGCGAAGAGGTCAGAGAAGCGGTGTTCCGCAATATGTCGAAACGGATGTCCGAGACATTCAAGGAAGAAATGGAATATATGGGGCCGGTACGGCTGCGTGACGTTGAAGAAGCTCAAACGCGTATCGTAGCTACCATCCGCAGATTGGAAGAAGCGGGTGAGATTATCATTGCCCGTGGCGGAGGAGATGACATCGTTGTCTAACCTGATCAAGGTGTCGCAGTATGTTCCCGTTGAAATATTGAAGCAACTAGATTTAGCCAAGTCTTACGCTGCTCCTGCGGCGGAGGAAGTGACAAATTTTCCTGCCGAGCGTGAGCAGGTAAAGGAAGTTGTTCCCTCTCCCGAAGATATTGAGGCAGAGCGAGCCAGACGGCAGATGCTGAGTGATGCCAAGGATTTTGCTGAACAGCAGGTCAGGGAGGCTTCGGACAAAGCCGAACAGCTGTTGACGGAGGCCAAGGAACAAATCGAGCTTTGGTGGCAAGAACGCCGTCAACAGGACGAGGATATGATTGAAGCTCTGAAAGCTGAAGGCTTCAATCAAGGTTATGAAGAAGGCAAGGCTCAAGCCGAGGAAGCGATGAAATCCCAAGTTGAGGAAATGATGCATGAAGCTAGCACAGTCCTGGAGCACGCCTATGAGGAGAAAAATCGTATTATTCAGGAAGCAGAGCCATTCTTGGTAGACTTGAGTTGCGCGATTGCCGAGAAAGTGATCGACAAGCAACTCTCTCTGGAGCCAGACTATACCATGGAGCTTATCCGAAAGAGTCTGGCTCGTAAAAGAGAGCAGGGAGTTATTGCGTTATGCGTATCCCCGGGATACTTCTCGTTTGTACAAGCTGCGCGTGAGGAATTAACGTTGGCCATCGACTCTCAGGCGGAGCTGCAAATTCTTCCAGACCCTACAGTTAAGGATCGCGGTTGTGTTATCCGCTCATCCTTTGGAAGTGTGGACGCACGAATTGATACTCAACTGTCGGAGATTAAAAAAGAGTTGCTTCGCATTTCATTGCAGTCGGAGGATCGGGGGCAAGGGAACGATGAGCATGAACGCTGAACGTTATATCGATCATCTCAAGCAGCTTGATCCGGTCAGGGTTAACGGCAAGGTCACGCAAGTCATTGGGCTGATGGTTGAATCCGAAGGCCCGGATGCCAGCATAGGCGAGCTTTGCTACATTTATCCCAGCAAGGCTTCCCAGCCACTGCAAGCTGAAGTTGTCGGATTTCGTGATAACAAAGTGCTGTTGATGCCACTAGGGGAATTACAGGCGATTGGTCCGGGCTGTGATGTTGTGGGAACAGGCAAGCCACTTACTGTACAAGTGGGTTCTGAACTGCTCGGCAAGGTACTGGATGGATTAGGGCAACCCCTAGATGGGTCATTGCTGCCATCAAGAATGAGCCATCATTCAACCTATAGTAAGCCGGTTAATCCCTTGAATCGTCCCCGTGTACTTGAACCCATTAGTATTGGTGTGCGGGCTATTGACGGCTTGCTGACCATCGGTAAGGGACAGCGGGTAGGGATATTTGCTGGTTCCGGTGTCGGGAAGAGTACTCTGATGGGGATGATTGCCCGCAATACGGCGGCAGACGTCAATGTGATTGCCCTAGTGGGGGAACGCGGACGCGAAGTCCTAGACTTTATTGAGCGGGATTTGGGACCGGAAGGACTGGAACGCTCAGTAGTCATTGTGGCTACTTCCGACCAGCCGGCCTTGATTCGGATGAAGGGTGCGCTAATTGCCACGAGCATTGCTGAATATTTTCGGGATCGCGGCTTGAATGTCATGCTGATGATGGACTCTGTCACCCGGTACGCCATGGCACTTCGGGAAGTGGGACTGGCTGTTGGTGAACCTCCGGCCATGCGTGGATACACTCCATCCGTATTTGCGGCACTACCTAAGCTGATGGAAAGGGCGGGTACAGGGCCAACAGGGTCAATTACCGCTTTCTACACGGTACTCGTAGACGGCGATGATATGAATGAGCCGATTGCTGATGCGGTACGTGGAATTTTGGATGGACATATCGTGCTGAACCGAAACATCGCTAACAAGGGTCACTTTCCTGCCATCGATATTCTAGCGAGTATCAGTCGGGTCATGAAGGATATCGTGACGGACGAGCAAAATGATGCTGCGGAGAATTTGAAGAGACTGATGGCGGTATACAAGGATTCCGAGGATTTGATTAATATCGGAGCCTATCAATCAGGCTCAAATGCAGACATTGATGAAGCCATTGGATACATCCAGAGCATCTGGGCGTTCACAAGGCAGAAGGTAGATGAGAAGGTAACGCTTGCCGAAGTACAGAATCGTTTAATTTCTGAATTTGCAAGGAGATGACCCTTAAAGGATGAGGTTCCGTTATGTCTATCAAAAAGTTGTGGATTTGAAATCAAACGAGAAGACGCAAGCTGAGTGGATGCTCTCTGCTGCGGTAGGACAGCTTCAATCTGAGCAACGTTCCCTCAAACAATTGCTGGAGGAGCAAGAACAGACCGCTGCGGTGCTGCAATATGAGATGGCCAATAGAGCTCCGATGGTCAAACTCCAGGAGTTACAGCGTTATATGGAGTACATGGAGCAGGCCATTGAGCGGAAGCTTGGGGATATCCGAAGGGCAGAAATAAACGTGGAGCAAAAAAAGACTATATTGAACGGCAAGCTGTTGGATGAGAAGGTTTGGCTAAAGGCGAAGGAAAAAGCCAAAGACAAATTTCAGCACGAACTGCTTCTTCGGGAACAAAACGAGCTGGATGAGATGGCGACTGTCCGGTTTGCCATGAGAGCCCGTTAAGGATAGCGGGATTGACATGGACTTGTCGAAGGAGGGGGATTAATGGCTAGAACGAATCTGGAGCTGGATGAGGAGTTGGAAGAATCAGGCGGAGGATTTTCACGTTTCCTGTTTTTTGCGACGCCGATTCTATTCACGGTTGTACTACTGGGAGTTATGCTCACCTTATTTAATATGGATTTCCGCAACATGATGTACCGGTGGGCTGATGCCATTCCTGTCGTAAGAGATTTCGTTCCGGACCCGGAGCGAACGGAAGGCGAGCAGGAGCAGAAGCTGGCCGCAGATAAGGAAAAGGAACTGAAAGAGCAGCAGAAGAGTATAGACGCTGCGGTAAAGCAGCTCCAGGAGCAAGTGGCTAAGCAGGATGCGGATTTGCAAACTGCGGCTCAGCAAGCCGAGGCCCAGCAAGCAAAGGTGAAAGAACTGGAAGAACAACTTGCGGCTGCTCAGGTGCAGAAGCAGGTAGAGGAAGAGAAGGCAGAAGCGGAAGCTTATCAGAAGGAAGTCAAGAAGCTGGCACAGTTATATTCCGGGATGAGCCCCAGTAAAGCGGCTGCTATCTTAGATAAATTAACTACAGAAGAAACGTTGCAAATGCTTGATGCGATGAATAATGAGAGCAAGGCGGCCATCTTAGAGAAGATGAATCCGCAAAAAGCGGCTGACATTTCGATTAAATTGAAAGACGTCAAAGAAGCAGATGATTTGGCCATCGCTGCTTTGCAATCGAGATTGAAAAAAGAAGCAGAGACTGGTCAGGCTGCGTCAACTACCGGAACGGCATTGGACGATACGGAGTTAAGTCAGACCTTCTCCGCTATGCCGGCCGCCGAGGCCGCTAAGCTTGTGTTACAGACCTACAAAATAAGCCCTGATAAAGGCCTGAGAATCATGAAGTCGGTGAATAGTTCGGCACGGTCTGATATATTAGCCGAGATGACGAAGGCGGATGAGAAAACTTCTGTGAAGATCCTGAATCAACTTGTCTCGAAATAAGAGGGCTACAACAACTTTCGCTTGAAAGGAGGTGAAAATGAAAATGAGTCAAGCAATCACGAATGTAAATACGGGCAAGGCAACGACAAATGCTTTGTGGTACGGAGCTAGTGGTAAAGCAGATGCAGGTCAAAGTAGCGGTGCTTCCTTTGATCAAAAGCTTATTTCTATGCTGATGGGCGATGCAAAGTCACAGGAAGGTCAAACCTCGATGTCGCTGCTGGCTTTGGTCGGTTTGACAGGGTTAGCGGAAGGTGCGGAGGCTGAGGGGAATGAGGCTGAGCTAAATACGGCACTTGAAAATCTCTTGCAGGATCTGCCCAAGCTGGATGAGGCGCTGCAAAATGATTCCACGTTGTTGTCTGTTCTTCAGGGCTGGCTGCAATCTCTCCAGACGTTACTTTTGCCGGGGAATGCCGGGACTACAGAGAACGGCAATCAAGAGGCATCTGCTCTGCCTATATTGGCACAGCATTCGGAAACGATACGTTTTGCCGTGCAGGATGCATTGGTTCAATTAATATCGTCAAACGAGTCGCTCTCTGGCAAGGAGAATCAACATCAGGTCAAGTTGATGCTGCAGACATTGCAAAATCTGCTTAATGAGCTGCCAGATACGTCAGATTCCAAAGCCCAAAATCTTAAAGGTGCTGATTTAACAAACTTAACTACGCAAGCCAAGATAGTTCCCGAGTCAGGGGCTACGGCTGGTGGGCAAGGCAACTCAGGACAACACTCTGAGGGGCTGAAGAATGGAAATCTATCAGTTCCATTGCAGCAAGGACCACAAGCATCTGATGTTGCGGCAACCAAGTTTGCTCAAATCATTGGAACGTCAGCAGCTTCGTCTGAATCGGTAAGCGATAATCCAGGTGGAATGCAGGATACGGGGCTGGAAACAGGAAATATCGTGACCGCCGGACAGTTAGCTTTGAGAGATCAGGGTGTGGCTGCCTTGAAGCAAGTAGCTAAGCCAGTGCCAGTTGAGAACTTTGGCAAAGAAATGAGTGGTTTCCTGGTCAACAAACTGGAGATCGTCAAATTACAAGGTGTTTCAGAGGCGAGAATTTCGCTCTATCCGGAACATTTGGGCCAAGTCGATGTGAAAATTACGATGCAAAATGGGCTGTTAACGGCTCAATTTGTAACGGAACATGCCTTCGCCAAGGAATCTCTAGAGCAACAAATGTCACAATTAAGAGCTGCGCTCCAATCGCAAGGGCTACAAGTCAGCAAATTGGAAGTTACGCAGAATACAGCGTTGTCTTCCCATATGTATCATGATGAAGGACGTCAATCCGGTAATGGTACAGGGCAGCAGCAAGCTGAGAAACGTAGACAACTGGCGGAAGATGATCTTCTGACTATCCATGATCTTAATGAAGAGTGGAATGAATGGATAGCTGAAGTGAAGGCCAAGGAGCAGGATTACGGCAGTTCCTTTGTTGCCAGGGCTTAGATTAGGCGGAAAGGAGGTAATTCCATGGCAGATACGTATACATCCTCTGTGATGTGGCCGAATTACTCGCAAGCGAATGTAGAAAAAGCAAGCAAAAAAAGCAATGAGCTGGGCAAGGATGCTTTCTTGAAGCTGATGATGGCTCAAATGCAAAATCAGGACCCGCTGTCTCCTATGGATAACACACAGATGGTTGCCCAGATGGCTCAGTTTACTTCAGTGGAACAACTGACCAACATTTCGGATCAGCTTAGCAAGATGGGAGATTCTTTGGGGAATACATCAGGGCTGATTGGTAAAGAAATAACCTGGCTTATCCAAACGAAAACAGGTAATTATGATGTGGTTACTGGCCAGCCTGAAGTCATTCAGGAGAGAGAGAGTGGCATTGTGGATTCCATTGTTGTACGCAGTGGTGTACATTATGTCAAAATCGGAGCTAGAGAGGTTGAAGTCTCGCAGATTGAACAAGTTTCAGTGCCTGTGGAGGAAGAGACGGAACAGGGAGTTGATCCGTCATGAATATCCCCATAAAAGTTGGACAGTTCTATGCGGGCAGACTGCAACCGGGTAGCCTGCAACAGAGTAAAGCGGTTCAAGCGAGTAACCCCCAAGCGGCATCCTTTAAGGACATGCTGCAGGATCAACTGGTGCACTTTAGCAGCCATGCGGTCAAAAGATTGGAGCAGCGCGGGATTGAATTAAAGCCGGAGCAGCTTCATCAAATCGGTTCAGCCATTGATAGTGCGGCGGCCAAAGGGGCGAAGGACTCGCTGATTCTGATGAAGGATATGGCCTTAATCGTGAATGTGAATAACCGTACGGTTGTAACTGCGATGGATGGCAACAGTATGAAGGATAATGTATTCACACAAATTGATAGCGCAGTAATCATTGTTTAACCAGACTGGCTGGACCGGGTACGGAAGCCAGGAAGACCGTGGATCGACTGAAGCGGCTTCAGAGAAAGACAATTAAAGAGGAGGATGAAAGAATGTTAAGATCTATGTATTCTGGCGTATCCGGAATGCGCGGCTTTCAAACCAAGCTTGACGTTATCGGTAATAACATCGCTAACGTAAATACTGTTGGTTTTAAGGCCGGGCGAGTGATGTTTAAGGATATTATGAGCCAGACTATCGCAGGTGTTACTGCTCCAGTTGAAGGAGAATCCGGCGGGGTGAACCCGAAACAGATTGGGTTGGGGGTATCTATAGGTTCTATTGATACTTTGCATACGGGCGGAAGCGCAATGACTACTAACAATCCGCTGGATATGCGTATTGATGGTGATGGATTTTTTCTAGTTAAACTAACAGAAGATCAAGAAGTACCATTCCTAACTCGAGCTGGAGACTTCCACTTGGATGCTGCTGGTCAACTAGTAACTTCTGATGGCTTGTTTGTATGTAATAGTGATGGAGACATCCTTGAACCTATTGATTTTGAAACGGTTACCGCATTCTCTGTATCTGCTAATGGTACTATAGTAACTAAACTAAATGATGGTACTAATGGTGAGGGTGGAATTATTGGTGTTACTAAAATAACGAATCCTGAGGGGCTTGAGAAAATTGGTGGTAGCCTCTACAGAATAACGGTAAACTCCCTTGTTGACGATCCTGTGTATACCAACCCTAATGATGCGGAAGTTGGTACAGGGGCACTTGTGGCAGGACAGTTGGAAATGTCCAACGTTGACCTCACTGGCGAGTTCACTGAGATGATTGTGGCTCAACGTGGCTTCCAGGCTAATTCGCGGATTATCACTACGTCTGACGAAGTTTTACAGGAAGTCGTTAACCTGAAACGATAAGCTAGTGGGTAGCCTGGGGAGGACCCGTTCTTCCCGGGCTGCTTATACAGTCCCATGATCATTCAGGAGGGAAATCATGATTTCTGTAACGCGCTTGAACGGTTCACAGTTATGGCTTAATGCAATAATGATTGAAACGGTGGAAGAAACACCGGATACATACGTCACCCTTGTAACGGGCAAGCGTATTATTGTGCTGGAGAAGGCGGCCGATGTAATTGCGATGGTCAAGGAATATTACCAGGAAATCGGCATCCACGCAGCAACTATTAAAGTGCAACAAACGGAGGAATGGTCATGAAGAAAATGCTGCCTTGGCTGATGACGATTTTGCTGGCTGTCACCCTGATCGTGCTGGCTGCCTTTTTGCTGGTAAATCAAATGAACAAACCTGAGCCTGGTACAGAAGTGAGAAGTGCTGTTAATAGCGTAGCTCAGACGAAACAATTATCGGCAGACGAAATTGTATTGGTGACAGCAACAATCGACGATATCAAAACGAATCTATCAGATCCTAATTATGTGGTAGTCATGAATTTTGCCTTCCAGTTGGATAACGAAATCTCTAAGGAATCCTTCGACAAAATCAAAGATTATAAAATTAAGCCAATCATCATTAAAACGTTGGCTGATACCAAGCCGGAAGAACTGACAGGAGCATTAGGAAAGGACAATCTGAGTACCAAACTCCTCAACCTGATCAACAAATCACTGCCGGAAGGGAATTTGATTCAGATCGATATTACCAACTTTATTATGACGAGAATTTAAATCTACTAATATCGAACGGATACGAGTTTTCCAAGGGGGTGAGATGGTTGGTTGATGTATTATCGCAGAATGAGATTGACGCACTGCTTGCCGCGCTGTCATCTGGAGAGATGGATGCCGAGGAACTGAAGAAGGAAGAGACGCAGAAGAAAATCCGGGCCTATGATTTTAAACGAGCCGTGAGATTTTCGAAGGATCATATTCGAAGCTTGACTCGAATTCATGAGAATTTTGCCCGTTATCTCACTACCTATTTTTCAGCCCAGCTTCGCACATTTGTTCAAATTAGTGTGGTTCAGGTAGAACAACTTCCTTACGACGAATTTATCCGCTCTATTCCGAAAATGACGATCCTGAACATTTTTGAGGCGGAGCCGTTGGAAGGAAGAATGGTGCTTGAAGTGCATCCCAATGTCGCCTTTGCCATGCTGGACAGGTTGCTTGGAGGGGTAGGAACTACACCTTCAAAAGTTGGTGCTTTAACGGAAATTGAAACGATTATCATGGAACGCATATTTAGCCGGGCATTCGAAAGCTTGCAGGAAGCCTGGAAGACCATTGTGGACATTAGTCCACGGATGGAAGGACTTGAGACAAACCCGCAGTTTATGCAAATTGTTTCACCCAACGAGACGATTGCGCTTATTTCTTTAAGCACCAAGATAGGTGATACGACCGGGATGATCAATCTCTGTATTCCACATGTTGTTATCGAACCTATTATGCCAAAGCTTTCGGTTCACCATTGGTTTGTATCGCAAAAGAAATCGCGTGTTCCTGAAGAAGTTGAAGCACTGCGCAACCGTGTCCATAAGGCCCAACTACCGATTATCGCGGAGTTAGGGGAGTCTCAACTTTCAATACAGGAATTTTTGGGACTTTCTGTAGGCGATGTTATCTCGTTGAATAAACCGGTGCAGGAAGGGCTACAGATTAGGGTTGGGGAGAGGCTGAAATACATTGGTAGTCCGGGAACCTTAAAAGACCGGGTTGCTGTACAAATTGATGAAATTGTCAGCGAAGGAGTTGAAGAACTTGACGAGTAAAGATTATTTATCTCAAGAGGAGATCGATGCCCTGTTGAAGCAGGCTAATCAGGAATCTGATTCTGCGCCAGCCGAACCGACAGTTGATGATGTGTTGTCGCCACTAGAGCAGGATGCTCTTGGGGAAATCGGTAATATCACGTTCGGTAGCGCAGCAACTGCATTGTCTACCCTGCTGAATAAGAAGGTGGATATTACAACCCCGAAGGTATCGGTGATTACACGGGCGCAGTTCGAAGCTGAATTTCCAAAACCGCATGTAGCCATTCACGTCGAGTATGTCGATGGTTTCGAAGGGATGAACTCTCTGGTCATCAAGACCCGTGATGCTCAAGTGATCGCTGATTTGATGTTAGGTGGAGAAGGAAATCCGGCTGAAGAGGAATTAAACGAAATTCATATCAGTGCGGTTCAAGAAGCCATGAACCAGATGATGGGTTCTTCGGCGACATCAATGTCAACTATTTTCAATAGGTTTGTCAACATATCTCCCCCTGGCATTGATATTCTTAATATGTCTGAGGGAAATGGAGTGGGGAGCTTGCCACCTTCCGACCCACTAATTAAAATTTCTTTTCGTCTAACTATAGGTGATTTAATAGATTCTACAATTATGCAACTGCTCACCGTGAAGTTTTCCAAAGAGATGGTTCATAGTTTAATTAGCGGATCTACAACGGAAAGCGCGTCACTCGAAGCAGCGGCAACAGCGGCTCCAGTAGCACCGCCAGCACCATCGATATCAGCGCCACCCATGCCGGCAGCCACTCAAGATGTGCCAGCGCCGGTATATCAGCAGCCGCCAGCAGTCGGATATAGCCAACCTCCTGCACCTTACGGTTATCCTCCGCAAGGTCAGCCTTATGCAGAACCACATCATTATGGAACTGCTCCTGGGCGCAATCCGAATGTGCAGCCTGTACAGTTTGCAAACCTGGGAAATCCGTCATTCAATCAAATTGACGAAAATAATTTAAACTTACTGATGGACATACCCCTGAAAGTCACCGTAGAATTAGGAAGGACCCAAAGGCAAATCAGAGATATCCTGGAATTGTCGCAAGGCTCTATCATTGAGTTGGACAAGCTTGCTGGTGAACCTGTGGATATTCTGGTGAACAATAAGTTGATTGCCAAAGGCGAGGTCGTAGTTATTGATGAAAACTTCGGCGTTCGCGTTACGGATATCGTTAGCCAATGGGACCGCATTCAAAAATTACAATAGTAGATAGTTTAGGGAGGATTTTAAATCAATGGCAAACCGAATTCTAATCGTAGACGATGCAGCTTTTATGAGAATGATGATCCGCGACATTTTGACCAAGAACGGATTTGAAGTTGTGGGAGAAGCTCAAGACGGCGCGCAAGCGGTGGAGAAATTTAAGGAGCTGCATCCTGACCTGATTACGATGGATATCACGATGCCTGAAATGGACGGCATTGCAGCACTGAAAGAAATAAGAACTTTGGACCCGAATGCTAGAGTTATCATGTGCTCTGCTATGGGGCAGCAAGCGATGGTCATCGATGCGATACAGGCAGGGGCGAAGGATTTCATTGTGAAGCCTTTCCAATCTGATCGTGTTATTGAAGCGATCAACAAGACGCTTGGAATGTAGGGTTCAGAGATGACTTTGGTGCAGCAGGAGCCTCCGTACCCTACCGGAGACGTTGATCTTTGGGGAAGTTTGGTTACCGTAATCGTTGTTCTGGTCCTTATTGTGGCGTTGATTATAATATTGGCCCGTTTTCTGGGCAAGCGGAACCGGTACCTTTCTCAGAGTCGCTCTATACGGATATTGGGAGCCGTTGGCCTTGGCCCGAACAAATCTCTCCAGGTTATTGAAATCGGAGATCATGTATACCTCATCGGTGTAGGGGAGGACGTTTCCTTCATTGATAAAATATCCGATCCGGATGAGGTGGCTGTACTGGAGCAAGCGTTTGAGTCGGAAGGCACCGAACTGTCAGGCCTCGCGTCCAGTATTTCTGGTCTGATCTCCCGTTTCAAAAAGGAGCCACCGCAAGAAGAGGAATTGGAAGGCACCGCTTTTCATGAGGTGTTCCAGTCACAACTGCGTAAGCTGCCGGATCGGAAGCGGCAGATGGAAGAACTGCTACAAGAGCCGGAAGAACAATCTACAGATCGGTCGAGGGATTAATGAAGAAAAAAGTGCTGATAGTCAGCTTGTTGCTGGCCTTGTGGAGTGTGCTTGTTGTCACCGTCGCTTCTGCCGAGCCAGTCAATCCGATTCCGAATATAGATATTCAAATCGGAGATTCGGGAGGGACACCAAGCACCAGCTCACTTTCTATTATTCTACTGATTACGGTGCTTAGCATTGCACCCGCCATACTGGTGTTGATGACAAGCTTTACTCGCATTGTCGTCGTGCTTGGCTTTGTCCGTAGTTCCTTGGGTACGCAACAAATGCCACCCAACCAGGTGTTAATCGGTCTTGCCCTGTTCCTGACGTTGTTCGTCATGAGTCCAACGCTCTCTACTATTAATGAAGTGTCTCTTCAGCCTTATATTAAGGGGGAGATCACGCAAACAGAAGCATTGGATAAGGCATCTGTACCGATGAAGAAGTTTATGTATACTCATACGAGAACCAAGGATCTTCAATTGTTTATGGGGTACACCAAGATGGAGAAGCCAAATAGCTATGAAGATATCCCGTTGTCCGTTATGGTTCCAGCCTTCGCTATCAGCGAACTGAAAACAGCGTTTCAGATGGGCTTCATGATCTTTATTCCATTCTTGATCATAGACATTGTCGTTTCAAGCGTACTCATGGCCATGGGGATGATGATGTTACCGCCGGTCATGATCTCATTACCTTTCAAAATACTGCTGTTTGTACTTGTTGACGGCTGGTATTTAATCGTTAAATCATTACTCGTCAGCTTTAATCCATAGAGAAGTGCAGTAGGTTATTTCAGGGAGGGGGAAGACGGTTTATGAGTTCGGAATTCATTATAGGTCTGGCCGGACAAGCCGTGTATACCGTGCTAAAAGTCAGTGCGCCGATGCTGCTTATCGCACTAACGGTGGGGCTCCTGATAAGTATCTTTCAAGCAACAACCCAGATTCAGGAACAGACACTGGCCTTCGTTCCCAAAATTATCGCTGTACTGATTGCTTTATTGATATTTGGCCCATGGATTCTGACTACTTTGGTTGATTTTACGTATGGCATACTAAACAACCTTGCTAGTTATATCGGTTAGGCATCGGTGATTATGGAGACTTTGCTGCAAGGTATTTCTGTGTTTATGCTGATTTTTTGTCGAATGACCGCTTTTTTTGTAGTATCAGCGATTTTTTCATCCCGTTCTGTACCTACTACATTTAAGGTTGGGTTCTCGGGAATGATCGCGCTTGTGATCTTGTTGACCATCGGTACACAACAGGCAGTGCCAAATGACCTGAACTATGTTTTGTATATTATCCGTGAAGTGTTGATCGGATTGCTTATGGGATATGTGGCCAACTTAATTTTTAACATTATTCAAATGGCTGGTTCATTTATTGACATTCAGATTGGCTTTGGGATCGCCAACGTCATCGACCCGATGACAGGTGCTTCTGCACCGGTGCTCGGTAATCTCAAATACATTATCGCTACGCTGGTATTTCTAAGTATGAACGGACATCACTATCTTATTGATGCCGTGATTCGTAGCTATAACTGGATTCCGTTATCCAATGATTTATTCCAAAAAATATATAACGGAAACTTGGCAGAATTTCTTGTTCAGACGTTCAGTCATGCGTTTCTCTTGGCGTTCCAATTGGCTGCGCCAATGGTAGTTGCCTTGTTTGTCACGGATGTAGCACTTGGTTTTCTGGCGCGTACTGCGCCACAATTCAATATTTTCGTGATCGGGATTCCGGTTAAGATTATCGTTGGGTTGGTGGTCTTGCTCATCCTGGTGCCAAGTTTCATTTACGCGTTCCAATCTTTGTTCGAAGTGCTGTTTAATGCGCTGCATGATCTGCTCAGCACGATCGGCCGAAGACCGACGTAGGATGGGGGATTGTAATGGCGTATCGGTATTCGCTGGACCTGCAGCTTTTTGCCGGAGAGAAGACGGAAAAAGCGACCCCGAAGAAGCGGCAGGATGCCCGTAAAAAGGGCCAGGTCGCCAAAAGCCAGGATTTGACGGGTGCCTTCATTCTGTTGGCCGGTTTTCTTAGTCTTACTTTTTTCGGAGGATACATTAAGGAACGTCTGGTGATTCTGTTCACTGATGTTTTTTACCATCGGATGACGATGAATGTCACCCAGGAAAATGTGATGACGATGTTCAGTGATTTGGGAGTTCAGATTCTGTTGTTGCTGGCTCCTATCTTCCTCGTCGTCGTAGTTATCGCCGTGATAGTGAGCTATGGACAGGTGGGGTTCATGCTTACCGGAGAATCACTGAAGATGCAGTTCAGCAAGCTTAATCCTATTAAAGGATTTAAAAATATTTTCTCTATGAGGTCGTTGGTAGAATTCTTAAAGACCTTATTCAAGCTCTCCATTATTGGATATCTCGTATATTCAACGATTTGGGGATATCGTGGTACCATCGCTTCTCTGGGGCATTTGTCCATAGAAGATACTTTCTACTTTACAGCTCGTCTGACTATGAACTTGGGAATCAAGATTGCGGCCGCTCTTATCGTGCTTGCCGTACTGGACTATATGTATCAGAGATACGAGCATGAGAAGAGTTTGAAGATGTCCAAGCAGGATATCAAGGACGAGTATAAGAAGATGGAAGGGGACCCGCTCGTCAAAGGGAAAATTCGTGAACGGCAACGCAGAATGGCGTTGCAGCGGATGATGCAGGAAATCCCTAAGGCTGACGTAATCATTACGAATCCTACGCATTTCGCTGTTGCCATCAAGTATGACGGTACACAGATGGAGGCTCCGCAGGTCGTTGCCAAAGGCCAGGATTACGTGGCCCTTCGTATTAAGGAAATCGCTAAGGAGCATGGGATTATCACGATGGAGAACAGGCCGCTCGCTCGGGCGTTGTTTCAACGGACCGAGATCGGGGAGACCATTCCCGCCGATTTGTTCCAGGCTGTAGCCGAAGTATTGGCCTATGTATACAAACTTAAGGGCAAGGTTAGATGATGAAGGGATCGAGGGGAACAACGATGAAAAAATTCAAAGAAATATTTATCCTTGTTGGCATTATAGGTATTGTTCTGCTCATGATCGTCCCGATCCCGACATGGTTGTTGGACTTTTTGCTGATTATCAATATCTCGCTTTCATTAATTATTTTGCTCGTCGCGATGAACACCAGGGAAGCACTGCAATTTTCCATATTTCCGGCGATGCTGCTCATAACGACCTTATTCCGTCTAGCGCTGAATGTGTCGACCACCAAGCTGATTCTGGGGCAAGCCAAAGCCGGCCACGTTGTGGCCACGTTCGGCTCATGGGTCTCCCAGGGGGAACCCGTTGTCGGTTTTGTCGTCTTCCTGATTCTCGTGGTTGTTCAATTTATCGTTATTACCAAAGGCTCCGAGCGTGTGGCTGAAGTTGCCGCTCGTTTTACCCTCGATGCGATGCCAGGTAAGCAGATGAGTATTGATGCGGATCTTAATGCGGGCATGATCAATGAACAGCAGGCGCGCGAGCGCCGCAGAAAAGTAGAGAGAGAAGCTGACTTTTACGGGGCAATGGACGGGGCGAGTAAATTTGTTAAAGGTGACGCCATCGCCAGCATCATTATCCTCATCATCAACTTGATCGGCGGCTTCATCATCGGGATGACAATCCATGGTATGGAGTTTGGCGAAGCGATGTCCACGTATTCACTGCTGACCATCGGGGATGGTCTGGTAAGTCAGATTCCAGCATTGTTGATTTCTACGGCGGCAGGGTTAATTGTTACCCGTGCTTCTTCCGAAGGTAATCTTGGTGAAGATATTACCGGACAATTGCTGGCTTATCCTAAATTGCTCTATATCGTAGCCGGAACGATTGCTCTGCTCGGGTTGTTTACACCGATTGGCCCTTGGACCACGTTGCCCTTCGCCGGTCTGCTCATCTTTGCGGCTTTCCGAATGCAGAAAAACATCGATCGGCGTGTTGTCGAGCAGGAGCAGCAGGAGGAGGAACAACAGATCGAAGAGGTACGAAGTCCGGAGAGTGTCATCAATCTGTTACAGGTAGACCCTATCGAATTTGAATTTGGTTACGGGTTAATTCCGTTAGCGGATACGGGGCAAGGTGGAGACTTGTTGGATCGTATTATTATGATTCGTCGACAGTGCGCACTTGAGCTTGGACTTGTAGTACCGGTGATTCGAATTCGCGACAATATTCAACTAAAACCGAACGAATATGTCATTAAAATAAAAGGAAATGTCGTAGGTGGCGGTGAATTATTACTTAATCACTATTTGGCCATGAGTCCCGGGATGGAGGATGATAGCATCACGGGTATTGAGACCCAGGAACCAGCCTTTGGTCTTCCGGCCCTTTGGATTGATGAAGCTTCCAAGGATCGGGCAGAGCTGTCAGGTTACACCGTGGTGGACCCCCCATCTGTAGTTGCTACACACTTAACGGAATTAATCAAGAAGCATGCACATGAGCTGCTTGGACGTCAAGAGACCAAAGCCCTGGTGGATAACCTCAAGGAAAGCTATGCCGTGCTTGTGGATGAACTTATTCCGTCCGTGTTGACGATTGGCGATGTACAGAAGGTATTGGCCAAATTACTGCGGGAGAAAATTTCTATCCGCGATATGGTGACGATCTTTGAGACGTTGGCAGATTACGGGACTTACACCAAGGACCCGGATGTGCTGACCGAATATGTCAGACAAGCTCTTTCCCGGCAGATTACCCAGCAGTTTACGCAGCCAGGCGAAACGATGCGAGTCATTACCGTAGGACCTACACTGGAGAAGAAAATCGCAGAGAGTGTGCAGCAGTCGGAGCAAGGCAGCTACCTGGCCCTTGATCCGGCGTCGACGCAGACGGTGTTCCAAAAGTTGACCGAGCAGATCAACCGCTTGATCCAGACGGGACATCAGCCGATTCTCCTGACCTCTCCAACCATTCGCATGTACTTGCGTCAGGTCATTGAGCGTAGCATGCAGGATATCCCGGTATTGTCTTACAGCGAGTTAGAGCCGAATGTTGAAATTCAGAGTGTCGGGGTGGTGAATTTATGAGAGTGAAGCGCTACATCGTAGACACAATGCCTGACGCTATGCTGAAAATCAGGAATGAGCTTGGAGCGGATGCCGTCATCTTGAGTACCAAGGATATGAAGGTAGGCGGCTTTCTCGGAATGTTTCGCAAGAAGAAGATTGAAGTCATTGCGGCAACTGAGAGCCATAGTGCTCCCGCCGCGAAGGGGACTGGAGCCAAACCGCAAGCAACCAAGCCGGCGGCTCCCGCGCCGGTTGCCCGTCGTGCTGTGCCGGAAGCTTATCGCAAATCGGCGCAGTTAGCCTCAACTTCTTCTTCGGAAGAGAAGGCGGTATCAGCGGTAACGGCAACTTTGTTGCAGGAGCGGGAGGAACGGTCACAGGTGTTAACGGCACAGTCTTCTGTGAATGCGGCTCCGCCCAAGGTTCAGGTTCCCCCCGGATCAGCGGGTTCCGCCATCTCGGCGGAGCAATTCGGAGAAGCCATTAAGCGAGCTTCGGCTATGGATACCGCTTCGCTTATTTCCGAACAGGTAAGTCCAGAACTGCACAAGAAGGAAGAGGTTCTGTTAGAAGAAATTAGACAAATGAAGCTGTGGATGAGCCAATTGGCTAAGAAACAGGGAGATGAGCGTGAATTGCCGCCCAAGTTGCTGGAGATTCGCCAGCGCCTGACCGATCAGGAAGTGGCGCCCGAGTGGATTGACGCCTGGATCGACGAGGTTTACGACAAGTGGATGATCTCCGGAAGAAGCTTAAGCGATGAGGATGTGCTGGAGCGCACGAGGGAGACCATCGAGTCATTTCTGGAGGGGAGAGTCAGCTCCGGTATCGGAGAACACACGCGGATAGTGTACATTGCCGGACCTACTGGCGTGGGGAAAACAACAACTATCGCGAAACTGGCGGCTGATCAGATTTTTCGTCTCCGGAAGAAGGTAGGGTTCATCACGGCGGACACGTATCGCATCTCGGCCGTCGAACAGCTAAGAACGTATGCTTCCATTTTAAATGTACCGATGGAGGTAGTGCAGTCTCCTGGCGATGTGCAGCGTGCGATGCAGCGTTTGGAGCATTGTGATTTAATCCTGATGGATACCGCCGGGCGCAATTACTTAAATGAGTTGTTCGTTGCGGAGCTACACAGTCTGTTGACCCCTTCGGACGAAAGTGAAACCTATCTTGTGTTGAGTCTGACCTCAAAGTCACAGGATATGAAACGAATTACCGAGCATTTCAGCAGGTATGACTTGACCCGAGTGATCTTCACGAAGCTGGATGAAACAGAAAGCTTTGGTCCTATCTATAATCTGCTGGGACAGTATCCTCTTCAGGTCTGCTACCTGACCAACGGTCAAAATGTGCCGGATGATCTGCTGCATGCTGAGGAGAAGCTCCTGGTGGACATTCTTCTCGGAGAGCAGCAGCTATGAATGATCAGGCTGAGACGCTCCGAAAGCTGGTGTCCTCAAGGGTAAACCCTGGCGAGCCCCGAGTCGGCAAAGGGGCAGCTCGGATTCTTACCGTCAGCAGCGGCAAGGGGGGTGTGGGCAAATCTAATTTCACGTTGAATTTTGCCCTTGCTTTAAAGACGCTGGGATGTAAGGTTCTGCTCTTTGACGCTGACATCGGGATGGCTAATATCGACGTCCTGATGGGGGTGCGATCCAGGTACAATTTGTATCATTTATTAAAGGGCGAAAGAGATATCAATGAGATCATCGAGTTGGGCACGCAGGCGTTGCCCTTTATCGCCGGAGGTTCCGGCCTCGCCGATCTTTTTTCGCTCTCCGAAGCAGATTTGAATGTTTTTACCTCGCAAATTGAAGCATTGTCAGACGAGATGGATTACATCATCTTTGATACCGGAGCGGGATTGTCGAAGGAAACGCTGAAATTCATCATGGCCGCAGATGAGTGTCTGGTTGTTACTACGCCGGAGCCTACGGCGATTACCGATGCTTATGCGTTAATTAAAGTGGTGCATGGGATGGAAACAGAGGCAAACTTTCGACTGGTGATCAACAGGGTTACGGGAGAGCCGGAAGCGAAGCAGGTGGCCGACAAAATTTCGCTCGTAGCCCAGCGCTTTCTGGACATGGACATCCCTACGCTGGGTTACATCCATGATGATACCCATGTCATGCAGGCGGTCAAGAAGCAGATTCCTTTCTCTGTCGCTTTCCCCGGCTGTATGGCTGCCCGGGATATCCAGCGTTTGGCGTTCCAGTATCTGAATGTTCCGCAAACCAAGCCAAGGGATACTTTATCAGGAATCAAGGGATTTATGCACAAATGGTTAAAGCTAGCAAAATGATTCTGCGTGAAGGAACAGGAGTGGAGGGCAATGCCTTATCGAGTGTTGGTCGTTGATGATTCGGCGTTTATGCGGAAGATCATATCCGATCTCATCGAACAGGACCCGGCCTATCGTGTAGAGGCCACCGCCAAGAATGGAAGGGAAGCGGTTGAACAAGTCGCCGCCATTCAACCGGATTTGGTGACCATGGACGTAGAAATGCCGGAGCTCAACGGTCTGGATGCACTGAAAGTAATAATGAAAGAGCATCCCTTGCCGGTGATCATGCTCTCGGGCATCAATGAGCAGGGCATGCGGGAGACGATCATGGCGCTGGAACTTGGCGCCTTCGACTTCATCCGCAAGCCATCGGCTACCACCAGCTCGCATGACATCGAAGAGGTGGGGCGCGAGCTTCGCGAACAGATGCGGGTAGCGATGGCAGCGAAGGAGCGGCGGGCCGCGCGGGCGGCGGCACTGGATGCCGCCAAGGCGGAACTTCCGCCCGCGGCGCGCAAGTCGTGGGCTAGCGGGGCACCGCCGCCGGCTACGCGCGCGGCGGCTTCCGAGGCGGCCGGCATCGCACCCGCCTCGCCAGTGCCCGGGGCTCCGGGCAGCAGCAGTACACCTGCTGCCCCGCTGCCCCGGGCGCCCCAGCCTCGTCCACAGACGAGGCTGGCTGGGGCCAGCCCGGCGCAGGGACGAGGCGCCGGCGGAGAGCACGCGGCCTCCTGCGGGGGCCGCGCAAGAAGCCCCCGGCGGCGTATCGCCCGCCGGGGTGACCCGCTCGCCGCGCGCATCGGCGCCGGTGGAACCGGTCGCCGCCCCGAGCCGGGCGGCGGGCGCAGCCGGCCTGGTGCCTGAGGCCGGCCCGCGGACGGGCTTCACCGATCTGGTCGCGATCGGGACTTCCACGGGCGGCCCCAAAGCGTTGAAGGCCGTCCTGGAGAAAATTCCGGGGAATTTCCCGGCACCGATTGTCATCGTGCAGCACATGCCCCCGAATTTCACCAAGTCCCTCGCTCAGCGGCTGAATAGCTTGAGCGAGCTGACCGTAGTCGAAGCGGAGCAGGGTGAAAGGCTGCACAGCGGTACAGCTTACATCGCGCCGGGTGGCTTTCATCTGAACGTGGTATCCAGCCCTGGCGGCGGTTATCGCGTACATCTTACAGAGCAGGAGCCGCGTAACGGACACAGGCCTTCAGTGGACGTCTTGTACGAATCGCTGCTTCCTCTGGAAGCATTAAAGCGGCATGCCGTGCTGCTGACCGGAATGGGCAGCGACGGAGCGAAAGTCATGAAGCGGCTGTATGACGCTGGCGTGACTTCCACCCTGGCCGAGAGCGAAGAAACCTGCGTGGTGTTCGGGATGCCGCGCTCGGCTATTGAACTGAATTGCGTCAGTCATGTTTTGCCGTTGCATGACATCGGTCCTAAGCTAGTACAAGTTGTGAAATAACGGAATCTCTTGGAGGAGGTGCCTCACCATGGACATGAACCAATATTTATCCATGTTTATCGATGAGTCGAACGATCATTTGCAATCATTAAACGAAAAAATGCTGGAGTTGGAGGGTAACCCTGATGATATCAGCATTGTCCAGGTTATCTTCCGTTCTGCCCATACCCTGAAAGGGATGGCGGCGACAATGGGCTTCGAGGATTTGTCCTCGCTGACGCATCAGATGGAGAACGTACTTGATCTGGTGCGCAACGAAAAGCTTAAAATGCAGGAGTTCATTTTTGACACGCTGTTCAAGAGCTTGGATGCCTTGCAATTAATGGTCGAAGATATTACGCAGGGCGGGGAGGGCAAGGAGGACGTTAGTGCCATCGTGGCTTCATTGCAATCGATCGTGCGTGGCGATTTCGAAGGCGGAGGCAAATCCGGGGCTGACAAGCCAGCGGAATCGGGAACGGGTGGCTCAGCTACTCCAGCCATTCAATTGGATGAGTTCCAATATTCCGTATTGGAGCAATCGATTGGTGAAGGTCACAAGGTCATGTATATCGATGTGGCGATTCGTGAGGATTGTCAACTGAAGGCAGCCAGAGCGTACCTGGTATTTGACCTGCTAGAGCGTTACGGGGAGATTGTGAAATCCTCTCCATCCGTACAGGATATTGAACAAGAAAAGTTTGACCGCAACTTCTCACTCTATTACATAACCCAAAAAGAAGCTGCCGAAATTCAGAGCATGATTATAAACCTGTCGGAGATCGCTTCTGCTGAAGCTACGGCGCTGGACCATGAGACCTTGTCGCAATTGGCTTCGGGAGCCATGGGAGCGGCAGCTACCGCAGATGTTACGGCTCCGGCAGTAGCCGAGAAGACAACTGATGCTGTACCAGTCAAAAAGGCGGAGCCACCTGCTGCAGACCATAATCAGAAGAACGGTGCACGGGCTGGGGGCGGAACTCCTGCTCCTTCACGGACGATTCGCGTAGATATTGATCGTCTGGATGTGCTCATGAATTTGCTTAGCGAGCTGCTGATTGACCGTTCGCGATTGGAACAACTGGCTGAGGAAGTAAAGCGCACCGACCTTACAGAGACGGTAGAGCATATGAGCCGGGTTGGCAGTGACTTGCAAAATATCGTGCTGAAGCTGCGAATGGTGCCAATCGACACGGTATTCAACCGGTTCCCCCGGATGATACGGGATCTCGCGAAATCGCTGGATAAGAAAATCGATCTCGTCATCGTGGGTGCGGAGACGGAGCTTGACCGAACCGTTATCGATGAAATCGGTGATCCGCTCGTGCATTTACTCCGCAATGCCGTTGACCATGGCGTCGAATCTACCGCAGACCGTATCGCAGCGGGCAAACCCGAGACAGGTACTGTTCAATTACGCGCCTTCCATAGCGGCAATCATGTCTTCATTGAAATAGAAGATGATGGACATGGTATCGACCGGGAGAGAATCCTGAAGAAAGCCATCAAGAACGGTGTTGTTACCGAAGGCGAAGGAAAGATGATGTCCGATGAACAGGTGTTCATGCTGCTGTTCGCCGCCGGTTTCAGTACAGCAGAGGTCATTTCGGATATATCCGGACGTGGTGTTGGGCTGGATGTGGTCAAGTCGAAGATCGAATCCTTGAGCGGTGTCGTGTCCGTTGAATCGAAGCTGGGACAGGGCACGAAGTTCTCGGTGCAACTGCCGCTGACCTTGTCCATTATCTCTGCTATGCTCGTGAAGGTGGGCTTGGAGAAATATGCGATCCCGTTGTCCTCTATTGTAGAGACTGGATTGATCAAGCGCGATCAGATCCGCGAGGTTCACGGATACACCATGATTCCTTATCGCAATACGCATATTCCGCTGATGTCTCTTACCGCACTCTTTGGTGTTCCTGGCTTCTTAGAGAACGAGGAAGAGGAATCCGAGATTGTTGTCATCCGCAAGGGCGAGAGAATGGCGGCCTTAACGGTAGAGGAATTCATTGGTCAAAGCGAAATCGTCATCAAGAATCTGGGCAAATACTTGCCGGCGGTGCAGGGAGTTGCTGGGGCAACCATTCTGGGCGATGGCCAGGTTGCGCTTATCATTGATCCCAACGCGTTCATCAAATAAGACGATTCACATACTCTTAAGGAGGTTTTCCACATGGGAGAGGAATTAAAAGTCATCGTATTTAAATTGGGACAAGAGGAGTACGGGATTGACGTCGATAACGTACAAACCATCGAGCGGATGATGCCGATTACCCGCGTACCCAAAACATTCTCTTTTGTCAAAGGGGTCATCAATTTACGTGGTGTGGTCATACCGGTCATCGATTTGCGAGGACGCTTCGGCTTAGAAGAGGTGGAGCATACCGATCAGACCCGGATCATCATCGTATCGGCGGATGAGTTGGAAGTTGGTTTTATCGTCGATTCAGCAAATGATGTTATCGATTTGGACTCCGACCTGATTGACTCTCCGCCAGATGTGGTAGGAGGTATTAAGGCCAAATATTTGCATGGGGTTGCCCGTATTTCTGAAGAGCGCTTGCTCGTGATGCTGAATCTGTCGGAAGTGCTTAGCCGGAAGGAAATCATTCAGTTGGAAAGTCTAGAGGGCTAAAGCCATGGATCCGGTTAAAGGATTTGAAGAATTCAAGATGGACATTTTGAAGGAAGTGGGCAATATCGGGGCCGGGAACGCGGCTACGGCGCTTTCCAAGTTGCTCGACAAACCCATCGATATGGCTGTTCCGAAAGTGCAGATGCTTCCGTTCGAAGCAATTGCTGAGCGCGTTGGAGGAGCCGAGAATATCGTGCTTGCCGTGTTCTTCCGTGTGGAAGGAGATGCGCCGGGCAACTTGTTTTTCATCCTTAGCCCGGAAGCGGCCAAGAAGCTCTTGCAGCGATTGGCAGGCATCAGCGTAGAAAGTTCTAATGAATTTTCGGAAATGGAATGGTCGGCGTTGTCGGAGATCGGCAATATATTGGCAGGCTCTTATCTGTCTTCATTGGCCGATTTCACTTCCCTGTCCATGACTCCTACGGTGCCGGCTCTTGCCCTTGATATGGCGGGAGCGATTCTAAGCTATGGGCTCCTGCAATTTGGAGAGATGGGGGATTCCGCCCTGCTGATTGATACCACGTTTATTGAAGGACATCATGAGGTGGAAGGACAATTCTTCCTCATTCCTGATCCGGATTCCTTCGCTAAAATTTTTGCCGCGCTTGGAGTATCCACTGATCATGATTGGTGAGCAACACATCGTTAAGGTAGGCATGGCCGAGTTAAGTGTCATTACTCAGCAGGGGTTGATACGAACAACTGGGCTAGGTTCATGCGTCGGGTTGACACTGTTTGACCCACAACTCAAGCTAGCTGGTCTGGCGCATGTCATGCTTCCCTCTGCAAGCATTGCCCGGGAAGGGGCATTGAACATTGCCAAATATGCAGATACCGCTATTCCGGCATTGTTCGACAAATTAATTTCTATCGGTGCAGTTCCTGGCCGTGTAGTAGCGAAGATGGCTGGCGGGGCTCAGATGTTTTCCTTTGCCGGGAGGGGAGATTCCATGCGAATCGGCCCGAGAAATGTTGAATCTTGCAAGATTCAGCTAGAAGAACTAGGTATTCCTTTGCTGGGAGAGGATACAGGCGGGAATTATGGTCGTACGATTGAACTGGACAGTGAGACAGGGTTGTTATATGTGCGAAGTGTACAAATGGGGATAAAGGAATTGTAGCCATGACTGGAAAATTGCGATATTACTTTTTATTGGGCTTTATCGGTTTTCTGATTTCGTTTGCCGCATCGGCGGGAAACAATTTGTTCATGACCAGCTTTATCCGGGGATTAATTTCCTTTGCGGTCTGGTTCCTCCTGGCCTTTGCCGGGGGCCGGATGCTTAGCTTTCTAAAAGAGATGCCCAGCGGTAATAGCCTTGAAGGCGAGGATGAATTTGCATCCGAGGAAGGGAAGGGCGGCAATCTTGACCTGACTACCCCGGATGAAAGTGAAGAGCTTAATGATTTGTTGAAGCCGGAGCCGGCTTCGGCGGAGGATGCGCCATTTGCGCCACTCAATCCGCCCAAACTAGTGAAGACACCTGACGACAAGGATCCGGAAGAGCTGGCTAAGATCGTTCGTCACCTGACAGAACAATAAGGAGGGTGAAGACCATTGATCCAGCGGAAGACATCCACTCTGAATTATGCCGAGCTATGGGAGCAGTGGAAAGAACAAGGCGATTTAGAGGCCAAGAAACAACTTATCGAGAAATACCTGCATATTGTCGACTACGTTTCAGGACGTCTCGCTGTTGGTCTGCCCAAAAATGTGTCTAAGGATGATCTTGCCAGCAATGGAGTCATGGGACTGATCGATGCGGTTGAAAAATTTGACTACAAGCGTGGACTTCAGTTCGAGACCTATGCATCATGGCGGGTCAGAGGAGCCATTTTGGACGGCCTGCGACAGGGGGATTGGGTTCCCCGGTCCGTGAGAGAGAAAGCCAAAAGAATTGAGGAGGGCTACCAGCATCTGGAGCAGCAATACCTCCGCTCTGTTACGGATTCCGAGATGAGTGCCTATTTAGATATCAGCGAGAAAGAGTTCCAAGGCATGCTGCAAGAAGTTGCCGTCATGACGCTTTGTTCCCTGGAGGATCCGATTCGTGAAGAAGAGTCGGAGACTCGTCTTACTTTACTCGTTGACGAAAAAGCAAAAAACCCGGATTATAAGGTTAGAGAATTCTATCTACGAGATTCGCTGACGAAAGGCATCGAGAAATTAACAGAAAAGGAACGCATGGTGATCTCTCTGCTATACTACGAGGATCTGTCGCTAAGCGAAATCGCTGAAGTGATGTCACTTTCTCCTTCGCGTATTTCTCAGTTACATTCCAAGGCGATCTTCAGGCTTCGTTGTAGTTTGGACAAGCAGCGAGATTTACTGCTTCGTGAAGACTAACGGGTTATTGTGAACGAGCAAATGGATGGAAGGAGGAACAACTTCGTGGAACTTCTGGATGATTTGAAACAAATGCTAACCGTAACGCTGAATGATGATAAGACCGTTGCTTACTTGCAATTTGCCAAGAAGGAGGATAACTTCTCCTGTACGGCGGATCAATTGCTCCGTTTCTTGCAAGGAGAAGGGGTGAAGCACGGCATTCAGGACGATATTGTCCGGCGTTTTTCAGCAAATCCTAGGGAGTACTTCTTCAGCAAAACACCGATTGCCATTGGTCAGGAACCATTTGATGGAGAAGACGGTATGATTCGTTATGCGGTGGCCATTGATGATGCTAATCGGCATAAACCTGCGGAGAACGACGAGGGAACAGTAGATTTGAAGGATGTTACTCGGCTGAACAATATCCGCAAAGGGCAGATTATTGCTGAACTCGTCCCTCCTGTTCCAGGGCGTAACGGAACTGCAGTGACCGGAGAAGCAATTCCATGCAGGGAGGGAAAGCCTGCCCATTTTAAAGTGGGCAAGAATGTGGTCATGAATCCGGAGCAAACGGCACTATATGCCGCTATCGATGGATTGGTCACTCGGACGGACAAAGGCGCCCTGAATGTGTTTCCCGTTTATGAGATTAACGGAGATGTTGACTACAGCAGCGGGAATATTGATTTTGTAGGTACCGTGGTTGTCCGTGGCAACGTATTAACCGGTTTCAGAATTACGGCAGCGGGAGACATCCGCGTTGTTGGTGGAGTCGAAGGGGCCGAGTTGTTTGCGGATGGCTCCATCGAAATTTCGGGTGGTATTATCGGTTACAACAAAGGACTGGTCAAAGCCGGTCAAAATGTCAAGAGCTCATTCATCCAGGACGGAAACGTTCAGGCGGGAGAAGATGTTATTGTCTCGCAAAGTATTATGCACTCCAACATTCGCGCCGGACGGGACATTATATGCAGTGGAGCTAAAGGTTTGATCGTCGGGGGCAACCTTCAGGCGGGAGAAAGAGTAGTAGCACGCATTATCGGCAATCCGATGTCGACGACGACGACGATTGAAGTAGGCGTTCTTCCGGAACTTCGGAATGAATTGCAGGACCTTCGCCAGCAGCTTAAGGAGCAAATGGCCAATCTGGACAAAACAGAGAAGGCGCTTACGTTGCTGAACCAGCTTGCTTCTATGGGAAGACTAACGCCGGATAAGGTCGAGATGCGTTCCAAGCTGAGCATGACCAAGAAAGCAAGCACCCAAGAGATGAACCTGATGAAGGAGCGCATGCTTACTATTGAGAAAGCGCTTGAAGATACAGGGAGAGCGCGGGTAGATGTGTTCAAGATGATCTATGGCGGCTCCAAAATCGTAATAGGACGTTATACCAAATATATTAAAGACCCTGTATCTCATATGTCCTTCCATTATAGTGAAGGTGATATCTCCATGTCGGCTTATATCTAGAATCGGTTTTGGAGCGGATTTGAATTCCCAATGCGAGCTATTCAAGCCTTTCACTAACGATGAGGTGATCCCATGAATATGAAATCCGTAGAGATGCAAATCGCAGTCCCCCGGACAGGTGATGCCGGACGTGTTCAGCAAGATCAGCAGCATCGACCGATTCTGGATCAAAGCTTGCTATCAGGCCAAACGGTCAAGAATAGCGAATTAGAACGTCAACGCAGTGCTGGCGTGGACGAGAGTGCCCAGAACCTGAACGTGAGACGGGAAGGGAATGGCTCCGCTTCACCAGAGCATGAGGAAGCACGTTCCGAGGACAGCGCCGAAGAGGAAGAACGGGAACACATGGCGGAACACCCTTACAAAGGAAAACACATCGACTTGTCTTGGTAGCATTCCGGGCAGCCGGAGTGCTACCTTGACTTTCTTGTAGCAAATTCAACAGCAAAAGGTGAGGATTGCATGTTTGAAGCTCCCTGGGTTTTCATAGTATTGCTTGGGATTGCGGCGCTGGTGTATGCCTTGCTGCTTCCCAAGCGTCAAGTCGCGGAGATATCCAAGGGCGAGGCAGCCAGAGAGATGGAAGCTACGCTTGAGCAATATATGGCAGATATCGAGAAAGAAAATGAAGAACTGATCGGTATGGTCGCCCAAATGAAACAAGATTTTGCCGGCAAGCAATTGGCTCAGCAGGAGCTTATGGTTGAACTTCGTCAGCGCCTGGGAGAAGTGGAGGTACTTGCACGTCAAAGTGATTCCCGGCTTCTCGCGGTGGAGGCAGGAATGCAGCAACATGAGTTTGCTGTCGCAGATGCTGTAGCAGAGCAAGCACAATCGCTTGTGGCTGTGGCTGCCGAACCTACACTACCTCCTGTCCCTGCCGAGGTGCAACCGGAGCCCGTCTTGCCTGTGGCAGAGGAGCCCGAGCCTCAGGAAGAGCATGTTCGGGATCGTTATCCCGAGTTGTTTGATTTATATGCCCAAGGAAAGTCGATGGACATGATTGCCAAGACAGTGGGCCTTCAACGCGGCGAAGTGCAGTTGATTTTGCAATTGGCCCGGAAGGAGGAGTCCCCATGATGAAGAATCGCCATTTCATGTTTGGCTTGGGCTGCGGACTTATTGTCGGAGCCTTGTTGCTGCAGCTTATGCTGATCGGCCAGAATATGGGCGGACAGTTACATACCAAGGAGCAAATCGAGCAGGCTGCGGAACGCGCCGGGCTCAGAGTCTCCGAACTGGATGAGGAACTGCTGACCGAAGAGCAGTGGCAGGAACGATCTAATGAGGATGTACCTGCTCTGGAAGGTCAGGAGCAAGGTGATCCAGATACACCGGTAATTCCTGATATGAATCAACCAATAGACCCTGATACCCCGCAGCAGCCTGAAGTTCAGGGGGAAGATTCAGCGGGGAATAAAGGCCAACCTGCAGGGGAGCAGGCCGCGGTTGAAGTGGAATACAAAATTGCAGGCGGAACGACCCTGGAGGGCGTAGCCAACGGTTTGCTACAGGCCGGAGTGATTGCGGACAAGGATAAGTTTGTAGAGGCTGCGGTAGCCCGGAAGATCAACTATAAGGTTCGTGCAGGCACTTACAAATTCCATGTCGGAGAAGAGTTTGACTCTATCATTAAGAAGATTTCCACGCGAAATAACTAGAAGTAACATATGGCAGAAGGGCGCTTTATAGTGCCTTTTTTTCATTTCAGCGGATAGAGGAAACTTCGGTTGCATCCGTTTTTCACTTATGGTATATTAAATGACGGTGTTATAACGCATGGAGATCGATTTCGTCAGGGGTGCTCACTTGATTTGACAAGGAGTCCTGCCGGGAAATGAAATCTCCAGAGGAAGCATCAAAACAAAAAACCAAACTTAGGAGGTGCGTGAAGATGGCAGTAATCTCCATGAAACAACTGCTTGAAGCAGGTGTGCACTTCGGTCACCAAACTCGTCGTTGGAACCCGAAAATGGATCGTTATATCTTCACTGAAAGAAACGGCATTTACATTATCGACCTGCAAAAAACGGTCAAGAAAGTAGAAGAGGCTTATAACTTCGTTAAGAGCATCGCAGAAGAGAATGGTACTATTCTGTTCGTGGGCACGAAGAAGCAAGCTCAAGATTCCGTCAAGGAAGAAGCTGAGCGCGCTGGTCAATTCTACATCAACCAACGTTGGCTTGGTGGTACTCTGACAAACTTCCAAACGATTCAAAAACGGATCGACCGTTTGAAGAAGCTGGAAGCTTGGGAAGAGGACGGCACATTCGCCGTATTGCCGAAGAAAGAAGTTATCATTCTTCGCAAAGAAAAAGATCGTCTTGAGAAATTCTTGGGCGGGATCAAGAATATGAAAGGCCTACCAAGTGCCTTGTTCATCATTGACCCACGCAAAGAGCGTATTGCGGTAGCAGAAGCCCGCAAATTGGGTATCCCAATCGTAGGTATCGTTGATACGAACTGCGATCCGGACGAAATCGACTATGTCATCCCAGGTAACGACGACGCTATCCGCGCCGTAAAACTGTTGACTGGCAAAATGGCAGACGCCGTGATCGAAGCTCACCAAGGCGAACAAACAACGGCCTAATGGCCTGACTAATCCGATAAATTAAAATGAAAGGGTGGTTGGAAGGTGTCAAACCTCTCACTACCCTTTTTTTAAAGTGTGAAGGTTTTAGATTTAAAGGGAACCACCTTATATATCGATATGGAGGGAATATAAACATGGCAGTAGATGCAAAAGCGGTTAAAGAACTACGTGAAAAAACAGGTGCGGGCATGTTGGATTGTAAAAAAGCACTTGAGGAAGCAAATGGTGATTTGACCAAAGCGGCTGAGCTGCTTCGGGAAAAAGGCCTTGCTGCCGCTGCTAACAAAGCAGGACGTATCGCTACAGAAGGCGTTGTTGAATCTTACATCCACGCTGGCGGCCGGATTGGCGTTCTTGTGGAAATCAACTGTGAAACTGACTTCGTAGCTAAAACCGATCAATTCAAAGATTTCGCTCGCGATGTTGCCATGCATATTGCGGCTATGAGTCCGCTTTATGTACGCCGTGAAGAAGTTCCAAACGACGCGATTGAGAAAGAAAAAGAAATCTTGAAGGCTCAAGCTTTGAACGAAGGCAAACCAGAGAAAATCGTTGAGAAAATGGTCGAAGGCCGCATCGGTAAATACTATGAAGAGTATTGCTTGTTGGAACAATCCTTCGTTAAAGATCCAGACAAAACGATCTCCCAATTGCTGAATGAAAAAATCAGCACGATCGGTGAGAACATTTCCATCCGTCGCTTTGTTCGTTATGAGCTTGGTGAAGGTCTGGAGAAAAAAGTGGACAACTTCGTAGAAGAAGTTATGTCTCAGGTGAAGAGATAAGCATAAAGCAAACCATCCATAGAGGGTAGGAAAGTTGGAACACGCGGTGTTCCTTCTTTTTTAACCTGTGAATGAGTTCATGGTGGAGGTATACATTTGAAGCAGCCAGTGTTTAAACGTGTTGTATTGAAAGTCAGTGGCGAGTCACTGGCGGGTCAAAATGGTTATGGTATTGATGCGGATACTATCGCCTCTATTGCAGAGCAGGTGAAGGAAGTCGTGGAGCTTGGCGTGCAGGTGGCCATCGTTTGCGGAGGCGGTAATATCTGGCGGGGTATTGCTGGTAGCGCCAAGGGTATCGACCGGGCAACAGCCGATTATATGGGCATGCTTGCCACGGTAATGAACTCTTTGGCCCTTCAAGATGCCTTGGAGCAAATTGAAGTGCCTACGCGAGTGCAAACTTCCATTGCTATGCAGCAGATTGCAGAGCCTTATATTCGCCGCCGGGCTATTCGCCATTTGGAGAAAGGCCGGGTTGTTATCTTTGCAGCGGGCACGGGGAATCCATTCTTCTCTACCGATACTACGGCAGCTCTTCGCGCCGCAGAGATCGAAGCAGAGGTCATTCTCATGGCCAAGAACAAAGTGGATGGCGTTTACTCCGCGGATCCGTTCGTTGATTCGAGTGCTGTGAAGTATGAGACATTGACGTATATGGAAGTGCTGAACAAGAATCTGGGTGTCATGGACTCAACAGCGTCCTCGTTGTGCATGGACAATGACATCCCGCTGATCGTTTTTGCGATAACCGAGCAAGGGAACATTAAGCGCGTCGTTCTCGGTGAAAAAATCGGGACGATCGTCAAAGGGAGTGTAGATTAATGCCGCAAGCGATTAAGAAACATGCGGAAGAACGGATGGACAAAGCGATTCAAGCCTTGAAGAGAGAACTGGCGACACTTCGTGCAGGAAGAGCCGCTCCTTCGTTGCTGGACCGGGTTCATGTGGACTATTACGGATCGCCGACCCCAATTAATCAACTAGCTAACATCAATACACCAGATTCTCGGACTTTGATGATTCAGCCTTGGGATAAATCATCCTTGTCTGAAATCGAAAGAGCGATTCAGAAGTCTGACTTGGGCTTGACCCCTGCTAATGACGGGGCGCTGATTCGCCTGACCATTCCACCTCTAACCGAAGAGCGTCGGGTTGAACTGGTTAAATTGACCAAGAAATTTGGTGAAGAAGCGAAGGTGGCTATCCGTAATATCCGTCGCGATGCCAACGATGATATTAAGAAGTTGGAAAAAACAGATATTTCGGAAGATGAGTCACGCCGCCACCAGGAAGACATTCAAAAAACGACGGATAAATTTATCGCGGAAGTGGATAAGGTCCTAGCTGCGAAAGAGAAAGAGATCATGGAAGTTTAAGAGACATAAAGCGGCCCCTCCTATTACGGTGGGGTTTGTCTCTTTTTCATCACCCGGCTGGAGGAAAAGGAATGATCAAGTTATTTCAACCCTGGTGGAAAAAGAAAAAGCATCCCACATCCGTCGTGCTGTCCCCGGATAATATTCCCAAGCATGTCGCAATCATTATGGACGGCAACGGACGTTGGGCGCGCAGGCTAGGTTTGCCGCGTATTGTCGGTCATCGGTCAGGGATGAAAGCCGTGAAGAGGGCAACGATTGCCGCGGATGAACTTGGTATTTCTGTTTTAACGCTGTATGCTTTCTCGACGGAAAATTGGAAGCGGCCTAAGGATGAAGTTGATTTTTTGATGTCGCTCCCTCAGGAGTTTCTTGCGGTGGAGCTTGATGAATTGGTCGAAAAAAACGTCCAGGTGCGTATGATGGGACATACGGAAGAATTGCCCCCACATACCTTAACCGCAATGGAAGAAGCCATTGAACGGACGAAAAATAATACAGGTCTTATTTTGAATTTTGCATTGAATTACGGCAGTCGTCGCGAAATTACGGAGAGTGTAAAGGATATAGCCAGAAAGGTGCAATCCGGGGGAATGTCTGTGGAGGAGATTACGGCAGATACAATTCAGGCCGGGCTCTTGTCGGCAGAACTTCCCGAGCCGGACTTATTAATCCGGACGAGTGGAGAGCTCAGACTGAGCAACTTTATGCTTTGGCAAACCGCTTATAGCGAACTGTGGTTTACGGATATTTACTGGCCCGATTTCGGGAAGGAACATTTGATTGAAGCCGTAGCGGAATTTCAGCGCCGCACACGGAGATATGGTGGACTAACCTAGCGAGGAAGGTGTGACTGGTGAAACAGCGGTTAATTACGGGCATTGTCGCCGGTGGCTTTTTTTTAGGAATATGCTGGTTGGGCGGATTGACCTACCACGTACTTGTCTTGCTTATGGCTTTGATCGGGTTTTATGAATTTGTCCGTATGACCAAGCTGCCTGCCTTTGGGGGCACTGCTATTCTGGGTTACCTTGGCGTATTGTACCTGGTCTTCCCGTGGGAGTTGCTTGGTTTTGCCAGACCACTTGACCCGTACGCAGCACTGTGGTTGTTTATGCTATTGTTCTTGGCTGTTACGGTTATTTCAAAAAATGAACAACCGATCGGTCAAATGGCGCTACTATACCTGGGCGTGGTGTACATTGGTGTAGGTTTCTCATCGATGGCTGAAATGCGCAACATCGAGGGCGGCAACGGACTTTTCTGGACCTTGCTGATGCTGGCCGCAATTTGGAGCAGCGATGCCGGTGCTTATTTTACTGGACGCCGTTTTGGTCGTCATAAACTTTGGCCGGCCATCAGCCCGAACAAGACCGTGGAAGGGGCCCTGGGTGGCGTCGTCATGGCAATCGGGATTGCCGTTTTGTTTGCTCTGGCTTCCGGTGGTTTGTTGACGGTTGGACGTGCTGTCTTGCTAGGTGCTTCGGCTGCGGTGGTAGGACAGTTCGGTGATCTCATTCAGTCGGCCTACAAGCGAGTGTATGGTATTAAGGATTCGGGGAAGCTGCTACCTGGCCATGGCGGGATTTTGGATCGGTGTGATAGCTGGATCGCCGTGTTTCCGTTTATACATATCCTCAGTCTCCTTCCGTAAGAATGTTTTTGCTAGCAACTTCTCATCACGAAGAGATGACCTTATATATTACGTTTGACTACGAGGTGTGAAATGAAGAAAATAGCGTTGATCGGCTCAACGGGATCGATTGGTACGCAGACATTGGATGTTTTACGTGCCCATCCTGAAAGCTTCTGTCTAGAGGGAATGGCGGCAGGCACCAATATCGATTTGTTCGTCCAGCAGGTTCATGAATTTGCGCCGAAGAAAGCTTCGGTAGCAACCAAGGAGCTCGCTGAACGGGTACGTCTACAACTTCCTGAGCATGTGGAACTGTACTATGGCGAGCAGGGACTCATTGAGGTTGCTGCCGGTACGGATGCGGATACTGTGGTAACGGCGATTGTAGGCAGTGCCGGATTGCCGGCAACGTTGGCCGCGATTGAAGAAGGCAAGCATATCGCTCTGGCTAACAAAGAAACGCTGGTTACTGCGGGGCACCTGGTAACAGAGCGCGCCAAGCAAAAGGGAGTGGCCCTGTTGCCAGTCGATAGCGAGCATTCAGCTATTTTTCAATGCCTGAACGGAGAAAGGGCAGAAGAAGTAGAGCAAATTACGCTAACGGCTTCAGGTGGCTCCTTCCGTGATCTGACGCGCGAACAACTCCGGAATGTGACTGTGGAAGATGCACTTAAGCATCCTAACTGGTCGATGGGGGCGAAGGTTACGATCGACTCGGCCACGATGGTCAACAAAGGATTGGAAGTGATCGAGGCCCGTTGGCTCTTTGATCTTCCCTTTGAGAAAATTGGAGTACTACTGCATCCGGAGAGCATCATCCACTCTTTCGTTGAGTATCGTGACGGCAGCGTCATTGCCCAATTGGGTACACCGGATATGCGCGTTCCGATCCAATATGCTTTATCGTATCCTTATCGTTGGACTTCACAGGCTCGTCGGCTCTCGCTGGCAGAGGTGGGAAAGTTACATTTTCGCGAGATGGACTTCGAACGTTTCCCGTGTTTAAGACTGGCCTATGAATGTGGTAAAATAGGTGGTACAGCAACCAGTGTTTATAATGCGGCTAATGAAGTGGCTGTTGCCCGCTTTCTTAGTGGAAGCATTTCATTTCTGGAAATAGAAACGATCATAGAGAAGGCTTTGTCCCGGCATGACGTGCAGTCTAGTCCAGATTTGGAAACGATTCGTGATGCTGACCGCTGGGCAAGAACGCTGGCCGAGACTCTGTAGGCGTTCACAGTATTCTCTTGTGCCTGGTCGGGGAATATATTAATTGAAATAGATGCCTGGACGATCCGTGGCCAAAAGGAGGATGCTTACGCTTGGAATTACTAAGAATCATATTTTTAACGGTGCTCATGTTTTTTGTCATCGTTACGGTGCATGAATGGGGACATTATTTCTTTGCGAAGCGTGCCGGTATTTTGGTGCGGGAGTTTGCTATCGGTTTTGGTCCGAAGCTGCTGTCCTTCAAACGGGATGAAACGCAGTTCACTTTGCGTCTGCTGCCTTTCGGAGGTTATGCCAGAATGGCAGGCGAAGACCCTGAACTGGTTCAGATTGCCGAAGGCCAGACAATTGCGCTGCGCCTGGAGCAAGGCAAGGTACAGAAGATTTATCTAGACCGCCTGGACAGCCGCAAAAATGTGATTCGCGGAGAGGTGCAGCATATTGACCTTGAGGATGACCTGACGGTCCGCATGGATGTGGATGGGGAAGTCCTTAGCTACCCTGTTCATCCACAGGCGATGATGGTCACCAAGGGCCGGGAGACACAGATTGCTCCGAGAGATCGGCAATATGGCAGCAAGACGGTTGGACAACGCGCTCTTTCTATCTTTGCGGGACCGCTAATGAACTTTATTTTGGCCTTCGTGTTGTTTGCCTTGCATATCCAAATGGCCGGAATTCCGCTGGAGCAACCTACCCACTTGCAAATCGGTGAAGTGATGAAGGGAATGCCAGCAGAGGAAGTCGGGCTGCAAGCCGGGGACATCATAGAGACCATTAATGGTCAGGCGGTGGGTACGGATGCCAACAAAATGATTGAGATGATTCAGGCATCCAAGAACCAACCGATGGAATGGACGGTCAACCGTGACGGAGCCACTGTTCGTGTGACGATTACGCCACAAGGGGCAAGCAATGAGGACGGCAAAATCGGCAGTACGATTGTTACGGTCTTCCCGACGCGGAGCGCTTCGTTCGGGGAAACGTTCCAGGTGGCCGGGCAAAGCATGGTTCATACCACCAAGGCCATTTTCCTTGGCTTCAAGCAACTGATTAACCAATTCTCAATGGATGATTTGGGTGGACCGGTACGAACTTTTGAAGTAACCGGGCAAATTGCCAAGCAAGGTATTGCACAACTTACCTACTGGGCAGCTATTCTGAGCTTGTATCTCGGGATCTTCAACCTGTTGCCAATTCCGGCGCTGGACGGGAGCCGATTGATCTTCCTGGGCGTCGAAGCGCTGCGAGGCAAGCCGATTGACCCCAACCGCGAAGGCATGGTACATTTTATCGGCTTTGCGATGTTGTTCCTGCTGATGATTGCGGTAACCTACAATGATATTTTACGGCTGATTCAAGGCTGATGCATATTTAAAAACTTGTGTTATTTACGGGAGGAAAAAGGTTCTTATGGCAAAAGAGGAGAAACAATTCGTTACGGAGATTACCCCCCAAGGGGAGGATTTCTCCCGCTGGTATATCGATGTAATCAAGAAAGCGGATCTGATGGACTATTCTCCGGTTCGCGGGTGTATCGTATTCAAGCCGGATGGCTATGAAATTTGGGAGCATATGCAAGCAGAACTGGACCGTCGCTTCAAGGAAACGGGCCATCGCAATGCTTATTTCCCGCTATTCATTCCGGAGAGCTTCTTCCAGAAGGAAAAGGAGCATGTGGAAGGCTTTAACCCCGAGCTGCCTTGGGTGACAGAAGCTGCTGGCGAGAAGCTGGAAGAGCGCCTTGCGATTCGTCCGACCTCCGAAACGATGGTTGGTCATATGTATGAGAAATGGATTCAATCCTACCGCGATTTGCCTGTGCTGATCAACCAGTGGGCTAACGTGGTTCGTTGGGAGAAGCGCACCTTGCCGTTCCTGCGCACGAGTGAGTTCTTGTGGCAAGAAGGGCATACAGCCCATGAAAACGAACAGGATGCTCGTGAGGAAACCATGCGGATGCTGGAAGTTTATCGTGATTTTGTAGAGAACTACCTGGCCATTCCGGTGATTGAAGGGCAGAAGACACCTTCTGAGAAATTTGCCGGAGCGGTAGATACATTCTCGATTGAAGCCATGATGAAAGACGGCCGTGCCGTTCAGGCTGGAACCTCGCATTATATGGGAACCAACTTTGCCGCAGCGTTTGATATTCAATATCTGAACCGTGAAAATGTACGGGAATATGTACATACCACTTCTTGGGGAGTAAGTACACGCTTGATCGGCTCGCTGATCATGGTACATGGCGATGACCGTGGACTCGCCTTGCCACCGAAGGTAGCTCCGAAGCAAGTTATGATTATACCGATTGGCCCGCCAAAAACATGGGAAGCCGTTGTCAACAGAGCGGACGAGTTATTCGCTCAGCTTAAGAAAGCAGGCATCCGTGTAGGAATCGATGATCGTGCCGATTTCCGCCCAGGTTGGAAGTTTAATGAGTATGAGATGCGTGGTGTTCCAGTACGTCTTGAGATTGGACCACGCGACATGGATAACGGCGTATGTGTTCTCGCTTCACGCATTAGCGGAGAGAAGAAAGTGATTCAGCAGGATCAACTGGTTGAAGAGGTTACTGCGATGCTGGAGCAAGTTCATCAGGAGATGTACGATCGGGCTAAGGCTTTCCGTGAGGAGCATTTCTATAACGTCGATACGCTGGATGAAATGAAAGCAAGCATAGAAGAAAAACGTGGCTTTACCTTAGCCGGATGGTGCGGCTCGGAGGCTTGCGAACGTCAGGTCAAGGAAGAGACGGGAGCAACTAGCCGGAACATTCCATTCAAGCCGGCAACGACGAAGGATACCTGTCTCGTCTGCGGGGAAAAGGCGAAACATACGGTTGTTTTTGCCAGAGCCTATTAATAAATGAGCTCGTTTGGCCGTAGAAGCCCTGGGAACTTCAGGTGCGGACAAACGCAATTAGCCACCAAGGCTTTCGGCAGACTGGCACCGGCAGGATTTAAGCGCCTGCTGGCCACTGCCGGAAGCCTCTTTTTTGTTGTAGGTTTGGAACACCAGCAAGCAAGACGGAGGGAGAGAATATGACCGGGATACAGGAGAAGAGGAATCGGCTCGAGCTGTTGATGAAGCAGGCTGAAGTGCCGGAGCCGCTGATCGATCCCTATTTTCTTGATGGACATATTGAGAAGGTAGAGGTCAGCCGGAGCAATCGGGAATGGAAGATTACGATTGCCAAGGATACACTGGTACCGTCTGAAATTTATCGTACCTATTGCCTTAGAATCAAAGAGCGGATGGAGCATATCGCTGCAATATCGTTTGAATTTAAATATGGCCCTGACTTGTCTGCCAAGGAAATCGTTAGCGAGTATTGGGGATTGTTTATTGAGTGGGTGAAGCGTCAAATTCCGTCCGTTAACGGGTGGATGGCACGTGCCAGCTTTGAGGTAGAGCAAGACTTGATAACTATTACGCTTGGCGATGCTACAGCCTTGGAATTAGCGGGCAAAAAGCATATTGATAAAGCAGCGGCCACTTTTTACGAGACTTACTTCGCCCTGGTTTTACGTGTGAAGATGCAAGTAGGAGAAAACCAGAATGAAGCCGTTGAAGAATTTCAGCAGCGGATTGTTGAAGAGAATCGTGAAGTCATTCAGCAGATGATGGAGAGTGCAGCGGCTGAAGCGCCTCCGGAAGAAATGGTTGACGGGGAAGTTATCAAGCTGCAGCTTGGCTACGATATCAAGGAACAGCCCGTCCCTATTCAGCAAATCCAGGATGAAGAGAAGAAGATTACGATTCAGGGTACCGTCTTTGGCTTGGACCGCAAGGAGCTTCGTAACGGGAACACGCTGTTTATGTTCTACCTGACGGATTTCTCGGATTCCTTGCAAATGAAGCTGTTTGCCAAGAACAAAGATGATTTGAAGGTGATGGGCCAACTCGCCAATGGGAAATGGATCAAAGCCCGCGGCAAGGTGGAGATGGACCGTTTTATGACGGTTCCTGAATTAGTAATGATCCCGTCTGATCTTTGTGAGATCGGCGCACCACCGGGACGGAAGGACAATGCTCCAGAGAAACGCGTGGAATTCCACTTGCATACGACCATGAGTACGATGGATGCGGTTGCGCCGATTGGTGATTATGTGAAGTTGGCTGCCAAGTGGGGACATAAGGCCATAGCTGTTACGGATCATGGCGGGGTTCAATGTTATCCTGATGCGGCCAAGGCGGCCAAGAAGAACGGTATTAAAATGATCTATGGTGTTGAGGCGAACGTTGTCAACGATAACGTGGCCGTAGTATTGAACGCCCGAGGTGACAATTTAAAGGCAGCGACCTATATCGTATTCGATATTGAAACCACCGGCCTATCTGTCACTCAGAACAAAATTATAGAAATTGCTGCGGTGAAGATGGAAGAGGGCAAAGAAATCGACCGCTATGCCACCTTCGTCAATCCGCATGTTCGTATCCCCTATAATATTCAGCAATTGACGAACATTAATGACGAGATGGTCAAGGATGCTCCTGACGTAGAAGGGGTACTCAAGCAATTCGTTCAGTTTGCTGGAGATGCGGTGCTCGTAGCCCATAATGCCCGTTTTGACGTTGATTTTGTCAATGCCAAGCTGAAAGAACTCGGTTTGCCAGAGATGACTAACCCGGTGCTGGATACGTTGGAACTCGCACGGATGTTATTCCCGACAATGAAGAATCACCGGCTGAATACACTGGCCGCCAAGTATAAAGTTTCATTGGAGAATCATCACCGGGCCATTGACGATACACTTGCCCTTGGTGAAATTCTGAATGGCCTGCTTGAGGATGCCAACAAGATGGAAGGGTACACGACTCTGGATCGTCTAAATGATAAGGTGGGTAAGGATTTATCCAACTCCCGTCCATTCCATTGCGGTATTTATGCGCTAAATGCTATCGGTAAGAAGAACTTGTTCAAGCTGGTCTCCATGTCGCATACGGAATACTTCAAGCGTGTACCTTGTATTCCCAAATCAAAGCTGGTGGATATGCGCGAAGGCTTACTAATCATGTCCGGCTGTGAGAAGGGCGAATTCTTCGAGGCCGTGCTGAACAAATCGGTAGAGGAAGCTGAAGCTATAGCCGAATTCTATGATGTTTTGGAAGTTCAGCCCCTGACGATGTATATGCATTTGGTTGAAAAAGGGTTGGTTGGCAGCAAGGATGAGCTCCAGACGGCTGTTCGGAAGGTGGTGGAGATTGGCATGAGGCTGGGTAAGCCGGTGGTGGCTACTGGCAATGTGCATTATCTCGAACCGAAGGACAAGCTGTTCCGCGATATTACGATTCACGGAATCACCGGCTTCAGCCCGCTAAAAGATATCCGCAAACCTGATGCTCATCTTCGGACGACCGAGGAGATGCTGGAGGAATTCGCTTTTCTGGGTCAAGATAAGGCGCAGGAAGTGGTAGTGAAGAATACGGTGGCTCTGGCAGAGCAGTTTGAAGAGCTGGAGTTATTCCCTGACAAGTTGTTCACCCCTATTATTGACGGGGCGGACGACGAAATCCGGGAGACTTGCTACAATACGGCAAAATCAATTTACGGCGACGAGTTACCGGATGTCATCATCAAGCGCCTGGAGAAGGAACTAGAGCCCATTATTAAATACGGGTTCTCGGCGAACTATCTGATCTCGGAAAGACTGGTGAAGAAGTCCAATCAGGATGGTTATCTCGTTGGTTCCCGGGGTTCTGTTGGTTCTTCCGTCGTTGCGCTGTTCCTCGGTATCTCCGAGGTGAATCCACTCCCTGCCCATTACATTTGCCAAAATTCTGAATGTCGACATAGCGAATGGTTCCTGGACGGTAGTGTGCCGAGTGGCTTTGACTTGCCTGACAAGGATTGCCCGCATTGCGGCGGCAAGCTGAAGGGTGAGGGCCAGGATATCCCTTTCGAAACCTTCCTGGGCTTCAAAGGAGACAAGGTGCCTGATATCGATTTGAACTTCTCGGGGGAATACCAACCGGTAGCGCACAATTATACCAAGGTATTGTTCGGGGAGAAAAATGTATTCCGGGCAGGTACGATCGGTACTGTCGCCGAGAAGACTGCTTTTGGCTTCGCCAAGAAATACGAGGAAGCTCATAGCAAACAATGGCGTGGCGCCGAATTGAACCGTTTGGCGGGGGGCTGTACCGGAGTCAAGCGTAGCACAGGACAGCATCCCGGCGGGATTGTGGTTGTGCCGGATTACATCGAAGTAGAGGATATTACTCCTGTGCAATTTCCTGCCGATGATACAAGCTCCGAGTGGAAAACCACTCACTTTGATTACCATGCCTTCGACGCGAATCTGTTGAAGCTGGATATTCTGGGGCACGATGATCCGACGATGATGCGGATGCTGCAGGATTTGACTGGCGTTGATCCTACGAGTATCCCGATGAATGATCCGAAGGTCATGAGCATGTTCAACTCTACGGAAGCACTTGAAGTACAACCACAGCAAATACGCACGCCGGTAGCTACTTATGGTGTTCCGGAAATGGGGACCAAATTTGTGCGTCAGATGTTGGTGGAGTCGCAGCCTTCATCATTTGCCGACTTACTGCAAATATCCGGTTTGTCACACGGAACCGGCGTATGGTTAGGTAATGCCCAGGATTTGATCAAGAACGGGACGTGCAACATCAAGACCGTAATCGGCTGTCGTGACGATATTATGTTGTTCCTTATATATAAAGCCGGGATGGATGCAGGTCTGGCCTTTAAGATTACGGAGAGCGTCCGTAAGGGCAAGGGACTTACGCCCGAATGGATCGATGAGATGAAGAAGTGCAAGGTTCCGCAATGGTATATCGATTCCTGCTTGAAAATACAGTACATGTTTCCGAAAGCCCATGCTGCGGCTTATGTTATCTCTGCGGTACGGACCGCGTACTTCAAGCTTTATTATCCCATCGAGTATTATGCGACTTATTTCTCCGTACGCGGTGAGGACTTTGATATCGAGTTGTTCTGTCAAGGGTATGAAGCCATCTATCGTAAGATTGAGGAAATTGAACAGAAGGGTTTTCAAGCGCTACCTAAGGAAAAGAGTATGCTATCCATCTTGGAGATGGCGCTTGAGATGACGGCGCGGGGCTTCCGCTTCAAGCCAATTGATCTTTATCGCTCGGATGCTACCAAGTTTGCAGTGGACGGCGATTCCCTGATTCCTCCTTTCTCGGCATTGGCCGGGATTGGCGAGAACGCAGCCAAGAATATTGCCGCAGCGAAGGATCAAGGCGAATTCTTGTCCATTGAGGACTTCCAGCAGAAATCCAAGGCGAGTAAGACGATTATTGAGTTGCTTAACTCCATGGGCTGCTTCCGCGGCCTGCCAGAAAGTAATCAACTGTCATTATTCTAAGATAAACCGTATGCATGGTAAAGATGGTCGAGTGTCGCACAACATCTACAAGGACCTTTACCGGCACAACCTGATGTTTGGTGGCGACGCATGAGGGGAATTGTCCACTTAACGGGAAATCCTCCAGCTAATATTTACTGCTGTCGCCATTATCAACCATTAGCTGGAAATGCTCCATATAATTTCGCCGAAAACACTGAAAATGGGTAAGAATCACACATTTATAAGGAGGTTTTCCATTTAAATAGCCAAATTCAGTCCATTTAGGCAAATTAGCTGGAGAATTTCCCATTAGTGTACTCGGCACCATGGGGGAACTGAGAACAGTAGACATCAAGAGTTGGATGGGCAGCGGAGCTACACGTTTTCGTAGAAGATGACTTGGAAAGCATGGAGACGTGAGCAACCCAAATGCTTCTGTAAGGAACATACTGTGGAAACATACGCTTGGCCCGGCTGAATTCAAGATTCGCTGCCGAATAAGCCTCTTGTATAGGCTTCGTGATCCGAAGATGATTTTTTAAACAACCGTTCAGTGAAAGTTCAAAAAATTAGGTTTGGAGCATCAAGAAGATTGGATGAAGTTAGGGACTGAGTAGCAGAGCGTAGACAGATCTACGTGAGCAACGGAAGGCCCGGCTGAATTCAAGATTCGCCGTCGAATAAGCTTCTTGTAAAGGCTCCGTGAACCGAAGATGATTTTTTGAACAACCGTTTCAGTGAAAGTTCAAAAAATTAGGTTTGGAGCATCAAGAAGATTGGATGAAGTTAGGGACTGAGTAGCAGAGCGTAGACAGATCTACGTGAGCAACGGAAGGCCCGGCTGAATTCAAGATTCGCTGCCGAATAAGCTTCTTGTAAAGGCTCCGTGAACCGAAGATGATTTTTTGAACAACCGTTTCAGTGAAAGTTCAAAAAATTAGGTTTGGAGCATCAAGAAGATTGGATGAAGTTAGGGACTGAGTAGCGGAGCGTAGACAGATCTACGTGAGCAACGGAAGGCCCGGCTGAATTCAAGATTCGCTGCCGAATAAGCTTCTTGTAAAGGCTCCGTGATCGGAAGATGATTTTTTGAACAACAGCTAGTAAAGGTGTTTTACTTGTCACTATTCCCGGACTATGTTATAATTTTTTTGGCAATCATGAAGATAGAACCGTTGTTTAAAGAGTGGGGAAACCCACTCTTTACTCTTTGGTATACAGGAATGAACCTATGGAGGTAATGTACGCTTGAGCACACCAAAGATCAAAGCGACCGTGGAGGAAATGGTCACGCCTTATTTGGAGGAAAACGGCTTTGAACTGGTTGACGTGGAATACGTCAAAGAGGGGAGCAATTGGTTCCTGCGCGTATTTGTGGATAAGACAGGCGGCATCGACATTGATGACTGCGGCCGAATCAGCGAATATTTGAGTGAGCGTCTTGACAAGAACGATCCGATTCCTTCGGCTTATTTTCTGGAGGTATCATCGCCTGGCGCAGAACGCCCGCTTAAGAAAGCCGAGGATGTATCCAAGGCTGTTGGTAAAGACGTGTTTATTACTACATACGAACCGGTAGACGGCCTGAAAGAATTTGAGGGCCGACTTCTTTCCTTTACCGACGACGAGTTGGTCGTTGAAGCGGGGAAGAAGAGTCACGCCATTCCATATAGCAAAGTTGCCAGCGCCAGATTAGCCATCATTTTTTGATATGAGTCAGGCCTTTTTTGGAGCTTTCGCCTGCGGACTATTCTTATATCTTCTGGATTGGCCGCGGCGGGCGCGGCTTTACTTATGCAAAGAAATATGCATCTGCAACGTTTAATTGTATGTGATTATGTGTGACCTACAGGGGACTATTGAAAGGGGGAACTCGAGGCAAATGAGTATGGATTTTATCGAAGCCTTGAATGAATTAGAACGGGAAAAAGGGATCAGTAAAGACATCTTATTCGAGGCGATTGAAGCTGCGCTGATCTCCAGCTATAAACGTAACTTTAACACAGCGCAAAACGTACGGGTCGATATGAACCGCCATACTGGAGCAATCAAGGTATTTGCCCGCAAGCTTGTGGTTGAGGAGGTCCTTGATCCGCGCACGGAAATTTCGTTGCCAGCGGCCCGGGAGATCAATGCCAATTATCACCTTGACGACATTACCGAAATCGAGGTGACGCCTCGCGACTTTGGACGAATTGCTGCACAAACGGCCAAGCAGGTCGTGACACAGCGTATTCGTGAAGCGGAGCGCGGTTTGATCTACAACGCTTTTGTCGAGAAGGAAGACGATATCGTAACGGGGATCGTGCAACGTCAGGATTTGCGTAACATTTACGTCGATCTAGGCAAGATCGAGGCGCATCTTCCATTGAACGAACTGATGCCGAATGAAAAGTTCAAGCACGGAGATCGTATCAAAGCCTATATTACGAAGGTGGAAAATACGACAAAAGGGCCACAAATCTTGCTGTCCCGTACACATCCAGGCTTGCTAAAGCGCTTGTTCGAACTGGAGGTACCAGAAATATTTGATGGCGTGGTGGAAATTCGTTCCGTGGCCCGTGAGGCTGGCTTCCGCTCCAAGATTGCTGTCTATTCCCGCAACAGTGAAGTGGATCCGGTAGGTTCGTGCGTAGGACCCAAAGGGACTCGCGTTCAAACCATCGTAAACGAACTGCGTGGGGAGAAGATTGATATCGTGCGTTACTCCGAAGAAGTGGAGGAGTACGTAGCCAACGCGCTGAGCCCTTCCAAGGTGCTGGAGGTGCAAGTGTTCGAAGCAGAGAAGATGGCACGTGTCATTGTGCCGGATTACCAGCTTTCACTAGCCATTGGCATTAAGGGGCAAAATGCTCGTCTTGCAGCCAAATTAACCAGTTGGAAAATCGATATTAAGAGTGAAAGCCAAGCGGAAGAGGAATTCGGAAGAGAAAAGACCGAACAAAGCGAATTGCCTCAGGATTCCATCTCCGTAGATTAAGCGGGAGGTGGCGTGATGAAGATAAGGAAAGTGCCGTTACGCAAATGTGTAGCCTGTCAGGAAATGATGCCCAAGAAAGCATTAATTCGTATCGTGCGTTCTCCGGAAGGAGAAGTATCGATCGACCTGACGGGGAAGAAGTCGGGTCGTGGGGCTTATCTGTGCGGCAAGGAGGCCTGCTTCAAGCTGGCGCAGAAGAATCGCGCGCTGGATCGTGCGCTCAAGGCGCCGGTAGGGGCTGAGGTATACGAGCAGCTAGCCCGCGACTTCCTGGCCGTAGAGGAACAATTTAACGCCGCTGGGGCGCAGGAAGAGCATGAAGATGAATAGGCAGCCTTTATCGGGGCTTGGCTTGGCCATGCGGGCTGGGAAGCTGGTAACCGGTGATGAAATCGTAACGAAGGCGATTCGTTCCGGCGAGGCCAAGCTCGTCATTGTAGCGAAGGATGCATCAGACAATACTCAGAAGAAGTTTCGCGACAAATGCGGAACCTACAAAATCCCCTTGATGGTCGGATTTGACCGCGAGCGGCTCGGAAACAGTGTAGGGAAGCCGGAAAGGGTTGTCATGGCCCTCATCGATCAAGGGTTTGCCGATATGATTCGTAAAGCGATCGTGAAAACGTCGGAGGTGGAGTATATTGAGTAAACAAGAAAAACAAGATAAGCTCAGAGTGTACGAATATGCCAAGTCGCTCAACATGAGCAGCAAGGAAATTATCACCATTCTTAAACGCCTGGATATCCCGGTGAACAACCATATGAGTGTCATGGAGAATAACGCCGTGACCCGAGTGGAACAATTCTTCAAGGATATCAAGAGCAATGCGGCAGCGAAACGCGAGAACTCGGTGCGTTCGGAGGCTTCTGCCAAATCGCCGGCTTCGGCTTCCGCAGGAGGAAGCCAGACACCGAAAACTTCAACCCGAGAGGGTTCCGCAACGCGCGGAGAGCAAGGACGCCAAACCCAAGGTAACCATAGTTCGGCAAGAAACCAAAATCAACAGGAAAAGCAGGTAAGCATGAATAATAGACCAAATACAACTCAAAATGTAACGAGCGGCAGCACGACTGTCCAGGAAAGACAAAATCGTCCTACCAGCAATCAGCAAGGAAGTCGCCCGCAGGGGCAACAAGGTGGCGGTGCAAACCGTGGACCTCAAGGCAACAACCGGAGTCAGGGTCAAGGAGGCGCACCGCGCCAAGGCCAGAGCTCGGGAGCACCACGTCAGGGGCAAAGTCAAGGCGGGGGCGCACCACGCCAAGGCCAAACGCAAGGTCAAGGCCAAGGTGGAGGCAATCGCAGCGGACAGCAGCAAAACCGCAGCTTTACTCCAAGTAATAACAGCGGTGGAAGCAACAACAACCGTAGCCAAGGCCAAGGTCAGGGTCAAGGTCAAGGCGCGAGAAAAGGAAATAATAGCGGCGGTCGCAACCAAAGAGGTTTTGATGACCGTGGCGGCAATTACAGAAACAATCGCGGTGGTAAAGGCGGCCGTGGTGGTAGAGGCGGCAATCAACAACCACCACGTGAGAAGATTGATAATACGCCGAAGAAAATCATTGTACGCGGTACAATGACCGTTGGTGAAACCGCTAAGCTGCTCCACAAGGATGCTTCAGAAGTCATCAAGAAGCTGATTACGCTTGGAGTTATGGCAACCATTAACCAGGAGTTGGACATCGATACGATCCTGCTGCTGGCAGGAGACTTCGGAGTCGAGGTCGAAGTGAAGATTCCGGTAGAGGAAGATCGCTTCGAGACACTTGAAGAGGTTGATGAAGAAGCAGATCTTAAGGAACGTCCTCCGGTTGTAACGATTATGGGTCACGTTGACCACGGGAAAACAACACTCCTGGATGCCATTCGCTCGACAAATGTGAGCAGTGGTGAAGCCGGGGGGATTACCCAGCATATTGGTGCTTATCAGGTGGAGATTAATAATAAGAAGATTACGTTCCTCGATACCCCGGGTCACGAAGCCTTTACGGCTATGCGTGCTCGCGGAGCACAGATGACGGACATTACCATTATCGTGGTAGCAGCCGATGATGGCGTTATGCCACAGACCGTTGAGGCAGTTAACCATGCCAAGGCGGCAGGCTTGCCGATCATCGTAGCGGTGAACAAAGTCGACAAACCGGACGCGAATCCGGATAAAGTAAAACAAGAACTGACCGAGTACGGACTTGTGCCGGAAGAATGGGGCGGGGATACGATCTTTGTTAACGTTTCGGCGAAGCAAAGGATCGGTCTGGAAGGTTTGCTGGAAATGATTCTGCTCGTTGCCGAAGTCAATGAGTACAAAGCTAATCCGAACAAACGTGCTCGCGGAGCCGTCATTGAGGCCGAGCTTGACAAGAGTCGTGGTCCAGTAGTCCGGATGCTCATTCAGCACGGTACGCTCAAAGTCGGGGATGCCTTTGTGGCAGGTAACTGCTTCGGACGTGTTCGTGCCATGGTCAACGACCGTGGACGTCGTCTGAAGGAAGCCGGTCCTTCCACTCCGGTGGAAATTACCGGTCTGACCGAGGTTCCTCAAGCGGGTGATCCGCTTATGGTGTTCGAGGATGAGCGTAAAGCCCGCTCCATTGCCGAGAAGCGCGCAAGCGACCAACGTCAATCGGATTTGGGTGTGAATACGCGGGTTACGCTGGATGACTTGTTCCGTCACATCAAGGAAGGCGAGATCAAGGACCTGAACGTCATCATCAAAGCTGACGTACAAGGCTCTGTTGAAGCTCTCAAAGGCTCGCTGGAGAAGATTGAAGTTGAAGGCGTACGTGTGAAGATCATCCATAGTGGTGCCGGAGCTATTACAGAATCCGATATCATTTTGGCAGCGGCTTCCAATGCTATTGTCATCGGCTTTAACGTTCGTCCGGATAGCCAGACGAAGGCTACTGCCGAGCAAGAGAAGGTGGATATCCGTCTTCACCGGGTAATCTATAACGCGATTGAAGAGATCGAACAAGCGATGAAGGGAATGCTTGATCCGGTCTTCAAGGAAGTGGTTATTGGTCATGCGGAAGTACGCAATACGTTCAAGATCAGTAAAGTGGGTACGATCGCGGGTTGTATGGTAACCTCGGGTAAAATCACCCGTTCTGCGGAAATGCGTTTGATCCGCGACGGAATTGTCATATTTGAAGGTAAAATCGATTCCTTGAAACGGTTCAAGGACGACGCCAAGGAAGTTGCACAAGGTTACGAATGCGGAATTACCTTGGACAATTACAATGACCTTAAAGAAGGCGACGTCATCGAAGCGTTCATCATGGAAACGGTGCAGCCGAAGTAAGGTAGGTGTGAAGAAATGGCCAAAAATCGTACCGGCCGCGTAGGCGAACAGATCAAGAAAGAACTCAGTTTGCTCATTCAAAGCGAACTTAAGGACCCGCGCATCGGCTTTGTCACCGTGACCGGCGTCGATGTCACCAATGATCTTTCGCAGGCCAAAGTGTACCTCAGTGTATTCGGCGACGATGAGAAGAAAAACGAGTCGTTGAAGGGAATTGAAAAAGCAACCGGCTTTCTGCGTACGGAGCTTGGCAAGCGAATTCGGCTTCGCCATACTCCGGAGCTGATCTTCAAGATTGATGAATCGATTGCTTACGGAAGCCGAATTGAGAAGTTACTGGGCGATATCACGCACGATAAATGAATGTAAAAGGAGACGGCAATGCAGACCATGAATCGGGAGCTGCATCAGAGTAAACAATTTCTGATGGAGCATGACCACTTTCTCGTAGTGTCGCATGTACAGCCGGACGGAGACGCAGTCAGTTCCACCCTAGCGGTGGGCTGGCTTCTGTCATGTCTGGGTAAAAAATACGTTATGGTCAATGAAGGACCTATCCCGAAACGGATGGGTTACTTGTGGCAGGCAAATCAGATCCATGATCTTTCGGTAACCCCGCTGGATCAGAAATTTGAGCATGTTATTTGCGTGGATTGTGCTGATTTTAAACGGGTTGGGAAGACCAAAGACTGGTTCGAAGAAGGTGCGAAACTGCTGAATATTGACCACCATCCGACGAATGATGCCTTTGGTACAGTCAATTTGGTGGTGCCTGATGCTGCAGCGACGGCTGAAATTTTATATGATCTTGTGGCGTATATGGGGCTTGAGTTGAACAAGGAAGTAGCGACAGCCCTTTATACCGGGCTTTTAACCGATACTGGCGGATTTCGCTATTCAAGCACATCCCCAAAAGTTATGGAGATTGCATCCATACTGCTGGAGTACGGTGTAGACGGGCCGGCTCTGTCCGAACTGTTGCTTGAACAGATGACGTTGCCACAGTTGCGCTTATTAACGCGGGCTTTGAACGGTTTGCAGCTAAGCGATGATGGACTTATTGCCTGGGTATCGGTGTCCGATGAGGACCTGCAAGCTGCGGGGGCAAGCCACGAGGATATGGAGGGTATTGTGAACTACCCTCGCAATATTCAGGGGGTTGAGACAGGCTTGTTGTTCAAGGTAATTGATGAACAAGCGGTCAAGGTGAGTATGCGCTCGGCAGGTAAAGTGGATGTGGCCCAGGTGGCAAAGCACTTTGGCGGTGGCGGACATGTCCGGGCTGCAGGCGCGCGCATTGAGGGTACGCTGAACACCATTGTTCCTCAAGTTCTGGAGCAGGTGAGGCTACAATTATGACATCGTATGAGGGCATACTGCCTATATATAAGCCGACAGGCTTTACTTCACATGATGTGGTTGCCAAGTGTCGCGGCATTCTGCGAATGAAGCGTATCGGGCACACCGGAACGCTGGATCCTGCCGTAACGGGCGTGTTGCCCCTATGCCTGGGGCGGGCCACACGAATGGTTGAGTATTTGCAGGAGTTGCCGAAGGAATATGAGGCCACCCTGGTGCTCGGAATAGCCACCGATACAGAGGATATGACGGGGAATGTGGTAGAAGAAGCCGATCATATTGCCGTGACAGAAGCTCAGTTGGAAGAGGTGTTCAGCCGCTTTGTCGGAACGATCTTGCAAATTCCGCCGATGTACTCCGCTTTGAAACAGGATGGGAAACGTCTCTATGAGTTGGCTCGCGAAGGCAAAGTGGTGGAGCGGCAACCTCGTGAGGTGACTATACACGAACTGGAACTGTTGTCATTCCAGGCTGAGGGACCTCATCCGCAAATCTCTTTCCGTGTTCTCTGCTCGAAAGGAACTTATATACGTACATTATGCGTGGATATCGGCCAAGCCTTGGGCGTGCCTGCCGCAATGAATCAGCTTGTACGTACGATGTCCGCTGGATTTACTGGAGAGAAATGCTTGACGTTGGAGCAGGTGGCAAGCCATGTTACCGCTGGAACATTACAGGATTACATACTTCCAGTGGATTATGGCGCACGGCATCTTCCGGCTCACACGGTGGTTGCGGAGAAGGTAGCTGCTGCTTTGCAAGGCCAGCGCCTGTCCTCAGCCGTTGTTGAGCCAACCGCTTCACGTGGAGAGACGATCCGCCTTTATGATCCGGAGCAGCGGTTTTTAGGTATTTTTCGAGCCGAGGAAGACACCGGGGCTATTAGAGCGGTCAAAGTCTTCTTGCCTGAATAGGCCATAATTGCGAGTTCAAAAAGTCGGGTTTACAGGACCAAGAAGGTTGGATGAAGCTAGGGAGTGAGTAGCGGAGCGTAGACAGATCTACGTGAGCAACTGAAATGTTTCTGCAAGAAACATACTACGGAAGCATATGCTAGGTCCGGCTGAATTCAAGATTCGAAGCCCGAATTTACTTCTCGAACAGCTTCGTCCTGGGAAGACGACCTCTAAATAAGTTAAAGTGCTAATCCGTGGGAAATGGCAGGTGATATAATATGCAAACGATCAGATTGGCTTATCCGTTAACTGAACAATTTATAGAGCAACATTCCCGGCCGCAGGTGCTGGCTATCGGACAATTTGATGGACTGCACTTGGGACATGCGAGTGTTATAGAATCCGCTATAAAGCTGGCAACGGAGCTTGGCTTGCCTGCTTCCGTGATGACGTTCCATCCGCATCCGAAGGAAGTGATGAAGAAGGGGGATTACGACGGATACTTGACACCGCCCGGGGAGAAAGAACGCATTTTGCGGGAGATGGGTGTGGAGTATGTGTACATTGTCGATTTTGATGATGCCTTTTCCCAAGTCAGCCCTAAAGATTTTGTGACGGGTATTCTCGTTCCGCTTCAAGTGCATACGGCTGTCGTGGGCTTCGATTTTCATTATGGTTATCGTGGTGAAGGAGATGCCGGGATGCTTCGCGAACTGAGCGGGAACGCTCTGGATGTCCACACCGTTCCCCCTTTTCTGATTAACGGGGAGAAGGTAAGCAGCTCTGGAATTCGTAAAGCGTTGCAAGAAGGGCAAATTGAGCACGCCAATCGCTGGTTCGGCCGCTCTTATTCATTGAAGGGTACCGTCATGCACGGAGAGAAGCGCGGACGCCAGCTTGGCTTTCCAACAGCAAATCTCAAGCTGTCAGAGCATTATGTAGTACCTGCTAGCGGGGTTTATGCCGTGCGAGCGACTCATGGGCAAGACAGCTATGGTGGGGTTATGAACGTAGGAGTCAAGCCGACATTTCATGAGGATGGCAAGGTCTTCTGGCTGGAGGCGCATTTGTTTGACTTCTCGGGAGATTTGTATGGTCAGACTCTCTCCGTTGAACTGGTTAGCTATATTCGGCCAGAACGCAAGTTTAACTCGCTGGACGAACTGGTTGCACAAATTACTCATGATGCAGCTTGCGCCAAGCAACTTCTAAGTGTAACGCCTTAACGGGCATTTACTTTTGCCTGGAGGCTATGGTATACTATGTAACGTTGTTATGAGGAATTTATTTCTTGCTGGCAACAGGAACCTTGGCTTGGTCGTACGGTTTCACCGCCGGCAACGAGGCCAATGGCGATTTGATATGAAGGAGGTGAATAGGATGGCATTGACTCAAGAACGTAAACAACAACTGATCCAAGAGCACAAGACTCATGAATCCGATACCGGATCTCCAGAGGTGCAAATTGCTATCCTTACGGAGAACATCGTGAATTTGACGGACCACTTGCGTACGCACAAGAAGGACCATCATTCCCGTCGCGGTCTTCTGAAAATGGTTGGTCAACGTCGTAAATTGTTGGCTTACTTGAAGAACAATGACGTAAGACGTTACTCCGCTTTGATCGAGAAGCTTGGATTGCGTCGTTAATATGCAATGTTTGATCAAAGCAGCCTAGTTGCATGGCGGACGCTGGCATAGCGTGCGCCGTGCGGCCAGGTTGTTTTTTACAAATGAGACTTACCATAACTATTAGAACGAGTAGCTCCGTCAGGAGCTTTTGTTACGAATGGGGTTATCTCCCGTAAAGCAGGAAATAATGAACCCAGTACCGAACTTTTATTCAAGATAAGGAGGGATTTCATGGAGAATCAAGTGAAAATGCAGCTAGGGGGAAGAACCCTGGTGCTGGAAACCGGCCGTTTGGCCAAGCAGGCAAATGCAGCGGTCATGGTTCGGTATGGTGATACTGCAGTATTGTGTACCGTTACAGCATCTTCAGAACCAAAGGATCTGGACTTTTTTCCACTGACGGTCAACTATGAAGAGAAACTGTATGCCGTGGGCAAGATTCCAGGTGGATTTATCAAGCGTGAAGGACGTCCTAGCGAAAAGGCGATTCTTGCGAGCCGTTTGACGGACCGTCCGATTCGTCCGCTGTTCCCGGAAGGATTCCGTAATGATGTACAAATCGTTAATTTAGTCATGAGTGTGGACCAGGACTGTGAGCCGGAAATTGCGGCTATGATCGGGACTTCAGCCGCGCTTAGCATCTCCGATGTTCCGTTTAATGGGCCGATCGGTGGTGTCGCTGTTGGACGTGTGAACGGGCAATTTGTAATTAATCCGGACATTGCTCAGCAGGAAGCCAGTGACATCTATGTTGTTGTTGCCGGAACCAAGGAAGCCATCATGATGGTGGAAGCGGAAGCCAATGAAGTGCCTGAGGATGTAATGCTCGAAGCGATCATGTTTGGTCATGACGAGATTAAAAACATCGTAGCGGTTATTGAAGAGCTGGTGAAGGTAGCTGGTAAAGAGAAAATGCAAGTAAAGCTGCATGCCGTGAATGCGGATGTGAATGCGGCGGTTCGTGCATTTGCTCAAGAGAAGCTGGTAGAAGCGGTCAAGATTGCCGAGAAGCATGCACGTCAGGACGCCATTGATGCTATCAATGAAGCAACGGTGGTTCACTTCGAGGAGCAATACATAGACACGCCCGAGTTGCTTGGCGATGTCAAAGAGGTATTGCATGATATCGTGAAGGAAGAAGTGCGTCGTCTGATTACTCATGACAAGGTTCGTCCTGATGGACGTAAGCTGGATGAGATTCGTCCGATCGAATGTGATACCAGTCTGTTGCCGCGTACGCATGGTTCGGGCTTGTTCACACGTGGACAAACACAGGCCCTTAGCATCTGTACATTAGGTGCACTGGGTGATGTGCAAATTCTGGACGGTATCGACTTGGAAGAGTCGAAGCGCTTCATGCATCATTATAACTTCCCTCCATTTAGCGTAGGTGAAGCGCGTCCACTCCGTGCACCAGGCCGTCGTGAAATTGGACATGGCGCCTTAGGTGAACGAGCATTGTCCAAGGTCATCCCGTCGGAGACAGAATTCCCGTACACGATTCGTCTCGTATCCGAAGTGCTTGAATCCAATGGTTCTACTTCCCAGGCCAGCATCTGTGCCAGTACCTTGGCGATGATGGATGCAGGTGTACCGATCAAAGCACCTGTAGCTGGTGTGGCGATGGGCTTGATCAAGGATGGAGAACATGTATCCATTTTGACAGATATTCAAGGGATGGAAGATCATCTTGGCGATATGGACTTCAAGGTGGCTGGTACCAGCGAAGGCGTAACCGCTATTCAAATGGATATCAAGATTGACGGTATCGACCGGCAAATTCTGACGGAGGCCTTGTCCCAAGCTAAGGAAGGCCGGATGTTTATCTTGTCCAAGATGACAGAACGGATTCAGAAGCCAAAAGAGCAATTGTCTCCATACGCACCGAAGATCGTTATCATGCAGATCAATCCGGACAAGATTCGCGATGTCATCGGAGCCGGCGGCAAAATCATCAACAAAATCATCGAAGAAACCGGCGTGAAGATCGATATCGAGCAAGATGGACGCGTATTTATCGCATCGACTAGCCAAGAGATGAACAGCAAGGCCCAAGCGATCATTGAGGGCATTGTTAAAGAAGTTGTCGTTGGTGAAATCTATGTGGGTACGGTTAAGCGGATCGAGAAGTTTGGTGCGTTTGTTGAAATCTTGCCAGGTAAAGACGGGCTGGTGCATATCTCGCAACTGTCTACAGAACGTGTAGGCAAAGTAGAGGATGTAGTGGCTATCGGAGATACCGTAACCGTGAAGGTTACCGAGATTGACCAACAAGGCCGCGTAAACCTTTCGCGTAAGGCTGTATTGACGGCGGAAACGGAAAAGTCTTCTTAATAAGATGAATTTCAAAAAGTAACTTTTGATCACACTTTATTGGAGACTGCGGGAAAAGAGACAGAATATTTATTCTGGCTCTTTTTTAATGCTGTTTTTCTCTGAATGTCATGGGCTAAGACTTGCCTGGTTGTTGCATAATCCCGAGCTTGTCAACATAAGATGGGGACAACAACCATAGGAAAGGGATGGGCCTTGGTATGGATCGGAACAAGTTTGCCATCATTGCAATATGTATTGCCTTGGTGATGATATTGGGGCAGTTTTCGGGGGTACGCGCGTTCGTGGAGCGTGGGAACAATACGGAAGTTGATAGCTTTGCTTTTCGATTGCTGACCGGCCTGATCGATGGAGAAGACGGCAAGGATACGCAGGCTGCAGACGGCGGTCGTGATACGTTATCGAGGGAAGAAATCCTGCTTCGCCAAATTCGTCAGGCTGCTATTCAGCGGCGTGTGGAGCCCGTGGATGCCGTAGTGGACCGGGTATGGAAGGCGATTCCCGGATATAACGGTCAGGAAGTCGATATTGAACAGACTTATGACCAGGCGAAGGGCTTGCCCAAGGATACGCCAATTCCCTACGTATATAAGGAAATCCCACCCAAGGTGATGTTGGATGATTTGGGTCCTCAGCCGATTTACCGAGGCAATCCGAATAAACCGATGGTCGCTCTGATGATCAATGTGGCTTGGGGCAATGAATTCCTGGTGCCGATGCTGGATACGTTGGATGAGATGGGGACCAAGGCGACCTTCTTCCTGGATGGAAGCTGGTTGAACAAAAATGAACAACTGGCCCTGGAAATTAAAAAACGAGGGCATCAGATTGAAAATCATGCCTATTCGCACCCGAATATGAGCCAATTGGAGTCTACACGGGCGCGTCTTGAAATAACAAAGACCAAAAAGCTTTTGCAGGAGCGGATTGGAATAGAAAACCGCTGGTTTGCGCCACCCTCGGGAGATTTTAACCAACAAACGGTTAAGCTTGCCGCGGAGGAAGGGCTAAAGACGGTTCTCTGGACGGTAGATACGGTAGATTGGAAGAAGCCACCAGCCTCCGCGATCGTCTCGAAAATCGATAGCAAGATTGCCCCGGGGTCCCTGGTGTTGATGCATCCGACGGCTTCAAGCAGGGATGCATTGAAGGATATGATTAAGGTGATACGTGGCAAGGGGCTGACCCTTGGGACGGTGGAGCAAACGCTCTCTTCAGACCGGGTGGAGTTACCGCAAAGTTGAGCTTGCTCGCTTTTTTTGATAGGATAGGAATGCATTTATGATGCTTTTTTGGAAACGGGTTTTGCGGGTTGCAAAACTTTGAAGGAGGGCCTTAGATGAATAAGCTGCAATTAAAAAACGGCCTTCGGGTGGTGATGGAGCGCATACCGACCAGCCGATCGGTATCGTTTGGTATTTGGGTGAAGACCGGCTCACGTAACGAGGTACCTGAACAAGGCGGAATATCCCACTTTATTGAGCACATGTTGTTCAAAGGAACACAGCGATTTGATGCCAAAGACATCGCTGAGCAATTCGATGCTATTGGCGGGAATGTTAACGCGTTTACTTCCAAGGAATATACATGTTATTTTGCGAAGGTACTGGATGAGCACTTGCCGATTGCGGTAGATGTGTTGTCTGATATGTTCTTCCGTTCCTTGCTTGATGACGAAGAGCTGCGGAAAGAGAAGAACGTGATTGTCGAGGAAATCTCGATGTATGAAGATACACCGGACGACATCGTGCACGATCTGGTCTCTCAGGCGGCTTATGGTGAGCATCCGCTGGCTTTGCCGATACTTGGAACTGAAGAGAAGCTTCGGACGATGAGTTCTGAGCATCTGCGAAAATATATGCAGGAGCATTATACAATACAGAACACAGTCATCAGTGTGGCCGGCAATATCGATGATGGAGTCATTCAGCTCCTTGAGAAATACTTCGGAGATTTCTCCAATGTGGGAGAGGCTGGGGTACCTAGTGTTCCTGACTTCCTGGGAGGTTTGGAGTATCGGCGCAAGAAGACGGAGCAAAATCATATTTGCCTATCGTTCCCAGGCTTGCGAATCGGTGATGATAAGCAATATGCGATGGCTTTGCTGAATAACGCCATTGGCGGCGGGATGAGTTCCCGATTGTTCCAGGAAATTCGCGAAAAGCGTGGATTGGCTTATTCGGTCTATTCTTATCACAGCTCTCATGCCGATAGCGGATTGTTTACGGTATATGCCGGAACTGCACCACGCCAGACCAAAGAGGTGCTCGATCTGACCAAGGAAATTTTGGCTGATGTATCCGTGAAGGGAATGACGGACAAGGAACTGAGCAAAGGGAAAGAGCAGCTCAAGGGCAGCTTGATCCTCAGTCTGGAAAGCACGGGAAGCCGAATGAACCGCCTGGGTAAAAATGAGCTGATGTTAGGCCGACATTATACATTAGATGAGATGATAGCTCGTATTGAGGCAGTGACTATGGATGATGTCAACGCGGTGTTGAAGGGAATGTTCCAACAGCCGTTCTCATTAGCTATGGTAGGCTCGTCCGATCGGGTAATATCAGGAATAAGGAGAGATGAACTTGTCATTTGAAGTACAGATCCATCGTCTAGCCGGGAACGAAGATATTGAATTGCCACGTAAAATGTCAGAGCTGGCCTCCGGTTTTGACTTGTATGCCGCCGTCAGTGAGGAACTGACGCTGGGGCCGGGACAACGCTTGCTCGTACCAACAGGGATAGCTATTGCTATGCCTGGGGGCCTGGAAGCACAAATCCGTCCACGTAGTGGATTGGCTTATAAGCACGGGATTACCTGTCTGAATTCACCGGGTACGATTGATGCGGATTATCGCGGTGAAATCAAGGTGCTACTGGCGAATTTAGGACAAGAAGCCTTTGTCATTCGTCGTAATGAGCGTATTGCGCAAATGGTCTTCCAAATCGTGCCCGAAGTAGAGCTCATTCAAGTGGACGAGCTGTCCGAGACCCTTCGCGGTGCTGGTGGCTTCGGACATACGGGAACAAAATAGAGATAGCAGGTCCAGATCAAAAACCTTCAATGACTGCCTTGTGCAGTTATCATTGAAGGTTTTTTTGCGTTTCACCACATTTCGGCTGGCGGCATAAGATGGTTTATACTGTGTTGCTTGGAAGGAGTGCCATCTGCGAATGCTGACCGGAATATCGATTGTATTCCTCGGTGGAGACGCCCGTCAGGTAGAAGTCATTAATAAATGCTTGGAACTGGACGCCGGGGTAGCGGTCGTTGGTTTTGACCGGCTGGACCCTCCGCTTACAGGAGTAGCTCATGAGAAGATAAGTCCTGCTTTGCTGGCTAACGCTGATGTAATCATTCTTCCAGTAACCGGTTGCGATGATCAAGGCGTCATTCCGGCCCCGTTCTCGGCAGAACAGCTTGTCATTGAACAGGAGTGGTTCTCGTCTATTCGGCAAAGCACCTTGGTGTATACAGGTATTGCCAAGAAGTTGCTCAAGCAAATGGGAACAGAGCATGGTTTCCGTATTATTGAGTTGCTGGAACGTGATGATATCGCCATTTACAACTCTATTCCTACGGCCGAAGGCGCTGTAATGATGGCGATTCAGAATACGGATATCACGATTCATGGCTCGACATGCATCGTGCTGGGTATGGGACGAACCGGATTCACCCTGGCCAGCACATTGCAAGGGTTGGGAGCAACGGTGAAGGTTGGAGTGCGGCGGGAGGACGATGTGGCAAGGGCTGTGCAAATGGGCTGGAAGCCTTTTGCAACAAGGGATTTGGCTGCGAATATCGGGGAAGTTGACTTGATTTTTAATACAATTCCGACTATGATAGTCACAGCGCAAATCATCTCGAAATTGCCCCGTAGAACAGTTGTCATTGATCTGGCTTCCGCTCCCGGAGGAACGGACTTCCGCTTCGCGGAGAAGCGGGGGATCAAGGCAATTTTGGCTCCCGGCATCCCCGGAATCGTTGCTCCCAAAACGGCTGGAATCATTATGGCCAATACGACGTGTCAGTCGATTTTGGAAGAGTATCATTTACGGGGGGATGAAGAGTGAATTGGCAAGGGAAAACGGTAGGATACGCCATTACGGGCTCGCATTGCACGTTCGCCGAGGTTATGCCGCAGATTCAGCGCTTTGTGGACGGAGGCGCAAAGGTGGTGCCGATCATATCCCATACGGTGCTGATGACAGACACCCGTTTTGGCAAATCGGAAGATTGGCGGAAACAGTTGAAAGATATTACCGGGAATGATATCATTTCTTCAATTGTGGAGGCTGAGCCGCTTGGTCCAAGCAAATTGCTTGATGTCTTGGTTATTGCTCCCTGCACAGGGACTTCAACAAGCAAGCTGGCGAATGCCGTAACGGATAGTCCTGTGTTGATGGCGGCGAAGGCGCAATTGCGCAATGGACGGCCGCTAGTTATTGCAGTGTCCACCAACGACGGTTTAGGATTTAATCTGGCGAATATCGCCAAGCTAATTGTAGCGAAGAATGTGTACTTCGTGCCGTTTGGTCAAGATAATCCCACAGCCAAACCTAACTCGCTGGTAGCGGACATGAGTTTGGTGCCGGAGGCTTGCTACGCGGCGTTGGAAGGTAAACAGCTTCAACCTTTAATTATTGAACGCTTTCATGCTTGAACAATTTCGTCGCATTCATCATACAGTGGTGTTTCGGAAAAGAAACTACGCACCGAATGAGCAACTGAACATGAATATCGTGGCGGAGCCCCTGCGACTCCGAATTAGTAGGCTTGGAACAGGTGGAACGTGTCCTGTAGATTGCTCTGGGGGCGCAGCTTCGAATGCTGTAGAATTGCGGAGAGATCAGACAGCCAAGGGTCCAGAGTGAGATGGGTACGATGAATCCGCTCTGATGACCACTGGCATATTGAACAAACGGAATGAAGTCATCGCTTTACTCCGCATTTATTAACTGGAGGAATACCCATGCGCATTTTGGTGCAAAAATTTGGCGGCACGTCTCTATCTACGCAAGCAGCCAGGGAGCATGTTGTTTCACACATTCGCCGGGAGCTGAACAATGGTTTCCGGCTTGTCGTAGTGGTGTCGGCTATGGGACGTAAGGGTGATCCTTATGCCACGGATACGCTGCTTGGATTGGTAGCCGAAGGGGGCGGGAGCTTGCCGCCTCGCGAGCAGGACATGTTGATGGCCTGTGGAGAGATTATATCGGCATCCAAGCTTTGCAGCTTGCTGACGGAACGGGAAATTTCATCAGTCGTGCTTACTGGCGCGCAAGCGGGCTTCCGGACCGACGGACAATATGGCAATGCGAGAATTCTTGATATTGTCCCGACCAGAGTGCTGGAAGAGATGAAGCATAAGGACGTCGTCATTGTGACGGGCTTCCAGGGGCAGAACCAGAGCGGAGACTTCACGACGCTTGGACGTGGGGGCAGTGATACATCGGCAACGGCACTTGGGGCCGCTCTGCATGCAGAAATGGTCGATATTTATACGGATGTGAACGGTATTTTGACGGCAGATCCTAGAATTGTAGAGGATGCCAAGCCGCTGGAATATGTCAGCTATGCAGAAATATGCAATATGGCGCATCAAGGTGCCAAGGTCATTCATCCGCGTGCGGTGGAGATTGCCATGCAGGCAGGCATTCCGGTGCGCGTACGTTCCACGTTTTCAGAGGGAGAAGGAACCTTGGTGGCTAACCCGGAAGGCTTTCGGGATGTGCAAATGGGTGTGGTTGACCGTTATGTGACAGGTATTGCTTATGTGGCTAACATTACGCAGATTCGGGTCGAGTCTGCCGATACGGGAGTTCATCATCTTCAACTTCAGGTCTTTAAAGCGATGGCGGAAAACGCCATCAGCGTCGATTTTATTAATGTGACCCCGTCTGGGGTTGTTTATACCGTCTTTGACAAGGATGCGGACAAGGCGCTGGCGGTGCTCCAAGCTTTGAAGTTATCGCCGCAAATATGCTCCGGCTGTGCCAAGGTATCTGTGATTGGCGGGGGCATCAACGGGGTTCCAGGCATCATGGCCAACATCGTTGAAGCTTTAACAGATCAAGGCATTCAGATTCTGCAGTCAGCGGACTCCAACACCACCATCTGGGTGCTTGTGCATAAGGATGACATGGTTGATTCCTTACGAGCCCTGCATGCCAAGTTTGAACTCGCACGGTAATAAGACAACAGAGATTATGAAATGAACATAAATCGCACAGCGGGAGATGGGAGGAGGAAATGGCGTGATTGATTTTGGACGAATGATTACAGCCATGGTAACGCCTTTTGATGAACAAGGAAAGATAGATTGGGATCAAGCTGCAAACTTAATTGACTATTTGGTGGAGGAGCAGAAGTCCGATAGTCTTGTGGTCTGTGGTACGACGGGGGAATCACCAACTCTGACGGACGAGGAGAAGCTGGAGTTGTTCTCTTTTGCCGTGAAGCATGCGGCGGGCCGTTGCAAGATCATTGCCGGTACAGGCAGCAATAATACCGCTCATTCCATTCATTTAACCAAGCAAGCCGAAGAGCAAGGGGCTGATGGCATATTGCTGGTTGCTCCTTACTACAACAAGCCTAATCAGGAGGGGCTTTACCAGCATTTTAAAGCGATAGCGGAAGCGACAACGTTGCCGGTGATGTTATATAATGTGCCAAGCCGTACGGCTGTTAGCCTGACGACAGAAACGACGTTGCGTCTAGCTCAAATCACGAATATCGTAGCGACTAAGGAATGTGCCTCTCTGGATCAAGTGGCGTCTGTGGTCGCGGCAGCTCCTTCTCATTTCAGAGTATATTCTGGCGATGATTCTTGTGCATTGCCTGCCATTGCTGTGGGGGCCTACGGAATTGTCAGTGTGGCCAGCCATCTTGCCGGACGTTCTATTCAAGATATGATTCACTGTTACCTAGAGGGTAAGGTGGAGGAAGCGGGCAAGTTGCACCGTAAGTTACTTCCGTTATTCAAGGGGCTGTTCGAGTGTCCAAATCCGGTAGCGGTAAAATATGCATTAAATGAAATCGGCCATCCGGTAGGCTCGGTGCGGTTACCACTGGTACCACCAAATGAGCAGGAAGCAGCTCGCATACGCGGCTTGTTATAAAGTAAACAGACTCCACAACCAAATCTACGCTGTACTTCCAGAAACCGATGTCTTCTTAGAAGGCATCGGTTTTTTTCATGTTGAGCAAGGTAATGTTAAAGAGAGGTAAACCTATCTGACTTGTGTTTTGCCAAAAAAATCATGTATAATAGTGTCAAGTGACTGGGTGCGGTGAATTTTTATGAAGATAATGACTTTGAGACTCGGCAAGACCGTCCATATATTCGAGGCGGTTGTTTATTCCTGCGAATATGTTGTCGCCATGCAGTGATCGGAGCCATTTCCATATGAAATAAGAAAACAACGTCCAATAAATTAGGAGGGTTAGATAGACTTGTCTAAAAAAATGAATAATGAAAAATTGACGATCTTCGCTTTGGGCGGTGTCGCAGAAATCGGGAAGAACATGTATGTCGTCCAATATGGCAATGACATTGTAGTCATTGACTCCGGTTTGAAATTTCCGGAAGAGGACATGCTGGGTATTGACATCGTCATTCCCGATATCACTTACTTGACGGAGAACCGTGACAAGGTAAGAGGGATTGTCTTGACGCATGGACACGAGGATCACATTGGCGGATTGCCTTATGTACTGAAGAATTTGAATGTACCGGTCTACGGGACGAAGTTGACCTTGGGGCTAGTGGAGAACAAGCTTAAGGAAGCGGGACTACTCGGAGAGACCAAGCGGATTCTCATTCATGCCGATTCCGTTATTGAGCTCGGTTCGACGATGAAGGCTAGCTTCTTCCGTACCAACCACAGTATTCCCGACTCGGTCGGCGTATGTATTGAAACACCGGAAGGCAATGTTGTTCACACGGGGGACTTCAAATTTGATCATACACCAGTCAATGATCAATATGCAGATTTGCACCGGATGGGCGAGATTGGCAAGAATGGCGTGTTAGCTCTTTTGTCGGATAGTACCAATGCAGAAAAACCAGGCTTCACTCCTTCGGAGAAAAATGTCGGCCTCGTGCTGAATGATATATTCTATAAAGCTAAGCAACGTGTGGTTGTGGCTACATTCGCTTCCAATGTGCACCGGGTTCAGCAGGTGATTGATGCAGCTTATGCAACGGATCGCAAGTTGACCATTATTGGTCGGAGTATGGTGAATGTAGTGAACATCGCCAGCGAGCTTGGTTATCTGAATGTTCCTGACGGCATATTGATCGAGCCGGAGGAAGTCAACAAGATGGCTGCGGATCGTGTAGTTATTTTATGCACCGGTAGCCAAGGGGAACCCATGTCCGCTCTGACGCGCATGGCGCGCTCGACGCATCGCAAGGTTGACATTTTACCGGGTGATACTGTGATTATCGCGGCTACGCCGGTTCCGGGCAACGAGAAATTCGTGGGACGAACCATTGACGAGTTGTTCCGCCTGGGAGCGGAAGTGATCTACAGTGGCTCCAATTCGGGAGTTCACGTATCTGGTCATGGTAGTCAGGAAGAATTGAAGCTGATGCTGAATTTAATGCGTCCGAAATATTTCATTCCGATTCACGGCGAATACCGTATGCTACGCAAGCATGCCCTGTTGGGTGAATCCGTCGGGGTAGATCCGGAGAATATTTTCCTGATTGATATCGGCGAAACGATTGAAATTCAAAATGGTCAGGCACGCAAGGCGGGCAAAATCCCTGCCGGGAACGTTCTCATTGACGGTCTGGGCGTGGGTGATGTCGGAAATATTGTATTGCGGGATCGCAAGTTGCTATCTCAAGATGGCATTCTGGTCGTTGTCGTTACGCTAAGCAAGCAAGACGGCAAGATCGTGTCAGGACCGGATATTATTTCAAGAGGTTTTGTTTACGTTCGGGAGTCCGAAGGGCTGTTGGATGAAGCAAACCGTATCGTCTCCAGTACGTTGGAGAAGTTAATGAGCGAGAATGTGAATGAGTGGGCTTCCCTGAAAACGAATGTTAAGGATTCTCTGGGACGCTTCCTGTTTGAGCAAACACGCCGTAGACCGATGATCCTGCCGATCATCATGGAAGTATAAATACAAAGATAAATGCACACAGTCGCCTCTTCTTCCCACTGGTAATTTTGGACGGTTACCAGTCGGGAGAGGGGGCTTTTTTTGTTTGGATTGCAATGGGGAGTTTTTCTTCTGTATAGAGTCGGGAAGGTTGTCGGCATACTAAAGCTTGCATATGGTTGACTACCTCTAAACAAGGCTAATGGCTGAACCGAAAGGAAGGCTTACCATGAATCCCAATCTGAATCAACCAAATTCTCGCGAAGAATCGGAGCTGCCCGCCATACAACCACCTCCTGTTGCTGATCCTGGGCCCAAGGAGGCTACGGTACCCGAAATCATTCAACAACTGGGACAGACCACTGTGCCAACGCCAGGGGAATCCAATGTCTACTGCTTGACCATCATCGGTCAAGTTGAAGGCCATTTGGTGCTACCGCCGCAGAACAAGACTACCAAGTATGAGCACCTGATCCCTCAGCTTGTAGCCGCCGAGCAGAATCCACGGATTGAAGGGTTACTTATCATTTTAAACACGGTAGGTGGTGATGTGGAGGCCGGTCTGGCTATCGCGGAGATGATTGCTTCTCTAACGAAGCCCACTGTCACGGTCGTTATTGGAGGTGGGCATAGTATCGGTGTGCCTATTGCTGTGGCCTCGGATTATTCCCTGATTGCCGAGAGCGCAACGATGACCATTCACCCCATCCGGATGACGGGGCTCGTCATTGGTGTTCCCCAGACCTTCGAGTATATTGAGAAGATGCAAGAGCGGGTGGTACGTTTTGTGACTACTCACTCGCATATTACGGAGAAACGCTTCAAGGAATTGATGTTCAAGACGGGCGAGCTAAATCGGGATATTGGAACCGCTGTCGGAGGCAATGACGCAGTGAAGTATGGCCTTATCGATGCCATCGGCGGAATCGGGGAGGGATTGACCCGGCTGCAATCGTTGATGGACACAAGGCGGCAAACAGGGACTCCAGGAGGGATGCCGCAATGACTCATTACACCATATTGCCCGAAGAGGCCTATTGGGAGAATGCCGAGAATCAAGCGGCATACAACGAAATAGAAATGCAGGGAATTTTAATGCAGGTCAGGATGGAGGGAGGTAATCGGGCTACGATCATCCGCTTGCTGCGTTGTCAACTGGACGATTATCTGAATCCGGACCTGGCACCGGGCCGAGAGATCGCTTTTTACCCGGTACTTATGGCGAAAGAGCAAAATTAAGAACATATGCCCGCATTCCTCCTAGGTTCCCCCCAGATGAATATGGTATAATATTCATCTGGGGGGTGTTTTCGTTTTGGCACGGAAACGGAAGAAGAGGAAAGCTGCCCTGGGCAGCATGCTTAAATATGAAATATACGGAATCATCCTGATTACGTTATCCATTATAGCTTTGTCGGGGGAAGCGGCTGTCGGCAGGACATTGTCGAAGATGGCGGCACTGGTCCTCGGCAAGTTTTATTTTGTGATACCACTGGTTGGCATTTACATAGGCCTGTCCGTAATGATTCAGCGGAAATGGCCCAATCGCTGGAATACGCGGCGAAGTGGGGTGCTACTGGGCGTATTAGCCCTTTCGCTCATGAGTACCATATCCGCCATGGGACAGAAGCTCGCTCCTACCGGATCGCTTGGGGCGGGCAGCATTCTTGGACAGATTCACCGTGATTTGCAGGGGGCATTGTTCCAGTCGGCATCGCCAGACGCAGGCTTCAGCTTGCTTGGGCTGGACATTAGCGGCGGCTATGTGGGCGGCTTGGAATTCGCAATGCTGTTCTCTTTGTTTGGTATGGCAGGAGCTAAATTGATTATGATCGTCATGCTCGCCATCAGCTTCATGCTAATTACCGGACTTTCTTATGTCGATTTGTTCCGTCTTCTGCGCACCAAATTAGGTACGCTGGGTGAGCAACTGGGGCAGAAGATACGTATGCTTCGTCCGGTGCCGGTTCGCGGAAGAGCAAAGAAGGTGAAGAAGCCAGCTCCGGTGGTAGCTATGGCAGAGCAAGCGATGCAGGATGAGGAAGAAGATCTGTACGTTGCCGATCCCGAGGAAGAAGTTCCCGTGTTGGCATCGACTCGCAAGAAGCCGGTGTTCTTCCAGTTGTTTGGTTTCAAGGGACGCCAGGAGCGCCCTGAGACGCAAACCTCCAGTATCCTGGAGACCGAAGAAGCCGGGAATCATGGACCCGATACAACGGTACCCGACATACCAGGGGGAGCCGTCAACTGGAACGAGCTGAGTTATGCGGGCAAAGGAACAACGGGATCCTTCGGGGCTACTGGATCAGATCTTACCGAGGATGAGAGCAATACGGGTCCGATCATTCGTGATTTCTTCGATCATATCCAACGGGAAAGCTTGCATAGCGACGAAGAACAGGATGACAGCGAGTTTGACGCAACTGCTGCTCCAGTGGCACCGTTTGGCGAGGCAATGGACCTAGATACTGACTTATCCGCTGCTGTGGACGAAGCCTCTGTTAACGAGGGTGAGGAAATAGACGGAGAGTTGGAGGGTGAGCTACAGGGCAGTGGTGATGCTGCTCTGGAAGCACCTCTTCCACCCAAGCCAGCTCCAAAGCCGTACAAGCTGCCCTCCTTCCGCTTGCTAGCAAAGCCGGCGGCCTCGGGCAAAGCTGGAGATCAGGCCGATTATATGCAGACAGCACGCAAGCTGGAAGCGACGCTGGAAAGCTTTGGTGTTCGTGCCAAGGTACTGGAGGTTGTAAGGGGGCCGGCGGTTACTCGCTATGAAATTCAGCCGGACATCGGGGTGAAGGTGAGCCGAATCGTCAACTTGACGGACGACATCGCATTGGCACTGGCTGCCAAGGATATTCGGATGGAGGCGCCGATCCCTGGCAAGTCCGCCATTGGTATCGAGGTACCGAATAATGAAGTATCTGTGGTTACGATGCGTGAGGTGATGGAGACGCCAACGTTTATGGAGGCGGATTCCAAGCTGACCATTGCCTTTGGTCGGGATATCTCAGGACAGACCATTGTGGGCAACCTGGCCAAGATGCCCCATTTACTAGTCGCAGGGGCTACAGGCTCAGGCAAGTCGGTGTGCATTAACGGGATCATTACGAGCATTCTGTTCAAGGCCAAGCCGGACGAAGTGAAATTTCTGATGGTTGACCCGAAAATGGTTGAACTCAATGTATATAATGGCATTCCCCATTTGCTAGCTCCGGTTGTTACCGATCCCCGTAGGGCGTCGTTAGCACTGAAGAAGATCGTTGTCGAGATGGAGAAGCGTTATGAGTTATTCTCCAAATCGGGGGCCCGTAATGTAGAAGGTTACAATCAGATGATGAAGGATAATCCGGAGGCGATTCTGCCTTATATCGTGGTCATTGTCGATGAGTTGGCGGATCTGATGATGGTGGCAGCAAGTGATGTTGAGGATGCGATTGCCCGCTTGGCCCAAATGGCTCGTGCCGCTGGTATTCATCTAATTATAGCTACGCAACGGCCTTCTGTAGATGTCATTACCGGTGTAATCAAAGCGAATATCCCGTCACGGATTGCGTTTGGCGTGTCCTCCCAGGTTGATTCGCGGACGATTCTTGATATGGCGGGAGCCGAGAAGTTGCTGGGTCGCGGAGATATGCTGTTTATGCCGATGGGAGCCTCCAAGCCGGTTCGAGTACAGGGTGCTTTTATGAGCGATCAGGAAGTCGAGACGATTGTTAATTACGTCAGAGGCCAAGGTCAGGCTGAATATGACGAGAGTCTGGTGCCAGAGGTGGACGACGAGGTGCAGGAGCATGAGGAGGTGTTGGACGAGCTGTATGACCAAGCCGTTCAGATTGTACTTGAAGCCAAGCAGGCCTCGGTCTCTCTCTTGCAACGTCGTATGCGTGTCGGTTACACCAGGGCAGCCCGGCTCATTGATTCCATGGAAGCTCGGGGAATCGTAGGCCCTTATGAAGGTAGCAAACCACGCGAAGTGTTAATGTCGATTGAGCAATATAAGATGGGTAAGAGTGGGTAAGATGAAGCCGACATGATGGATTTTCCGCATGTCGGATTTTTATTATGGACGCCGATATATTTGACATTAAGTAACAGGTTGCATATTATAAAGGTAACTAGTTACTCATATAGAGGGAGGAGTAAAAATGTTGGAATTAGAAAAGCAGGCTTATATCTTCGGGGGGATTCTAACCTTGGCTAATCGGTTGCAAGTGCTGGGTGATCAACTGGATCAGCAGGTTACGCTCAAGCAATGGCTACTCGTTGCCATCATCATGAAAATGGAGCCATCTGCTCCCACCCTCAGCGAAGTCGCCAGCATCACGGGCAACTCGCGGCAAAATGTCAAGAAAATGGCGGCTATTCTGGATAAGCAAGGGTTTGTGAGATTAGTTAAAGATGATCTGGATGCAAGAATCGTCAGAGTTCACCTGACAGCTAAATGCAAAGCTTACTTTGAGAGCAGGGCTGAAATGGAACAAAGCTTTATGAGTAATCTGTTCGATAATTTCGATGGAGAATTAACGGACGGTCTGTACCAAGGAATCATGAAGCTGGCGATGAATGTGAGCCAAATGGAGCAGAAGTAATGAGAAGGAGGCATAGAAGAATGTGGTTGACGATTTCGGTCATCGCGCTGATGGTAAGTGGAATCGGTCTGCTTCTGGGGTGGCCCCATTCCAGAACGAAGGCTGAATTTGAACGGCTGGCTACAAATCATCTCAGTAGCCAAGCGCTCAGGGAGTCCAATGTGTTCACATTGAAAGATATTAAGGAACTCCCAGAGCCGGTTCAGGCCTATTTCAGGTATTCTGGATTTCTGGGCCAGCCCAAAATGGCCTACATGAAAATAACTTTCCAAGATGTTAATTTTGTGATGTCACCTCAAAACAAGAAGCTGAAGATGGATTATACGCAATATAATTTCGCTCGTGAGCCTGTCAGACTGGCTTACATTGATGCTGCCATGTACGGCATTCCCTTTGAAGGACTGGATACCTATATTGGCGGCCATGGAGGAATGAAGGGGGTATTAGGCAAGTGGATATCCTTATTTAATCAACAAGGAAAAGAGATGGATCAGGCGTGCCTCGTTACCTTTCTATCGGAAAGTTTGATTTTGCCCAGTGCAGCCTTGCAGCCTTATGTGGTTTGGGCTTCAATGGATGATCCCAATCAAGCCAAAGCGACGATTACCTACGGCGGAGGACTCTCGGCCAGCGGCATCTTTACGTTCAGCGAAGAAGGGGAACTTCTGACCTTCACTACAGAGGACAGAGCTATGATTACAACGGATGGGGAACAACGGCATATCCCATGGTCGGCTTTATTTAAGGACTACAAATTAATCAATGGAATACGGCTGCCCACTCATTTACAGGCGGTCTGGAATGAGGAGAAAGGTGATCTTATCTATTTTGACAGCCATCATTTTACGGTTAGTTACCAGTAGCTTTGAATCAGAAGTAGGGCGTTAGGCTTGCCTGAATTTTAGGGTGCATAGGAAGGGAGAGTGCTTGTCATACTAAAGTTACCCATCCTTGTTAATCCACTAAAAGAAAGGTAGAGCTAAACGTATGAATAAAGCGAAAATCTGGTTAGCCTTCGGTCTAGTGCTGCTTCTGTTCGGAATCGGATACGGAGCAGGTACATTATGGCATACGATTCAGGCCAGCGGCATCCCTTCTCAGGAAGCGGAGCCTGCGTTCAGCGATCAGATCATTGATTACGGGGCATATGGCAAAGACGTGTATGAGCTCCAGGGCCGGTTATCCTACCTTGGCTTTTACCATGGCAAGCTGGATAGTCAGTTCGGCTCCAAGACCCGAGATGCCCTGAAATGGTTCCAATCGGAGTTCGGAATGACGGTTGATGGTCTGGCTGGTCCGAAAACGAAGCTCAAGCTATACAATGCTACAAAAAATTGGAAGCCGGGCATGGAATATGCAAATAGCGGCGGCGGTAAGGGTAGCGGGAATGCGGGTTCGGGGGAAAAGGCCAAGCCGGAATCCGAGCTGGCTCCGTCCAATGCTATGGGATTATCGGAAAATGACCTGAAGATTATGGCCAATGCCGTTTACGGCGAATCGCGCGGCGAGCCCTTTGAAGGACAAGTAGCCGTAGCGGCAGTTATTCTCAACCGGGTTAAATCTCCAAGCTTCCCGAACACGGTGTCGGGCGTTATTTTTCAGCCAGGGGCATTTACTGCGGTAGCCGACGGGCAGATCTGGCTGGAGCCTAATGAGACCGCACGGAAGGCGGTGCAGCAGGCGCTTAATGGCTGGGACCCTAGCGGTGGATGCTTGTACTACTTCAACCCCAATACGGCCACATCCAAATGGATTTGGACAAGACCACAGGTCAAGACCATCGGGGAGCATATTTTCTGCATGTAATTAAATAAAAGAAGTGAAGGGAGCAGCCCGTCGTTGTCAGGTTGCTTCTTTCCTTTGAATTGGTATAGAATGGAACTGAATTTCAGGATTGATAAAGTCTCTGGCAAAGGAGTTTTCGCTTTGAACAAAACGGTATTTGAGCGCGGCAGTGTGGGGCATATTGGGTTGCATGTATTGCCGACCACCCGATTTAAGACGTTTGCGATTTCCCTCTACGCAGGTTTGCCGCTGGATGAACAGAAGGTAACAACTACGGCTCTTACCCCCTTTGTTCTGCGGCGGGGCACGGAATCCTATCCGGAAACGACTCAGTTCAGGGAGCAATTGGAGCATCTTTACGGAGCCGGGTTCGGGTTTGATGTATATAAACGTGGGAACTATCAGCTTATTCAATTTCGTATGGATACGATCAATGATTCTTTTGTACAAAGTGAAGGATCATTACTGGATAAGAGCTTTGCCTTTCTAGGTGAGGTACTTACCAAACCTGCTCTGGAGAACGGTGCCTTCCGTGAGGGTTATGTCAATTCAGAGCGGGAATCGGTGCGCAAGAAGCTGGAAGGCATTATTAATGATAAAATCCGCTATGCCGCCGAGCGCTGTATGGAGGAGATGTTCAAGAACGATTCCTATCGGTTACATCCACTCGGAGAACGCAGCGAACTGGATGCCATTACGCCAGAATCGCTATATGCTGCTTATCAAGAATGGCTGCAGCAAGCCCATTTGGACCTGTATGTGGTGGGAGACACCACTCTGGCCGAAGTGGAAGAGCTGGTTGCCCGGCATTTTAGCTTGAGCCGTTCTGCTACTCCGCAGTATGAGCCGGAGAAGGTGAGCTTGCGCTCTGGAGAAGTAAGATCGGTCAAGGAAGCACTGGATGTCAATCAAGGCAAATTGAACCTGGGGATGCGAACATCGATTACCTATGGAGACGAACGTTATGCCGCGGCCTTGCTATATAATGGAGTGCTCGGAAGCTATCCGCATTCCAAGCTGTTTATCAATGTTCGGGAGAAGGAAAGCCTGGCTTATTATGCATCTTCAAGATTTGATGGTCATAAAGGGATCGTAAGCATCCAATCCGGGATCGAGATTGCCAACTATGAGAAAGCACTGCAAATTATCCAAGCACAATTGGCCAGCATGCGTGCCGGGGAGATTAGCGAACTGGAGATGTCGCAAACCAAAGCCATGATCCGCAACAGTTTGCTCGAAATGCAGGATTCTGCTTTTGAAATGATTGCGTACGACTTTAACCGCGTATTGTCGGGCAAGGAGCGTTCTGCTGAACAACTGTTGCAGCAAGTCGAGCAGGTGACCGTTCAGGATATCGTGCAGGCGGCGGAAGCCGTACAACTGGATACGATATACTTTTTGACAGGTCGGAAGGAGGAGTAGCCGGATGGATACCATTCGTTACGATGCGTTGCAAGAGACGCTATATCATGAAACGATGGATAATGGGTTGCAGGTTTATGTGCTGCCCAAACCCGGATTTCAAAAAATATATGCAACGTTCTCCACGAAATATGGATCAATTGATAACCATTTCCGTGTAGAAGGCGAAGAAGACATTGCGGTCCCAGACGGTATCGCTCATTTCCTGGAGCATAAAATGTTTGAGGAGCCGGAAGGCGACATTTTTGCTACCTTTGCCTCCCAAGGAGCCTCAGCCAATGCGTTTACGAGCTTTGATCAGACCGTCTACTTGTTCTCCGCAACAGACAATATTCCAGCTAATTTGGAAACCTTGATTAATTTTGTGCAGAATCCTTACTTCACAGATCAAAATGTGGAGAAGGAGAAGGGCATTATTGGCCAAGAGATTGGCATGTACCGCGATAACCCGGATTGGCGGGTTTACTTTGGATTAATTGAAGCGATGTATAAAGTGCATCCTGTTCACATTGATATCGCCGGGACGGTAGAATCGATTACAACGATTACGAAGGAAACCTTGTACACGTGTTACAATGCCTTTTACCATCCCAGCAACATGCTGTTGTTCGTTGTAGGAGGCGTTCAGCCAGAGGATGTATTCGCCTTGGTTCGTCGTAATCAAGCTGAGAAGAAATATGAGCCGCAGGGTGCCATCGATCGTTTGTTCGATGATGAGCCTGGCGGAGTTTCGGAGAAACGCCGGGAATCACGTCTGCCGGTCTCACAACCTAAATGCTTGTTCGGGTTCAAAGAGACTCGGTTAGGATTAAGTGGTGAGGAATTGTTACGCCGCGATTTGACGACCAAGCTGGCATTGGATTTATTGTTTGGAGCCAGTACAAAGCTGTATCAAAAGCTGTATGATCTGGACCTGATCTCCGATAGCTTCGGTCATGAATACAACAGCAATCCGAATTATGCGTTCTCCGCTATTGGTGGGGATACAAAGGACCCGGACCAATTACTTGCCGTCATTCGTGAGGAGGCAGATGCCTTGTTATCGTCGGGCTTTAAGCAAGAGGACTTCGAGCGGGCGCGCAAGAAGAAGATTGGTGGTTACTTGCGTATGTTAAACTCCCCAGAGAACATTGCCCATGAATTTACCCGCTATCGGTTCAGAGGTGGGGACTTGTTCGCCATATTGCCACTGTATGAATCGTTGACGCTGGGTGAGGTGAACGCTCGGCTGCGCGAGCACATGGATTGGGAGCAATTAGCGGTGTCCATCGTGGTGAGTCCTTAAATGGAGCAGTTGCATGGGGGAGGAAAAAAGTTTAGCGATATGACCGTGCTGATTACTGGTGCAAGCCGGGGAATTGGAGCTGAGGTGGCTCTAAGGTTTGCTTCGGTCGGCATGAATGTGGTCATTCATTACATGAATTCTCACGAGGCGGCCAATGAGGTCGCCCGTAAATGTCTGGAGCTTGGGGCCAAGGCTTACACCATGGCGGCGGACCTGAGAAGCAAGGAAGAGATCGTCAGAATGAAGGAACGACTGGATCATTATGGGCTATATCCTGATATTCTGGTCAATAATGCCGGGATATCCCATTATGGCATGCTCTCGGATGTAACCGAAGAGGAATGGGACGATATAATGAACGTAAATCTAAAGAGCGTCTTCCTCTGCACGCAATTATTCATGCCATATATGATCGGTCAACGTTTTGGTCGAGTTGTTAATGTCTCCTCCATTTGGGGAATCTCGGGCGGATCTTGCGAGGTGGCCTATTCGGCGGCCAAAGGTGGGGTTAATGCCTTCACGAAAGCGTTGGCCAAGGAACTTGCACCTTCGGGTGTCACCGTCAATGCTATTGCCCCAGGTGCGGTAAAAACCGATATGATGGGACGATTTGACCCAGACGAACTGAGACAACTGGAGGAAGAAATTCCAGCCGGACGCCTGGGGTCGCCGGAAGAGATATCGTCGCTCGTTTATTTCCTGGCCTTGCCGGAATCGGGTTATATTACGGGGCAGATCATAAGCCCCAACGGCGGTTGGCTCACTTAAAGAGGTAATTCAAAAAGTCGTCTTCCCGAACTAAAATTTTGAGAAGTCCGCACGAGACTTAATAATATGGTGGTTTTGGTAATTCTTCATCGCATAAAACCACCGGCATTTTCGCATATTACAACTGTTGATCTTAAATCGTCAACCAAAGGAGGATTTATCATGTCAACAGTACTCAAAAATTTTGATAACTGGAAGAAATTCCTTGGAGAGCGTGTGGAGGATGCCGAGAAGGTGGGCTTTAGCGATGAGACCATCACTAATTTGGCCTACGAGATCGGTAGCTTCTTGGATCACAAGGTGGATCCACAGAATGAATCCAACCGCGCCATCAAGGAAATTTGGGATGTGGGTACCGAAGAAGAGCGGAAAACCATTGCTCGTCTGATGGTCAAGCTGGCTAAGAAAAACGCATAGTTGGACCCTTGAAAAGCTCCCGAACTGGGAGCTTTTCACCCATTTATCCCATTGGCTTGCCTTTCATTTTCATTTTATATATCATAAAACACATATGCACATGTCCGTTAAGTACACCTGTTAAAAATCAATTCTCCAACTTTTGGAGATTTTTTGACAAACAAGCAGGAATTAAGACCTAATTTGTCGAATGGTGCATGAGGAACTGAAGAAGGTGTTTGTCTATGGCGCAGAAACAATGGTATCTGGAGTATACAATACATAAAAATCGCCCGGGACTTTTGGGGGATATTGCTTCTATGCTGGGGATGCTGGAAATCAATATTTTGACGATCAACGGGGTAGAAGGCAAAACGCGGGGTCTGTTATTGGAAAGTGATGATGATGGAAAAATCGAGCAAGTCAGCAAAATTCTGAGCAAGGTGGACAGCATTACGGTGACTGCCCTTCGCAATCCGCGGCTCGTTGATTTGCTGGCCGTTCGGCATGGCCGCTATATCGACCGTGATTCCGATGACCGCAAAACGTTTCGCTTTACAAGGGACGAGCTTGGTATTCTAGTCGATTTTCTTGGGGAATTGTTCAAGAGGGAAGGACATCAGGTAATCGGGCTTCGGGGAATGCCGCGCGTCGGCAAGACGGAATCGATCATAGCCGGTAGTGTTTGCGCCATGAAGCGATGGACCTTTGTATCCTCGACATTGCTACGGCAAACGGTGCGAAGTCAGCTATCCGAGGATGAGGTTAATCCGCATAACGTATTTATCATCGATGGGATTATCAGTACCTTGCGGTCCAACGAGAAGCACTATCAACTGCTTCAGGATTTAATGGCTATGCCATCCACCAAAGTGATTGAACATCCTGATGTTTTTGTGAAAGAATCGGAGTACAGTTATGACAACTTTGATATAATTATTGAATTGCGTAACAATCCGGAGGAGCAAATCGTATACGATACGTTTACGACAATTTATACAGACGATGTGTAATGACTAACAAACATAACTATGATTGCAGGAGGTGATGGCCGTGTCGGATTTGGGACAACAGTTGCGGGAAGCCCGTCTTGCCCGGGGTTTGTCGCTTGATGATGTACAGGAAATGACGAAAATTCGCAAACGCTATTTGGAAGCCATCGAATCGGGTGATTATAAAGTGCTGCCGGGGAGCTTCTATGTCCGGGCCTTTATTAAAACATATGCGGAAACGGTTGGAGTAGATGCGGATGAGCTGCTGGCCGAACACCGTCAGCATGTCCCCGCTGCGACTCCCGAGGCGACCATGGAGCCGGTGATGCAGAAGCGCCGGAGCCGTCAGCATTCGGAGCGCAATTCGAAGTGGCTGTCTACGACGCTGATGTGGTCGTTCGCCATTTTAATTCTTGTCGTTATTTATATGTATTTTACCGTATGGGGCAATCCGAGCCGGAATGCGGACGGACATGAGCCGGACCCTACGCCAGTAACGCAAGATAGCAATATTGATGGCAATAAGGGGAATACAGGCAATTCGCAGGCCGACGGGGATGCCGTGGGTGGCAACAACGGTACGGACAACGGAAGCGGGAACGATTCGGATACGAATGCCGGAAATAATCAGGGCAATCAAGGGACCGAAACGGGCGAGCCTGGGGATGAAGCAACAGGTGAGTTGACGCTTGTGCCGGATGGTAAGCAGGGAAGTACAACTAAATATAAGGTGCAAAATGCCGGGAATACGCCCGTCATGGTAACTATAACGGCAAGCGGCGAAAGCTGGGTAGAAGTGAGAAAAGGCAGCCGGAATGGCGATAAGCTGTATTTTGGAGGAACCAAGGACGGTGATGTGCTGACCTACGAAATTGGTCCAGAGGGCTTGTTTGTCATCTCCGGGGCTTCCAAGAATACGACGATTACGGTGGCAGGAGAAACACTGGAGGATGGTAAAGCGACCTCAAGATTCTTGCTTAATCTCGATAACGGCGAGTCTGCTGGCGGCGACTCCGCAACCGGGGAAGAAGAAAGCACAAATAGCGGCGGCGAATAGTCAACGGCATGAACAGAAATATGCCGCTGGGATGCAATTAGAAAAGGATGTGTGAATGATGGCTTCAGAGAGTGCTTTTGATATTGTCTCTAAAATGGATATGCAAGAATTAACTAACGCTATTGATCAAACGGAACGGGAAATTGCTACCCGCTTCGATTTTAAGGGAAGTAAGAGTGAACTTAAGGTGGAAAAGGATGTGCTTGTTGTTGTCTCGGATGACGATTACAAGCGGAGCGCCGTCATTGATATTTTGCAATCAAAGATGATTAAGCGAGGACTGCCTATCAAGAACTTGGACTACGGCAAGGTAGAGCCTGCCTCTCTTGGCACCGTGCGTCAGCGTATCAACTTGAAGCAAGGTATCGATCAGGAGAATGCCAAGAAGATTAACATTTTGATCCGCGACTCCAAGCTGAAGGTGAAGAGCCAAATCCAGGGCGATCAAATTCGTGTGACAGGCAAGAGTAAGGATGATTTGCAGCAAGTCATGCAAATGTTGCGCAAGGCGGATTTGACGGTGGATTTACAATTTACAAACTTCAAATAATCAATATGAATGGTCTCTTGCAGGTCCCTGACGGGCTGCGTGAGGCCCTTTTCATATTTTTGACAGCCTATGCAGTGGAATATTATACTTGTATAGGTTGTTTAAATCCTTGCTAGAGTAGGATGAATGGGGTTAGAAATATGATGGAGGATAGGACGGATGACTGAAAAAGTAAAAATTTGCAAGGCTTCAATTGGCGAGTTGACTAGAATGCGAATTACACATGCTTATGATTATGCTTTGTCCGGGGAGGCCGTTTTGTGAATTTGCCCAATCGTATTACATTAACACGTATTTTTATGATTCCAGTGATGCTGGTGTTTCTGCTGGTGGATGTTGGCTGGCTCTCTTACGAGCTTGTGCTGGGCAGCTATTCGTTGCCGGTACACCAGTTGATTGCAGCTATCTTGTTCATTATAGCCGCCAGTACCGATGGCATCGATGGCTATATCGCCCGTAAATATAATCTGGTGACCAATCTGGGCAAGCTGCTTGATCCGTTAGCGGATAAGTTGCTGGTAGCTACGGTATTGATTGGACTTGTTGCCATGGGCAAATGTGATGCCTGGATTGCGGCCATCATTATCAGCCGTGAATTTGCTGTTACCGGACTACGCGAGGTTGCGCTTCTGGCTGGTTCGGTCATTGCGGCAAGCAAATGGGGGAAGGCAAAGACCGTTACGCAGATTATTGCTATCTCCGCGTTGTTGTTGAACAACTTCCCGTTCGAGTGGTTATCCATTCCGTTTGCTGACATTGCGATGTGGTTGGCGGCTGTCATTACGCTCTATTCGGGCATTGACTACTTTGTGAAGAACAAAAGCGTGCTTTCTTTTTCCAAAGTGTAATCCGGGTATAAGCCGGAAGCTATTAGAGGGGGCTTATTGAAAATGAAAGCAGAAATTATTGCAGTGGGTACAGAACTGCTGCTGGGTCAGATTCTTAATTCCAATGCGCAGTATCTATCACAGGAACTGGCCGCTCTAGGTATTGATGTGTATTTTCAAACTGTGGTAGGCGATAATATGAGCCGGCTTGCTCATGCCGTAGAGACGGCAGCGGACCGGGCGGATATATTAATATTTACCGGAGGAATCGGACCTACCCAGGATGATCTGACCAAGGAAGCGTTAGCGGGCGTACTTGGGCGTTCATTATATGAGGATGCCGAGGCCATGGAGAACGTGGATCGTTTCTTTCAAGGACGGGGTGTCCCGATGACGGAAAATAACCGGCGTCAAGCCCTCGCGATTGAAGGGGGCACGCCGCTACCTAATGAGACAGGCCTCGCCGTAGGGAATGCTATTGAACAGGATGGCAAGTTCTACATTGTGCTCCCGGGTCCGCCGAAGGAAATGAAGCCGATGTTCGAGCGTCAGGCCAAGCCCTGGATTTTGGAGCGGGCATTGAGTGGAGAGCAGCCCATCTATTCAAAGATGCTGAAATTTGCCGGGATTGGTGAATCAGCCCTGGAGACCAAACTACTTGACTTAATTCAGGCGCAAAGCGATCCAACGGTGGCCCCCTATGCCAAAGAAGGCGAGGTTACAATTCGCGTATCGACAAAAGCGCCGGATGAACGGGCGGCCATGCTGAAGCTGGATACGGTAGAACGAGAAATTGCTTCGCGTTTGCCGGAGTATTTGTATGCTAACGTTGATGTGCCTATTGAGCAGGTAATTCTAGACATCATGAAGGAGCGTGGCTTGAGCTTGAGTGCAGCAGAGAGCTGCACCGGGGGCCTGCTTATGGAAATGTTCACGGCCTTGCCTGGTAGCTCTGCTGTCTTCCAGGGGGGCATCGTCTGCTACTCCAATGCGCTCAAGGAGAAGTTGCTGAACGTTCCTCATGAGCTGCTGGAGGGAGAAAATGCGCCCGGCGCAGTAAGTGCGGAAACGGCCAAAGTGCTGGCAGAGCAGGTTCGTCTGACAACAGGCACCGACTTGGGGCTATCCATTACGGGTGTGGCTGGTCCAGGTCAATCGGAGCGCAAGCCTGCTGGCCTTGTCTATATTGCCATTGCAAGAGAAGATGCTGACACCGCCGTATTCGAGCTTAATATTAAAGGAAACCGTGATACGGTGCGTATACGTTCCGCAAAGACGCTCTTATATCGGTTGTGGCGTGCTCTTCAAGACTAGGAGCATTCCAAGTCCTTGACGTTATTACGGATACTCACATATAATCAGGGTACGGAAGAACCGTGGCAAACTGACTCAGTTGTGCTGCGGTTCTTTTTTTGTTGTCTGACAAAAAGTAAATGACCATCAATGCTAATGAAGAAAGGGGGAAGGGAGGGATTAGGGTGCAACTAAAAAATGCGAATATATGTTCGAAAAAAGTGCTTGGCAAACCTACCAAAACAAGGTACAATTATAAACGAAAAGATGAAATAAGCGGTTATTAATCATGTATTTTATATAAGGATGTGAGCTGATTGTCAGATCGTAAAGCAGCGCTGGAGATGGCGCTTCGCCAGATAGAAAAGCAATTCGGTAAAGGATCGATTATGAAGCTGGGCGAATCGACACATATGCAAGTAGAGATCGTTCCGAGCGGTTCAATTGCTCTTGATATTGCGCTGGGCACAGGTGGACTTCCACGTGGACGGATTATTGAGGTCTACGGACCGGAATCGTCTGGTAAGACGACAGTAGCGTTACATGCGATCGCAGAAGTACAGAAGATTGGTGGACAAGCTGCCTTTATCGATGCCGAACATGCGCTGGACCCGTCCTATGCAAGTAAGTTGGGCGTTAATATTGATGAATTGCTCTTATCCCAGCCAGATACGGGAGAACAGGCGCTGGAAATTGCGGAAGCACTCGTACGCAGTGGTGCAGTGGATGTTATCGTCATCGACTCTGTAGCTGCTCTCGTCCCTAAGGCTGAAATTGAGGGAGAAATGGGCGATTCTCACGTGGGCTTGCAAGCACGTTTGATGTCGCAGGCTTTGCGGAAGCTTTCCGGGGCAATCAGCAAATCCAAGACGATTGCGATCTTTATTAACCAATTGCGCGAGAAGGTTGGCGTTATGTTTGGTAATCCGGAGACAACGCCGGGTGGCCGGGCCTTGAAGTTCTATTCGACAGTGCGTTTGGATGTGCGTCGAATTGAGACAATCAAGATGGGCAACGATATGGTCGGGAACCGTACGAGAATCAAGGTAGTCAAGAACAAGGTGGCTCCGCCATTTAAGCAAGCTGAAATTGATATTATGTATGGTGAAGGGATTTCCAAGGAAGGCAGCATCATTGATATCGGGGTAGAACTGGATATTGTCGACAAGAGCGGCGCGTGGTATTCCTATGCCGGTGAGCGTTTGGGTCAAGGCCGTGAGAATGCCAAGCAATATTTGAAGGAGCATAGCGATATTGCTGATGTAATTGAACAACAGATTCGGCAGGCCAGCAATCTGACCACCTCGGTAGCTCCTGCTTCTCCGGAAGATGTGGAAGCTGAGCTTCAGGAAGAACAAGCGCTTCTTGAAGATAAATAGTCTCTTAGAGTAGACGCTAATGAGCGCTCTGATCCTTGGCTGTTGCCAGGGCAGAGCGCTTTTTATTGAAATCAATCGGCGGGAGGTATCTGGTTTGGATAACGGGATGAATAATCACGGTAGCTCGCGGCATGGTGCAGACAAGGCCAGTCGTAGAGGGCAGGGAGAGGAACGGGAAATTGTTGATATCTCGGATGAATCCTTTTGGCAACCTCTCCCCAAATCAGCGGACCAGAGGCGGCCTCAGGAGATTGAAGAGGATGTTCAAGGATTCGACTCTCTCCCGGAAGACATGGAGTTGACGATTACCTCTGTACTGATGCTGAAACGCCCCAAGCATAGGTATCAAATTCGTTTTGGTAGCTACAGCCTGGAGGTTCATGAAGATGTAATGATTAAATACCGGATGATCAAAGGCGCGGTATTTACCAAAGCTGAACTGGAAGACATTGTGGCTGCGGATGAGCGTCAGCAGAGCTATGCGGATGCCCTGAAATATTTGAGCTTGAAGCCGAGAACCGCCTATGAAATTTTCCAACGTTTAGGAGAAAAAGGATGGGGTCAAACCACGATAGAGGATGTTTTGGCACGTTTGCAGAGCGAGGGGTATATCGACGATGCTGTATACGCTCAGGAATGGGTCTCCCAGCGAGTGAGAAACCGTGGCAAGGGGAAGTTATGGGTAAGACATGAACTTCGCCAGAAGGGCGTCTCTAAGCCTCACATCGAGGAGGCGCTGGGCCGCTTAAGCGAAGATGATGAATATGATAGTGCCCTGCAGCTCGGAAGCAAGAAGTGGAGAAGTATATCTGGGGAGATGTCTGACAAGAAGCGGAAGACAGGAGCATTCTTGCAACGACGAGGATTTAGCGGTAGTGTTGTCTCCCGGGTGATGCGCGAGCTAAGCGGGCGGGACGATATGAATGGAATGGACGATTGGGAAGAAGAATAGGAAAAGGGAGGTAACTCCTGTCATGGCTTGACAATATCTTTTGTCAAATAATAAAATGAAATATGAACCTATATCGCATCATCCCTTTTTTCCTTCCAAAATAACGGGTGGCGATGGATTCTGTTCTTCAATCATGAAGGCAAGGCACGGCCTTAAGCGGTGCGTTGCTACATGAAACCGCCGAACTAAATGGGCAAGTCATGTACGTTTTTAAATGATGATGAACTAAGAAACGAAAGTAACTAAAAACTGCAAACATCCCAAGGAATGCCTTGGAGGAAACAACGGGGAGGTGAACAGATGAATTCTGTAACCTGGAGCATTCTCGTTGCAGCCGCATTATTCTTTGGGTTCGTGATCGGATATTTTATTCGCAAGTCTCTTGCAGAAGCTAAAATTTCCAGTGCCGAGCAAGCTGCCATTCAGATTGTAGAAAATAGCAAGAAAGAGGCAGAAGCACTGAAAAAGGAAACGGTTCTGGAAGCTAAGGATGAAGTCCATAAGCTAAGAGCCGAAGCTGATAAAGACATTCGTGAACGTCGGAATGAAATACAACGACAAGAAAGACGATTGTTGCAAAAAGAAGAGTCGCTGGATAAAAAATTGGATTCGCTAGAACGTAAAGAAGAACAAGTGGTCAGCAAAGAGAAACGCATTGAAGAGACACAACAGCAGATTGACTTGATTTACAAAAATCAAGTGCAGGAGCTTGAACGTATTTCCAATCTCTCGATGGAAGATGCTCGTACGATCATCTTGAACAACGTGGAGCAGGAAGTTCGCCATGAGACTGCACAGATGATTAAAGACATTGAACAGCAGGCAAAAGAAGAAGCGGATAAGAAATCCCGCGAAATTATTACGCTCGCTATTCAACGTTGCGCAGCAGATCATGTTGCGGAGACTACGGTATCCGTTGTAACGCTGCCTAACGAGGAAATGAAAGGCCGGATTATCGGTCGGGAAGGCCGGAATATTCGGGCTCTCGAGACGCTTACCGGGATTGATCTTATTATCGATGATACGCCGGAAGCGGTTATCCTGTCAGGCTTTGACCCGATTCGCCGCGAAATTGCCCGTACGGCACTGGAGAAACTGGTCGCAGACGGACGAATTCACCCGGCAAGAATCGAAGAGATGGTCGAGAAATCGCGTCGGGAAGTGGACGAACGTATCCGCGAATACGGCGAGCAGGCAACCTTCGAGGTGGGCGTGCACGCACTGCATCCTGATTTGATCAAAATTTTGGGACGTCTCAAGTTCCGGACAAGCTACGGTCAAAATGTATTGAAGCACTCGATGGAGGTTGCTTACCTGGCGGGCTTGATGGCCGGGGAGCTTGGCGAAGACATTACACTCGCCAAACGCGCAGGCTTGCTGCATGATATCGGTAAAGCGCTGGATCATGAAGTGGAAGGATCTCATGTCGAAATCGGCGTAGAGCTGGCTAAGAAATACAAAGAGCATCCGGTAGTCATCAACAGTATTGCCTCGCACCATGGCGATTGTGAAGCAACATCTGTCATTGCCATGCTGGTCGGCGCAGCCGATGCATTGTCGGCGGCAAGACCAGGAGCACGTCGTGAAACGCTGGAAACGTATATTCGTCGTCTTGAGAAGCTCGAAGAAATTTCCGAGTCTTTCGAAGGAGTCGAGAAGTCGTTTGCCATTCAGGCGGGCCGTGAAGTTCGCGTAATGGTACAACCGGACAAGATTGATGACGCAGAAGCGTTCCGGTTAGCCAGAGATATTACGAAGACCATTGAAAGTGAACTGGATTATCCGGGTCATATCAAAGTTACCGTGATCCGCGAGACGCGGGCGGTTGAATACGCCAAGTAAAGGTAATGCTGAAGAAGTGGCCCCTCGCGGGCCGCTTTTTCATTGCCCGGCAGGGCCAAGCAATCTGCTGTGTCTAAGCGGCTGGTTGGTAAGTGAAGGAGGTAACATCATCAAAGTTCTATTTATCGGAGACATTGTCGGGAATACAGGACGTAAGGCACTTAAGGCAACATTACCCCATTTGAAGTCCAAATATAATCCTCACATTATTGTAGCCAACGGGGAGAATGCAGCGGCAGGCCGGGGAATCAACGCCAATATCGCCAAGGAGTTCTTTGAGCAGGGCATTCATGGCTTGACGATGGGCAATCATACCTGGGACAATAAAGAAATTTTTGATTTCATTGACGATGAGCCTCGTATGGTTCGTCCGGCGAACTTTCCACCAGGTACTCCCGGTCTGGGTTTTACCGTGGTCAAAGGAAATGGAAAAGAGCTGGCGATTGTCAACCTGATGGGTCGGACCTTCTTGCCGGCAATCGATGATCCTTTTCGAGCAGCGGATGAAATCGTGGCTAAATTGGCCAAGAAGCATAAATGCATTTTAGTGGATTTCCACGCCGAAGCGACCTCGGAGAAAATTGCTATGGGCTGGCATTTGGATGGCAGAGCCTCTATGGTAGTAGGTACGCATACTCATGTGCAAAGCAATGATGACACGATCCTTCCGCAAGGAACGGCCTACTTGACGGACACTGGCATGGTAGGCTCACGTGAAGGGATTCTCGGCATGGAGCGTACGGCGGTGTTGCGCAAATTTACGACTCAGCTTCCGGTTCGCTTCCAGGTCTGTGAAGGCAAATGGCATTTTCATGCGGTCCTTGTTGATATCGATGAAGCAACAGGCAAAGCGCAGAAAATTCAAAAGATTCGTCTGTTAGAAGACGAATGGTTGATGGACTAAGAAGGCGAGATAGGGAGGCCACCCCGGGAAAAAGAAGGAATTATTTGAGTTCTCACGAATATCTTCTAAGTAGTGGAATTCAACCAATTTCCCAGGGAGGTACGAACGATGGAAGTATTAAAGGTTTCAGCAAAATCCAACCCCAATTCCGTTGCTGGCGCGCTTGCTGGAGTTCTTAGAGAACGCGGCAATGCTGAGTTGCAAGCCATTGGGGCAGGTGCTCTCAACCAAGCCATTAAAGCTGTAGCGATCGCCCGGGGATTTGTTGCTCCAAGCGGTGTGGACCTGATTTGTATTCCGGCGTTCACGGATATCGTCATTGACGGTGAGGATCGTACGGCCATTAAATTGATTGTAGAACCACGATAATTATTTGAATAGAAAGACTGCCTGTTTACAACCGTAAACAGGTTTTTTTGTGTTTATTTTTCATAACCTAAGGTATAAGCGCGTGTTTTGAAGGAGGAAGTCCTATGAGGCTAACGGTAAGTGATTTTCACTGTGATGCTTTATCCAAGCTGCAATTGAACCCCAAGTTGAATTTTGCCAGCTCCCGGAAGCTGGATGTGAACTTGCGAAGGATGAAGCAGGGTGGCGTTAGGCTGCAATGTTTTGCTATTTATTTATCTGAAAAGCTAGGTACGCCCCGTTATGGATACGTCCAGGAACAAATAGACCTGTTCTATAATCATATTATTCGCTTGGGAGTTCGTCCTATAGGCTTCATTGAGGATTTGGAGGAATTGGAACAGTCTCAGGGAACGGGCGGATTATTATCGATTGAAGGAGCGGATGGCCTGGAAGGAAATCTCGATAATGTTCGCGAGTGTTATGAACGGGGCGTGCGCATCCTCGGACTAACCTGGAATTATGCCAACTGGGCGGCTGATGGTATTCTTGAGCCGAGAAATGGAGGGCTGACACCGGCAGGGAGAAATCTTGTGAAATTGTGTCATGAGCTTGGCATGATTCTCGATGTGTCGCATTTGTCGGTAAAGGGCTTCTGGGAGTTGCAGGAATTGGCGGCTGCGGCGCGCCGTCCATTTATAGCTTCGCACTCCAATGCTTTCAGTGTATGCGATCACACCCGCAACTTGCGGGATGATCAGATTGAAGCCTTGATCAGTCTAGGTGGACGCATCGGCTTGACCTTTGTTCCATGGTTTGTGAAGAAGGGGCGAAACCCATCGAGCGAGGATCTTCTACCTCATATTGAACATGTATGCGCACTCGGCGGCGCTGATCATATCATGTTTGGCTCTGATTTTGATGGAATTGAGTCACATCTTAGGCATCTAAGGCATGCAGGCGATTATGCCAAGTTCCAAGAAATGCTGCTCAAGCACTATCCAGAGGGGCTTGTTCGCGGGTGGTTGTCCGGCCATGCAGCCGCATTCCTACGCGATTGGTTACCCTTTCGAAAGAAAGCGCTTTAATTGATCCAATTACGAGATAGGAATGATCGAAAACTACTATATGAAAAAAGGCGCGAAAACGCTTGCTTTTTACGTAGATGCGACATAAAATTGACATGAATCCGAAACACAATGTTCACAAATGTTCATGTTTATATTATATTTTTCCATTGCGATACGATTAAAGGGGTGGGCGATCTTGATTAATCAATTGTCTTGGAAGATCGGTGGTCAGCAAGGTGAAGGAGTTGAAAGTACGGATCGTATTTTCTCGACAGCCTTAAACCGGTTAGGGTACTATCTGTATGGATATCGGCATTTCTCCTCTCGGATCAAAGGGGGGCATACCAACAATAAAATACGGATCAGTACTCAGCCGATTCGTGCGATTTCCGACGATTTGGACATCTTAGTCGCTTTTGACCAGGAAAGTATCGATTTGAATGCGCACGAGCTTCGTAGTGGTGGGGTGATCGTGGCGGACGCCAAGTTCAACCCGACGGTTCCGGAAGGCCAGAAGGCCCGTTTGTTCCCGGTTCCAATTACGCAACTAGCTGAAGAACTGGGTACATCATTAATGAAGAACATGGTTGCTTCTGGAGCCTCTTGGGCTTTGCTCGGACTTCCACTGGAAGTGTTCAATCAAGCCGTGGAAGAAGAGTTCGGCCGCAAAGGTCAAGCTATCGTGGATAAAAATATTGAAGCGGTAAAGCAAGGTGCAGAGTATGTGCTTGAGCTGGCAGGAGGGCCACTGGAGGAATTCCGGCTTGGGCCTGCGGACGGCAAGCAGAAGTTGTTCATGATCGGTAATGACGCGATTGGCTTGGGGGCCGTTGCGGCAGGCTGCCGAATTATGAGTGCTTATCCTATCACGCCAGCTTCGGAAATTATGGAATACCTGATTAAGAAGCTGCCTAAATATGGCGGAACTGTGGTACAGACGGAGGATGAGATTGCGGCCATCACGATGGCCATCGGCTCCAGCTATGCAGGTGTGAGAACCATGACCGCCTCGGCTGGCCCGGGTCTATCTCTGATGATGGAGGCTATTGGTCTGGCTGGTATGACGGAGACTCCGGTTGTCATTGTGGATACGCAACGTGGGGGACCAAGTACAGGCCTTCCAACCAAGCAGGAGCAAAGTGACATTAATGCACTGATCTACGGGACTCACGGGGAAATTCCGAAAATCGTCATTGCACCAAGTTCCATTGAGGAATGCTTCTACGATACGGTGCAGGCATTTAACCTGGCAGACAAATATCAGGTACCAGTCATTGTGGCTACGGACCTGCAATTGTCCCTCGGTAAGCAATCCTGTGAACCGTTGGATTACAATCAAGTCACAATCGATCGGGGTTATTTGGTGAAGGATATTCCGGACCGCGACGATTCCAGCATATTCAATCGTTATGCGTTTACTGAAAACGGTATATCACCGCGAGTCTTGCCAGGTGAGAAGAATGGTATTCATCATGTCACCGGGGTAGAGCATGATGAGTCGGGGCGTCCGTCGGAGAGTCCGGTCAACCGGAAGAAAATGATGGATAAACGCTTGCGGAAGTTGGCTCAACTGGAAGTGAATGATCCCACTCATTTGCAGGCCCCTCATAGTGAGCCGGATTTGCTCATCATCGGTATGGGCTCAACAGGAGGAACCATCGATCAGGCGCGTTTGCGTTTGGCGGAGGCTGGAGTCGCTACGAACCATATGACGGTACGGTTGATGCATCCATTCCCGACCGAGCAGGTGCTACCGCAAATCCTCAAGGCGAAGAAGGTCGCGATTCTGGAGAATAACGCCACCGGCCAGTTAGCCAATCTGATTAAGCAAAATGTTGGGTATCATGATAAATTAGTTAATATCCTTAAGTATGATGGGAATCCCTTCCTTCCTTCGGAAGTTTATGAAGAGTGCCTGAAGGCCGTCTCGGATCAAGCCAAAACGCAGGAGGAGCTGGTGAGAAATGGCAACCTTTAAAGAGTTCCGCAATAATGTAAAACCGAACTGGTGCCCAGGCTGCGGCGATTTCTCCATCCAGGCTGCTATCCAGCGGGGAGCGGCAAATGTTGGCCTGGAGCCAACAAATTTAGCCGTCATTTCCGGGATTGGTTGTTCCGGCCGAATATCCGGTTATATTAATGCTTACGGTCTGCATGGTATTCATGGACGTGCGCTTCCCATTGCTCAAGGGGTGAAGCTGGCTAACCGGGACCTGACCGTCATTGCCTCCGGGGGCGATGGAGATGGCTTCGCCATTGGAATGGGGCATACTATCCATGCTATACGCCGTAATATTAACATCACTTATATCGTGATGGATAATCAGATCTATGGACTAACCAAAGGGCAAACTTCTCCGCGTAGCGGAGAGGGGTTCAAGACCAAAAGTACGCCGGAAGGCTCGATAGAATCTACGTTGTCACCGCTGGAAATTGCGCTGGCTTCGGGCGCAACGTTTGTAGCCCAGTCGTTCTCCAGTGACATTAAGCAATTAACCTCATTAATTGAACAAGGCATTCAACATGAGGGCTTCTCCTTGATCAACGTATTCAGCCCATGTGTCACATTCAACAAGGTGAACACCTATGATTGGTTCAAGGAGAATATCGTTAATCTGGATACGATCCCGGATTATGACGCCAGTAACCGTACGTTGGCAATGACGAAGCTGATGGAGACGGGGAGCATGATTACCGGCCTGATCTATCAGAATAAGCAGAGAAAGAGCTACGAGGATTTGGTACATGGCTTTAAGAAGGAGCCGCTTGCTCATCAATCCTTGGCTTTGCCTGAAGAGGAGTTTGACAATCTTGTAGCAGAATTCAGATAATCGGTCAAAAAGGCGTCCATTTCTCATGGACGTCTTTTCCTTTTTTGCGGCAATAGGTGTATAATGAAGGACGATGTCAGTTGTTAACGATATAGAGAATATACGAGGAGTGTTAGTAGACATGAGCAAAAATGTACCTGTCGGCGTATCTGCACGTCATATCCATCTGACCCAGGAGCATATCGAAATTTTGTTTGGACAAGGATATCAGCTTACTGAATTCAAGCCTTTGTCGCAACCTGGCCAATTTGCTGCCAATGAGCAAGTAGCCGTCATCGGAACGAAAGGGCAATTTGATAAGGTTCGTATTTTGGGCCCGGCTCGCCCGGCTTCCCAATTGGAAATTTCCCGTACAGATTCCTTCGCGATCGGTGTGAAAGCTCCGGTTCGTGAATCCGGGAACATTGATGGAACACCTGGAATTACGGTTAAAGGTCCAGCAGGTGAAATTGAATTGAAGGAAGGCGTCATCGTTGCTGCCCGTCACATTCACTTCCACACCTCGGATGCCGAGAAGTGGGGTATTAAGGACAAGCAAATGTTGAAAGTTCGTTTGGGCGGAGAACGTGGTCTCGTATTGGAGAATGTCGTTGCTCGCGTGTCGGACAACTTTGCCTTGGATATGCACATTGATACGGATGAAGCGAATGCTTCGGGTGCCAAAACGGGCGATACGGCTGAAATCATCGACTAATCCAGCCGAGCATTACTTTAAAATAAACATAGGGCTAGCCTTGGCGTAAAATTCGCCGAAGCCAGCCCTTTTTCATTTATCCATCTGAGGGTATTCGGGTTTAACTTTAATGTTGTGGCATTTGCTTGGCCAATCCCTTCATCTGATCAATCACTTGTTCCAGCGTGGATGAGCAATTCCCGTAAAGCTGCTTGGTCTTATCATCGGCGGCTGAGTGGGCCAGTGATTGCAGCACCTCTTCGCATTTCTTGAGTTGGGCTAACAGAACGGCTTCCTCTTGCGGCTGTGGAATATGGATCCGGTCATCGTACAGGTCGACGTAAAATTGACCGTAAGCGTCAACTTGGCCCAGATTGACCTGTTCGAGCGTCACACCCAGCTTGTTGAGTTCGTTATGCAACCAGCGGTGGCTAAGCCCTAGATTGGCCAGTGGCTCGTTTATGATGCTACCATCGAGAATAATGGTCTGCGGCTCAGACTCCGGGGCAACCTCAAGTCCAAGCTGCGCGGGGGTGAGGGGCTGGTGCTCTGTTTTCAACAAGGCATTGATTTGACCATCTGGCTCCATCACAGCAAATTCCACCTCGGCTGTCTTGAAGATACTCTTCTTTCTTAGTTGCTCCAGCAGTTCCTCATTGGTGAGTCGCTCTTTTTTTAGATTACCCTCCAAAATCTTTCCGTCCTTGATCAACACGGTACTTGTGCTGTCAATCCAGCTTCGAAATCGTTTGCTCTTAAGTTGCACATATTCTACGCCAATGGAAATGAGAAACCAGACGCCTACCGCCACCAGCCCAATGTACCACTTGACATCCACATCCAGTGAGATGTAGGCAGCAAGACTGCCTATGGTGATGCCGGTTGTGTATTCAAAGAAGCTAAGCTGGGAGATTTGCCTTTTGCCGAGCAAACGGGTGATGATAAACAGCACCACCGCGGCTACCAGCGTACGCAGAATGACTTCCACCCATGTAGGCATAAATAAGCTCCTTTCAGCAGAGAAGAGATTGGAAATATATGCTGATTATTTGCAAAAAAAGGAGTTTTTAATAAATCCAATATATGGATATTATTCATTCTCGCATTCCAGGAACGATGGATGCAGCGCCCATAACCCCGGCTTGTTCACCTAATCCAGCAGGATAGAGGTGAATTCCATCGCCTTGGTAAACAGGCATGACCATCCGGTGTAACGGCTCCCGAATGTTTTTCAGCAGAAACTCGCCTTGCCCAGTAATCGCTCCGGCGAGCAGAAAATGGCGGGAATTAAGCGTATGTGTCAGGTTAGCCAGGCCTATGGCGATCCGCTCCCCGTACTGGGCTACGATCTGTTGAGCTAGTGGGTCGCTACTTCGAGCCTTGACGAACAGTTCTCTCGGATTTTCGATCCAGAGTCCGGGAGCGCCTTGCTCACGCATCAGAAGCTTCAGTCCACTCACAGAAGCATAATTCTCCCAGCAGCCGCGATTGCCGCAACTGCAAGGGAGTCCACCCATGGCGACAATATGGTGTCCGAAACCACCGGCATAACCGTCGTCTCCAGCAAATATGGTGCCATTTCGGATGATACAGCCACCGATTCCGGTTCCGAGAGCAACACAGATTAAATGAGCCATGCCTCGGGCCGCACCTTGCCATTGCTCGCCGAGCGCAATCGCGTGGACATCGTTCACAACGACGCAAGGCAGCCCGAATTCCTGATCCAGCAGCTTGCGCAGAGGGGTACCAGTCCACCCGGGCAGATGCTCGGTCGCGTAGGCTACGGTTCCGGACGAATCCACCGTTCCTGCGGTTCCTACACCTATGCCTAGCAACGGCAAGCCTTCTTGTTCAGCAGTCCGGCGATGATCTGCAATTAGCCGGAACAGCTTGGACAGCAAGGCCTCCCGGCCTTGACCCGCTTCTGTGGGTACGGTGTGAAAGTGTTCTACACTGCCATCTGCACTTACCAGCGCTGATTTGATGCCGGTGCCGCCCAGATCGATGGCGATAGCGTAGCGTTGGCGGCTCATCGGCCTTCCTCGATTTTACTAGCTACAGCATGCAGAGCTTGAGCAAATTCCCCAGTAATCGTATGCGGACGAGTGATGACTGTCCCAACGACCACAGCGTATGCTCCGGCCTGAAGTGCCGCTGCTGCTTGCTCCGGCGTGCGGATTCGACCTTCGGCAATGACCGGAACCTGTACGGAGCTGGACAGCTCCTCCAACAGCTTGAAGTCCGGGTCCTTACTTTGTCTACTGTAAGGAGTGTATCCGGACAAGGTGGTAGAGATGAGGTCAAAGCCAAGTTCTGCTGCTGCCAATCCTTCTTCCAAGGTAGACACATCAGCCATCAGCAAACGTCCCGGCTGCCGTTTGACACCGGCTACCAAGGCTTCCAAGCTTTCACCCCCAGGCCTTACCCGTGCTGTCGCATCCACAGCTACAATGTCGGCACCAGCGTCGAAGAGCAGTTCTATATCAGATAGGCAGGGCGTAATATATACCTCCGAATCAGCATAACTTTTCTTCCAGATTCCGATGACAGGAAGCCCGCAGCCTTCTTTAATAGCAGCAACATCCTGCGGGGAATTGGCGCGAATAGCGGCGGCTCCGCCATCTTTCGCGGCATTCGCCATGGCGGTCATGATATGGCTACCGTATAATGACTCTCCTGCGTAAGCCTGACAGGATACGATAAGTTGCCCCTTTAATTGCTCCAATACTTGCTTCATACTTGATTCCAACTCCTTAGACTCTATAAATTTTGTAAAATAAAACGCATACATTAATCTATTACACAGTATAAAAATTAGAGATCAATAAGTAAAGAAAATAATTTTCTAAATAAACGGAAATAAAGAAAAAAATAAACATAATCATTTACAAAGCCGATTTGATCTGTTAATTTAATACTCATGAAACAGCTAAACCGCAAATAAGGAGGAGTTAAACAGATGGAAGCATTGGACGTCATTGTGGTAGGAGGCGGCATATCCGGCGTGATGGCTGCTGTAGCCGCCGCCAAGTCGGGAGCGAAGACACTGATCGTAGAATCTCAGGGCTACCTGGGAGGGACGCTGACCGCTAACGGCGTAGGTCCCATGATGACCTTTCACGCTGGAGAGAAGCTGGCTATTCAAGGCTTGACCAACGAACTGATTGAGAGATTGAAAGGAATAGGCAAATCACCAGGACATATTTTCGACACCGTAGGGTTCACGTATTCGGTCACCCCGTTTGATGCTGAAGCGCTCAAAGTGGAACTGGAATCAATGATTCTGGAAAATGGGGGACAAATTCTGTATCACACTATGCTGGCCGAGGTGCATACCGAAGACCAGCGAATCACAGAGATTACCGTATGCAACAAGTCTGGCTTAAGCAAGCTCGCAGCCAAAGTCTTTATTGATGCGACTGGCGACGGAGATCTGTCCGTCCGTGCAGGTGCAGCCTTCACCAAAGGACGCGAAAGCGATGGAGCTATGCAGCCGATGACGTTGAAAATGAAGATGATCAATGTGGATATCGCCAAGGTAAAGGCCTATATCCATGCGCATCCCGAGGATTTCCCGCTGTACAAGGGGGATACCTCCATTATTGAGGATGCTCCAAGATTGTCAACCGCTGGCTTCGTCAGCCTGTTCAAGCAAGCCAAAGAGCGCGGCGAAATCTCCATTCCGCGTGAGGATATTCTTTTCTTTGAGACCAATACCCCCGGCGAGGTGATCCTGAATACAACGCGGATTCTTGGACATGACGGGACAGATGCCTGGAGCTTGAGCCGCGCAGAGACCGTGGGACGGAAGCAGTGCAGAGAATTGGAGCTGTTCGTCAAAAAGTATATACCGGGTTTTGAAAACGCTATCGTAGAATCAACCGGTCCTTCGATCGGTGTACGAGGTTCCCGTCAAATCGTTGGCCTATACACGCTGACTGCGGCGGATATCCTCTCCCAGACCCCATTTGAGGATACGATTGCCCATTCGGGATATCCCATTGACATTCATAACCCTGACGGAGAAGGGACGAAGCATGAGAAGCTGGAATGGGGCGGGATGTATAGCATTCCGTACCGTTGTCTTGTGACCCCCTCCCTTAATAACGTCATCGTGATTGGACGTTGTCTATCTGCTACCTTTGAAGCACAGGCTGCGGTGAGAACGACGCCAACCACCGGGGCAATTGGACATGCGGGCGGGGTGGCTGCTGCCCAGGCCGCTTTGCAGGGCTTGAACGTTCAGGAGGTGGACGTTACCAAGGTGCAGCAAGTATTGAAGGAACAGGGAGCTTATCTGGAGGTATAAGAGGCTGATGGAGAACTCCAATTTGAACATTAAAAGGAGATTTGAACGATGAGTTCGATAATGTGGATACAGGCGATTGGCATATTACTCGTATTTATTCTGTTTGCAGCATTAATGATGACCCGGAAGCTGCCTACCATCCTGGCGCTGCCAAGTATGGCGATATTGTTTGCACTGATTGCGGGCGTGCCATGGTCTTCAGGTACTCCTGATACAGCTACGATTAGCGGGACGATCCTGGCTCAAGGCTCTATGCGATTGTCAACTGCGATAGCAGGCTTGATCTTTGGTGCCTGGTTCGGTCAAATTCTGAACAAAGTAGGCGTAACTAAAGCGATCATTCGTAAGGCTGCAGAATTGGCGGGGGATAAGCCGATTCTGATTGCGCTGCTGTTCTTTGTAACCGCTTCGGTCATTTTCTCCGCCGCAAGCGGTCTGGGAATGGTTATCCTCGTAGGTACCATTATTATCCCGATTATGCTGACCGCAGGAATTAGCCAATTCTTGTCCTCGGTTGTATTACTGACCTCCGTTGGCGTTGGTGTCCTGTTTAATGTATCGAACTGGGCGGTGTATGTAGATGTGATGGGACTACCGGTAGCTACTATCGCGAACTACACGCTCATTGCAGCTCTTCCGCTGATTGTGATTAGCATGATTATGATCGTATTTTATGCCCGCCGGGATGGTAAGGGCCGCAAAGCATGGGCGATGCCGGCGAACTCCCCGTCTTCCGATGGTCGCAAGGTGCCTACGATCGCGCTGATCAGTCCGGTAGTTCCTGTAATTATGGTCTTCGTATTTAAAATGGATATCGTGCCTGCTGTTATTATTGGCGCGGTGGCTACGTTGTTATTGTCCTGGCCGAAGCGTCCTGTGCACGTGCTGTCCAGTTCGCTGGTCGAAGGTATTCAGGATGTAGCCGGGGCTTTGGGATTGATGATCGGCATCGGTATTCTGGTAAATGCCGTTATGGCACCACAGGTGACGGCTATCATTTCGCCACTGATCGAGGCAGTTCTGCCGGGAAGTCCACTCATGTACATCCTGTTCTTTACCATCTTGTCGCCGCTGGCTATCTACCGTGGTCCGTTGAACGTATGGGGACTAGGGAGCGGCATTGCAGCCTTATTTGTTGGCGCAGGGATGACTCCGATTGCAGCCATGCTGGCACTTCGGGTAGTCAGTAATGTGCAGGCGGTATCCGACCCGACCAACTCCCATAACGTTTGGGTAGCTGACTTCACCAAGAGCGATATTAATGACATTCTGAAGCGGACTTTACCCTGGATGGTGACCGCTGTACTGATCTCGATGATCTGGGGTGCGTTTGTTGTTTTTTAAGGGTACGAGAGTACTTGTGGGAGCCTGGTGAACAAGTTGCCGAGCTTATAGAGAGATAGGAGGGAGCAATGAAATGGGTAGAAAAGTAAGGGTGGGTATCGATGTCGGCGGGACATTTACAGACGCGGTCGTGCTGGACAATGAAACATTCGAAATTATTGAAAAGATGAAAATTCCGACCACCCATCATGATGAAGATGGTGTGGCCAAGGGGATCGTCCAGATCTTGCAGACCATTCTGCAAAGCAAGGGTATTGCCCCGGAGGACGTAGCTTTTATCGCTCACGGAACCACGCAGGCAACGAATGCGCTTTTGGAGGGGGATGTAGCAAAGGTAGGCATCCTCGGCATGGGGGCAGGCCTTGACGGCCTCAGTGCGCGTAGTGAATCCAATCCGGGGCAAATTGAACTGGCGCCGGGTAAGTATCTACACAGCTACCATACGTATCTGGATTCCAAGCATCTGAAGGATGAAGCGGTGGAGCAAGCTCTGGACGAATTGCTGAGCCAAGGGGCGGAAGTCATTGTGGCATCGGAAGCCTATAGTGTGGATGACCCGGCCAATGAGCTGGCTATCGCCCAGGCGGCTGCGAGTCGCAATGTGTTTGCAACAGGTGGACATGAAATTTCGCAATTATATGGTCTGCGCACAAGAACAAGAACGGCGGTCATTAATGCCAGCTTGATTCCGAAAATGATGGAAACTGCGAATATGACCGAAAAATCCGTCATTAATGCCAACATCACTTCTCAATTAATGATCATGCGTTGTGATGGGGGGGTGATGAGCATTGAGGAGGTGCGGAAGCGCCCTATCCTGACGATGCTCTCCGGACTTGCGGCAGGCGTTGCAGGCGCGTTGATGTACGAGAAAATATCCGATGGTATTTTCTTTGAGGTCGGCGGCACCAGCGTAGATATTTCCGTCATCAAGAACGGGAAAGTCATGATTCAAAATGCGCAAGTCGGCGGACACCGGACATACCTGCAATCGCTGGATGTTCGTACTCTGGGGATTGCGGGTGGCAGCATGATCCGCGTTGCCGGTGGCCGAATTGCCGATGTAGGTCCACGAAGCGCCCATATTGCCGGGAAGGCTTATGAGTGCTTCGCTTCCCCGGAGCAACTGCAGGACGCTAGCGTTGTGTTTATCAGCCCGCGTGAAGGAGACGCCCAGGAATATGCTATTATCCGAAGCGGCTCCGGCGAGGAATTCTCGCTGACATTGGCGGGAGCGGCCAATCTGCTTGGCTACGTTCCTGAGGGGGACTATGCTTATGCCGGGAAAGAAAGTGCCCGCTTGGCCTGGGATGCGCTCGGGGCACACCTTGGCATTTCCGGCGAGGCGGCGGCGCGGCAGGCTCTGGATCTCGCCATCGAGAAAACGATGAAGACCGTGAATGAGATGATCGCAGATTATGAACTGGACCGCTCCTTCGTCACTTTGGTTGGCGGAGGTGGCAGCGGAGCCGTCTTGATCCCGGCCATGGCTGAGAAGGAGAACATGAAGTGGCAAATCGCCAAGAATGCTCCTTACATTTCTACGATTGGCGTAGCACTAGCAATGGTGAAGGAACAGATCGAACGCACGGTTATCAACCCCACCGAGGGGGATATCAAGCGAATTCGCAGTGATATTATGGAGAAGATTGTGCAGTCCGGAGCAAGTGAGGATACGGTAGAAGTCACGATTGAAATTGATAATCAGAAGAATATCTTGCGTGCCATCGCTACCGGATCAACGGAACTTCGGTCCAAGGATTTAGGGCAAGCCGCTATGACGGAGGCGGAGATGCGTGCCATCGCTGCAAGCTCTGTAGATGCCGCGGTCGAGGCTATGTTCCTGGCGGCTCAAACGGGTCGTTGGCATCTGTTTGTCAGTGAAGAGGTGCGCAAAGCGTTCTTTGGCTTGATCAAGAAGAAGCGGACCGCGGTCAGTGTGGTGGACAGGGAAGGGGTTGTTCGCTTTAAGCAGGCCGGGGTACATTACGGGGAATTCAGCAAGAAGCAGCGGGATGAGGGGTTTGTTGGTTTTCTTGATGAGCATACGATATATTCAGACGCCAACGCGACGATTCCGAAGGTTTTCTTGTTCTTCCGTGAGAAGATGCTGGATCTGACGGGTATGCAGACCAAGGAGCAATTGTTATCGATTGTGGATATGGAGACGGAAATGCTGAGTGAAGAGGAAGCGTGGCTGGCGGTAGCCTATCAGTAGACGGGGTAAAGGTTAAGCAAAGAGAGGTGAGGTAGAGATGGCGGGCGGGCAAAATGAAGTGCAGGCGTTCGATCTTTGCGCCTTGGGGCTTGATGATGACATATTGGCTTTGGCCGAATTGGAGCGAGACCCGGTATTCCATAAGCTGAACTCTGGTAGCTATGGTTATTATCTTGAGCAGTCTTTGGGGGCGGGGAGACGGGCTGCCCGGCCGCTTCAGGGTCAGGATATCCGGGTGCTTCTGGAGGAAGCGGGTATTGAGTTCAGGCTGGCTGAGTCTGCCGGAACGGGCACGATGAAGGTGGCGCTGCGGGCTCAATTGGATTGGAGCGGGAAGGTGCCGCATATTACGGTATATCGTGAGTCGCTGCGTCAACTGCAGATTGCGGCTGAGACTAGAGGTGCCCTCGGTCCGGTTACCTTTGATAGAATTGTGGACATTCATTTGGCTCATGAATATTATCACTGGCTGGAGTATCGCAGCGGACAATTTACTAATGAGCTTCTGGAGCCGGTAGAGTGCTTCAGAATCGGCCCGTTCCGCAGGAAGGCAACAGTCTTGCAGACCAGCGAGATTGCGGCGCACGCCTTCTGTAAGGAAATGCTCGGACTTCCCTATTTGCCAAGCCTGCTGGACCATATGTACCTGATACAAACGGGTGAAACAAAGATGGAGCAATTCGCAGAAAATGTGAAAAAGTGGAAGGTAATTTTAGCTAGTATGGACTCCGTATGCTATAATAGGTAAATCGTTATTGCGCGAGACCGTATTCGAAAGAATCGGTACTCGCACAAGCAGGAGGACATGTCATGGCTTCGCAAGTACCCGCGGTAATTGCAAAAATTATTTCGCTGAACAAGAAGTTCACTTATGGTGAAAATCAGATTGCCCAGTTCGTCATTCATCAACCCGAATTCATTACCCAACATACGATTACGGCGCTGGCCAATGAGATTGGCGTCTCGGAGACCAGTATTAACCGTTTTTGCAAAAAAATTGGCTTCAAAGGCTTTAACGACTTCAAGATTGCCATCGCTCAGGATACCTTCTACCGGGAAATGCAAACACGGAAGAAGGAACGTCGGGAGATCACCCCGATCGATGGGCTGGCACTTGATTACAATGAGCTTGTAATTAATACCTCCGCGATGATCACCGAGGATGCGCTGCGTTATGTAGCGGAGGCGCTCAAGCAGGCCAGACGCATCCATATCTTCGGCATCTTTGATTCCTTTCTCTCGGCTATGGCTCTTAAGAATCGACTGTCCTTGATCGGAATTAGTGCGGAAGCCAGCAGTGACAGCCGCGCGATGAAGATTGCTGCGTCGCAGGCTACCCCGGAGGACGTAGTGATTGCCTTTTCCCGTTCGGGGGCAACGCAGGAGATCATTGCTGCGGTGTCAACGGCCCAGATGAATCAGGCCAAGACGGTGGCGATTACCTGTTATGACTCCTCTCCCATCACGGAAGCAGCGGAGATGAACATCATCGTACCGGACAAGATGTCCGTCAACAACAGCGCGATGATGTCGAACCATATTACCTTTTTATTCGTCGTGGATGCGGTCATGAGTCTGCTGATTTCTTCGGACAAATCTTATTTGAAGAAGAAGCTGGACAGTGAGGGAATTATCTCTAGCCGTCCCTCGGTCACAGAATACTATTAACTCTATTTAAATGAAGCGGTTTGCCGTCATGGCGGGCCGCTTCTTTGTTATAAGCAGAAACAGGAGTTGCATACGGGTGCTCGAACAATTTTAACACCAGGAGTTGTGGAATCGCCAATAAGCCTATGGTATAATTTTTTATTGATGCTTATAGAAGTTTTGAAGCGCACGCATGAATAGCAAACTCAAGAATTAATGATGGTTTGATATGAAATATAGAGCGATATCGAAACGAGGAAGTGAAGCAAACGATGAAGGACCCCAAACCGCAAAACAAACCTCTTGATAAGGACTATTCCCAATATTTCAACTTCAGCGATGCCAAGCTCATCAGTGAAGAAGAGGGGAAGACGACTTACCGTATCCGTGGGCGCAATATTCAGATTAATTCCAACCCTGACTATAAGGAAGGCAAACGCCGGGGCAAGGAAGACGTCCAGGTGCATTATGACTTCAGTATTCCCGATGAGATGAAGAGCTTCGGGGAAGGCAAGCTTTACAATATTACGACCTATGGTTGTCAAATGAACGAGCATGATACGGAAACCATCAAGGGCTTGCTGGAGCAGATGGGCTACCGCTCCACCGAGGATCGCAAGCAGGCTGATATTATCCTGCTCAATACGTGCGCTATTCGTGAGAACGCCGAGGATAAGGTGTTTGGCGAACTAGGGCATCTGAAGGGGCTGAAGACAGAGAAGCCTAACCTATTGCTGGGCGTCTGCGGCTGCATGTCGCAGGAAGAAGGTGTGGTCAAGCGGATCATGCAGAGACATGGATTTGTCGATATGATCTTCGGAACCCATAATATCCATCGGCTGCCGCATCTGATTCAGGAAGCGATCTTCAGCAAGGAGATGGTCGTCGAGGTCTGGTCCAAGGAAGGCGACATTATCGAGAACCTGCCGAAGAAGCGGGAAGGGATGCGGGCCTGGGTCAACATTATGTACGGCTGCGATAAGTTCTGTACGTATTGCATCGTACCGTTTACGCGGGGGAAGGAACGCAGTCGGCGTCCTGATGATGTCATTGCCGAGGTTCGGGAGCTGGCTAGGCAGGGCTATAAGGAAGTTACCTTGCTGGGACAGAACGTGAACGCTTACGGCAAGGATTTTACCGATATCAGTTACACTTTTGCTAATTTAATGGATGATATTCGTCAAATTGATATTCCGCGAGTGCGGTTTACTACTTCGCATCCACGAGATTTTGATGATGCGCTTATTGAGGTGTTGGCTAAGGGTGGCAACCTGGTGGAGCACATCCATCTACCCGTGCAATCGGGTAGCAGCGAGGTACTGAAGAAAATGAGCCGCAAGTATACGCGCGAGCACTACGTGGAACTGGCGCGAAAGATCAAAGCGAATATTCCCGGCGCCGTCCTGACAACGGATATTATTGTAGGATTCCCCGGGGAAACGGAAGCCCAATTTGAGGAAACTCTATCATTAGTCCGTGAGATCGGCTATGATTCGGCATATACCTTTGTTTACTCTCCACGGGAGGGAACGCCGGCAGCGGTCATGGAAGACAACGTTCCGTTAGAAGAGAAGAAGGCTCGGCTAGCTCGCTTGAACGATGCGATCATGGAGTATAGCCGGCGCAGCAATGACGGGACAAAGGGCCAGGTCGTGGAAGTGCTGGTTGAAGGGGAGAGCAAGAACAACGCCCAGGTGCTGGCGGGACGTACCCGCAGCAACAAACTGGTTCATTTCGAGGGAGACAAGGATTTAATTGGCACCTTTGTACATGTGGAAATAACGGACCCGATGACTTGGTACATTAAAGGCAATTTAGTGAAAGAGACTGCCAATTTAGCATAGTCCCAAGGAGGTTATAATGTTGGAACATAAAGACCAAAGCGATTGTGGGATTCCCAAGTTTGATTCACGGGATTTGGTGATTCGCGACGATATTATGTCTAAGGCCAGAGAACTGGCCGAACTGATCGGCACAAGCGAGGAAGTACAGCAGTTTCAGAAGGCGGAGAAGCTGATTCAGCAGCACGAACGGGTGCAAGGGCTGATCAGTATGATCAAGAAGAAGCAGAAAGAAATTGTCGCCTTTGAAAGCTTCCAGAACCAGACGATGGTCCAGAAGATCGAACGGGAAATCGAGGAACTGCAAGACGAATTGGATGGCATTCCAGTGGTTACCGAGTTCCAGCAAAGCCAAAGCGATATCAATTATTTGCTGCAACTGGTCGTTTCGGTGATTCGGGATACCGTGTCGAACAAGGTTAATGTAGAATCCGGCAGCGAACCGGCGGTGACGTCCGGTTACGGGGAATAAGCTGAATTCGTCGGTGCGAAAGGCATGTTCAGGCATGTTCTTCCGCACCTTTTTGAATAGAGATTACCTAGAGACAGAGATAGGACAGGATAGGAGGACCATGCATGGACTGGAATGAAGAAGTGAGCCGCCGTAATGAGCAGTCCTTCTGGGGATTGCTGGGGCTCAGAATGATTTCCGCTGATTCAAGCCGGGTAGAGCTAGGACTTACGGCGGGGGATTCACACTTAAATGCGATGGGCATAGTTCATGGGGGTGTATTGTCGTCCATGATGGATCAAGCCATGGGAACGATGGTGGCTACGCTGAAGGGCAAGTTTGGGGTGACTACGCATCTTAACGTCAACTTCCTGAGCCCGATGCGAGCTGGAGAGCTAGTGGCTACGGCCTTCCCTCTACACGAGACATATCGTACCCTCACGCTTCGCTCGGAGGTGCGGGATGGAGAGGGAACGCTGGGCTGTATTTCCACTGCCACTTTCCGGCTTCTGAAACAAGAGTAAACCCGAAATGCCAGACCGGGCTATGTAATTAGTTCAACTTACATAAGACATGGTCGGCGTTATCATATGACTGATGTGGTGATACGTGATGAACAATGAACAAGAGCATGGCGAGTCAATTAATGAGGTTAAGAAATATCGCACTCCTGACGGGATACCGGCAGATATTGTGATGTTTACGTTAACCCGGCAGGAGCGCAAAGCCTCTACCAAGTCTTTGCCTCACTTCGACTTGAAGGTCATGCTGATCCGCCGACGCAGTTGGCCGTTTGCCGGGGCTTGGGCCCTGCCCGGAGGTTTCTCTCAAGAGGATGAATCCCTGTATGAAACAGCTCGCCGGGAGCTCAAGGAGGAGACGGGGGTTGACGGCTCCCATCTGGAGTATCTGGGGGTATACAGCACACCGGGGCGTGATCCACGCGGCTGGATCATTTCTCATGCCTTCTTTGCGCTAGTGGAAGAATGGGTACTGGAGAAACGTCAATTTGCGGATGATGCACAGGAAGTAGGCTTGTTTACCGTGCGCGAAGCCCTGGAGGAACTACAGCTTGCCTTCGATCACCGGGAGATTCTTCAGGATGCTTATAAGCGTATTCAGCAGCAAATGCTTCATACCACGATTGCCAAGCAATTCTTGCCACCACATTTCACATTGGGTGAATTGTATCAAGTGATTCAAACCGTTGTTCCAGATTTTGCCGAACTTAATTTTATTCGAAAAATAACGTCCACACGCAGCCGCCAAGGCATACTGGAAGAGGTGCGCGACGAGAATGACAAGCCGATGCTGTCCAATCAGTATTCGCAGCGGCCGGCACAATTGTACCGGTTTACCGACTTTACTCCTCAGTTATCGATCTATACATAGCAGGGTACAGAAAGGGATGAACTTCCATGCCAGCCACAGGGTTAGCATTGCATACCGATAAATATCAGATCAACATGATTTATGCCCATTGGGTGAATGGCACGCATCAGCGGGAGACGGTGTTCGAAGCCTACTTCCGTAAGCTTCCGTTTGGTAATGGCTATGCCGTATTTGCAGGCCTTGAACGAATCGTCAACTATATTCGCGGACTGCGCTTCACGGAAGAGGACTTGGACTATCTGGCCAGGCAGGAAGAGAATTACAAGCCTGAATTTCTTGAGCTCCTGCGTGGTTTCAAGTTTCAGGGAACGTTGTCTTCGCTGCAAGAGGGGGATATTTGCTTCCCCAATGAGCCGTTAATTCGGGTACAGGGCACCATCATGGAGACTCAATTGATCGAAACGGCAATGCTGAACTTTATGAACTTTCAAACCTTGATCGCGACCAAGGCTTCTCGCGTCAAGCAAGTGGCTGAACACGATGTGCTGCTGGAATTTGGTACACGCCGCGCCCAAGAAGCCGATGCCGCGATTTGGGGAGCGAGGGCCGCCTATATCTCGGGCTTCGATGCCACGTCCAATCTACTCGCAGGAGAGCGTTTTGGTATTCCTACCAAGGGCACGCACGCCCATTCCTGGGTACAGATCTTCGATTCGGAGCAGGAGGCCTTTGAACTTTACGCCAAGGCATTGCCTGATCAGGTATCGCTGTTAGTGGATACATTTGATACGTTAAAGAGTGGAGTACCCAATGCGATACGGACGGCACGGATCCTGGAGGCGGCGGGCAAGCGACTCAGCAGCATCCGTCTGGACAGCGGCGACTTGGCTTACCTGTCGATTCAGGCTCGTAAAATGCTGGATGAGGCGGGTTTGAGTTACGTTAAAATCGTGGCCTCCAATGATTTGGACGAGAATACGATCTTCAACTTGAAGGCACAGGGAGCACGAATTGACATTTGGGGTGTGGGCACCCAATTAATCACTGCTGCCGACCAGCCGGCGCTGGGCGGGGTCTACAAGCTGGTGGAAAGGGAGAACAATGGTCAGATGGAGCCGACCATCAAGATCTCCGGCAATCCTGAGAAGGTGACGACACCGGGCAGGAAGGACGTTTGGCGCATTGTGAACAAGGAGAGCAGTCGGGCGATTGCCGATTACGTCTGCTTCCCGCATGAGGAGCAAGCCCGTACCGGGAATAACCTTCGCTTGTTTGATCCGGTGCATCCTTATATTAAGAAGACGGTCAAGAATTTCGAAGCGGTAGCTATGCTCCAGACGATATTCGAGAACGGTGAACTGGTCTATGAGCTTCCAAGCCTGGAGCAAATTCGGCAACATCATCGCGAGCAATTAAACTTGTTCTGGCCCGAGTATCTGCGCAAGATGAACCCGGAAATCTACCGGATTAGTCTAAGCCAGGAGGCCTGGGAGCTGAAACAGAAAATGATCGAGGAATATGTCCAACAGCACGACGAATAGTAAACCATATAGCATAATCCAAGTACAGCAGCAACAACTAAGGACTTGCCTGACCGCCAGAGCGGAGGCAGTCCTTTTTTTGCTTATCAATTATTTCTCGGGAAAGCGCAAAAAACGCTATAAATCGGCTGTCCGCAGGTTCATTCGACAAAGCGCTTAACTGGTGATCATGGCTCCGCCGTTGACATGGATGACTTGGCCGGTGACATAGCTGGAATCATGGGAGGCGAGGAAGACGTATACAGGGGCCAGTTCGAACGGCTGACCAGCCCGTCTCATCGGCGTATCCAGTCCAAACGTCGAGACGTATTCAGCGGAGTAACTGGAAGGGATGAGCGGTGTCCAAATGGGTCCCGGTGCGACAGCATTCACCCGAATGCCCCGATCTACAAGTGACAACGAGAGGGAGCGGGTAAAAGAAACGACGGCCCCTTTGGTAGACGAATAGTCGATCAGCAGCGGGGCTCCCTGGTAAGCTGTCACGGAAGCGGTGCTAATAATGGTGCTGCCAGGCTTCAGGCAGGGCAGGGCGGCTTGAGTGAGATAGAACATCGGATAAATATTGGTAGCATAGGTCTGATGGAGTTGTTCGGCGGAAATATGCTCAATGCTATGCTGTGGATATTGCACGGCCTGATTCAGCACCAGGATATCAATTGTGCCGAAATAGTGAAGCGTGTGTTCCACAATCGACTTCGAGAAGGTCTCTTGCCGCAGGTCTCCGCAGATCAGCAGGCAGCGTTGACCTAGCTCCTCCACCCGGTCTTTAGTTGCCTTGGCGTCCTCATGTTCGTACAAATACACGATGACGAGATCTGCGCCTTCCTTGGCAAAAGCAATGGCTACCGCCCGGCCGATACCGCTGTCGCCTCCCGTAAGAATGGCCACCTTACCCTTGAGCTTACCGCTGCCCACATAATCAGGATTCTCTGAGATGGGACGGGGAACCATCAGCGTTTCCAGTCCAGGCTGCTGTGGCTGATGCTGTGGCGGAAATGAAATCGGCTGGACGTGGCACTTCACTTGTGAGCCGTAGTAGGGATACATCGGGATCATCAATTTTTTCCTCCTAAAATATCGGTATTAACCTATCTTATTCCTATAGCCCAGGGGCTGTGCATTCGCCTAAGACGAGAATGTCTTTATGACATTAGTTACATAAGTCACAACACATTTATGATAAATTTTAAAATTAAGAAAGAAATATTTTTCTGCATTTATTTGACACTTATAAAAACGTCGTTATGAACTCGCCATGTGCGAAGAAGGGAGTCAAACGCGTGGTACAACTACCCAAATTAAATGATCTAGGTTTTTTTGAAATCCGTTTGGAATCCATTGGTGGGCTAGGTGCAAACCTGGCGGGGAAAATGCTGGCTGAGGCCGGAGTAGAAGGGGCTGGGCTGAATGGAGTAAGCTTCTCTTCCTACGGCTCGGAGAAGAAAGGTTCGCCGGTCAAGGCGCATATTCGCTTCTGTGATCTGAACACGCCAATTCGTGATACATCACCGGTGGAACGCCCGCATATCGTAGGTATTTTTCAGGAGGCGCTAGCCAAGACGGTGAACGTCATCAGCGGCATTTATGAAGACAGCACGGTGCTCGTAAACTCACGCAACACGCCGGAAGAACTAAAGGAACGGATGAAGTTAGTGGGTGGAACCATTGCGGTTATCGACGCTACAGGTATTGCTTTGGAAGAGAAGAACCGTGTCAATATGGCGATGCTGGGCGCGATGTTCCGTCTGTGTTCATTCCTGGACCCGGAGACGATGAAGGATGTTATCCGCAAATCGCTGGAGAAGAAATATCCGCAGACTGTGGCACCGGCTTTGGCTACGTTTGATCGGGGCTACAACGAGGTCGTATTTGAGACGTTTGCCTTGCCGGAAGGGGTTAGCATGCCTGCCTTTGTCCGTGCCGATACACCGGTGTTGGGTTATGAAACCCAGCCAATCGGCGGGATTGTGGTTAATCCGGGCAACAGCATCCTGAAGGACCTCAGTATCTCGCGTTCCGGGATGATGCCTCACTTCAAGGAAGAGACCTGTATTAACTGTGCCCAGTGCGATAACGTATGTCCGGATAATTGCTTTGTGTGGGAGGAACGTCCCGACAAGAAAGGTCGCCCGCAAATGTTCCTCAAGGGGATTGACTATCAATATTGCAAGGGTTGCCTGAAATGTATCCATGCCTGTCCAACCGATGCTTTGTCTGGAGAACGGGAAGAGGAAGGATACTCGGCTGAGCACAGGGTTCCACATTTATTCGATTTAGCGGCTCGCTGATAGAGGTAGTTCAAAAAGTCGTTCCCAGAACGAAGCTGTTCGAGGAGTGAATTCGACTTTTTGAACTTGTATTAATAAAGTAGAAAGGTGGCAGAACAATGGCGATCGATTTAGAACAAGAACGCCGCGCGGGTACTGTGGAGCAACGCGTGGTTTATGAGTCAGGCAATGAAATGGCAGCCTACGCGGCTAGCCAAATCAATTATCATATAATGGGGTATTTTCCGATCTCCCCATCTACTGAGGTAGCCCAATACCTCGATCTGATGAAAGCAAGCGGCCAACATGACATCAAGTTGATTCCATCGGATGGTGAGCATAGCTCTGCAGGGATTTGCTATGGTGCATCCACAGGCGGGGGCCGGGTATTCAATGCAACCAGTGCGCAGGGATACCTTTATATGCTGGAGCAGATGCCGGTTCAATCGGGTACACGGTTCCCGATGGTCATGAACCTGGTTTGTCGTTCGATTTCAGGACCGCTGAATATTCACGGTGACCACTCTGATTTGTACTTCTCGCTCAATACAGGATGGCCGATTCTGATGTGTCGCGATCCACAAGCCGTTTATGACATGAACCTGATTGCGCTGAAGCTGGCGGAAGATCCTGAAGTCAGACTTCCCGTGCTGGTGGCATCGGACGGTTATTTCACCTCTCACCAGAAGCGCCGGGTACACACCTTCGCCAAGCAGGAGGATGTGTGGAAGTTCGTAGGCAAACACGCACCAGAGGGCTTCGCACATACCTTGGATCGCAATAATCCGATCACCGTTGGACCATACATGAACGAACCGGATTATATCAACAACTGCTATCAACAGTCGGAAGCCATGTATAATGCGGAGCATGTATTCGAACGGATTTCCGATGAATATGCGATGCTGACCGGACGCGAATACAAGATGCTGGACCTGTACCGGATGGAAGATGCAGAAGTGGCTGTCTTCCTGATGAACTCGGCCTCCGAGATTATCAAGGACGTTGTTGATGATCTGCGTCGTCAAGGGATCAAGGCCGGATCGATTGCGCCGAACATGATTCGCCCGTTCCCGCAGAAGCAAATTGCTGAGGCATTGAAGAACGTCAAGGCGATTACGGTAGGTGACCGTGGCGATTCCTATGGCGCTTACGGTGGCAATATGGTTAACGAGATTAAAGCGGCGTTGTTCACACATGGTAATCATACTACTCAAGTCATTAGCCGGATTTATGGATTGGGCGGCAAGGAATTCTATGCCGAGGATGGACATCATTTGTTCGAGCTGGCTATTGATGCCGTGAAGAAGAACCGTGTTGAGGTTCCATTTGACTACTATGGTCATACTGCTGGCGATAAGGAAAAGCTACCCAAGCGTGTTCTGAATCCATTGAAATTTGAGGATTTGAAGACCGGACTTATTACAGTCACCAGAAATGAAGAAACGGGTAAGCTGGGCGTACGTATTCCACCGCTGCGTTCTTTGACGAAGAAGCCGAAGCGGATTGCTCCAGGACATGGTGCATGTCCTGGTTGTGGCATATTCTCGGGACTGGAACTATTCTTCAAGGGGATTGAGGGGGATATAGTCGCTCTGTTCCATACGGGCTGCGCGATGGTGGTAACCACGGGTTATCCATATTCCAGTCATAAAGCGACGTACATTCACAACCTGTTCCAAAATGGTGCAGCTACCTTGTCTGGCGTGGTCGAAATGTTCTGGGAACGCAAACGCAGAGGCGAACTAGATGATTTGGGCTTGCAGGATGACTTTACCTTTGTCATGGTAACCGGCGACGGCGGAATGGATATCGGTATGGGACCAGCTATTGGTGCTGCACTACGTAATCATAAGATGATTATCATCGAGTATGATAATGAAGGTTATATGAATACAGGGGCGCAATTGTCCTATTCCACACCGCTAGGACACCGCACTTCTACGTCCAATATCGGCAAGGTACAGAAGGGGAAGACATTCCAGCATAAGGATACAGCGCAAATTATGGCCGCAACGAACATTCCGTATGTCTTTACCGGTAGTGAAGCTTATCCGCAGGACTTGGTGAAGAAGGCGGCGAAGGCCCAATGGTATGCACAAAATGAAGGCCTGGTTTACGGTAAAATTCTGATTGCCTGTCCGCTCAACTGGATCTCTCCGGATGATCAAGGGACGAACATCGTAGATGCTGCGGTTAACTCGTGTTTCTTCCCGCTTTACGAAGTGGAGAAAGGGCAAACCGCGATTACGTACAATCCGGAAGAGAAGAGCAAGCGTGTACCTCTTACGGACTGGTTGAAGACCATGGGCAAGACGCGCCATTTAACGAAGCCGGAAAATGCCGAGGCTTTGGCAGAATTCGAGCAAGAGGTCGAGCGGCGCTGGAAAGTGCTGCAAGCCAAACACGAAAATCCTTATTTGTAAGGTGGTTTTTGGAGATGGACCAACAATTTCGCGCTTTCCGTATACATCAGGATCCGGAAGGATTTCAATCAGGCGTAGAACTCGTGGATGCTTCTGTGCTTCCCGATGCCGATGTCACCATCGCAGTGCGTTATTCCAGCGTGAACTATAAGGACGGCTTGGCCAGTCTGGAGGATGGCAAGATTGTTCAGCGCTATCCCTTCATCCCCGGCATTGATTTGGCCGGAGAGGTCATAGCTTCCCGCGACGAACGGTTCCGCCCCGGAGACGCGGTGCTCTGTACTGGCTACGGACTGGGCGTAGCCCATGAGGGTGGCTTTGCAGAGGTGGCTCGGGTGCCCGGTGATTGGCTGCTGCCGCTGCCTCAAGGTCTGACGAATCTGGAAGCGATGGCGATAGGAACCGCTGGTTTTACCGCGGCAATGTCCATAGAAAGGTTGCTTCATAATGGCCTGGCGGCTGAGCAAGGACCTGTTCTGGTCACAGGGGCCACGGGCGGTGTCGGCAGCATGGCTGTCTCGATACTAGCCAAACTGGGCTTTGAAGTGGTGGCCTCCACGGGGAAAGTGGAAGCCGGCGACCGGCTCAAGGCCTTGGGTGCTTCGGCAGTCATTAGTAGAGAAGAAGCCTCGCAGAGCAAACGCGGCGTATTGTCCAAAGAACTGTGGGCAGGAGTCGTTGATCCGGTGGGCGGGGCAGCTACTGGAGAGATTGCCAAATCGGTCAAATACGGCGGGAGTATTGCGTTATCGGGATTGACCGGAGGCGGTAGATTTGAAACATCGGTGCATCCTTATATTTTGCGTGGGGTAAGCTTGCTGGGCATTGATTCGGTGTATTGTCCCGCAGAAATGCGGGCTGATCTCTGGACCAAGCTTGGCGGAGTATGGAAGCCGGAGACGGCGCTGGAGCATTTGATTACCACGATCTCTCTTGAGGATTTGCCTAAAGCTTTAGCTACGATTTTGCAAGGTCAGATGCTTGGCCGACAGGTTGTAGCCTTATCCATATAAATCAGATAGCTATAAACATTGGGTGGCACTCATGAAATCATATGAGATGTCGCCTTTTTTATTTCCCCTCTTTTTATTCCTATGAATGTTTAATTTCTACAAAGACGAGAGCAAAAAAATATGCCATACTATCCATAAACAAGGACTTATTCAGCAGATAACCTGATGATTATGACGGAAAAAGAGGGTGAAGCCGTGTTTAGAAATTTAAAGTATCTGTTTAACGAGGGGTGGGAATTTGCCAAGAGTGATTTGGATAACGTAGCGTGGTCGAAGTTAACCTTTGAGCCCGTTGACCTTCCGCATGATTGGTTAATTTATAATACGTCTGACTTATATGAGCCTAGTATTGGCTGGTATCGAAAGCGTTTCCAATACGAACTTGACCAGCGAGAGGTCCTGCTGGCTTTTGATGGTGTATATATGGACTCTACCGTGTATGTCAACGGGCAGTACGTCGGAGAGTGGAAATATGGTTATTCTTCCTTTGAGCATGACTTCACCTCGTTACTTGTCCATGGAGAAAATGAAATTGTGGTCAAGGTGGTCCATCAAAGCCCTAACAGCCGGTGGTACTCAGGAGCGGGCATCTACCGCAATGTATGGCTCAAGCTGAGAGATCGCAGCCACCTGACCACCGATGGAATTTATGTATCGATAAAGAAAGAGGCACAAGGAGTGTGGAGGCTGGAGGTGGAGACGGAGGTAATCGCATATGAGCCACTCAAGCTGACCCATGAGCTGTATGATGGCGAGGACCGCCTTAGTGCCACCCTGAGCGAAAGGCTGGAACCAGGCTTGAGTTCTGTTCTGCTTAGCCAACTGGATGCTCAGGTGTCATCGCCTCACTTATGGAGCGTAGACCACCCGTATCTATATACCTTGATTACCCGTCTTGAGTCGATGACCTCCGGGGAAGTGGTGCTGGAGGAAAGAAAGCAGTGTCTAGGTTTTCGACATATTGAGATGGACCCGAAACAGGGGCTTCAACTTAATGGACAGAAGCTCAAGCTGAACGGTGTGTGTGAGCATCATGATTTAGGTTCGTTGGGTGCTGCGTTTAACATCACAGCCTTGCGAAGAAGGATGATTCTCCTCCAGGAGATGGGCGTCAATGCCATCCGGACTGCCCATAACATGCCTGCCCCGGAGCTGATGGATTTGGCCGATGAGCTCGGGTTCCTGGTCGTTTCAGAAGCCTTTGATATGTGGGAGCGCCCGAAAACGCCTTATGATTACGCGAGATTCTTCCCAGAGTGGATGCCTCGGGACGTAAGAAGCTGGATAAGAAGAGATCGTAATCATCCCAGCTTGCTGATGTGGAGTATTGGTAATGAAATCTACGATACGCATGCTGATGAGCGAGGTCAGGAACTGACAAGGTTGCTTATAGATGAGGTGAAGAAGCATGATCCCAAGGGAAATGCCAGAGTTACGATCGGCTCTAACTTTATGCCTTGGGAGAATGCCCGGAAATGCGCTGATATCGTGAAGCTGGCTGGCTATAACTACGGAGAGAAGTATTATGATGAGCAGCATGAAGCGCACCCGGACTGGATTATTTATGGCAGTGAGACGGGCTCGGTGGTGCAAAGCCGGGGTGTCTACCATTTCCCGTTCTCCAAATCGATATTGGCCGATGACGATGAGCAATGTTCTTCACTGGGGAACAGCACGACGAGTTGGGGAGCCAAATCACCGGAATTTTGCATTATAACGGAGCGCGACAAGACGTATTCCCTGGGGCAGTTCATCTGGACCGGGTTTGATTATTTGGGTGAACCCACGCCTTATCATACTAAGAATGCCTATTTTGGCCAGTTAGACACGGCCACCTTCAAGAAGGACGCTTATTACATCTATCAGTCGGCCTGGACGGATTATCGGACTTCCCCTATGGTCCATCTATTTCCCTATTGGGACTTTAATGAAGGACAGTTGATCGATGTTCGGGTAGCCTCGAACGCGCCACGTGTAGAGTTGCTTCTTAATGGGGAATCGTTGGGTTCCCACGTGTCCCAGCATAAGCAGGGCACGCAGCTATTGGGCTGGTGGCAAGTTCCATACCGTGAAGGCGAACTGAAGGCGGTGGCTTACGACGAAGAGGGCCGGGTGATCGCTACGGATATTCAGAAATCCTTCGGTGATGCCAGCCGAATTCGGCTTGAGGCGGATAAGCTTACAGTGTTGGCTGACGGTACGGACCTTATTTTTGTGGAAATTCAGATGGAGGATGAGGCGGGACAGATCGTTGAGAATGCCAATAACCGGGTGCAAGTTGAGGTGGAGGGAGCCGGGCGACTTATCGGACTCGATAACGGAGATAGCACGGACTACGACCCTTACAAAGGATTGAGTCGCAGATTGTTCAGCGGCAAGCTCATGGCGATTATTGGAGCTACGTTTTTTTCGGGAGATATTACTATTAATGTATCCTCTATAGGGTTGCCAACAACTAGCTTGAATCTGAAGGCCTTGCCCATAGCTCCTGAAGAAATTCAGGGCAAGTCGGCCCACACCTCCAATCAAGAAATGCCCTGCCTGACAGGTAAGCTGGATGAAATACCGGTCCGCAAGCTGGCCATTTCGAGCCCTCAGGGACAAAGCTTCCATGCCGAGCGGCAAACGATGACGCTGGAGGTACAACTGTATCCGCCAACTACGTCTTATACGGAGGTGGAGTGGAGTGCTGTGGATGATGCCGGGATTGAGTCTAATCTGGCCAAGGTACAAGCGCAAGGGCATCGGGCAATCGTGACGGCCTTGGGTGATGGAACGTTTCGCATTCGCTGCACCAGCCGCAATGGAACCGATAGAACCAAGCTCATCTCTCAACTGGAATTTGTAGCTTCGGGTCTGGGGACAGCTTATTTGGACCCTTATTGTTTGGTTTCGGCGGGGTTGTATCATGACAGCAAGGGTGAAGTCGGAAATGGTAATGAACGTGGTATTGCGACCAGCCGGGATGGAGAAACACAAGTTAGCTACCGCAACCTGGACTTTGGGGACGACGGCTCCGATCTGATTACGATTCCTATCTTTGCCCTTAGCGACCAGCCGCATGCCCTGCAGATTTGGGAAGGGATGCCGGGGGAGGAAGGCAGCGTTCTGCTGATGGACGGTGTATACCAGAAGCCCAGCAGATGGAATGTCTACCAAGAAGAGACGTATAAGCTATCCAAGCGGTTGAAGGGTATCACTTCAATTTGCTTCGTATTGTGGGAGAAGGTTCATATCAAGGGCTTTTATTTTATTCCAATGAGCAGAGCTTTTACGCAAAATGCTGCCGCTGAATGCGACCGGATCTATGGAGACAGCTACCAGCGTGTTGATAGCCGCATTGAGGGTATTGGGAATAACGTCTCTCTCGTGTTTGATCGTATGGATTTTGGTTATCCGGGGGCTGCCCAACTCACGGTGTTTGGTAACTCTCCCATTGACCGGAATACCCTGCATATTCAGTTTGAGGGTAACGATGGGGAAAGCAGACAACTTGTCGAGTTTACACAAACGGCTGGTTATGAGGAACGCATCTTCCAGCTTGAGCCGGTGGAAGGCGTGCAGAAGGTGACATTTCTGTTTTTGCCGGGGTCTCAATTTGATTTTGGCTGGTTCAAATTCAGCTAAATGTTTCATGGGGAGGAAGAAGAGAATGAACGAGGCTCCTAAGGCGCCAAAAGATCCTACCTTCCGGCGCAGCAGCTTTTACGTTATGTATGAGAATAGGGTGGAGGGTACGGCCAGGCCAGATGGGACATTCTCTCATGAGATTTATCTGGATGGGAGATTAGTAGATAAAGCGAGATATATGGGTGGGGTCATGGACGAGGATATCCTCCGCCTGCTTCAAGACTGTAAGGGTGTGCGCCGCTTGGTGCATAGTATTGGGGTTACGGTGAAAGCGGACCAGGCTCAGGCCAGCCCGGTACAATTCGTGTATCAGAATTTGGGTCATACAAGCAAATATGATTCAGGCACCCGAATACAGCTAAGCTGTCCCGTAGACGGATCTGAGACGCTGATCAGGATGGAAGAGGTGGAGTGGAGCGCAGATGATGACGTTCCTGGCAGCTTTGCCTTTCTATTCGATCAGCCAGGGGAAAGGGCTACGGTCAGCGTTATTTTTTATCTAAATGAAGGCTTTCATATTCCTGACGCTTTTCCGGAGGGGGCGGTCGCTTTCGACTCAGAGGCTTATCGTCAAATGATCGGCAACTCTCTTCTCAACCCTGGGCACAACCGACGACTCAAGGCCGCCATTGAAAAAGCAAAACGAGGCGAAAAGGTCACGATGGCGTTCATTGGCGGTTCCATTACACAAGGAGCGGGTGCTGTACCGATTCACGAACAATGTTACGCGTATCAAGCCTGCGAGCGATTCAAGCAAAGATTCAGCCCCGGTGGGGAGACCGGAATTAAACTCATTAAGGCAGGGGTAGGCGGGACGTCTTCGGAACTGGGTGTGGTTCGTTACGAACGGGATGTACTCCGAGACGGGCAAGTAGCCCCGGATATTGTAGTCATTGAATTTGCCGTCAACGATGCGGGGGATGAGACGGAGGGCAATTGCTTCGAGAGCCTGGCGTTAAAAGCATGGCAGGGTCCGGGCAAGCCGGCGGTCCTATTATTGTTCAGTGTGTTTGCCGATGATTGGAATTTGCAGGAGCGCCTGGCGCCTGTGGGTTGGCATTATGATTTTCCAATGGTAAGTGTTAAGGATGCCCTCGTCCCGCAGTTTTGGCTCACCAAAGCAGAAGGGAATATTATCTCCAAACGGCAATTTTTCTATGATATCTACCATCCGACCAATGACGGTCATCGTGTAATGGCGGATTGCCTGGATGAATTGTTTCGCGCAACGGACGCTGCACCGTGGGATGAGAGGGAGGCAGTTATGAGCAAGCTGCCGATGATTGGTCATGACTTTGTTCATATCAAGCTGCTGGACCGTCATGAGGCCAACCAAGTTGCCGTTGTTGAACCGGGTGGTTTTACACGGGTGGATACAGATCTGCAGATGGTAGAAATGGATGCTCACCCATACCGCAGCGCTCAATTCCCGGATAATTGGATGTATGAACCGACGCTAGGAAGGCCAGAATTTTGTCTCAACATCTCTAGCAAGCGTCTTATCCTGATCTTTAAGGATTCGGCTTCGGCCGAGTTTGGTTGTGCGGAGTTATGGGTGGATGGGCAATATGTCAGAAGGCTGGACCCCCACGCAAATGGCTGGACCCACTGCAATCCCGTGTTATTGTACAACGAACAGGAGAGCCGGGAGCATACGGTGATGATCCGTATGGTCAAGGGGGAAGAGCATAAGCATTTTACTGTGTTGGGCTTCGGGTATGAGTGAGCTATATAAGTTGAACTTATGTTTAACGCAAAGAAGCAGACGAGAAAATGTTCTTACGATCGCTGTTGCTCATGGATTTCTTTTATTCAATAAATTCTTATAAGGTAGAAATCCATTCACAAAGGCGAACGCTCCGCTTCTTCAGAATCATTTTTCTCTCTTGCTTGTTATGCCTTTTCTTTAGTTCAACTGATATAGCTTGGATTTAGTATATATGGGCTGAGGAAGGGGAATAGCCTTTCATTTTCTTAAAGAGGTTGCTGAAGTAGGAGATATCATGGAAGCCGCAGCGTTCTGCGGTCTCGGAAACATTAAAATCACCGGAGGATAACATCATTTCGGCGTTGTTGATGCGGATGCGATTCAGATACTCCTTACAGGTGGAGCCGGTTGTTGCCTTGAACAGCTTGCCGAAATACACCGGGTTCAGGTTGGCTTGCCTTGCTAACGCTTGAACGGTGATATCCTCGGCATAATGTTCTGTAATGTAGTAGGTGGCTCTCTGAATTCTTGGATCGATTGGGCTAGCTGACAGCTTGTGAGTATTGGACAGCAGGCGATGCAAAATCAATTCAAATAAAGCACGGGACTGAAAAGCGTAATAAGGCTGACGGTTCATCCATACCTGCTGAAATTCGCGAATATGGTCCAACACTTCTTTGGTGATCATCTTCTTCATGACGGTAGGAAACGGAAGATGGACATGGTTGTACGGACCCGCCCAATGGAAGTTGAAGGGATAGCAATGCATAGGCGATTCTTCGTAGGTATGAGCTTCTCGGGTACAGCCTTCCGGGATGTATAGTAAATCTCCGGCTTCGACGATGGTTTTTACGCCATTAATGTAATAACAGGCTTTGCCGCTGATGACGAAGGTAAGGTCGTGAAAGTCAATCTTCGCAAGGCCAATCGACCAGTCTGCAAAGCATTTACGATCGACAAACAGGAAGACCTGTGGGATTAGACGGTCATCATATTCCAGATTCAAGGCATGGCCTCCTTTATTCAAATTGAAAGCGCTATCTAAAAAGAATTGAAAAATATAAAATTTATATCATGAACCACAAAGGAGCAATGAGGATGAACAATGTTACTACGAATATGGCAAAAGCTGTTGTCCTTGTTCAGCAAGGTCAGGCGGTCCCTATTTATATGGATGAGCAGGGTCAGGATTATGCCGGAATCAGGCGTGTTTCCTCCTCACTGGCACAAGATATTCAGCTTGTTACGGAGGTCTTGCCGCAGCTTATTACCGACAGAGTACACCTGAGCAAGACCGCGGTCATAGCAGGAACCATCGGACATAATGATATCATTGATTCCTTGATCGCGGAAGGTCGGCTTGAAGTAACTGCATTACGAAGCCGCCGGGAAAGCTTCATCATCTCCGTTGTAGAGAAGCCATGCCCCGAGCTTGATCAGGGAATTGTGATTGCAGGCAGTGAGAAGCGGGGAACACTGTATGGCTTGTATCATATCTCCAGACTGATCGGCGTCAGCCCCTGGGTTTATTGGGCAGATGTATACCCGAAGAAGCAGTCTGAGCTGATCTTTACGAAGGAACAACTGGAATTTGTCTCGAAGGAGCCTTCGATTCGTTACAGAGGTTTCTTCCTGAATGATGAATGGCCATCGTTAGGCTCCTGGTCCAGAGACCATTGCGGCGGATTTAGTGAGCGGATGTATGAACAGGTATTTGAGCTGCTGCTGCGACTGAAGGGCAATTATTTATGGCCAGCCATGTGGAGTGCGGTATTTAGTGAAGACGGTTTGAGTCATCCGCTAGCTAACGCCGAACTGGCCGAGGAATATGGGATTATCATGGGGACCTCGCATCATGAGCCCATGTGCAGGGCAGGAGAGGAATGGAAGAAGACGCATCATTTATATGGTGAACAGGGCTTATGGGATTATTGGGACAACCAAGAAGCCATAACAAATTTCTGGGAGGATGGCGTGGTTCGTAATAAGCCCTTCGCCAATGTCATTACGCTGGGCATGCGTGGGGAGCAGGACTCCGCTCTGGGAGGTACTTTAGAGGAGAATATTCAACGCTTGAAGGAAATTATCCTGACACAGAAGGAATTGCTGCGGAGGCATGGGCTGGAGTGTGCGCCACAGGCGTTGACGATCTATAAGGAAGTAGAGGCGTTCTGGTACGGAACAGAAGAGGTGCAGGGGTTACAGGATTGGGACGTGCTGGATGATGTCACCATCATCATGTCAGATGATAATTTCGGAAATATGAGGAAGCTGCCTGAGGAAGTCCAGCGAAATCGCAAGGCTGGCTGGGGGATTTATTATCATTTTGACTATCATGGGGCTCCGAATTCCTATGAATGGGTGAACACGGTTCCTCTTGAGAAGGTATGGGAGCAGATGTCGCTAGCTTATGATTATGGCGTCAGAGATCTTTGGATCGTCAATGTGGGTGATCTGAAGCCGATGGAGCTGCCGCTCTCCTATTTTATGGAGTTAGCCTATGATTTTGAAGCATGGGGAACGACCAGGCCCAATCGTACGGGTGAATTCCTTCGGGGATGGGTGGAGCAGCAGTTCAGTCATACTGTGGCAGCGGAAGCGTTAGGCGGCATTGCGCAGGTGCTGGAGAAGTATACTAGAATGAACGGTCAGCGCAAGCCGGAGGTTACTTACCCAGACACCTATAGCGTGTCTCACTATGATGAGGGACAGCAAGTGCTTGCTGAGGCATTGGAGTTGGAGCAACAGGCCGGGGCCTACTATAACATGATGAGCGAACCTCACAGGGATGCCTATTATCAGTTGGTGTACTATCCTGCGGTGGCTAGCGCCAATGTCAAAAAAATGCAAATTTATGCCGGACTTCATCAGAAATACAGCAGCTTCACGCCGCCCAGCCTACTATCCAATCACTATGCTGACTTGGTAGAGGCAGCGATATTCCGAGATCAGCAGCTCCAGCAGCAATACAACCATGAGTTATCTGCTGGAAAATGGAGTGGAATGATGTCCTCCGCTCATATCGGCTATGTACATTGGAACGATGAAGGCTGGCAGTATCCGGCTTACAGCTATGTTGAGCCCCGGGAGGAAGCGTGGATGATCGTTGACGTGGAAGGAACGAATGGTGGATTCAGCTCGGGAACGCTGGCGCTACCTTCCTTCACTAATGTACAGAAGGAACGATATCGTGTGACGATTAGCCATACGGGGAGACAGGTGCTGGATTACCACGTCAAGCCAAGCGCAGATTGGATCAGGCTGGAGAGAGCACAGGGAAGCCCCATGCAGGGAGAGGACCTCTATGTGTCCCTGGATTGGGAGCAGGTGAAGGCTCCATTGGCTGGAGAGATCGTGATTACTTATGGTCAGCAGTCCAAGTCCAACCCTCAGACGGTAACTATTACCGTTGAAGCCGAGATTATATCTACTGATGCGCTTCCTTCTATGACCTTTGTTGAGACGAACGGTGTGGTTGTCATGGAAGCTGAGCATACCTGTGATCGGAAGGGCAGGCAAGGTGCTCATTTTGAAGTGATTGAGAAATATGGGCGTTCCTTATCTGCTGTGAAGCTGTTTCCGACAACGTTACGATATGAGCGGTATCAGGAGGCTCCTTATTTGGAATATCGCCTGTGGGTGGCGGAAGAGGGCATGCATACAGTGATTGTTCATACCGCTCCTACAAACCCGCTAACGAAGCAGGAGCAGCTTCCCTATGCCGTAGGAATGGATGATAACGAGCCGGTCGTCGCCCAACTGCTGCCTGCGGAATTTGCCGCTGGTGAATCGTATCATTGGGAGCAAGCAGTACTAAACAATGTTCATACCCATGGAACGCAGCATGTGCTTACGTCTGGATTGCATACCCTGCGCGTTTATGTACTGGATGCGGGAATGGTGCTGCAGAAGCTGATAGTATCAAGAGATTCTCTTCCCTCCTCCTATTTTGGCCCGCCGGAAAGCTACTATATTATTGAACAACCTCTATAAGTGAAGGAGGGATCACCATGATGAACGTATTGCTTGTGGACGATGAACCATGGGTTCTGGAAGGATTGCGCACCATTGTTAACTGGAGCAAGCATGGGTTCCAGGTTTGCGGGGAGGCATCTAATGGCCATTTGGCCTGGTCACTGATGGAGCGCTTGCAGCCTGATTTAGTATTCACCGATCTCCATATGCCCTCTATCGGGGGGCTTGAATTGATTGATCGCTCCCATCAGGAGCTGAGCAAGCCGCCCCGGTTTGTCATCCTGAGCGGCTACGATAATTTTGAATATGCGAAGACAGCACTTGAGCAACGGGTAGAGGATTATCTCCTCAAACCGATTGACGAAGATGAGATTGAACGGGTATTAGAGCAAGTGAAAAGAACAATTCTTGATGAGCAGGTTGCTACGGAACGTTTAGTTCTAGAACGCTCCTTGTATGGAAAGGGACTCATCCACCGCTTGCTGCAAGGAGAAAACCACCAGGAGCTCGCTTCTGAAGCCGCAAGGTGGTTCCAGATCGGGAGCCAAGAGAAGGTTGCTTGCCTGCTGATAGATACCAAGATTGAAGAGAGACGCTGGCATCGTCTGGTTAAGGAGCAAATGAGGTCATTTTTACCGCAGAGATGTACTCACTTTGAAGGAAGAGCAGTTCTGATCGCCGGCGAGAATTCTTATGCGCTGAATCAGCTTGAAGCCTTAGGCAGACGTATGGTTAAGGAGGGCTCTGAAGACCCTGCTATGATGATGGCAGTGGGGTATGCAGAGGGAGGTGTGCTCGCCTTGAGGAATGCTTATCAACAAGCACTATTCACGCTGGAACAGAAATTTGACGGGAAGCGTGAAGGTAAGGCGAAGCGGGATGTTGCCAGGGAGAATGACGAGGTGAGAAGCGTAAATAAGCGCGCTTTGACTAGCTTGATGAACATTCTGTGTTCGGATGACCATACCGGTCTTGAACTGGCCATGGATGCCTTGCTGGCGGAGCCATCTTCCAGACGACCTGCCAGGGACATGGAGTATATCCGCATTCAACTGCTTGCACTGGAGATGGAGATTCTTAAGCAACTGAAGGTATGGGGAGGGAATGCTGATCATTTTGCTGAAAGTCTGCAGACAGAGCCTGGCGTGCTTACTGAAGGGCTTGGATATAAAGAAATACGCAGGTATGCTTCCGCATTATGTATGAAGAGCATGGAACTCCTTGGAGAACAACGCAAACGTAGTGAGGCAAACACCATCTTCCAAGTGGTACGGTATGTGGACCAGGAGTTTCGCACAAGGCTTCAGTTGCAAGATCTGGCTCGTAAATTCCATATGAACCCTAATTATATGGGGCAGGCCTTCAAGCAGCAGACAGGTCGAACCTTCCGCGAATATTTAAATGACAAGCGAGTGGAAGAAGCCAAGAGATTGCTGCGGCAGACCCGTATGAGCATCTCCGAGGTTGCCGCTCATTCCGGTTATCCTAATGCCGACTATTTTGTGAGTCAGTTCAAACGGATGACAGGTGCGGCTCCTTCTGTTTACAGGAAGCAGGAGTGACCGTGAACAAGGCTTAATCACAACTAGACATGAACTGCAGGGAAGGGTGGGGGAGCGACATGAGAAGAATCCGGTTCCGCAGTATCGTTAATGATATTCCACTCAACTACAAGCTGATGTTGATTTATATCATCGGCATTTTGCTGCCTCTAATGGTCATCAGTTATCTGTTCATGGACCGGATGTCCGAATTAATTCGGGAGCGGGAGGAACAGAATCTGCAAATTTCACTAGAGCGGGCAAGAAAGGATATCCATAGCATGATTGATGGAGGAATGTCAGTCAGCCATGCCCTGATTACCGATAAATTGTTGTCCGAAGCGATGGACCGTGTGTATGAAAGCCCGTTAGATTTCTATAATACCTTCGACGAGCAATTACGGCACCGGGTAACCTCCTATATCCCCGTGAACAATCAAATTCAGCGGATTGGCATTTATACCGACAATCCCAGCATCGTGTCAGGCGGAGATTATTATCTATTAGATGGATCCGTACGATCGAGTAGCTGGTATCAGCAGTGGCAAGCCTTCAAAGGCTCTGTGAAAGTGTCTGCTTACCGGGCCAGGTCCGTGAACAATTCAGCAGCTACCTCCTCTTACCTTAGCATTATTGAGCGAATGGATGATTATCAAGGAGATCATTCCTTTCAGAAGCTGGTGCGGATCGATTTCTACTTAAGTCGCTTCTATGATGTCATTGCGAGGGAGCGTCACTATCTTGATCTATATCTAGTAAATGAGTTGGGACAGGTTATTGTATCCACGGATGATCGCTATCAAGGAGAAGGCGATGCGGATTATGCCTTGTTTGATAGTACCGGGGCAGCGGATAAGGATTTACATATGGTTCCTATCGGCAATGCCAGCTATGTGAAGGGCTGGAAGCTCATCGGCGTACCGCAAGGAACACGAGTGAAGCAAGCGATGCTGGATATGCGCCTTTATTTCGGTATGCTGGCCGGCATCATCACCTTGTTGACCTCTCTGTTTATGTATGTGATGCTGCGCTCCTACAATGATAGGGTGAAGCGTCTGTCCAGACAGATGCAGAAGGTAAGGAACGAGAAGTTTGATCTGCTTGAAATGGATGGAGGCCGCGATGAGATTGGTCAGTTGATTGGCAACTTCAATATGATGACAACGCAAATTCATTCGTTGATCAACAACGTCTATAAGCTGGAAATTCAGCAGAGAAGTCAGGAAACGGAGCGTATTCGGGCGGAGCTTAATTTGCTACAAAGCCAAATGAATCCGCATTTCTTGTTCAATACACTGAACGCCCTGCTAGTAGTGAGTACCAAGAAGAATTATGTCGACGTCAAGGACATTATTAAGGATTTGTCCAAGTTGCTGCGTCGTTTGCTCAATTGGAAGGACGATTTGGTTCCGCTAGAGGAAGAGATGAGTTTTACTGTGATGTATCTGGGGATTGAGAAGTTTCGTTTCCGGGACAAATTTGAATATCACATCAACATCGGCGAGGAAGCTCGCCATTATAAAATACCAAAGCTGAGCATTCAGCAACTTGCTGAAAATGCCTGCAAGCATGGTATACAAGCGATTGAAGGTTTGGGGATCGTGACCATCCGTGCCGAAGTGATCGGCGAATATTTGAGCGTAGCTATTGCGGATAACGGTAAGGGGATGGAGAAGGAGCAGTTACAAGAGGTGTTATACCATATGCGTAGTACAGAGGACCCTGGTGGAAGCAGTATTGGCATCCGTAATGTCTACCGCCGTCTGGAGCTGTATTATGACGACAAGGTTCAATTTGATGTAGCAAGTCAGGCGGGGCAAGGGACACAGATATCATTTAAAATTCCTCTACATCTGCTTGAACGGCAGGGGACGGAAGGAGGGCATGACCATGGCGTTTAAGGTGCTGTTGATTGACGATGAGCCATGGGCACTGGAGGGGCTACAGTTGTGGATTGACTGGGAAGGCCTTGGCTTTGATGTATGTGGCACCTGTGGCAATGGGATGCAGGGCTTGAAGCTGATGGAGGAGTTGGGGCCTGATCTTGTCATGGTGGACATTCATATGCCGGTTATGGACGGTCTGGAGATGATTCAAGCCTGGCGGAAGGCCGGAAGGCAAGATACCAAATTTGTTATTCTGACAGGGTATAGTGACTTTGAATATGCACGCAAAGCGCTGAAGTGCAAAGTGTCCCGATACTTGTTAAAGCCACTTGATGAAGAGCAGACCTACCTGGAGATTCGAGCCATTCAGCAGGAGCTAAAGGAGGAGCAGGCGCAGCTCCACATCTCCAAGGCGGCTCAGCGGGAAAAGCAAACATGGCTAATAAAGGAATTGCTAACAACAAGCGTATTGTCCCAGCCTGACAGAGAGGAGCTGGACTCCTTATCATGGCTCGCTACGTATTGGAATGTGTGTCTGGCTCAGGGGCAGGAAAGGGAACTTATCCGCTTCAGATCGATGGCTGCGGAATTTGCAAGTGAAGGTGAACATACACCCATGTATCTGATTCAACTGCACCCCCATATTTTTTGCCTTGTATTCGGCGGCTACGAACACCAGCAAGGGCAGGCAGAGGAGAGGATTGAAGCTGTGGCCCGCCGTCTGGCGGGTTATCGTGCATGGATATCCATAGGAATAGGCCAACCGGTAACTTCACTAATGGAGATCGAAAGCTCCTACAGAACGGCAGCAGATGCTTTGATGCATACCTTCTATGAGTCTGGAGGGAACAAAATCATCTATTATGCTGATGTGAAGAAACGTGAATTTCAAAGCTTTTACCAGCAAGCAGACCTTCTGGAGCGTGTGCTCGAGTCACTTCAGGTGCTTGATGCTGCCGATTATGAGCAAGTTGTGGACTCTATTGATTATTCATTTCGTGAAGCAAGCATTGATCCAGGTGAGGCTCGAAAAATTGTAATTTATCTCCTTCATGAGATCAGCATGTATATGAGTGGGCAAATGGAACAGGGCGCAGGACCTTCACAACGCTTATTTGATATACCGAATTTGAATGAGGGATTGAATTTCGACGAATTGATCGGATTGCTGCACTCCTGCGGCCGTGTCTGCTTCGATTGGTTGCTGCAAGAGACGGCAGCGGGGACACAAGGTATCATTCAGGACATTAACGAATATATTGAAGCGCATTTCCACGAGAGGCTGACGATTAAAATGCTGGCAGAGCGATTTTTCCTTCATCCGGCCTACCTTGGGCAGTTACTGATGAGGAAGAACGGAGTGAACTTCCACGAGTTCCTTCATAATTTGCGAATAGAAGAGGCTAGTCGTCTGCTTCGGAGCCATCGGTATAAAAATAGTGAGATTGCGGAGTTGGTCGGCTACACCAGCTATCAATATTTTTTGCAGCAATTTGAGAAGCGTCTGGGTATGTCGCCTAACGAATACAAGAAAACCTAAGATTTGCAAGGATATAGCTATAATTCGCATGTAGTTCCTGCCCCTATAACAATCTTATAATGAAATCAGCTTAATGAAAGGGCTTTCATTTTTAGAAAATAATTATTCTGGAGGTGCTTTATGGGGGACAGAAAAAGAGTGCTGCTTCGGTTCGGAGCTGTGCTGTTGCTGGCCTTGAGCGTTACTGTTGCTGGCTGCTCGGGCGGCAATACGAAGGGGACAGATGCGGGTACGACCAACAATGCTGGAGGCAGCGAGGTTGGACCGGAACAACCGTTTGAAATCTCTGTGTTTTTGGGAGAAGCGGGGCAACAGCCGACCGCAGATAACAAAATTTACAAGAAAATCAAGGATGAGCTTGGCGTTACTTTCAAATTTGAATTTCTCGCAGGGGACAAGAACCAGAAGCTTGGCGTCATGATTGCTGGTGCGGATTATCCGGATATGATTACCGCAGATACAAAGCTGACAGCAGCCGGAGCGGTAATTCCATTAGAGGATATTATTGAACAACATGCTCCCAATCTCAAGAAGCATTTCGAGAAATACTGGAACCAGATGAAGGACCCTAATGATGGGCATATCTACTACTTGCCAAACTATGGCGCTTATAACAGTGAGGTGTCCGACACTTACTACAGCGGCCCGGCATTCTGGATTCAGAAGGCGGTGCTTAAGGAATTTAACTACCCAACGCCAAAGACGTTGGATGAATATTTCGAGCTGATTGCCAAGTACAAGGAGAAGTATCCGACCATTGACGGGCAGCCAACGATCGGATTTGAGATATTGAACTATGATTGGAAGAACTGGGGATTGCTGAATCCTCCGCAGCATTTAATTGGTCATCCGAATGATGGCGGTGTAGTGGTGAATGATGGCGTAGGCGAAATTTTTGCCGACAAGGATTATGCCAAGGACTATTACCAGAAGTTGAATGAAGTCAACGCTCAGGGCCTCTTGGATAAGGAAGCGTTCACTCAGAACTATGACCAGTACATGGCGAAGCTCTCAAGTGGTGCGGTCCTGGGGATGTTCGACCAACATTGGAACTTTGGCAGTGCAGTAGACTCGCTGAAGACACAGGATAAGCTGGAGCGGACTTATGTAGGCTTACCACTGGTGTATGATCTGAGCACCAAGGATTATTACCGGGATCGTCCATCCCTCAACCTCAATAACGGGTTTGGCATCACGGTAAATGCCAAGGACCCGGTCAAAATTATCAAGGTACTTGATAAGCTGATTGAGGAAGACTGGCAGAAGCTGTTGACTTGGGGAGTTGAAGGAGAAGATTACCAGGTCAATGAAGAAGGCCGATTCATCAAAACGCAAGAACAACGCGACAATGCTTCCGATGCGACATGGAAGCTGGCTAATAAAGCCGATGCTTATTATGGAACCGCTCCTAAAATTGAAGGGTATTTCAGTGACGGCAATGCCACGGCAGCGAGCAACCAGCCTGAGGAATATCAAGCCAGCCTGAAACCTTTTGATAAGGAAGTGTTGGACGCCTACGGATTCAATAGCTATGTTGATTTCTTCAGTCCTCCACCAGAGAACCCGATTTACTATCCTGCCTGGTCTGTCGATTTGGTCGAAGGCTCTCCAGCCAAGATAGCCAACACCAAGTTAAATGAACTATCTACAAAATACTTGCCTAAAGCGATATTGGCCACACCAGCAGAGTTTGAAGCGACATGGAAGGAATATGTTACGGAAATTCAGAAGCTGGATATCAAAGCCTATGAGGACCGGATTAATGAAGTATTGAAGTGGAGAATCGACAACTGGACCGTGAAATAAAAAGCGCTTGGCCGGGGGAAGGGAGAAGGAAACTCCCTTCCCCTCAATCTAAGGATGGATAGGGAGATCGATATCATGGAGGAGATTGTGACAGAAGCAAGGCCCCTGAAGCCGCCGGTCAAGCGCCAGAGACGACGGTGGTCCTGGAATACCGTGAAGGAGCAGAGACAGCTTATCTATATGTCCGTGCCGCTGCTCGCTTATATTATTCTGTTTGCCTATGTACCGGTCTGGGGCTGGACCATGGCTTTTCAGGATTACAAGCCTGCAAGAAGCTTCGGTGAGCAGACCTGGGTGGGATTCAAGCATTTTCAATTTCTCTTTACAGACGATAATTTTATGCGGGTGCTACGTAATACGCTGGCTATGAGCATCATTAATCTGGTCTTGGGTTTTGCCACGGCCATTATTTTGGCTTTGCTGCTTAATGAAATCAAGAAAACGTTCTGGAAGAGAACCGTCCAGACAATCTCTTATCTGCCGCATTTTCTGTCATGGATTATTGTCACAGGCATTGTGGCTACTTCACTTGCTTCCGACGGCATTATTAATGATTTGTTAATGAAGCTGAACCTGATTGATAAGCCGATTATATGGCTGAGCGAAGGCAAGTATTTCTGGGGGGTGGTGGGGGCCTCTCATGTATGGAAAGAGGTCGGTTGGAATACGATTATTTACCTGGCCGCGATGTCCTCCATTGACCCCGCCTTATACGAAGCTGCTGATATTGACGGGGCGAACCGCTATCACAAAATGTGGAGCATCACGTTACCTGGAATTCGGCCGACGATTGTTATTCTATTAATCATGTCCATTGGTCATATTCTGGAAGCCGGCTTTGAAGTTCAGTACTTACTGGGCAACGGATTGATTGTCGACTGGTCAGAAACAATTGATATTTTTGTCCTCAAATATGGTATTGCGCAGGGTAACTATTCTCTGGCTACCGCAGGGGGCATCTTCAAAACCTTTGTCAGTATCACCATGCTGCTGCTCGCCAACTGGACCGCCAAGCGGTTAGGGGAGGAGAGGTTGTTATGAGGAGAAGACAAGGAGGCGTGGAGCCGCTCGTTTTTCACACATTTAATACGGTATTCATGATTATGCTGGTCATTGTGACCCTGTATCCTTTTCTTAATACGATTGTCGTTTCGTTTAATGCTGGAAATGACACCATCCGCGGTGGACTATATTTATGGCCAAGGCAGTTCACGCTACAAAATTATAAAGCGGTATTTGCCTCCGGCACAATTTATGATGCCTTTCTAATCTCTGTGGCCCGTACGGTGCTGTCAACGATATTAAATATCTTCCTCACGACCATGTTGGCTTATGCGATTAGCCGCAGGGAATACATCTTCCGCAAGCCAATTACAGCGATATTCGTGCTTACCATGTATTTTAATGCGGGACTGATTCCGGGCTACTTCTTGATGAAAGACCTGCATTTGCTTAATAATTTTCTGGTTTATGTATTGCCATCTATGATCAGTGCCTTTAACCTGATAGTAATTCGGACCTATATCGGCACGATTTCCGAAAGCTTGGTGGAGTCGGCGAGAATTGATGGGGCAGGGGATTTTAAAATTTTCTGGAGACTTATTTTCCCGCTCTGCAAGCCTGTACTCGCTACGATTGCTTTATTTGTGGCCGTAGGTGCATGGAACTCCTGGTTTGATGCCTTTCTCTATACCTCCTCCAGACAGGAACTGAGCACGCTGCAATATGAATTAATGAAGCTGCTGTCGTCAAGCATGAATGCGAATAGCAATCCAGCGGTAGCTAACGGTGTAGGAATGGAGCATATGACCCAGGTAACGCCGATTTCCATTCGAGCGGCCATTACGATTGTTGCTTCTGTTCCGATTCTGATGGTGTATCCGTTCATGCAAAAATATTTTGTTGTTGGACTAAATGTAGGGAGTGTCAAAGAATAAATGAACGAGCCGAGAGTGCCTGAAATGATTCATTACTCCAATCCCATTCTCCCGGGGTTCTATCCTGATCCCAGTGTGACCAGGGCGGGAGAAGATTTCTATCTGGTGTGCAGTTCTTTTGAATATTTCCCTGCAGTGCCGACATTTCGGAGCAGGGATCTGATTCATTGGGAGCAAATCGGGCATGTGCTTGATCGGGTCGGCCAGCTTGATTTAACCTCCAGAAGAAGCTCAGCGGGCATTTATGCGCCTACGTTGCGTTATTATGACGGTATATTTTATATGATTACAACCGATGTGGGGGGAATCGGGAATTTCTATGTGACAGCCACAGATCCAGCGGGGCCTTGGTCGGACCCCATTCTCGTACCCTATGGGGGGATTGATCCTTCACTTTTTTTTGATGATGACGGCACCGCTTACGTAACGGTTCAGCAAGGAGCTGATTTAGAATCTCACATTATCCAATATGAGATTGACATCGTTACCGGAGAGGCGAAATGCGAACCACAGGTGGTGTGGAGGGGAGATGGAGGTCCTTGGATTGAAGGACCACATTTATATCATATCAACGGCATGTATTACATGATGTCTGCCTCTGGAGGGACGGGGAAGGAGCATCGCGAAATTATTGGACGCAGTCATTCTCCATACGGCCCCTTTGAGCTGAATCCGAGTCCGATATTAACACATAATCGCCTTGAGCACCCCATGCAATGTTTGGGGCACGCCGATTTAATTGAAGACCTGGACGGTATATGGTGGGCTGTGTTTCTTGGAGTGCGGTGGCTAGAGGGTAACTATAGCGTGCTGGGCAGGGAGACTTTTCTGTCCCCTGTCATCTGGCAGGACGGGTGGCCCCAGATCGATAATAATGAGGGAACGGCAACCCTGAATATGGCTGTGTCACACAAGCGGGTGGAACCGTTTTATCGTACCTTGCCGCATGAGGCCATCGGTCGAGACCACTTCAATGAGGAGCGCCTCGGTCCAGCGTGGACATTCCTGCGTAATCCTCCTGCCGGCAGTTATTCCCTCCATGCAGAGCAGAAGGGATTGACGCTCTACGGACAGGCTGGCACGCTTGGGAATTTGGGACCCATCATCTTTGCAGGTCGTAGACAACAGCATGTAAAGGCAAGCTTTACTACATCCATGTCCTTCATGCCAGTTACAGAAGGGGAGGAGGCCGGATTATGTATACGCAGGGATGAGGATGCTCATTATGAGATTGGAATTCTCCATTCCGGAAGCCGTCGCTTGCTTATAGCTCGACTTACCGTGCGTGGTCAATCACAGATCGTGTATGAAGCGGAACTGCAATCTACATCGCTTCTCCTGCGAATTGAGGCGTGTGGGCAAGAATACGCCTTGCTGTATTCGGAGGGGCAGGAGGATAGCTGGAACCGCATAGCGACTGGTGAAGCAAGAGCTTTGTCCCCTGAGGACTTTGTGCGGCATATGTGCTTCACAGGCGTAGTCGTTGGATTATATGCAACGGGAAATGGTCGTTCAAGCCGTTCGCCGGCATGCTTCGATTGGTTTGATTATCAGATGAAGTGAAGAGGAGGTACTATTAAATGTCAAATCAACCCAAGCCCCATCAGCCTTTAGTAACTCATATCTATACCGCCGATCCTTCGGCTCATGTGTTTGAGAATCGGATTTATATTTATCCTTCACATGATTTGGATCATGAGGGGGAGACGAACGACAACGGAGATCAATATAAGATGGAGGATTATCATGTATTGTCCCTGTCTGATTTCGACTCCCCGGTCTTTGATCACGGCGAGGTATTGCACGTCAGGGACGTAGCCTGGGCATCCCGCCAAATGTGGGCACCGGATGCGGCGTATAAGGATGGACAATATTATCTGTTCTTCCCGGCAAGAGATCATGATGGGATTTTTCGAATCGGGGTGGCTACTTCAAAGTCGCCGGCGGGTCCCTTCAAGGCGGAGGAGAGCTATATGGAGGGTACCTTCAGTATCGATCCGGCTGTCTTCATCGATGATGATGAGCAAGCCTACATGGTGTTCGGTGGACTGTGGGGAGGGCAGTTGGAGAAATGGCAGACTGGCCATTTTGTTGAAGATGCAGAAGGCCCGCTACCAGATAAGCCCGCTCTTGGACCCAGAATAGCCAAGCTAAGCGAGGATATGCTTACCTTAAATTCACCGGCTCATGAGATTGTTATTTTAGATGAGGCAGGCAATCCGCTGACAGCGGGCGATGAGGAACGGCGATATTTTGAAGGACCCTGGATTCATAAATATGAGGGTAAGTACTATTTGTCTTACTCGACCGGAACGACCCACAAACTGGTGTATGCGATTGGAGATCGGCCGGAGGGACCGTATACCTTTCAAGGAACGTTATTACCACCTGTGCTCGGGTGGACAACGCATCATTCGATCGTCGAATTTCGTGGTAGTTGGTATTTGTTCTATCATGATTGCTCCTTATCCGGTGGCGTTGATTACAAACGTTGTATTAAATATGCCGAATTAACCTACCGTTCCGACGGGACTCTTCATACAGTTAATCCGACTCCTGAGCGTTAAGGGCTGATGACGGTTAAGAGGACTTCTGGAGCAGAGGAGGTCAAACGGAGCTAACGAAGCGAACTAGGGTTGCGCGCCTTGTCCACTTGGTGTAAACTCGCATTCATATGCTATTTCCATGAAGGGGATGAGACAGGATGAGCGTGACACCCGTTTACATATTATCCGGATTTCTAGGCAGCGGCAAAACCACGCTGTTACAGCGTCTAATTACGCATTGGCAGGGGCAAGGTTTACGCCCGGCTATCGTCATGAACGAGATTGGGGATGTGAACCTGGATGGATTGTTGGTATCCACCGAGGTGCCTATGGCTGAAATGCTGGGAGGCTGCATCTGCTGCACGATTCGTGGAGACTTAAGCGTACAACTCTCCGAATTGATTGAACAAGAGCATCCGGACTTAATCGTGATTGAAGCGACTGGCGCGGGTAATCCATTGGAGATCTTCGATGCGGTGACCGAGGTATCCTTATATATGAAGCTCGATCTTAAACCGATGATTACGGTGGTTGATGCCTTGCATTTAGCTGATCTTCATGCTTCCCAGCAAGGTAAGACTTATCGGCTAATGATAGAGCAAATTCGCTGTGGCTCGGTATTGGTCATGAACAAGGTGGATCTAATCGAGGCAGAGCGGCAGCAGGAAATGACAGAATTTCTACAGCATACGAATCCTTTTGCCCGCATCATTCCCGCGGTAAAGTGCGAGGTTGATGTGGCAGATTTGCTTGAAGCAGACAAAGCGGAACCGTCTTTGATAGGGGAAACAGCAGGGGAGCCTCATGTTTGCAACTCTGATTGCCACAATCATGAACATCATCACCATCATAGCGGTGGGCATCATGAGCATAGCCATAGTCATGATCACGCTCATACTTCGCATGAGCATGTGACAGTGTATACTCATTATTTTCATGGCCCGATAGACAGCACTGAGTTCGAACGTTTTATCGCTGAATTGCCACGTGAGGTCTATCGTGGAAAGGGTATTTTACGCTTCTCTGATACCAGCAGTCGATTCCTCTTCCAATATGCTTACCGGGAATCGGATTTTCTCAAGGTTACACCACAGAAGGACGTGCCTGATGTAGCTGTATTCATCGGTGAACATTTTGATCGGAACTGGATCGCCCAGCGTCTGGAGGAAATGGAGCAGAAGCAACGCGATTTGGTCTAACCAAGTAACAAAGGCCGCTCTCGGGAATCTTCCCGGAGCGGCTTTTGCATACCTGTAGGTCGTTAAATTAGCTTGGGTTAACAGCGACCGAAGCCGTTGAAGGAGCTTGAATGGCTGGTGCATCAACAGCACCGGCTTGCAGCTTATACATTTGATAATAACGTCCACCTAGGGCGAGCAGTTCCTCGTGGCTGCCACGCTCCACAATTTCCCCACGATGCAAGACCAGAATTTGATCGGCGTTACGAATGGTGGAGAGACGGTGAGCAATGATAAATGTGGTCCGTCCCCGTTTTAACACTTCAAGTGCCGACTGAATCAAGCTCTCCGTCTCCGTATCAATATTGGCGGTCGCCTCGTCCAGAATAAGGATGGCAGGGTCGAAGGCCAGTGCCCGGGCGAAAGAGATAAGCTGACGTTCGCCAGCAGATAAGGTACTGCCTTTCTCCACCACGGGTTCATCAACACCCTTTGGCAAGTGAGCCAGAATCCGGTCAGCGCCAACATCAATCAATGCTTGCTTGGCAGTCTCCCTTGAGATTCGCTCATCACCCAAGGTCACGTTGGATAGGATTGTGCCGGTGAACAGGTAAGGGTCTTGAAGCACGATGCCCATATGTTCACGAATCCATTGCTTCGGCAAGTCCCTGACAGGTTGACCATCAATGGTAATTGAGCCTTCTTGTGGATCATAGAAGCGGAACAGCAGGTTAATGATCGAACTCTTGCCCGAGCCGGTATGCCCGACCAGGGCAACGGTCTGTCCCTGCTTGGCCTCGAAGGAGATATTCTTGAGTACATAATCTCTTTTGTAGGCGAAGGATACGTCCTTAAACTCTACATCTCCCTTATAGCGCGGCATTGAGCCGTCTACCACAGGTTCTCCAGGCTCATCCATAAGCTTGAATACCCGTCCGGCAGATACCATGGATGAATCGAGCGCTGCCAACTGATTGACCATTCCCGTAATCGGCTGGAATAACCGTCCCAATACGTCGACGAAGGCATAAAGCACACCAAGCGAGATAATGCCGGTACCACTAAGCTGAGCGGAGCCAAAATACCATAGTACCGTGGCAAAGGCCAGATTACGGATTACGTTCACCAGGTTATGCGAGGTGAAGGCGTTGAGGTTGAGCATCTTGTTCTGATGCTTCATATAATCCTGATTCAAATTCTCGAACTCTTCCTTGGTTTGCGCTTCGCGGCGGAAGATGCGGATAATCGACATGCCCTGGATGGATTCGTTGATGATGGCATTAATCTCACTGAGGCGCGAGCGAATGATCGTATTGTATTTTGTGGCGAATTTGCGGTAAAGCACGACCCACAAATAAATCACGGGTACAACGAACAAGCAGATCAGGCCTAATCGAAAATCTAAAATAAACAAAGCGACATAAACGCCCAGCATATTGATGATGCCGGAGAAGAAGTTGGCGAGCACGGCGATGAACAAATCCTTGACCGCTTCGGTATCATTTGTGACACGAGAGACGACCTTACCCGCTGGCAGGTTATCAAAGAAATGCACCGGCAGACGCTGAATATGGGCATAGACGTCCATGCGCAGCTTCTGAATAACTTTGTTGGCCGAGGATTGCAGCCAATAGGTTTTACCAAATTCCATCACGATCGAGATGGCCAGGAACACCAAATACCATACGACCAACGAAATAATTCCGGGGATCTCCGGCTTGTAAAAGGAAAACAGCTCAGTGGACCCCAGCTTTTGCGCTGGATAGTCGATACTTGTGCCGTCTTGCTTCGTCAGGGTGAGAACGCCGTCCTGGTAGCTTCGGTTCCCGGAGACATCCGGTACAGCAGTCCCCACAAAGACAAAGCTCTTGCCAACCTGGAGCACGCGTGCCTCGCTGCCCTTGGCTTCATTCTCTGCAAAACGGTCGCCCCTCTTGAAGGTTCTTCCGTCATAATTCACTGTGCTGGCATCTTGGGCGGACGTTTCGAAGAACGGCCGTTCAATCGCCAGCATATGGTCATCAATCATGGCGCGGGCCAGGAAGGGACCAGCTAGCTCTGCGGCTACGCCGATCGCTAGCATGACGAGGGCCAGAATAAATGTGTTTTTTGCCGTTAAGGCATATTTGAATAATGCTTTTCCCGTATGGGCGTGCATAGCTTATGACACCTCCCCGTCCGTCAGGTGGGATTCCACCTGCTGACGTTCGTATTGTTCCCGATACCAGCCGCCTTGTGCCAGCAGCGCCTCATGGATACCTTGCTCGATAATACGGCCTTGCTCAAGCACGATAATCCAGTCGGCGTGCTCGATGGCAGACAGCCGGTGGGTGGAGATCAGCGTGGTTTTGCCTGAACGCTGGTCTCGAATATTCTGAATGATTCTGGCCTCGGTGCGGGCGTCAACTGCGGACAGTGCATCGTCGAGGATCAGAATGTCTGGATCGGCGATAAAAGCGCGGGCCAAGGATACACGTTGCTTCTGTCCACCAGAAAGGGCGACGCCTTTCTCACCGACGAGCGTATCAAGTCCATCCGATAGCGTACCGAGATCCTGATCAAAGGCCGCCGTGCGTATCGCTTCAAGGATGACCTCGTCCGAAGCATCCTTGAGGCCAAACTGAATGTTCTGGCGTACCGTCTTGGAGAACAAGATTTGCTCTTGTGGCACGTAGCCCACCCAGCTATGCAATCGTTCCAGCGAAATCTTCTGAATCGGCACACCGGAGATGGATAGCTTACCGCTGCCAAGAGGATATTCATGTAGCAGTTGCTTAAGCAGCGTAGACTTTCCGCTTCCTGTTCGGCCAACAATACCTAGTGTTTGACCGCGATGAATTGTCAGGTCGATATGCTCCAGATTGTTGATGGTCGATGTCGGGTAGCGGAACGTCACGTCGGAGAAGGTGATGGACTCCGGTATGGAGACAGCTACGGGGTGAGCATCGTCCGCGACGTCTGGCTTGACGTTCAGCGTCTCGTTCACCCGGTCCAACGAAGCGCCACCACGCTGCATGATATTGATTAGCTCACCGATGGCGAACATCGGCCAGATCATCATCCCCAGGTACATATTAAAAGATACGAGATCACCCAAGGTTAATTCATTATGGAAGACGAGATAGATACCGTAGGTTAATCCAATGGCATAACTCATACCCACGCAAAGCCGAATGGTGGGCTCAAAGTAGGCATCCACCTTGGCTACCGCCAGGTTCTTCTGATAGACATCATCGGTAATATCTCCGAAGCGGCGTTCATCATGGCGTTCTTGTACATAGGCGCGGATGACGCGGATTCCGGCCACGGATTCAAGAACCTGATCGTTCATATCTCCAAAGGCATCCTGGGCCAAAGTATAACGCTCGTGGATAATCTTCCCGTAGATCTTCATCGCCAGTGCGATAAAGGGAAGGGGGATGATGGCAGCCAGTGTCAGCTTCCAACTGATCAGCGTGCTCATCGCAATGAAGATGACGGACAGATAAGCGGTGGAGTCGGTCAGCGTCAGCATCCCGAAGCCAGCCGTCTGGGCTACGGAACGCAGATCGTTTGTCGCCCGGGCCATCAGGTCACCCGTCCGGCTTCGTTCGAAGAACGGTGGCGTCATCCGTAGCAAATGGCTCATAAAGCGGGTGCGAAGCAGCCGCTCGACCAGATTAGACCCTCCAAATAAGGAATGCATCCATATGTACGTAATGTAGTAAATAAACATCAGTACGATGATAATGAGTAGAATATAACGGGTCAACGAAGCCCAGGTTACCGTGCCGGCGACGATCTCGTCAATCGCGCTGCCCAGCAGTCGTGGTGGAGCCAGTTCAGCAACGCCAGCGACGATGAGTAGAAACAGGCCGATGACGTAGCGCCTTTTCTCTTGCCGGAAAAACCAGCCTAAATTTTTTAGTACCGAGAACATGGAGTCCCCTCCTTTGAATCCTTCAATTAGGTTACCGAAAAAACCGCTGTAGCTTACATAACCGAACAAAAAGTCGCAAAAAAGGCATATCGTTTCGAAAACGATATGCCTTAAAGCCTTCACATAGATCGCGTCCGTTACTTACTAAAGAAGCAACGCCGCAAATTGTTATTCCCCAAGCCTGATGAACACGCAAGGGAGGGCTAGCGCTAAATGCGATTCAAGCCTACAGGGGTTGCTCCGGTATTTAGTTGTGTGTTTTGCTTACGATTTCGATTAGCAATCAACTTAAAATTAAACACCTTTGCTCACCCTTTCTTGGAATTTTAGATTCTGGTAATTACTTGAAATGAAATCTCGTATGCTCCCGATTTTAGCACCGCTCTGCGGAAGGTGTCAACGGTATTTTTTAGAATTAGGCGAGTTTTGAATGCTGGAGCACATAATCATTTGGCAATCGCTGCCGGTTTGGTCTACAATAGAGGGTAAACGAGGAGGTGGAGAATCTGATGATCAATGTGACACATGAAGCTGCCGAATGGTTTAAGCAGGAACTCAGTCTTCAAGCAGGGCAAGCAGTACGTTTCTTTGCACGCTATAGTGCAGGAGGCAAGCTGCATCCGGGATTCTCACTGGGGATCGACGTAGATCAGCCGATATCGCCAGGCATCGCTTCTAAGGTGGAAGGAATTACCTTCTACATGGAAGATCAGGATATGTGGTATCTGGATGGCTACCATTTGAACGTTTTGTATGACCAAGGTCTGGGCGATATTGAATACCAATATGAGGCAGCGAATTCTCCTCAAGCATAACTAGAGCAGGATGAAGTGCAACGAAGAAAAGAACCTGAGCCCCCACTTTTTTCTAGTGGAACCCAGGTTCTTTTCTTTGCGTTTAGTTTATTAGATAATACTGTCTTCCATGGCATATTCAAAATCAGCGATATCAAATACCTGTACCGGTACTTCCGCTTCAATAATCCGCCGAATGAGTTCAAGCTGGTCAGTCAGAATCGGTACGTGTTCCCGCTGAGCGGTCAATACGACTTCAGTCTCGATGGGATCAAGAAATTCCCCGTATTGCTCAGTATCTACGGAATTAATGACAGTCCAGGATATGAGATCACCAAACAGGATAGAAGGGCTCTTGGACCAAGGCACCGCTAAAGACCGCTCAAGCTTCTTGCGATTCAGCGGCTCTTCCAGGTAGGCGATCAGTTCGGAAATCTTCTGCTTCACATGCATATCGTCGACAGGGTCGCTCATCAGCGGCTCTGGACTATTCTTGAATTCATAAAGCTCCATCACGGTGGTGTAGGGGACAATATATTCAACCGGCACCTGGGGCACCAGTAATTCTCCATATATCGCTACCATCACCGCTTCAATAACAAATCGGCGTGACATGGCCATCCTCCTAAACGACGTGCAACTCGGGCTGTCCATGGGACAGCGACAATTGATTTACTAAGGAGTATAACACAACTGGAGGTTGAATTCAGCCAGAAGCCACGAAAATCCGCGTTTATGCAGAAATCAGCTATAGCTTCCCCACCATGAGGGACAGGATTCCCGCAGCAATGAGCGGTCCGACCGGAACGCCGCGGAAGAAGGCCACTCCCAGCACGGTTCCAATCAAGAGTCCGGCCACGATGGTCGGTTGATTACTCATTAAAGTAGCCCCGCGTCCACCCAGCCAAGCCACCAGCATGCCGACGGCAATAGCTGCCAGTGACTGCCAATGGAAAAAGGAGCCCCACAGCGTTTGAAGGGAAATGCGTCCGCTGGCAACCGGCGTCATGACGCCGATGGTCAGAATGATGATCCCCAGGGTGAGACCGTATTTCTCCAGCCAGGGGAAGGCATAGTTCAGATGCAGCACTCTCAGTAGCAACAATACAATCATGGCGATGGTAATAGGCATATTGCTGCTGAATATACCAAGTGCCGCAAGAAGTAGCAGCAATAACGATGTAACATCAACTTGATTCATGAATTTCTACCTCCCGTGCCAACTTGGGCACTAACTCTTGGATGGGAATGCCGTGGTTAAATGTTCGGCAATCAAACGTCCATGGCCCCGGCCAGTCTCAATAAATACTTCGTTGGCATTGCGGCCTGAGGCGATAACTCCGGCAACGTACAATCCAGGTACATTGGTCTCCATCGTGTCCGGGTTAAATACGGGCTTCTCCATATCGCCCGCCATCTCGACACCCGCCGAGAAGAGCAGCTTGCGATCGGGACGGAACCCGGTTAATGCCAGAACAAAATCATTGGCGTGCTCAGTAAGCTCACCGTCTATACCAGACTCCACTACGACGTGGCCCGGATGAATCTCGATGACCCGTGCATTGAGGCGCAAAGCAATTTTCCCTTTACTTACGGCGCTTTCAAACAGTGGACGCACCCAGGGCTTGATATTAGCCGAAAGGTCATCCCCGCGATAAACGACGGTTACCTTGGCATCTACGCGAATTAGCTCCAGCGCAGCGTCCACTGCGGAGTTGCTGCCTCCGATAATCGTGACCTTCATTCCCGTATAAGGGTGAGCCTCCTGGAAATAATGCGAAACCTTATCTGTATCTTCTCCCGGAATGCCTAAAATATTGGGATGATCAAAGTATCCTGTTGAGAGAATAACATGGCGTCCGGCATATTCTGCTTGCTCGCCGTTGCGCTTGAGCGAATGAACGATGAAGCTTCCATCTGGTTGCTGGTCAATGGTGGTTGCTTCCTCGTAAGCAGATATAGGCAACTGATAATGTTCGCTTACTCTCCGGTAATAAGACAAAGCTTCATGACGGAAAGGCTTGTCATTAGGTGAGGCAAAGGGAACATCACCAATCTCGAGCAGTTCAGCGGTACTGAAAAATTGCATATAAGTAGGGTAAGAGTAGATGGAGTGAACAAGGCAATGCTTCTCCAGTACGAGCACTTCCAGTCCGCGTCTGCGGCATTCAATCGCCGCTGATAATCCGCAGGGACCGGCACCAATAACAATAACATCCAGCATAGGGACCTCCTGATTTACATAGGTTTCAAACCTTTTTCAAAACAATTACATCCTACCGCAAATGCCTTGGAATAGCCAGATGTCGAGCTGAATTGCCTAGATGTGAAAGTTGTGTCAATCCTATGACATCTATGCTTTTCAGGGTTCAAATTCAGATTTTTTGAGTAAACTATACTGTAAGCGTATACTTTAAAATTGAAGTAACTGATTTAGGAGGTGCCGAACATGTTGTCATGGTTTAAAAGACAAAAACCTGCTCGTGCGAGGGTCCCTGTTGCGATTGAAGTATCCTTGGATGAAGTCAGACGGGCTGTGCTTCGTTATGAAACAGAGATGCCCGAAGGCATAAACCGGTTATCCTTGCTGCTTCCGGACGGTAGTCTGGACATGAAGCGGCTGTCACGATATTTAGGCGGGATAACAGATCAAAGCTTTTATTTGTCGAGAGAAACCTATGAAATCTTTACGGAAGAGGAACGGGAAATTCCTTATTATCTGGATATGGTTCAGGAAGCCGTGGACAGTTATGTCGAAGAGAAAGGCAAGCTACCTGTGCTGGAGCAGTCCCCCGACTATGAAGTGGATGTCAAGATGCTCATGAGAGAACATTATCTAAAAGAGCTTCCGCCATTCGCCTTGTATGTTACGGAACAGGAATTAATGCTCACCCATCGTCCCAAGCAAGTGATATAAAGCCAGGCGCAAACCGAAGAACCTTCGCGTTTGCGCTTTTTTATTTGACAGGCTGATTTACAATAGAGAGAGACATCTTGGGAAAGTGGGGAAGAAGGTTGCAGTTGAAAGCTGTTTTATTTGATCTTGATAATACGTTGATGGACCGGGATAATACGTTCCTTAGTTTCACCTGGCAATTGGTGCGGGAATGTCTGGTACCTATGGAGAAGGCCGATGCGGACAAGCTTGTTGCGGAGATTATCGTACGTGACGCGGATGGCTATAGAGTGAAGGAAGAATTTTTCCTTGAACTAATTGATTTTTTACCCTGGCGTCAAAAGCCTTCCTTGGAGCAGCTCCAGTCTTATTATGACCAGCATTATATGACACATGCCATCGATACTCTGCAAGCCTGCCGTAATATGGGGCTGCGACTGGGGATTATTACGAATGGGCACAGCCATTTGCAACATCGCAAGATTGATCTGCTTGGCTTAAGAGAATATTTTGATACGATCGTAATCTCGGGAGAAGTTGGCTTGAGTAAGCCTGATCCCCAAATCTACAGATTGGCTTTGGAACGCCTTGGCGTCGCGACGGATCAATGTGTCCTCGTTGGGGATCATCCCCGTAACGACATTTGGGGAGCGGCCCAGGTAGGATTGCAAGCGATCTGGCTGAGGAGGAAGCATGAATGGAATGAGGAGCTCACCGTGGGGAAGCCCTGGAGAACCGTCATGGAATTAGACGAGGTTCCGGGATTGCTTCCCCAGTTTGAGCCAGGGAGTATCAATAAGGCCTAAGTGGAAGCCATTTCAATACATCCTGGATGCGTGCATCCCAGTAACTCCATTCGTGGGCCCCAGGTCCTTCCTCGTAAGTTAGCGGAATATTCAGGCGGTTACAGGCCGCTCGGAACGTCTGGTTATCCTCGTACAGAAAATCTTCTGTGCCGCAGCATTGATAAAGGGCGGGGAGGGGTAGACCATGGTGTGCTTTTTCAGCAAAGGGTTCAAGTAACGTCATCAGGTCGTTGTCGGTACCTCTGGGCCCGGATTCGCCAAACACGCTGATCAATAGGGAAGACAGCTCTTGGGAGTGCTCGGCTCTGCTCACAATATCTAGTGCGCCGGATAAGCTGGCTGCGGCGGCAAACATCTCTGGCTTACGCAAAGCTAGCTTGAAGGCACCATAGCCGCCCATGGACAGCCCGGCGACAAACGTATCTTCGCGTCTAGGAGACAGCGGGAAGAAGGAGCGGCACAATCGCGGGAGCTCCTCGCTAATAAACGTCCAGTAACGGTTACCATAAGCCATATCGGTGTAGAAGCTGCGATCTACCTGTGGCATCACGACAGCCAGCCCAAGTTCTGCCACGTAACGTTCAATAGAGGTGCGACGCAACCAAATCGAGTCATCGTCCGACAGGCCATGCAGTAAATATAAGGTAGGGTAAGGACCGGGAATTTCCGGGGTTGCCATGCCGATTTGCGATTTGGCTGGCTGCGGAAGGATGACCGTCATGGATGTGCTGAGTCCTAGGGATTCTGAGAAAAAACGAGTTTGAAATAATGCCATGTTTTATACTCCTCTTCAATGTATTCGCTTTCAATATTGTCATAGCTTAATTATACCTCGGGATAGTTGGAAATTCTAAATATTTCAGATCGTTCCGCGGTAATTCGTGCTAGAATTAGGGTATCGGGTTTATTCCAGGGTATCGAAGTGACAACGCTGGGGGTGGATCGAATGGATGATTTCCCCTGGAAAAGAAATCTGTACGTGCTTTGGGTTGGTGTCTTTTTTTGCAGCACCGCGTATTCCATGGTTATACCGTTCATGTCTTTATTTATTGCTCATGATCTTGGGGTTACAGAGCATTTGACTCTGTTGTCGGGCTTTGCTTTCGGCATTACTTTTTTGGCAGGAGCTTTAATCTCTCCGTATTGGGGTTCGCTTTCGGACAAGTACGGCCGCAAACCGATGCTGCTGCGCTCTGGCTTTGCCTTATGCGGGGTGTATATTCTGAATTCCTTTGTACAGGACCCTTACCAGTTGATTGCTGTGCGTATCCTATCAGGATTGCTGGCGGGATACGTTCCCTCGGCAATTGCACTCGTGGCGACGAATACACCGGAGAAGCATGTTGGCTACTCACTTGGAATTATGTCCACTGCAGGTGCGGCTGGAGGTATTATCGGACCCCTGATCGGCGGATCACTCACCAAATTCATCGGTTTTCGCGAGTCATTTCTGGTAGCGGGAGGGGTGGTGCTGTTTTCAGCGCTCATCGCTCTGTTGTTTGTGAAGGAACAGAATTTTGACCGCAATCGCGAACGCTCACATGTGCTTGATGATCTCAAGGAAGCCAAGGCTAATCGTCCTTTGATGGGCAACCTATCGATCGTACTACTTGTCACGGCCTCCGTAATGGTGCTGGAACCGTTGCTCTCGCTGTATGTACTGGATCTTGGTTCTACGGTCGCGGATGCTTCCTTCAGCTCGGGGATTATCTTCTCGGCCGTTGGTATTTCCACCGTCATTGCGGCTCCATTCTGGGGCAAAATTGGTCAGCGCATCGGCTATCGCAATACGCTCATGATCGGTCTTATAGGAGGCGGAGTGGGCAATATTATGCAGCATTTTATCCATGACCTGGTGGCATTCGGGGTGCTGCGATTTGTATATGGCTTATTCTTTGCCGCTGTTTTTCCAGCGCTTAACGCACTCATCGTCCAGTCGACTCGTTCCGAGTTTCGGGGTCGGGCATTTAGCTTGAACCAATCCGCCAGTCAGCTTGGCAACATGGTTGGTCCCATTGCTGGGGGGACGCTGGGAGGTTGGATTTCCATTCCTGTTGTGTTCGTATTAAACGGCATGTTGCTTGTAATTACGGCCTTAACCATGAAGTTCAAACCTATGGTTGGAGCGGGTAACGAGAGCAAGCAGCAGGATCGGGGACAAACCGTAAACGGTCCTAAAGCTTAAAAGGAAATAGAAGGCTCCCTTCCTGAACATAGCCGGGAAGGGAGCCTTCTATATGTTTACCTCGGGACCAGCAAATTAATAGAGTGAGAGAGCCACGGAGTCAAATTCGCTCTTGCTATGCAAGATTGCCTCGGAGCCTTCAATTTCGATACTGATCAGCGAATTCAAGCATCTTTTTAAGGCTTGTTTGCCGTTGTAATACTTGTATTCGAGCGCGCTGGTCAGCAATCTCAAAGTGCGCTGTACAGGTTGCTTGCTGTCAACATCAAAATAAACGGGAACCATATTGTCTTGAAAGTTAATTAGAATTCTCATAAATAATCACCTCTATACAGTGGTTTCATAGTACTGATCATAAAATAGAAATCTTAAAAAAAGCTTAAGAAAACCTTATGTTTAGATAAATGTTTGTGTCATGAATGACAGGAATAGAAGCCTACCTATCATTGTTTAGACTTATTACGATCCATAGAATTAAAAAGTTTCAACTCTATTAAAATTTGTGCTTCGAAGACTATATTTATGGGTAATATGTAATGGTTTGGAATATATTTCCGAGTATTGACAGCTAGAAAATGATATAATTCTCACATTAGTGCTGTGACATTATACCCGGAAATAGGTTAATAGTACATAGATAAAGCTTGATTGCTGAATAGTCACTAGTCGTTCTGAAGGAGTTGGACAGATGTTTATTACAAATTCTGCTCGCAAGCGGACTCTGAGCCTGGAAGGCAAGGAATTGGCATTTCTGGTTCAGCGTCTGGGATTGAAGTCTTGGCCGGAAGCGGATCATCCTTTTGCGGCTTTTCTAGGACAAGAGGAGTTATCGGGGAAGACTTTGGAAGAGGGCGGGGATTTGCTTAGGTCAAAAGGTTACCTGGTGTCCAGGCCTTCAGGCGAAGAACTGGAACTTCCGCCGGGAATGAAGAAGGAATTAAATGCGGTGCTACCGGCAGTCAAGGGGTGTCGGCTTACTTATCATAGCGGTCAGCAAAGCTATGACGAGTACTGTTACTCTGCAGGTGATTATGTGGTGCGCATGGAACGTTTACCTCGGAAGAACTCTGACAAGTACAGTCTCAAACGTGGTGGAGCAAGACAGATATGCGCAAGACTGGCGAATAGAATGAAATGGAGCACACGAACCTCCGGCGAACTACCCGCTTTACTAATGTCGAGGAACCAATTTGAAGCTGTGTTGAACGAAGCTCCCAAGCTTGACCTGATAACACTAACCGACAGGCTTGCCAGAATTACGGATGATGCGGAAGGCAGTATTGCACTGGCCCGATGTATTTGGATGCGTATCGCCTACGGAGATATCCAGTGCTTCACCCGTCAGCAGGGAGGATGGGAGCGCCAGCATATTCAGTTTATGAATAGTGAACATACAAGCTGGCTGATTCGTTCCAGCACAAAACATGATGAGGATTGGATGATCGCGACTCCTACACCAAGTCAGGCATTCCAAGAGATGCTGCAGCTATGGCTGTGCCAGCCGGTGGATTGAACAGCCGTTATGGTTAAACTACATTCAAAAATGGGTATTCTGAAAGAAATGGACCCTATGAATAGAATGGAGTGTGACGTATGACGGGAAAACAGGAAGAACGCCGTGGTCGCTTTGAAGGCAAGGTAGCCATTGTTACGGGGGCAGGTTCCGGCATCGGCAAAGCGACAGCTATGAAATTGGCAAGCGAAGGCGCCAAGGTCGCGTTGTTTGATCTATTGGACGAGCGAACAGGGCAGGTTGCCGGGGAGATTAATGCCTTGTACGAAGGGGCTGCTCGTGCTTTTGATGTAGATGTCTCCAATTCGCAGCGGGTAGAACAAGCAGTTACTGAGGCGGTCAAGGAATTTGGCAGAATCGATATTGTATTTGCCAATGCTGGTATTAACGGCAAACTGGCGCCGGTGGATGAATTGAGTGTTGAAGAATGGGAAAAGACGTTGAACATTAACTTGACGGGTACATTCCTAACGGTGAAATATACGGTTCCTTATTTGAAAAAGCAGGGCGGCAGCATCATTATTACAAGTTCAATTAATGGTAACGACAAGTTCTCAGGCTTTGGCATGTCGGCATACAGTGCGACCAAGGCTGGTCAAGTCGCTTTCGCCAAGATGATTGCTCTCGAACTGGCCCGTTACCGAATTCGTGTTAATGCAATTAGTCCGGGAGCTATTGCTACCAATATTGACAAGTCTACGGAGAAGAGCAAGGAACTGGAGGAGATTATTATTCCTGTGGAATATCCCGAGGGCTCTCAGCCGCTGGCTCATGGTCCGGGGCAGCCGGAGCAGGTTGCCGATCTAGTTACCTTTCTCGCCTCCGATGAATCCATTCATATCACTGGGGCTCGTGTTGTGATAGACGGTGCAGAATCCCTGCTTTAAGAGGAGTTCAAAAAGTCGCTTTAAGGCTATGAACAAATAAATCCGGTTCAATTCGTACCCTCCGCTGATGCGGGGGGTGTTTGTTTTGGTCAGAGAAGGGGCCGTGCTATGATAGATATATATGATTGATGGAGGCGATGGGGATGTTGTCCTGGCTGGCCGAACAGAAGATTACAGAAGCGATGCGGCAGGGAGAGTTCGACAACTTGCCCGGAGAAGGCAAGCCGCTGAAAATAGAAGATTTGTCGGGGGTGCCTGAAGAACTGCGGATGGCGTATAAGGTCATGAAAAATGCGGGATATGTTCCCGAAGAAATTCAATTAAGCCAAGACTTGGTACGCCTTGACGATTTGATTGCCGCTTGCGGAGATGGGCCGGAACGGTGGGCCCTCCAGCGCAAACGCTCGGAGCAGCAATTACGCTTGAATATGTTGGCGGATCAGCGGGGATTACAGCATAATGCGGCATTTCGGCAATATGAAGGAGCGATTCGCCGAAGATTAGAATATGTAAGGAGAGAAACATGACTATTGTACCGATGCCAATCGATGAAGTTATTCCTGATGTAAAGGTAGCCTTGCGTGGAGCCGGAGTGGCGGTGCTGCTTGCGGAGCCGGGAGCGGGGAAGACGACATGCACTCCCCTCGCTTTGCTAAGCGAGCCGTGGATGGACGGACAGCAGATGTTGCTGCTGGAGCCCCGGCGACTTGCCGCGCGTTCGGCTGCTATATATATGGCGGCACAGCTTGGTGAGCCTGTAGGAGTGACTGTGGGCTACCGGATGCGCGGAGACAGTCGTGTATCGGAGCGAACTCGGATCACCGTTGTGACCGAGGGGATCTTGACCCGCTTGTTGCAGCAAGATCCGGCTTTGCTGGGCACGGGGCTCGTTATTTTTGACGAGTTCCATGAGCGTAGTCTGCATGCCGATCTGGGTCTGGCTCTGGCATGGCAAAGCCGTCAATTGCTGCGCGAGGATTTACGGCTACTGGTGATGTCAGCCACCCTAGACCCGGCGCCGATTGCCCGGCTGCTGGATGAAGCGCCGATCGTGCAAAGCTCGGGCCGGATGTACCCCGTCGAGACGATCCATGCGGGGGGACCGGCCAAGGAACCGTTAGAGCAGACGGTGGAGCGGACGGTTCGCCGGGCACTGGCGGAGCATGAGGGCAGCTTGCTTGTCTTTCTGCCGGGGGCGCGGGAAATTCGCCGGGTTGGTGATGCTTTACGGGCAAGAGGACTGCCGGATGGCGTTCTGCTGACACCGCTATATGGGGCGCTGCCGCCAGCAGAGCAGCGGCGGGCCATCGAGGCGCCACCCGCAGGCCAGCGCAAGATTGTGCTGGCTACCTCCATCGCCGAGTCCAGCTTGACAGTGAACGGTGTGACGGTGGTGATCGACAGTGGGCTGCGCCGCACGTCGCTCTTCTCGCCTCGCACCGGCATGAGTCGGTTGGTCACCGTGAGAGCCGCACGGGACTCCGTCGATCAGCGGCGTGGGCGGGCCGGGCGTACGGCACCAGGCGTATGCTACCGCCTCTGGAGTGAGGAGGCGGATCGCCAGCTTGAGGCGCGCACGCCGCCGGAGATGCTGGAGGCGGACCTGGCGCCACTGGCGCTGGAGCTGGCCGCGTGGGGAGCAGCCACGCCAGAGGAACTGGCGTGGCTGGACGCTCCGCCGTCGGCGCCGTATGCCCGCGCCGTGCAGCTCCTGCGCGAGCTGGCGGCGCTGGACGAGAACGGCCGTGTCACGGCACACGGCCGCCGTATGGCCGCGCTCGGGCTGCACCCGCGCCTGGCGCATATGCTGCTGCGCGCCCGCGAGCTCGGGCTTGGCGCGGAAGCGTGCGCTCTGGCCGCGCTGCTGGAGGAGCGTGGCCTGCTGCGCGGGCCAGCCGGCGAAGGCGCGGACCTGCGCAGCAAGCTGGCGCTGGTGCTGGCCGCCACTGGGCTGGCGGCTAGCGGGCCTCGCCCCGCAGCAAGCGGCGCCTATGCGCCGGCGGACCGCGACGCCTTGCAGCGCATCGCGGACCTGGCGCGCCAGTGGGCGCAGCGGCTCGCGGAGCTTGAGCCCGCGGATACCGCCGCGCTGGCTCCCGGCACAGCCGCCACGGTGGCCAGCGCTAGTGCACCCGCAGCGGCGGCCTTGGACGCAGACCGCTGGTGCGGCCTGCTGGTGGCCTTTGCTTACCCGGACCGCATCGCCGCACGCCGTCCGGATGGCCGCTATCTGCTACAGGGTGGGCGCGGTGCCCACTTAACAACAAAGGATTTGCTAGGCACGGCATCCTTCCTGGCTATCGCTGATATCGACGATGAAGGAGTAGAGGGCCGCATTTGGCTAGCTGCTCCCTTGAACGAAGAGGATCTGTACCATTACTGCTCAGGGGACATTCGCGAGGAACGGAGTGCTATTTGGGACGAGGCCTCAGGCATGGTTCGCGCCCGGATTCGTCGTACGCTAGGCGCGATTGTGCTAAGAGAACAGCCCGATCCTGAACCAGGCGCAGAGCAATTGCTTCAAGCGTGGCTAGCTGCCGTTGTCACGAAGGGGGTTGGATTCCTTCCGTGGACGGATAAGGCCCGCAAGTTGCAAGCACGGCTACTGTTCCTGCATCGGCTAGACAGCAAATGGCCAGATGTGTCCGATGAGACCTTGGCAGCAACGGCCGAAGAATGGTTGGCTCCCTATTTATCCGGAGTTCGTAAGCGTTCTGACTTGCAGGCCTTGTCCCTGTACAATATTCTGGAGCATCGGCTTACTTGGTCACAGCAGCAAGCGCTGAATGATGAAGCTCCCAGCCATCTGCTAGTGCCGAGTGGCTCGAAAATTCAGGTGCATTATGAAGGATCACAGGCTCCGTATGCCGCTGTACGGCTTCAGGAGGTATTTGGTCTGATGGAGACGCCCCGTGTGGGATTCGGTCAAGTGCCCATCACGCTGCATCTGCTATCTCCGGCAAGTCGCCCTGTTCAGGTGACAGCCGATTTACGCAGCTTCTGGGCTAATACCTATTTTGAGGTCAAAAAGGACCTGAAAGGCCGCTATCCCAAGCATTATTGGCCTGATAACCCGCTTGAGGCCACCGCAACGCGCAGGGTACGTCCGCCGGAGGGCAAACGATAGGCGAGGGAAAATGACGATAGAGTCACACGGATTTAACAGTATAGGTCAGACGGCTTGGCTTACAGTCGCAGCGTTCCTTTTGGGGCGCTGTTTTTTTGCGCCCGTTTCTGTCTATTCTTTGTCTCATTTTGTCCGTTTTTCTCTGAAAATTCGAGAAAATAATAGAAATTTATCCTTTAATCGCCATTTTATTTGTGATTTAATAGATTTGTAAACTCTTACAATATGGTAGAGGAGGGCGGTTTGCTTACTTTATTCCATTCTATTTCATCACATTAATTACGAGAGAGAGGGATCTAAGTTATGCATTCAAAAAGGCATGCACGTTTCGCCAGAAAGTGGAAGCTGTTCACAATGACCTGTTTGGCCTTGTCACTGCTTCTTCCGGGAGGTCTATTCCAGCCTGAACCCGCGAAGGCCGCGGACGATTATAAGATTGTGGCCTATTATCCTTCATGGGGAGCCTACGCACGTAATTTTAACGTTTATGATATCGATGCTTCCAAGGTTACGCACATCAACTATGCCTTTGCCGATATCGCTTGGGATGGACGGCATGGTAATCCTGACCCTACAGGGCCTAATCCAATCACATGGCCTACTCAGGACGAGAAGGGACTAGCGATCAATGTGCCTAATGGCACAATTGTACTGGGAGATCCGTGGATTGATACCGGCAAGCAATTTCCGGGAGATGTTTGGGATCAGCCTTATGCGGGCAACATTCATCAGTTGAATAAGCTGAAACAGGCCAATCATCATCTGAAGACGATCATTTCGGTAGGGGGCTGGACCTGGTCCAATCGCTTCAGTGATGTGGCAGCAAGCCAAGTCACTCGCGAGACCTTTGCAAATTCAGCCGTAGACTTCCTGCGCAAATTCAATTTTGACGGGGTTGACCTGGACTGGGAATACCCGGTTTCGGGTGGTCTTCCAGGCAACAGCTACCGGGCGGAAGATAAGCAAAATTATACGAAACTGCTGCAAGAAATTCGTAACAAGCTCGATGCGGCAGGCGCGGCTGACGGCAAGCACTATTTGCTGACGATTGCTTCCGGTGCGTCACCGGCTTTCGTGAACAATTCAGAGCTTGGTAATATCGCTTCGATTGTCGATTGGATTAATATTATGACTTATGATTTTAACGGAGGATGGCAGCAGGTTACCGGCCATAATGCTCCGTTGTACTTTGATCCGGCTGCTGAAGCTGCTGGTGTGCCAAGCGCCTCAACCTTCAATGGGGATGTGGCAGTTCAAGGCCATTTGAGCGCAGGGGTTCCAGCAAGCAAGCTGGTGCTCGGTGTACCGTTCTATGGACGGGGCTGGGATGGAGTGACTAGTGGCAACGGACAATACCAAAGTGCAAGTGGAGCTTCCTCTGCAGGAACATGGGAACCGGGCGTGTTCGACTTCAGTGACTTGGAATCCAATTATATCAACAAGAACGGTTACACCCGTTACTGGAACGACACGGCCAAGGTACCTTATTTGCACAATCCGTCCACCGGCCGGTTTATCACTTACGATGATACCCAATCTATCGGCTACAAGACCGATTACATCAAGAATCGTGGCTTGGCGGGAGCGATGTTCTGGGAGCTTAGTAGTGACCGTAACAAGACACTGCTAACTAAGCTGCGCAATGATCTTGGCGGTACAGTTACGCCGCCGGGAGATACGACTCCACCGACTGCTCCAACGGGAGTAACGGTTACCGGCAAGACAAGCAACTCGGTTACGTTAACGTGGCAGGCTTCCAGTGATAATGTTGGCGTAGCGGGTTATGTAGTCTACCGTGACGGGGCACAGGCTGCAGCCGTGAACGGCACGACGGCCACGATTAGCGGTCTGACCCCATCGACGACCTACAGCTTTACTGTTGTGGCCCGAGATGCTGCGGGCAACACATCTCCCGCCAGCGGAGCGGTAAGCGCAACAACGGAAGCGGGAACGATTCCGGGAGATACGGTTCCACCTACCGCACCGGGCAATGTGAGCGTTACTGGCAAAACTTCAACAACTGTATCCTTAAGCTGGGGAGCTTCCACAGATAATGTGGGTGTTACTGTTTATGAGGTTTACAATGGAAGTCAACTGGCTGCGTCCGTAAGCAACCTGACGGCGACGATTAGCGGCCTGGCACCAGCGACATCGTATACTTTTACGGTGGTGGCGAAGGATGCTGCGGGGAATAGCTCACCAGCCAGCAATGCGGTAACGGCTGTGACAGATTCCGGGGATACGGGAGTAGAGGCTTGGGCGCCTTATACGGCTTATACTGTTAACCAACTCGTTTCCCACAACGGCATTATTTATAAGGTGATCCAATCACACACCTCGTTACCTGGGTGGGAACCCAATGTAGTACCAGCCTTATTCCAAGCGCAATAAAGGCGGTGGCTATAGAAAATATTATCCCGCTTTTTAGAAGGATTTCTCCTTGAAATTCGGGTATCAAGGACTAGTAAAAATATGAAGTGAACGCTTTCAATTTTATGGTTGACGCTGGACAATGGTTGAACTATTATAATCACATAACCGAAAACGAAATGACTTTTGGCGTGTTACCATAAACGAATGGGCATGAGCCGAGAAGAGTACACCAGCAACTTTGGGGTTCTTTTCTTGGCTCTTTTTTATGGCCTCATAAGCTGGGTAATATTTCATCAAAAGGCAGAAACAGTTCGGGATGAAGCGTTGTATAGAAAGAGATAAATAGAATTCGTTTGGGGAGGACATCATCTTGTTTTCAAAATGGAAAAAGAAAAATACGGAGAAGCAAGCTGTAGAAATTGCATCACCACTTACCGGGGAGGCCGTAGCCTTGACCCAGGTTCCTGACGAAGCATTTGCCGGAGGGCATATGGGCCCAGGGTTAGCCATTGAACCTAGCGAGGGAAGATTGGTTGCCCCGTTTGACGGAAAGGTTGTACATGTCATTAAAAGTAGCCATGCGCTAATGATCGAGAGCACCACGGGTTTGCAATTTCTGTTTCATTTGGGTATCAACACAGTTTCGCTTAAAGGAGAGGGTTTTGTCACCCATGTTGCGGCAGGCGATCAAGTTAAGGCAGGTCAATTGTTGATTGAATTTGACATCGCTAAAATCCGGGCAGCCGGTTATCCGGTGATCTCACCAATCATAGTAACAAACGCTGAAGAAGCAGCAAGCAGTGTAGAAATAGTCACCGGTCCTGTGACGGCAGGCGGAAATGTTGTTTTGAAGGCGGTTTTACAATAAAACCAGAGTTAGGAAAGGATGATTCAAAGATGCTAGCTTTTCTGCAGAAGATCGGTAAGTCGTTAATGCTACCGGTTGCAACACTGCCTGCTGCAGCTATTCTGCTCAGGTTCGGAAGCATCGACTACATCAACGAGTTTCACTTGGGGCAGTCGGTTGGGGGATTCCTGAACACTTATATCGCTCCATTCCTGGCGGCAGGCGGGGGAACGATATTTGATAATCTTCCACTCATTTTTGCCGTTGGTGTAGCCATCGGTTTGGCTGGAGATGCTGTAGCTGCTTTGTCAGCAGTCATCGGCCAGTTGATCCTGTTGAACGTATTGGACCGGGTACCGGGAATATTCCCGGAGCTCATGCAATCCGCTGATACGAAGCTCAACATGGGGGTTCTGGGCGGGATTATCGTCGGTTGTATCTCGGCCTACCTTTACAAGCGATACCACAACATCAAGCTACCGGATTGGCTAGGCTTCTTCGGAGGCAAACGTTTTGTACCCATGATCACAGCTTTAACCATGGTTGTAGTGGGCTTGATTCTCGGCTTGATCTGGGGGCCGGTTCAGAATGTGCTCGATACGTTCGGCAACTGGGTCACCAGTCTCGGCGGGTTCGGCTCGGCTATTCATATCGTGGCCAACCGCTTGTTGATTCCGTTCGGCCTGCATCACATTCTTAATTCCATCGTATGGTTCCAAATTGGTGATTTCACCAATGCTGCCGGAGATGTCATTCATGGCGACTTGCACCGCTTCTTTGCTGGTGATCCAACGGCAGGGATGTTTATGACAGGGTTCTTCCCGATCATGATGTTTGGTCTGCCGGCTGCTGCTTTTGCTATCATTCATACAGCTAGACCAGAGAGACGTAAACTGGTTAGCTCCATCTTCCTGGGTGCTGCGCTGGCCTCTTTCTTGACCGGGATTACTGAACCGCTTGAATTTGCGTTCATGTTTGTGGCTCCTGTGTTGTATGGGGTACATGCCTTGTTGTCCGGGGTTGCCGCGTATGTTACTTATGCGCTAGGCATGAAGCTGGGCTTTGGATTCTCGGCAGGTTTCATTGACTATGCGATTAACTATCAAATCTCGACAAAACCTTTGTTATTGATCCCAGTAGGGTTGGTTACGGCCGCTGTCTATTATGTGATCTTCCGCTTCATGATCGTCAAGTTTAACTTGAAGACACCAGGGCGCGAAGTGGCAGGGGATATTGGTGAAGTGACTGAAGCAGATACATTAACTGCTACTTCTGCTACAGGATCAGCTTCGTCAGCCGATAGCAGATCCGCCAAAATCTTGGCGAACATCGGCGGAGCGGAGAATGTGGAATCTGTGGATGCGTGCATTACCCGCCTTCGCCTGATCGTCAAAGACGACAAGGTTGTCAATGATGCCGGATTGAAGCAGCTTGGTGCAGCAGGCGTCATGAGATTAGGCAAAGGCGCAGTCCAGGTCGTTTTCGGACCACAATCCGAAGCGATCAAGGATGATATCAAGAAATTGCTGTAGGACAATGGCACACTGTTGAGTAATAGCAATATGACCTTTATCAACAATCTCATGGTAATACACGGATAACTTTAGCAGGGCGGAACGGCAATTCCGCTCTGCTTTTTCTATTACGGTTCAAAGGGGCAATTGGATTCACTTTTGCTGTTTTTCTTCTGGACTTGCCAGCTTAGTGCGTGGTTAGGTAAAGTTAAGTCGGGTAATGGTTGAAGTGGATGGGGAGGTAGATGCAGAGTTGTCTTACAAATTTACGAAGTGGATGATTTTGATTGTTCCTACGTTAATTGTTGGTTTATGGGAATATGTACGCCATCAATTTTTAATGCCGTTCATATCTATGGATTTGGGCAATGTATTGACACCGGTTATTCTCTTTGCGGTTAGCATAACGCTCCTGAATCGTTGGTTTTCTTATTTGGAACAGATGCAGGAAGAACTGCAACGCGAGCGGGCATTGAAGGCCAAGCTGGAGCAGCGGGAGCAACTTGCCCGTGAGCTTCATGATGGCATAGCCCAGTCGTTGTTTATGTTATCGGTGAAGGTGGACCGGGCACAGCGGCAACGAGGTGCGGACAGTGGAGATGAGGAGTGGCATGAACTGCGGAAGGCCATTCACAAGGTCAATCGTTATGTTCGTGAGGCGATCTCCGATTTGCGAGTTCCTGCGGATGTTAAGGAGGAGGGGGCGGCTAGCACATCCATGTCAGCACGGATTCGCCAGATGGCAGCCGAGCAGCAATTGGTTCTGCATATAGATTGGCAGCTCAATGAGGATGAGTGGTCGACGAAAGCCAGGATGGAGTTGTTATCGTGCATTCGTGAAGCTTTTATTAATGTAGGAAAACATGCTGGCGTCTCGGAGGTCTCAATCGCGGCCACGGGTAATGCAGAATCCTTTAATACCGTCATAACGGATTACGGAAGCGGCTTTGTTGTGCAGGAAGCGGCCGAACCAGGACGTTACGGCTTGCAAATTATGCGGGAGCGAGCTAGCGGAATGGGCTGGACACTCCAGGTGACCTCCCGTCCGGGAGCTACTACGCTACAAATTACGGGAGGGGTGGAGGTATGAAGGTACGGGTACTCGTTGTTGATGATCATCCTCATGCGCGAGAAGCCATCGGAGATATTCTGGCAGAAGATCCGAGTTTTGAAATCATAGCCTATGCCGAGAACGGTGACGAAGCCATCTCGCAAACGGAGCTATGGATGCCGGATTTAATATTGATGGATATTCATATGCCGGGTAAAGATGGACTAGAAGCAACGCGGGAAATCAAGCTGCGTTATCCCTATGTCAAAATTGTGCTGATTACCGTATCGGATGATGCTGCTCATTTATTCGAAGCGTTGAAGCAAGGGGCGCAGGGTTACCTGTTGAAGAATTTGGAGCCCGGTACCTGGCTGGAATACTTGCGGGCCATCGCCAGCGACGAGGCGCCGTTATCCAGCGAATTGGCCCTGCGTATCTTGCAGGAATTCTCTCTAATGAAGAAAGAGGCCGGGGAGACATCACCGTTAACGGCGCGTGAACGAGAAATCCTGGGCTGGGTGGCCCAGGGGATGACCAATCGGGAGATCGGCGCAGTGCTGCATATTTCCGATCAAACGGTCAAAAATCATCTCAAGAACATTTTGCAGAAGCTGCATTTGGAGAACCGGGTTCAATTAACAAGATACGCCCTGGAGCAGGGGTGGGTGGACCGCCGCCGTAGTTGATATCGCTCAGAAGAGGACTATGATACATAGAAGGAAACTTATTTCGTTGTGACAGAAATCACAATTGCAGTGCTTCTCTCATTCTACACTTGTAGTAATAGGGCAAGTGAAGGAGGGAACGTGAATGGGCTATCGTTGGTTAGTGATGACAGGTCTGTTAGCCGGAATACTTCTGTTGGCGGCGTGTGCGGATGGACCGGGGCGTTATATTGGAGAAGAGCCGTCTGCACTGAAGGGATCGGCTAAGGAGTTTACTATACATGCCGAGCCTTCCGGTTATGACACGAAGGAGATTAGAGTTAAGCGCGGAGACACCGTACGTATTAAGCTGGTGAACACCCAGGGGATGCATTCCTTGAAAATTGCTGGCTACAAGCAGGAAGTGCGAGGTGGGAAGACAATTACCTTTGTTGCAGATCAAGCGGGGGAGTTCGAATTCTCATGTAACATCTCCTGCGGCAAGGATCACAAGCAAATGAAGGGGACCTTCATCGTCAAATAAAGCAAGCAGGCGGGGCTTGTTTTATTTGCGGATATGATCTATACTCATTGACTTTCGATATTGCTGAGGAGTTATCCCGATTTTCCTTTTGAATAGGCTATGAAAAAATTTAAGATCCGTATAACCTACTGCGGAGGCAATTTCACTGACATGACTTCGACCCGTCGTGAGCAAATGACAGGCCGCCTCCAAGCGAATACTTTGCACGTAGTTCATGAAGCTCATCCCGGTCTGCGCCTGAAAGAGACGGCTGAAGTGTCTTTCACTAAGATTGGCCTTCGCGGCCAGTTCATTTAGTGTCAGAGGATTGGCATAATGAAAGTGGATATAGGCGATGATCTCGTCGACGGCAATCCATTGCGGCTTATCTCCAGCGGGGGCGTCAATCTGCATTTGATGTCTATACATTCCCGTCAATATTTGGACGATAATTGCAGATAGTACAGCCAAGAACCCTGGTGGCTTGGCCGAGAACTCCCGATATAATTCTTTAAACATGGTATTATAGGTCCCGACTGCATCCTTCATAGAGAACCAGTCTGGGCTACCCTCCGAAAAAAAGCTGAATATCTCTGAAGCTTGGGGGAAAGCGCTAGCAAGCTCACGTATAAAACTCACAGGAAATAAGCAGTTGTAAACAATCAGCGGAGTATCTTTCTTCGGAGTTTTTGGACGAAAGACATGACTGTATCCTACCGGTATGAAGAACAAGGTACCATGCTCCACAGGAACCGCTGCATCGGCAATGTAGTGGACCCCGGAACCCTCGCTTACATAAGTAATTTCCAGAAATTCATGGGAATGATACTCCATTTCAAATGTTTCCTGAGCCCGGTTTACATAAACGGGCACATCAGGTTCGAAGAAACTTTCCCCCGTCATAACATACGTAGTGCGTATTTTATTCACTTTGAATTCCCTCTTTTTTTGAACATCTGTGTCATTTTATCTTATGTTATCACATTATGAATGTCTAGATTGACCTATGAATTTGTCGGTAAAGCCCCCCAACGATTTGAATATTGCCTTTTACAATAGAGGTAATGATGCATGCTTACTACTACAGCATCCGTATAGGAGGATCCGATATCATGGCCAATTTTGAAGTATCCAATCTGCAGGTGAATTACAGAGTAAATCCTTTGGGAATTGATGATCTTCATCCCCGTCTAAGTTGGCAAATCAAATCGGCAACCAGAAATTTCATCCAAGTTGCCTACCAAATTCAGGTCTCTCATAGCCTAGACTTCACTGTAGAACATGTGTGGGACTCTGAAAAGGTGGACTCGGAGGTCAATATACATGTCGAGTATCAAGGGCCTGCTCTGCAATCCCGTACTCGTTACTATTTCAGAGTTCGCGTGTGGGACCGCGCGGGGAATGCTTCAGGATGGAGTGAACCCGGATACTGGGAGACGGCTTTGCTGGCGACGGAGGAATGGCAAGCCAACTGGATTGAAGCCCCTCAAAGTCTCAACAAAGACGGAGAATCCGCCTGTGATTATTTCCGTGTTGACTTTACGGTTCCCGCTGATGTCGTGTCCGCGCGAGTGTATGCAACTTCGCTGGGGGTCTATCGGCTACACGTAAATGGGGATGTGGCGGATGATACCTTGTTTAACCCGGGATGGACCAGCTATCATCAACGGCTGCAATACCAGACCTATGATGTGACATCCTTCATCTCCCCCGGCCAGAATACGCTGGGATGTATTGTAGGGAATGGCTGGTATAAAGGTTATTTAACTTGGGACACAGACAAAAAAGATGTGTATGGTAAATCCCGCAAGCTCCTGATCCAAATGCATATTACGCTTTCGGACGGGTCCGAGCAAGTCCTTGTGTCCGATGCAAGCTGGCGCACTTCATCTGGGCCCGTATTAATGTCTGATTTGTATCATGGAGAAACCTATGATGCCCGGCTCGAATTAGATGGGTGGTCTTCTCCAGGTTATGAAGATCAGGCGTGGTCCGGAGTTAACGTTGTTGGTTCATCAACCTCTACACTGGTCGCCCAGGAGAATGAACCGGCAAGAATTATAGAGACAATCAAGCCGATCGCAGTCCTGAACACGCCTAAAGGTGAGATCGTATTGGACATGGGCCAGAATATGGTAGGTTGGATTAAATTTGCGATTCGCGCCAAAGCTGGAACAAAGATAACGTTACAGCATGCTGAGGTGCTTGATCGAGAGGGGAATTTCTATACGGGAAACTTGCGTTCAGCCAAGCAGACCGTGACCTATATCTGCCGTGGTGGCGATCCAGAAATTTATGAGCCTCATTTTACTTTCCAAGGGTTTCGTTACGTGAAGGTGGAAGGTTTGCCACAAGATCAACTGCTTGAGCAGTTTGCAGGCTGCGTCATTCATTCCGATTTGCAGCATACCGGGCATTTCCGCTGTTCGGATGATTTAATCAATCAGTTGCAGCATAACATTCTTTGGGGGCAAAAAGGGAACTTCCTCGATGTGCCGACAGATTGCCCGCAACGTGATGAACGATTGGGTTGGACGGGAGATGCACAGGTATTTATTCGTACCGCGGCGTATAACATGAACGTGGTACCTTTCTTTGAAAAATGGCTAAAAGATCTGGCAGTTGATCAAGGAAGCGATGGAAGAATCCCACATGTTATTCCTGATGTTCTAGATGTCAGTGACGGTTCGTCTGCATGGGGAGATGCGGCCGTGATTTGTCCCTGGACCCTTTACCAATGTTATGGGGATGTCCGTGTTCTACAAACCCAATATCCCAGCATGAAAGCCTGGGTTGAATATATTCGATCGCAGGGAGAAGATGAATTTCTGTGGAATACAGGGTTTCATTTCGGCGATTGGCTGGGTCTCGATGCCAAAGAGAATAGTGTAGAGGGCGCAACGCCCAAGGATTTGATTGCTACCGCTTATTACGCTTATTCAACGGAGCTGCTGGCCAAAACGGCTGCAGTGCTTGGGCAGACGGAGGATGCGGAACACTATCAGGTATTGCATGAGCATATCATTCAGGCTTTCCGCCAGGAATTTGTGACTCCAAGTGGCCGGGTTGCTTCCCCGACGCAAACAGCTTATGCCTTGGCCCTGATGTTTGATCTGCTGGATGAGAAGGACCGCAGCCGGACAGCGAGAATGCTGGCTGAGCATATCGAAGGCAACGGAAAACATCTGACAACCGGCTTTGTCGGAACCCCTTATCTATGTCATGTGCTTTCCCGGTATGGTTATACAGACTTGGCTTATGAACTGGTGCTGCAGAAGGAATATCCGTCCTGGCTGTACTCTGTACTCCAGGGAGCAACCACAATTTGGGAGCATTGGGATGGAATCAAGGCAGATGGCTCATTCTGGAGCGATAATATGAATTCCTTTAATCATTACGCTTATGGCGCCATTGGAGATTGGCTCTACCAGGTTGCTGGCGGTATTCAGTTAATGGAGCCGGGTTATAAGAAAATCCGGATTCAACCCGAGCTTGGAGAACATCTGACCTCAGCAGAGGCTGAGTTGCAATCCATGTATGGCACCATCCAAACCGCCTGGAGAAAACAACCTGACGGTTCCACCGAGATAGATGTAATGATCCCGGCGAATACAACAGCAGAAATCATTCTTCCTACAAATCTGTCAAGCCGTATTTTAGAGCAAGGACAATCTTTGGAGCACGTGGGTGGAGTGTCTGATGTAGAGACAACTGCACAAGGAACAAAGGTAACGGTGGGGTCAGGAGAATATCACTTTATGATTGCTAAGTGATTTTGTACTGCAAAAGCCCATGAGGTAGGTTGAAATCGGAGATGGATTGAATTCAATGCGATTAGCATAGACAAAAGTAAGTGTCAAAGATATTCATTCTTTGGCACTTACTTTTTTATCATTATCATATTTCGGACTTAGAAATGCCCAAGTTCCTCCTTGGCGGCTTCGGACATATTGGCAGGGGACCAGCGAGGCTCCCAGACGATATCGACCTCCGGATCGGTGATGCCTAACTGGTCATTCAATGCAAAGCGGACACCACCTACAATGGTGTCATGCATGGGACAGCCCGGCGTGGTCAAGGTCATTTGAATATAAACCTGATCTTCGTCCTCCCGAATATCGTATACCAGTCCAAGATCAACAATGTTGACACCAAGCTCCGGATCATAGACCTGACGTAAGGCTTCACGAATTTGTTCGATTCTGTTCATGGATCATTCCTCCAGCTTGAATTTAGTGGGCAAATACCAAAGCGATAATTGTGATATAGGCGAGGGAGACAACCGAAAGCACAGCTCCTCCCAGCGCAACGACTAGCGAAAGCCCAAGAACCAGTCCGATCAGAACCGTCAAATTGGCACATAAGATAAGGGTTAAGCCAAGATTGACCTTGCGATCATCCAGCAGATCTGCGAGTACCGGTGTTCCTGGCTTCCCGGCTTGTTTGCCATATTTGTGAGTCCACCATAGGAACGGTACGATCTTCGATACATAACCAAGTACAGTAAAGGACACCCAGCAGCTAAGATACACCCAACCTGCAACTAACACGGTAGACGTATCCAGCAAGTTCTCCGGCAGCAAGATGGCTCGAATGAAGAACAAGGTGGTAAATAAGGCCAGCAATTGGCTCCCTGTAACAGCCCATTCAATGCCAGCACCGGGGCTGCGCTTGTGCCGTTTCTTACGAATTTGCAGCAAATGTATATTGTAGACAATCAGCGCGATAGCCATAAGCCCTAATGCGGTAATCTTAAATCCGATGGGGGACCCCAGCAGGAAGGAGCCTGCTCCCAGTAACACACCGGCATTCCACAAACCAAGCACGACATACTCCAACCGGAGAGGATAGTCATGGGATAGATAGAACATGGGCAGTAGCTTGTAGCTGAATCCGGTGATTAAAAGACCAAACCATCCCAATGTACCTAGCCAGATATGGGCGCCGAACAGGTTCTCATGCCAATCGCTCCATAAGCCGGTAGCAAAGCCGATACCCATCGTCATCCCGGTTAAGCCGGTTAATAGCAGAAAGACTACAGCGCAAGCGGTGCTGAGAGTGATAGCATTCCAAAGCTGCGCGCGCAGCAGGGTTGCGGCCATATTCCAGACGAATAGTACGATGCCGGAGAAGGCAACGGTAGCAAAACCGCCAATCCAATACGTATCTCCTTGGACAAAGCCGAACAGCAAACCAAACAATCCAACGGTAAACAAGACGTAATGGATATAACCAAGTCGCTCACTGTAGAGGGTGGCTTGCAGGATAACGTTGATCAACTGGTAAACGGCACCCATCGCCAGCATAGTAGCCCACCCTAATACAAACAGATGAACCTGGAACCAGCCGGCCGGGCCACGAATATCCTCGCCGAGCCAGCCTGTAAGTGACATGAGGGAGGTAGCATGGAAAAGAACAAATCCGAAAATCCCTGTAACGATAAATAAAAAGGGCAGACGGGACATTGCCGGCATAGGTGGTCACCTCCTTAGGGCTTGCGTATCTTCACCTTGGCTGATCCATCGGGTTGTTCCTCGACAGTATAGGTACAGCCTAAGTTGTTCAATTCCTCAATTAAAAAAACAGGAACGCGATCGTTGTGGATATGCACCTCTCCACCCGGCTTGCTCCGGCCAACGGCTGCAAGGGTACGGACCATGGGTTGAGGGGGTTCCAGTCCACGATTATCCAGTTCGATGATGGACTGCTTCTCTTCCGTAGAACAGTCCTGTGCATTGAGGGAAGCATTCGAATGAGCCTCTGTCGATTTCCCTTCCTCAGCACCCTCGGGCTGCTGTTCCAGCCAAGTCTTATTCTTTTTGTGGACAAAGGTGGTCACCCAATGCTCTTTCTCCAGCATCTCCGCTTTACCAGCGAATCCTCTCATCTTCAGCAAGCCAATCAGTGGTGTGGGCTTGAAGGTGGCATGGAGGACGAAGATGTCGTCCTGCTCGACCGTCTTGAGGGTATCCATAATAAGCTGGAATGGTTCCAGCTTGTTTCTGAGTTGTTCGCGTACATCCAGTTCAATGACTTTGGCATCTGCTTGATTCATGTTCAATCACCTCTATAATTATTTATTTTTACAGGGTTGGCCAATTAATGGCTCATCGTAGCCTCTCCATGATCCTGTCCGTCATGGGTGGCTCGCAGAATGGCGATAGCTCCCTTGAAAGCATCGTTCAACTGATGAGTCAGAACGGGGTAATCACCATCTTCTGTTACCGTAAACTCAACAACGGCTCCACCCCCAGCCGGGATAAGGACAGTCTGCATGCCGTAAAGGACGTTCTGCGGATTCCCATCCAGGTAAACGCGGTCAAAGGTAGTGCCTACCACATGGAACGAGGATACGTGATTAGGTCCTGTGTTCATCACATACAGACGGACCTTGTCTCCGACCTTGGCTAGCAAGGGCTTCTCCTTGAGGGAAAAATCATCTCCATTAAACACAACATATTCCGGATCGCCGTGCTGGAAATCGTCCAGATCGTTCTCTGCATACCATTCGCTCTGAACCAGGGTGTAGCTTTGGTCAATCTCATGATCGGTCTCATAGCCGCCTTCAGGTTCAACGATGATGGTTCCGTACATACCATTAGCGACATGAAGCAATACCGGGCTCGCTCCACAATGATACATGAATACTCCAGGTGTATCTGCCGGATATTCGAAGGTGCCTTGCTCGTCAGGCATAATTTCGATGAATTTGCGGCTCGGTGCAGCATGGACCGCATGGAAATCCATCGAATGTGGCATCTCCGGGTCCATATTGACAAGTGTGAACTGAAGCAAATCGCCTTGCTTGACGCGCAAGACCGGTCCAGGAACTGTGCCATTAAAGGTCCAGGCATTGTAAATTACGCCGTCCGAAATTTCGATATCCGTTCGCTGGGCCGTCATTTCGATGCGAACCACCTTGCCCTCCCGCTCAATGATGGGAGCTACAGGTGCCTGATTGATTCGCTCGGCTTCCTGTGAGGTCGTGATATCCTCCTCAGCTTCATCCGGGCCAGGAGGGAAGGCAAGCCAGGCGGCAGCGATCATAATAAGAGCAGAGAGCCCTAGGATAAAACCTCTCAGCAAGTGGGGCTGCTTCATTTCCATTTTCCTTTCTATAGAGGAGGTAGTTCAAAAAGTTAACCGATTGTCGGTAATATTTCAGGTAAGCCATTTAAGCGTACGTGGAGAGGAAGGGTTGGATTGTGATATAAATCACTTAAATAGTGTCGAAATTGCATAATAACCGCTGCCCTATAGCACAAGATAAAGTACAGCGAATTTAAATTACACAAATTGAGCTAGCTAGAATTGACAAAGTGATAGTTAGGCCTTATTATAATTATTGTTTGAAAGTAACGCTTTAAAAAATAGATACTATAAAAAATATAGTAAAATTATTGGTTGGAGGGAACCTACATGTCTCAAGTATTATTCGTAAAAGCTAACGGCCGCCCTGCGGATCAATCTGCAACGGTTAAATTGTATGAAAGCTTTGTACAAGCTTACAAGGAAACACATCCTCAGGATTCCGTAACCGAATTGGATTTGTTCGAATTGGATCTGCCGTACTACGATGTTGATATGATTAATGGATTATTCAAAGCAGGGAAGGATATCCCAGCAACGCCTGAAGAGCAAAAAGCAGCTACTCTGGCAAACGGCTATCTGGAGCAATTTCTGCAAGCGGACAAAGTCGTATTTGCCTTCCCATTGTGGAACTTTACGATTCCTGCTCAATTGCTGACTTACTTGTTCTACCTGAACCAAGCAGGCAAAACATTTAAATACACAGAACAAGGTCCTGTAGGCTTGATCGGTGAGAAGAAGATTGCCTTGCTTCACGCTCGTGGTGGTGTTTATTCCGAAGGTCCAATGACTGCGCTGGAAATGTCCCTGAACTACGTGAAGAACGCCTTGGCATTCTGGGGAATTACCAATCCGGAAGTGGTCTTTGTGGAAGGGCATAACCAATTCCCAGATCGTGCTGAAGCGATCATTCAAGATGGTGTACAACGTGCGGCTGCCCTTGCAGCACAATTTTAATAGCATGAATTCATGAGTTTGACATAAAGCCGTTTTCCCCGGAAAATCTCGGGGAAAACGGCTTTTTTGTTTGGGCTGACGATAGGGGGAGAGACTTGGCCCAAATCAGCAGTTCTGCTATAATACGGCTATTATATGTAGTGGGGACGGGGAAATCAGAATGATCATCATGAATGAGAAGATAAAGGCTTCCGAAGTTTGGGTGACGGGTGTGGATGGTGAGGATCTGGGTATTATGAATACGAAGGATGCGCTGAAGCTGGCGAAGTCCTTGAAGGTGGACCTGGTCTGTACTTCACTATTCTCCAGTCCGCCTCCTTGTCAGTTGGTGAGCGGGTCAGCGCATCAGGCCAAGCAGCGGCAAGCTAAGGGGCAGGAGCGTAAGCAGGCTGCAGGCGGTAAGCTGAAGGAAATTCGTCTCACCGCACAAATTGAGGAGCATGATTATGACACCAAGAAGCGTCAGGCTGAGCGGCTGCTGTCCTCAGGGCATGATGTGCAACTCACTGTCCTTGTGGATCGTAAGCAATCAGAGCCTGCACGAAAGCTGGCGGAGGAACTGGTCCGCGATTTGAAGCATTGCAGCCAGCAAGAGCGGGGAATTCAGGTCAGCGGCAAGCAGGTTGTGGTCATTCTTAGAGCGGCTAGAGAATAGAGTAATAAGATGAAAATCATCTGAATAGATACTACCAAGCCCTGCTGATTTATCCTCAGCAGGGCAGTCTTCTGTCAGTTGGAAAGAAATATAGAAGGAGCGGTAATTGATGATGTTCTTAGATTGGGATTGGGAGACGGTAATAAAGCTTTGCCTTGCCTTATTATTTGGCTTGTTCATCGGGATTGACCGTCAACTCAAGCAGAAGCCACTCGGTATCAAGACGAGTATGGTTATTTGTATTGCCAGTTGTTTGGTAACCATTGTATCTATAGAAGCCTTTGCCAAATTTGCCGGCCCGGATCACCCGAATATGGACCCGATGCGACTGGCGGCTCAGGTCGTCAGCGGTATTGGTTTTCTCGGGGCAGGTGCTATTCTGCGACGGAGCAATGAAGGAATCTCGGGCCTGACCTCGGCGGCGATGATTTGGGCTGCATCCGGCATTGGAATTGCTATCGGTACAGGCTTTTACGTAGAAGCGGCTTTAACCGTTATCTTATTAATTATTTCTGTTAATTTCGTACCTTATGTTATAAAGTGGCTTGGCCCTTACAAGCTGAATCAACGGGATGTTTCCATAAAAATTGTCATGGAAGACCACGGTAATGTAGCCGAGTTAATTCAGATTATTGAACGCAATGATGAGCAAGGTCCTGGACTTCGCGCCAATCCACATCGGATTCGTCGATTAAAAATCAAGGATCTTGAAGAGGGAAGACAACGTATAGATATGGTGATTACCGCCTCTGAGCGAGAATATACGACAGAAATTTATCATTTTCTCCGTAAAATTAATCATGTAATCAGTGTAGAAGTGGAAAATTTGTAATTTATTATGAATGTATTTTGTAACCTTTTATTTGTTATTGGAAGCAAAAGACATGGTATGATGTTACTGTGTTTAATGTATACCCAGCTCAAATAAAGGATGATTAGGTTTATGAGTAAACGGATTCTGATCGTTGATGATGATGATAAAATCGCAAAGCTGATCGAAATATATTTGGTTAATGAAGGATATACCGTGGTGAAAGCCGTCAATGGTTTGCGAGCGCTGGAGATTACCGATAACGATGAGATTGATTTGGTGATACTTGACGTGATGCTTCCTGGCTTGGACGGTATCTTGGTATGTATGAAGATTAGGGAGACTAGGACTACCCCGATCCTGATGCTTAGTGCCAAGGATGGCGATATGGACAAGATTACCGGACTTATGACCGGAGCCGACGATTATATGGTGAAGCCCTTTAATCCGTTAGAACTCGTAGCACGGGTCAAATCGTTGCTACGCCGCTCCTCATATGCGGCCCAGCCCCAGTCGTCTCAAGGGAATCAAGAAAATATTATCAAGCTGGCTTCCCTGCAAATTCATAAGGAAACGCATACAGCGACCGTAGATGGAAATCCATTGAAGTTGACGCCCATCGAGTTTGGCATTCTGCATCTTCTGGCCAGCCATCCCGGGCGGGTATTTGGCTCGGAGGAAATCTTCGAGTTAATCTGGAAGGACAAATACCTGGACAGTGGAAATTCCGTCACGGTCCATATCAGCCGCTTGCGGGACAAGCTGGAGAAGGAAATGGAAGGGGAGAAGTTGATTCGTACCGTATGGGGGGTCGGCTACAAACTTGAAAGCTAGCTTGCGTTTTTTGGCCTGGTTGTTCTGGACGGTTATCGCTTCTTTGGTATCGTTGTTTTTACTTATTTTGCTGGCACGGCTGTTCTATGTCGTGTTTCCCAGTATAAGCTTCTACACCATCGTATTGTGGATTAATCGAAACATTGGATTTCCGTTAGCTTACTACTTGATGGGTGTGCCCATAATTCTGCTGTTCTCCTTGTATTTCTATCGCCGGGGCATACGTCGTCACGAGAAGAAATATCTGGAGCTGTTGATTGAAGAAGTGCACAAGATTGAGGATGGCTCGGTACGTAAAATACCGGTGGAGAATGTGGGGCAATTAGGCCAGCTTGCCACCGATATCAATCGGATGGTAGAACGTCTTCGTACTTCCATGGAAGAAGAGCGGAGGGCCGAACAGACCAAAAATGAACTGATTACGAACGTCTCCCACGACTTGCGCACTCCGTTGACGTCCATCACAGGATACTTGGGTCTTATTGAACAGGACCGTTACCGGGATGAGGTCGAATTGCGCTATTACGTCAATATGGCGTATGAGGAGTCGCTTCGGTTGAAGCAATTGCTCCAGGACTTGTTCGAGTATACACGGATGCAGAACAAGGAGATGAAACTCGACAAAGCGCGTATCAACCTGGCTGAAATGCTGCATCAAATCTCCGCTCACTTCGGTTGGCAGATGCAGGAGAGTGGCATGGAGTTCCGCATTTATCTGCAAGGCCCGCTCCTTGTGCAAGCCGATGGAGACAAGCTTAGACGAGTCTACGAGAATCTGATTACAAATGCAATTCGTTATGGTCAGGAAGGCAGATACGTTGATATTCGTGGCTGGCAGGAAGGCAATGAAGTTGTCACCGAGGTTGTCAATTACGGAGAACCGATCCCGGCGGCAGACCAGCCTCATCTCTTTGACCGCTTCTACCGGGTTGAGAAATCCCGTGCTGTTGATACCGGGGGCTCCGGAATTGGACTTGCGATTGCCAAGCATGTTGTTGAACTTCATCAAGGGGTCATTGGCGTCGAGAGCAATGAATTCCGTACGGCCTTTATCGTCCGGTTGCATAGAGATGTGACCTGAATCAGCCTAGATATTATCAACAAAAGATGGTTACAACCTCAATGTAGACGCCGCAAGGCGTCTCTTTTGTTTAAGAATTTGCAGGGATTTCTTAAGGAAAACTTAATAATTTCTTAGCCGGGACGCAAACTCTGTTCGTCATAATGAATTCAAGACAGACACAGATAACTTGGCTATGAGGTTGGAGAAAGTGAGGTATGAATCATGAATACACGATCATTAGACCTGCTTTACCGTGAATATAAAAATGACGTATTTCGATATTTATACAGTATGTGCCGCAATTTGCATACGGCTGAGGATTTGATGCAAGAAACCTTTTGCCGGGCTCTGAAGCATTTGGAAGAGGCGGAGGGGAAGCGGGCCAAGGCTTGGTTGCTGCGTGTTGCTCATAATGCTTACATAGATACATTGCGCAAGGAGAGCCGTTCTTCGTCTTACGAGAATGAGTTCTTCTACCGCTATGCCAGCGAGGACACGCCAGAGAAGTCCATCCTGGGTCAGGAAAGTGAACGGGAATTATATGCTATGTTATCCCAGCTTCAGCCAAAGCAGCAACATGCTGTACTGCTCTACAACGTGCATGGCTTTTCTTATCAGGAGTCGGCAGATCTGATGGGCATTTCTTTGTCCCACTTCAAAATCTTACTCTATCGAGCACGTCAAAAGCTGCGCCGCTCCAAAGAAACGGCTTAATCTGAATGATCAAGCTCTCCTAGCAGGCTGCCTCCGGGCAGCCTTTTTGGCATGAACTGTTCTTTTTAACCTATTTGATGTAGGATGTAGGGGAAGAATACCGGAATCCAGAAAAAGTAAATCGGATCGAAGGAGGAATAGGGAATATGACAAACACATTGCAAGCTACAGTTACTTTGAATAATGGTATCCAAATGCCTTGGTTTGGGCTTGGAGTCTACTTGGCGAAGGAAGGTCAAGAAGTGGTGGACGCGGTTAAATCAGCGATTCGGACGGGATATCGCAGTATCGACACGGCCGCGGCTTATCGTAACGAAGAAGGCGTAGGACAGGCTGTTCGGGAAGCGCTTCAAGAGAATGACCTGCGTCGGGAAGACCTGTTCATTACCTCCAAGGTTTGGAATTCTCATCAGGGATATGAGACAGCGCTAGCTTCTTTTCACGAGAGCCTGGAGCGTTTGCAATTGGATTACTTGGATTTGTTCCTGATCCACTGGCCAGTCAAGGAGAAGTACAAGGATACATGGCGGGCACTGGAAAAGGTATACTCTGAGGGGAAGGTACGGGCTATCGGAGTAAGTAATTTTCAGGTGCATCATTTGGACGATTTACTGGCAGAAGCCAAGGTAGTACCTGCTGTGAATCAAATCGAGCTGCATCCTTATCTGACCCAGAAGGAATTGCGGACCTATTGTCAGTCCAAGGGTATTCAGGTAGAAGCCTGGTCTCCGCTTGGACAGGGCAACTTGTTGACCCATGATACGATAAAGACTATAGCCGAGAAATACGGGAAGACGGCGGCTCAAGTCATTTTACGCTGGGATTTGCAGTCGCAAATTGTGACAATTCCCAAATCGGTCCATGAAGCCCGTATTGCCGAGAATGCCGATATCTTCGACTTCTCGCTATCAGCGGAGGACGTGGAAGCCATTGAGGGTCTTAACCGGAACCAGCGATTCGGATCGGACCCGGATAATTTTAATTTCTAGGATATAGCATAAGCATCCGAAAAGAGAGGTACAGATGAACCAGTCAACCGCCGTTAAACCGGCTCATTCCGCTTTAACGGTATATCCGATATTGTTTGCTATCAGTTTGGTGCATTTACTTAATGATACGATGCAGTCAGCCATTCCGGCTTTATTTCCGGTGCTCCGTGAATCTCTAATGTTAACCTACGGGCAAATTGGCTGGATATCCTTCGCCATGAATATGACGGCGTCCATGTTTCAACCCTTGGTCGGTTTGTACGCTGATATTCGGCCACGGCCTTACATATTGCCTGTCGGTGTATTCTTTACCCTGGTTGGTGTTGTGCTGTTGGCCTTCGCACCCGGTTATGCCTTCATTCTGTTGGCAGTAACCGCCATTGGATTAGGCTCCTCGGTATTTCATCCAGAATCCTCTCGAGTAGCTTATCTGGCCGCTGGATCAAGACGTGGTTTGGCCCAATCCATCTTCCAGGTAGGAGGAAATATCGGGACTTCATTAGGTCCGCTGATGTCGGCCTTAATCTTCATTCCATTCGGACAGGCCAGCGTGGCGTGGTTTGCACTTGCGGCGGTCGCGGCTATCGTGGTTCAATTCTATGTAGCCAAATGGTATAGCCGGCAGGATTTGAAGCCACGCAAACGGCGCGCAGAAGTCAACTTATCCGGGGAGACTGGCGACCTCCCTCGCAGTGGGCTAAGTCGAAATAGAGTCGTGTTGGCGATCACGGTGCTAGTACTGTTGTTGTTCTCCAAGAATGTCTATTCGATCAGTATTTCTACCTTTTACTCCTTCTTCCTGATGGATTATTACGGGGTAGCGAAGGAAACGGCCCAATGGTATATCTTTGCCTTTCTGGCTGCTGCGGCAGTAGGAACCTTCTTCGGGGGTCCCTTGGCTGACCGCTATGGCAGGCGGAACATCATCTGGATATCAATCCTGGGCACGGCACCGTTCTCGCTGTTGCTCCCGTATGCCAATCTGTTCTGGTCCGGGGTGCTCGTGGTGATGGCCGGATTGATTATGTCTTCTGCCTTCTCCATCATTGTAGTGTACGCTCAGGAATTGCTACCGGGGAAAGTAGGGCTGGTATCGGGCTTGTTCTTCGGCTTATCCTTTGGACTTGGGGGATTGGGTTCCGCCGTGCTAGGCAATTTCGCTGACCAATCCGGCATTCTGTTCATTATGCAACTATGCTCCTTGCTGCCTTTGATCGGCTTGCTAACCGTGCTGCTGCTGAAGGATGAGGCACTAAATGGCTAAGCTCGTTCCCTACACTTTGTGGTAAAATAAAGTGTCTTAGTCTACATATATAAACAGGGAGAGTTAAATGTATGAAGAGTTCAAAGGGTTATTTTTATTACTTTGTCTGGATGCTTGGGGCGCTGTTACTGTTGTATTACGGCGGCAAGTTCCTCGGCATGATGGAGCAAAAAACGCAAACCTTTTATCGAATAGATTACACCCTGATTGGGGAAATCGTTTATGCTTTTGTATTTGGTCTGTATTTAAGCTGCCTAAACGGGGTGCCTAATCGCAGGAAATTCCATAGACCCTTACTGGCCTTCGTATTTATACCCAGCTTTTTATTGGTCATCTATCCAATTATTACGATTTATGTGAAGCAAATTTACATCGTTGGCTATTATCAACTCATTCAGGAACCACAATTATTTTTCTTCGGTATGCTCAGTGGCCTCTCCTTGATTAAGAGCATGTTTACCACCCGGTAGTTATCATTCAGACGGGAAGGTATATAGCATATCACCCGCAGGCCTTGAAACTCCGGGATTTTCATTCCGTAATACATCTTAGCTATTGTTAACCGAAGACTTACATCGGCACAGTATAAGGAGGAGACGGGATGTTTGAGGATTTGAATGTACGGCTGGCAGAGATTAAGGAGCAGGGTCGGAATCAGGAGAAATGGGAAGGTCAGCTAAAGGCGCTCAGGGAAGAATTGGCTGATCTGCTGGAGGATCGTGACCGCTGGCAGCGTAGACTAGCCTCTGAGGAGGAGGATGTCCAGAGACTATCCTCCATGTCTTTGTCTAATTTAATGGCTACCTTATTGGGTAATAAAGCAGAGAAACTGGACCGTGAGCAACGTGAAGTGCTTGAGGTGAAGGTGAAGTTTGACACAGCCGATGCAGATGTTCGTCATATAGAGGAGCAGATATCCGGGCTGGAACAGAAGCTGCTGCAGATCAGCGGATGGAAAAATGATTACCAGCGTGTATTTCAGGCCAAGGAGAAGCAGATTCTGGAGCAAGATACAGAGCTTCGGGAGCTGGCCGAATACGAGGCCGTTCTAACCGTGCAATTGAAAGAGGTGCGGGAGGCGCTGCATGCCGGTCAATCCATACAACATGATTTGAGTTCAGCGGAGGACAGCCTGCATTCTGCCAAGAACTGGGGCACCTACGATATGCTTGGTGGAGGAATGTTGTCTACACATATCAAGCATAGCCATATTGATGAGGCAATGCATAGCATCAATGTAGCTCAGCACAGTCTGAAGCGCTTCGAACGGGAGCTTAACGATGTCGGATCTACCTTGCCTGAGGGGATGGTTATTTCGGGAATGCTTAAATTTTCGGACTATTTCTTTGATGGACTCATTGTGGATTGGCTGGTACAGGGACAAATTCAGGATTTGCTGACTCAGGTTCAGACTAACCATACGGCCGTAAGACAGGTGGTACAGGAACTGGAAACGGCGCAGCGCAAGCTGGAATCCGAATGGGCTCAAGTGAACCGGAAGTATGTGCAAACCGTGGAAATTTATCGTTAAACATGGAATGAATCAGGCGGCGGAGGTGCATGAAGCATGGATTTAGCGCCTTTCAGCCGAATGGAGGTATAGACATGCGTATAGGTGTAGTTTCGGATACCCATATGCCGCGCCGCGGTGCAGGGCTTCCGCCCAAGCTGCTCCAAAGCTTCAAGAACTGTGATCTCATTCTGCATCTCGGGGATTGGGTCACGCTTGAAGTATGGGAACAGCTTACAGCTTTGGCCCCGGTGGACGGGGTGGCAGGCAATAACGATCCAGCGGAAATTGTCAGACGCTTTGGGAACCACAAAATTCTGGAACTGGGCGGATATAGAATTGGCCTAAGTCACGGTCATCTGCCTGGCGGGGGTTACGGAGCCAGAGAGAACGCACAGCGCACCTTTGCTGGCCAATCGGTGGATGCTGTTCTGTTTGGTCACTCTCACCAACCGCATTTAAGTGAGAGTGGGGGTGTGCTCTGGTTTAACCCGGGTTCGCCAACAGATAAACGGCGTGAGGCCAAGTACAGCTTTGGTGTAATAGAGTTGAACGAGCAAGGCCTTCAGGCCAAGCATATTTATTTCAGCGGCAAGTGAGCCGTTCGTGTCATGTCCGCTGGAATTATTTTTAGTAGGAAACCCGCTTATGCGGGTTTCTTTTGTTATTGACGGATAATTGACCACCATTTAATATAGGAATAATACTTCCCGTCCGCGCGAAGCGTACGCGTGCCCATTTATGCTTTATTACTTTTATCTATGAAAGCGTTAATCGGATCTCGCTTTACAGCTTAAACCAAGCGGGGGTCACTATTTTAAGAAGAGAGAAGGGGAACAGAGATGAAGAAGAAATTGGGATGGCTTGTACTCTTATCGTTGATGGTGGTTAGCATTGTTGGTTGCGGTAATAATAGTGCCAATTCTGGAAGTGCTAATGCTGGAAGTACCGGGCAGGAGCAAAGCGATGGCTCGGGAGAAGGCACAAATGCAGCCAAGGACTCCTACAAAATTGCCATTTCGCAAATTGTGGAGCATCCTTCGTTGGATGCGACTCGTGAAGGGTTCCTTGCGGCATTGAAGGATGCAGGCATCGTGGAAGGCGAGAACCTGAAGCTGGATTACAACAATGCGCAGGGAGATGCGACCAACAATACGACCATTGCCCAGAAGATTGCTGGTGAATCGTATGATCTAGTGCTTGCCATTGCAACGCCTCCGGCGCAAGCTGTTGCCCAGCAGGTCAAGAATTCGCCGATTTTGTTCGCGGCTGTTACGGACCCGCTCGATGCGAAGCTGGTAGATAATCTGGATCAGCCGGGCGGCAATATTTCCGGTGCCTCCGATACGAATCCTGAGGCCATTGTGAAGCTGATGGATTTCATCGCGACTCACTTTACAGACGTGAAGTCGGTAGGCCTGGTGCTGAATCAAGGGGAGCCAAACGCGGTAATTATGGCTGATCATGCAGAGAAGGCGTTGGAAGCTCATGGGATCAAGCTGGTGAAGGCTTCTGTTACGAATACGTCGGAAGTGAAGCAGGCGGCTGAATCCCTGGTAGGACGCGTAGATGCACTGTATATCACGCTGGACAATACCGTGGTTGAAGCGGTCAGCACAGTCATTCAGGTGGCCAATAGTAATGATTTGCCGTTCTTCTCCAGTGATCGTGATACGGTAGAGCACGGGGCCTTTGCTACCGTAGGCTTTAAATACTACGATCATGGTTATCAAGTGGGAGAAATGGCTGTAGAGGTCCTGAAGAATGGTAAAAAGGTCGGCGATTTGAAAGTCACGGTTCCGGATAAGCTTGATCTGATTCTGAACCTCAAGGCTGCGGCTGAGCAAGGTATTGAAGTGACCGACGCCATGAAGGACGAAGTCATCGATAAGGAAAATAACGTACTCGAATAGACAGAAAATCTCCACATCTGGAGGAGGAACTATCATGATAAACTCGCTGCTCGGAGCTTTGGAATCCGGCCTGCTTTATGCGCTAATGGCGCTTGGCGTCTACATTACGTTTCGGATTCTGGATTTCCCGGACCTGACGGTAGATGGCAGCTTTACAACGGGTGGGGCTATCGCCGCAGTGATGATTACGGGGGGATTCTCCCCCTGGATCGCTACGGCCGCAGCTTTTTGCGGTGGACTGGTTGCGGGGAGCATAACCGGGATAATTCACACCAAGGGACGTATCAATGGCCTGCTATCAGGGATATTGATGATGATTGCCCTGTATTCTATTAATATGCGTATTATGGGCAAGCCTAATGTGGCCTTGCTGGGAGAAACGACCTTGTTCAGTTCGCTGTCTCCACTGTTATTTATGCCCTTTGTGGTCATTGCGATCAAGCTGTTGCTGGACTTGTTCTTCCGCACGGAGTGGGGCCTCGCTTTGCGAGCCACAGGGGATAACAAGCGGATGATTCGCAGTTTTGGAGCGAATACCGACTTCACAATTATTATCGGGCTTAGCCTCTCCAACGGGCTTGTCGCTTTGTCCGGCGCACTAATTGCACAGCAGTCCGGCTTTGCAGATATCTCTTCAGGCATCGGTATGATCGTCATCGGACTGGCTTCCGTTATTATCGGGGAAGCCATCTTCGGGGCCCGCACCGTATTCTGGGCCACCCTGGCTGCCGTTCTGGGCTCCATTGTTTACCGTCTGGTCGTTGCTATGGCCCTGCGCGTGGAATGGCTGGAGCAAACCGATTTGAAGCTCATTACAGCGGTCATCGTCATCGTGGCACTGGTGCTGCCTACCGTGCAGCGTTCCTTGAAGCAGAAGAAGCAAGCTAGGCGCCGTGCCGATGAAATTGCTCAGATCGCCGCCGAGCGCCAAACAGTGGGAGGTGGACTGTAATGTTGCAGCTATCTTCCGTATCCAAGCTATTTCATCCGGGGACACCGGATGAGAAAATTGCTCTGATTAATGTGAACTTGCATCTGGAGCCGGGCGATTTCGTCACGGTCATCGGGAGTAATGGAGCTGGTAAATCAACACTGATGAACATGATCTCCGGTGTAATCAAACCTGATGCCGGAGAGGTGCGAATCGGCGGAGAAGATATCGGTCATCTCCCGGAGCATCAGCGCAGTCGCTGGATTGGCCGCGTATTCCAGGACCCGATGGCTGGAACCGCTCCGCATATGACGATTGAAGAGAATCTGGCGATGGCTTATTCTCGTGGCAAGCGGCGTTCGCTGCGTATTGGCGTCTCCCACAAGCGACGGGCCTTGTTCCAGGAGGAACTCGGCAGGCTTGGTATTGGGCTGGAGAACAGGCTACGGGCGAAGGTTGGCAGCTTGTCCGGCGGAGAACGTCAGGCGCTTAGCCTGCTGATGGCTACGTTTACGCAGCCGCAGATACTGCTGCTTGACGAGCATACTGCGGCACTAGACCCGGCTCGGGCGGAGCTGGTGACCAAGCTGACCCAGGATATCGTCAATGAATTACATCTGACGACATTGATGGTCACCCATAACATGGAGCAGGCGATTCGCCTCGGCAACCGCTTGATCATGATGGATGGAGGACGCATTATTCTGGATGTAGATGCGACGCGCAAGCGCGACTTAACCATGGAGCAATTGCTTGGCGAGTTCGAGCGCATCAGCGGCCGGAAGCTGGCCGATGACCGCGTTGTGCTGGGCGTATAATCAGCACACAGGAAAGCGCAGGCTGAAGGGAAAGCACTTCCCTTGGCCCGCGCTTTTTTCTTGTCCTGTTGCGGCAGTTTTTGGATTCATAAAGCCCAAGGTCCATGCTATAATCAGTTGAACAGAAAGGGGAGGAGAGAATGATTCTTGAGGTTGCCCAATTACAGGTAAAGCCCGGCATGATCAATGAGTTCGAGAGCAGCTTCCGTCAGGCGTCGAAGATCATTAGCGGGATGAACGGGTATATCCATCACGAACTGCAAAAGTGCGTGGAGGTGGAGAACAAATATATCTTGTTAGTCAAGTGGGATTCGATTTCAGCCCATGAAGTTGGGTTCCGGCAGTCTCCGGAGTATCAGGAATGGAAGGCGCTACTGCATCATTTCTACGATCCTTTCCCCACCGTTGAGCATTACGTGCAAATCCGTCATGAGCTGCCGTAGGGATTCATTGTTGGTGCATGACATATTCCGTTAAATGAAGGGTCAGGTAGTGAATGACAAAGTTTGATTTTGACTATACGATTGAAGATGCTGACTTGGAGGATTTGGCGGCTATTGTGGATATCTACAACGAAACCATTTCCAGCCGTAGCGTCACTGCGGATTTAGAGCCAGTCACCGTAAATGACAGATTGAAGTGGTATGCTGATCATTCGCCAACTGCACGTCCCCTATGGGTAATGCGCTCGGAGGGCAGAATCATTGCCTGGCTTAGCCTTCAATCTTTCTATGGCCGCCCGGCTTATGCCGCCACTGCGGAAGTGAGTATTTATATCAGTCAATCCTGGCGTGGCAAGGGGCTGGGCAGTATATTGCTGAACCGGCTTTTTGTAGCCTGTCCCAGCATTGGAGTGAAGACCTTGCTCGGTTTTGTATTTGGTCATAATGATCCCAGCCTTGGCTTGCTGGCCAAGCATGGATTTGAACGGTGGGGGAATCTGCCGCAGGTAGCGAACCTGGACGGAATAGAAAGGGATCTTGTCATTTTGGGCAAACGGGTAGAAAGATAGACTATAACCGAATGGAGTACGGATATTTTGAATGAATGGATTAGTCAAATCGCAGATTGGTTTTTGGCAACGACTTCTCTAGGTGGTTATTCAGTTCTGCTGTTAACCATTCCACTGGCGGTCATTCAGGGACTGTTCGGCTTCTTTCCTTTTGCTACCCTGGTGCTGCTGCATATTTCCTTGCTTGGCATCGCGGAAGGGCTACTGGCTAGTTGGATTGCGGGCTCATCGGCAGGCTTGATCGTTTATTTATTATGCGGCTACTGGTTCACCGATTGGTTCAACCGCAAATGGATGCATAAGCTGAAGAAATATGAGAAATGGCAGAAGGGGTTGGACCGCTATGGCGTTTGGGCTGTTATCTTCCTGCGGACGATTCCGATCATGCCAAACAATATCATCTCCTTCATGTCGGCTATTTCAAGTCTCAAGCTTAGATCCTATGCGTGGTCCAATATGGTCGGTAATCTATCCAGTATTTGGCTGTTCGGGTTAATCAGTGCACCGATTGTATTTCCCGGCGTCAATTTGAGTAGGCTGGTCTTGTCCTACGTTCTGTTCCTGCTGACGCTTGGTGTTGTCTTTATCCTTAGACAGCGGACGATAACGAATAAAGAGCACAAGGCTTGACAAGATAAAGAGAATTGGATTGGACGGGAGGAATGAAGTTGAAAGCCAGTGAAAATAACAGCATGACTGCTCCGGCACCCAAACAGCGGAAGCTACTCTTCAGTGCGGGTCTTAGCTGGATGTTCGACGCCATGGATGTAGGTATCATTTCATTCATCGCAGCCGCCTTGGCGGTGGAGTGGAGCTTGACTCCGGAGCAAACCGGCTTCTTTACAGCCATTAATTCGGTCGGAATGGCCTTCGGAGCTGCGATTGCAGGCTATATGGCCGATAAATTTGGGCGCAAATCCGTTCTGCTCTGGACATTGCTTATCTTCTCGCTTGCGAGCGGTCTATCGGCAGCGGCCACCGGCTTCGCCGTGTTGTGCGTGCTGCGCTTTATTGCCGGCTTTGGCCTGGGAGGTGAGCTCCCTGTTGCTTCGACGCTGGTCTCGGAATCCGTGCCCGCCAAGGAGCGTGGAAGAGCCGTTGTCTTACTGGAGAGCTTCTGGGCGGCTGGCTGGATTGCCGCTGCATTGATATCCTATTTTGTAATTCCAAAGTACGGCTGGCAAGCCGCCTTTCTGATTGGAGCCACTCCGGCTTTGTATGCCTTGTATCTGCGTAAATCGATACAAGATCCCCCCCGCTTCAAGAAGCAAGCAGCCCGGGGAGAGGGGAAGGGCCTATCGTTCATAGAGCGTTTCCGCTCCGTCTGGACAGGCCCGTATCGACGTTCTACCCTCATGCTGTGGATTCTTTGGTTCACGGTTGTTTTTTCCTATTACGGTATGTTTCTTTGGTTGCCTTCCGTGATGATTATTAAAGGGTTCACCTTGGTGAAAAGCTTTGAATACGTGCTGATCATGACACTCGCGCAACTTCCCGGCTATTTCACTGCGGCTTATTTCATCGAGAAATTCGGGCGGAAGTTCGTGCTGGTGCTCTATCTTGTGCTTACAGCAGCAAGCGCCGCCTGGTTCGGAAATGCGGATACCGAAGGTATGCTGCTGGCTTCGGGGATCTGCCTGTCCTTCTTTAATTTGGGAGCCTGGGGCGGTATGTACGCCTATACGCCGGAATTGTACCCAACGAAGGTACGGTCCACAGGGGTTGGGCTGGCGGCTTCATTTGGCCGAATCGGTGGTATTATCGCCCCTTACCTGGTTGGGGTGCTCGTTGCCCGGGAAGTAGCTATTGGCGGCATTTTCTGGATGTTCTTTATTACGGTGCTGGTGGGTGCTGTGGCTGTCTTCTTCCTTGGAGTCGAGACGAAGGGGAAAGAGTTAGTCGACTGATACTATTGATACCTACAGCAAACAAGCCTTTGGCTCAATCTGAATCCATCAGATGACGCCAAAGGCTTGTTGTTTCGAAGTGCACTCACTTGAGTGGCTGTTAAGTCCACGTTTCGGTGTCTAGTTGCTCCCCCGGCTTCAAGGCATGACCCTGAATACCGAGATGATACAGCTTGTCTGTAAATTGGCTGCCGTCTTGGGCAATGGCATCAAAGGTATTGTAATGCACGGGAACGACATGCTTGGCCCCAATCCATTCGGCTGCCGTTAGTGCATCCTCCGGTCCCATCGTAAAGTGGTCCCCGATGGGGAGAAACGCCAAATCTACCGGACGACGAAGGCCCACCAGCTTCATGTCACTGAACAAAGCCGTATCCCCGGCATGGTACAGAACCAAATCGTTAATTTCAAGCAAAATACCGGCAGCGACCCCCATATACAGATTGATGCCATCTTGGTGGATGGAGGTGCTGTGCAGGGCAGGTACCCATTTGATTCTTCCGAAAGGGAATTCGCGGGAACCGCCCAGGTTCATGCCCACCGTCTTCAGTCCTGACGCGGCCAAATAGTCCGCTAACTCGACGATGGCAAGAATCGGAGCATTGTTGCGTCTTGCGATACTTCCGGCATCGCCGATATGATCGGAATGTCCGTGGGTAAGCAGAACAAAATCCGCTTTGATATCTTCTGCGGCGGCTCCCGCTTCAGGGTTACCCGTAAGGAACGGATCAATAATCAGTTGGAATTTGCCGGTGTCCACGTGAACGCAGGAATGTCCCAAATACGTGATCTTCATTCCATTCACCTCACCTTAATTTTGAATAGGATCCTTCACTATTATAGCTTTTCCACCGATTCAAGTCACATTTCAATTGCTTGGCAGGCGCATAATTGTGCGGGAATGCCATATGCTTTGGAGGTACGGTACTCTCTTGGCATGGTTGAAGCTATGGGGGAGGGGTAATGATAAAGAAGTATATAAAGCGGAAGTTGCTTCCAGGAAAAGGACGCGTTATTATGGAATTTGGGCCTCTTAATTTGACGGCTCATGGTTTAGGAGGAATGAAAGATGAAGATTGAAGTTTGGTCGGACTTTGCTTGTCCTTTCTGTTATATCGGCAAGCGTCGTTTGGAGAAGGCGTTGGATTTGTTCGAGCATCGTGATGAGGTAGAGGTGATTTACCGTAGCTTCGAGCTCGACCCCGGGGCTCCGCGAGATACGGAATCAAGTATTTACGAGCTGTTGGCCGTCAAATACGGCTTAAGCCTGCAGCAGGCTCAGGAATCCAATCAGAATGTGGCCCAGCAGGCCAAGGCAGATGGGTTGGACTATCATTTTGATACGTTGATTCCGACAAACACATTTGATGCTCACCGTTTATTGCATTACGCAGCCGGACATGGTAAAGCCAAGGAAATGAGCGAGCATTTATTTCGTGCTTATTTCACGGATTCATTACATATCGGGGATCATGAGGTGCTGCAGAAGTTAGCTGAGGAGACCGGGCTGGATGGTCGTGAGGCTAAAGTAGCTCTGGAGCAGGGTGACTATGCCGAAGATGTCCGTGAGGATGAAGGCGAAGCAAGAAAGCTAGGCATTCGCGGAGTACCTTTTGTCGTCATCAAGGGCAAGTTTGCCGTATCTGGCGCACAGCCGGTTGAAATTTTTCAGGCTGCTTTACAGCGGGCTTGGGAGGATCAGGCCTGATCAATGTAGAATACAAAAGAATAAGAGGACAAAAAAACGCTGATCCTCAAGGGTCAGCGTCTCATTCATGAATTCATTGTTCAAAACCTTGTATTATAACCTGTCCTGTGGTACAATGACGGATAGCCACTCACATAATGTAGCAATAATCTTCTCAATAATAGCATAATATCAATGATTTGTCAAATGTAACGACAGGTCTTAGAGATAAAGAAGCATTTCTTACAGTTTTCATTTTTTAGGGTGGGGGTCTGAAAGATGGCAGAGGACTTGAAGCAGGGTGAAGTGGAATATACCGATGACCTGACGTTGCCGCCAGGTATAAAGATCGATGATCCGGTACGGATGTATTTGAAGGAGATTGGACGGGTACCCTTGTTGTCCGCCGAGGAGGAAATCGATCTGGCCAGACGGATCGAGAAGGGGGACGAGGAAGCCAAGCGCCGTCTGGCTGAAGCCAATCTGCGCCTGGTTGTGAGTATCGCTCGGCGTTACGTGGGACGCGGTATGGTATTCCTCGATCTGATTCAGGAAGGCAACATGGGACTGATCAAGGCTGTGGAGAAGTTTGATTATTCCAAGGGCTTTAAATTCAGTACGTATGCAACCTGGTGGATTCGTCAAGCGATTACGCGGGCGATTGCTGATCAGGCTAGAACGATTCGTATCCCTGTTCACATGGTCGAGACGATTAATAAATTGATTCGTATTTCCAGACAATTGCTTCAGGAAATTGGACGCGAGCCTACGCCTGAGGAAATTGCCAAGGAGATGGATTTAACCCCGGAAAAAGTGCGTGAAATCATGAAGATTGCTCAAGAGCCAGTGTCGCTGGAGACCCCGATCGGGGAAGAGAACGACTCTAACCTGGGCGATTTTATTGAAGATCACGATGCCCCGGCACCTGCGGAAGCGGCAGCTTACGAGTTGCTGAAGGAGCAGCTTGAAGAGGTCCTCGATACGCTGACTGAGCGTGAGGAGAATGTGTTGCGTCTTCGCTTCGGTATGGATGACGGGCGTACGCGCACCCTGGAAGAGGTCGGTAAGGAATTTGGCGTAACCCGGGAACGGATTCGTCAGATTGAAGCCAAAGCTTTACGCAAGCTGAGACACCCTAGTCGCAGCAAGCGGCTGAAGGATTTTATGGAATAGGATGATGGATAAGACTCCCTGGGAATGGTTCCTGGGGAGTTTGTTTGTTCTTATGAAAGTCAGGCAGAAGCTTAAGTATAAAATTATTGAATATACGGCCGGTCTGATCGGAAAATGAAGGAGGGTTCCCCCCATGCGAACAGAAGAGGATATGATGGCGTTGATTTTGGACGTTGCCAGAAAGGACGAACAAATTCGTGCTGTGTATATGAATGGATCACGTACCAATCCGAATGTACCCAAGGACATATTTCAGGATTACGATATAGTGTATGTCGTGAAGGAAGTCACTTCCTTCATGCAACAGACAGGATGGATTGATGTGTTCGGTGATCGTATCATGATGCAAGAGCCTGACAAGAATGATCTGGAAAGCGGCAGGGCTCTAGACATCCAACAATCTTATATGTATTTAATGTTGTTCACAGATGGTAATCGAATCGATCTTAAGATTGAAACGAAAGAAGCCATGCTGGAGAGATATGGTAGTGATTTACTTACCATTCCTCTGTTGGACAAGGACGGCTGCCTGCCAAGCATTGCGGCTCCAACAGATCGGGATTATCAAGTCAAGAGGCCTTCGGAGCCGCTCTATGCAAGCTGTTGCAATGATTTCTGGTGGTGTTTGCAAAATGTAGCCAAAGGGATCTGGCGTGATGAATTGCCTTACGCAAAACAGATGTTTGAAGGCGTGATCAGACCAAGACTGGATGAGATGGTGTCATGGTGGGTGGGATCAGAACAAAATTATAGTGTCTCGATTGGGAAAATGGGAAAATATATGAAAACGTACTTGCCGGAATCCTATTGGCGGATGTACGAGCAGACCTATTCGGACAGCAATTATGAGAAGATGTGGGTGTCCGTCTTTGCGGCTTGTGCATTGTTCAGGCTACTTGCCAACGAAGTGGCCAGGGATTTAAGCTACACCTACCATGAAGCAGATGACATCCAAATGACAAAATATCTGGAGCATGTCCGTTATTTGCCCCGGGATGCCAAGGAGATCCATTGAGCGAGCCCCTCATTGTTGATAGGTTCCACAATGAGGGGCCGTTCACCCAGCGAGAAGTCGCCGATATAGATACGAGAATCAGCTTTTATGGGCGGCTGCGGATGGTTTTGTGGGGGAGGGCTTTAATAGGTCGCAACCGATTAAGCAGCTTGGGAGTGAGCGGGCGAATGCAGGCATATTTGCCAGTTGCCCCACGCCGGACTCTGTGCGCTCCCGGTTTGGCTACGCGGGTACCAAATACTCGCATGAACCAATCTACAGGATAAGCGATGGACAACAGCCCGTTATCCGAGCCGGCAAAATTGACCGCTGCTGCATAATTGCCTTTGCGGGTCAGCCATACCGAACCTGAGTCTCCTTCCAGGGAAACAGGGCGTCTGCCGCGTATAATACTTTGATCCTTGAAAGTAATAGTACCCAGATTACCATAACCACCGTAATCCACCTGGACATCGGTATGAATGGACTCTACTGTACCCGTGACTACGCCGGTAGTACGTCCTACCTTTTTGAAGCGATCCCCGATTTTGTAAGATTTCACGTAACCAGGCACCGTGCCAAAGACAGCATAAGCGGGTTTGAGCAAGGAACGGCGTAGTGGCTTGGATGTAGCGGCGTCCAGATAATTGGCTCTACGCTTGCTAAGCCGGACGAAGCGGTCAAGCTGACCGATCTGGTCACGGGGGACTGTGCCCCCATCAGCGCCTCCCGGTTGAATAGTAGGCGAGTAGCGCTGGGTGTTATTATCCACGAGTACGTGGTTATTGCTAAGAATCAAGCGGCTACGTCCACATCCATCGTTGCTTACGATCAGGCCGGCTGTGCCTGAACCTTCAGGGGTACCCACACTGTATCCCGCTATAACCGGGCGGACTCGGCGAGTGAAGGAGCTGCCGTTCGTCCCTTTTTTGCAAAATCGGGCAGAGCGAACTACACGAAATGGAACACCGGACCGTGATTTCAAGTATCTTGGTACCGGGGGCCGGCGGTTCTTCTTGTTCTTCCGGGTCTGTCCTGTCGTTGCCAATGCATCGGCATATACGATAATGGCGGCGCCTTTCTTGGGATGCTTGGGATCGTGTAGACCTACGCCGATTCCATGTATACCTTGTTGCTTCAGGATGCTACCGGCAATACGTTTCTTTAGCAAATAAGCTTGACGAAAACTGGCCAATGCTATCACCTTTTCTCGCATATCGCGGATTTGCTTTTATCGTATGCAGTTGCCGTGACAATGGATTACAAAGCGGGCGTTTGCCGGGGGTAGAGACCGAAGCCTATGCTTGGCCCGTGAACAATCTCTAAAAGATCTGCATTCCTGACCAGACGGCAACGAGCCCTAATCCCAGGGAGGACAGAACGTAGAGGGCTGCCTGTGTGCCGTGTCCGCTTTCGACGAGAGAAACGGCCTCATACCCGAAGGTAGAAAAGGTAGTGTATGCGCCGCAGAATCCTGTGCCCAGGATAAGCCAACTCCAGTCGGGTATTGTGCCACTTAGATGAAGTGAGGTTAATATGCCGAGCAGCCAGGAACCGCTAAGATTGATGATCCAGGTTCCCCACGGGAATCGTCGTCCTCTTTTGGCAGCACGGGCAGATACCCATCTCCCCAGATAAAAACGCAACAAAGTGCCTAAGACCCCTGCAAGGCCAATAAGTACAATCATACCGATTCCCCCGAGGGTTTATTCCCGATTGTTCGATAGCCTAACCATATTCCAAATCGGATCATGGCCAAGCCTCCTGCTATACTGCTGAGAACGTAAACACCAGCTATAAACAAATGACCTGTATGTAAAGCGCCCACCGTCTGGGCAGCAAAGGTTGAGAAGGTGGTGAAGGCACCCGTGAATCCCGTACCTATGCCGAGATACACATCTTGCCGTATTTTCTTGGGATTGGCGACGGTAAAGAACCAGCCCAGGAACAGGCAACCGAGTAAATTAATTAGTAAGGTAGGCAAAGGGAAACTGTTGATAACAGGTATCCACAGACCAATTGTATAGCGAAGCATTGTGCCCAAAAATCCGCCGATAATCAACGCCAGCACATTCATTATTCTCATCCTCCTCTTAAAAACAGATAGACTCCTACCAGTATTAACTGGTAGGAGTCATCAGCTCATCCGAGCGGTTAAGGCGAACTCCATCGCTCTATATTACTGCAATTATTGTAGAAGAAAGAAGACAGGTTCGTCAATACGCTTTTACGTGAGGATCGTAATTTCTGGTGCTGATATGGTCTGAGGTGTTGTAATTGCTGAAGTTACATCTCCAAAGCTACCGATCTCCAACTGGACAGGAATACCGGCGAACAATTCAGTAGTATCCAGCACAAGGCTGGCCGTTGACAGCGTGGACAATGAAGCTTGCTGGATAACGCCGTTGATATAGACATTGAAGTAGTCACTGCCAGTAAGCGTAGGCAGATCTGTCACCGGGCCGTCCGCATCATCAACAAAGCTGGCAGCAGGAATGGTGGTATCCGTTTCACTAATCATACCGGCTGTTAAGGTTGCGAAATAGCGTGTAACAGTAGGTGTAACCGTAGTAGTCACTTCACCTCCGGAAGCTACAGGAGCAGTAGATACAGCATTGAATACAGGTTTAACTACAGGCATGAAATTCACCTCCTAATCTCTGATCGTACCGAAAGATCCGATACATAATCATATAATGAAACAATCTCATTAATAGAAACGGCGTACTTCCCCTGTTCATCATGGATTTTTGCATTTTGGACTGGGGGGATATTCGTCTATCTCGCCGCCAAGCAAGCCAACATATGATATGGGAGCGAGTGAAGCTTGAGGAAAATCTCAGCGGGAGGTAGAGGGATGGCGACTACAAAGCGCACCACGAGATGCGTAATTGTCAAAGTTGAAAGGCGCTGTAATAAAAACGGCAGTGGGCGGAACAAACAAGCAAAGGGCAGAAAGGTCTCTCCCCTTAAAAGAAAAATCCGGCGTTGCGATACGAGACGGTGGAAAAAGGAGCCTGGTCGCAGGGGAGCTATATGTCAAAAGCGAACAGGTGGAACCAAGGGACCGTTCAAGCTTGGTGAGGCTCGTTGCGATCTCCCGGTGGCGGTGCCTTGCACATTAGATCCGCAGGACCCACCGACAGTGGCGGGACCAGCCGGGCCGCAAGGAGCAGCAGGACCGCAAGGAGCGCCGGGGGTGACTGGTGCGACAGGAGCAGCGGGACCAGCAGGAGCGCCTGGGGTGACTGGTGCGACAGGAGCAGCGGGACCAGCAGGATCGCCTGGGGTGACCGGGGCGACAGGAGCAGCGGGACCGCAAGGAGCGCCTGGGGTGACCGGGGCAACGGGAGCGGCTGGACCGGCAGGAGCGCCTGGGGTGACTGGGGCGACAGGAGCAGCGGGACCGGCAGGAGCGCCTGGGGTGACCGGGGCGACGGGAGCAGCGGGACCAGCAGGAGCGCCGGGAGTGACTGGTGCGACAGGAGCAGCAGGGCCGCAAGGAGCGCCTGGGGTGACTGGTGCGACAGGAGCAGCGGGACCGGCAGGAGCGCCTGGAGTGACTGGAGCGACAGGAGCAGCGGGACCGGCAGGAGCGCCTGGAGTGACTGGAGCGACAGGAGCAGCAGGACCGGCAGGAGCGCCTGGGGTGACTGGTGCGACAGGAGCAGCGGGACCAGCAGGAGCACCGGGACCGCAAGGAGCGCCTGGGGTGACCGGGTCAACGGGAGCGGCTGGACCGGCAGGAGCGCCGGGAGTAACCGGTGCGACAGGAGCAGCGGGACCAGCAGGAGCGCCGGGGGTGACTGGTGCGACAGGAGCAGCGGGACCGCAAGGAGTGCCTGGGGTGACCGGGGCGACAGGTCCCACTGGTGCTGAAGGGCCGCAGGGAGCGGTGGGGGCGACCGGAGCAACAGGAGCTGTTGGGCCTCCGGGTGGGGCGATCTTAGTCACGCCTACCGTGTTCCGATATTTCTATGCACCACCCACAGCGATTGGCGGTGGTAGCGTGGATATTGCAGCGAATGAATTTACCAATGATAATGGAAATAATCCGGCAATTTTTGACGGAGTTGGCCCAGATGCCTATACCAATTTATATATCAATGGCATGATGCAAGAGGGCAGATTGTTCACTTTGCAGCCGGATTTATTGACTCTGGATTTATCTCAGGACACTCTGTTTGCAGGGACGCCAATTATCATCGAGAATATCAGAATTACCGCACAGGCAATACCTTAAGAAAATGTAGCTACGGTAAGTATGGTGACTGATGTAGTAGTAGGGGCGATCTGGGTGACAGTTATATTTTTAGCACTGGGGTTTCCATGCAATTTGAGATAGAATAGAGAATATGACTATAACTTAACAAAGCAGGTTCCTATGAAAAAGTTTAAAAAATTTTACATCGAAACAACCAGTATCTGTAATCTTGCATGCAGCTTTTGTCCGCCGACGCAACGTAAATCTCAATTTATACAAGTCGACGATTTTCGGAAAATACTTGATGATATCAAACCGCATACGGACTATATCTATTTCCATGTCAAAGGGGAGCCGTTATTGCATCCGAAAATTGATCAACTGCTTGATATCAGCCATGAAAAAGGTTTTCACGTCAATATTACGACGAATGGTACGTTGCTACCGAAGGTGCGGCATAAGTTGCTGGGTAAGCCCGCGCTCAGGCAGATCAATTTTTCCTTGCACAGCTTTGACGGACATGAAGGTTCGACAGACCGAGAGGGATATGTCAGCCATATTTTGTCTTTTGTGCGAGAAGCGGTAGCCACGTCCGAGCTACTGGTATCGTTCCGGTTGTGGAATCTTACTCAAGACAATGAGACTAATCTGGAACGTAGCCGTAATCGGGCGACTCTGGAGCTCATTGAGCATGAATTTGGGCTGGATTACCATATTGAAGAGAGAATCGTTCCCGGTGGTGGAATTAAGCTGGCTGAACGGGTCTATTTGAATCAGGATTATGAATTTGCGTGGCCTGACCTCAGGGCCGAGGAAGATGATGGCAAAGGCTTTTGCCATGGCTTACGCAATCAGGCAGGAATTCTCGTGGATGGCACGGTTATTCCATGTTGCCTGGATGGGGAGGGCGTTATTAATCTGGGCAACATCAACGAGACTTCGTTCTCCGAAATCATTGAAGGGGAGCGGGCAAATCGGCTGTATGAGGGCTTCTCGCGGCGTGAGGCGGTTGAGGAACTGTGCCGAAAGTGCGGTTACCGCAAGCGTTTTGGCGGCGGAGCTTGAACCTCTTTCCCTATAATCCACATGAACATGAAGCAGCTATTCCCCAGAAAACGACAACTTCTATCCCTAAGGAAGTGGGATTGTGGCACGGAAGTTGCCGCTTCGTAGGAAATAGCTGCTTTTTGTACCCATTAGCTTAATGGACGATGACGCAGACTAGGTCAAGTCAGCTTCGGGATACTCAGACTTGTCTGGCATAGTTCGTTCCGCAATTTCGAAAAACCTGGTAGACAGACGGACGAATTCTCGAGCTTCGTCTACCCCCATTTCGGTCACCACTTTGGTCAGATGATCGCGTATCCGCTGGATGTTTATGCTTATACGCTCTCGTCCCGTGTCGGTCAAAGTAACCAGTATGTTCCTGCGATTATTAACATCGATTTCACGGTGAATTTGTCCCTTTTTCTCAAGAACTTTTAGAGCAGCAGAGATTCTGGAATTGCTGCTGTTGAGGGCTTCACCTAATTCGGACGGTAGTACAGGTGCGTTCTTGGTGAAAAGATATTTCAGAATAAAAAGCTCCCCTTTGCTAAAACGAGTGAACTCATCCATAACGTCTCCACACAACATTAGCACACCCAGCGCTTCAACGGCTTCTTCAATTTCGTTCATCATCTCACCTCCAATGTACCCAGCAGTTCTTTAGTCATGGAATAGAGCCTTTTTGCATTGGACTCGTCAAACGATTTTTTGCTAAGACTAAGCGGCTTGGTACGATTTTGAATCATTGCCGTCAACTGATCTTTTGGCACGTTTTTCAGCAAGCGTAGTGCCGGTTCGATTGCTTTCTCCGGCGACTTTCCAAACGCCAAGGTTATCAGTTTAAGTAAAAATTTTAAATTTGCCATGATATTAGTAGTTCTCACCATTCCCGGGTTGAACAAAACATACTTAACTTTTCCGGAAGAGCTGGTCAGAGCATAGCTAACACCTAACGGTTCATTAAGCTTACTGCTATTTATCAAGGCCTTTTGGCTAGAAAAATGGTGCTTAAATTGTATGTCTTCCCATTTGATATTCCCCGGAACTCCCACTCCACAGAAATTCAGAATAATAGGGTCTGTTGATTTTTCAAGCATCCCAGTTAAGCCGTAGCTCAAAACGAATCTGCTCAGGTAACTAAGAGCAAAGATGGCCTCAAACCCTTCCTTTGTGATCAAACGTTCTGCTCGCTGCGTAAAGTTTACGGCGCAGAACACCACTCCGTCAAGAACGTCAAATTTGGATGTCAACTCATGAATCAGGCGATGGTTCTCCTCTACAAGGCTCAAATCAGCCTGTAAAAAGGTCGCTCGCTCTTTTGCACCCATTCGTTCCGCATCGGCCAAGAACAATTCTCCCTTTTGAGGATTCCGCCCAGCCACAATGACTTGCTGGCCATCCCTTAGTAGTCGCAAGGCGAGTTGCTTGCCCATGCCATCGGTTCCGCCGGTTATAAAATATGTTTTGATCGTATTCTCCTCCTATATTCGCACTAATTAATGATACCATTAATAGTTAATACTATTCACAGTGTATACTATTTTTATGATTTCATCAATAGCATAAATGTTTTGGGTTTAGGAGGTATCGGCTCAGGATTGCGGCTAGCGATAAAAAGGAGAAATGTTTGCGAAGGAAAGAGGAGGGTTTACAGTTGGATGAAGGGTTGTATAGAGTAGGCTGTAACTAACGAGAAACCGCGAACATGATGAGAGGGGCGGGCTTGCTGTACAAAGCCAAGCCCAATTGCCCAAATCTCTTATCATATATAATCTCTACAAGCTCCAGTCTCCCCGGAGCTTGAGCGGATCAATCTTGGGCACAAGTCCTTCGGCGGCTGCGCGTTCCAGCAGGGCGCTGACTGCGGCATATCCGTCTTCACCCAAGTTTGCCGTATATTTGTTGACGTACAGCTCGATATGGGCTTGGGTTACATCGGGTGACATCTCCTGAGCGTGGCTCATGACATACTCAGCAGAGGCCTCGGGATGAGCCCAGGCATATTCTACAGATGCCGTTGTCCAGCGGGCAAGCTGCTGTAAATCCAGTGAGCGCCGCGCGATGATGGCACCCAGCGGTATCGGCAGTCCTGTATCTTCTTCCCACCAACTACCAAGATCCTGTAGAAGGTCCAGACCGTAAGAGGGATAAGTAAAGCGAGCTTCATGAATGACCAATCCGGCATCGATATCTCCACGCTGTACAGCAGGCATAATCTCATCAAACGGCATTACGACAATTTCGCCTACGCCACCTGGAATATGCTTCGCAGCCCATAGCCGAAAGAGCAAATAAGCCGTTGACCGTTCACTTGGAACGGCAACACGACGGCCCGACAATGCCGCTGCACTGATAGCCTCGGTTGCAGAACCTTTGGTTAATACCAGCGGGCCACAGCCACGGCCAAGGGCACCTCCGCATGGAAGTAGTGCATATTCATCAAGCACCCAAGGCAGGGCAGCGTAGGATATTTTCAGTACCTCAGGGCCTTCTCCGGAAGCAGCAAGCCCATTAGTAATATCGATGTCAGCGTAGGTGACATCCAATTCGGGAGCACCCGGAATCAAGCCATGAGCCCAGGCATGGAATACAAAGGTATCATTGGGACAAGGGGAAAAAGCAATTTTCATGATGACAGCACCTCCGTTAATATAGTGATAGCTTGTTCCAAAGCCTGCAGGGCTTCGCCAATCTTCCAAGACTCCCGATCACGGGGGCCAACCACATTGGAGATGGCGCGAATCTCAAGCGCAGGCAAGTCAAACTGCCTTGCCGCTTCAGCAACGCCGTAGCCCTCCATGGCTTCTGCGCCAACCCCTGGGTAACGCAAGGAGAGGTTCTGCGCGGTTGCGGCCGTTCCAGTCACGGTCGAAAGCGTCAATACCGGCGCAAGGCTTGCAGCAAGGCCAGCGGCTTGCAACGCCTCGGTCCAACGATGGGAGAGATCCTGCTCGGCAGAGATACGTGAAACCCCGAATCCCAGTGTATCTACACTGACATAACCCTCCGATGTCTCGGCTCCCAGATCAGCAGCGATGATGTCGCTTGACACGACCAGAGAACCGATAGGTGCGATATCTGCAAACCCGCCACCAATTCCAGCGCTAATAACGAGATCAAAGCTGTTCCCGCGGGGGCGATCTTCTGTGGGAATGGACAGTAACCCTCCGGTCACACCAGCCAGAGCCAGAATTTTCGCGGTGGAAGCCGACGCTGATGCCGGGCCAACGCCCGCGATTCGCACTTCGGCACCTTCATAGCTGCCGAGTCCACGCATCACGGCAGCTCGTTCTGCCTCTACTGCGGTCATAACTAGAATGCGAAGCTTGTTCATGGATCAGTCTCACTCCTCGCCAAATTCACTCTCCAAATTATATAGCTGCACAGAAACAAAGCCAAGCTTATCTTTAAAGGCATACATAAAACAACCAGCCCCGTACTCACCGATAGGCAAGCAGGGGCTGGTTGGTAATCAGGCTAACCATTCATGGGATGAATTAAATTAAGCCCGTTCGTAAGGCGCAGGACGATCCAGCGTAGTATGCAGTTCCTTAGCTGCTTCATAAGCCCAATAAGGGTTACGGAGCAGTTCACGACCCAGGAACACTAGGTCGGCCCGATCATTGCTCACAATTTCTTCGGCATGGGCCGGGCTGGTAATCAAGCCAACGGCTCCGGTAGCCATATCAGCTTGGCGCCGGATTTGATCAGCCAGATTGACTTGATATCCTGGATAAGGATGGATGGATGCCGGGACCAGACCGCCAGAGCTGCAATCCACAAGATCGACACCTTGTTCCTTCATCCGGCGAGCGTAATCAATATATTGCTCAAGCGAATTGCCCTGTGGATCGTATTCGTCTGCCGATATCCGCACAAGGAGTGGACCCGACCATTCTGTCTTGACCGCTTCAATAATTTCACCTAATAGACGATAGCGTGCTTCGGCACTGCCACCATACTCATCCTCACGATGGTTGGTGACAGGGGACAGGAATTCATTCAAGAGGTAGCCGTGAGCTGCATGAATCTCAATAACATCAAAGCCAGCTTCTCGCGTGCGGCGGGCGGCATCCCGGAAGTCGGAAATAATACCCTGAATATCCTGGGCGTCCGCTGCTTTAGGCGTCTTCTTGTCAGGAAAGGGGATGGCCGAAGGGGCAAGAATCGTTTCCTCTAGTTCAGCCTTGCGTCCGGCATGGGCTAACTGAATACCGATTTTAGAGCCATTCTGATGAACCAGATCGGCAATTTCCTTAAGGCCGGCCACATGCTCATCGCTCCAAATTCCAAGGTCCTTATAGCTGATTCGCCCTTCAGGGGACACAGCAGTTGCTTCAATTATAATAAGCCCTACGCCGCCAACGGCGCGAGTAGCATAATGGATTTTATGCCAATCTCCGGCGATTCCATCTTGCTGGGGAGTTGAATATTGACACATCGGAGACATGACGATGCGATTTTTAAAAGTAACCTCTTTTAGGGTGAACGGGGTAAATAGTTTGGAACTCACGGGCTACCACTCCTTTTATTTATAAATCTAATGTGAATCGTTGTCTTTTATCATGGTAGACCACATGGTCCTAAGTTACAAGTACGCACAAATATGTAGTATAGTATACTTTTTTATACTATTGGATGATGAGGTTAGGTTTTTAACGGGGGTGCGGATTTCTCTTTTGACGCATATGGTGAATAGATACAGGCCATTTGGTGAGGGAGGACATAGGGCTCATGAATATTCTGATGGTGGCACCCGAGCAGTTCCCGGTTCCCGGCAACGGGTCGGTGGAAATATGTATGCTGGCTATTGCACGGCAATGGGCGGCTTCAGGCCATACCATTACCCTGGTCAGCAGACGGGCAAGGCATCTGTCTCGTATAAGCCGTATGGGTAATTTGACAATTATCCGGGTAAGCGCGGGGGCTCCCCGTACCTATATGGCCTCGGTGCTACGTTATGTCAGAGGACGGAATTATGACCTCATCCAGGTGGATAACCGGCCCTATCACATGGCGAAATTGAAGAGAGCCTTTCCTAAGATACCCGTATCCTTGTTTCTCCATTCCCTAACGTTTGTCAGACCGACAGATCAAATTAGCCAATGTTTGGCTAAAGCCGATATAATTATCGCTAATAGTGAATCGTTGAGGACCCGTCTGTCGCAGCGATTTCCTGAGGACATCAGCAAAATGGTTACGATTCATCTTGGTGTGGATACCGACCGATTCAAGCCCAATATGCAAAAAGCTCCGTCTGCCGGATTCCACATCTTGTTTGCGGGCCGGGTTATTCCACGTAAGGGAGTTCCGGTGCTGATTCGAGCAATCAGCTTAGTCCGGAAGGCAGGGAAGGAAGTTACCTTGACTGTCGTTGGCCGAGGTAGACCAAGATATATGAGAGAGTTGCATAAGTTGGCCCGTCACAAGGGAGTTCCGGTCCGCTTCACAGGGAGAATTCCCCATGTGGTCATTCATCGCCAATTTCAGAGTGCAGATTGTCTGGCCTGTCCTTCGCAGGAACATGAGGCATTCGGACTGGTCAACGTGGAGGCCATGGCGTGTGGCTTGCCGGTTATCGCTTCGAATATTGGCGGTATTGGCGAGATTATCCGCCATGGCGAGAATGGATATTTGGTGGATGAATACAAACAGCCTGAAGAGCATGCTCGCTGGATCTGGCAATTGGTGCAATACCGCGAAGCCGCGAAGGAGATGTCGGTGAAGGCGAGGGAACATGCGGTCAAGCATTTTGGCTGGAAGCAAACAGCTACGAAGTTGATGGCTGTCTATCAGTCATTTGTGATGTAAGGGGGAAACTCCAACCAACTATGTAGTTGAATAAAAGAAATCCGTACTAATCATATATAGAAGGACAGAACTCCGGAAGAGCGTACCGGATGTTCTGTCCTTTTAGATTTGCCTTTAGAAGCTTAGCTATGGTTGATACTCGTCTTCGCCGAATCAATACACTTGCTGGCTCATCGTGCTTTTAGCTTGCCATTGGCGCGAGCATATTGCATAACGGTACGAAACATGCTCTTGTCCTTGAGCTTGCGGAAGATAAAGGGGTCCGGAGAGGTGTTGACCTCAAGAATCCAGGGACGAAGCTTCTGGTCCAGGGCTACATCTACGCCAAGGTCCCGAATTCCGGGGAAGCGGCTGTTTAAATGCTCGGCGATGTCCTCACCCAGGCTTTCCAGAGTGGCAAGATAAGTCGGAAGGTAAGACTCTCTCAAGTGGGGAGCCAACAACTTCTCTACAGGCATTAGCTTCCCGTCATTATGGTAGTTGGTCACAATTTTACGAGGATGGGCTAGCCTGCCGATGATTCCAGTCGTTTTCCAGCCTTTGTGCGAGGTGCGCTGCACCATGACTCTCAGATCAAAACGGCGGTTTTGGTATTTAAGCAAATCGATGCCTTGCTGAATAAGATAACGCTTCTTGAACTTCCGCTTGCAAATGGCGGTATAAAGCTCGTCAAAGGAAGAGCAGGTGCGGACCGTCGTATCCAGATGATATTGATAAGTTCCTTCACCGGATGTCGAGACCATCTCTACCCGGATAACGCCTTTACCCCAAGTCCCGCTGACGGGTTTAACATAAACCATCTTATATTTTCGCAGCATGTGAAGTAGATGCTCACGGCTAAAGCGCATCGATTCCGGAAGATGTGAACGTATCGTTCTGTGCTGCATCAGTACCTCATTTTTCTTCCACTTGCTGACGACATGGCGTGGTTGCCGGGTGGTCTTCATAAACGCAAGTCCCCTTCAGTACGTTTTTAATAGCACGTTGTAGAACTAGTGTATTCGCGCAGGATGAAAAGGGAAAAGATGATTACCTAATCCGTAACAAATAAACACATAGGCGTTGGGGAGCGAGCACTCGTCGTTTGACAGATATAGTTGACCTATATATAATTGTCTAGACAACTATTTTTGAAAAAAAGGAGGAGGGTACGTGACTACCATGGAGCCAGAGAGAGAGCCGGCGATAGGATTTGTAATGGGCGTAGCTTATCGAAAGATTGCCTCCTTGCTACAGCAACGTTTAAAGGACTATGACATTACGCCGGAGCAGTGGGCGGTGTTATATCAGATTGATTTGGCGGACGGGCTCATTCAGAAGGAAATAGCTAATCGGTCAGGAAAGGATAAGCCCACGACAACCCGAATCATTGACCATCTGGAGCACAAAGGCCTGATACGCAAACAAACGGGCAAGCAGGATCGCCGTTCTTTTCTCGTGTACAGCACAGTCAGGGGGAAGGCATTAATTCAGGAGACCCTACCTTTAGAGCAAAGTGTCACCGAGGATGTGAAGCAAATGATGAGCGAGGATGAATACAGCATGTTAATGGAACTGCTGCAGCGAATCAACTTCCAGCTTAGCGTTTAGACAAAACAGCCTTCGTAAGAACAAGACTTCATAGGAGAGCAGGAGAGAGAAATGCCTTTACAACAAGCAGGAGAAGCCCTTTGGACGAAATCGTTTATCTCATTAACGGTCTCAGCGTTTTTACTATTTTTAAATTTGCATATGTTATTATCTTCATTCTCGTCCTATGCCAAAAGCGAGTTCGGAGCCAGTGACCTGGAGGTCAGCCTGATCACTAGCGTATTTGCCTTATCGGCTATATTGACGCGATTTTTGGCCTCAGCCTTACTGAGACGATACTCCCCAAATGTACTCTTATTGGCAGGATTGATTATTGCGGCCGGCATGACGGCGCTAAATGCCGGGGCAGATGGCGTTGGGGAATTACTGATGGTACGAGCTGGTTATGGCGTTGGCTTCGGGCTGGGCAGTACCATCTTGCCGACCTTGGTCTCAAGGATTATTCCCTTATCCAGAATGGGGGAGGGCATCGGCTATTTCGGCTTGTCCAGCAGCCTGGCCATGTCTGTAGGGCCGATGATCGGCCTCAACGTAATGAAGCAGTTGGGCTTTGACGTGCTTACGTTAGGGGGAACCGTTACGGTGTTGTTGATGATTCCACTGCTACTACTCAGCCGTGCGTTGCCCAAGACTCGGGCGGTTCGCCCCCATGCCGCCGCCAAGAGTGGAAAGGAACCCGGCGATAGGTGGATTCGCGGACTTTGGTTTCCCGCTTTTCTTAATATGCTGTTGTCCATCACGTATAGCGGGTTACTTAGCTTTATAGCTCTGTACGGCGAGTTTGTTCATCTGGAGCAGGTTGGCTTGTTCTTCTTATTCAACGCACTCACCGTCATGCTCATTCGCCCGATTTCCGGCCGCATCTTTGATGCAAAAGGCCCGGCAAGGGTTCTTATTCCGGCTGCTTTAGTGGTGGTAACCAGTATGCTGGTTCTGTCCTTTGCCACATCCATGCCTATGTTAATTTGTTCGGCTCTACTTTACGGACTTGGTTTCGGGGCCATTCAGCCTACAATTCAGGCGTGGATGCTACGGGTTTGTCAGCCGGAACAATATGGCTCGGCCAACAGTATGTTCTACAATTCAATGGATTTCGGCGTGGCCGTAGGGGCGGTTCTGCTTGGTGCTATCGCATCCATAACGAATTACGCCGTGATGTATCGATATTCTGCCGCATTTATGGGTCTGTTCCTGCTAGTATACTTCATGGTCTACACCGTGTCGGCCAAGAAGAGAGGGACCCGCGCAAGCGCAGCAACCACCCCAACCGATGCAACAACTCTGTAAATAAACAATAATCCGCAAGCAGCACTATAGGCTGCTGCGGATTATATACGTCATAAGTGAGTTATTACTCGGAGTCAGTATCGCCATCGGCGAAAGGCACCGGCTTGGCCACCCATTCATCGGCTTCCGGTTCAATATCTACTCCGTTTTCCATTTTCTTCTTCTCCGCAAGTGAATCCCCTTCATGATCCATTTTATTACGCAACTTGGACTCATCCTGCGGCTCATGCCCTTCATAATGTACCATAATGATCCTCCTCTGGCGATTGATGGCGGGGTTACCCCTCACATTAGATTGTCCCGAACTCACCAATTAAACACATACTTTCGCCGATTTGTCAGATCATTAATATTTCGCGAATATCCTCTTCCGAAAGTGCTGATAAAGCTTCCTGTCCCGGCTTCAGCACCTCTTCAATCAAATTCTTCTTCTTTTGTTGTAACTCGTACATTTTGTCCTCTACAGTGCCCTGGGCGACGAGCCGGATGACCTGTACAATATTTTTCTGTCCAATCCGGTGAGCACGATCTGCGGCCTGTTGTTCAACGGCTGGGTTCCACCATAGATCGTACAGAATTACCGTATCCGCTCCGGTCAAATTAAGTCCCGTGCCCCCAGCCTTCAGCGAAATAAGGAACAAATCACGTTCTCCATCATTGAAGCGTTGGCATAGTCCGACCCGGTCCGCTGCAGGTGTCTTGCCATCCAGATAGAAGAAGGGGAGACCCCGGTATCCGAGCTCACGTCCGATCAAATCCAGCATTTGTGTAAACTGTGAAAAAATCAGTACGCGTTTGCCCGCACTTTGGCATTCCTCAATCATTTCCAGCAGTTGATCAAATTTGGCGGAGCCCCCTTCGTAACCGTCCACGAATAGGGAAGGGTGACAACAAAGCTGCCGCAGCCGGGTCAACCCCGCCAGGATACGAATGCGATTTTGCCCGAACGAATCTGCATCCAGATGCTTTAATGTTTCCTGTTGGAGCTTGGCGAGGTAAGCCAGGTATAGCTTCTTCTGCTCCGGTAGCAGTTCGCTGGCTTGCAGGGATTCAATCTTTTCTGGCAGCTCCTTGAGCACGTCTGTCTTCAACCGCCGGAGCAGGAACGGCCGAATTCGCCGGGAGATCTGATCCCGGGACAACTCCCCAAATGCCTGCCGACTAGGGAAGAGCCCGGGAAATACGGCATTGAAGATGGACCACAATTCCTCCAACGAATTCTCTACCGGTGTTCCGGTTAAGGCAAACCGCTGCCGGGCTTGCAGGCTCTTCACGGCTTGCGCCGTTTGCGAGGCATGATTCTTGAAGCTCTGAGCTTCATCAAGAATCAGCGTATGGAAGGACAGCTCGGCAAATTGGTCAACATCGCGTCGCAGCAGGGGGTAAGAGGTAATAATAACGTCAGCCGAATCCGCTTCGCGCAACGCCCGCACCCGTTCGGCTTTGCTTCCGTCAGCGATGACCACTTTGACCTGTGGGGCAAACTTGGTCAATTCATTTTGCCAGTTATAGACCAGCGATGCGGGTGCGACGATCAACGCAGGCTGACCGGATTCAGCAATTTCCGGTAGCACTGACACGATGAAGGCGATGCTTTGCAAGGTTTTGCCCAGCCCCATGTCATCGGCAAGAATTCCTCCGAAGCGGTAATGGGCCAGGGTCTTCAGCCATTGGTAGCCATGGGCCTGATAATCGCGAAGCACCGGAGCGAGCTGAGGTGGAACCGCAAATTCCAGATTGCCGGGACGCCGCAGGTTATGCAGCAACTCGCGAAATGATTTGCCCAGTCGTACGGCACTGCCTTGCAGTTCTTCCTCCTTAACATGCAGCCCCCGCGTTAGCGGAACCCGGAAGTCCGAACCACCAAAATCTTGAGGACGTAGGCCAACCTCGTTCATAAATTGGATGATTTCCTGGAACTCATCACTTTCAAGCGGCATGAAGGCTCCGCCAGGCAACCGGTAGTAACGACGCTTCTCCTCCAAGGCTTGCAGCAGCCCGCGAATTTCGGACTCTCCAATATCCGACATACTGAAGCGGAATTCCAGCCAATCGGTCCGCTCATCCAGTTCGACCGATATTTTGGGCGGCCTGAGATCATGGATCATTCTTGTCTTAACGGCAGAAGTGGCATAAACCTCCAGCAGCTTCTCAAGCTCAGGAATGATGTGGTAAAGGAATTGATATTCCGATTCCTCATCATCAAGGAAGTAGCCGCTCTCTGTTCGCGTAAAGAAGCCCGATTCCATCCATTCAAGAATTTGCCGTTCTTTATCCCCATCCCGGAGCAGTATCAGATCCGTTCCCCGTTTGGGACCATGCTCTTCCAGCGGGTTGAAGACGATATCACCATACTGGAACTCCAATCCGGCCACCAGGCGGTCCTTGATGCGATCCAGGTAAAGCTTGGCCACAAGCTTGGTGCGCACCATGCGGCGGGCGACACTCTCTTCAATATCAACATTCCCGAGCTTCATCAGCCCCGGCAGCACTCTCTCAACAAAGGGTTCGATTTGCTCAGAAGAGATCATAATATGCCGCTTGCGGGCCGTCGCCAGCATATGCTTCATTTCGGCCAAGCGGCGAACCTGTGCCGGAGTCTGACGAATAAGGCGGCCATCAAAGAGAATAACACCGTAAGCCTCCATGACTGTGATATCATCGAGACCTTGGGCAGTGAATTCAAAGCTGTTATCACTGCTCTGATTCAGATCAAAATGCAAGGGGAGAATCTCCTCCGATAGCTCCAGTCTGCTCCACATTTGCCCATCCTGTTCAAGCTGCACCGCAGGAGCCTGCATGAGCAAGGGCAACACAGCTTCCCAAAGAAACGGCGGAATCGGCAATAGTCGATCGCCCGTTCCTTGCGACTTATGTCTGGAGAAGCTGCTAAGCGTCTCTTGATACATTTGCTCGTTGTGGTAGATGTCCACCATTTTCTGAATCAAAGCCTCATCCTGAGGATGGAAGCTATGCCGCGCAGGATCATAAATAAAGTGCTTGGAGAAGCTATAAGGCTCCCGGCGCGAGAGCTTGTCCAGAAAGTCGCGAATGTTCTTGACAATATAAAGCCGCTTGGAGCCAATTTTCATCTCCAGGCCAAACAAATGCTTGCGGTAGCCGTAGGGAAAGGGGCGCAGCGTAAATTCACTTTCCAGCGGCGTCCGGGCATCGAACCTCGTGCCTGTGTGCAGTGGCTGCTGCGCATCTTCTTCAAAGAGTTGCATCATATCACGAGTAATCCAGATATCACGGGAAGAAATATCCCGGCCACGCCGCTGATCCTCATGAGAGTGGGGCGGGTGCAGAAGCGAAGGATACGCGCGTACCGGAGCTTTGCCATTCTGCTGCATGTCGTGAACTCCCATCATGACGGCGGCGATGTGCTTGCAATAATTGTTGTAGGAATAGAAGGCAGGACAGTTGCATTCAGCCTGGACATCGCCATGTTGATCAAGCTGCAAGGAGACATGGTAGTGCCCGGTTCCCGATACCGTGGCTTCATACACCCGGGACCCATGGTCAATGCGCAGAAAAGTAACCTTACCCGTCTTATAGTAGGCTTCGCCCCGTTCATAGGAAATCCGGCCGCAAAGCAGCTTGATGACACGCTGCGTTAATGGAAAGCTCATGAGTCATTTCCTCTCTATACTCTTAATCTGTTCGTTATCTGTTCGTATGTTTCTCCTGCCCCTATGATAACAGAAAAAGCGGCACTATAACATGCGGAGCTAAAGAGAGCAAGCTGGGCCAGGGATAGCCACTTTGTTGCAGGGTATGGTGCTTTTGTGGAAGTTACTATATAATTTTTAGCGGGGTTTCAACAAAGAAGCAGAAATGAGGTACAGCATAACATGGCAGCTATAGAAGTGCGTGATTTGCGCAAAACATTCAAAGTGCAGAAAAATCGCCAAGGCCTCAAAGGGGCCTTCCTCGATTTATTCAAGAGGGAATACAACGAAGTAGCCGCCGTGAAAGATATCTCCTTTGACATTCCGCAAGGGGAGATTTGCGGCTACATCGGAGAGAACGGAGCGGGCAAGTCGACGACGATCAAGATGCTGACCGGCATTCTCGTGCCGACGTCCGGTCATCTATCGGTTGGGGGCTTTGTTCCTTATGCCGAGCGGGAGAAATTCGTCCAGCATATCGGCGTCGTGTTCGGTCAACGCAGCCAGCTTTGGTGGGATATCGGTGTAATCGAATCCTTTGAGCTGCTGCGCAAGGTTTACCGCGTACCGCAGTCCGACTATAAGAAACGGCTGGATGAGCTTGTGGAGCGTCTTCAGTTACAGGACCTGCTCAATCGTCCGGTACGTAAGCTGAGCTTGGGGCAACGTATGCGTTGCGAATTGGTAGCGGCGTTGCTGCACAATCCCTCCATTGTCTTTCTGGACGAGCCGACGATCGGTTTGGACATTGTAGTAAAGTCGGAAATCCGTGATTTCCTGCAGGATATGAACCGTGAGCATGGAACGACAATTTTGCTGACAACACATGATTTGCAGGACATCGAGGCCCTTTGCTCCAGAGTTATCATGCTGGACGATGGCCAGATTATTTATGATGGTGGGCTGGATGAACTTAAGGACCGCTGGGGAACAGGCAAGGAAGTATTGTTCCAGTTCGGCACCGCGACCAAGCTGGAGCAATTACGGGCCTGGACCGGACAACAACCGGTGATCTGGAGTGCTGAGAATGATCTGAACGCCAAGGTCTGGATTCCACGAGATATCGGCGTATCTGAAGTGCTTGGCCAGGTTGTCGGTCAGGCCGATATTACAGATATCAAAATCATAGAGACCAATACCGACGAAATTGTGCGTAGCATTTATCAATCCGGTTCAGCCGAGAACAAATCCGGGGAGAAGGCGGATAACCGCGAAGGAGCGGTGATTCATGTCTAACACGATGGGGGCTTACCTTGATTTTATCCGCATCCGTTTCCTAACGATGCTTGCCTACCGCATTAACTATTATTCCGGTATTCTGATCTATACGCTGAACATCGGGGTGTACTATTTTACTTGGAAAGCCATTTACGGTGGTGGTGGGGAACTCGGGGGCTTTACCGCTTCACAGATGACGACGTACCTCGCCGTTTCCTGGATGGCCCGGGCCTTTTACTTCAACAATCTGGATCGGGAGATTTCTACCGATATCCGTGATGGCAGCATTGCGATTCAGTTCATTCGTCCTTATAACTATATTATGGTCAAAATGATGCAGGGCCTGGGGGAAGGCATGTTTCGATTCATGATGTTAATGATTCCCGGGATGGCCGTAGCGATGCTGCTTTATCCGGTACAATTGCCTACAGCACCCGAGGCTTGGATAGGGTTTCTCGTCATGCTGTTCTTCAGCTTCCTCATTAATTCGCAGCTTAATGTGATTACCGGGCTGATGGCTTTTTTTGTGGAAAATAACGAGGGGTTCATGCGGATGAAGCGGGTGATTGTGGATCTGTTCTCCGGATTGATTATCCCAATTAGCTTGTTTCCTTCCTGGCTGTCGGGCATCATGACTTTCCTGCCTTTTCAGGCGATTACGTATTTGCCGGGCTCTGTCTTTACCGGACGGATTCAGGGGGCATCTATCTGGGGTGTATTAGGCATTCAGGTCGTCTGGTTCCTCCTGCTGCTAATTCCAATGATATGGCTATACCGCGCCTCGCGGAAGCGCCTGTTCGTGCAAGGGGGTTGAGCAGAGTATGTACTATTTAGGCTTGATCGGCGAATACTTGAAGAATTATATGAAGACCCGCTTGACCTATCGTGCCGATTTCTGGGTGGAGGTCATTTCCGACTTGCTGTTTCAGGCAACGAACCTGATTTTTATCTTCGTCATCTTCATGCACACCAACAGCCTCGGGGGCTGGAGTGAAAGCGAGGTCGTGTTCGTTTACGGGTTCTTTATGGTTCCGTTTGGCATCTTCAGTTGCTTTATTAACTTGTGGGGGTTCAGTGAACGGTATATCGTCAAAGGCGAGATGGATCGGATTATGACACGTCCGGCCTACAATCTGTTCCAAATCTTCCTTGAGAATGTGGACCCTCCCGCTCTGGTTGGTTCAATCATCGGGATGGTGATTATGATAATCAGTGGGGGCCAGCTTGGTCTTAGCATGGAATGGTGGACGATTCCGGCCATGCTGCTATTCACCTTGAGCGCAACGGCCATCTATACCGGTATCTACACCACGCTGACCTCGTTGTCTTTCTACTCGGATGCACCTACGGGTATCTTGCCCTTGATGTACAATGTGCAAGGTTATGGCCGTTACCCAGTGACGATTTACAATCGGGCGATTCAGGTGTTATTGACCTGGGTGCTGCCGTTCGCCTTCGTTGGCGTGTACCCCGCCTCGTTGTTCCTGGAGCGGGAGGAGATGCAGCAGATGGCCTGGTTGACCCCACTCGTGGGCATCGTCTTCCTGGCTATCGGGCTTACGGCGTGGAACTTCGGGGTCAAGAAATACCGGGGAGCCGGCTCCTGATATAGAAATTGAGCTAAAATAAAGAAGCTTACGTAACCGCAGCCTATCACATGGCGGTTCGTAAGCTTTTTTTATTATATATTGCCCACACACTTATACCTTGGGTGGTCTGGCGAAGCGACCAAAAATTTCAGCAGATTGCACGACGTTCATAAAGGCATTGGGATCAGCTTCAGCTACGGCCTTGCGGACCGCTGCCAGTTCGTAACGGGTAGTTACCGTCATAAGCGTGCAATTCTCTTCTTCGCGATATCCACCTTCGGAATGAATGCAGGTAATGCCATGATGGAGCTTACGTAGCCCGCAAAGCATTTGCTCCTTCTGCTTCGTGATAATGAAGCAGGTGACCTTGATGTGTCCAATATGAATCATGTCAACAACCTTGCCCTTCACGAAGGTGGACAGCATGGAGTAGAGGGCAAGGTCCCAGCTTTGGAAGAAGCCCAAGGCCAGGATGACAACCCCGTTCAACAGGAAGAGGATGTTACCCATCGGCCAATCGTATTTCCTCGTTAGAATGGAACCCAGAATATCCAGCCCTCCGGTAGAACCCCCGACTCGCAACGAGAAGCCGATGCCTCCCGCGGAGATAATGCCACCGAATACAGCAGCCAGAATCGGATCCTTGGTCAATTGAACCTCAGGAATGAGGGACATGAACCAGGTCGTGCTGACGACGGAGATACAGCTTAATACAATATAACGTCTTCCTACTGCCCTCCAGCCCCAGGCAATCAAGGGGAGGTTCACCAGGAAATAGACAAGGGAAATATTCCATCCTGTCATATAACCAATGATGGAGGCAATCCCGGCCACACCTCCCGATAACAGCTTATGGGGGATGAGGAACAGATTGAGTCCCGCTGCCACCAGCAGTCCGCCCAGCAGAACAATGGCGACCTCCTGCGCTGGTTTTAGAGACGCCTTAATCGGTTTGCGGAGGGCAGGAGTGTATTGCTTTAGATTCATGGTATAAGCCTTCTTTTCTGGTAGAGGTAGTTCAAAAAGTCGTCTTCTAATAAAATATTGTTATCAGCTTAGATTATCTTTTTTATCAGTATAGCAGACTATGACATTTGTAACACCATCTGGACAAGACCTCATTCCGCGAATTCCTGGTAGGATTGGTTGGTGAGTCCCACACGCTCAATGGTGATTTGGACCGTGGGCTTAAACTCGATATCCGCAAAGGCGTTCTCCCACTGATCCTCAATTTGCCGCCATTCCTTTGGATATTTTCGACGGAACATTTCGGCAAAGCCAACGACGTCTGCCTTCAATTCATGCACACCATTCCAGCCTTGCCACACAATGTCTAACAGTTGCTTCTTGATGATTTGTTCCAGCTTCTGAACATGCCCAGGATCTGTGGCATCCAGCTTGAACTCGGTATCGGTGATCATCCCTTCAACCTTCAGGGTAGCGTCCACGATGATTTTGTCCTGTTCCCGGCGCATCTTCAACGAAGTGGAATTTGCCGAGATTTCAAAGGTTGCCCCGTTTCTGTTTTCATTGTCTGCTTCAGGGAACGAGAAGGGGATGACAGCCTGTTTCACCCGATTGCGGATAAAGGCGATACCCAGTGCTTCATCTTGATTCAGCCATCCGGTTAATTTGCCTGATTTGAGCACGGCCAGTCCGCCAAGCTTGAGCTTGGATGCGGAAATCGTTGTCTCAAGCGCCTTGGTCGAGCCCGTCTCTACAGAACCTGAAAGCATCAGCTCAGGAATAATAGCACATTTGGAAGACCCTGCCAACTGATTTGCCAGATCAAACATATTGACTTTTGGCAAAATCGAAGTGGCTTTGTTTTCCTTATCAATCAATTTGTGAATGCCTTCGCCGGTATTCTTCTCCAGATACATAAGCTGGGATACCAGCAGCCTAGGATCGCGCTTCGAGACAAAAACATCTACGGTTTCTCTGGCCTGAGGATTACGCAAATACGCATCAATTAAGGAATTCAATCCATACTTAGCTGCTGCTTCACCGATGACCACGACCCGGCTGTTGCCAAGATGGAGATGACGAGTATTTTCCATTTCATTGTTGGAGAATGCCTTGCGCAGCGTCTCCCCTTGGGTAGACAGTACGCTGATGGGTGGGCCAGAACCTGGGCCACCGCTGGCATTGGCTGAGGCATTAGCTGGAGTAAGGATCTGATAAGTAAGCTCCCACTGCTTATCCTTCCAGTTCACTCCGCTCGCTGAGACGATGGCCAGGTCCGTTAATTCGGTCTGATGCCAGCAACCGGAGAGAGTGCCCATGAGGCCAAGCGAGCAGAACATAAGAGTCAACTTTTTCTTCGCCATAGGACTACTCCTTTCTCGATTTGACTTTTGGGGGCGCAGGCTTTTGGTCTTTTCCTACACGAATACGGTTAGGCCCGGTGACACCGGCGGGACGGGTGCGCATCTTCCACAGGGGAAGACGGATAAAGACATCCTTCAAATTTTTCCATACTAACGGTGCGAGCGGCATCAGGTAAGGTACACCAAACGAGCGTAAGGAGGCCAGATGAATACAGAGCACCATCAGTCCAACCATAATTCCATACAATCCCAGCCCACCTGCCAGGAGCATCAGCAAAAAGCGAATCAAGCCCACTGTGACCGACAGGTTCGTGGAGGGGAGGACGAAGTTGGAGATCGCGGTAAAAGATACGATGATGACCATAGCTGCCGAGATCAGCCCGGCTTCTACCGCTGCTTGTCCCAGCACCAGCGCCCCGACAATGGAGATGGCTGCCCCAATGGCTTTGGGCATGCGCACCCCGGCTTCCCGCAGAATCTCGAAGGTAATCTCCATCAGGAATGCTTCTATTAGAGCAGGGAAAGGTACTCCTTCACGCTGGGCCACCAGGCTGATGAGCAACGTAGTAGGCAGCATTTCGGGATGATAGGTGGTGATGGCAATGTATAAGGACGGCAGCAGCAGTGACACGAAGAAGGCACCAAAACGTAACATTCGCCAGAAGGACGCGATGTAGAAGCGCTGGTAATAGTCCTCGCTGGATTGGAAGAAGCTGAAGAACGTGATTGGAGCCAGCAGAACAAAGGGGGTGCCATCGACAATGATAGCAACCCGTCCATCCAGAAGTCCCGCCGTTGCCACATCCGGACGCTCCGTATTGAATATGGTAGGGAAGGGGCTCAGTGCCGCATCCTCAATCAGCTCCTCAATATATCCGCTCTCCAGAATGGCGTCGATATCGATATGATCCAACCGTTTGTGAATTTCCTTGACGACAGAGGACTCAGCAATCCCCTCCAGGTAGACGACGGATACATTAGTCTGGGTCTGCACACCAATAACCTTGTCCTCAACCCGTAGCTTCGGCGATTTCAGCCTGCGGCTGATGAGAGAGGTATTGGTGCGCAAGTTCTCCGTAAATGCTTCTTTTGGGCCGCGAATCACATTTTGTGTTGTTGGCTCGGTCAGACTGCGGAATTCTCCCCCGGAAGTGCCGGCTGAGATGGCCCGATCAAATCCCTCGGCTAGAATAACGGTATTACCCTGCATGATTTGCTGCCATAAAGCGTCCATATCCTCAATCAATTCCGCAGGACCTGTGGCGGCTGCACAATTGCGGATTTCTGTGAAGCGCTCCTCTGTAGATTCCTCAAAGCCTGACATCGCTGACATTAAGGGCCGAACGAGGGATTCATTAATAGAAGCGATATCCACCAGACCCTCGATATAGACAAGTGCAAACTCCTTGCTGCCCGTAATAGAATCGTGAATCAGGCGGAGTACGATGTCTGAGCGGGTTTGCTCTGAATGTTGAAGCCGCGCGAGATTATCCTCCAAGCGGGATGATAATGGAACCGATTGTGGCTTAGCTGACTCTTGAGTAGGTTTCATATGATTCGCTCCTGCTTTATTCATTTGACGGTGGGTTACTGACAGGATCCTTCTCCTTGCGCTTACGTCTGACCCAATGGGTAATCATCATGAGCAGTAAGAGGACGATCGGCAATATAATCTGAAAGATGGGGAAATGCAGCTTGAGATTATAATCAAAGCCCACTCGAACCTGCTCAATGTAGCTGCGAAATAACCGCGCACCGATAAATATAGCGGCTCCGACAGGAATAACCATGGTTCGGTGTTTGACCTTGAATAGCTCTGAGGCTGCCAGAACCGCCGCCAGGTAATAGGTTGCTTGCTTGAAGAACACGCCCCCGAACAACAACAGACTGACAAAGGGGTCCATCCGTTCCAGAAAGCCACCGATTTGAATCAGACTGGTGCTGAACATGAACGGAACGACATAGGCGCCGGATATATCTCCCAGCACGGTAATAATCAGCACATTTGTAAGGACGATGAACAGCCCGGAACAGGTATAGGAGATCAGACTGAATTTTTTGAATTTATCAAATGGGGTGAGGTGCTTCCAGAACATGAGGAAGACCACCATTTCCCCAAAGGGGAAAGAAATGACCTCCGGGATCGCAGCGTCCCAAACCGGCTTCCAGCCATGCTCAAGCAAGGGCAGTAACCGCCTGAAGTCAACCAGATCTGAAGCAAACAAGAGGACAAAAAGCACAATGTAAATCAGCAACAGCCAGGGAAGCACCAATTGACCGACCCGGAAGAACACCTCCAAGCCGTGAAATATGGCATAAGCTCCCACACACATCAGCACGAGCATAATGACATCCAGTGACGACCTGGGCAGCATATAGAGGATGACCAGATCACCAAACTCTCGGACATTTCGCACGGATTTGTAAATAAAATATCCGACAAAGGATAAGCCAAGGATAAAGCCGAGGTATTTGCCGAAGTACCGGTTGAGTATCTCTATGAGACTGGCCTGTGGAGCTTTCGCTTGAATAGGCATTGTCACGAGGATTAACATGACCAAGCCCATGAGCATGGCGATCAATACAGAAATCCAGGCATCATGCTTGGCATCGCTGGCCAGCAGGAACAAGGATGAGCTCCCGATCTGGAACAATATAATAATCGAGGCCAGTTGGCCTGCACTGACTTTTTCCTGCAAAGAGTGAACCTCCCGTCGGAACCTGAAGATAATGACTATACTATTTCCAAAATCACTAATTTTACCCGCAAATTACGGATTTTAAAGAGGCGCCAAGTAAGGGGAGGGGCAAAAAAAGGGCTATGCCGCACCTAGGTTACTGGTGCAGGCATAGCCCTTGTTCGCTGCTGTTTGTTCAGGCCCAATTACCTTTACGGAACACAGGCTCTATCGTACCATCAGGAAGTTCACCGTCAATATCAAGCTCCGCAGAGCCAATCATAAAGTCCACATGCGTCAGGCTCACATTGGCCCCTCTGGCTACCAACTCTTCATTGCTTAGCTGAGTGCCGCCTTCCATATTGACTGGATAGGCACTGCCTAATGCGAAGTGACAAGAGGCATTCTCGTCAATTCCGGTGTTATAGAAAATGCGGTTCAACTGTGAAATGGGGGAGCTATGCGGCACCAGAGCCACTTCGCCCAGATGAGAAGCCCCTTCGTCTGTGGCGAGCAGGTGGGTCATATGCTCCCGTCCCGATGTGGCATCGTAATCGACAACCTTGCCATCCCGGAAGGTCAACTTCAATCCTTCGACAAGCTGTCCATTCAGGTTCAGCGGCATCGTGCTGGTCACTGTACCATTAACGCCGCTGCGGTGCGGCATAGAATAGATCTCCTCAGTCGGCATATTGGCTACAAAGTAAGTGCCGGAAGCGTTCGTATCTCCACCGCCTAACCATAAGTAGCCTTCAGGCATTTCCACCTCAAGATCCGTGCCGGGAGCGCGGTAATGCAGTTTTTTATAACGCTTGGCATTCATTTGCTCTTGTCTTAGCTTGAGCTCCTGAATATGCTCACGCCAGGCAGCTACTGGGTCTTCACGATAAACGCGGTTCATTTGGAAGACGGCTTCCCACATGGCCGGAATCCGCTTCTCCTCCGGCAGGTCGGCAAATACCTTGTCTGCCCAGGCACGGGTAGGGGCTTTGACGAGTGACCAGGTAATCTGATTGTTGCGGGTTTGCGCAGAATGCTTCTGCCGTGCTTTGGCTGCGGCTTTGACCGCTGTAGACACTTTAGATGAATCGATACCCTTAAAAAGCTCGGGGTCAGGGACTTTGATCCGCATGACCGCTCCACCCTCATCACCAAATTGCTCTGCCATATCGGCGAGCCATTTCGGATAGTAATCCAGCGATTCCTCGCTCGCTTCCTCGTAACGAATTCGCGTCAATTGTTCGTCTTCCCAATCGACGTGAACATATTTTGCACCGGCCCGGTATGCCTTGGTTACCAGCAGCCGGGTCAGTGGGGCCGTTTCCAGCGGGGCAGTAATCATCAAATTCTGACCGGGCTGAATGTTAACGCCTACCTTGATGACCAACTCCGCATATTTTTCCAGCAGGATCTCAAAAGATTCCATCATGAATTCCTCCAATAACAAGTGTAACGTCTCTAAACGTACTTTTATTCAAACACACAAATCTTATTGTAGCACGAACCGGGTCTAGCCTACTCATTTTATTTCTCCTTAATATTCCAATGTTATGGTTGTTTTGTAATCTTCAACCAACTTAAGGGGAGGAACAAATCGATGCGTGTTATAGTTGCGGGCGGTGACGGTTTTTGCGGATGGCCAACGGCGCTTTATTTATCCAAACGAGGACATGAGGTAGCCATCATTGATAATTTAGCCAGACGTAAATGGGATCATGAGCTACGTTCAAATTCCTTGACTCCAATTGCTACGCTGCCAGAACGTACAGAGCGCTGGAGGGAGCTCACGGGACACAGCATCACTTCTTATATCGGGGATCTGAACCATTATGATTTCCTGGGCGAAGTTATGCGCCAGTTCCGTCCCGATGCCTTCGTGCATTTTGCCGAGCAGCGTTCTGCTCCTTATTCCATGGTAGATCGGGAACACGCTGTATTCACCCAAGTGAACAATGTGGTGGGGACATTGAATGTCGGATATGCCATTCGTGAATACGCCCCTGACTGTCACTTGATCAAGCTGGGAACGATGGGGGAATACGGTACGCCGAACATTGACATCGAGGAAGGTTACCTTGAGATTGAACATAATGGACGCAAGGATATTTTGCCTTATCCCAAGCAACCGGGATCTTTCTATCATTTGTCCAAGGTGCACGATAGCCATAATCTGATGTTTATGTGCCGAATTTGGGGGCTGCGGGTGACCGATTTGAACCAAGGGGTCGTTTATGGACTGCATACCGAAGAGACCTTGCTTGATCCGGTGCTGACTAATCGCTTTGACTATGACGGCGTGTTCGGTACGGCCTTGAATCGTTTTCTCGTACAAGCGGCCATCGGGCATGACTTGACCGTTTATGGACGGGGAGGGCAAACCCGGGGATTTTTGAATATTGCCGATACGGTACGATGTATTGAAATCACGGTAGATCATCCGGCCGATCGCGGTGAGTTTCGAGTGTTTAACCAGTTCACTGAGGAATTCTCCGTGCTAGAGCTGGCCGAGAAGGTGAAGAGAGTCGCAGAGTATGAAGGTTATACCGTCAACATTGCTCATCTGGATAATCCACGCGTCGAGAAGGAAGAGCATTATTTCCATGCAAAAAATACGAAGCTACAAGCGTTAGGATTAGAGCCACAGTTGTTGACGGATCAGGTCTTGCTGGATATCTTTCAGACCGCAGTAGCTCATAAGAATCGTGTGGTCTTGGACAATGTGCTGCCCGGTGTCAAATGGGGATGAAGGAGTAGACGGATGAAAATTGTCATCATTACTGAGACGTTCTATCCCTCGACGAACGGGGTGGTTACCCGGCTATCCCATAGCATCCGCTGGCTGGTGCGACAGGGGCATGAGGTTATCGTCATTTGTCCTGATCAGGGTGTTGGCGAATTTGAGGGAGCGGCCATTCATGGCATCCCTTCCTTCCGTTTCATCCTATATCCCAATCTGCCCCTGTCTCTGCCTCACTGGAAGGTAGGCAAGTTACTGCGTCAGCATCATCCTGATGTGGTGCATGTCGTAAATCCGGCACTTCTCGGGGTGGCAGGGATTTGGTCCGGGAGACGTTATCCGCTAGTGGCTTCTTACCATACCCATGTTCCGCAATATGCCGATTATTATAGGTTGCCTTGGTTAAAGCCGATACTGTGGATGTATCTGCGCCTGCTCCATAATCGGGCCGATCTTAATCTTTGTACCTCACGGGCTGTGCTCGGGGAGCTTGAAGAGCGGGGCTTCCAGAGAATTCAGACTTGGCAACGTGGCGTGGATGCGGAGACGCTTGGTCCCCAACATCATAGTGAGGAGATGCGTCATCGGCTCTCTGGTGGAGAGAGCGACAAACGGCTGTTGTTGTTTGTCGGACGTCTGGCCGCGGAGAAGGAGATTGAGCGCATTCGTGATGTTTTACTCGCTTCCAGCGAATTCCGCCTGGCTATTGTTGGCGACGGTCCCCACCGGCCAGCGCTAGAGTCCTATTTTGCGGGCACGAACACCGTATTCACCGGATTCTTGCATGGGGAAGATTTGTTCCAAGCTTATGCCTCCTGCGATGTATTTGTGTTTCCGTCTACCACGGAAACGCTGGGCCTGGTGCTGCTGGAGGCGATGGTCTCCGGCTTGCCGGTGGTGGCCGCAGCAAGCGGTCCTACCCGGGAGCAGATTGAGGATGGCGTGACCGGGTTGTTGTTTGAGCCCGAGGTGGAGGGCACTTTGGTAGAAGCAGTGTGGCGCCTGCGAGATGTGGATCTCTTGCAGACCATGGGTACCGCTGCCCGGGACGGAGCATTGACGCAAGGCTGGGATGAACCCAGCCGACAACTATTGGGAATGTACAACGAGGCGATAAGGCAAACCCGAGACTTAGCCAAGGCAAGCCGCGGGACCGTATTCTCTCGCCGCAAGGGCTTGAAGCAAGCGAAGAAAAATGAGCTGTAAAAGATTAGCCTGCCGGACTGTGCGGCAGGTTATTTGTTGTGTACAACTTTGTTGTTGCCCAATAAACATGAACACTATCGTTTTGAAAGATTTTGAACGTTTTTGATAAATTATGATTGATTTTGAATGGAATTATGTTAGGATAAAGGGGAGTTGGGAGGGATTACGATGCTGATAGAAGAACGGTACGCCCTAATATTACAGCGCTTACAAGATCGCGGAGTAGTTAAGCTGCAAGAGCTTGTCGATTTGCTTGATGCTTCAGAATCTACGGTTAGACGGGATTTGGCTGATCTAGAGACCAAAGGGCTGCTCAAGCGGGTACATGGCGGAGCTTCGCTTCCGGGCGTGAAGAGCAGTGAGCCGGGGATGTCGGAGAAAACGTTCAAAAACGTTCAAGAGAAAGAAACCATCGCACGATTGGCAGCGGCTCAGTTAATGGGAGGCGAATGCGTTTATCTGGATGCCGGAACAACCACGCTAGCTATGATTGCACATATAGATGCGCCAGACATTACGGTAGTAACCAATGGTCTTTCTCATGTAGAGGCATTGGTGAGCAAGCAGATACGAAGCTACTTGCTCGGTGGGATGATGAAAAGCCACACGAAAGCAGTCATAGGAAGTATCGCCCTACAAAATTTGGATAATTTCCGGTTTGACCAATGCTTTCTGGGTACCAACGGGCTTGATGCCGAGTTGGGTTATACTACACCGGACCCAGAGGAAGTGCTAATCAAGCGGCGGGCACATCAATTATCTGCACGTTCTCACGTGCTGGCTGATTCCAGCAAGTTCGGCGAAGTATCGTTCGCCAAGCTCTTTGATATTGGTGAAGCTACAATCATTACTGATCGCCTTCCAGAGCATTTGCGCCACGTGATTGGGCATAAAACAAACATAATCGAGGGATGAACATGATCTACACCATAACACTGAACCCCTCCATCGACTACATTGTTGAGATCGAGGAACTGCAATTAGGTGGATTGAACCGCATCGAGAGTGAAGTTAAGCTGCCAGGGGGCAAGGGCATCAATGTTTCCCGTATCTTAAAGGAGCTGGGTACGGACAGCCTGGCGACGGGATTTCTGGGTGGCTTCACGGGAAGCTTCATTGAGCAATCGCTGGAGAAGCTGGATATTGAGCGCCGCTTCATTACGGTCGCGGGCGATACGCGGATCAACATTAAGTTGAAGCACGGAGAAGAGACAGAAATTAACGGGCCAGGCCCGCAGGTGACAACAGAGGAGGCCAACCAGTTGCTCGCTTTGCTCGCTGAGCTCGGCCAAGGCGATCTGGTCGTACTGTCGGGCAGTGCGCCTCCTTCGCTTGGCGGCGGTTTCTATGCCCGCTTGATTGAAGTATGCCAGGCAGCAGGCGCGGAATTCGTCATTGACACGACAGGTGATGCCCTGAAGGCGGCACTTCCAAGTAAGCCATTGCTCGTCAAGCCCAATCATCACGAACTGGCCGAGCTATTTGGTACGGAAATAAATTCTATGGAGGAGACGGTCCGGTATGGGCGGCAGTTACTGGAGCTGGGAGCCAAGCATGTCCTGGTCTCCATGGCCGGTGAAGGAGCGTTGTTCTTGACGCTGGAGGGAAGTTACCATGCTACTGCGCCGAAGGGGACGGTCATTAATTCTGTAGGAGCCGGCGATTCCATGATTGGCGGGTTTGTCGGAGCTTTGGCAGCGGGCGCGGACCTGTTGACTGCGTTCCGTACGGGGGTAGCGGCTGGTAGTGCCACTGCTTTTGCCCAGGATTTGGCTACGGGCGCAGAAATTCGCGCTTTACTGGAGCAGGTTCAGATTGCTCCCTTGTCTATAGACGATGAGGCGGCCCCAGGACCGCTGAGAAAGGAAGAGACGGACAATGAAAATCACTGATTTGATGCATCAGGATTTGATGATCATGGACCTGCACGCGACCTCCAAGGAGGAAGTGATGGATGAACTGATCGCTTCTCTCGCTGCGGCTGGCCGGCTTCAGGATGAGAAGCTGTTCCGGGAAATGATCTGGAAGCGTGAAGGGGAATCCAGTACAGGCATTGGCGGTGGTATTGCTATGCCCCATACCAAGACGAGTGCGGTAACTGCTCCGGCTGTCGTCTTTGCCAAAAGCGCAAAGGGAGTTGACTTTGACGCTCTGGATGAAGAACCGGCTTACCTGTTCTTCATGATCGCTGCACCGGAAGGAGCAGGGAATACCCATCTTCGTACACTGGCAGCACTGTCGCGACTACTGATTGATACCGAGTTCATCGACCAGTTGCGTCAGACTCGTACCCCTGACGAGGTAACGGCGCTGTTCAATGCCAGACAGGCGCAAGAGGAAGCCGAAAAGACGGCGAAGGAGCGGTCGAAGTCCGGTAACCTGGTTGCTGAGAAGCCATTTGTCGTAGCTGTGACCGCCTGTCCCACAGGCATCGCCCACACCTTCATGGCGGAGGATGCCTTGAAGAAAAAGGCCAACGAAATGGGTGTGAACATCCGCGTAGAAACCAATGGCTCGGAAGGGGTCAAAAATGTTCTTACTGCGGAGGAAATCGCCCGTGCCAGTGCCGTTATTGTAGCTGCGGGCAAAACGGTGGAAATGGCTCGATTTGAAGGCAAGCCACTCTTGCTGAGGCCTGTCAGCGATGGCATTCGCAAACCGGAAGAGCTGATCTCCAAGGCGGTAAAAGGAGATGCCCCAATCTATCGGAGCGGCGCTGCTGGTACCTCTGGAGCAGAGGAAGGCGCAAGCTCATCCGTAAATGGGAGCGTAGGCTCTAAAATTTATAAGGATTTGATGAACGGCGTTTCTCATATGCTGCCGTTTGTCGTGGGCGGCGGTATTTTGCTGGCGTTATCCTTCCTCTTGGAACGCTTCATGGCCCCAGATCATCCACTCGTCGTGCTGTTGCAAGCCCTGGGCGGTGGAGAAGGAGCTTTTCATTTCCTGATTCCTATTCTAGCCGGGTTTATTGCCATGAGCATTGGCGAGCGCCCAGCACTTATGCCGGGGATGGTCGGCGGATTGATGGCCACAGGAGCCGGGGCTGGCTTCCTGGGTGGATTGGCTGCCGGGTTCCTGGCGGGTTACGTTATCCTTGGCCTCCGACGCCTGTTCGCGGGATTGCCGCAGGCACTTAACGGCTTGAAGCCGATCCTGTTCTATCCGATCTTCGGTCTGCTGGTTACGGGGACGCTGATGTATTATGTGCTGTCACCGATTTTCAGCTGGATTAACACCGGAATGATTAATGGTCTTAATAGCTTGGGCACCGGTAACATGGTTCTGCTCGGTCTGGTCCTAGGAGGGATGATGGCCATTGATATGGGGGGCCCATTCAACAAAGCCGCCTACACATTCTCCATTGGCGTATTTACCTCTAGCGGCAACGTAAATGGTCTGATGATGGCTGCGGTTATGGCTGGAGGGATGGTGCCGCCACTGGCTATCGCCTTGGCAACTACCTTCTTCAAGAACAAGTTCACGGCTCAGGAACGGCAATCCGGCCTGACGAACTATGTGCTGGGCCTTTCGTTTATTACCGAAGGAGCAATCCCGTTCGCTGCCGCTGATCCGTTGCGCGTGCTTACTTCTTGTATTATTGGCTCGGCTGTGGCCGGCGGTCTGACCCAATGGTGGAGCGTGAACGTACCGGCTCCGCATGGCGGGGTCTTTGCAGCCGCGTTGGCAAATAATGCCGCGTTATTCCTTCTGGCGGTGCTGATTGGCTCCGTCATCTCAGGCCTGGTACTAGGACTGTGGAAGAAGCCGCTAGCTAAAGTTTCATAACATGTTGAGAGACACCTTCATGTACCACTTCTACTTTTGTGGTGATGAAGGTGTCTTTTGTTATGGGTGTATAGAAGGATTGTCAATTTATCGGCACACATGTCAGAGACTGATCTTAGCACCTGGTACTATATCGTGGTATAATGATTGATAATAAGAGTATTCATTATAGTAGCTGTAGTTGAAAAGGGGATAGGACGAATTGAAATACGAGCAATGGGTGGCTCCGGAATATTATAATCTAACATCGGAAATGGAAAAACACGATTCAAATAAGACAGCCTTGAAATGGCTAAGTGAGCAAGGAGAATACGAAGAGATTACCTATGGCAAGCTGCTTGCCATGGCCAATCGATTAGCTGGGGGCCTGGCTAACCTTGGACTTCATAAAGGTGATCGCGTGTTGGTTATGATGCCCCGCCGGATTATGGCCTACGCTATTTATCTGGCCTGCCTCAAGCAAGGTCTGATCATTATCCCTTCTTCCGAAATGCTGCGGGCCAAGGATTTGGCCTATCGCTTGCGTCATTCGGGAGCGCGTGCAGTGATTGTATGGCATAGTGTCACTGCAGAGGTTGACAAGCTTGATGGCGATATTCCAACTTTGGAGCATCAAATTCTAGTGGGCACGGGTGGTGACCTTGGCTCGCATTCCTCTCACTGGACCTTGGTCGAACAGCTTATGGACGGGCAGCCAGATACCTTCACCACGGTAGAGACCCATCGGGATGACACTGCGATTCTGGCCTACACCTCAGGCACTACGGGCAATCCAAAAGGGGTTGTGCATAGCCATGGTTGGGGATATGCGCATCTGCGTATCACCAAATCCTGGTTGGACATTCGCGATACCGATATCGTATGGGCAACGGCTGCACCAGGATGGCAGAAGTGGATCTGGAGTCCGTTCCTGTCAGTGCTGGGGAATGGTGCGACCGGATTTGTGTACCACGGTGCCTTCCAGCCCAATCGTTATTTACAGTTAATTCAAGAATATGGCGTACAAGTGATGTGCTGCACTCCGACAGAATATCGGATTATGTCCAAGACGGATACGCTGGGCAACTATAATCTTTCTTCTCTACGCAGTGCCGTATCAGCCGGAGAGCCGCTCAACCAGGAGGTTATTAATACCTTCCGCCGCTACTTCGATATTACGATTCGCGATGGGTATGGACAGACGGAGAGTACCTTGCTCATCGGAAATTTGAAGGATGCTCCGCTCCAGTTGGGGGCGATGGGCAAAGCCATTTCTCCTGGAGTCGTCGAAGTAGTGGATGATGAAGGTATTCCGCTTCCTGCTGGTGAGGTGGGGGATATTGCTGTTCATTTAGAGATGCCGGCATTGTTCCAATCCTATTATCAGGACCCTGAGCAGAAGGCACAGAATGTCCGGGGCAATTACTTCATTACCGGCGATCGGGCCAGAAGGGATGAAGAAGGGTACTTCTGGTTTGAAGGCCGGGGCGATGATATTATTATCAGTTCCGGGTATACGATTGGTCCATTTGAAGTTGAAGAAGCGTTGATGAGACACGACGCGGTGAAGGAATGTGCGGCGGTAGCCAGCCCGGATGAAATGCGGGGACATATCGTCAAGGCATTCATTGTACTCAAGGAGGGCTACACCGGGACTCCTGAATTGATAAAAGAACTGCAAAGCCACGTTAAATCCTGGACAGCTCCTTACAAGTATCCACGGCAAATCGAGTTTATGGAGGATCTGCCGAAGACGAACACGGGCAAGATCCGCCGTATTGAATTGCGACAAAGGGAAGAACGGGCAACGCAGGAATAGGCTTGCACGGATCATGCATGAATTCAGACGAAGCACCGCATGCTATACGTACTATCCGTCTGAGGAGGATGAAACATGGAAAACCCATACTCCAGCATGCAATCGCAAAACCCTATATCATCAGCGCAGCAATCGGTGAAGAAAGCGCACCGGGCAGTGACCCAAGCCCAATCTCATCCCAGTGAGGAGACGGTAGCCAATGCGCATAAGGCGATCGAGAAGGCCGAGAACGCCATCGCTCAGGCTGATGATCGCATGAACGAGGAGCCGTTGGAACGTGCGCGCGAAGATTTGAATGAAGATCAGGCCAATCTGGCCGAAGCGGAGAACCAGTTGAAATAACTACATGATGAAGGAAAGATCATTCGCCGAATTTGGCCGAATGATCTTTTTTGCTTACAGGTCTATGGAAAGAAATGATACAATGTTTTGCAAATGCAAGCTTAGTAGATACGAAAAATTGAGAGAACAAGGAAGGTGAGGCCATGGGGGCCATATTCCACTATAATCCGGACCTTGCGTTCCGCGAGTCGCCGGATATGTATCTATGTTTTTGGGGAAAGGAGCACTGTGAGCCTCTCCACACTTTTGGTCCGGGAGTGCGGGACATCTATAAAATTCACTTTGTCCATGCCGGACAGGGAGTGGTGCGAACTGAAGGAGATACCCATGTGGTCACGGCCGGACAAGCCTTTATTGCGTTCCCTGAGCATGTTATTTTCTATCAAGCGGATGAGCATGATCCCTGGACCTACTCATGGATTGGATTCTATGGGGAACAAGTGCCTCATTTGCTGAATCGGACGAGCTTAAGTCCCCGACATCCGGTATTTCCGATGGATACCAGGCTGATGCCCAGGCTCTATGAACTGTTGAACGAAGCAGAGCAAGAAGATTCCGCGGTGCGCGATCTGCGTGTGCAGGGGCTGCTTCATGATTTTTTTGCCGCAATGGTCAAGTTATCCCCAGTAACGGCGGAGAGCAGAGTCAAGCCCCAAACCAAGGATAGTTACATTCATCGTAGCCTTGACTTTCTGCATACTCATTATGCAGAGGACATTACCGTTACACAGTTGGCAACTATGGTAGGACTGGACCGAAAATATTTATCTGCTTTGTTCAAGAACACGGTTGGCTTGCCTCCACAACAATACTTGCTGAAATACCGAATGGAACGGGCCTGCGAGCTGCTCAAGAGAGGAAAATTCACAGTTGGTGAAGTAGCCCGATCTGTTGGCTATCAGGATGCCCTCTTGTTCTCCAAAATGTTCAGGAAAACCATTGGAGTAGCCCCTTCTGATTACCGTATGCAAAATTAAAGATCGTTCGAAAAAGAGACATTATGCCATATAGTCCATCCTTGCTGATATAGGTATCTCAGCCATCCTGCATTATATTAATGATATATCCATTGCGAGGAGGACAAGCATAGATGTATCAAGCAAATGATCAGAGATACGAATCGATGACATATCGTCGTTCAGGGAGAAGCGGCTTGAAGCTGCCGGCCATTTCACTTGGCTTATGGCATAATTTCGGAGGTATTCATTCACTGGAGAACGGACGGGCGATGCTGCATCGAGCGTTCGATCTGGGGATTACTCATTTTGATCTGGCGAATAATTACGGCCCTCCGGCTGGATCGGCGGAAGATACGTTTGGCAGAGTGCTAGAGGATTTCCGTGCTTATCGGGATGAAATGATTATCTCGACCAAGGCAGGATACTATATGTGGCCAGGTCCTTACGGGGATTGGGGCTCGAAAAAATATCTGGTCTCAAGTCTGGATCAAAGCCTGAAGCGGATGGGGCTGGAATATGTCGATATTTTCTACCATCATCGCCCTGATCCGGAGACTCCGCTGGAGGAGACCATGGCCGCGCTGGATTTGATCGTGCGGCAAGGAAAGGCTTTGTATGTCGGGTTGTCCAACTATCGCCCGGAGGAGACACGGGCTGCGGCACAAATTTTAAAACAATTAGGCACGCCAGCGGTCATTCACCAACCGAACTACTCCATGATGAATCGCTGGATCGAGGATGGACTTCAAGATGTGTTGGAGGAAGAAGGAATCGGCTCGATCGTATTCTCTCCGCTGGAGCGGGGCATTTTGACAGACCGCTATCTGCACGGCATTACCCCGGATTCTCGTGCTGCCGGGCCTAGTGTGTTCCTGCGGCCGGAAGAAATTAACGAGGAGCTTATTGCCAAGATAGCGCGGCTCAATACTCTGGCGGCAGAACGTGGACAGAAGCTGTCCCAAATGGCGTTAGCCTGGGTGCTACGGGGAGGCCGGGTGACCTCGGCTTTGATCGGTGCCAGCAAGGTGAGTCAGATCGAAGATGCGGCCCGTGCGCTGGATCAAGCTTCCTTCTCCAATGAGGAGCTGCGGTTAATCGACGACATTCTGGGCTATAGCTAAAGCCATGGTATCCTGGAAGTAAGGTGAGGAATTGTAGAAAAGGCATCGCCCGAAGAAATATTAGAGGGGATGCCTTTTTTAGGTTGAGCTTGAGTCCCTTTACCCGGTATAATATGACGAGTGTACCTGTAAACGGGTAGAATAACGACATTTTATATAGAAAAGGTGTTAAATCGCATGAGTATTTTGAATGTAGAACGTTTAAGCCACGGATTTGGGGATCGGGCGATCTTCACTGACGTGTCCTTTCGGTTGCTCAAGGGTGAGCATATCGGCTTAGTGGGAGCCAATGGTGAAGGCAAATCCACATTTATGAATATTATTACAGGTAAGCTCCAGCCCGACGAGGGCAAGGTGGAATGGGCAAGACGTGTGCGGGTAGGCTACCTAGATCAGCACGCCGTTCTTTCCCAAGGCATGACAATTCGTGATGTGCTTCGCGGTGCTTATCAGTATCTGTTCGATATGGAGCAGGAAATGAATGATATGTACGGGAAGATGGGCGAAGTGTCCCCCGAGGAGCTCGAGCAATTGCTGGAGGACGTCGGGACGATTCAGGACACGTTGACCAGCCAGGATTTTTACCTGATTGACGCCAAGGTCGAGGAAACCGCTCGCGGCTTGGGTCTTACAGACATTGGCCTGGATCGTGATGTGCATGATTTGAGCGGTGGACAACGGACGAAGGTATTGCTAGCCAAGCTGCTGCTGGAGAAGCCTGATATTCTACTACTGGACGAGCCGACGAACTACCTGGACGAGCAACATATTGAATGGTTGAAGCGTTATTTGCAGGAATATGAGAATGCGTTTATTTTGATCTCGCATGATATTCCGTTCCTGAATAGTGTCATTAACCTGATTTACCATATGGAAAATCAAGAATTGAACCGATATGTCGGCGATTATGATTACTTCCAGCAGGTGTACGAGGCCAAGAAGCTGCAGCTTGAATCGGCTTACAAACGGCAACAGCAGGAAATTGCTGGCTTGAAGGACTTCGTGGCTCGCAATAAGGCGAGCGTAGCGACCCGTAATATGGCCATGTCCAGACAGAAGAAGCTGGACAAGATGGATGTGATTGAACTGGCCAAGGAGAAGCCAAAGCCGCAATTCCTGTTCAGGGATGCGAGAACCTCGGGCAAGCTGATCTTTGAAGCAACAGATTTGGTTATCGGTTATGACTCGCCTTTGTCCAGACCCCTTAACCTGCGAATGGAGCGCGGCCAGAAGATTGCGCTGGTCGGGGCCAATGGAATCGGGAAGACGACCTTGCTACGGAGTATTCTCGGCCAAATACCGGCAATCTCCGGCCAGGTGCAATTGGGCGACATCCTGGAAATCGGATATTTCGAGCAAGAGATCAAGGATGCCAATTACAATACATGCATTGAAGAAGTCTGGAATGAGTTCCCGTCCTACACGCAGTTTGAGGTTCGTGCAGCGCTAGCGAAATGCGGTCTGACAACGAAACACATTGAGAGTAAAATTGCTGTGCTGAGCGGGGGCGAGAAGGCCAAGGTACGCCTGTGTAAGCTGATTAACCGGGAAACGAATGTACTCGTACTCGACGAGCCGACCAACCACCTGGATGTTGATGCGAAGGATGAGTTGAAGCGTGCGCTCAAGGCTTACAAGGGCAGCATTCTCCTCATATCCCATGAGCCTGAATTCTATCAGGATATCGTCACGGAAACGTGGAACTGCGAATCTTGGACAACGAAGACACTATAAATTCGTGTTTAAAAAGTCGGGTTTACAGGACCGAGAAGGTTGGATGAAGCTAGGGACTGAGTAGCGGAGCGTAGACAGATCTACGTGAGCAACGGAAGGCCCGGCTGAATTCAAGATTCGATGTCGTTTCTGCTGCCTGATCTGCTTCGTTCTGTAGAGACGACTTTTTAAACAACCTCTATAAATGGCAGCTCTCCCTGCTGGGGAGGGCTTTTGCCTGTACTTCTGTAAGCACACCCTGCTCCGCGCCTTGAGTAGAGAGTCGGAAGGGTAGGGGATTGAGTCAAGCTGACACAGAAGGTTTAAGGGAATAGCTCTACAAAGAGTAAGAAAATCGGTTATAATAGTTAGGTAGATTATATAGAAAGTGGGAAGAGTATGGGCCGCAAATGGAACAATATCAAAGAGAAGAAAGCTTCGAAGGACGCTAACACTAGCCGAGTCTATGCAAAATTCGGTGTAGAAATTTATGTTGCTGCCAAGAAGGGCGAGCCGGACCCGGAATCGAACCGCGCATTGCGGGTTGTTCTGGAAAGAGCTAAAACCTATAACGTGCCTAAAGCGATCATCGACCGTGCGCTTGACAAGGCCAAGGGCAGCTCGGAAGAGACCTATCAGGAGCTGCGTTATGAAGGCTTCGGTCCAAATGGCTCTATGGTCATTGTAGATACATTGACGAACAACGTAAACCGTACGGCTCCCGAGGTTCGTTCCGCATTCAACAAGAATGGCGGAAACATGGGCGTCAGCGGTTCCGTTTCCTATATGTTTGATGCTACAGCCGTCATCGGGATGGAAGGCAAAACCCTGGATGAGGTATTTGATATTTTGCTAGAGGCCGATATTGAAGTTCGCGATATTCTGGAGGAGGACGAGTCGGTTATCGTATATGCCGAACCCGACCAGTTCCATGTCGTTCAGGAAGCGCTCAAGAATGCAGGTATTACCGAATTTACGGTGGCCGAGCTAACCATGCTGGCTCAAAATGAGTTGTCGCTTGCCCCGGATGCTGAAGCACAGTTCGAGAAGTTGATCGATGCGCTTGAGGATTTGGAAGATGTACAACAGGTGTACCATAACGTGGAGTTTGCTGAAGAATAATCCGCTACAGGCTATATGATGAACAGGTAGATAAGAAGAATTTCTTCTTGTCTATCTGTTTTTTTATGTTCCAATGTTTTAGGGTTACCTGTGGTAAATCTACGGTCGGCATACGGTCAATTGACTGTTCTCCATATCGGTTATTGTCGATTGAGGGGGTAGAGTGACATAATCGAAGGGATAGGGACTTCTAAGGGAAGGCGTGAACAAGCTTGGACTACCTTCGCAGGCAATCATTCCGCAACAAACTCAAAATCGCATTTCTCGTTGTCATTGTGCTCTCTGTACTGATGACCGGCGGACTGTCCTATTATATTTCCGCTGCTACTATGGAGAAGAATGCGCTGAAGCTCACCCAGGACACGGTGGTCAGGTCAGCACAAATCGTGGATGAGAAGCTGAACAAGCTGATGCTGATCATGATGACGTTTATGATTAGCCAGCCTTTTTACGATATGCTTAAGGATGCCGCCTCCGGGGATGCCAGTAGATATTATACACATCTGAATGATCTTGATAACGTTTTCTCGCAGGCCCGCATTGCTGAGCCGCTGATTCATTCTATCTATGTTTCCACGCCGATCGGGGAGTTCTATCCTTCATCCATGAACCGCAATCGGGTGAATACCTTTGAGAATACATTTCTGTTTGAACGGATTGAGCGAGAGAAGAAAAATATCTGGGTGGAGGGTCATGAGGACATGCTTTTCTCCGGTGGCGACCGGGTTATTTCTTTGATTCTGGAGCCGATTTTCGACTTCCCGGTCAACGATGTATATATTGTTGTCAACATTCGCGAGGACGGCTTCCGTAAGCTGGTGCAAGGAGAGAGCGGAACGTCCAGCTTCAGCTTCCTGCTGAATGCCGAGGGAGAGACCGTGTACCCTGCCAGGGAACCGCTGGTTCGACAAGCCGTGGACGCAGGGAATCTCAGGCATATGATGAATCGTCCGGAAGGCAATCAGTCCTTTGAATTAAATGGCAAAGCCTACTTGCTGAACTATGCCAAGCTTGGTATTGCCGACTGGACCATGACTACAGTACAATCCCAGGCCAGTGTGCTGAAGGACATGGTATACGTGAAATGGCTAATCGCGGGGATCGCCTTGGCTGCTTTTGTCGTAGCGGCCCTGATCTCCGGCGCACTTACGCGATATCTACTCAAGCCGTTACAAGGGCTTATGAAAGTGATGAGGCGAGTGGAGAACAATGATTTGTCTGCCCGCTTCGAGAGTGGCGGTGGAGACGAGTTGGCCCAGGTTGGTTTGCGGTTTAACCGGATGCTGGAGCAAATCGTGCTACTGATCGAAGAGGTTACGGAGGCGCAGACCAATAAGCGCTCAGCCGAGATTAAGGCATTGTCGGCGCAGATGGACCCGCATTTTCTGTACAATACGCTCAACACCATCTATTGGAAGTTGAACTTGAAGCAAGTTGAACCCTCGCAGAAAATGGTCATGTCACTTTCCCGTCTGTTTCAGCTTGGGTTGAATAACGGTCAGGAGATTACGACCTTGTCCAAGGAACTGGAGCATGTGCGTCAATATCTGGAGTTACAATCAAGCTGTTATGAGGGATTGTTCTCCTATGACATCCATGTACACGAACCGGAGCTGTCCGCACTTTCCATACCGCGCATTATTTTGCAGCCGCTGGCGGAGAACAGCATTTTACATGGATTCCATGACATGGGGAGCGGCGGACGGATTGAGATCGAGATTGCCGGAGAAGGGGAACGGTGGACTCTCATTGTCAAGGATAACGGTAGTGGCATGGATGAAGACCAGGTCCGCTCCCTATTCTGGCGAGAATCGGAGAAAGGCTATGCCGTGTCCAATCTGATTCGGCGGCTTCAACTCTATTACGGGGACAGTGCAGAATTTCATGTAGACAGTATACCGGATGAAGGAACGACGATACGAATTTCTTTACCCAAGAAGGGAGAACGTGCGGATGCGTAACCATGAGGCGATCAAACTGTGCATTATTGATGATATCAAAAGCGTGGTGGATGGTCTGACGGCCATCCATTGGGAAGACGAGGGAATCCGTGTTGCCGGGGTGGCCAGCAATGGAGAGGAGGGGCTCAATCTCATCCAGGAGTTGCATCCGGATTTGGTTATTACGGATATACGCATGCCGAGAATGGACGGACTGAGCTTGCTGCGGGCTGTATTGGAAGAAAACCGTGGCTGCAAAGTCATTTTGATCAGTGGTTATGCCGACTTTGAGTACGCGCAGCAGGCGGTGCAGTTAGGAGCATTTGATTTTGTGGTCAAGCCCTTCTCCCAGGAAGACATTATGTCGACGGTACTACGAGCGAAGGCGGCAATTATGGTCGAGCGGTCCAAGCTGCTAGGTCTGGCGGAAATGGAGGCCAGGCTGCGGGAAAGTATGCCGGTATTGCGAAATGAATATTTTGCGTTGCTGGTGAGCCACCGCACTTCCTGGGAAGAGGCCTCAAGACGATGGGATTTCCTCAATATTGAGTTGGCACCACAGGGATTTGTGGTCATGCTGCTGGAAATCGATCGTTTTCAGGAGCAGGTTGCTGAAATATCCATCCGGGAGGTGGAGCTGATACGCTTCTCCTTGTTGAATATCATGCAAGAGACCTTGGTCGATTATGCCCGTAGCGTCGTTTTTCGTGCACGTCACAATCGGTATCTGGCTGTGCTCAATGATCCGGATGTCTCCCATCCGCTCAGTCCAGTCGAAATTGCGGAACAGTGCTGCCGGAATATTGAACGGTATACCAAATTCACGATTTCGGTGGGGGTTGGTGGTAGAGTGGAGGAGATAAGCGAGCTGCCGGATTCCTATCGTCAGGCGCAGCAAGCGCTGTCCCATCATCTGTTCACCGAAGGGAATGCAGCTATCATGTACAATGATGTTCATCAGAGTGGGATCCAGGTACCGCTTGCCCTGGAATACAAGGATGAACTCCTGCTTGCCCTTCGCTCCGGAAATGCTGATCGAACGGCTACTATTCTCGCGGCGATTGCGGAAACGCTGCAAAGCTTGATCTCACGGCAAAATCCTGATTATCTGCTTAGTTTGTATGATGAGCTGGCTGCATCAGCCATCCGTACCTTTTATGAAATGATTCCATATTCGGATATTCAGCCGCTCATTCAGCGTTTCCGGGCTGTACAAGGTACCGCCGGGCTGTCGCTTTCCTCTTTGCAGCGTCATTTGCTGGTCTTGTGTACGGAAGGAGCGGAATTGGTACGCCGGAACAGCTTGTCCGAAGGACAGCGGGTTATTTATGAGGCTATTGATTATATCAAAGGTCGCTTATCTCGGGATATTACCGTTGGCGAATGCGCTGCTCATGTTCATCTCAGCGCCAGTTACTTTTCCAGCCTGTTCAAGAAAGTAACCGGCATGACGGTCACGCAGTATACGACCTCTGAACGAATTCAGAAGGCGAAGCTGCTGCTGGTTGAAGGGGTGCAGGTACAAGAAGTGGCCTCAGCCGTAGGTTATGAGGAGCGCCGCTACTTTAGCGAGATGTTCAAGAAGGTGACCGGTCAGACACCATCGGAGTTCAGAGCTGGCTATCACCCTGATCGGCCGGAGGCGTGAGGCCAATGTCCGATTTATTGCCGCAACGCACCTGTGTCCTTTATGCTAATTATTCCGCACATACCCAGCCTCATGCTGTTGAATATATGAAGGGGCTGACCTTCTATCTGTTCCGGCTACAGGCAGAAGGAACCTGCCGTATGCTGATCGAAGGGAAATATGAGACGATCATCCCTGGCGACCTGCTTATTTATCCTCCGGATCAGCCTTATGGACTCCAGGTGCTGCCTCGGAGCGGCCCCCAATTGAAGGGAATTCAACCCGTAGCTGACTATTTTCTGGCGGGTAAGGGGGAGTGGATAGACACGTGGTGGAAAGACAAAGGCTTGCCGCTCAAAGCAAACATCGGGTTTGACGATACGGTCATTACCTTATGGAAGCATATCGTCGGTGAGAAGAAGAAAATCATGCAGAACCAAGAGGAGATCATGGACTATCTACTCAGAACGCTTTGCCTGACCCTGGAGCAAGTCATCGAGATCAAGCAACACCGTAAGGGGGGAGATACTGCCTATAAGCTCAAGCTATTCATCGAGAATCATGCCCATGAGCCCCTTAGTCTGGAACAAATATCAGCCTCCGTCGGCCTAAGTGTGTCTCGTTGCTCCTATCTGTTCAAAGCCGCATTTGGCCAATCCTTGTTCGCCTACTGCATTGCTGTCAGATTGAAGCTTGCGCAGCAGCAAGTGCTCTACAGTAATGTGGCGTTGGAGCAGGTTGCCGAGAATACAGGCTTTCAGAGCTACGCTCATTTCAGCCGTGTGTTCCGTGAGCGCTTGGGACATCCTCCGGGAGAATATCGACGCAAGTTCGGCTATCCATTCAATCATGATTGAGGCAGAGGCTAGAATCCCTCGTACAATACTTGGCTCTCATTAACAAGCACGGCATTCAACTCATTGTACTTTACAAGTTGCACGATACCGTCCGCATCAAGCGCCAGTGCGGCTGCGGCGGCAGCCGATTGCCCCAGAATCATGAATACGGGTTCCATCCGAATGGAGCCGTAGGCGGCATGAGTAGCGGAGACGCATATAGGTACGATCAAATTCGTACATTCCGACCGTTTCGGCACAATTGCCCGGTAGCTGATAGGATAAGGAGCTTCCAGTCTTATATAAAATCCGCCCTCTGTGCTTACATGTCCGTCTTCATTCACATAGTATTGCGTATGATGCGAGTCCATGGCAAAGGAGCCCATTCCGATGGAGTCCGGCACCGGGTTGTCCAGTCTGACCTCATGCTCGGTAACTACATAATCACCAATCATTCGGCGAGACTCCCTAATATATAACTGAGGTGTCCAATGACCGGACTCAACAAATTCATCCAACGGGAGCCCCCATGGCTTATATACGTTGCGGATCTCCTCTGGTACACGTAGATGATTTTGAATGGTCCAGACATATCCTTGCTGATAGATCCGGTGGGCCTCCCAAATTTGTTCGCGCGTACGATAGTCTGCTTCTGCATAGTGGTGATTCATGCCGTTATAATCCGTAGATATGCCGCTGTTGTTGTTCGAATCCGTCTTGTCCGGGGTGACTCGATTTAATTTGAAGAAGCTGGAGTTCTGTCCTTGCTCAATAGACCGAAACAGAATTTCATAATCCGCCTCGTTGTATCCTTCTGGCTTTTCAATAGGTAGACGGTTGTCCGGATTATTCGTGAGACACATGCGGAAGTTATAGGCTTGTAGTTTATTGTCGCCATCACCAATGTTGCCTCCACGATTGGAATTAACACGCAGGAGCAGGCCGCTGGAGGGAACGCCCTTCACTAGATAAGGATCAATCCCGGCGGGCAGTTCATTGAGTTCATCACCAGGCTGAATGCCATTAAGCGTCTCGTCATATTGTGAATTCGACTCCCGACCGACGAAGTAAGATACGCCCGCATTACCCATCAAATCTCCTTCATACGTAGCATCAATAAATACTTTGGCTTGATAAATGGTTGCGGATTCCGTACGGAGGGAGGTGATTTTTGTTCCTTGTTTGGTCACCCCGTTCTTCAAGTCCAGTCTTTCCCCGTAAACGACTTCAATATGGTGTTCTGTGACCCAATCTTGTAACACTTCGAGCGCTACCTTTGGTTCGAACAGCCAACAAGCCCCATCTTGCGAATACTTTCGAGCGACCCGCTGGTAAAATTCCAGGGATAATCCGCCAACAGCCTGCTTCATCCCGATATCTGTATCTCCAAGGCCACCGCTGGTCATTCCCCCGATGCGCTGGCTCGGTTCAATAACAATTACTGATTTGTTCATTTTTTTCGCTTGAACTGCCGCCGTAATCCCCGCCGCTGTACCTCCGTAAATGACAATATCATATTGTTTCTCTGGGCTCATTTTAGCCCCTCCTCCATGATGAATTGGCTTGTCAACGTTATTATAAAGCGGTAAGAGCTTGGCGGGAATGATGGATCTTCCTTTTCTATTTGATGCATCTTACTGTTTTTGCAAGAGGGTGGAAAGGCTTTCATATTTAAGGTTTAATGATAGGGAAAAATGGTAAACCAGGAGGAACTTATGAAGCCCCAATTTCGCTATTTGAACAAGCCCGCCCTTGAACCTGTACCCGGTTGTGATTGGGCGGATAAGATGGTTCTGAATCCGGCTATCGTTAAAGCTCCGGAGTCGGATGACATTCATATGCTCTTCCGGGCGACGGGTCCATGGCCGCAGAAGAGAAGAGCAGGCTGCCACGATCCTTACCCGATTTTCTTGGGATATGCCAAGAGCAAGGATAGGGGAGAAACCTGGGATGCAGACTTCTCCAGACCCGCTCTGGCCCCAGCCTTGGGTTATGAGGAGCATGAGTTGTATATCAACGATATTCACGGCAACACGGTACGTAATTATGCTAATGGTTGTGTGGAAGATCCACGGATCTTTGATCTTGAAGGACAGCTTTATTTGACGGTTGCTTGCCGCCCGTTCCCCCCAGGACCCTATTGGCTCAGTAGTCAGCATCCTCCGGTACAAACGCGTTTTGAATATGTTCCGGATTGGATATTTGAAGGGAACGATGCAGATCCATTTATCCAAACCGCTCGATCCAATGATACGGTCAGCGTTCTCTACAAGCTGAACCTGGACGAATTGAAGCAAGGGAACTATGAAGCCGCATTTCAATATGTGGGCCCGCTTACTGCGGGACAAGTAAGTGATAACCGGGATGTATTCTTATTTCCCGAGAAAATGAGGATTGCCGGCAAACCGCAGTATCTTATGTTGCATCGCCCTATGAACGTTGTCCCGTTCGAAGGGGGAGCAGCAGTTGAGAAGCCATCCATCTATTTGGCCGCAGCAGAAAGGATAGAGGACTTGGCTTCGCCCCAAGCAAGCCACAAGCTGCTGGCCCATCCCGTCTTTGAATGGGAGGAGAATCGGGTCGGCGCAAGCTGGCCACCGCTACCCCTGGGCCATAAAGAGTGGCTGCTGGCTTACCACGCGAAGAAGGATGCGCAGCTTGGATATACGCAATCCTTTATGATTCTAAGAGAACAGGAAGATGATTTCCCCTTAGTCATTCACCGTTGCTCTGACCGCCTGATGTTTGCAGAACGGGATTGGGAGATGCCGGAGGATTACCCGACACCTTGTCTGTTCACCACTGGAGGAATTGTCATGGGGGAGGATTTGATCATGTCTTATGGCGCAGCGGATCAGAAGGTTGGTATTTCCTGGGTCAACTTTCATGAGTTAGTGGCCTATATACGGAAATTTGATGAGAACGGAATAGAATTCTGTCCCTGAACAGTGAGTCTGCCTCACTCCATTTCCAGGGCCGAGGGCCTATAATAAAAATCGAGCTCATCATAAAATAATCAATTAAAGGGGTAGAAGGTATGCAAAAGAAATGGTTAGGCCTCGGATTGAGTCTCTTGCTGACCGCAGGCATCGTAGGTTGTGGCGGGAACAACGGCAACGCCGCGACGCAAGCGCCGGGCGACAACAAGACGAATTCCGCAGCAGAAGCAGGCGGCAACAAGGCAACAGGCGAGCCTATACAGCTTAAATACTGGACGGATGATCGCCATGACCAGGAGTATGTTAAGGAATTGATTAACAATTTCAATGAGACCAACGGTGAGAACATCCAGGTTGAATTGACGGTGATGTCCGAGAATTACGCACAAAGTGTTGACATTGCCTTCTCTAGCAACCAGGCACCGGACGTGTTGCGTCTCAAGAGTGGTAATACAGGAGAGTTTGTAAAAAAAGGCTATCTTGCTCCGATTGATGATTTTCTGACTGACGACATGAAGACGGAATTCGGGGGTCTGCTGATCGATAATGTGAACCGTTTTGATGGCAAGGTGTATTCCTTGGCCAATACCGGTCTTACCTTGCGTATGGTCTACAACAAGGATCTCTTCGCCAAGGCTGGTATCGCAAATCCTCCAGCATCATTGCAAGAAATGGTGGACGCGGCCAAGAAGATTACCGAAGTGGGCAAGTCCGAGGGGATCTACGGCTTTGCGTTGAATTTTAAGAGTCCGAAGTCGGCATTTGACCGTTCCATTCGGGAGATTCTCTCCTTAAGCGGCCATCAGGGACTGGGTTTTGATATGAAAACAGGCCAATTTGATTTCGAGCCTTATTCTCAGGTGATTGAGTATTTCAAACAAATGTATGAAGACGGAAGTATTCTGCCTGGTGCAGAATCACTGGATATCGACCCGCTACGGGCTCAATTTGCGGCAGGCAAAATCGGGATGTATCTCTCCTTCTCGACGGAACCAGGGGTGTATCAGGATCAGTTCCCGACGGAGATTGACTGGGCGGGTGCGCTGGCTCCAACATTGGACGGACAGATCAAGGGAACATCGGAGATTGTGTCCGCCGGGACCTGGCTTGGTATTAGCGCCACATCCGCTAATCAGGAAGCCGCCTGGAAGTTCATGCAATACATGTATGGGGACGAAGTCTTGAAGACCTATCATGAGAAGGGCTTCGGCATTGCCATCGTGCCACGTATTGTGGAGCAGGCCAAAAATCCGGAAATCGACGGCATGGAAGGCTTCCTGGTCGGAGAACATGACTCGCTTTGGCCAGCTACTCCAAGCGTAACACCAGAAGGTTCCACCTATGCGGATGCTTTCTTCAAATACATGCTTGATGGCGGAGACTTGAAAGCGGTCACAGCCGATTTGAACGCAAAATATAACGAAGCTTTGAGCAAATCGGTAGAGAAGGGTGAGGTTACTGTAACACCAAATCCTGCTTTTGATCCAAGCCAACCGCAGGGAGAATAACAGGAAGGATGGGGCTACCGCGCACTTCTTGGCGCAGGGCCCCTTTCTTTTTCCGAAGGAGGAATCAATCATGAGCTTTAACTGGAAGCGGCTAGGGGAGAATACCTTGTTCCTAATCCCGAGTATCATTTTGACGGTCGCCTTGGGCATCTATCCCTTGCTTTGGATGTTGCGTTATATGTTTTATGATTATGCCGGATATGGCGAAGCGCTGTTCGTCGGGCTAGACAATTTCCGTCGCTTGATGCGTGACGGGCTGTTCTGGGAATCGGTGGGCAACACCTTTGTTTATGCCGGAGGCAAGTTGCTGCTAACCCTGCCGTTGTCCTTGCTGTTAGCCGTTATTCTGAATGGCAAGCTGCGGGGCAGCAATTTACTGCGAGGTATTTACTTCATGCCTACGGTCATCAGTACGGCTGTCATCTCAGTAGTATTCTATAATATCTTCAATTCCTATAACGGTATGGTCAATACCGTGCTGATGAAGCTACATTTAGTGTCGCAACCGATTGACTGGCTTGGGCCCAAGCATGCGATGCTCACCGTCATTCTGGTGGCGGTGTGGGGCGCGGTTGGTAACTATATGCTCCTGTTCCTGGCCGGGTTGCAAAGTATTCCTCAGGATTTGTATGAGAGTGCAGCCATTGATGGAGCGAATGCGGGAAGACGCTTCTGGAACATTACTCTTCCCATGCTGGCCCCGGTTGCCCAAATGGTTATGATGCTGGCGATTATCGCTTCCCTGAAGGGCTATGAGAGCATTATGGTCATTACGGAAGGTGGTCCAATTGGCAAAACCGAGGTCATGTATCTTTATCTCTACAAATTGTTGTTCCCGGTATCGACAGGTTCGCCCGTAGTGCAGCAGCTTGGGTACGGCAGCGCCGTTGGCTTCGCCAGCGCTGTTATCGTTGGGGCAATCACCGGCTTGTATTTCTTCTTGAGCCGCAAAATGAGCAAGGTGTATTAGTGACAGGAGGTTCATCCTATGAACGAACAGGTATTATCCCCGCAACCGGACGGACGAGGCAAGCTTGCCGAGCGTGCACCTTCCGGCTCGGCAGGTAGAGTGGTGGCCCGCACAGCCATGTGGTTATTGTTATTAATTACGGCGCTGTTAACTTTGTTCCCTCTGCTCATGACCGTCTCGGGTTCTTTGAAGACCGGAGCCGAAATGATGACTGGAGGAAGCCTGCTACCAGCAAAGTTGCAATTCGTCAATTATGTGGAGGCCTGGAAGCAGGCGAACTTCGCACGTTATACCTGGAACAGTGCTTTTGTCAGTATTATGGTGACGATAGGCACGCTGCTGGTTGCTTCCATGGCGGCCTATGTCGTGGATCGGCGCAACTTTCCTGGTAAATCGCTTTATGTGACCGTGCAGGCATCCATGATGTTTATATCGGTTGGCGCTATCGTACTGCGGCCACAATTTGATCTCATGGTGGCGCTACATCTGAATACGACACTCTGGGGAGTTATTCTCATTCTGATCAGCGCGCATTCCAGTACATTCTTTATGCTGCAAGGTTTCTTCAAAGCCATCCCCCGTGAGCTTGATGAAGCAGCGATGGTGGACGGTTCCGGATTCATTCGTACGTTCTTTCGGATTATTCTACCGCTGCTGACGCCAGGGCTAGGCGTAGCCGGATTGTTCGCCTTCCGCCATGCCTGGAACGAATATATCCTGCCGCTGGTGTTCACGATGACCAATCCACAGCTTCAAACGCTCACCGTAGGGCTGGCGAATCTCCGCTATGGCTCTTCCGCAGCCATGCAGATTCATCTGATGATGGCAGGGGCTTGTCTGTCAATCCTGCCGATGCTGCTGGTATATATCTTGGCCAACAAGACGTTTATCCAGGTGACCGCAGGTTCGGTCAAAGGTTAAAGGTTCTCTATATTAGTTTCATTCCAATTCATACAAAAGGAGCATCAGGGATATGAGTCAGTTTACAATTGGACCCTTGGCTTCCAGCCCGGTCATCACCCGCTATGCAAATAATCCGATTCTGTCACCGGGGGAGGTACCTTACGGTCCGGCGATGGTCTTCAATGCGGGAGTTACCAAGTTTAAAGGAAAATATGTCATGGTTTTCCGCAATGATTACGGGGATGAACAGCAAGGAATCGTCGCTCCACATCATACCACTAACCTCGGGCTGGCCTTTAGCGACGACGGAATCAAGTGGGAGGTTCAGCCTGAGCCTTGCTGGTCCTGGCATGATGAAGAGGTCATCCGGGTATATGATCCGCGCCTGACCGTGATTGGAGAGCAATGCTATATGTGCTTTGCAGTCGATACAAAGCATGGGCTGCGCGGGGGGATTGCCGTAACCGAAGATTTCCGTTCCTTCAAGGTGCTTAGCCTGTCGTTACCGGACAACCGGAACATGGTATTGTTCCCGGAGCGAATCGGAGGGAGCTATGTACGTCTGGAGCGCCCCATGCCCGTATACAGCCGGGGAGGGAAGGACCGATTTGACATGTGGATGAGCGATTCGCCTGACCTGAAATACTGGGGCAACTCCCGACTGCTGCTGACCGTTGAAGATGTCGCATTTGCCAACGACAAGGTAGGACCGGGTGCCCCACCAATCAAGACGGATAAGGGATGGCTGACTCTGTTCCATGCCGTGGATCTGGATCTTGGCCGGGGCAAGAACGGATGGGAGGATAGCTGGAAGAAGCGCTATACCGCCGGTATTATGTTGCTTGACCTGGCTGACCCGAGCCGAATTATCGGCAGAGCGGCAGCACCATTGCTCGCTCCAGAAGCAGAATATGAAATTAGCGGGGGGTTCCGTAATGATGTTATTTTCCCGGGCGGTATGATCCTGGAGGATTCGGGAGAAGTGAAAATCTACTACGGTGCGGCTGATACGGTAGAATGCCTGGCAACAGCCCAGGTAGACGATCTGTTGCGTCTCTGTCTTGAAGGGAAGACCCATTAATGGGAACACCGATTGGAGGGATTCTGTATGAATATTAAGGAGATTACACTGCCTTCGGCTAATATTCCGGTGGCCCACGAGGTGGATGTACTGGTCATAGGTGGGGGGGCTTCCGGGATTGCAGCAGCCATTGCCGCCGCAGAAGGGGGAGCCCGCACGATGCTGGTGGAACAGCGTGGATTCCTTGGCGGCATGGGCACCGTTGCGCTGGTACCAGCCTTCTGTCCTTATACAGATAAGCAAAAGCTCATTATTCGCGGTCTCGGCCTGAAGCTGATGGAACGGATGAAGCAAGGCTGCGAGCCGGAGTATCGTGAGGAATACCGGGATCTGCTGGATTGGGTGCCCATTGACCCCGAGGTGCTGAAGCGCGTCTATGATGATGCCATTCTGGAGAGTGGAGTTACCCCGCTATATCATAGCTTTGTCTATGATGTTGTACTCTCGGAGGATCGCCAAAACGTGCAAGGCGTCGTGGTGGTTAACAAAACAGGAAGATCATTTATCTCCTGCCGGTATATTATTGATTGCTCGGGTGATGGGGATATTGCTGCTTTAGCGGGAGTCCCGTTTCAGAAGGGCGGTGAAGAAGGAGAACTTCAGCCCGGCAGTATGTGTTATCTGCTTGCCAATGTAGACCGTCCAAAGTTCAAGCGCTTCCTGGAGGAGAGCGGGGACACCGGTCAACTACACAATACGGTGGAACAAGCGATTCAGGACGGAGCGCTGCCGGAGGGGCGCAAGTCAATCTCTGGCTTGGCCTGGGTCAGTGATTACCTGGTGGGTGTCAACTTCGGCCATGTTTTCGGTGTCGATGGTACGCTTGCCGAGGATTTAACGCGGGGAGCGATTGAAGGACGACGCACCGCCGAGCGTCAATTGCAATTCTTCCGCCGCTATGTTCCGGGCTTTGAACAGGCTCATATGGTAGCTAGTGGAGAGCAACTCGGTATCAGGGAGACCCGGCGCATCGAAGGGGACTATGTGCTGACGGTGGATGATTTTCAGGCTGCGCGCTCCTTCCCGGATGACATCGCCCGTAACGCTTACTACATCGATATCCATCTCGCCAACAGCCAAAGTGAGATGACCTTCAACCACTTGCCCCCAGGCGTTTCGCATGGGGTACCGTACCGGATTATGCTCCCCGTTGGAATTGACAACCTCTGGGTGGCTGGTCGCTCCGTATCCTCGGACCGGGCGGTGCAAGGCTCCTTGCGAGTCATGCCCAATTGCTTCTCCATGGGTCAGGCGTCCGGAACAGCAGCCGCTTTGGCCTTGCAAGATGGCAATACCTCACGTGGCATCTCGATTGCCGAGCTTCAACGACGGCTACTGGAGCAGGATGTGTGGCTAGGAGAGGATTTTGTGCTGGCCGGGAGCAAGAAGGCGAGCGATACGCTGTGAAGCCGATTACTTTAACGGATGAATGGTTCCATGGGGCCGTTTCCTTAGAGCATCTGGAGCATGGAATCAAGCCGTGGCGTATTCCTTACCAGGATTATGACCTGTATCCACCTGAGGGGATCGAGGGTAAGGCAGAGATCTGTGCGGGTGTGCGGCTGCGATTGTATACGGATGCGATAGCCATTCAAGTCTCGTTCGCTCCACTTCATGAAGCCATCGCACTGGATTGCCTGGTAGGGGGAGTGACGGCGCAGACACTTCATCTGTCTGTTGGAGTGACGAACGCATTATTCGATAAAGCTATTCCGAGTGGCTTCAAGGAGCTGGAAATCTGGCTCCCGCAAAATACAGGAATGACCGTGACCGGCCTGTGGATTGATGAAGATGCTTCGGCCAAGCCGCTGCCAGACACCCGGCCGCGCTGGATTACTTACGGTAGCTCCATCACCCAATGCGTAGCTGCTTCCAGCCCCACGCGTACCTGGCCTGCTATTGCGGCAGCTAAGTGTGGCTTCAACCTGACCAATCTCGGCTTCTCCGGTAATTGCCACATGGAGCCGATGATTGGACGGCTAATCCGCGACCTTCCGGCGGATTTCATTTCGCTTTGCGTAGGCGTGAATATCTATGGGGCCGGCACCTTAAGCCCACGGATGTTCCAGCCGCTGCTGATCGGACTACTGGAGACCATTCGTGACAAGCACCCGAATACGCCGCTGCTGATCATTTCACCCATCTATGGCACTCATCGTGAGACAGAGCTTAACGGGCTTGGCTTCACCTTGCCGATGATGCGAGAGGCCATTCATAAGACCATTCGAATGCTGCAAGCACGGGGGGATCGACACCTGTATTATCAGGATGGACTAAGCTGGTTTGGGCCAGAGGATGGAGACCTGTTAACGGACGGCCTACACCCTGGAGCCGAGGGTTACGAGCTGTTGGGCCAGCGTTTTCCCGTACTTCAGCAAGCAGCTTTTTCGTCTAAGCCAAGCTCTACCAATTCATAAGTTTGTATCCCTAGAGAGTGGGCTTACCCCACTCTTTTTGGCTTGGGAGAAGACTATAATGAAATAGATCTATATCATAAAATGAGGGAGGTATGAGAGTATTTACCTATGGTTCGGATATTTTTGTTAACGCTTACAAATTGAGACGGAGTACATTATTTAATGAATCAAGGGGAATTGCCGGCAATTTACTAAAGTAGGAGGAGGTACTTATGTTTAATCGAAAAGCATTTACCTTATTGTTACTGTTTGCCGTCTTCATTTCAGGCTGGTTACCGCAAATGACTGCTGCTAATACGCTTGCTGAGAATCATACTATAATCTCCATGGATGAGGAGGGCTTAGCTGAGATGGATGCAGGCGGTGAGGTCATTGTAAATGATCCCTTACCTGTCAGTGAAGACGAGCCAATCCTCGTAGCCGAGCCTGAACCTTCGCCCGAAGCCTTGGAAGAGGCTAGCGTGACGGATGATGTGTATTTGCAGGCTCTGGACCCTGCAGCCTTTGAAATCACCGATTTGGCTGCTACGATTCAGAACTATCCTATGCCGTCCATTTATACCGCTTCAAGCGTATTTTCATTAAAAGCAAATGGCAACAACGTGCCCGTTATTGCTTACGTGAGCGATTACGACTACGCCCAATTTTCCTTCTCTGGGACCGTGACCCTCGAAGTGACGGCCAGCGAGAATATAGATTCTTATTCCATCAGTCCCATGGCCAAAAATATTCAGGGTACAGTGAGCGGGAAAAAGCTGACGTTTACGCTATCCACCTCAACGTATGTCATCGTTAAAATCAATGATCTCAAAAAAATCGTCATTGCCGCCGATCCTCTGGAGACGGATATTCCCGCTTCTTCGGGTCCCGGGATCTATAACGTGACCCAATCGCCGTACAATGCGGATCGCACAGGCAATATCATGGCAACCACAGCCATTCAGAGAGCGATTGACGATGCGAACCAGGCGGGCGGAGGTACCGTATTTGTCCCAGCCGGGGTCTATAAGAGCGGGAACCTTACGCTGAAGAGTAACGTAACCTTCTATCTGGCCGGAGGTGCCGTCATTGTCGGTACAGGCAAAGGGGAGGACTACGCCAATGATTTCCGTAAGGATTCGCTAAACAGGGACGGGACCTATTTTATCCGTACAGCAATCAACTCCACCAATATTACTCTGCGAGGACGGGGTACCATTGATGGAAAGGGCATGGAGATGCGTGACCGCAAGATGCCCGCACCCCACAAAAATGAAGGGTTCATCAACAACCTGCTAGTTCCGCTCGCAACTTCTCACTTTACATTTGATGGTCTAATTTTGCGGGATGCTGGCTTCTGGTCGTTCATGGTGGTTCGCTCCGATCATGTCACTATTACGAATCTCAAAGGGTTTCAGGACCTGCACAAGCTTGAGAACGACGTGATCGACATTAATGAAAGTCAAGACGTGCTGGTTAAGCATGCAATTGCGATCTCGGATGATGATACGTATTCCACAAAAACCTGGCTGCAAACGGGCATGTCCAAAGGGTGGCCAGGCCAGCTTGAGCATTTGGAGAATGTGGTTTTTGATGACGCGTTGGCCTGGACAAGATGTGCTGCCTTCAAGATTGGCATGGGCGTAGCCCAGCCGCAAATCGGAGTTACGGTGCGAAATTCCTATGTATATCAAAGCGCTCGGGCCTTACTCATCGATCACGGTTACCAGTACAATACACTACCAGAGGAAGGTTACGCTCAGAATATTACATTTGAGAATATCGATATTGAACGGGTTGGCATCAATCAGTTCGGGAATTACTGGCTTGGGGTATCCACCAGCACCTCCGGGGATATCAGTAATGTAATCGTTAAGGACATTAACATTCGTGAACTGGGGTCTCAAAACTCCAGACTCTCCGGCAACGCCACGAAAGGCGGCATGGTTAACGGCGTCATGTTCTCGGATGTGGTTGTGAAAGGCGAACTCGCTACGAAGCTGAGCGATATGAAAATCACTGTCAATAGCAATGTCAACGGAGTGATGTTTGCTAACTCCAGACCTCCGCTGTTCAGCGATAATTTTGAAGACGGAGATTCAGCAGGCTGGACCGCTCATTCCGGTTCCTGGAGCGTAGTCACAGAGGATACGCAGGTTCTGGCTCAGAAGGCTACGGCTACATCACTCATTACGGCTGGAAGCTCGTGGACGGATTACGCTTATCAAGCCAAAGTGAAGATGCCGATTAATAACGCAAATGCCGGAATTGTATTCCGGGTTAAGGATACGAACAACTACTATATGTATAGAATTAATGCGACGGCACAAGAGGTGGAGTTATACAAGAGTGTTAATGGGACTTTGACGAAAGTGTCCAATACGAGCTTTGCCGCAGTCGCCAAGCGGTGGTATACGCTTAAAGTGGTGGTCCAGGGGAACACCATTGAAGGTTATGTAGACGGAGCATTGAAGACGCAATGGACCAATCCCGTGACCGAATTAACAAGCGGCAAAATCGGCTTCAGAACAACGTCAGCGGATGTGTTGTTTGATCATGCCGTCGTGTCCAGCTTGAACAAAGCTCCTACAAATCTTACATTAAGTCATAGCAGCGTGCCTGAACATACAACGGCTGGAGGCAGCGTGGGCAGCTTTACCACGACGGACCCGGACGACGGTGATACCTTCATCTACCAACTGGTCGCTGGTGCTGGCGATACCAATAACGGGAGCTTTGATATTTCAGGAAATGCGCTCATCCTCAAGATAACCCCGGACTATGAAACTAAGTCCAGCTACTCCATTCGGGTCAGAACGGTGGATTCTGGTGGACTCTATTACGAGAAGGCATTTACGATTCAAATTACGGATGTAAATGAAACGCCCAATCCGCTGCCTAACATTACGTTGTTCAGTGACAACTTCGAGGATGGAAATACAACAGGCTGGACGGCTCACTCCGGCTCCTGGAGTGTAGTAACCGACACTTCACAGGCATTGGCACAGAAGGCATCAGCAACCTCCCTGATTACAGCCGGGGAGACCTGGACGGATTATTCCTACGAAGCCAAGGCGAAGGTGCCCATCGCCAATGCGAATGCGGGAATTACCTTCAGAGTGCAAGACACCAATCATTACTACATGTTCAGAATCAATTCAACTGCCAAAACACTGGAGCTTTACAAAGCCGTCGACGGTATCTTGACCAGCGTATCCAGCACGCCATTTACCGCCACTGCTAATCAGTGGTATACGCTCAAAGCTGTGGTCCAAGGCAATAATATCAAGGCTTATGTGGATGGAGTATTGAAGATAGAATGGACGAATCCAATTATAGAGTTGACCACCGGCAAAATTGGACTCCGAACAACATCAGTGAATGCGTTATTTGATGATATTGTGGTCAAAGGTGATCACTAACTAGGTAAGAAACGCTGCCACTATGAACCAAAAACAGCCCATCAGATAGGTATTATCTAATGGGCTGTTTTTTATCTTTGCAGGGTGCAGAGGCTCAAAGTGTTTGCGATGATTCCTTACTACGCCGTAGTGCGCGTCGGGCCCACCAGAGCCGACCACCTGTCAATAGACCAGCCACCAGACAGATCGAAGCCGAGGTAACGAACACAACATGCATCCCGGACAGGAACAAATCAGGCCGATCCGGGATTAGGCCGATGACCCGGTAGCCCGCCCGGTTGCTCATGACATTGAACAACGTGGTGGTGGCGACCGTAATACCCACGACCATGCCGATGTTGCGTACGAGGGAGTTAATGCTGCCAGCAATGCCGAGTTGCGTTCGCGGCACCTTGGACATGACCAGTGAATTGTTTGGAGACTGGAAGAGGCCGCTGCCGAGACCCAGCATACCAATCCATACGCCTACCAAGGCAATCGGGCTGCGGTCATGCAACTGGGCTAATCCAATTTGAGCGATGACCATGACGATCAGGCCGGCGAAGGTAAGGAATTCGGAACCGATCTTATCGGATAAAGCCCCACTTAACGGAGCTACAATCACCATGACAATCGGGAACAACATCATCAGGAACCCGGCTTCGGAAGGGGATAGATTCAAAATATTTTGTGTATAGAAAGGGGCGATGATATTAAAACAAAAGTTCGCCACAAACACCAGGAACCCGCACAGGATGCTGAGACTGAACATAGGGTTCCGGAAGAGGCTCAACTGCAACATAGGCTGGCGATGGCGTCCTTCTACGAATAAGAACAGGATGAACACCATAACGGCCAGTACAAGTGAGCCGATAATACGAATATCTTGGTAGCCTATCTGTTGACCCAGTAGCAGCCCGGAGAATAAAGCGAGAATAAATAGCGGAAACAGGATACTACCTGCTTTATCGATATGCACCTGCAAGCGTGTCCGGTCTTCCGGCAGCAAACTCCACCCGATCACAATAGCCATTAGACCGACAGGGATATTCACCCAGAAGATATATTCCCAGCCCAAGCTGGCTACAATGACTCCACCCAGACTTGGCCCCGCAATACTGCCGAGAGATACAAAGGTCCCAATCAGCCCCAAAGCCTTGCCACGTTCCGTGGACGGGAAGATATCGGTAATGATACCCTGGCTATTCGCCATCGTCATGGAGGCACCCAGGGCCTGAATTAATCGTGACCCAACCAGCATCGGTAAAGAGTCGCTGAACCCGCAGAGCAGGGAGCCTAGCGTGAAGATAACCATACCCCATTTGAATACCTTGATCTTCCCAACGATATCGCCCAGCTTGCCAAAGAAGAGAATCGCTGCGCAAATCATCATTAGATAGGCGGTGACAATCCATTCAGCTTGAGCCACTGATAACTTCATCTGCTCTGAAATAACAGGCAACGCAATATTTACGATGCTGCCATCAAGTGTAGCCATAAATGTAAACAGGTTCAACACAATCAGGATCATCCAACGTTTACGCTGTATCTCCGGATCGTCCTGATAGGTAGAAGACATACTGCGGTTTGCGGTCATATACAAATAGCACCTCGTTCTGTTATGTGTGCGTGTCATGCGCATAAGCTAGCGCAGGGCCGAGCAAATTACCTATTTATTGTATACCTAGTTCCTTCCATGTTACAATGAAGGGCATTTTTTCGTTTAGGACATATGTCCTTTGCAAACGTGAAAAGATATCTTTTAATAAGAAATTGACAGAGAGCTACGGAAAGTTGTAAGGATGAAGGAGAGAGAAAATGAAAGGTTTGTTATTTGCTTTGCTGGCCGGGGCTTTTATTACGCTACAAGGAGTTGCCAATACGCGAATTAGCGCGGATATCGGAACATGGCCAGCCGCTGCCCTAACCCAGTTTATCGGCTTTGTGGCCGCCTTCATGATTTGGATATTAGTCCGGGATGGTGGCAAACGGGAACTGGGGAAGGTGCATCCGCTTTATTTAAGTGGGGGAGCGCTGGCTGCGGTTATCATTTTTACCAACGTTACCGCGATTCAGCAGGTGGGCGTAACTATGACTATTTCCATTCTATTGATCGCCCAGCTATGCATCACCTTCCTTATCGACAGCATGGGGTGGTTTGGCGTAAGGAAGCAGCAGATGCGCTGGCCGCAATTTATGGGGATTGCACTCATGATTGCCGGGGTTATCATTTTAAAATTTTAGGAGCCGGGTAAGGAGAACGGGGGACTAAGATGAGAGAGATTGCCGATCGTGGGCTGCTGGAAGCCTACATGGATAAATACGAATTGCACCAGGTGTTCACTCCTGAGTTAACACCGTATTTAAGCTTGATTAGCTTCGATGAAGGCGAACTGATCTGTGCCCAGGGCGAGCCTTCCCATACGATGTATGTGCTGGTTAAAGGCAAGATCAAGATCTACAACACCTCGCCGGAAGGCCGTACCTTGGTCATTTCATTCAAAAATCCACTTGAAGTAATTGGCGATATAGAGTATATCCGCACTGGAGATATCATTAACACGGTTGAGGCAGTGTCAGCCGTTCAGGCTATTGCCGTGGAGTATCGCTGGGTGCAAAAAATATGCGGTAATCATTCGCCACTGCTGAATTTTCTGCTGGATATCATCACAAAGAAATTTTATATGAAGTCCAGCTCGATGAGCTTTAACCTGCTTTACCCGGTGGAGGTCAGACTAGCCAGCTATCTGCTATCTGTGTCCTTCGATGAGACAGATATTCTGTTCCGGGGGGAGCTAAGCACCAGCGACTTGGTGGATGCAGCCAATCTGATTGGAACCAGCTACCGACATGTGAACCGGGTACTACAGAAGTTCACTGCCCATGGGCTGGTGGAACGGGAACGTGGCGGTATCCGTGTGAAGGATCAGGCGGGGCTACGTCGCCTGGCCGAACGCAATATTTATGAATAGTAGGAGTTGGAGATGTGATTGCGGGATTGATGTTGGCATTAACGGCCGGGACCTTGGTCGGGATGCAAAATGTATTTAATGCGAGAGTTAATCAACAAACAGGGAATTGGACGACCACAACGCTGGTGCTGGGCTTAGGCTTTGCGGCATCCTTTTTACTGGGATTATGCTTTGAAGGCATGGGGATGTTCCGTTTTTGGCCAAATATGCAAACGTGGTTTTGGTTCAGTGGATTGATTGGAGTGGGTGTGGTTATCAGCCTGGTACAGGGCATCAAATTATTGGGCCCCACGTATGCTATTGCTATCATGATGACCTCAGAGTTGGGTTTTGCCGTCTTGTTTGATTCCATGGGCTGGCTTGGTCTGGAGAAGGTGCCATTCACGTTGAATCAGTTGCTTGGTGTGCTGGTCATCGTGGGGGGGATATTCGTGTTTAAGCTGGGAGAGAGACAGCCTGCTAAAGCTGTGGCTTGATGGTTATGCATTGATTAATCCGCATTATATTAGAACAGACCCCTGAACTCTTCAGGGGTCTGTTCTAAAGTTGATGGAATTTACAAGTTTTCAGCCGAGATACATTTCCATCATTTCACTTATGTACGACCAATCACCGATGAAGCTTGTAGGTATTGGCCTTACTGACTTCACGGATGAGATTGACTTCCGGGTCCGTCAAATCCGGGAGATCGGCTGCGGCGAGGTTCTGTTGAAGCTGCTCTCGCGTGCTGGCGCCTGGAATCACAGTGGCTACTGCGGGATGGGCTAACGAGTAGCGAATAGCCAATTGGGTCAGTGAGCGTTCTGGTGTTACGAGAGATTCCTCCAGCGTGCGGCGAAGCTCAAGCAATTCGGTTAATTCGTAGTCCGGTACTCCCTTGACTGGCTGTCTATGGGCAGCCAGTGCGCCACTGGACAGAGGACCACGGGCGATGACGCTGATGCCTTGCTCTTGAAGAAGCGGTAGCACGGCTTCCTCTGCGCGCCGATCTACGATGCTATAAGCATTCATCACGCTCACGATAGAAGAGCGACCTGCATATTCCCGAATAACGTTAGGACGAATAGAGGAGATGCCGTATTGACGAATGTAGCCTTCCTGTTGAAGTTGCTCAAAGGCTTCAATCGTATCGTCTATGGGATCATCGAGAGTTCCTCCGTGAAGCTGGTACAAATCAATATAGTCCGTACCCAGACGTAGCAGGCTATCCTTGACCGCAGCAAGAATGTAGCTCTTGGAAGCATCCCAAGTCCAGCCTTCTTGCCCCGGAATGCGCTTATTCCCCACTTTGGTTGCGAGAATAACCTGGTCGCGGCGACCGCGAATAGCTTTGCCTACGATTTCCTCATTACGGCCGCTGTCATACAGATCGGCGGTATCCAGCAGATTAACTCCACGATCAAGTGCCTCATGAATGATAGCAATGGCTTTGTTCTCTTCTACGCCTAGCGACATACAGCCAAGACCAATCTCACTCACCAGCAGGTCAGAAGAGCCTAAGCGATTTAGCTTCATAGTTAGTGAACTCCTTCCTAGTGTATATTACGTTTCTTGAAGCTACCGCCACGAACCTCGGATACGTCGGACACAACAACAAATGCACCGTGGTCAAATTCTTTGATAATGGACAGCAGCTTGGTTTCCTCCATCCGGTTAATGACGCATGTGATTACATCGGTAGCTTCTCCCGTATATCCGCCATGCCCGTGCATGAAGGTGACACTACGTCCCAAGCGCGATTGAATGGCCGCTCCGATATCTTCCGTCTTGCTGCTAACAACCTGAACAGATTTGGATTTTTCTAAACCGGTTTGAATAATATCAATGACATTTTTGGCGATAAAATAGGTGAGTGCAGAATAAAGAGCGTTCTCCAGGCCATAAATAAATCCAGCGCCAATGAAGATGAAGGCGTTAATGAACAGGATAATGTCGCCGACCGAGAAGGGCATATTACGCGATAACAATACGGCAAGCACCTCGGAGCCATCGAGCGCTCCGCCACTACGCAACACAATTCCGATGCCAATTCCCAGTAGCATGCCGCCTGCCAGAACAACGAGCAACGGATCTTTGGGACCTAAAATGGTGTCAACATGATGGAATAGGATGGTGAATGCAGACAAGGCAGCGATGCCGATGCTGCTCATAATAGCGAAGGTTTTACCAATTTGCTTGTAGCCCAGGAAGACGAACGGAATGTTGAGAACGAAGAGGAAAAAACCTAGGGGAATACCGAACAAGTCCATACCCATGATACTTACGCCGGTTACGCCGCCGTCGATGACGTTGTTGGGAATCAGGACCGCTTCCAGTCCGTACGCCGCAATCATGGCTCCGATCACAATCATAATAATTCTGCCGATGGTAACGAATAATTTGTTTTCTTTCATAACTTTGGCTCCTTGCTGTTAGATTGGCTCGTTCCTTTATTTTACTCTATTTCATGGAATGAATAAAGTTTGGTGGAGAGATGAAAGAAGCAGCGCTTCGCGTAACCCGCCTGGTAGCGGATTAACAAAGCGCTGCTATTCTTTCAGTGAAACGGCCAAAATAATAGTCACATATACAAGGAGGCCAGTAGAATTCCTAGACTTTGTTCATAAATCTCATCAAATTGCGAGAGTGGTAGAGGGTTAACGCCGTATCCAAGCTCTACGGTAAATCCCGGACGCCGCCAATCCTGAATGAACCAGTCCTTGTAGCCGGCATAGCTCTCGATATTACGTATCGGCTCATAACAGCTAACTCGGGCAAATTCGTTAACGATCGTCTCGGCATAGGGGGGTTCTAGCTGTTCAAAACCCCAATAAATAACCTGGCCCTGGGTATGAAAAGCCAGTACCTGGGCGAAGTTGCTCTGTCTGGTCAACTCAGCCATGGCGATGGACTCGGGCTGGGTTAACGGAGCGGTACCCGGGTAATCTCTGGGTCCGGGGCGATCAGGGTTACGAGCCACCTCACGTTCCCAGAGCGCAGGGAATTGGTCATTCAAATCAACGCCGTTAATATTCGCTTTCCACCCTTGAAAATCGGTATTTCCATCATTGTAGGATAATACGTTGCTCCTGTAAGGCTCTTGCTCGGGTAGCCCCTGAATGACCAGATCAACTCCATCGGGATTAACCATGGGCACCATGGATAAGGTGACTCCCTCATAGTAAGGCCACATTTGCAGCCCACGGATGTCCGTATTGTTCGTGATTGCCAGCAGGTACTGATTCAAGAATTTGATCAGGATGGAGGTGGTAATCCATTCATTGGCATGGAAGGACCCATTGACATGTACCTGCTTGGCGCCCTTGCCAATCCTTAGCTCCGGAATCGGCTTGCCCATCACCGTATTGCCAATGGTGCGAGGAGCTATAAACGGGTATATATCCATCAAACGGTTTAAATCGGCTCTCAATGCTTGATAGTCATAGGGCTTGCGCACATCGACCACAAACCAGGTTACTCGTAGTGGCAGCAGCAATCGCTCTCCCACAACCAGCCGATTCGGATTGACAGAGGGGTTTAACAGCAATAAGACATCGAGTGGGAACCCGCGATCTCTGGCCAATCTCCAGATGGAATCCCCAGCCTTGATCTGATATTCGCTAACCAGAAATCCGGGGATTTGTAGCTCCTGGCCTACGCTCAAGCTGGTTCCGTCGATGCCTGGATTAGAATCCAGAATCAAGGGGAGCGGTAATTGGAATAACTGGCTATAATACCACAGCGTATCACCCGGCCGAACTTGAATCTGCATGAATTATCCCTCCTGCACGATGAATTCCTTAGTTATAGCCTATGTGAAGGGGAAGGGGCACCATGCCTGCATTTTGTCCGGCAGAGCCATCATCCAGCCTGCTAATTGACTATTATCTCTTCGTATCGGAATCCTCTCGGCCAAGGAATCGGTACACCCGGCTCTTATACGCTTCAAGCTCCTTGCAGCAATCGTTCATACGGCCCGCGATGGTCTTCCCGTTGCCGAAGAAGAATCGTTCAAATTGACTTTGTCTTCCCCCGAAAGGACCGGCTCCAAGCTCCCAAGCGAGTCTGAATAAGGCGATTCGGTCCTTCGCCGAACTGGACAGTCCCGGCAAGTAGGCCTCCAGTTCGCGCTGATTAGGGGAAGTTAAATCGGCTTCTACGGGGTTCATAATCAATTGACTGGCGCTTAGCGACTGCAGCATTTGGATGATCTGCGCATGCAGCTTCGGATATTGCAATCCCGCAGCAGTTAAGGGAGCCAGCGCCGGGACAAAATAGCCTTGAGCATCAGGCGCTGCGTTTACCTCGGAGGATAACCTTAACGCCCTGACATTCTCCAGTCCGGCTAGAATGCTTGCAAGCTGCTCTCGAATGGCTGGTTCTTCCTCACAATTTTGCTCCTCTGCCAGCCCCAGCAGGAGACCGAGCAGGAATTCGGTCTTGGCGATATACCGGGAACAAATCTGATGTCCGGCATAGGCGTGGAAGTGCCCCCCATGAAACAGCCGATCGTATATTCGTTCATCTCCATAATAGAAAACACGTTCACGCGGAATCTGTACCCGGTCAAAGATGACCATGGTGTCCATTTCCTCGTAGCGGCTGCTTAAGGGGTAGTCAAACGTAGACTCACTAGCATAGCTCTCCCGGCAGATAAAGGTGATTCCCTCCAAATCGTTGGGAATAGCAAAGGCAAAGGCGCTAGGGTTCGTTTTATGCTCTGAAAGAGTAAAAGATGGGGTGGGAAATACCAGGATTTCCTCGCAGGTTGGCCCTTGAGTAGCCATCATAAAGGCTCCGCTGACCACCAGACCCTTTGGTCCTGATTCCACCACTTTAGCGACAAGGGAAGCTTCATGATCTGCTGGTCCCGACCATTTGGAAGCCATTGGCTGCACAAAGGCATGGGAGAGAGTAATATCCTGATCGCGACAGTAAGCGTAATAGGTTCGCAAGTTCTGGGCATATTCCGGCATTTCGTCCTCTAATAGCGAGGCCGCGGTATAAAAGGCCATCAGGGTTGTGTTCATATAATCGGGTGAACGTCCCAGGAAACCATGATGATGTGCGGCCCAAATCTCATTCAGCTTGCGTCTGCGTACCAGATCCTCATAAGAATGGGGAGGGAGGAAGGATAAGCCTACCGGCTCTCCGGTAGCTGGTGACGCGTAGGTCATAAGCTCAATGTAGTGGTCCTGGCCCTGTAAATCATACATTTCAGCTTGCGTCTGGATCAGTCCACGGAAGGCCGGATGGCGGGATAAGGGGGAGATTACTTGCTCACCGTTATACCAGAGGTTGATGTGTTGCCGGTCAATGCGTTCAATATATTGCTCACCATTCTTGATAGACATAAATGTTCGTGCCCCTTTACGCTGAAATCCTGCTACTTCATATATAGCAAGGAACGGCGGAGTGGTGAAAAACAACCTCTGCAACTAAAAAAATATTATAAATTTAAAATAAGTGTTGAAATCGTTTCCCGCTTCTATTACAATCCTAAATGATAATGAGTTTCAATATCAATTGGTAGAAGCGGGGGAAGATGGTCATTATGTTGAAGTTGAGAAAAGGGTTGTTCAGTTCGATAGCACTACTTTTAATCATTGCTGTGGTATCCGGTTGTGCATCGGGAGGAGCCGCAGAAGGTACAACGAACAATAAGGGGACCAATACGGCTGAGAACACAGAACAGACCGCCAGCAACAATACACAATCCAGTGCAGCCGAAGATACCCGTGTGGTCAAGCATGCCATGGGCGAAACCGAAATTACCGGCACACCCAAGAAGGTCGTAACCTTGTTCCAAGGAGCTACGGATGTAGTCGTCTCGCTGGGCGTAACGCCAACGGCGATTGTGGAGTCATGGGTGCAGCAGCCGGTTTATGAATACCTGCGTGCCGATCTGGAAGGCGTACCCGTTATCGGGCAAGAAACACAACCGAATCTGGAGGAGATTCATAAGCTGCAGCCGGATTTGATTCTCGCCACAAAGATTCGTCATGAAGAGATTTATGAGCAATTATCGCAAATTGCCCCTACCGTCGTAACCGAGACCCTTTTCGATTGGAAGGAGACGTTGGCTACGACCGGGGAAGCTATGAACATGCAGGATGAATCAGATCAATTGCTGGCTGATTGGGAAGCGCGTGTAGCCGACTTCAAAGAGAAAATGGGTGATCGTCTGCCTATCGAAGCTACGATTACTAACTTCCGGGCAGATCAGGTGCGGATTTTCTATATGGGTTACGCCGGTAAAATTCTCAAGGAGCTTGGCTTCACCAGACCGGAAGGTCATGATGATGATGCTACTTGGGGAGTCATTTTGGCCTCCAAGGAAAGTATCCCTGACATGAACGCCGACTTGATTTTCAACTTTAATTCCGGCACAGATACCGAGGCCATCCAGAAGAACTATGAGGATTGGACCAAGAGCAAGCTGTGGACCAATCTGGATGCAGTGAAGAATGGTCAGCTCGTCCAGGTAGATGAGGTGGCATGGAATAGTGCCGGGGGTTACAAGACAGCCCACATGGTGCTTGACGAACTGTATGAATACTTCAAGCTGAATTAATCGCAGCAGGGAGGCTTGCCTTTAACAGGGCAGGTCTCTGTGCATTTCAATATACGAAAGAGTGAGACTATGCTTCCGCTGTTACGAGACAAATCGAAGATATGGGGACTTGTAGCCCTGTTTGTTCTGCTGACTGCAGCCTCTGCTGCCAGCCTGGTGCTTGGCCGTACGGAGATTACGTTCTCCACTGCCGTGGAAGCATTCAGGGATTATAACGAGGATTCTATTGAACATATCGTGCTACATACCGAAAGGCTGCCCCGAACGGTTATTGCCGGGGTGGTAGGGGCAGCGCTGGCGGTTGCCGGAGCGCTTATGCAGGCACTCACCCGGAATCCGCTAGCTTCACCAAGCGTGTTTGGAATTAATGCCGGAGCCATTTTTTTTATTGTGTTCGCCATTGTGGTGTTATCTGTATCTTCCTTAAATACGATGATGTGGTTTGGCTTCGCCGGAGCGGCCTTAGCGGCGCTGATCGTCTATGCGCTAGGCTCACTTGGAAGGGATGGCATCACTCCCATCAAGATTGTATTAGCGGGAACGGCAATTACGGCTTTGTTCACGTCATTTACGCAAGCGATGCTCGTTCTGAACTCAACCGGCTTGCAGGATGTATTGTTCTGGCTTGCGGGTTCCGTCAGTGGACGGACGCTGGAGATGTTGTACCCAATGTTACCGTACATGATTGTCGCGGCATTGGTAGCGCTCTTCATGGGCCGGGCAATTAATCTACTCTTGACAGGTGAGGACATTGCCAAGGGAATGGGACAGAATGTCCTGCTGGTCAAATTGCTCATGGGAGGGGTTGTGGTGTTCCTCGCTGGAGGCTCGGTGGCCGTTGCTGGGTCTGTTGGCCTTGTTGGCCTTGTTGTTCCTCATGTTATGCGGGCTCTGGTTGGCAATGATTACCGTTGGCTCATTCCTTATTCACTGTTCGGGGGAGCCGTGCTGCTGCTCTGCTCCGATGTGATTGCGCGCCTGGTTATTCTGCCGAATGAACTGCCTATTGGCGTGGTTACCGCCCTGATTGGCGGGCCGTTCTTCGTTTATATCGCGCGCAAGGGAGGGACCAAGGTATGAGGAAAACCTATGTTCTCCGCAGCAAGGGCGAAAGATTTTCTTTCCTGATCGAGCGGCGGGCCGTGCTGGTTATCACCGCACTTATGCTGCTAGTGCTAATCTGCGCCGTAGTAGGGACTAGTATAGGCAGTGACTTTATCTCACCGCTTCAAGTGCTGTGGACTATTCTGGGACTTAACGAGGGTCAACATGACTTTGTGGTGCTGACATTGAGACTGCCACGGGTGTTATTGTCCATATTGGTGGGCGCGGCACTCGGCATGTCCGGAGCGATTCTCCAGGGAATTGCTCGCAATCCCTTGGCTTCGCCGGATGTCATCGGGATTACGGGCGGCGCGGCGGTTGCGGCCGTTGGCTTCGTGACTATTTTCGGAGGAGCCCTTAGTATCAAGTTCTTGCCGATCTTTGCAGTCATCGGTGCCTTGGTTACTTCGCTAATTATTTATGCGTTAGCCTGGAAATCCGGGGTAACCCCTATTAGGTTGGTGCTCATCGGCATCGGGATATCTTCGATTACCGGGGCAGGAACGACGTTTATGTTGATCCTGAGTCCGTTTTATAGTGCGGGGCAAGCTTATATCTGGCTGACAGGAAGTGTCTACGGGGCAGCCTGGCGTGAGGTTTACACCATTCTGCCCGTCATATTACTCATCATACCGCTATCGCTCTGGTTTGCACGAAGCCTTAACGCTCAGGCCTTCGGTGATGATTTGGCGGCAGGACTAGGCGTAGCGGTACAGCGTGAAAGGATGGGCCTCTTATTATGCAGCGTGCTGCTGGCCGGCTTTGCCGTATCTGTCGCAGGGACAGTCGGCTTCGTAGGACTCATTGCTCCCCACATTGCCAGAAGGTTGGTAGGCAACCTGTTCGGAAGCCTGCTACTGGCATCAGCACCTATTGGGGCATTGCTGGTGTGTGGAGCTGATTTAATTGGACGAACAGCCTTCTTGCCACTCGATGTGCCTGCGGGAGTATTTACTGCCGGAATCGGTGCGCCATTCTTCTTATATTTATTGTTCAGGAACAGAAATCAATTCTGATTGGGGGAGAGCAGCTTGAGCATTTTGGAAGCAAAAAATCTAACGATTGCCTATGGCCCGGAGCCGGTCATCGAGGACTTGAATTTAACGATACCACAAGGGCAAATTACCGTTCTGATCGGTAGCAATGGCTGCGGCAAATCAACTTTATTGCGTACCATGGCCCGCTTGCAAGCGCCCCGCTCCGGCACGGTCCTGCTGAGTGGGGAGGAGATTGCCAAATTGCCAACCAAAGAAATTGCCAAGCGGATGTCGATTTTGCCGCAAGGTCCATCTGCTCCGGAAGGACTGACGGTCAATCAATTGGTCAGGCAGGGGAGATATGCTCATCAAAGCTGGCTCAAGCAATGGTCGCGTGAAGATGAACGGATGGTGCGGCAGGCGCTTGCGTCCACACGCTTGACGGAACTAGCCGATCGTCCTGTAGATGCGTTATCCGGAGGACAGCGGCAACGGGCATGGATTGCCATGACGCTTGCCCAGGGGGCGGGCACCTTATTACTGGACGAACCGACGACCTATCTGGACATGAGCCATCAGATTGAAGTGCTGGACCTGCTGTTTGAATTGAACGAGAAGGAACAGCGTACCATTGTGATGGTGCTACATGATTTGAATTTGGCCTGTCGCTACGCGCATCATGTTGTAGCTGTAAATGAGAAATCGATATATGCTCAAGGACAACCTGAGGATATTGTTACGCGCGAGCTCGTTTCGCACGTATTTGGTATGGAATGTGAGATTACGATGGATCCATTGTTTGGCACACCGTTATGTATTCCACATGGAAGGGGCAGGAGCATTCATGGAAAACCACGCTATGATCAACTCGTTGCAGCCGGAGCAATATCAAGTTCTGGCTGATAACTATCGCTTAACCCGAGAGGTGACGGAGGACCGGACTTATTGTCTGCCGTTCACTGACTTGCTGGACCCGGACAAGAGCCAAGCGTACCTTGAGAAGGTAAGTAAGATCTATGAGACGGATTCATCGGTAGCTACAGTCTCCATGTTCGCCAAACGTTACGCCTACTTAGTCATCGCCGCTAATTTGTATGCCATATCCTATTTCAACAAGGCCTATAACCTGGAACTGGAAAATGGAGACATGGAATCCGAGTATCACGGCGGAGCCTGGCTGCCCAAGGCGCGGCTAAAGAATTGGACCCTAACGGAGCCTGTTCCCGGAAGGCGCGCCGAGTGGCGGGACGAAGTGCTGGAACGCATATTTGCGGGGAACCTGTCCCGGGTGTGGGCTGCTCTGGCCAAGCATGCCAAGGTACCGAAATCGATCTTGTGGGAGAACACAGCGATTTATGTTTATTGGCTTTACGAGAAAAACTTCGGGGAGGGCGCCAATCCGAAGCAGCAGCAACAATTGGAGGAAGACTACCACTATCTGCTGCACGGCGCACCTGCGCATCTATTTGGAGAGAAGCGGAATCCCCTGATGCAATTCAACAGTCCCAAGATAGCGAGAAGTGGATACGAGCAGCCGCTAAGAGTACGAAAAACCTGCTGTTTTTACTATATAACCTCAGATAAACAGGATGATTATTGCTCGACCTGTCCGAAACGAACCTCTTGATCAACGGCCTTCCAAGTAGGTCACCCAAATCAGCTCCATGCAGATAAGCGCTCAAGAAGTATCATCACGCTTACCTGCATGGAGCTATCTTCTTTAGAAAAGAATTTATTCCCTTTAGAGTTTATTATTGACAATTAATGAATCCTTAATTTAAGATATTACCAATGATATTGATAATCATTATCATAATAAGTCGAATGAGCCCGGCTTGGATATATATCGGTGCTCTAGGGAGGGGTTATGTGGTGTATCCGGCAAAAAGCCGCAATACGCTAAACCAACTGATCATAGGCAAAGCCGAAGAAATGGGAATTCGCTCCCGGCTGCTTCTGGAGGGCTGTGAGGATTTTCTGGAGCTAACGTACCGAGGGAAGAGTCTCATCATTAATAAAACCCGCTCCCATAGGTTGCCTCTGATTGCCGGACTATTGGCAAAGAACAAGCAGGTTACCAATCGATTGCTTGAGCAACAGGGGCTTCCGGTGCCTTCCTTTCTGGTTATAACCGAGGCATCTGCGGAGGCGCAGCAGTTTCTAGCAGAGCAGGGCTCTGTCGTAGTCAAGCCGCTGGATGCCAGTGGCGGGGCCGGGGTTACGCTGGATGTACGTACGGAAGCGCAGCTTGAGAACGCGATCCAGCAGGCTGGTGGCGAACATGGCGGGCAAGTCATGCTGCAAAGGTTCGTTCCGGGTCTCGATTTTCGTGTATTAGTCATCAATGGCCAGGTTGCCGCGGTGACGGAATATTGTCCCGCTTATGTAATCGGTGATGGTTCGTCCTCACTGAGGGAATTGATTGAGCGTCTGAATGCAACACGCTTGCGTCGTAGCGGATCTGTCCAGATCGAAGCTTTTTCACAAATCCCTCTGGATTCCGCAAGCTTGCTGGCCGCATTACAATTTCAGAACAAGACGCTGGATGAGATTATTTGTGCGGGAGACAAGGTGAATGTACAGGATACACACTATGCATCAGCCGTGGATATCCGCGAAGTATATGCCGATCGGACAAGCACCATCTGTCCTGAAAATATGGCGATTGCCATTCAGGCAGCCAACACATTGAATATTGATGTCGCCGGAATCGATATGCGCTGCCGGGATATTGGTAAGCCGATCACGCTGGCTTCTGGAGGAATATTGGAGGTGAACGCCTTGCCCGACATGACACACCATGCCATTCCTTATGAAGGCGCTTCACAGGATGTGTTCCGCTTGTATCTGGAGTATCTGTTTGAAGAGGTGCCTTTAGCCAAGTCCTAGACCATAAAAAGGAGCGTAAGCCCGATATGTCAGCAAAGGTCCGAAATATCCAGAATGAACTCTTAAAGCGTCAGGAAGAGAAGGAATCCAATGCCCGGGCCTATCCCCGGCATTTTCCGTTGGTCATTGCGAAAGCCAAAGGTGTAAAAGTGACGGATACGGAAGGAAAGATGTATTACGACTGCCTGGCCGGAGCGGGTACGCTGGCCCTGGGACATAATCACGAGGTAGCCCTTGAGTCCATTCGCAGTGTGATTGAGCAGGAAATTCCGCTGCATACGCTGGACCTTGCGACCCCACTGAAGCTGGCGTTTATGGAAGAGATCTTTGCTGTTCTCCCCGAGGGCTTCAGAGATCATAGTAAAATCCAGTTCTGCGGGCCAACCGGAGCTGATGCGGTAGAAGCAGCTATTAAACTGGTTAAGCATGCGACTCACGGCAAATCCATCCTGGCCTTTCAGGGAGCCTATCATGGTTCCACACAGGCCACCATGGCGATGAGCGGCAATCTGGACAAAAAGCAGGAGCTGCAAAGCTTGCTGCCTGACGTGCATTTTCTCCCGTTTCCCTACCAGTACCGTTGTCCATTCGGGATGGGCGGCGAAATGACGGCCAAGTTGAGCGCAAACTACATCGAAAATATACTGGATGACCCGGAAAGTGGCATTTCTGCTCCCTGCGCTGTAATTGTGGAAACGGTCCAAGGCGAGGGCGGTGCGATTCCTGCCGATTTGGAGTGGCTGCGAGCGCTGCGGCGTATTACCGCCGAGCGGAATTTGCCGCTGATCATTGATGAGGTGCAGACGGGGATCGGCCGGACGGGAAGAATGTTCTCCTTCGAGCATGCCGGAATTGTGCCTGATGTCATCATATGCTCCAAAGCCATTGGGGGCGGACTGCCCATGTCCTTGATCATTTATAAGGAGGAGCTGGATGTTTGGCGTCCGGGTGCCCATACGGGAACCTTTCGCGGGAACCAGCTTGCCATGGCTACAGGGCTGGCTACCCTGCGCTATATACGGGATCATAACGTCCTGCTGAATGTGCAGGAGCGGAGCCGGCAATTTATGACGAGACTGGGCGCCTTGCAGGGGCGCTATGAAGCTATTGGCGATGTCCGTGGTCGCGGACTGATGATTGGCATAGAGATGGTGGACACCAAGGGAGCACGGGATCAACTCGGACATTATCCACCCGCGGGCAAGTTGGCCGCAGCTATTCAGCACAAATGCTTCCAGAACGGCCTGATTGTAGAGGTTGGCGGGCGCCATTCTTCGGTCATTCGTTTCCTGCCGCCGCTGATTATTACAGAATATGAATCGGAAGCTGTGCTGGATATCTTCGAGAAGTCTTTGGCCGAAGCCTTGGAGGCAGCAATTACGCCAGCCTCATGCTGAAGTTACTCTACTTAGCTGAAAGAAGGTGGCACCTTTGTTAAGGACAGCAAACAGACCTCGACCGGAAAGCCTAAAGCAAGCCGACGCGCATACATGCAAGCTGCTGCTTAACTGTTATATCCGTGAGCTGGCGCAGGAGAAGTATACCCAGATTCGGTTGAAGCCCCAGATAACCGATTATGCGATTGCTTTTCCCACAAGTGGAGTTACGGTGTTTGGCCAGTTAGCCTACTACTCGGCGATGGGGGAACACGAATATGACAGCATGAACTGGTTCAACGTGCAAGGTGAGGGTGGGGGTGTTGAGTATTCAGCATTAGCCGAATGGATCATGACTGAACTGGAGCAGACGCGGTTGTCTGTGGCGGACACACCGATTACTGTAGCCATGCAAACCGCCTTTATAGATAAAATTGCTAACAGTTGCCGCAATCTCGCTCTCTATATAGAACGATCTGCCGAATATGCGGTCTATGATTACTGCTCCTCAGAGCAGGCGCTCGTCTACGGTCATCCGTTCCATCCCTTTCCCAAGCATGTCTCCGGGTTCAAGGGTGAGGATGTGCAGCGATACAGTCCCGAGCTGCGGACCTCGTTCCAGCTTGCTTACTTTGCCGTAAGTAAGGAGATCTATCGGGAAGAGTGGGTGGCAGAGGAGCTTAAGATTGAGCTACCCGAAAGCGTGATCTTCCAACTTCACCGTCAGCTCGGAGAGCACCAACACCACTATACGTTACTACCTGCCCACCCTTGGCAATATGAGCATGTACTTGGATTACCCAAAGTAGACGCCTATGTTCGCTCTCGCAAACTTATTCCTCTTGGCGTCTTTGGACCGGCTGCCTATCCTACTACCTCGGTACGCACGGTCTATATCCCTGAACTGAACTGCAATCTGAAGTTACCCTTGAACCTGCAAATTACCAACATGATTCGTACCAACAGCGATGAGCAAATGCGCAGAACCTTGGATGCTTCCCGTTATTTGCTGCAGCAAGGCGGATTTGGTCCGGATTCTCCAGCTCAAATCGCTTATGAAACGGGGGTAGCTACCTGTGCATTTGCTGACGAAGCGTTAACCCGACTATTTACCGTCGCTTATCGTCCGATTTCCTTTGATGTGTCCTGTACCTATGTCATGGCTAGCTTGGTGGAGGCCCCTCAACCAGAGGCACCATCCCGGCTGATGGGCCTGATTCGCAAGCAGAACATAGCTCCGGAGGTCTGGTTTGAGCGATATCTTGAAGTGTCGGTGTTGCCGCTTGTGCACTTGGCCTGGACGAAGGGCATTCATTTTGAAGCCCATCTGCAAAATACGCTGCTTACGATCCGTAATGGACTGCCGGATTCGTTCATCATCCGCGATCTGGAGGGGGTTAGCGTGGAACAGCGACCGGTACCACCAGTCGAACAGGAGACGGCTCCGACCGGTCCGCTCTTTTATTCCAGAGAGCAGACCTGGGCCAGAACCTCTTATTATTTGTTCGTCAATCATTTAGGCTCGCTGATTCATGCCATGGCACGGGATACTCAGATGCCGGAAGAGCGGTATTGGGAGATGGTGCGCCAAGTGCTGAGACGTGAGCAGGTGAGAAGTGACAACGGCTTTGCCAGACATTTGCTGACGGTAGAGTCCTTCCCGGCCAAGCGGAATATGCTGAGCTGTCTCATGGGCAGCGGGGAGAGTCCATCCTATGCCGAGGTCCCCAATATGTTAAGGGAGGCATGAACAAGTGGAAACAAGAGTAAGCGTGGCCCGGGAAAATAAAGCAAGTTCTAAAGATGCACGGGAGAGAGTCATGCGCCAGACGCTGGAGGCCTTGTGGTTTGAGGGGATATTGGATTACACCCTGTCGGGAGAGAAGTGGCAGACCTATGGAGTTGACCTGAACGGCCAGCCTGTGGAATATATCTGCCAAGCGGAAGAGAAATTTTCATTCGGCCGAATCAGGATTGTGCCTCATTCGCTTCAGCGAGCTGGGGAGCCTTTCCATGATCCGTATCTGTTTCTGACCGAGTTGGTTCACAACAAACTCAGGGGAGAACGGCTAACCGTTTTTATCGGCGAATTGCTTGAGACACTGGCGAAGGATAGCCAAAGCCTGGAGATACTGCCGGAATACATTGCGGAGACAGAGCGTCATTATGAAGCCTTGGAGAGCCATATGACCGAAGGTCACCCTTACCATCCCGCCTATAAATCCAGACTTGGGTTTACGCTCAGCGACAATCGCCGCTATGGGCCAGAATTTAATCAAAGACTGGACCTGTTCTGGGTTGCGGTTCGGGAAGGGCTGGTGGATACTAGCGTTTCAGCAGGTTATACGGTGGAAGAGCTTTACAGGCAGCATTTGACGGCTGGAGATATCGAGCGGTTTGGGCAAATCCTGGAGCAAGCGGGAGTTCAAGATCAGCAGAAGTATGTCATGATTCCGGTCCATCCCTGGCAATGGGAGCATCGGCTGGAGACGATCTTTACTTCCCAGCGGCTTAGCGGGGAGATGATTCCGCTCGGGTTCGCGGAAGGGCAGTATCGGGCCCAGCAATCCATTCGTACATGGTCGCATCGCGGGAATGACAAGGCTCCTTACCTTAAGCTGTCCCTGGGCATTACCAACACATCGTCCGGGCGGATCCTGGCTTATCATACAACCCAGAACGCTCCCTTGATCAGCGATTGGCTGGAGCAATTGGTCAGGGAGGACGCGCTATTGCAGCAAGAGCAGTTCGCTATTCTCAAGGAAGTGCTGGGGATTTCGTTCCGATATGATAAGCTACTGCCCATTCAGCAAGAACAGGCCTACGGTTCATTGGGGACGATTTGGCGTGAGAATGTAGCCCTGCATCTGACGGAAGGTGAAGAGGCCTGGCCGCTAAATGCAGTAAGCCTGGTACAGATAAATGGAGAGCCCTTAATCCGTTCATTCCTGCTCCAGCATGGCGTAACCGCTTGGGCCAAGTCACTGATTCGGGTATTGACTGTCCCTATGATTCATTTGCTCTATGCTCACGGCCTGGCGCTGGAAGCTCATGCGCAGAATATCATTCTTGTGCTGGAGAATGGACTGCCCAAACGCATAATCGTCAAGGATTTGCATGACGGTGTCCGGTTCGTACCGGGCAAGCTGCGCCAACCAGACCTTGCGCCCAAGTTACATCCGGAGCCGGAGGTCCACCGTCAGTTCAACCGCTACTCATTCATTCATGCCGAGACTCCAGCGGATGTACGGGATTATGTATATGATGCCTTTTTCTTCATCTGCATGTCGGAAATCGCCTGGATGCTGCAAGGCTTCGGGCTGGCGGAGCAGCAATTCTGGACCTGGTGCAGAGAGACTATCGTTCAATATCAGGAGCAGTTCCCTGAGTATGGGGAGGCATTCAAGGAATATGATCTGTTTGCAGGTGATGCCTTAATCGAGGAAATGACCAAACGTCGACTCTATGGCGATGGCGAGTTATATTTCAGGAAGGTCCGCAATCCGCTTCTGTGGGCTAAGGAAGTAGAATCGTTATGATTAGGCCAAATACGCTCAAACTGAAAATAGAGAGCGGTCAGCCTGTCTTCGGGTTATTCGTTTCCATCCCGCATCCGGTCATTGTAGAGATGATTGGTCATGCAGAATATGACTTCGTTATCATCGATCATGAACATGCAGCCATCGGCATGGAGCAGATTGAAGAGCTGGTCCGGGCTGCGGAATTGCTAGGGATGACCCCGCTGGTCAGGGTGTCCGGCATCCACCGGACTGAAATCCTGAAGGTGCTGGATTGTGGAGCCCAGGGAATTGTGATTCCTCATGTCCAGCAGAGAGAACAGCTTGAGGAAGCAGCCCGTCACGCTTATTACCATCCGATTGGCCGTCGCAGCCTGAATAGTGGGCGAGCCGGAACCTTTGCCAAATATGCATTAACCGATTACATTCGGGAGGCCAATGAGGCCGTCATGCTGGTGCCAATGGTCGAGAGCATCGAAGGGATTAGGAACCGCGAAGCTATCCTGACTCATCCGCAGGTCAGCTTTGTTCTGGAAGGAGCGGCTGATCTGTCGCAATCACTAGGCGTACCCTGGCAGACCCATCATCCCGAGGTACTTGACCATCTGGAGCAGCTAAGACTGACCGTACATCAATGCGGAATTCCATACGCGGCAGTTGCAAGGAGCAAAGAGGACATGCCTGCCTTGGCTGAGCAAGGTGTACGCATGTTTGTGCTGGGGGACGACAGAAATACCGCGTTCCGTGCTTACGGGCAGAAGCTAAGCGACTACAGAGATATGGGTGGGTGGATATGAAGGATACAGTAAAAGAGCGGCTGATGAAGCTGCAAACGGCCCATCTTGAGGGACCTTTTTGCGCCTATTTATACGATCTGGATGGGATTCAGACCCAGGTGTGTAACATGCTGCAAGGCTTGCCAGAACGAACAGGGCTGTTCTACGCGATTAAGGCTAACCCGGACCTTCGTATCATTGAGGCATTGTTGCCGTATGTGGCAGGGTTCGAGGTGGCCTCCGCAGGAGAATTGCTCAAGGTCAGAGAGGTGAGCGCTAGCGTGCCTATTCTGTTTGGTGGGCCAGGTAAGACCGAAGCTGAACTAGCTACAGCCCTTCGTCATAACGTTGCTTATATTCATGTGGAAAGTTTGCTGGAATTACGTAGACTGATTCGGCTGGCCGAGGGACATAGCGAACCTGTTGGCATATTGCTGCGCATGAATTTACGCACAGGCACGTTGCCGCAGACGGGAATTACTATGGGTGGGCGGCCCACGCCCTTTGGTCTGGATGAAGATTTGCTGGAGGCAGCGATCGCGATCCTGCGTGAAGAGGGACGGGGAAGGGTGCGTCTTAGTGGTTTTCATTTTCACTCCTTATCCAATAACCTGAATGCCCGGCTCCACGCTGAAATGATTGAGTTTTATTTACGCAAGGCGGCGGGGTGGAGCGAACAATATGGACTGGAGCTGGAGATTGTGAATGCAGGCGGTGGATTTGGCATCTCTTACGAAGATGCCCCACCTTTTGACTGGCAGGTCTTCACGGAACTAGTCGCTGCTAGCAAGGCTCTCAGGGAGCTTCCAGGCACGAAGCTATGGTTCGAGCCAGGACGCTACCTGGTGGCCAAACATGGGTATTATGCTGCCGAGGTGATCGATCTCAAATCGTCACATGATCAGTATTTTGCCGTACTTCGAGGTGGAACACACCACCATCGCTTACCCGCATCATGGGGACATAATCAGCCGTTTGAGGTGCTGCCCGCGGAGCGCTGGAGCCATCCCTTCCCCAGACCGGAAATCCGCCAAGATCGGGTGACGTTGGTCGGGGAGCTTTGTACACCCAAGGATCGGATGCATGCCGATGCTGCTGTTGAACGACTCCGCGTAGGTGATATTGTAGTGTTCCAACAATCCGGTGCTTATTGCTGGACCATATCACATCATGACTTTCTCTCGCATCCGCATCCGGAATTTTATTATTTAACGGAAGGAAATGATTATGGGGACAGAGACGATCAACACAGGCCGCAAGGCTGCTCAAGTACAAGTGATGGCGGACTTGCTGAACACGCTGCTAAGCGAACGGTTCTTTGAACTGGACGAGGGGAGCTTATGTCCGTTAGCTGTTGCGCCTGACCTTATCAGAGGGTTATTCAGCAACAGTAGTCTGAGCATGCATACTATGGTTTATGCGGCAGAAATGGCCTTCTTGCTGGAAAAGAACCCGCGTACAGGACTGCAATGGGTACAGGACACGCCTATCTTCAAGCAGAGGCTGGGCGAAGGTTGGAGCGCGGTGACTTCTCCTGAAGAGTTGGCGGAGGTGGTGCTGCGTTCAGCACTGACGGAGGAAGCCTACGCTCAGCCCGGGGTAGCCGACTTCCTATCAGGCTTGAAGCTGGCGGTGCAGCAGCTTGCACTTAGCTTGCATCCGGCAGTCTTGGAGTCATTGCTGGCAGACACACCGAATTCCCCCTACGGCTGGTTTATTAAGGGGGAACAGGTGGCCGCACTGCGTGATCGTCCGTTCCATCCTTCGTCCAAGGCGAAGGTCGGCTTCAGCACTCAGGACTACGAGGAGTATTCGGCGGAGTTCGGCAAGACAGTGCGCCTGGGCTGGGTGGCCCTCCGGGCAGATATGGTGGAGCGGGGGACCGAGCAGGAGGAAGGGTCCTGTCTGGACCTGCTTGACGTAGAAGAACGCTCCCGGCTGGAAAGTGAACTGCGGCAGCGCGGGCTTATGCCGGATCAATATGTCCCGCTACCCGTGCATCCCTGGCAGTTGCAGCAGGTAATCCTGCCTCGATTTTACCGGGAGATCGCGGAGGGGACCCTCGTTGTACTGGACACACAAGCCGGGGATTTCCTGGCGACTTCCTCGCTGAGATCCCTGAGCCCGGTAACGATTCTCACGGGTCAAGAGGATGAAGGGCAGGCACATGCTATAGCGATGTTGAAGCTTCCGGTCAGCGTACTGTCTCTGGGGGCAGCTCGCTACTTGCCAGTCGTGAAGCTGCTCAATGGCCTGGCCGGGGAGAAGATGCTAAGGCAGGCTGTGCTGTGCGACGAGACACTGGCAGACCGGGTCTTCTTATGTGAAGAGCAACACTGGTGGGGGTACATGCCCCGTGAAATGAGCTTGTTCGACGACCATCCCCGCCACTTGGCTGCGCAAATCCGTCTCTATCCATCAGCGCTCTTTGCGGAAGGATACCGGGTCATCCCCATGGCTGCGCTAGGCGTGGAACGGGGGGGATGGCATATGCTTCCAGAGCTACTGGGCAGACGTTTATCCAGTGAAGAGGTCATATGCTTTTATCGTGAGCTGGCCTACTTGTTCTATGATGTGATTATACGGCTGTTCAAGGTAGGGGTCATGCCGGAAATTCATGGGCAGAATTGTTGCCTGGTGCTGGAGCACGGGCGCCCGAGGGGCCTGTTGTTCCGTGACCACGATTCCGTTCGGCTACACCCGCCGTATCTGGACAAGCACGGGATTGGCGACCCTGAGTACCATATCCGTCCCGGCTATTCCAACAGCCTGTATAACGAGACGATTCATAAGCTGATCTTCTATGTGCAGTCGCTTGGAACTCAAATCAACCTTGGCAGTATTATTGAAGCTTTAAGTCGTGCTTATAACCTTAAACCTGCCCGTTTCTGGGAAATTACAGAGCTGGCTTGGAAGGAAGCACTGCAGACTGCTGGACTGCCGGAGGAAGACCAAGACGAGTTGTACAGAGTGGTCTTTACGCAACCCGAGTGGCCCACGAAGCTGGTCATCCGTCCGTTGCTTGAGGCCGAGGGGGTACCCGGCGCTATGCCTTCTGGCAAAGGCCAGGGCCATAATCCTTTCTGGCATAACACCTAAGAGCAAGCAGGAGGCAAACGTTTCCTGCATTGAAATCGCTTAACGGTTATGATAAGATACACCTAACTTTGATGAGGGAGCTGAAGTGGATGGATATTTCTTGCTAAGGAATGGATATAGAATGCGAGGTTTATTTTCGCATGTCTGTTTTATTCTTGCGCAAGAAAGCAGTTCCATCTTCTCACTCCAATCGTATATACGGTCCGGACCTTTCGTTTGATTTTGATGCGCAAAGGCTCGGATTTGTGTTATCCGCCTGGGCTGTAAGAAGGGAAACTTTCTTGCAGCCTTTTTATGTGCGGGAGGAATTTAATTTATGACATTAATTAATGTAAATCATTTAACCTTTGCTTATGAGGGAAGCTACGATCCGATCTTTGAAGACGTCAGCTTCCAGATGGATACAAATTGGAAGCTGGGATTTACGGGGAGAAATGGGCGGGGGAAAACCACTTTTCTGGAGCTGTTATTAGGCAAACATGCTTATAGTGGACAAATCTCTACGGACATAGAGTGCGAATATTTCCCCTTCGAGGTTCAGCACCCGGAACATCATACGCTGGACGTTGTGAGCGAGATTGTTCCACATGTAGTACATTGGGAGCTACTACGCGAGCTTTCCTTGTTGCAGGTGGCGGAGGATGTATTATATCGGCCCTATCAATCATTGTCTAACGGCGAACAGACCAAGGTCATGTTGGCAGCGCTGTTTCTGAAGGAAAATCGCTTTCTGCTGATTGATGAGCCTACCAATCATTTAGACCTGGCTGGCCGGGAGTTGGTCAGTGGATACTTGAATCGAAAGTGTGGATATATTCTGGTATCTCATGACCGGGCATTCCTCGATCGCTGTGTCGATCATATTCTGTCTATCAACAAAACGGATATCACCGTACAGAAAGGGAATTTCTCGGATTGGTGGGAGAATAAGCGGCGGCAGGATCAGCGGGAGCTGGCAGAGAACGAAATGCTGCGCAAGGATGTCAAACGTTTGGCAGAAGCGGCTAAACGTACGGGAGAATGGTCGCAAGCGGTGGAGAAGACCAAGAACGGCACCCGAATTTCGGGCGTCAAGGCGGACAAAGGCTACATTGGTCATAAGGCGGCAAAGATGATGAAGCGCTCCAAGTCGCTGGAGCAACGCCAACAATCGGCTATTGAGCAGAAGTCCAAGCTCCTTAAGAACGTGGAGACTTCAGAGCGTCTCAAGATTGCCCAATTGCCTTACCACAAAACCCAGCTAGCCGAGCTGGATCGGGTTGCGATTTATTATGGACAGAAGCAGGCTAGTCCGGAAGTCAGCTTCTCCATTGGGCAGGGTGACCGAGTTGCCTTAACCGGTAAGAACGGCTCAGGTAAATCGAGCATTATGAAGCTCATTTGCGGTGAGGAGCTTACTTATACAGGGACGCTTCGGATCGGTAGCCGATTGAAGGTGTCTTATGTATCGCAGGATACCTCTTACTTGCAGGGCGATTGTTCAAATTACGCCCTTGAGCACGGCATAGATGAAAGCTTATTCAAAGCGATTTTGCGGAAGCTGGATTTCTCTAGAGTGCAATTCGAGAAGGATATGGCTGATTATAGCGGTGGCCAGAAGAAAAAAGTGCTGATTGCCCGCAGTCTGTGCGAGCAGTCGCATTTGCTGGTCTGGGATGAACCGCTGAATTTTATCGATGTCATCTCCCGCATGCAGATTGAGAATTTGCTGCTGGAATACGCCCCTACCTTGCTGTTCGTTGAGCATGACCGCGAATTCTGCGAGCAAATCGCTACAAAGGTCATTCAGCTATAAGGATCCCTCTTATAGAACCAAATTCATTCATGTGCGGATATATAAGTGAAGGGAGGGGAGAGCGTGGCAACAGAGAGGGAAGTTGTCGAACAACTGGTACATGATTATGGCACCCGGTTATATACCTTCTGCCGAAGGCTGGCTTTTACCTCGGGCGATGCGGATGACTTGTACCAGCAAACCTATCTTCGCATTCTTGATATGAAGGGGACCCTGGATTTATCTCATAATCCGGTCGGGTTTCTGATGTCAGTAGCCACCCGAATCTGGTCGGATGAACGGAGGAAATTTGCCCGCAGACAAAGAATTGCCCCCTTGCACTACAGTCATGCTCAAGTGAATGAAGTGCCGGATGAGAAGTCCACGGAAAAAATGGTAGAACAGCAGCAAACTCAGATCGAGCTTCGAGAGGCAGTGCAGCAATTATCCGATGCTTTGCGAGTCCCCGTGCTGCTGTATTACATGGCAGACATGTCTGTTCAGGACATTTCGGACGTGTTGCGCATACCACAAGGCACTGTTAAGAGCCGACTGCATCAAGCGCGTCAGAAACTCAAATTGAGATTGGAGGAATCGGGTTATGACGGATAAAGAAGAGAAAATAGATGGATTACTCCGTATGTCTCTGATGGAAGAAGAAGTCCCGCCTCCAGCCGTTCAGGCGGCTCTTCTTGAGCAAATTCGCCGGCAACCTGACAAGCGAGAGATATCGTGGTGGCTGCCCACGGTGGTTGGGGGATTGCAGACCATCACTTTGGTGGCTGGCGTGAATGTTATGTTTCCCAATTCATGGCTATCTTTGCTATCACTGCCGACGGGGGCCGGCCTGATCCTCTGCTCGGTGACATTATCAGCAGCGGCTCAGGTATGGACCAGAAAGGAGCGTAAACTCTATGTCGTGGATGACCTATGAGCAAATGTGGATTGGAATTGGCGTTGTATTATTGTTGGTGCTAGGGTTTAGAACCTGTTTGGGAATATGGACGTATCGGGATGCCAGGGCACGTGGCCTTGATGCCAAAATATGGACTGTTATTGTAGTTCTAGTACCTAATTTGATGGGCCTGCTACTCTACTTTCTAATTGGTCGCAGGCAGCAAAAAGTACGATGCGCTTCATGTGGTGATCAGACGGAGCCTGGCAAACAATATTGCTCAAATTGCGGCGCCTCATTGGCCCAACCGGGGATGATCGTGCCTTCAGATGTGAAGCACAGCAAGAAGCCGCTGATCGCGGCACTGGTGGGTATGGTTTTAACCAGCTTGCTAGTGCTCGTGATCGTCTTCGGAAGTCTCTATAGCGCTCAGCCCGAAATGTTTGCTGCCAAAAATGTTTCGATCGGACAGGCGCAAACGATGCGGCCGGGGTTATGGAAGCTGTCATTTTGGTATTTTAATGGTGAGAAGGTTCAGGCTATTGATCTCAAGCAGGGAGAACCCCGTCAAATCACGCTGGACACCGAAATCAAGAAAGGTACGGTCGAAGCGGCTATATCTGTGGATGGCCAAGAACAGGAGCGGCTTCTGCTTAACGATTTGGACACCCCCTATATTTGGGATTTAAGTGGCCTTCCCGATTCAGGCAGGATCACGCTGCATCTGTATGCCGAAGAGGCCAAAGGTAAAGTGAATATGGATTGGCGCTAAAATAACAACCTCCAAAAACAAAAAGAAAGCTCCCCACCAAGCGAAGAAGCTGGGTCGGGGAGCTTTTGCATGCTAAAGGATTGAAATGAAGCTACGGATCATGTAATATATGATAATGATAATCGTTATCACTATCAATTATCAATGACAGAGGAGTGGGCAGGGAGGTGAATTTTGAGTGTGATTGACGCCAAAAAAAGAGAGAAAGGTCGTCTTTATTATACGATCATTTGTGGTTTGATCGGATCGATTATGGTATCCGCCGTATTCTCCGTCTCTATCGGGCAGGTACATATTCCGTTCACGCAATCTATGAACATCATGCTGCATACGCTAACCCACGGTTATCTGGGTTCGATTGACCAGATCGATAACGAGTCTTACTTGAACATCATCATGCAAGTGAGAATGCCCCGCGTCTTGTTCGCCTTACTCATAGGCATGGGGTTGTCTTTGTGTGGAGCGATTATGCAGGCGATTGTCCAAAATCCGCTTGCCGATCCTTATATTCTCGGCATTTCGTCGGGGGCTTCGCTGGGAGCTACATTTGCCATCCTGGTCGGGTTCGGTAGCGGTGCGATGCTGGCACAATTAGGCGTTGCGTTTGGGGCGTTCGTCGGTGCGATGATTACTTCAATAGCCGTACTGGTGCTATCCAGTATCGGCGGCAAGGCGACTTCGGTGAAGCTGGTCTTGTCCGGGGTGGTAATCGGAGCGCTGTGCAGCTCCTTCTCCAGCCTGATTATCTATTTTGCGAATAATGCCGAGGGTATCAAAACAGTGACCTTCTGGTCCATGGGGAGTCTGGCTTCAGCAAGCTGGCAGAAAGCGCCGGTGCTGGCGTTGGTCGTGTTGGTGGGCTGTGCGGTATTCCTGTTCCAGCATCGGGTACTCAACACCATGTTAGTGGGCGATGAGTCCGCTATTACGCTTGGCATCAACCTTAGCGTCTATCGCAAGCTGTATATGATCGTAACGGCCCTGATCACAGGAACGATGGTTGCTTATGCCGGGATGATTGGCTTTGTAGGCCTGATTGTGCCCCATATTTCGCGGGGGCTGTTCGGAGCGGATCACAAGCGTCTTATGCCAGGTACCTTATTGCTTGGTGGGTTGTTCCTGATCTGGTCCGATATTTTGTCCAGAACGTTGATCACGAATGTAGAGTTACCTATCGGTATCATTACATCGGTGATAGGTTCGCCGCTATTTATTTATATGATTGTGAAAAAAGGCTACAATTTCGGAGGCTAAATATATGGAATTGAGCGCACAAGGAATGGGCGTCAGTATCGGTAAGAAAGAGATTGTGAGAAACGTCTCGATTCTGGTGAAGAAACGTCAGTTTGTAGGCCTGATTGGGCCCAATGGGTGTGGGAAATCAACGCTGCTCAAGAGCATTTACAAGAGTATCAGCCCGCAGAGTGGCGTAGTTCATCTAGGGGACATGGATATTCTCAACACTACGGAGAAAAAGGTGTCCCGTCGCTTGGGCGTTGTAGGGCAATTTAATGAGATGAATTTTGATCTCAGTGTTCAGCAGATGGTCATGCTGGGGCGTACACCCCATAAGAAGCTGCTGGAGTCGGATAAACAAGAAGACTATGACATTGTGGAGGATGCGCTCGCCAGAACGAATTTGCTCCATTACAAGGACCGCAGTTATTTGTCACTATCAGGCGGGGAGAAGCAGCGGGTTATTCTGGCGAGAACGATTGCCCAGCAGCCGCAATTCATGATTTTGGACGAGCCTACCAATCACCTGGATATCCGCTATCAGCTAGAGATTCTATCCTGTGTCAAGGAACTGAATATCGGCGTACTGGCAGCCTTGCACGACCTGGAGATGGCCGCGTATTACTGTGACTACATTTATGCCGTCAAGCAGGGAGAGGTCTATGCCCACGGAACACCGGAGCAGGTGTTGACGCCAGAAACCATTGAATCGTTGTATCAAGTCAAATGCCAAACCTATATCAACCCGGTCACGCATGGGCTGGGCTTTGCTTATGGCATCTAAATAACATCACGAATATCTAAAGATCCTTTTAAGGGGGAGAAATGATAACTATGAAGAAGAAATTAGCGATGAAAAATAGATTTGTCATGATGAGTGCTGCGTTAACACTGGCTTTGGCTTTGAGTGCTTGTGGAAATACGGCTGAGTCTGGCGGGGCACAACAATCCGAGACACCCGCACCGGAAGCTAGTAAATACCCAATTACCATTCAGAACTTCGCCAAGCCCGAAGGGGGGACAGAGTGGGAACCAAAGGAGCAGGTATTCGACAAAGCTCCTGAACGCGTTATGGCAAATACCAGACCGGCAGCCGAGTTGCTGTTGCATTTGGGGCTGGGCGACAAAATTGTTGGAGTGGGGGCCAACTTCGGAGCTCCTGACACGACAGTGGAAGAGGAATATAGCAAGCTGAACATTCTCGCAGATGAATATGTTGGGAAGGAAGTTACTTTGGGGACGAACCCGGATTTGGTCTACGGTCGGGGCGGACTGTTCGATAATGCCGATTGGGGCGTAGGAACGGTAGATTCCTTGAATGAAATTGGTGTCAAAACGTATGTTTGGGAATCCTCGGTGACCGGGGGGAGTTATGCTTCAATATATAAGGATATCGAAAACCTCGGGAAAATATTTGATGTAGAGGACAAGGCCGCGGCTTTTGCCAAGCAATTGAAGGACCGTCAGGACGAAATTGCCTCCAGCTTGTCCAGCATTACAGAACAGAAGACTTTTGCCTATTTGCATATGAGCGATCCAAATGAGGTTTATGTATATGCTGCCCAGAAGGAGACGTTCTTCAATGACTCGTTCAATATGGTCAAGCTGGATAATATCTTCAAGGATGCCCCTGGGGAGGTCACTGTGGAGAGTCTCATCGACGCCGACCCTGATGTACTGATCATTCCCGACTGGACGGGCGAGGACAGTGCCGGTGCACAAGCGCTGAAGGATGCACTCTATAGCAATCCGAAGCTTTCCAGTATGAAGGCGATCAAGAATAAGCAGATTTTTGCGGTTGATTATAACTATATGTTCGGATACAGCTATAACACGATTGACGGGATGGAGAAGCTGGCCCGTGAGATGTACCCGGATTTGTTTAAATAAAAATACATGAGCTAGAGGGGCGTAAACGCCGGAAAGGGGTTGTATATCCGTTGATCCGCAGATTTTTTGCCTATTACCAGCCCTATAAATGGTTGTTTCTCCTCGATTTCGGCTGTGCCATTATCGCAGGCTTGCTGGAACTCGCCTTCCCGATGGCGGTAAATATGTTCGTTGATGATTTTCTGCCAGGTGGCAAATGGGACATCGTCGTCTGGGCGTCCATCGGCCTGATCGTGCTGTATGCCTTAAGCGCGGTATTAACTTATGTGGTTAACTATTGGGGCCATATGCTGGGAATTAATATTGAGACGGATATGAGGCACAAGCTGTTTGCTCATATTCAGAAGCTATCGTTCCGATTCTTTGACAATACAAAGACGGGCCACCTGATCGGACGTCTGACCAATGATATGAACATGATTGGCGAGATGGCGCATCACGGACCGGAGGATTTGTTCATTGCCGTGATGACGCTCGCGGGTTCCTTTGCCTTAATGTTATCTATTAACTGGCAGTTGGCCTTGCTGACCTTTGTGGTCGTTCCAGCCATTCTGTGGGTCGTCATTTATTTCAATCAGAAAATGACCAAAGCGATTCATCAGCTATTCAGCGATATCGGTGACTTTAATGCTCGCATTGAGGATAACGTCGGAGGTATTCGCGTGGTGAAGGCATTCTCGAATGAAGCGCATGAGGAAGCTCAGTTTGCCGTAAACAACGGACGGTTCCGCCGCACGAAGCTGGCTTCCTATAAGCTGATCGCCCGTAACGGCTCCATCAGCTATGTGATGATGCGGTTCGTGACGGTATTCGTCATGGTCTGTGGCACGTGGTTTGTTATTCAAGGCCAGCTTACCTACGGCGAGTTTGTTGGCTTTCTCTTGCTGACCAACGTGTTCTTCCGTCCAATCGAGAAGATTAATGCTATTGTGGAGAGCTATCCGCAAGGTTTTGCCGGGTTTAAACGATATACGGAGTTGCTCGATACGGAACCCGATGTGGAGGATACGCCGGGTGCTGGAGAGATGAAGCCGTTCGAGCGAGAGATTAGCTATGAGCAGGTTACCTTCGGCTATGATGAAGATCAGAAGGTGCTGAACGAAGTAAGCCTGACCATTCGCAAGGGCGAAACCATCGCCTTCGTCGGACCATCCGGTGCCGGGAAGACCACGCTGTGCAGTCTGCTGCCCCGCTTCTATGAGGTAGAGAGCGGAGCAATTCGTATCGATGGCGTGGACATCCGTGAGGTGACACAAGCCTCGCTGCGCAGCCAAATTGGGATTGTACAACAAGATGTGTTCCTGTTCTCCGGGACGATTCGCGAGAACATCTTGTATGGCAAGCTCGGAGCTTCCGAGGAGGAAGTGTGGGAAGCGGCCAGGCGCGCCCATCTGGACGAGTTCATCCGCACCCTGGAACAAGGCATGGATACGGTAATCGGGGAACGGGGCGTGAAGCTATCCGGGGGACAGAAGCAACGTCTTGCTATTGCCCGAATGTTCCTGAAGAATCCGCCTATTCTTATCCTTGATGAGGCGACTTCTGCGCTCGACACCGAGACGGAACAAGCGATTCAACAGTCGTTGATGGAGTTATCGCAAGGCCGGACGACGCTGATTATTGCCCATCGTCTAGCGACGATCAAGGAGGCCGACCGAATTGTGGTCGTTACTGCGGATGGCATTGCGGAGCAAGGAAGACATCAGGAGCTTGTAACAGCAGGCGGCGTATACAGCCGTTTGCATCAGGCCCAATTCGGCAGCTAAGTTGAACTAATGAAAAGGCATAACAAGCAAGCGAGAAAAATGATTCTGAAAAAGGTCAAAGCTTTCTGCAAGAAAGCTGCATCGGAAGCCTACGCTTGTTCGCCTTTGGGAATGGATTTCTACTTCATCTGAATTCGTTAATTCAAGAAATCCATGAGCAACAGCGATCGTAAGAACATTTTCTCGTCTGCTTCTTTGCGTTAATCACAAGTTCAACTGATAAAGCTAAGTTGAATTAACATGTAGGCATAACAAGGAAGAAAACCGGATTGGGAGCAATCCGTGAGGGATGGAGGAGTATTACCATGGCAGAGAACCTGGAGCTTTATGACGTAACGATCATCGGCGGTGGCCCCGCGGGGCTGTACGCCGCGTTCTATAGCGGTATGCGAGATATGAAGACTAAGCTGGTTGAGGCCAAGGACGAGTTGGGCGGCAAGCCCTTAATCTACCCTGAGAAAATGATTTGGGATGTCGGTGGGATTACTCCCATGCGTTGCGAGCAATTAACCCGGCAAATGATTAGCCAAGCCATGACCTTTGAACCGACGGTTGTCCTGGGTCAGCAAATCAGTGGACTGGAACGGTTAGCCGACGGGACCATGATACTCCAGTCCGAATCGGGAGAACGTCACTGGACCCGGACGGTCATTCTGGCTTTGGGTCGGGGAGTGCTCAAGATGGCCAAGCTTGACATTGAAGGGGCAGAACGCTATGAAGTTGGCAATCTGCATTACACGGTACAGGAGCTGGAAGTGTTCCGGGATAAACGGGTGCTTATTTCCGGAGGCGGCGATTCGGCGGTGGATTGGGCTAACGAATTGGAGCCGCTGGCTGCCAGCGTAACCGTGGTGCATCGCCGCGAACGCTTCGGCGGTCATGAGCGTAATGTGAAGCGGATGATGGATTCTTCGGTCCGCGTGCTGACACCTTATGCCCTCAAGCTGCTTCATGGCAGCCAGGATGGCAAATCCATTGAAGCGGTCTCGATTTCGAAGGTGGATGAGGAAGGGCAACTATCGGAAACCGTGGAGCGGCTTGAAGTAGACGCGATTATTGTCAATCATGGATTGCGCGGGGACTTCGGCAATATTGTCAACTGGGGCTTGGACATGGGGCAATGGGATATCCAGGGAAGCGAGCGGCTGGAGACGAATTTGCCAGGCATCTTCGTAGCCGGAGATGTGGCTCAGTACGCCAGCAAGCTCCATCTGATTGCTGGCGCCTTCACAGATGCCGCCCTGGCGGTCAATAGCGCCAAGCTTTATCTGGAGCCAGAAGCTTCGAAGGTAGCTTATGTATCCTCCCATAATGCCAAATTCAAAGAGCGGAACATCGCACTGGGTGTGGCAGAAGAAGACGCTTAGTTCATCAAGACCATCTCAAATATAATTTTCTTACGTGTCAGGAAAGGAAAGTCTCCTAAACCATGTCAGCATGGGATAGGAGACTTTTTGCTTGCATAGAATTTTACAAGTGGAATTACCACATTAGCCTCTGCTGATTGGGCATAAATGTTAATAATCATTGACAATTTTCATTTGCTAGAGATCCGCATGCGTTGTTTTGAGTCAAAACCTGGGAGGGATGCGGAATGCTAAATATTTTAGTAGTGGATGACGAGCCGAAGCATAGAAGAGGCTTGTCCCGCATGCTGAAAGCCTTGAAGCCGGATTATAACATATTTGATGCCAGGGATGGAGAAGAAGCGCTGCAAAGTATGGACACCCATCCGGTAGATTTGATCTTTACAGATATTCAGATGCCGATGATGAACGGCCTTGAGTTGGTGGAGCAATTGAACCGGCGTGGAGGTAGCGAGAGTATTATCATTATGAGTGCCTATCCCGATTTTGCTTATGCGCAGCGTGCTTTACAATTAGGCGCAAGCGATTATTTGCTCAAGCCAGTGGAGGAATGCAAAATCATCCCCTTGCTGGACAAGGCCGAATGCAGAGCTCATGGAGTAAGGCGCAATTCTCTGGAATTGGCGCTCTCTGAATGCTTGAGGGGAGAAGCCACTGATGAACATATTCTCTTGCTGGAGCAAGCTTTCCCCAGCTTCCAACGTGGTCATGTTCTGGCCGCCTCGCTAAGCATATCTCAGAATCGGAACGCGATATTGGCGGAGCTACAGACTCGCTTGAGCTCGCTGCTCAAGGCCCGTGGATTGTCCTGCGCCTGTTGCCAGTCTGACCATTTACTGATGATCTTCCTGATTAGCCCCCATCCTTCACCTGTGTTCTCCAGTGAACTGGAGGCACAGCTTCGGCAGTTAAATGACGAATTTGCTCAAGCTGGGAAAGGGAATTTGAGCTTTGGCCTGGGGGGTGAATTTACCGATTGGACCGAAGGGGTCCGTCATGCCTGCCTACGAGCGCACCATTCTCTCAAGGCGAGCTTCTATCATGGCTGTCAGGTGATCTACCATCCTGAACAAATGGTGAGGGACAGCCATGTTACGATTCAGCTTGATGCCGGGCGCCTGACCCGGGCCGTTCTGGACGGAGACTCAAACGATGTCAGGGACTGTATGGACACAGCCATTGATCTGACCTATGCTGAAGGATGCCCTGACCCCCAGCAACTCAAATATGCTGTTGCTGCCGCCATCCATCAGCTTGGCTCTGTGTTTCATGAATCCGGGCTGCCTGTTGTACATAGCCCCGACTTTGAGCAAGTATTATGGCAGGGTCAAAATGTGGAGGCCCTTAAGCAAGCGGCCCGGGCCTGGCTGTTCGAGCTAATAGATCGCTTGGAGCAGCGTAAGCCCAATAGAGCGGAATTTATCATTGGCCATTGTAAAGCGTATATTGAGACCCATTATCATGAGCCCGACTTGTCGCTTAGCACGCTATCCCTGAAATTTCATTTTAACCCCTCGTATTTCTGTCTCCTCTTCAAAACTCATACCGGTACCACCATTCATCAATTCATTACGCAAACCCGTTTAAAGGCTGCCTCGCAAAGGCTGCTTCATACGTCCGATAAGGTCTATATGATCGCCCAGCAAGTCGGCTATAAGGATGTTAAGTATTTCATCCGTCTGTTCAAGAAGCAGTCCGGCATGAGTCCCGAGGAGTTCCGGCATGTGTCCGCAATTCGCTAGAAGCATAACCTCTAGAAAGAGGAGGGGATGACAGATGAGACGTTATCGGGGTTTGCGGTTACAAGACTTGAGTTATCGGACCAAGCTCTTCTTGACCTATGCACTTATCGTAGCTATTCCACTCAGCCTGTTGAGCGGACTGTACTACTCCTCTGGACGAGAAACCGTGTCCGATTTGGCGCGGCAAAATCTTTACTCTATCGTCAAGCAAAATAACGAAATTATGGATGCGGAGCTGACCCGAATTGAAGAGAGCAGCCTGGCGCTGATTGCAGAACAGGTGTTGTACGAGCAATATTTGCAAGCGGATGCCAAGGACGGGTACAGCATGGTGACGATGGAGAAGAAGGTCAGCCGGGCATTGAACAAATATTTCCCCGAATTGCGTGATATTTACTCAATTCATTTAATGACCAGCTATGCCAGTATTGGCCCTACCGGAGCATCGGCGCTAATTCCATATGATAACTTCACACATAGTAGACTCTATCAGATGGCTCTGGAGGGGGAGGGGGATATGAGCTGGATGCCGACGTTTGCCTATTCGGAAATGTTCGAGCCGGAACCCGGTGTCTCGGTCCCTCTGGAGAGCTTACGTCTGCTGGCCGGAGTGCGTCTGCTGCGACTGTTCCAAATTGAGCACGGGCAGGTGACTGAGCTAGAGCATCAAGCGGAGCTGCCGGTGCTCTTAATCACTTATCGGCCTGAATATTATGACAATCGATTCACCGCTACGCTCCCGTCCACCGGGGCTTCTTTTTTTGTACTTAGCGAGGACGGGGACCAGGTAGCCGGTACAATGCCGGCGCCGTTAGAACTTATAGACTCCCACGGAGTGCTTGAGGACATGGCACGGCTAAAAAGCGGGACGCTGACGGTAATACAAGACGGCAAACCGCTCATTATCTGCTTCGACACCTCGAAAGTTACGGGGTGGATCTCGGGTATCGCGATTTCCCCGGAGGCACTGGGTGCTGCCTTCCTGCCGCAGATTCAAGCTTATACCTTCTACCTGGCTTTGTTCCTGCTGCTGGTGTCGCTCCTGCTGGCTTTTATTTTCGCCAATTCCATCACCAAACCCATCCAGAGATTACTACAGGCCATCAAGAAGACGGGGGAAGGGGAGTTCGATACCCGCGTCCCGGTGGAATCCTACAATGAGATGGGGCTACTTATGCACAAGTTCAATCAAATGAATGGCAAGATTAATCATCTGATTGAGGAAAATTACAAGGTCAAGCTACGGGAGAAGGAGACACAAATGATGGCCTTGAATGTGCAATTAAATCCACATTTCCTCTATAACACGTTAAATATGATGAACTGGACCGCCTTGGAGAATGGCCAAGCCGAGCTAAGCCGAATGATCGTAGGATTGTCCTCCATGCTGCAATATACTGCGCAGAACCACCGGGAGACCGGGGATTTCACAGAGGAACTGCAATGGCTGGAGAATTACATCTACATGACGAGTCAGCGCTTCGAGGACAAATTTACGGTGGTCTTCAACATCTCACCCGAGTTGTATGCGCTTCAGGTTCCGAAGCTATTCTTGCAGCCGTTCGTGGAGAACGCTATCGTTCATGGCTTTGCCCGGCAGCACAGCGGCGGCAGGATTGTCATCACGGGGCGGATAGAAGGAGATACACGGGTATTCACGGTAGAGGACAACGGAGGCGGCATTTCTGCTGCTCGATTGGAGCAGTTAACCCGGGTTCGCAGTGATTCCATCGGCATTCAGAACGTAGACACGCGCATTAAGCTTATTTACGGAGAAGCCTATGGCGTTACTCTGGATTCCGTAGAAAATCAAGGGACGCGTGTGAACATTACGTTACCAGCGACGAACAAATGAAAATTATCCACCTATCCGAAAATGTTCGAATACTTATTGTAAACGTTATTTTTTACAATAAATATACAAAGCAAATTTGCAAGAATGGAGGATGGGCGAATGAAAGTGAGGCGTCTGGCAGGATGGATCTTATCGGTAACCTTAGCCATCAGCGTATTGTTGACCGCTTGCTCGGATCGCGGGGGTGGAGAAGCCGGTAGCGCAGGCGGTAGCCAAAGCACCGGGGAAGAGCAGGTTACCCTCCGGTTCTCCTTCTGGGGGGATACGATTGAGAAGAAGACGATTACGGAAGCGCTTGAACGATTTGAGCAGGAGACCGGGATTCAGGTAGAGCCCATGCATGTTCCGGCAGACTATCTGACCAAGCTGACGACGATGGTGGCCGGGAATGTCGCGCCTGACCTGGGTTATCTGTCCTCCGGTGCGGCATTGAGCTGGGGAGCGGATGGGAAGCTGCTGAATCTGGCTCGACTGATCGATAATGACCCGGAGTTCAAGCGAGAGGATTATCTGGATCAGATCTGGTACGAGATTGCACCCGATCATATTATCGGGATGAGTACCGCCGTCGAAGGATACGGCTTGATGTACAACAAGGATTTGCTCCTTGAAGCGGGGGTGGAGCTGCCGCCCGTGGAGGCTGAGCAAGCCTGGGACTGGGATACGTTCGTGGAATACGCCAAGAAGCTTACGCTCGATGATCAGGGACGAAATGCACTGGACTCGGAGTTCAACCCGGACAAAATCAGACAATACGGCTTGCAGTATGATCCCTACAATATGATGGCGGCGGTCGTATCCAACGGAGGTAACTTTCTGACGGAGGACGGCAAGGAGTTCGGGCTCGCCAAGCCTGAGGCCATCGAAGCGATTCAGAAGCTGGCAGACCTGATGTATGTACATCATGTATCGCCGACCCCGCTGCAGACCAAGAATTTGCCGGAGACAGCCCTGCAAACCAAAAAGGTGGCAATGACGGTGTCTGGCAACTGGGCCTTGCAGGCCTACGGGGAGCAGGATATCAGCCTTGGTGTAGGAGTGCTGCCCAAGCTGAAGATCAGCAACACGCTGCTGGATGGAGCGCCAACCGTTATTTTTCAAACGACAAAACATCCCGAAGAAGCCTGGTTGCTCTATAAATACATGGCTGACCCCGAGTCGGTGCTGCCGCTAATAGCCGGAGGCCTATGGATGCCACTGAAGAAAGAATGGTACTCCAATCCGGAATTGATCAATCAATGGGCAGCGGGCAATAGAGCTCATCCCGACGGATATACCGAAGCCTTCATGGTACAGACGATTGAGAATGGCATTCGCACCCCCGGCTTCGAGGTGAAGAATCTCGATAAAATCAACGCATTAGTCACACCAGCCCTCGATCTGGTCTGGACGGGTAAACGAAGTGCCGAAGAAGCGCTGAAGGAGGTTGAGGTTAAGGTACAACCTCTAATTGAAGGATATTACGGCCGGTAAGGTGAACCAGCCAGACCCTGAATAGCCATTATCCGGATTAGGGGAGGGATTACTATTCGTCATCAACGCCGTATTGCTCTGGCCGGTATCCTGTTCGCCCTGCCCAGCATTTGCGGGCTGACGCTATTCGTCATTTTGCCGATGATCGCCAGCTTGCTGCTTAGCTTCACGGATTACCGGATCGTCAATGCCCCTCGATTCATTGGACTTGAGAATTACATCCGGCTCTTCAACGGGACGGACGAATACTTCTACAATTCGTTATGGGTGACCTTCAAGTACGTGATTCTCCGGGTGCCGTTGGGCCTGGTGTTCTCGTTCATGATGGCCTTCCTGCTAAATATGGAGTTCATTCGCGGCAAGTCCGTATTCCGCACGATCTTTTACCTGCCAGCTATCGTCCCTGCCGTTGCGTCCTCCATGATCTGGTTGTGGTTATTCAGCCCTGATATGGGACTGTTCAACAGCATTCTGGAGGCCCTATATCTGCCTAAGCTTGATTGGCTCTATTCCGAAGCCACCGTTGTTCCTTCCATTGTACTGATGAGCTTGTGGGCGATGGGGAGCACCATCATTATTTTTCTGGCTGGGCTGCAAGGCGTCCCACGTTCGTTATATGAGGCCGCAACCGTGGATGGAGCCGGACCGCTCCGCAAATTCAGGCATATTACTATTCCGATCATGACTCCGATTATTTTCTTCAATCTGATTATGGGCTCGATTGGCGCGTTTCAGGTCTTCACGGAGGCGCTGATCATGACTCAGGGCGGTCCGAATAATGCCAGCTTGTTCTATAACTACTTTATTTACCGTCAAGCGTTCCAGTTCGGGGAAATGGGGCAGGCCTCGGCGATTGCCTGGATTTTGTTCATGATTATCCTGCTGGTTACGGTTATATTCTTCCGTACATCCAGGTCCTGGGTGTTCTATGAGAGCGAGGTGTAACCTCGATGCGCAGAACCCGATTCATCTCGCAAATCATTGTATATACGTTGCTGCTGGTCGGGGCGTGCTTCTGCCTGCTCCCGTTGTTCTGGCTGGTGCGCAGCTCACTGATGGCCTCGATGCAAATTTTCGAGATGCCGCCCAGGTGGATTCCGTCTCCATTTCGCTGGGAGAACTATGTAGAAGCACTGACAACCATCGATTTCTTCCGCTTCTTTCGCAACACGGTGACGATCACGCTGTTATGCCTGATGGGTGCGCTGATTGGCAGCTCGTTGGGAGCCTACAGCTATGCCCGGCTTAACTGGCCGGGGAAGAAGTTCTTCTTCGGCTTATTGCTGGCCAGCATGATGCTACCCAGCGCTGTAACGCTCATCCCTACATTTATCGGCTGGAAGTTCGCTGGTCTGATCAATACCTATGTTCCGCTAATTCTACCAATTTGGTTCGGCTCGGCCTTTGACATCTTTCTGCTGCGGCAGTTCTATTCCAGTATCCCCAGAGATTTGGATGAAGCCGCTTATGTAGACGGTGCCGGGCCCTGGACGGTATTCTCCCGAGTGATTATCCCTTTGTCAAAGCCACCGCTTATCGTGATTGGTTTGTTCTCCTTCATGAATACGTGGAATGACTTTATGGGGCCACTGGTGTATTTGAACGAAGAGAAAAAATTCACCGTGGCGTTAGGTCTGCAAATGTTTCAGTCCTTGCATAGTGCCCAGTGGCATCTGCTGATGGCGGCTTCGACCGTCGTGATCCTGCCCGTCATCGTGGTCTTCTTCATCGGCCAACGTTATTTTATTGAAGGCATCGCGTTGACGGGGATGAAGGGATAAACAGAAAACAAAACTGTATGGGTTGAGGGGAGTGTGCAGATCATGGAAGCCAGGCGCCTACAGGAAGTCAGGAAAGTAATGGGTCGCGAGGGGTTGGACGCCTTGCTGATCGCAAGTCCCTATAACCGCCGTTATGTAACGGGGTTTAGCGGAACTGCGGGGACGGTTGTGATTACGCGCGACCGCGCCTGGCTGGTCACGGACTTCCGTTATACTCGCCAAGCTCTGCAACAGGCAAAGCAAATGGAGGTCGTGCAAGCAGCGGGTGATCCTCTGGAGTGGATCCGGGAGCAGCTAAGCGCAGCAGGTGTGAAACGCTTGGGCTTTGAGAAGCTGCAAGTGACCTATGGGAGTTATGAGGCTTACCAGCAGCAGCTTCCCGGTATTGAGCTCGTTCCCACGGAACATCTTATTGAGAAGTTACGCAGCCGAAAGGATGAGCGAGAGCAGGAGTACATTCGCAAGGCGGTGGAGATTACGGACCAGGCCTTCAATCACATCCTGGGTTATCTCAAGCCGGGGGTGACCGAACGGGACATCGCCGCTGAATTGGAATACTTCATGCGAACCCATGGTGCCGTGTCCTCTGCTTACCCGACGATTATCGCTTCCGGGGTGCGTTCGTCACTGCCTCATGGCCTGGCTAGCGATAAAAAGCTGGGCTTGCACGAGTTCGTGACCATGGATTTTGGAGCGAGCTACGAAGGATATTGCTCGGATTTGACGCGGACCGTCTTCATTGGACGGCCAACCATGCGGCACCGGGAGATGTATCAGGTTGTGCTGGAGGCGAATCAGGCCACTCTGAAGGGGCTTAAGCCGGGGATGACCGGACAGGAGGGAGACTCCTTGGCCCGGGATTGTATCGCCAGTCACGGGTATGGCGATTACTTCGGCCATGGGCTGGGTCACGCCTTTGGTCTGGAAATTCATGAGCTTATGCGTCTATCTCAGTCCACGCAAGAGGTACTGGAGCCAGGAATGGTCATGACGGTGGAGCCGGGAATTTACCTCCCTGACTTCGGCGGTGTCCGCATCGAGGATGATGTGCTGATTACCGCGCAGGGAATTGAGGTACTGACCACATCCAACAAGGAGCTCATCCTACTGTAGAGGGAAGGAGGGGGCGACGATGAATGAAGAAACGGCAGAAGTGGCCATCATTGGCGGGGGCATCATCGGGTTATCCATTGCTTATTATGCAGCTAAATCCGGCATGGATGTCGTCGTGCTGGAGCGTGGCGAGCTTGCTGGTGGTACTTCTTCGAAATGTGACGGCAATATTCTGGCGATCGATAAGGAACCAGGCTTCGACAGTCAGATGTCGCTAATATCGCAGGCCTTGGTGGCCGATTGGGCCAAGGAGCTTGATGAGGAATTTGAGTACCGCGCGCCCGGAAGCATCCTCGTCTGTGAAACGCAGGAGGAGATCGAGGCCGCAGCCCTTTGGGTGTCCCGCCAGCAGGAAGCTGGATTGCCCTTCCGCCTGCTGGACCGGAAGGAGTTGCAGGAGGAATCCCCTTATTTGGCAGATGATCTGCTTGGGGGTCTGGAATGCGCCACCGATTCCACCGTTCATCCGGTGCTGCTGGCTTACTCCTTGGCTGCAACCGCACAGCGATACGGGGCCAAACTGCGTACGCATACCCCGGTAAGGTCGCTGATTCTGGATGCAGGAAAGCGCATCAAGGGGGTGGAGACGACCGCCGGACCCATTTATGCCAAATATGTGGTGATTGCTGCGGGAGTATGGGCTAAGCAGATCGGCAGTATGGCGGGCATAGATATTCCCATTGAGCCCAGAAAGGGACATATTCTGGTGGCTTCTCGCTCGGTGAACTTGGGCACACGCAAGGTGATGGAATTTGGCTACTTGCTGAGCAAGTTTGGTGGAGAGCGCAAGGTCGATGCCCGGTTTGAGCAATACGGCATTGCTCTGGTATACGAACCCACGGCCTCGCAAAATTGTCTCATCGGCTCAAGCCGTCAGTTTGTGGGGATGGATACCCGCGTTGATCAGGAGGTCATTCGTTTGATTGCGGAACGAGCCATCCGGTTCTATCCTGCGCTGGAGCAAATTCCGCTGTTGCGTACTTATGCCGGGCTCCGGCCGTGGACACCGGATCATCTTCCCATTGTGTCAGCCATTGACGAAGTTCCCGGCCTGTACGTAGCTGCCGGGCATGAAGGCGATGGCATCAGCCTTGCGGCGGTGACTGGGAAGCTGATGAGCGAAATGCTACGTGGAGCGCCGGACACCTGTATTCCGTCAGAGCCGCTGCGTTACGACCGCTTCCGCCTCGCTGGCTGCGGGGAGGCCGGGAGATGAGCATGAAATTTTCAAGGATGATCCATACGATTGATACCCATACCGGGGGCAATCCGACCCGCACTATCATCAGCGGGGCACCGGAACTGCCAGGCAAGACGATGACCGAGAAGATGGACTACATGTCCCGTCATTATGATCATTTCCGGACGGCAATGATGCTGGAGCCGCGTGGACATGAGGTCATGTCCGGCTGCGTGCTCACCTCACCTTGTGACGAACGAGCAGACGTGGGTGTCGTGTTCATCGAAACTGGCGGATACTTGCCGATGTGCGGACATGACACGATTGGCCTTTGCACGGCGCTGGTTGAGGGCGGGTTATACCCAGAGAGTACAGAACTGTTGCGGCTGGATACCCCGGCAGGCCTGGTCGAGGCCCGGCTTGTGATTGAAGCTGGCAAGGTTCGGGAGGTGTCTTTTACAAATATTCCTTCTTTCTTATACCAGCAAGAGGTACGGGTAGAACTGGAGGAGCACGGGGAAATATCCGTGGACATTGCTTATGGAGGGAACTTCTACGGCTTAGTTGACGCTCGCCCACTAGGGCTGGAGCTTCAGCCCCAGCGGGGAGCAGAACTTATTCGCACAGCCATCGCCATACGAGAAGCAATCAATCGGAAGCTGGAGATTGTGCATCCTGAAATTCCGCTGATTCGCGGACTAACTCACATTGAGTTTTACAGCGAGCCGGTGTCTCCACAGGCACATTGCCGCAATACCGTGGTTGTACCTCCCGGCGGAATTGACCGCTCTCCCTGCGGGACGGGGACCTCGGCCAAGATCGCTGTACTCTATGCCAGGAAGGAGATCGGGCTGGGAGAGGAATTCGTGCATGAGAGCATTGTAGGCTCGCTATTTCGGGCCGTGGTAGTGGAGGAATCAAGCGTAGGGGGTTATCCCGCGATCGTCCCCCGGATTTCCGGATCGGCCTGGATCACGGGCTTCCACCAATTTGTTTGGCAAGAGCAGGATGCACTGAATCGTGGCTTTTTCCTGAAGTAGCTTATTTCATAGTTGCGGAGGCAGGATATGCAATTAAAAAGATGGTACGGGGCGATCGATATACATGCCGGGGGCCAGCCTTTGCGAATTATTACCGGTGGCCTGCCCCCGTTGACGGGAGATACGCTGCTAGAGAAAGGGGAGGATTTCCGCCAGCACTACGATACAACAAGAAGATTGCTGTTAGCCGAGCCTCGGGGACATTACGGGATGACCGGAGCGGTGGTGACCGCCCCCATGACAGAGGGAGCCAGGCTGGGCCTGTTGTTCATGAACCAGCAAGGCCAGGAGGCCATTAGCGGGACGGGCATATTCGGAGTGGTTGCCGCTTGGCTGGCTACGGGACAACTCAGTCCTGAAGAAGCGGCAGTTGGACTGAAGATTGATTGTCCGGCGGGGAGCGTTAGAGCCATTATCAAGTCTACCGGCGATCAGGAAGTTGGCTCGGTCATCGTACAGAGTGTCCCCAGCCTCGCCTATGCGGGTCCAATCCTGGTCTGTCTTCAAGGAAGCGAAGTGCGCGTGGATATTGCGTATAGCGGAGAGTTTTATGCGGTGGTGGATATCTCTTCAATATGGAGCGATTCGAGTACAGTTCCGTTAGCATGGCTACGGGAATGGGAGGGTACCATCCGTAGGGAAGTAGAAGCACGGCATAGCTTGAAGCACCCGTTGCCAGGCTGGAAAGATGGGATATACGGCGTATTTTTTTATCGTAAAGCGGTTGCCACCATCCCTACTGTTCAGAAGCAACGCACCTATGATAGTACGTCCGTATTTGCGGGAGGACAGGTGGATCGTTCCCCCGGTGGAGCAGGGATTTGCGCACATCTGGCGGTCCTGCAGAAGCGCGGCTTGCTCCATCCGGGGGAAGAAGTGCTGTACCAGGGGATTAGCGGAGGCGAGGTCTGCGGCAAGATTATGGCGGGAACGACCGCTTATGGCTGTCAGGCCGTGCTGCCGCAGATCACAGGGAATGCCTATGTTCTGGGCTTCATGAACTTTGTGCTTGATCCTTCTGATCCGTTCGCGGAAGGATTTACACTTTACTAGGTGAATGATTCATATCATTAATTTAATATGAGGGGAGCGTTTCGCAATGCCGAAGTTCGAAGGAGTTTACGTGGCTCTTGTTACACCATTCACGGCGAATCATGAGGTGGATTATCAGCGGTTGATCGAGCTATGCCATTGGCTCATTGGGGAAGGCATTCACGGTTTGGTCCCAACGGGGTCTCTGGGGGAATATGCCACCATGAGTGATGAGGAACGGGCCAAAGTGGTTGAAACGGTCATTGAAGCCTCGGGTGGACGCGTGCCTGTGGTGGTTGGCTCGGCAGCGCCCTCTACACGGCAGGCCGTAAGCTGGGTAAAACATGCCAAGGCTTCGGGCGCGGCAGGCGTTATGGCGTTGCCTCCCATCAATTATCGACCGCTGGAGCATGAGGTCATTGCCCATTATGAGGCGCTCAATGAGGTGGGACTTCCGATTATTGCCTACAATAACCCGCATGATTACAAGGTGGACTTGACACCGCCACTATTGGCTCAATTATCCCGGCTGGAGCACATCGTGGCCGTGAAGGAGTTCTCTGGCGATATCCGCCGCGTACATGATATTCAGACACAAACGAATCTGGACGTGATGATCGGGGTGGATGATGTTGCTATGGAAGGCGTGTTGTTCGGTGCTACGGGCTGGATTTCCGGTGTGCCCAATGCCTTGCCCAAGGAAGGAGTCGAACTATTCCAACTGGCGAAGCAAGGCAAGGTTCAGGAAGCAACGGCTTTATACCGCAAATTGCTTCCGCTATTCCACTTCGATGCCAGCCCACAGCTTGTACAATCCATCAAGTACATGATGGAGCTGGCGGGCTTCCCGGTCGGATCGACCCGACCACCACGCTTGCCTCTGCCTAGTCCAGATTATGCAAGCATCAAGCAAGCCTTCGAATTGGCTACAGGACAACGTGAAGCTATTACGGATTGAGACAAGGGAGGGAGGATGTGATGCAGATGCACAGCCGGAATTGGATTGGTGGTGATTGGAGTCTGCCTGCGGCTGGTGTGGCCGCTGTGATCAATCCATCGAACATCCACGAAGAGGTGGGCTTGCTCCATCTCTCAGACGGTGCTGCCGCCGTGCAGGCGGGGCAAGCGGCTCGCGTTGCCTTCACTACCTGGTCCCGGCTGACGGGAGCGGCTCGGGCCGAGCATTTGCATCGGTTGGCGGCGGCACTGGAGGCCAAGCTGGGCGAGGTCGCACAGTTGGCCAGCCGGGAAATGGGCAAGCCGATAACCGAAATGCGTGGGGAAGTGATGCGTGGGGTTCATCTGCTGCGTTATTATGCCGCAGAGGGTGTCCGCGCAGAGGGCGCGGTGATTCCTTCCAGCGAGGCCAATGTCTTGCAATATACAAGAAGGGTGCCGCTAGGGACAGTTGCCGTGATTACGCCCTGGAATTTTCCTGTCGCAATCCCCATCTGGAAGATTGCCCCGGCACTGATCTGTGGGAACACCGTCATTTGGAAGCCTGCCGAATCGGCTTCTTTGACGGCTACCCGATTGACCGAGATTTTTGCCGAGGCGGGGCTTCCTCCCGGCGTTATCAATCTGGTCATTGGAAAAGGGAGTGTCATCGGCGGGCCGCTGCTCGAGCAAGGGGATGTAGATGCGGTGAGTTTTACGGGGTCTACGATGACCGGGACACATATTGCCCAAGTATGCGCGAGACGTAACATCAAATATCAGACGGAAATGGGCGGCAAAAATGCCGCCGTCGTGCTCAACGACGCAGACTTGGAGCAGACCGTTCCGTTGATTGTCAGCGGTGCATTCCGCTCGGCCGGGCAGAAGTGTACAGCGACGAGCCGCATTGTGGTGCAATCAGGCATTTATGCTGCCTTTACCGAAGCTTTGGCGCAGGCCGTTGTCAAGCTCAGGCTGGCTCCGGCCCTGGACCCGGAAGCCTATCTTGGACCCGTATCCTCTGCCAGTCAGCAGCAGTCAGTGAATTCCTACGTCCAGATGGCTTTGGAGCAAGCGGAGATCTTAGCCCAAGGCCCAGACCCGGCCGGCGGCTTGGCAGGGTACTACGTCCGTCCTCTGGTCGCCGCCGGGCTGACGGCAAAGCATCCGCTGGTACAAGAGGAGATCTTCGGACCGGTAGCTGTCGTCCTGGAAGCGGCGGACTTTGAAGAGGCTGTCGGTTTGTGCAACGCCTCTGTATATGGTTTGAGCGCTTCCTTATTTACTCGTGATTTGGCCCATGCCCACCGCTTTCTTCAGGAAGCCGAGGCGGGCATGGTTCGCGTGAACCAGGAGACGGCAGGAGTGGAATATCAGTCTCCCTTTGGTGGCTTGAAGCTGTCCAGCTCCCATACAAGAGAGCAGGGTCAAGCCGCTCTGGACTTCTACACGGGGCTGAAAACCTGTGCCATTCGCTATTTCTAAGGAGGAAGTTGCTATGCATCCTTCATCGTTGATGATTTGTCGCTGTGAAGAAGTGACCGTAGGGCAGCTAGAGCAGGCTTATAAATCAGGCTGTCATACTGCACGTCAGCTCAAGCTGAAGACCCGCTCCACCATGGGGGCGTGCCAAGGGCGGGTTTGCCGGCAATTATTGGAGACCTGGGTTCATGCCCAGGCTCCTGGGTCGTTACCAGATGCCGAATTGCTGGCGTATCGCCCGCCCATTCGCCCGGTGACCTTCGGCCAATTGGCAAAGGAGGAGGGTTAGCTATGAAGCGAATCGTCAATCACCCGATTTTGGGGCCACGGGAAGATTCGCGTCAAGAGGTAACCTTTACGTTCAATGAACAGATGCTCACAGGTCTGGAAGGGGAACCCGTAGCCGCCGCGCTGCTTGCTGCGGGGATTCGCATATGGCGGCGGCATGAAGAATCGGGCAGTCCCCGGGGACTGTATTGTGCCATCGGGCACTGCATAGAATGCCGCTTGCTTGTGGAGGGCAAGGAATCCATTCGCGCCTGCCTGACCCCGCTGGAAGCCAATATGCAGCTAGCCGAAGGGCCCCAGCTCCCCAATGAGATCATGGGGAGGAAGCTGACGTGACATCGCCGTTGCCCCTTGACTTGCTCATTGTAGGTGCTGGTCCGGCTGGTTTATCTGCGGCTGTTGTCAGCGCCCGTTATGGACTTAACGTCCTCGTGCTGGATGAGTTCCCCGAGCCCGGCGGGCGTATGCTGGGACAATTCCATGAGGAGAACGGCGCCTGGTGGGTCGGAAAATTAGAGGCCAAGCGGTTATTCGCAGAGTGTGCAGGGCTGGGCGTGGATATCTGCTGCGGCATTTCCGTATACGGCATAACCCGGGCAGATCATCACTGGCTCCTTCGCACAACACAAGGCACGAAGTCGGCTACTAATGTACTAATCGCAACGGGCGCGGCCGAAATTCCTTGTCCTTGCCCAGGCTGGACCCTGCCTGGCGTCATGTCCATCGGCGCGGCTCAGGTGATGACAAATGTGCATTATGTAAAGCCCGGCGAGCGGGGGCTAATCATCGGTGCGAATATGCTGGCCTTGGCCATTGCCCGCGAGCTGGCGGTCAGCGGAGTGACGCTGGCCGGCATCGTGCTGCCGTCTCCTGGACCATTGGCCGGAGCAGACGCTGCCCCGAGACAACAGCTCAAGCGACTGCTGGGCCTGGCGGCCCTGGCTCCTACTCCACTGCTACGCCTCGGGGGAAGGCTGGCCAGCTCCCTTGGCTTGGCCCACGTAGTATTACGGTTCCTGCCGCGTAAAGGCCTGCACATCTGGGGCGTTCCGCTGATGCTTCGCACGGCTGCCGTCTCGATTAACGGCCAGCATCAAGTAGAGTCGGTCAGGCTGGCCGACCTGACAGATGACGGGAAGATCATCGCCGGAACAGAGCGGGAGGAGAAGGTGGATTTCGTAGCGTTGGCTGGAGGATTGTATCCGCTGGCGGAACTGGCAGCAGTCGCCGGCTGTCCCTTTGACTTTGCCGTTGAACTAGGTGGGCATATTCCGCTGCACGACGAGCAGATGAGAACGCCGCTGGCGGGCTTGTATGTGGCCGGTAATATTACCGGCATTGAAAGTGCACAGGTGGCCATGGCTCAAGGGCGGCTGGCAGGTCTGTCCATATGCAGCAAGATGAGACGATTGGGTGAGTATCCTGACAAGTTGCTGCAGGATGGGCTGGCCGAGGTATCTCAGGCACGTAACTCCGCGTTAATTCAATTTCAGACGGGTATTCCACTGGCGAGAGAGCGTATTTACCAGAAATTCAGAGCGTTTCAGGAGCAGCAATCATGACGGTTGCGGGTAGATCCCGGTCTCCACCTACCCTTCGGGCAGGAAGCGGAGTGGGTTTCATTTTAGTGAAAAGGGGCGCACCAAGCTGCAATCGTAGCCGTATCGTAAAGCATCGATGTCTATGAATCTATCATCGATAGAGCGCGCAGGGAGATATGCACTCACAAGAGATCATTATATGAATTGGAGAGGGTATGAACATGAGAAAATGGATTTCGGTATGGCTTAGTGTTGCGTTAATGCTTTCGGTATTCGCTTTCCCGGCTGCGGCCGAGACGAACTCACCACAACAAAGCAGCGATGATGCCCAGATCATTGATATTTTCGGAAGAACCCTGAATGACTATGGCGTAGAATTGGTAGATTGGCAGGGATATATCGCCAACCCCTATGTGAAGCTGAAGGTGGTTCCACCGCAAAATGCTTCCTACCCGTTGACGATGACGATTAAGGCAAAAGGAACTTCCCGCCTGATGATGGATCGGCCGAGTACGCTGAGCGCAACTGGCGCACAGAAGACACTTTCGTTCCAGAACGGCAGTCAAAGCAGAGATTTCTTGCTCGAAATCCATCCTGACCGTATTGGAGGGAATGGGGAGATTGAGCACTACACGCTAGAGCTGACGTCAACGGGAGCCAATGGCGCCGTACGTACACAAACGACTCCTATTCGTGTACTGGATCAGGATGATAACGGCGAGCCTGGCTTGCCGCTGAAGTTCGATTACAGATACGATAATATCCAGCCTTATTTCAGCGACCCGGATATTCGGGAAGTGAGTGAACAGGCCATTAAGGACTGGTTCTATTTCTTCGATATGGAGCCTTTCGATACGGTTCCCGCCTTTGCAGAAACGACCTGGTTGCCCGGAGATGGCTTCACCAACCATATTCAGGTCACCAATAACGAGGCCTATAACGGGATGTGGATTTACTTGAGAGGGCTGAATGGCCCGTACTCCACTGGCGGACCCGCCAATAACGGCAACTATCACAAACGCAACGGAGTGACGATTCCAGACAACATTCACCGCTCCTTGCTGACGATTCTTGATTTTTATGATACCGCCACACCATTTGCTTCATTGGATGATGAACTATGGTATTTGACGGAAATGTCCAATACCTCTACGGACGTGCATGGTCTGATTATGCATGAGTTCGGTCATGCCCTGGCCTTCTCGGATAGCTGGAAAGGGATGGCTCAATACAAGCAAAGTGGGGGAAATGCAGCCAACATCGTGGCCTATCAAGGGAATGCGGTTCCCTTGGATAACACCTATCACATTCCTGGAGATTCCCAATATTGGGATCGAATCAGTGGTCAAAGTGGCGGACGTGATCATCTCTTTCACAATAAGCGCTGGATGCTGACAAAGCTGACGTTACTAATTGCCGAAAAGGCAGGCTGGAAGCTGGATCGTACGCTAACGCCGTTCCTTAGCCCTGCGATCAAGAGCACGACAGTTCCAAGCGCCTCGCCAGGGGATGGCTATCTGGCGAAGCTGCAGGCGGAGGGTGGCGTTCCGTTCTATGACTGGAACATTACGTCAGGGTCGCTACCCGGCGGACTTACGCTAGACCGCTTCACCGGCGAAATTAAAGGTACCGTATCCGCCAGTGCCCAAGGAAGCTACAACTTTACGGTTCAGCTTCGTGATTATGATGAAATGAGTACCCCAGTATACAAACAGTTCACAATCAACGTGGGTCAGGGAGGCAATCCGGGGAACCCGGTTGAGAATGTCGCGTTGGCAGCTACTGCTTCCACCTCGTATGTATCTGCTTGGGAGAGCTTGACCGGGCTTAATGACGGGTATGAGCCAGTAAGTTCGGCTGACCGGGGACATCCGGTATATGGCAACTGGGATAACCCCGGAACGGTGCAATGGGTACAATACGATTTTGCCCAGCCCGTAACCGTGTCTTCCAGTGAGGTGTACTGGTTCGATGATGATCAGGGCATCGATCTGCCCGCATCCTTCTCGATTCAATATTGGGATGGCGCAGCCTGGAGGCAAGTGGCGAATCCATCGGCCTACGGAGTACTTGGGAATCAATATAATGTGACGAACTTTGACCCTGTCACGACCACCCGCGTTCGTTTGCTGATTCAGGCCAAGGCGAATTTCTCTACAGGCATTCAGCAGTGGAAGGTACTGGGAACGAACTAAAATTATGGCCTGTGTGCACTACATCGAGGAATACCCAATGATTGGGTATTCCTCTTTTAATTAATGTAGACCCATTGGCTCACTCGGGTATTTATGCCAATGGGTCTATTCGAGATAGGACGAAGGAAGCCTTTTCCCATTCCACGAAGCTATATGGTTGATTGTAAATCTGAGGGAGCCTTATACTGGATGAAATCAGACCAGAAATGTGGAGGGATGTACATGAGCGAGGATGTTGCAGTGGGTTGGGACGCGATAGAAGAGCAAATGAAGCGTTTATACGGGGGACAGGTGCCTAAGCATTACGGGACTTCACTCCCTTATCAGCTTGGAGGAAATGACCCGCTCGACGGACTTAGCGCCTATAAAGCCACGCATCCGGTTCCGCATTGGCATATTGTCACCTTTGGCTTCTCAGAGCTGTATAGCAAAGAATCTGAAAATATGATGTACAGCGGCTATGGATTTGAGCTTACCTTTCGCGTAGCAAGGCAAGCAGATGAGGAAGAACCTCCGATGTGGGCATTGAACCTGCTACAAAATATGGGACGTTATGTCTTTAATAGTGGAAATATCTTTGTGGGCGGCGACTATCTGGATGCGAATGGGCCTATCTGTCTGGGTGCAGACACATTGCTCACAGCGCTGGCCTTCACAGAGGACCCGGCGCTTCCGCCAATACATACTGCCAATGGCAGAGTGGAATTTCTGCAAATGGTCGGCATTTCAGGGGATGAGCTTGAAGCTATGAAAACCTGGAGCACCGTCGGCTTGTTGGAAGCGGGGCAATCCGTTATTCCAGGGTATGTCACCGATTTATCCCGAGATTCCATGCTGCAAATTCCTGCCGTTGCTGAGGCTGTAGAGCAGGGCATTGAACGCGATGGCTCCAATACGGGATTTCTGTTTGTCGATGAGCTAGGCTTTGAGCCTGGCAAGAAGAAGCTGTTTCGCAAGACGCCAGCCAAGCTGACGATGGGGGCCAAGCAGGCGGAAACGGTAGGGAAGCTACTGCGAGGAAGACTGCTGAAGGGCAAGGACTTGACCTTGGCCAGCCGCGATTGTCAGATTATCCTGGAACCGGCCGAAGCTACGTCCTATGAGAAGGGCGGGGAAGCGTTCCAAGTACATCTAAGTGATGCAGTGTCCACGGAGCTGGCCCAGAAGCTGCAAGCCAAAGAAGGAATGGTCCAATTATCCGCTTATGATGGACTGATTATTCAAGTCGTAAAAACTTACATCAAGGATCAGGAAGGAAATGTAGTTTCAACTATTGGCTAATAAGCCCCATTGTATAAGGATTTTATGACGTATTAATATCAGGAGCGCTGTCTATGGATGCCAAAGCTAAAAAGATATTGCACAACACTTATTGGGCTGGCGGCCGCTGGAAGCCTGGCGGTCCCTCCTGTACGGATGAAGACTTTGAATATGCCAAGAGCAAGGGAGTCATGTTCGACCCGGTGACCATAACGCATGATGAATGTGTGCTGAAGCTAAGGGAACTGCATGAACATAAGATTACCAAGGAAAAGGTAGTGCGTGCCTTTCTACATAGCTTGTCCACCCGCAAGGTTTATTTGCGCAGCGCCTTGTCCAGCTTTGCGTTAACGCATGATCTGCCCGTACATAAGTTTGAAGAGCGGAAGGCCGAGGAGATGCATTACTCCTCTTGTCATGATTGCAACGAGAGAATGCTGATGTCCGACGAGCAATATGTCAATGTGGATGTTAATGTGCTTAACTTTGAACGAAGCAAATGGGGCGGGGTGCGTTTAAACCGCCTGCTTTACTGTCTATTGGACCTGGAGCTATTGAGCCGGGAAGAAGATCTGGATGTCACGAATGAGGATATCGCCATACTAAAGAGCATGGTGCAGGCCATTGAAGACTGTTCAGATAAGGATGCGGCAAGGCAATTAGAGAAGCGTTGGAAGGACTTGTTCAAGGCCAATCAGTATGAGCGGGATTTCGTGCTGGAAATCTGGGGTTATGCTGGCCTGCTGCAATCCACCGATCGATACCGTAAGGAACGAGGACGAGGTGGGACCGACTTTATGTCTGTGGCTACCTGGCGGGGCGAGGATGGCTATTCCGCGGAGTGGATGAATCATTATTTTGGACCCTATCTCTAATGAAGAATCAGATTGAATTGAATAAAAAAAGGTTTATTACAATGTATAGAGAATGAATATGAGGTTGTTTGGTGTGTTAACAGCATCCATCAGTTATCCGAAATGAAGGAGCGATGATGTATGGACAATTACAGGCCAAGATACCATTTTACAGCACCACAGCACTGGATGAACGATCCGAACGGCCCGTTTCAAAAAGACGGAGAATATCATTTGTTCTATCAGCATAATCCCCATGCTGCGAAGTGGGGCGACATCCATTGGGGGCATGCCAAGAGCCCTGACTTGATTAACTGGAGCCATCTGCCAATCGCTCTGGCTCCCTCAACGGATCTGGAGGAAGAGCATTGCTTCTCGGGATGCTCTGTCATTCAGGGGGATGAGGTGATGTTATTCTACACCAGCATCGGGGATGGAGAGCGAAATGCCAAGACCGGGGCCCAGCAATGGACCGCGAGGAGCAAGGATCTTCTCCACTGGCATAAATCCGAGAACCATCCAGCGTTAAGCCTGGATTTGCATGGAGATGTAGAGGTTACGGAATGGAGAGATCCCTATGTCTGGCAAGAGCGGGACGGCTGGCGTATGCTGCTTGGCGGGGTTTATCAAGATAAGGGTTGCAGCTTGATTTATCGTTCCGATGATTTGGAGCAATGGACCTTCCAAGGTATCTTCCACCGCGGCGACGAAGAGATTTGGGAATGTCCTCACCTGTTCCGCTTTGATGATCGAGTCGTATTGTTCTATTCTCCAAGCGGCCCTGTTCGCTATATAACAGGCACGATTCGCGAGGATAAATTGACGGATGTCGTAAGACACGGCACGGTGGACTATGGCGGCTGGGAAGGCTATTACGCTTCTACAGGGTTCGTGGATGAGAAGGGGCGCAAGATCATGCACGGCTGGATTCCGGAAGGTCGAGGGGATAATTTCCCAGTGCGGCTGAATTGGGCGGGAGTGCTGGCCTTGCCGCGAGTGGTCAACCTCAAGTCCAATGGCAGCATCACGATGTCGCCTGTGCCCGAGATAGAAAAGCTGAGAGGTAGGCATTATGGCTTTAAAAACATCGACGTAGGGCAAACCCCGGTGGATACGGAGGTGCATTCGACCTCGTTTGAATGTTCGCTGAAGCTGGAGAAGGGCGCCTTGGAGAACGGGAACCTGATCCTTTCCCTATTTGCTTCCTCCAGTGGTCTGGAGCATACGGATGTACGACTGGATTTGGCGAAAGGCTCAATTTGCATTGATCGATCGCAATCCAGCCAATTCTACAAAGTCAACAAGACTTCGGTGAAAGGCGAACTGCCCCAAGAGGATGAAGGAGGGCCGCTGCGCTTGCGAATCTTTGCAGACCAATCGGTGATCGAGGTATTTGTTAATGATGAGGTTTGTCTTACGGCCAGAGTGTATCCTTCCTTGGAGGATAGCCATGGCATTCTGTTAACCTCCGAAGGTGAAGTAAATGTAGCAAGTATGGACATTTGGGAAATGCAAGCTGCGGAGATTGGTACCGTAGACTAAGCAAACTCGTGAGGATTCGAAAAGTTATAGATTTCAGGGGGAAGTGCGGGCAAGATTGCCGCACTTTCTTTTGCATATGCTGATATTCAGCCACGGCTGAAAAACACCTCGCCATTGACAAAATACACAAAGGCAACTAAGATGATAAATGTCAGTCAGCACTGACATTACTTCAAAAGATAGTCATGAATGGGGAGAAAACATGAACACTACAAATAACACACCAAGAAACAATGGCCCGGTACTGCTTCGTGTACTGGTGTTTACTTTAATTATCTCCGTCATGAACGGAACAATGTTTAATGTGGTCTTGCCCGCAATTAGCAAGGAGTTGAACCTCTCGGCCTCACAGGGAAGCTGGATTGTTACCAGTTATCTAATCGTCTATGCCATTGGCACGGTCACCTTCGGCAAGCTAACCGATAAATACAAGCTAAAGGACCTACTCACCTTTGGACTCTTGCTACTGGCTGCTGGCTCTGTGCTCGGCATGATGGCAACCCAGTTCTGGATGATCATTATGGCTCGTATTGTTCAAGCCACTGGAGCCTCGGTTATTCCGGCATTAAGCATGATTATCCCTGTTCGCTATTTCCTGCCGAAGGAGCGGGGACGCGCCTTGGGCACTACCGCCATCGGAACCTCTCTGGGAGCCGCCCTTGGCCCGATTATCGCAGGATTCGTCACCAGCGCATTGAGCTGGCAGTTCCTGTTCGCCATTCCTTTACTGGCCTTGATCACGCTGCCTTTTTATCGTAAATATCTGGATGATCAAACAGGCCTGAATCAGAAGATTGACTATGTGGGCGGTGTTCTTCTGGCAGGCAGTGTTGCCTTCTTGCTGCTGGCCTTAACCAATACAAATATTTATTTCCTCCTGTCCGGTGCAGTAGCGTTGATCTTGTTCATTTTAAGAATTCGCCATGCTGCCAGTCCCTTTGTTAACCCGGAGCTCTTCCGGAATAAATTATATTCACTGGGGATATTCATCACATTCATTATGGTAGCTATCGGCTTCAGTGTTCCATTTATTATGCCGCAACTCCTTGCCGCCCTGAACGATTTATCGCCTGCCTGGATTGGGCTGGTCATGCTGCCATCTGCTCTCATCACAGCATTTTTCGGGCGAGTGGGAGGAAGGCTGGCGGATCGGAAAGGGAATGCCTTTCTACTCTATATTGCCTCGGCACTTCTCATGATTGGTTTTCTTTGCTTATCCATGGTCGCCGGAATGTCGCCCCTCTTTATTGGTTTTTTCCTTATTTTCGGGATTCTTGGCCAATCGCTTATGCTTATCTCGTTATCCAATACGATTTCACAGACTTTATCCAAAGAGCAGGTGGGGATCGGAATGGGCCTACTATCCATGCTTAATTTCATCGCGGGCGCTGTATCTACGGCGGTGATCGGGAAGGTGCTTGATCATCATCAAGGAGCTACCTCTGTATATAGCAACGTGTTCCTTGTACTCGCGGTGCTGGTTGCATCCATGACACTCCTTTATTATTTCCAATTCAGACGCTCCATGCAGAAGAGAGCGCCAGGGCATTCATTTCCTAAGGAGGGGAAGGAAGTATGAGTGACGGCAAGCGCGGGGGTGGAGGCCCAAGACAAAGCACCCATGACAAGCTGCTGCTGGCAGCGATTGATCTCATTTCGCAAAAGGGATATAAGGGCGTTACGACGCAAGAGATCGCGGCGGCTGCCGAGGTCACCGAAAAAACATTGTTCCGCCATTTTGGCAGCAAACTGAATCTTCTCGAAACAGCCTTTGATCGTTTTCATTATACCGAGGAAATGACCAAGCTGTTTAAGGAGAGAATCATTTGGGATTTGCAAGCCGACTTGACCTTAATTACTCAAACGTATCATGACATGATGAACCGTAACCGCAAAATGATTATGATTAGCATTAAGGAAGGGGATTACCTGGAGGGATTTCGTGCGAAAACGATGAAGCACCCCAGACAACTGGTGGAATTCTTAACCCGTTACTTTCATACCATGTTTGAACAAGGAAAGCTGATCAAGGTGAACCCTGAAATTCAGGCGTTTGCTTTTATCACCATGCATTATGGCGCGTTTCTGAACCATCTGGACAGTGGGGCTAACTTCCCAAACGTATCATTAGAGGATTTTATCGTTGAAAGTGTAAAGACCTTCACCCGGGCATTAACGCCCTAGTGAAGGCCTTACTTATGCTATAGGAATGAATAGGTTGATGATGAGCTAATCATTATAGCTTGTTTGACTCCTAAGGCTCCAACCCCCAGGCCAACGTACCCCCGATATACGCGGGTGTGAGCGGACTATCTACATAAGTCGTAGCTGTAGCATTGAAGGAATAATCATCCGACTGTGAATAGTTGGTCCAGTCCGTCTTGGAGATACGGGTCTGAATCTCAATACTTTGCCCGGCAGCAAGAACTCCCGCTCCATTAGTGAAGCCCCACTCAGCGTAAGTGTCGGCCGTCGGTTTGGCTGTATCCAGCTTCGCGAAGGTACCCGTCACGTTGCCGGTTCCTGCCGATGACCAGTCTACGAATAGCTGCTGGTCCTGGTTCCCGTTGCTCGTGTAATAATAACGAATCTGTACAGCCGACAAATCGATGTCATTACTACCCGTATTTGTCAGCTTAATGCGTGGATTCAAGGTATTTACGGTATTGCCCAGTGACCCATTAAACATCTGGACTTTGATGTCTCCAGTGACAGGCGGCTGCTCCGTGGTATCGTTGATGGTAATCCCTAAAGTTGCGGGACTGCCTGCACTGAATACAAAGGTCAAGTGAGTCAAACCGAGCGCTTGCGCAGCCAGATAATTCTCACTGATGCTAACCGTGGTCCCGGATACGGTATAATCCGTGCCGGACACAAGAGCGTTGCTGCCATTGCGAATTGCAGTTAGTGTATTTCCATTTAAGGTCAACGCGACAGAAATAGCTGCCGGATTATGCTTATCAAACTGAGCGGTTAGCGGAGTAATCACGGAGTCTTCATCCGGATCCGGGTTCGGTGTAGCATTTACAGGATCTCCGTAAACGATACCGTGACCGTTGGTACCCAGATATACGCGGCCGAATACTTTCGGATCGCCCGTGATAGCCGAATTGGTCACCCCATACTGATGTTGATCATCATTGATTCGCACCCAGCTTGCTCCGGCGTCGATGGAGCGGAAGATCCCGCGGACACCGTCAACTTTCGCGCTGGTATAGATGGCTTTATAGCTACGGCCAGGGGCTTCCTTCCCGAAGCCAACCACGTCTGCTTCTTCAACATTTGCCAATCTGGTAAAGGTGGCTCCTGAATTGGTGGAATGCCAAAGTCCATAGGCGCCATCGGCACTACCCCCAGCCAGCCAAATGTCGCCCTCCGTACCGGGCAATGCCTTCACATTACCGGTAGCAGGTAGCCCCGAGGCAGCCGTAGGTGTAAAGGAGGCCCCTCCGTCTGTACTTACATAGAAGGTACCGCCACCGATTGCATAGAACTTGTTCTTATTCACTCGGTCCGAGGCCACCTTGGCTCCGGCCGGTAGTCCCGTGCTGGCCGACCAGGAGTTGCCACCGGTCCTGGAGTATTGCACACCGGCATCCTCCATCGACCAGACGATGGAGCTTCCGTCAGCAGCGAGGGCTACCGTTCCGCCACCCTTCTGGGTGGATGGCTGACTGTTCGGCGAATACCAGTTGCTAGCACTGTCCCGGGAGATCCCGATCAGCTTCTGATCCGGGTAGTTGGTATCATAGGTACCGACCCGGACGATGAATGCAGGATCCAGTTCAGCATAGTCCATGCTGGCCGTGCTCTTTGGATTGATCATCATCTTGGATGGAACCTTAGTTACATCATCATGGCGGAAGCCGCTGACATCGAGTACACCGCTAATGACCTCAGGGCCGATAGGGGTACTGAGCAGCGAGGTCACGGCTTCCTCCTCAATGCCCTTGGCCATGACGGAAATATTGATTTTGCCGCCATTATCCCAAGCCGTCAGATTGTTGGTTCCGTACAGCGTAGCCCCGGTACCGTACATCATTCGGTCGGAGTTAAACGGATCAATTTCGATATCACCGATCATCCAGCCCAGCTTGGGAGTCGTTTCTGGTGGCTCAGGATTGGCAGCAAAATCCAGCCAAGGCGCCGCGGAAATATTCTGGGTGTAACGCAGAGTACGGCTCGGAAAACCATTCCAGTCCCAGATGGACGTCCAGGTAGCGCCGCCGTCTGTGCTGCGGAAAATTTTCTCATCCGGCCACCACGCATTCATGGAAGATACCATCAGCGTGTCCGGTTGTTGCGGATCAACGGCCAAGCCACCATAACCAAACCAGTTGTCCTCGCTATCAGAATCAACCGGGCTGATCTCCGTCCAGACACCGGTAGACGTATCCAGCTTCCAGACTTGTCCTTTGCTGCCGCCATATGGGCCGACGTCATTGCTGTAGTTGACATATAACGTACCGTTGGCGGCAAGCACACCGTGATGAGGGAGGAACCCGGTAGGCTGACCAGGAACCGCCTGCCAAGTTACTCCGCCATCTGTACTGCGAAAGATATTGTTAGACGGGTCGGCAACGCCTACATAAATCGTTTGTGTGGCACTGCCAGGAGAGCCCGTGCTTCGATCAAAGGCAATCCAGGCGATGCCCATAATATCCCCTTGGTAGGAGTCGCCAGGGACAGGAATATAAGTACCCGGATTCGGGAAGCTAGTAACTTTGCTCCACGTCTGTCCATAGTTGGTGCTTCTCCACAAGCCGTTGCCGCTACGCGCACCAAGATAGAGAATATTGTTGCGATTAGGGTCTATTACCAGACGTTCGCCCATGGAGCGGCCCGGCATATTGCCGCCGACCTTGAAGGGCAGGGGAGAAGCAACAAAGGAATTCCCCCGGTCGGTGGAGATCAGCACATTTCCGTTGTTGTAATCCCATTCATTCGTATACATCCCGGTTAGCAAATACAAACGGTCAGGGTCTACCGGGTCTGTGGCCAAACCATCAATTCCGTTCTTGTTCCAGTCGTCCCAACCGACGAAACGGGTCAGTTGAATCCAACTGTTATCACCAGGATTCCAGCGGTACGCACCACCAATATCTGTGCGAGCGTAGATCAAATCTTCCTCGGATTCGTTGAAGATAATGCCAGGAATAAATCCGCCTCCCGCACCCGTATTTACATTTTTCCAAACGTAGTCTTCACTAGGAGCGGAATGGGCGGTAGGGGTCCATTGCAAGAAAGACGTTCCAATCAGTGTTACAGCGAGCAGTAAAACAGTAGCGAATGAACTTCTTCTTTTGCGTACCATTCATCTTCACCCTCCGTAAAATAGTTTTGTTACAACCAAAGATGGAACACGGCCTTCCATGCCAACCTCCGAGCATCACTCCTTCTATTCAAAGTACATCCAGGTTCCAGCGCGACGATCAAGAGATTACATAAGATACCATAATTCACAAAGATAGCGCATACAATTCTTTTCATAAAATGTCTCTTCACCTTCATGAAAGGAGATCGCGCCTTCAAATAAATTCTAACAAGGCTTGTATCTTTAGTAAACCCCAATTATGGATGATTATGGTATAAGTCTGCGATAAGTAGACACATTTATTTCATAGATGCACCTATTTTTTGGTAGAGAGAAGATTTGTCCTTGACTCCATAGAAAAAGCAGAGCTATGATTTGTGACAAGTTTCACGATCGATTATAAACTTAATTTAGGAGGCTGTTTCATGAAAAAAACGAAGGTTTCTTTGGCATTCATGCTTTCTGCCATCATGCTGCTTTGCATTTCAATTCCTGCATTTGCTGCAGAGGTGCCTGCCGATAAGTACACTTATACCTTATCCGGTAAGACAGGGACTCAATCCAAGAAGATTGAAATCGAAGACTATGATGATAACCAAAATTTCAGAGACATTCTGGCGGCAGAAAAATATGAAATCGTTCTCGTGAAGGAAGGGGCCGAAATCAAATTTACGCCCAAGGAAAAAATGCGTGCCATAGTTGATTATTTTAGCGTGGATGGTTCCTACGGGGGAGCTCTCTTGTGGACCATCGACGGTTCCGAGGAAATGGTAAATGAGCTTGCTGCCAATCAGACAGCCACCGTCAAGCTCTCCAAGAGCTATGGTGGATTTAGCGGATTTGTGTACTATGTATTCAGCTTTGGTGAAAGCGAACAAACCAGTAATATCATTTACCTAGTATCTGAGGGAACCCCGACAGAACCTGTTGCAGAGCCTGAGTTCACACTCCCCGTTGAACAGCAAGAGACCCCTGAACCCTCTGTCACCGAACCGGCTTCTCCACCTGCAAATCCTGCCGTGAAACCGATAGAGACGGCTACAGCTAACCCTTCAGTCTCCAAAGTGCTGGTGAATGGGAAGCAGGTTGCCTTCGAAGCTTACAACATTAACAATAATACGTTCTTTAAGCTGCGCGATATCGCTATGGCTGTAAATGGGACTGAGAAAGGGTTTGAAGTGGGCTGGGACGGGCAGCACAATGCCATCAGCTTAAGTTCTGGCGAGACTTATACTCCACAAGGCGGAGAACTGGTGGTATCGAGCAAACCAGCCGCCAAGAAGGCCACTCTATCCACAGCCAAACTCTACCTGGATGAAGAAGAGGTGCAATTGACCGCCTATACCATTGGGGGCAACAACTACTTCAAGCTTCGCGATCTAGCAGATGCTATGGGCATCACCATTACCTTTGAGGCAGCAACAAATACTATTGGTATCGATACAACCGAGCAAAGCAATTAATGATAGACATCATGCTTCAATGGACATCCCTATGTTACAATGGGCATAAGAACTTATAGATATCCTTATTAGACAGAGAGAGAGGAAGAAGTGAAATGCCCAGATATGAATCAGAATTCGATATTAATCAAGACAAACTATTAAACAGTTTAAAAAAGGAACAAGCTCTTTGTACGATCATTACGAAAAATGGTGTTCCCATTAAGGGAAAGATTGCGGCTTTTGATAAATTTGTGATCTTGGTTCATACGCAAATAGGGAAGCAGAGTATGGTATACAAACATGCCGTATCCACCATCGTACAAGGTTAAATCTAACCGCATAAAAAAGGCCTGCGAGTCGTTATCGGCTGGCAGGCCTTTTTTCCATGCTACAGTGGACTAAGCTAAATCGATGAAAACGGTGAAGGTTAGATAATTCCAAAATATAGAACATTATTTGCGTAAACGTTTTTACATCTCATTTACTTCGAAATCAATCTACACTTTGCACATTTCTCATCTTGCGATTAAAACGGATGACCAACATATTACATGTAACTAAACATGACATAAATCGATTAATTAGCTCATTCATATCCCAATTAATACCAAATACCTAACGTATATATGTTATATATTTATTTTGTAAGCGTTTTTATTTTAATTATTTTAAATTAAGCTATTGTAATCCCGGAAAAGCTGTACTAAAATGAAGTCAGAAATTGAGTAAACGTTTTTGCAAAAGAGGAAACATTTCTCTACAAATCCTTATGGCTGTATGACTGAGTTTTGCGTAAACGTTATGACAAGGGTGGGACGATGAAAGACAAAGAAATCACGATTAAGGACATCGCTCGATTAGCTAATGTTTCAGTGGCCACCGTGTCGCGAGCGATCAACGGACGGGACAGGGTAAGCGAAACTACGCGAAAGAAAATTCTGAAAATTATTGAAGAAGTCAACTTTGTACCTAATGCAATGGCCGCATCCATGGTTAATAAGCGAACTCATATGCTTGCCGTGGTTGTGCCAGACATCCAGAACCCGTTTTACACGGCTGTTATTGGTGGCACGGTAGAAGCAGCCAAGAAGGAAGGCTATTCAACGCTGGTAGTTTCCACCTACGGGGATGAGGCTGAAGAGGAAGAGTTCTTTGAGGGTTTTCTCGGAAGAAATGTTGACGGAATCATCTTGATCGGGACTCATAAGGAAGCTAACTTTTATAGAAATATTCGCAAACCTGCCATATTGGTGGACCGTTATATCAATGACTGTGGACATGATGGCGTAATTATTGATAACTTTCGTGGGGCTTATGAGGCGGTCAAGCATTTTGTAGAGTTTGGGCATGAACGAATAGCGATCATTGACGGTGCTCATGATTTTAATGATGGCAAGGATCGTTATTGGGGTTATCACCAGGCACTGCACGAGAGTGGAATCGAGCCCGCTCCGGAATACCACAAGCAAGGAAAGTGGCTGGGGGAGGATGGATATCAATTTGCCATCGAGCTTATGCGTTCCGAGCAACCACCCACCGCAATTTTTGCAGCGAACAACGTGATATGCACGGGCGTAATCAAGGCGGTTCGGGATTTGAACCTGGTGATCGGCGAGGATATTTCTTTAATCGGCTTTGATGATAATGAGCTAGCTCAATTTGTTCAGCCTCGCGTAACTATTGTAAGCAGACCTACCAGGGAGATGGGGGTTAGCGCCACGGAGATTCTCATTCAGAAGATTAAGGGGCGTACGAATGATCCATCCAAAATGAAGAAGGTCGTGCTTGACGTAGAACTCATCAAACGTGGGTCCGTTAAAAAGCTGAACTAGCAGATAGGAGAAGGCTATGTCCAACATTCTGGTTGTAGGCAGCATGAACATGGATATTGTAACAAAGGTGGGAGAGCTTCCAAAGCCAGGTGAAACCATTCATGGCATGGGTACCGGCTTTCACATTGGCGGAAAGGGAGCCAATCAGGCCTGCGCTGCCTCCCGGTCCGGCGCCAAGGTAGCTATGGCAGGAGCGCTTGGCACAGATGTTTTTGCGGGGAATATACTTGAAGGATTAAAGAAAGACCGGATTAATACACAGCATATCGTAGCGAAGCAGGGGACAACCGGAATGGCTCTCATTACGATAAATGGCGCAGGAGAGAACTGCATTATTCTTTCTCCAGAAGCAAATTATAGATATGAAGAACAAGATATGATGCAGATCAATTGGTCTGATTACGATGTGATTTTATTGCAAAATGAAATTCCCGGAAGAGTGAATGTCAAGGTGCTCCAATTGGCTAGCGAAGCAGGGATTCCTGTGTGTGTCAATCCGGGTCCAATGACCGACTTTGATCGCGACCTGCTTGGTCAAATTACTTATCTCATTGTCAACGAGGTGGAGGCGGAGGAACTGGCCGGGGTGCCAGTACATGATGTCGATTCAGCTCGTCAAGCGGCTCAATACTTACTGGAGCAAGGCACTCAGCATGTGATTATAACACTGGGTAGCCGGGGATCAGTCTACTTGGATCTGTCCGGAAATTGGATTGCAACTCCCGCATTTTCCGTGTCTTCGGTCGATTCTACCGCTGCCGGGGATACATTTATTGGAGCATTCGTTGCCAGCTATTTTGCGGGTACTGAGCTCAAGGAAAGTCTTCGTTATGCAACCGCCGCTTCTGCCCTGGCAGTATCCACTGCAGGTGCCTATGATTCCATACCTGCCCAGAACAGCATTCGTTCCTTCCTTAATCAAGTAGCAACATAACGCAAGGTGAAGCAAAAAACATATAGATCTACAAGGACATTCTTCGTCAGGAAGAGTGTCGCACAACCTTGCACTTTGATCTATTAACGCTTGGTCTTGTTAAAGTTATCCAAAATATGCAGAGGAGGGGTTTAGATGAATCGACCTGTATTAACGATGGAAGGCATCAGCAAAGAGTTTCCCGGGGTAAAAGCCTTGGAATCGGTCGATTTTGAACTTTTTCCAGGGGAAGTTCACGCCTTAATGGGTGAGAATGGTGCGGGAAAGTCCACACTTATGAAAATCCTCTCCGGCGTATACGCTCCTACACAAGGTACGATCAGGCTCAAGGGGGAGGAGGTTGCCTTCCGCGGTACGCTCGATGCCCAGCGTCAAGGTGTATCTATCATCCACCAGGAGTTCAACTTATTCTCGAATCTCTCCGTAGCGGAAAATATCTTCATCGATCGCCCTGAAATGACTGGACCCTTCGGCCGCATAAAGTGGTCCAAGATGATAGAGGAGGCACAAGCGCTGATCAATTCGATCGGGGGCAGCGATTTGGATGTCCGGCAGGAGGTGCGTCATCTTGGTGTACACAGCCAGCAGGTTGTTGAAATTGCCAAGGCACTCTCGTTCAAAGCCGACGTGTTAATTATGGACGAGCCGTCTGCTGCCCTTCCTGAAAATGAAGTCAAAAAAATGTTCGAAGTCATCCATCTTTTGAGATCACAGGGAGTAGCCATCGTCTATGTTTCACACCGGATGAAGGAAATATTTGAAATTGCGGACAAGGTAACCGTGCTTAGAGATGGACAAAAAATCGATACTAAAAGCATTGATGAAGTCACAGAGCCACAGTTGATTCAAATGATGGTCGGCAAGGAAGTGCAGCAGTTGTATCCAATTCGCCAGCAGCCACATGACGAAGAGGCCATTCTCAAGGTAAAAGATCTGTCATTAGATGCCGAACACAAAATCAATTTTGAACTCAGAAAAGGGGAAATCCTCGGTCTGTTTGGAATTCCAGGCTCCGGTTCTCACACGGTTGCTGAACGTCTATTTGGTCTTAAGCGTGGCACTGGGGAGATCATTATAAATGGCAAGCCCGTTCAGATCGCTACGCCCCGCGATGCCAAAGAGCATAAACTGGCCTATGTCCCGCCGGACAGACACCGTCAGGGAATTATCAAGCCGATGTCTATACGCAAGAACATTACGTTTACGTTGTTACCTAGCTTATCCAAAGGTCTGGCCTTGAACAATACGGCCATTCAGCAGGTGAGCAGTGAATATATGAACAAGCTCAGAATCAAAGCGCCCCATGATGAGCAAGCCGTAGACTATTTAAGTGGAGGCAATCAGCAGAAGGTTGTCATTGGCAAATGGCTTGCTGCCAAGCCCGATATTCTTATATTGGAAGAGCCTACTCGCGGCGTGGACGTAGGAGCCAAAGCCGAGATTTATAGCATCATCCACAAGCTGGCCGAAGAGGGGTTAAGCATCCTGCTGATCTCTTCTGAAATGCCTGAGGTGCTCGGGATGAGCGACCGAATATTGGTGTTATATAAAGGCGATATCGTACACGCATTTGCCCACGGTGAAGCCGATCAGGAACAATTGCTGCAGCGAGCATCCCACCCCCGTATGGAAGGAGACGTGTTATGAAACGTTTGCTCGGTGTACACGAAGCACCCATTCTAATTTTTACCTTACTCGTTATTGTCTTATTTTCCCTCGTTACTCCCGACTTCTTCCAACTGGATAATTTCAGGCTTATTCTGGATCAGAATATCTCCATGTTTATCGTAGCGATTGGCATGACGATGGTCATTTTGCTGGGAGGTATGGATTTATCCGTGGGTTCCGTTCTGGCTGTAACCGCGACCTCGGTCGGGATATTCTTGAATCATGGCATGCCCCCGTGGGTAGCCGCTATGCTGGGCATTGGCATCGGCGTTCTCTGCGGCATGGTGAATGGATATTTTATAGCCTACAGAAAAATCCCGGATATTATTGTTACCTTGGCTACGATGTATATATTTCGCGGAATAGCCGTTGGCATCAGCGGGGGAACATGGATGAACAATTTCCCGCCAGGTTTTCGCTTTTTTGGACAAGGCACGTTCATGGGCATCTCATTTCCTCTACTGGTTGCCATACTCTTAATCGCTATATTCATTTATCTCCTGCTCTATAGCCGTACAGGCCGAAGAATCTATGCGGTTGGCGGCAACTCTTCTGCCGCAAAGCTGGCGGGAATCAATGCAGCTCGGACGAAATTCATGGTGTATGTCTTTACCGGGATGCTGGTGGGCATTGCTTCGGTCATATTCGCCGCCAAGGTGGGAAGCGTGCAGGCGTCAACGGCGGGCAATTCGCTCTCCTTTGAGGTCATGGCTGCGGTGTTGATTGGCGGAGGGAGCATTTTCGGTGGAGTAGGTACTATTGCAGGAACTATGCTTGGCGTTCTCTTCATGGGCATCGTGAAGAATGGCCTGATTATAGCTAAGGTATCTCCGTTTTGGGTGGATGCGGCGACGGGGTTCCTGATTATACTCGCCATCGTCATTAATACCCTGCAAAGAGCAAGGCAATCCAAGGGGAAGGAAGGGGATTTAATATGAGAGTGTGGATAGATCGGTTACCACTTGCACTTCGGACCAATAAACTAATCGTTCAATTGCTCCTGTTATTGTTCATTCTGGTCTTGTTTAGCTTCTTATCTCCCTATTTTCTTTCTGTAACAAATTTCATGAATGTCCTGAATCAGATGGTAGAGGTTGGGCTCATTGCTATACCGATGACGTTAATCATTATTTCGGGAGCCATGGATTTATCGGTGGGTTCCATCCTTGCCTTCTCTGCGGTGGCCATGGGCGTTGGGTTTGAAAACGGCCTGAACATCTGGCTATGTGTATTGATTGGTTTGTTCACAGGTCTGGTATGCGGTGCTATTAATGGCTATCTTATTGCAAGACACAAAATGCAGGCCATCGTCGTCACCATAGGGATGCTGGTCATGCTTCGCGGCCTCGTATACGTCATGAATGAGGGCAGGCCCATCAGTGGATTTCCGGATTCCTTCTACTTTCTAGGTCAACAATATATTGCCGGAATTCCCTTCAATGCCATCGTACTCGTCATTCTGTTTCTCATCGCTAATTTCTTCATGAACAAAACGCGTTTTGGCAGTTATGTGTACGGAATCGGTAATAACGAGGAAGTGGTGCGTTATTCGGGTATATCCGTCACTCGTATTCGATTCGTTCTGTTCATGCTAAGCGGATTGTTCTCGGCCATTGCGGGTGTATTCCTGGTATCGCGGCTGGCCAGTGCCGAAGCGACATCAGGTACCAATATAGAGCTGGATGTTATTACAGCTACTTTAATAGGAGGTACACATATTTTTGGAGGGAGGGGGAGCCTTACCGGAACTTTTGTCGGGTTACTGATTATTGTATTTTTGCGAAATGGACTCAATTTGCTAGGTGTTTCCGTATTGTATCAAGCCGTTATCTTAGGCGCGTTACTACTGCTTGCAGTAAGCAATAAAAAATTTAGTGGAGAGTGAATCCTATGAAAAAAACAACATTGGCATTACTGACAGGTCTACTATCATTGAGCTTGGCTGCTTGCGGCAATTCTGCAAATACACAAACGGGTACAGGTGGGAATTCTCCTGCTTCCGGAGCAAAAACCTACTTCATTAATCCTAAATCGATAGGTCCTGCTTATTGGGCGGCCGCTGAGAAAGGCGCCAAACAGGCTGCCGAAGATTTAAAAGTAGAGGTGGTATTTAATGCACCTACTGAAGCAGACTCCTCGAAGCAGATCAATATGATACAGGATATGCTGACACGCAAGGTAAGCGGAATCGGTGTATCTCCCAACGATGCTAAAGCAGTAGGTCCCGTCTTCAAGAAAGCAAAAGATCAGAATGTACAAATTGTTACCTGGGACAGCGATGCTCCAGACACAGACCGTCAGTATTACGTAGCACCTGCCACGGACGAAGAGATTGGCGAGCTTCTGGCAAAAACCATTGGTGAAGAGATAGGTGGAAAGGGCAAGGTGGCGTTCATGGTTGCCGGACTGGGCTCACAAAACCAAATTGCCAAATCCGATGCAGCCAAGGCTTATTTTACGGCTAACTATCCAGACATCGAACTGGTCACCACCGTATCCAGTGATGATGATCAGCAGAAAGCGTACGCCAATGCCCAGAACCTGATCCAGACTTATCCGGATTTAAGAGGAATTATAGGCTTTGCGGGTGGAGAACCCCCGGCTGCTGCTGAGGTTGTTGAGCAAGCCGTAAACGCAGGGACATTAGAGCAAGGTCAGGTCGCTATTACGGGCATTGCTGTTCCGAGCGTAGTGAAGAATTACATCAAGAACGATACGATGAAGACGAGTATTATTTGGGACCCAGGCAAGCTTGCTTATACTACCGTCTATGTTCTGGATCAATTAGCTCAGGGCAATGAGATTCAGGATGGCATGGAAATTCCGAATGTGGGGGCTGTTAAGGTAGATGGCTCCAATGTTTTTATCGGCATGCTTGAAATAACAAATGAAAATGTGGACAGCTTCGATTTTTAATTCTGGCTGCTGAAAGGGCTAATAACTATGGAAATTCAAGTACAAATAGAGAAATTATCCTCTGAAAGTTTTGCCCCATACGGTAAAGTGGTTGATATTCCGGCGACTGCCCCTTCCAAAGAGGGAGATGGCTGGGATTGCTGGAGCTATATCCAAATGCTGGACGTATCAGAACCTATTGGATTTGGCCTCGTAGAGACCAGACAACGTGAGTTCATCGTATCGGCTATGGAGCGGCATGTGAGCCGGGAAGAATTGTTACTCACCTTTGATCGGGAGATTATCCAGCCGGTGGCTCTCTGCAAAGATATCAGCAATCCAGAGGAGCAGCCAGATTCAAATACTGTGAAGTGCTTCCTTATTAAACCCGGACAAGCCATCGTTATCAACCGAGGGGTCTGGCATAGTCCAGCTTACCCGGCATCTGCAGATGCCCGTTATCTATTCGCCATCGAGAAGAAGAAGGATGCCTTTGGCGATGAGATGATTAACCCATGGGTCGATTTCACTAATGGAGATACTATTCGATTCAAGTAAAGGAGAAGCACATGACGCATGAACAACAAGTAATGAACTGGATTGACGAGCACCAGGAGGAAATTATTACATTTTTACAGCAGCTCATTCAAATTCCCAGCGTTAATCCATGGTTCTTTGACGAACCTGCTCCCTCCAAGGAGAAGGAACTACAGCAATTCATCTCAAGTAAACTCGCAGGACTCGGTGCAGAAATCGAGATGTGGGAGCCTGATAGTGATGAGCTAACGCAATATGAAGGCATGGCGGGGTATTATCCGGGAAGAGACTTTACAGGACGCCCTAACTTAGCCGGGACCTTCGGAAAGGGAACAGCGGGCAAATCCCTGTTGCTCTTCGGACATATCGATGTGGTGATGGCAGGGTCCAAGTGGTCCGTTGACCCATTCGAGGGGACAATCATTGACGGCAAGATGTACGGCCGCGGTACCGTGGATATGAAGGGCGGCGTTGCTGCCATGATTATGGCCGTGGAAGCTGTGCTTCGCAGCGGCTTGAAATTGAAGGGACCTGTCGTAGTGGGAACGGTTGTTGATGAAGAGGCGGGCGGAATGGGCGCGCTGGATTTTATCCACCATGGCTACCGAACCGATGCATGCATTCTGACAGAACCTACCTCGCTTACTATTGCGCCGTTGTGCAGAGGAATCTTGTGGGGGAAAATCCGCATTCAAGGGCGCAGTGGACACATTGAGATGCCGCAAGCGGACTGGAAGGATGGAGGAGCTGTAGATGCTATCAAAAAGGCACGGATTATACTTGAAGCCTTTGACCGTTTGAATGAACGCTGGGCCTCGACCAAGACACACCCTTATCTGTCGATTCCTTGCCAGGTGCATGTGGCTCAACTGAATGCCGGAGAGTACCCAACCTCCTTCGCTAATGAAGCAGAAATCGTATTTAACGCACAGTATCTGCCGAGAGAGCGTGATGAAAAGCTGGTCGGGGGGAATGTGAAGAAGGAATTAATCGAATTTATACGCGAGACAGCCATGCAGGACCCTTGGTTAAGTGAGCATCTGCCAGAAATAGAATGGATGGTGGATGCGGACTGCGCAGAAACGGACGTAGCTCATCCCTTTGTCCAGACGTGTGTACAGTCCTTAAAAGCGGTTGGGGAAGAAGGCATTATTGAGGGCCTGGGCTTCCATACGGACATGGGTTGGCCTGTTAATGTAGGCATTCCGACGATTAACTTTGGCCCAGGCGATCCAAGTCTGGCCCATCACAGCGACGAATTCATCCCCTTAGAGGAACTCATTCAAGCCGTGAAGATGATAGCAAAAACGACGATCGACTGGTGCGGGGTCGAGGAAGCTTAATTCGGCAATAGTCCAATCTACATGCGAAGCGAAAACGCGGAGGGAGACCAACATGAAAATATTATTTGTAGGGGAATCCTGGGTGGTTCATATGATCCATACCAAGGGATATGATAGCTTTACATCAACAAAGTATGAAGAAGGAGCGACCTATTTATTGTCTTGCTTGAGAGAGCAGGGGATTGAGGTTACCTATATGCCGGCCCATGAGGTTCAGGTTCGTTTTCCCAAGTCCCTAGAAGAGCTTAAAGCTTATGATGCCATTGTAATTAGTGATGTAGGCGCGAATACGTTCTTGCTACAGAACCCAACCTTCTATCAAATGGAGATTATCCCGAATGCCCTGGATCATATTCAACAATTTGTCGCTGAAGGGGGAGGACTGCTGATGGTTGGCGGTTACTTGACCTTCATGGGCATTGAGGGCAAGGCGAATTATGCCAATACCGTGTTATCCGACGTACTACCGGTCGTTATGCAGCAAGGGGATGATCGGGTTGAAATGCCGCAAGGCTTTGCTCCTACAGTGACACAGTCGCATCCCTTGGTGGACTTTGGAGAATGGCCACGGCTATTAGGTTATAATAAGCTCACTGCCAAACCAGAAGCTAAGGTGTTACTTGGCCATCAAGAGGATGCCATCCTTACGGTTGGCACCTTTGGGGAAGGGAAGACCGCAGCCTTTGCCAGCGATTGCTCACCTCACTGGGGCTCAATGGAATTCATGGAATGGGAGCATTACTCGGCCTTTTGGTCGGGTCTCATTAAATATTTGAAATAGGTAAAGACGGGGCCGTTCTTGAGTTGGTACGTGGTACGGATCTAATCGGCTATTAGTTATGATAGAAACCCAATCCCGAGGGGATTGGGTTTTCTTTTCCAGATCTAGAACTGCAACATTATCGCTGCTCTTACGTTAATTTAAGTACCAATAGTTAATGGAAGGATTCATTATGAAGCGGATCACTTTTTTCTCATTTATTATTATTGCAATTATGACAACCGGTTGTGCCAGCTCTATTGAAGAAGCTGTTCCAGCTAATTCTCAAATAATGATCCAATCAAATATTCAAATCGTAAAATTTGATAAAAATCAGCTTGTAAACGAATCAGACGTCATTATATCTGGAACGGTTATTTCACAGGAAGTACAAAAGAATTTCGAAGGATTCCCTGCAACAGACACTACAATTAAAGTACAAAACGTTTTTAAAGGAAATCCTGGAGAGACTGTAGAAATACGAGTAGACGGTGGAGAAACGGAGGATATGATTTATGAACTTGATAAATCAATGAATCCAGATTTACAAATTAATCAGGAAGTTATTGTATTTCTAAGTGCTAATAAGGGATCAAGAACCGATAAAGACGAATTTGGATACTATATTGTGGGTCAATCCCAAGGTAAATTTATCATTGCAGATCAGTCCAATAGTTATATTGAAAATAAGGCTGGCACTTTAAGATTTGATTTCAAAGAATTTAGAAAAGAAATTAGTTCAATCGAAAAATATAATAAGGAAAATAATACACCTAGATTGTATCTACCTGAAGGAACTGAAAGCAACATTTAGTCTTAAGCCGTCTTATACTTAGGAAACTTGTCGAATGCCTTAGCACGAGTAACGTTGATGTTATTCGTGCTTTTTATTGTACTAAAGGTATGTAAAAAACATATGTACAAAATACGGGTTTTGTGAAATAGTCATAAGTAAAAAGTAAAATAGAAAAGACTATACATTTTTATTAATGTTAGTCTTCCGTCTTTTCTATTCTTTAATTTGATCCATATTATTTACAGCCGTTCTCATCTCTTCATCTGTAAGATGCGTGTAGATCATCGTAGTCTGGATAGAGGCGTGGCCCAGTTGGTTCTTCAGCCGTGGCACATCATTGTTCTCCTGGTGGTATCTTGTCGCAAAGGAATGTCGCAAGGAATGCACGGTCAGTGCCGGCTTTCCGAAGGCTGTTGCGTATTTCTCGATCAGCTTCTCAATGGCTCGTGGTGTTAATCGCCGGTTCAAGCCTTTACGCCCGATTGGCGCTGCCATAAACAAAAACGTCTCTGATTTCTCCGGCTTATACCTGGACTCACGGATGATCAAATAATCGTTCAAATCCGCCAATGCCTGCTGACTGAAATAAACGTATTGCTCCTTGTTACCTTTACGGATGACTCGCACCTGGCCTTTATTCATATCCAGGTCTTCAAGGTTTATCCCGGCAACTTCCGATAACCGGAGTCCGGAGCCAAGAATTAATGAGACGATAGCCGTGTCACGTTCCCGATTGAACTCATGAAACCCGAAAAGTCGTTTATTATCGCGGTTCTGAACGCCAAAATCATAGGCAACAAACTGACGAAACAATTCAAAATCATCTGAACGGAGAATCTTGCCTTCGATGCGATTAGCAATGGTTTCCTGACTTTCCTTCATGGCATTAAATTCAATCTTGGCCATCACATTTCGCGTAAGATAAGGCTCTAAAGCTTCGGTTTCCGCCTTATTTTGCAAATAATCAAATAGAGACTTTAACGCCGATAGCTTGCGGTTAATCGTATATTTAGAATTATTTAGCTGATACTCCAGATAAGTAAGAAAGCTTTCGATCTCACGAACCGTCAGCTTCTCTAATACTGATAGTTCCACGTCCTTGCGAGTAGGGGCCACAAACTTCTCAGCCACCAGCCAATCGAAAAAAATAATAAAGTCGTGGCAATAATTCAGCAGCGTGGTGTGCGATAATTTCCGCTTACGCGTATCTATGTATTCATTTACATACCAAGGCAAATCAATCAGCTTATCGTCAATACGGCTCATATAATGTGCTTTAGCGGCTTTATCCATAAAATGCACACCTCCTGATAGTTCCATTATAATTACTGTATAATTATTCGTCAAATTATTATTTTACGTAATAATAAATATGAAATGATCTCATCAGATCATCACTCCTTCCATCAAGCTTCAGTCTACAAACCTCACTTCGTTTTGTCTCAACCATCCATTTTCTAATAACCGCCCACCATCATGCCATTGGCCATACATTTTATTTTCGCGAGTATACTTCAGGAACTTCTCAAGTCTGCTATGGAATACGTCTGGCTGATTTTTGTAGCTTTGAATCGTGTCAATGCGAATTCTCTGATAAAGGTTCGGGAATGCCAAAAAATTCTGATAGGTCTGATCATCCGATTTTAGTTGCTCCAACACGTATTTATCTATGACAAAAGAGTTCGGGTCCATATCCGGGAGCACTAGCCTGCCCTGCTCTCTCATCAGTCCCAGATTCTCAAGACGGCGCACGCGTTCCTTATTTAATTCCGTCCATGAGCTTTTGTTACTTCTGGGAGATATCCGTTGTGCCAGATCACCTTCCGGCAACTTCTTCTTAATCCCATCAATCCAGCCAAAGCATAATGCTTCCTCAACCACGTCCAGATATAAAAGCTTGTCCGGAACTGGAGTCATGCTAACTATAACCCAACAGGCTTTCTCCGTTGCCGCGTGTTCTTCCAGCCAGTGCCTCAGTTCTTCTCGCGATGCTGTTTTGAGCAAGTTGTGAATTTCCATGACTGTTGCACCTCCGTCAATCAAATTATAATAACCATTAATTCATGTCATGAAATTATAAGGGTCAGAGCATGATTTCATCAAACATCGGGCTTTATTATAACACAACGATAGCACGCGCATAGAGCTAGATTGGGCCGGATAACCTAAAGCATGCCCTACAATACAACTTTGGAGGAATGAATCCATGAATAGCCAGCGAGCCAAAGACATCGTTGCTTCCCCTACTATGGTTGAAGTAACTTGTGACGGAGTTCCTATCTATATTCAGCATGTCGACGAACAAAACAAAACTGCAAGAATTTATCCGTTAGGTCAACCTGAAAATGAACAAGAGGTCGCTCTTTCCCAACTACACGAACTGTAAACCAATAGGAGGCGATGCCGGGTGGCGTCCCTCCTATTGTCATTCAATTAATCCCTTCGCAATAAAGTTAACATAACATTTATTATGTTTTGTCAATCCATTTAACTATTTCTCTTGTTATTCTGCACCGTTACATGCATATGACTCTTTGCTTCATCCCATGGCACAGCATAACCTTGACCTTTAGCGCAAAATATGGATGTTGAGGTATAGGCCGGGTCCGCGTTCTTATCATAATTTCGTCGGGCGATGGCCTCTTCTGCCTGATGACAAGGCTCATATCCACCGAATTTCAACGATAACGCGCCTTTTCCGTGTGTTAACGAAGCTAACTCCGTACTGTAATTCATGAAGGTTGCTACTGGGACGACTCCAGTGATACTTGCCATGGACTCGGAGGTCTCCGGAGCTTCGAAACGGCCGTGTGCCTGCTGAATATCAGTTAAAATTTTGCCCAGGTACTCTAGGCCAACCTTAATTCTGAAATGATACACCGGCTCAAGCAGGACATTCTCGGCTTGCTCAAGCCCTTGACGTATCGCACGGAACGTAGCTTCGCGGAAGTCTCCCCCGCTGGTATGCTTATGATGTGCCCGGCCGTTTAACAGGGTAATCGTCACATCGGTTAGCGGCGCACCTGTCAGCAAGCCATGATGCTCCTGCTCCAGGACATGCTGACCCACCAAATGTTGATAGCCAGTGACAAGATCATCCGGATGACAATCATTGACGAAGATAACACCGCTATCTCTAACCGCAGGCTCTAGACGCAGATGAACCTCTGCATAGTGACCGAGCGGCTCAAAATGACCATACCCATATACAGGTCCGGCTAGGGTCTCCTTGTACAATATTTCTGGAGCACCGAAGGTAACCCGCATGCCGAATCGCTCCAGCAGCACCTGCTGCAATACCTCTAAATGGATGTTGCCCATAACATGAACATGAAGCTCCTGCAGCGCCTCATCCCAGCGAGTACCTAGGGTTGGGTCTTCAGCATCCAACTGACGAAATACCCCAAGCACCTCTTTAATATGAAGTGGTGGCTCAAACCCCACACGGGATTGCAGGGTCGGAGTCAGTTCTGTGTCCAACGTATCTAGACATGCACCCAAGCCTTCACCGGGAGCCGCTGTACCAAGTCCGGTCACAGCAAACAAATCTCCCGCCTCCATCTGTTCCGCCTGAACGTAACCTCCACCATTATACTTACGGATAGATGTGATCTTATCCTTCTGGCGGTCGGTCTTCGGCCCATATTCCAGGAGTTCCCGGACGCTTAGCCTTCCTTGCAGTGCTTTGATGAAGGTAATCCGTGTCCCTTGCTCATCATAGCGAATTTTGTGTACCCGCCCGCCGAAGGGAAGTTCCCCATCATAGGTGGTTACCGTCAAGTTATCGAGCATTTTGAGGAATTCTGCAATGCCTTGATCCAGTAGCGCAGACCCTTGCAAGCAAGGGAACGCCTGCCCTTCCTGGATCAGCCTGATCAATACCGCACGCCAGGCCTCGTCAGACAGGGTTCCTTCCAGATAGGCTCCCAGCAGCTTGTCATCTCGCTCGGCCATCCAGGCTTTTTGGGTATCCTGCAACGGTTCCTCATAGCTCCAACCGCGTAAATCCAGCACATTCGGAGTCAGCTCCTGGCGGATGTCGCTTAGCACCTGCTCCGGGTCCGCACCTGTACGGTCAATCTTATTGATAAACAGAAACGTCGGAATGCCATAGCTGCGCAATAATTGCCATACAGTCTCCGTATGTCCCTCTACGCTCTCCACCGCACTGATGATAATCACTGCATAATCCAGCACCTGCAAGGCTCGCTCCATCTCAGCCGAGAAATCGACGTGCCCTGGGGTATCCAGCAAATAATACGTCGTGCTCCCATAGCGCATCTCCGCTTGGTCGGCAAAGACGGTAATGCCCCGTGCTTTCTCGATCTCATGACTATCCAGAAAAGCATCCCGGTGATCGACCCGCCCCCGGCTGCGAATTGTTTGCGTATGGTAGAGCAGTGCTTCGGCAAACGTAGTCTTGCCTGCATCCACGTGGGCAAGCAGTCCGATCGTTTTCTTCATTATCTATCCCGCCTAGTTCTTAAAGCTATGAATCGGTGCCGGAATACGTCCACCACGTTGGATAAACGGGGCACAGTTGAAGCTGTTCACTGGCATGACAGGCGCATAGCCCAGTAATCCACCAAACTCAACGATCTCGCCAACTTCCTTGCCAATCACCGGAATAATCCGCACGGCGGTCGTTTTGTTGTTAACCATGCCGATGGCTGCTTCATCAGCAATGATACCGGAAATAGTGGCACTGCTTGTACTACCTGGAATAGCGATCATATCCAGGCCCACGGAGCAAACACAGGTCATGGCTTCAAGCTTCTCAAGCGTCAACGCACCACGCTGTACCGCTTCAATCATGCCGTGGTCCTCACTAACAGGAATGAAGGCACCGCTAAGGCCACCGACATAGGAAGAAGCCATAACGCCGCCCTTCTTGACGTTATCGTTCAGAATAGCCAGTGCCGCTGTAGTACCGGGAGCCCCGGCTTCCTCCAGCCCCATTTCCTGAAAGATTTCAGCAATGGAATCACCAACCTCAGGTGTAGGCGCAAGGGATAGATCAATAATGCCAAAGGGTACGCCAAGCCGCTTGGAGGCTTCCTGTGCCACAAGTTGCCCTACCCGGGTCACCTTGAAGGCCGTGCGCTTGATCGTTTCGCAAAGGGTCTCAAAATCCTTGCCCTTCACATCCTCCAGTGCACGCTTCACTACACCAGGACCACTGACCCCTACATTGATTACGCATTCCCGTTCTCCTACGCCATGGAAAGCCCCGGCCATGAACGGGTTGTCCTCCACCGCATTACAGAACACAACCAGTTTGGCGCAACCGATTGATCCCAGATCTGCGGTCCGCTCAGCCGTCTGTATGATGATTTCACCCATGCGTTTGACCGCATCCATATTGATGCCGTTGCGTGAGGAGCCAATGTTGACCGAAGAGCATACGCGCTCTGTAACAGCCAACGCTTCCGGAATGCTGTCAATCAGAATGCGATCCCCTTGCGTAAAGCCCTTTTGTACCAGCGCCGAAAATCCTCCGATAAAGTTGACGCCCACCTGCTTGGCCGCTCTATCCAGCGCTTCGGCTACTGGGACATATGTATCGGTCTTGAGCCCGCCTGCGGCGATGGAGATCGGAGTCACCGAGATTCGCTTGTTCACAATCGGCACGCCAAATTGCTTCTCCAAATCCTCCCCCGTCTTCACCAAGTGCTCGGCACTGCGGGTTATTTTATCATATATTTTCTGATTGAATATGCTCATATCCTCATGCGCGCAATCCATCAGGCTAATGCCCATCGTAATCGTCCGCACGTCCAGATTCATTTCCCGGATCATGGTATTCGTTTCCTGTACCTCTACGCGTGAAATCATGGTGTTCCCTCCCCTTTCTCAGATCCGGTGCATCGTATTGAAGATATCCTCATGCTGGAGCTTGATTTCTACGCCAATGGCTTCGCCCAGTCCCTGCAGTTCCTCTACCAGCCGTTCAAATTCCTTGGATGCCGCCGAGATATCCACGATCATCATCATGTTGAAATACCCCTGAACAATCGTCTGCGAGATGTCCAGAATGTTGACACCGCTATCTGCTAGATACGTACATACCCTTGCGATAATCCCTACCTTGTCCTTGCCCAGTACAGTAATGATTCCCTTCACTGAAGCTTCCTCCTTTAAGTTCAAACCCTGCCGCTAGCTTATCTTGGCGAGTGCCTATTTCGCTTATTATGGCAAAAGTCGAGGAATTGTTCAATAACTAGGTTCACTGTGGAAAATAACCCCTCTCTAAGGGAGATACGGTTTTGCGTTTGGTTTTCTGCCCAGCAGGTTCCGAATGAGCCCCAGGGTCTTCGACCGCACACTCCTGACGGTAACTCCCTTGCACAAGCTTAAGGTCAATAAAGTCCACCACTTGCTGCAACGAAGCAATCTGCTCGACAATATGCTCCCGGTGCATTTTCATAAAATCCACCAGTTCCGGATAATCTCCAGGGTCTGCATCAACGGACACTTGCAGGAAGGGACGCATCTCCTCCAAGGGCATTCCCGTCTTCTTCAGGCAGCCGATCAGCTTAAGTGTCTCGATATCCTTTGTATAGTAAATTCGGTGGCCATTTTCCTTCCGCTTGGCGCGTGGCAGCAATGAAATCTTTTCATAATAGCGAATTGTATCCTCAGAAAGGCCTGTTCGTTCGGCCGCTTGCTTGATGGAAAAAACCTCAGTGTCCGCATAAGTCATACTCATAGCCCCTATTCCTCCTTTAGTTTGTTAAGTCAAAGCCTATTCTTATTCCGAACCGTTTGCTTGACGTCATTATATAACCTGGAGTTAACTCCAGGTCAAGCAATCAAAAAAAATATTTGTACGTGAATGTGGCTGCTTGACTTGGAGTCGACTCCAACATCTACACTGTTCCCTACTGGCAGCCTTACGATGCTGCTCAATTACATGGGAGGGATACACATGCTTAGAAATACAAGAGAACAAGTGGCTCTGATTACGGGGGCCAGTTCGGGTATCGGACTTGAATTGACCCGCAAATTACTGGATGAAGGTTGGCAGGTCATTGCCTTGAATCGATCTGCGGTGCCATCGGGCGACATACCGCTGCAACAAGCCGTCCAGAGCGGGCAGCTTCGTGTTTACACCGTGGGCGATTTAGCCGATTATGAGAGCTTACGGTATGCCCTGCAAAAGGTTCGGGAGAAGGAGCCGTTCATCGATGTACTCTTTAATAATGCCGGAGGAAGCTTCCACGAACTTACCTATAGTCGTCAGGGCCGGGAAACGCACTACGAGCTCATGACCGTTGTTCCGTATATCATCACCATGGAACTCAAGGAACTTCTGCTGAAGGGAAATCTTAAAACCGTCATTAACACCTCCTCTACGGCCCTTAATATGATTAAATCCTTCGATCTTGAACAATTGCAGCGTCCGAAGAAGTTCCGCAAATTGTTGGGACCTTACGCAGCCTCCAAGTTGGGGCTATCGCTATGGACAGAAGCCGTAGCACCCTTACTGGCCAAGGAAGGCATTCTGATTCGCAGCATAGACCCAGGAAGCAATAACACGCTCCGCAAAGGCAAGAAGTCCGGCCTACCCATCTGGCTGGAGCCGATTATGCGCTATTTCTTCGCACCCCCGACGCATGGAGCCAGCTTGCTGCTTGAAGGTGCCTTAGGGGAACACCGTGGCAAGACAGGTGTATTTGTGAACAAAGGAAAGATTCAGTCGCTGACTTTCAGAGCCTATGCCAAACCACTACTTGAACGGCTCCAGCAAATTTATACAGAAGAATATAAGTTTATACGCTGAATATTAAACGGGAGGGATAGGTTATGCAAAGTAATACAAGCCACCCCGTTGCATTAATAACAGGGGCCAATTCGGGCATCGGGCTGGAATTAACCAGGAAGTTACTAAATGAAGGATGGCAGGTCGTTGCCTTAAATCGATCCGCGGTGCCATCTGGCGACATGCTACTGCAACAAGCGGTAAATGAGCGAAAACTGCGAATTTACAAGGTGGCCGATCTTGCCGATTATAACAGCTTGCGGCGTACACTTCAGGAGGTTCGAGAGGGAGAGCCCTTCATCGACGTAATCTTTAATAATGCCGGACAGAGCTTCCCAGAACTTACCTATACGCCGCAAGGTCGCGAGACACACTATGAGCTTCTAACCATCGTACCTTATCTCATTACTATGGAACTTAAGGAACTGCTGCTCAAGGGCAAGCTCAAAACGGTAATTAATACCTCCTCCTCCGCACTCAACATGCTCAGAACATTTGAGCTTGAACAACTGGAACACCCGCCAAAGTTCCGCAAGATGCTGGGACCTTATGCCGCTTCCAAGCTGGCACTGTCCTTATGGACGGAGGCACTAGCGCCATCGCTTGCCAAGGAGGGGATTCTGATTCGCAGCGTTGATCCTGGTAACAACAATACGGTGCGCAAGGGCCAAAAGTCCGGACTGCCTATCTGGCTAGAGCCGCTCATGCGCTTCACCCCACCCCCGACGCACGGGGCCAGCTTGCTGTTTGACGCTGCCTTAGGGGAACACCGAAGCAAGACAGGTGTATTCCTTATTAAAGGGAAAATTCAGTCGCTTCCCTTCAGGGCATTAGCCCAACCCGTGCTCGAACGAGTCGAACAGATCTATCGGGAGGAATTCCGCAAAGTTCATGTATGACAAAAAGAGCTTTGTCCCCGGCCTGAGAAGGTCAAGGACAAAGCTCTTTGATTTGCCTAACGTTGCAGCCTGTCTTGATATTGCTTCTTAAGTAAAGCGAATAGAACGGCATCCACGAACTGATTTTTCTCGAAGAAACATTCCTTCAAGTAACCTTCCTCGTAGAAGCCCACCTTCTCCAGCAAATAACGGGACCGGATATTATCCGGATCGATAAAGGCTTCTACCCGATGTAATCCACGATCCTCAAACCCAAAGCGCAACACCTCTTGCAGCACCTCGCTCATGACGCCCTGCCCCCAATAGGCAGGATCTAGCTCATAACCGACCTCGGCCTTCTGATTCGTCTTGGACCAGTTATGGAATCCACAGGTGCCAATCACCCGGCTGCTCTTGGATTTGACAATGATAGCCCAGCGATAGCCTCGACGCTCCGTGTAGCGACTGTTCCAGGTCTGAATCAGTTCCTCCGCCTGCCGAAGCTCTACAAATCGTTCCAAGTCATAATATTTGGTCACTTCATCCGTCGAGAAGTATTTAAAGAGATCTGCGGCGTCTTCCGAAGTTAGCTTTCTGAGAATAAAGCGTTCTGTCTCAAGCTGCGGGAACAGTTTCATGACGGTCCGTCCTTTCTCCGTAGACTTCTTGCTAAATCCATTATAGAGGAAGGAACAGGACGAAAGAAAGAGCCAACCATTCCATCATGTCAAACGAATCAGGCTGCAATCACCTCAAGCTTGATGCCAATGCCAAAGGGGTCATGCAGGGAAATGCCACTAAGCTCCCGCTCATAAGGAACGTTTGCTTCCTCCAGCCGGCTTATAACCGCCTCCAGCGCGGAGGCGTCAGGCAGCGTTGTCGTGAAGTAGCGAATGCCCACTGCATCCTCCGGTGCCGGTGGTGCTCCCGCCCCTGCCCACAAATTAAGACCGATGTGGTGGTGATAACCACCAGCAGCGATAAACAGGGCAGCCTTACCGTAGTGGGCAGTCACTTCAAAGCCAAGTACCTGAGTATAGAATTGCTCCGCCTTCTGCAAATCGCCCACATGGAAGTGAACATGCCCAATTCGTGTTCCGGCAGGCAATCCGTTCCATTCCGCTGATTCAGAAAGAGTTAGCAAACTGTCTACATCTACGGTGTCGGTGGTCATAACGTATTCCCCACCGCTATCCTTCTGCCACGTATCACGTGGACGGTCTGCATAGATTTCAATTCCATTTCCGTCAGGGTCGTTGAAATACAGGGCTTCACTGACCAAGTGATCCCCTTGCCCCACAGGGACTTGATGCTTAATCAGGTTCCGCAGAGCCAGCCCCAAGGACACACGATCCGGCAGTAAAATAGCAAAATGATACAAACCCGATACAGACATTTCCCGCAGGACCCGGTATTCAGGGTTAGCATCCAGAATTAACAGCGATTGTTGGCCATCCGTAGTAAGCTCGGTAGTCTGATCATATTGTTTAAGTACCTGAAAACCCACTGTTTCACGGTAAAATTGAAGTGATTTCTCCAAATCTCTAACTTTCAAGCGTACGGTGCCGATCTGAGCGGCGGGATGAATAGGTATTGGATAAGACATCATACAGCGCCTCCTTATTTGTTGTAATCAGTATAGTTACAGGTTGGTGATATGTCAATCACTTATTGTGCCTTAGCCCCGCCTGCTCATACAAAAAAATGCCCCTGTTAGGGACATTTTAAGACAACACTTTAAGACAGCCTTATATCAAGCTTATCCGACTTCCGATTTAGAAGATAGGTCATCCACGATATCCCGAAGCGTCACTGCCGCCAGTGTCTTCTCCATCGCCTTCTGCGCTGAAGAGAATACTGGCTCAATCGCGGACTGAATGTTACGCCCGACCGGGCAATTTGGATTAGGGCGGTCGTGTACTGCAAACAGGCCATCCTCTTCCACCACGTTAACCGCACGATAAACATCAAGCAGCGTAATGTCCTCCAGCTCATGTAACAGCTTGGTTCCGGCCACACCAGCCCGCACTTCCACCAGTCCCGCCTTATTCAACATACTCATGATGCGGCGAATCACGACTGGATTGGTATTCACGCTACCGGAAATATATTCCGATGTGCTCACACCCTCCTTGTTAAATTCAAGCAAGGACAAGATATGGATAGCAACTGAGAATCTGGAGCTGATCATCATAACAGCACTTCCCCCTTTCCACTTCCTTGTAACAATATTAGTTACATATATAGTGTTATGTCAATAGGATTCCCGACAAGCCAAGAAAGAAGCCGCCTAACCGTACAATATAATCACGGTCTGACGGCTTAATTCCGTTCTTTCTCAAATGGACCATTCCCAGACAATCATCCATAAACATGAATATCACGGATTTGCTTGGCCTGCTCGATATACGGACCTTCAGACAAGTTGTTAAAGGCCAGGTGCGTCGCCCGCAAACTGAGAAGCTGATCCCCCGGCTTCAAGCCAAATTGCTGCCAGGTGTGCAGAGGCAATGTAAAGTAATGGCTGCTATTGAGATGAACCCAGCAGAAGGTACGTTCTTTGAATGTGATGGTCTCCCCTTCGGGGATCCTGAACCGTTGGAGCTCAGGCATGCTGGCAAAAATAGAAGCCAGCGGCGAGTTTGCAATTAACTCCTTGCATACGACGCTAAAGCCTTTGACCGTATTGCGCCCTGTCATTAAAATAATGTTGGAATCCGGCTTAATATGGTACTCATGTAGGGCTTGATCCGGAAGGTAAAACGATCCGTCAGGAAGCACTTTGCTCCATGCGTAAAAAAACTTCCCGCCTTTGGCATTGACTGCCATGCATATCATCCCCCGAGCGTATTAAATATCTTTTTTGTAGGTTAATCATCGCCCAATTGCGGGGGATGGAGATATGATTTTAATCACGCTTTCATAAAGGTGATACTAACGATACAGGCCTTTATTCCGGTAGTTTTTCAATTCTAGAGGCAAAATAAGCTTTATGTGCTCTCAGCACCACGATCTTAAGCATCATATAGACCGGAATCGCCAGGATCATTCCCAGAATACCGGCAAAGTCTCCTGCTACCAACAGTAGAATGATTGTCGTAAGTGGATGAATGTTAATGGTCTTGCCGTAGATATATGGCGAGATGAGATTACCTTCCACCTGTTGGGCTATCACCACAATAGCAATGACCCCGATCACCATGGAAGGCGATACGGTAAACGCCACAATGACACAGGGAATGGCCCCGAGCAGCGCACCGAAATAAGGAACGAAATTGAAGAGCGCTCCGACTACAGCCAGCAGCAACGGGTATGGCAACCCGATCAGCCAGAACCCGATGAAGCTCATCAAGGCAAGTACCACGGCACTAATCATACGTCCGGCAATGAAGCCCTTGAGCATGTTGTCAATATCATGAATAACGCTACTCCCATCCTTGCGGTACTTGGCGGGCAGCATACGTATCAAGGCCGGGGTAACCCGCTCATCTTCCTTGAGCATGTAATACAAGAAGATGGGAACAGTACCGACAACAATCACAAAATCATTCAAGAAGGTGAAGAAGTGAGACAGATATCCAGAGATGGCTTCCACTGCTGAATTCAAATGCTCTGTAATCTTGTTCATCAGCTCCGGGCTACTCTCGTTGGCCACCATGGAGAAAAACGTACTCTCCCGGATATTTGTCATTTGCTTCTGCAAGTTACTAATCAACCGGGGCACGTTATTCATGAACTCGATAATCTGATTTTGCAGGGGCGGCCACACCACGATAAGGAACACCGTCAGTACGCCAGCAAACAGCAAATAAATCAGCAGGATGGATAAAATCCGGTTTAGCTTCTTGCCATCCAGGAACTGGACGATCGGTCGCAACAAATAATACAGAAATCCCGAGATCGTAATCGGGACAATCAGTATACTTACCAATGTGAGCAATGGATTGAAAATAAAGCTGACCTTGGACAGCAAGTAGATCATCGTCAGCACCAGAATAATGCCAAGCGTTGTACGGTAGAATGGATGTTGCAGCATGTGATGCTCCACCTCCCTCCTTCTTGAATTTGAGCATTCCGGTGAATCCGTTTGTTCTGCCGATTACTTAGCTCACCTGATTTAATTCTCCGGCAGGGCATTCCAGGCGGCATCCAGCAAAGTATCGAACCAGCTATCCTCCTGCTCGATCTTGGCATCCACGTCAAGAAGTTGCTCCTCCATGCCAGGCTCTCCGGCATAATGCAGGCTGTAGTCCCAATCATGCCCCCGCTTGCTGAAAAAGGAGATTTCGTAGCCGACCTTGTGGCCTTCGACCTCAAATATGGTCTTGCCGATATAGGTCCCATCCTCTTGCTTCTTCATTTGTGCGCTTACAATATGTATTTCCTTCATACATTTAGCAACTCCTTTATGCTGTGAATAACTTTTTGGCATTGTACATTCTTATTGCAATATCGTACCATGTTTTATGTCAATATCAATACACAGAACTTGTATAGAGGTGGATCACCCTTGCCAAAACCAAAAAAATCGCTACTCTCTCCTGCCAAAGTATTAACCTTTGGATTTGCCCTGATGATTATGATCGGCACGTTTCTGTTATCGCTTGCTCCCGCTTCGGTGGAAGGACGGAAGCTCGATCTGATTGATGCGTTCTTCACCGCGACTTCAGCCACCTGTGTTACGGGTTTGACTGTGGTTGATACAGGAACGCATTTCAGCTTGTTCGGGCAGATCGTCATCTTGCTACTGGTGCAGATCGGGGGACTGGGCTTCACAACCATAGGCACGCTAATTCTCCTGGCCTTCAACCGTCGCATCTCCCTGCGAGATCGGCTCCTGCTCCAGGAGGCCCTGAATTACCATCAAATCGGCGGACTACTGCAATTGATCCTGCGCGTTCTCGCCTATTCCCTGACCATAGAAGCGGTCGGGGCGTTGCTGCTTGCCGCCAGGTTCTCCTACGATATGCCGGTAGGACAAGCCGCGTATTATGGCATTTTCCATAGTATTTCTATCTTTAACAACGGAGGCTTTGATCTGTTTGGCCAAATTCATGGTCCCTTCAGTGGCCTTGCGGAGTATGCAAGCGATCCGTTTGTCAATATCGTGGTTATGGTCTTGATTTTTCTTGGCGGGATTGGGTTCATTGTCATTTCTGACTTGCTGGGCTATCGGCGCACGCGCCGTCTGGCCTTGCATACCAAAGTGGTCCTGACCATGTCGGCCATCTTGACCGTGGTTGGAGCCCTGCTCCTGCTGATTAACGAGGCTGGCAACCCTGACACCATGGGAACCATGAACTGGATAGATCGTGTGTACGCCAGTATCTTTCATTCTGTCAGCTCCAGATCCGGAGGCGTCAGCACAGTCACCATCGCCAATATGGAGCAATCCAGCCAGTTCCTTCTGATACTATTGATGTTCATCGGGGCGGCTCCTGGCTCCACGGGTGGCGGAATCAAGGTGACGGTGTTCGCCATTCTGCTGGGTGCTATGTATACGATGATTAGAGGCAAGGAGGATATCGTCTTCTTCCGTCAGCGCTTGTCCAAGGGTTCCATCATCAAGGCGATTACCCAAACCTGGCTGGCTACTTTCCTGGTCGTCTTCGTCGCCATGACCCTGTCTGCGCTGGAGGACCGCTCCTTCCTGGCGCTGTTGTTCGAGACGACCTCGGCCTTCGCCACCGCGGGCCTCAGCCTTGATCTGACCCCTAGGCTAACCGATATCAGCAAGGTTATTCTGTGCATCGTCATGTTTCTTGGGCGGATAGGTCCGCTGACATTAGCTTACGCCTTCACTTCTAAATCCAAAAAGGAATTATTAAAGTATCCTGAAGGCAAAATTATTATAGGTTAATCTGCGCCGAGAGGTCCCGAATTACAATTGTTATTCGATTGGTGTATGATAGAACAATAACTTATTTAGTATGGAGGAGAGTTCGATATGTCCGATTTTCAAACCAAACTGGAGAAATATGCAGAATTAGCAGTCAAAATAGGCGTCAACGTCCAGCAAGGACAGACCCTTATTATCAATGCCTCCATTGATTGTGCGGAACTGGTTCGCCTGATCGTCAAGCAAGCCTATAAAGTGGGTGCTCGCTTTGTTAAGGTGAACTGGAGCGACGACACGGTCACTCGTCTTCGCTATGACTTGGCGGCCGAGGAATCCTTCCTGGATGAGCCGAAATGGTATGCTGGAGAAATGCTGGAATACGTGAAGAATGGTGCTGCCGTACTGCACGTGATGTCCTCTGACCCCGACCTGCTGAACGGTGTGTCTACACAGCGACTGACCAATCACCAGAAGGCCTACGGTAAAGTGATGAAGGAGTATCGGCAATTGCAGATGGCTGACAAGTTCAGTTGGTCCATTGTAGCGGTGCCATCCAAGCCATGGGCGGATAAGGTATTCCCTGAACTGGCAGAATCCGATCGCGTTAACGCGCTTTGGGAGACGATCTTCCGGACCGTACGTCTCGATCAACCAGATCCAATCGCGGCCTGGAAACGCCACATCGATAACCTTAAGGAAAAGTCCGAGTATTTGAACAACAAACGTTATAAGAAGCTTCATTACATAGCACCAGGCACCGACCTGACCATTGATTTGCCGGAAGGGCATCTGTGGGTAGCTGCGGAAAGTCATAACGCACAAGGGTATACTTTTCTTGCCAACCTCCCTACGGAAGAAGTATTCACCGCTCCTCACAAGTCGGGGGTGAACGGTACTGTAACTGCAACAAAACCGCTCAGCTATCGGGGTACGATTATCGATGGCTTCTCGCTCACGTTCGAGAACGGACGTATTGTGGATTACAAAGCTGCTGTAGGCCAAGATGTCTTGCAACAGCTTATTGAATTGGACGAAGGCTCACGCTCTTTGGGTGAAGTGGCATTGGTGCCACATAACTCCCCTATCTCCCAGTCCAACATCCTGTTCTACAACACGTTGTTCGACGAGAATGCTTCTAATCACTTGGCGATCGGTAATGCCTATGCCTTCAATCTCGAAGGCGGCAAGGACATGAGTCAAGAGGAACTTTCTGAGCGTGGTCTTAATGCCAGCTTGGCGCATGAGGACTTTATGATTGGCTCGGCCAAGATGGACATCTTCGGCGTCACTGCTGACGGCAAGGAAGAGCAAATCTTCCGGGAAGGCAACTGGGCATTCTAATAGAGGCCTACCCACTCTCATAGCGATAGCACGCAAAAAAACCGGATTCCTCATCATGAGGTCATCCGGTTTTTATTTATTATTATCAGGCGCCTGCTTCCTCCAGTGGCATTAACTGCTGCCGGAGAATCTGAACGCGGGAAATTCTCTTGTTGTCGGTCTCTTCCACAATATAAGTATATTCGCCGTACTCAACGGCATTGCCGATCTGCGGCGGGAGAATATCAAGCCGGGCGTAGAGCCATCCCCCGATAGTATCGTAATCCTCAGAGTCCAGGTCCAGATTGAAATGATCATTGATCGCTTCGATCAGCAGCAAGCCGTCCACGGAATACACTTCGGTATCCAACTGCTCAATGGCAGGACGCTCCTCGTCAAATTCATCCTGAATCTCCCCGACAATCTCCTCTACGATATCTTCCAGCGTCACCATCCCGGAAGTTCCTCCATATTCATCGATCAGAATAGCAATTTGCGACTTGCCTCTTTGCATGCGTTTCATTAGATCGCTGATCGGAATGGATTCGGGAACGGCCATAATCGGCCGAATATGGTCGCGCAGATGGCGGGAATGAGAACGAATCAAATCCTTGACATGAATAAATCCGATAATATGGTCCTTATCCTGATTACATACGGGATAACGGGTTCGTGTGCCTTCCAGGGCAATCTCCAGGTTCTCCTCCAGCGAGTGCTGGGTGTACAGGCAAATCATTTCCGTCCGGGGAATCATAATCTCCCGAGCGGTAGTATCAGCGAATTCAAATATGTTGTCCATGAGCGACATTTCTGTGCTGTCGATCAAGCCGCTTTCGCTGCTCTCCTTCATCATAACGCGAATTTCCTCTTCCGTATGCAGCGACTCCTGCTCCGAGACGCGGGTCATGCCGAACATGCGTAGCAAACCACTTGAAAGAAGATTTAACACCCAGATGAAGGGATACATCAGCCGGTAAAAAACACGCATCGGCCAAGCCAACCATAACAAGATGGTTTCAGCCTTGCGAACGGCGATCGTTTTCGGGGCCAATTCCCCAAGCACAATATGCAGGACGGCAACCAGTACAAAGGCAACGGCTAGCGATATGATATACACCGGCCTCTCGCCGAAGCCCATCCACTTAAACAGTGGTCCAAGCATGCGGGCAACCACCGATTCTCCAAGCCACCCCAGCCCAAGCGAGCTAAGGGTAATTCCTACCTGGCATGCCGATAAATATCCATCTAGCCGACCTAACAAATCCTTGGCGATTTTGGCGCCTCTGCGCCCTTCTTCCGCCAATGCGTCGATTCGCGAACTCTTGACTTTGATAATAGCAAATTCCGCTGAAACGAAGAATCCGTTAAGCAATACCAATAAGATCATCCATCCTACAGAGAAAAGACTCGGTAAAGGGTCACTCAATACATTTCCTATTCCCACTGATGAGGCGGTGAATAGGTGCACCTCCTTCGTGATTTGAAATTGATTGAATCAAAACTTACAATAATTATCAAATTCCGCATCAACTTCCCAATAGACCCATCTCCTTTGATTATATATTATACACTACACAGTCAACCGCTGCCGTATTCCTGTCGAACGGGCTGTAGCCTAAGAAAAAACATCTAAAAGTGCGTGTTCAAAAAGTCGAGTTTTCAGGACCAAAGCTTATGCTTCCGATGTGCGTTTTTTCAAAACGCTTGAGTTGGATGAAGCCAGGGACGTGAGTAGCGGGGCTACACGTTTTCGGAGAAAACGACTTCGGAAGCATGGGTACGTGAGCAACTCAAATGTTTCTGTAAGAAACATACTACGGAAGCCTATGCTTGGCCCGACTGAATTCAAGATTCGATGTCGAGTCCACTCCTTGAACAACTTCGTTCTGGGAACGCGACTTTTTGAACAACCTCTAAAAGAAAAGAACACCCCTTGGGTAAGGGGTGTTCACTCTAGCGACGTCTTGTTGGCGGAGCGCCAATGGTGCCAGGATATTGATAGGTCAGAGGTTCATCAAAGGTGGCATAGTCGAAGTTCACCATGAGCATAATCGTACGCACACCCGTCACCGGGTCGCTGATAATGATGTGGTCACGCCCGGCAGCCTCAAGCACGCCTTTGAATATCTTGGCATTCCATTCGCTGTTATTTTCATATGTCATGTAGAAGGTGCCGACCTTGCCCAGATTCAGGCGAAGTATGTTCTCGATATAGGATTGCTCGTAGGATGTTACAGGTACAGGAACCGCGGTACCACCGGCGGTCATTGGACTGCCGCTAGGAATCTGCGGCGGGATGATGCCTCCTCCTGCTGACATCATCGGGTATCCCATCCCCTTATAATGAGGGGCCGGTTGGTTAGGACCCATGGGATAGGCCATCGGCCGGTAAGGCTGTGTGAACATGTAAAAATTCCTCCTCTTAATTGATTAGTAAACGGTAGGACAATCCTCCGCAGTTGGTGCAAAGAAGCAATGAGCTTTGAATCTGCCGGTATTTTGCTGATTGTACCAGGTCCCGGGGCAATCCCCGGCCGGGCGGAAGAACCATAGCGCATTGGACGCCGGCCACACCCGCTCCCCATCAATGATTCGCTGCGCCAAGCGAATATCACGATCACGTGCTCTCTGATAGAAATATCCCTTCTGCGTGGCTTCAAAACCGCCAGGACTTTGAAAAACCATTCGGTTCATATCGCGAATATCACGGAAATCAAGGCAATCGCCAAGAATGCGGTTAACGCCGACATTCCCGACCATCAGCATTCCCTGTTCGCCTTCTCCTTCCGCTTCTGCACGCATCAGGCGCGCCAGCAGCCTGACGTCCTCGGAATTGGTCTTGATTACAGCCAATTTGGTACCTCCTTCCTCCCTGCTGAACGCTATATCTTATGTGCAGATGCCCATCTTGGTGCCTAAGAAGGGGAGAAAACAAACCACCCATTTGCTGGAAGTACAGGCTGTTGAATGCGATTACAAAATTGAACAAATTGTGTCCATTTCTATGGACGCGCTTACATGAATAGCATATACTGAAGGTAAATAAAGTTTGTTTATAGGTTTGTGTCTTTTTCTTTATAAAACGCTTGGCTTCATAAACACCTTTTAGGAGGTTTCCCCCATGAGAATTGCGATTATTGGCGGTGGGCTTGCCGGACTGACGGCTGCCGCTTACCTATCGAATCACGGTGATACGTCCGGTACGGTATTCGAACGAAGCCCTCAATTGGGCGGCCGCGCTTTTACTTATGAGAAATCGGGATTTACTCTGAATTACGGGGCACATGCGGTATACGGAATAGATCGACACACGCTCCAAACCATGGAAGATGAATTGGAATTGAAGTTCCAGAACAAGCAGGTAGACAAACGTAAGGTCGTTTACGCTAAGCACGGACAGTTAACCCCGGCTCCTCTTGATTTTGTCAATGTCATGAAGACCCAGGTGCTCTCTCCGCTGGAGAAGATGCGGTTTGTGGCCGAAATCGCTGCTGTCATCGGTAACATTCATCAATTGAAGCAGCACCGCACCTTGGGAGACTATCTGGAACAGTCGACGGCATCGGCAGATGTCAAGGAATTATGGGAGCATTTGGTCTGCTCCAACTTCTTCATTACACCCGAAGAGGCCAGGAAAGTGCCGGGTGATGTTATCGCGGATTACTATCATAATTTGTTCCTGTCCAGCCGTCCCGTCAGCTACATTGTAGGCAGTTGGAGTACGATTACCCATCAACTCACCGAGAAGATTGGTATGAACCCAGATTGGGATATTGCCACCAAGGAACCGGTGGAGTCCATCGAAATGCAGGATGGCCGATTCATATTGAATACAAAAACGCGGCAGCAGCTTGAATTCGATCAAGTTGTGTTCGCCATGCCTGTACAGCAGATCAACAAGTTGCTGGAAGGCTCGGCGTGGAGCGACTTTATGACTCCTTATCAGAATAATACCGCTACCGAGGTGCTGGTGTACGATATCGGGTTATCCAAGGTCGTAGCTCGTCCGTTCCATTATATCAGTGACATGGATCGCAAAATCTTCGTTAGCGATGTATCTGCAACGGACTACACGGCGGCCCCAGTCCATGGCCAATTGCTCCAGGGAATTGCCTACCTGAACGACGATTTCAAAGAGGAACAAGAGAAGAAGGAATATCTAGAGCAGAAGACCAAGCAGATGGAGTCCCTGTTTGATACGTATTATCCGGGGTGGCGTGATTGTCTTGAGGTGAAGCGTGTATCCAAGAAAGCAATGGTTGCCAGTGTGAAAAATGTTAGTGGCAATAAGCTGTTGCCCAATCGCATGGAGGGGCTCCCCTTCTATTTCTGCGGCGACGGCTGCGTAGGCAAGGGAGAGCTTGCTGAACGGGCATTCTCCAGTGGTCGCGCAGTAGCGCAGATGCTGCTGGAAGAAACAGTTGATACAAAAGCTCTGGCTTATTAATTCATCATAGAAAAGCAGAAGCCTTCACGGAAGAAGCGGGTTTCCCTCTGTGCTTCCGTCAGGCTTCTGCTTTTTGTATTGTCCGAAAGTTCCAACGATATAGCCTTCCTTTCATTTTTGGTAAGAATGTTGCTGTATGGGTCCAGCTCTTAGCCGGAACTATGGTATCTGCGATATTCCTGGGCCTCTGTCACATACGTACGCAAAACCCGCTCAAACCCGTGATAACGACGACCCTGAAACGTCAGCTTCCCCTCATCCCCTTCTGCACTTTGGCCATACTCCAGACCAGAGACAGCAAACTCCAGGCGATCGCCGCTCTCCACCTCGAACGTGAGATAATACTTGGTGTCAGACCGGTTGACGGAAGTATCCGTATCATGTCGATGCGTCACCTCGGTGCGCTTACCGACAATCACAGAGGTCACGCTTAGCACAGGCTGTCTGCTATTGCCCAGACTGCGCAGCAAGCCACCCGTTGCGGTAAGTACAAGTAGGCCCACAAGGACGAATAGCAAGATCGGCAAGCCACCCTCCATCATTTCGAACATTTCCGTCCAAGGCTGCATAGCTTCATCCCTCCTTACTAGAGGTAGCGTTTGATGCTGTCTTCCCTTTCTCTCCTTATGTATATGCCTGGCCTGCGAGAAACTTGTTATTCCACGTGTCCGGAAAATATACCACTCTTGTCCATAAATTTAGGGACAAAACAAAAAACCTCCAAATCCCGGTTACGGATGGAGGTCTAATCGTGATTCAAGCTGGGTCTGATTAGCTTAAGCATAATACTGGAACAGCAATTGACGGGTTTCTTCTGCACCGCCCAGTTCTCCGTTTAATTCTGCGTCAAGTCCTTGTTCTGCCCAGCAAGCCTTACACATTTCCTCAGTCGTACACAGATGAGCGTCTTCACAATTGTAGCAGAATTGAAGGAAGTTGCGAGTTACCGTTTCTTGAGCTGTTGTTTTCATAAAGAATCCACTCCTGTCAATTTGTTTTGGAGCTTAGCTCCGGGCTTACGTGTCTTTATTTGTGTTTGTTGTTCCTTACAAGTTAAATATATCACAAAGTCTGAAATATACAACGTGATAAATTTCACAATATGATGAACGTCACAAAACTATTTTACTGCACCCTACAAAAAAGGCATGACAACGGGCGTCATGCCTCCACTTAGTCCACTTCGTAACCAAAAACTGTTTTCTGGATTGCCTCTTACAGTACCCGCCAGCTTTGTCCTCCATCCTTCGTTTGCAGCAATAAGGACCGTTGCTGATCCTCCTTGGCTACAAGTAACCAACCAACACGTGAAGTGAAGAATTGCAGCTTTACAATTTCAGGGTAGTCCTGCAAGATGTTCTGAAGCTTGCGACTCTCCGGCAAGGGCTCCCAATGACTTCCTTGATCGTTGGTGTAGTACACCGTGGAGTCAAGAATTGTCCAGCCCTCCTCACTATTTAGGAAAGTAGGCGCAAGAAATTCATTAATGCCTTCCTGCCAGGACAGCATAAATGGTACCAAGGACCAGGTATGCCCGGCATCCTCCGTGAAATAACCGTTATATTTGGTGGAGTCTTCACGACTACAACCAATAGGAACCCAACCTTCCTGTTTATTCTCCGAGAAGAAGGAAATCGTCCCCATGGTAAAGCTGTCACAGGTTGTGTATTTATCCTGGTCAAAGAATTGTCCGTTCTCCTCCCAGGTTAATCCCCCATCCTCAGTCATATAGAGCTTGGGATAGCCTTCCTGAGTATCCCCGATAAATCCGTGTCGCACGCTTGTAAAGGTTAACGAGAGATTGTCTTCGGAAATGGATTCATCACTTCGGCTTTGATCCGCATCACTGGAAAGGCTTAATCCAAAGCCATTGTCCAGCCCGAGCGGGTTCTCGAAGCTCTGTCCTCCATTCTCTGTAGCATATAGTGAATAGCGTTCTTCTGCGATAGAACCCCCGGTGTCAGAGAGCATCCAGCCATAAGCCGGATCGGTAAAGTACATCGCCGAGACTGCATTATTCTCCGGGAAGGAGTTGACCTTCCACGTTGCCCCTCCATCTGTAGTGCGCAACATAATCGTATCCTCAGAGCCTTTGGCATTGCGTACAATAAACCCGTGATTCGGGTCGAGGAAAAAAATATCCTTACCGTACTCCGGCGTTTCCGCGAACTGGAGGGAAGCCGCAGGCGATATATTTGTCCAGGTCTTACCGTTATCCTGCGTCATATATAACCTTAATTCATTGCGAGTACAACCCCAGGCCAGACCCGTTGTTGCACTAAGCAACTGAAAATCGGTGAGCCGAGTCTGAATCTGATAACGATTCTTCCCGTCTTCCGCGGGGGTCTGGGCAGAAGGTGTCCCCTGATTCTCAGCTACTGGAGGATTAATCACCGTAATCGTCTGCCCTTTCTCCGGAGGATCGTCGTCCTGTATCGGTACGGCAGCCGGAGGCGGTTCGTTCGTGCAGGCCGTCGTCAACAGCAAGCCACAAGCTAGCGCTGCTCCGGCGAACTTGCGCCACATTTTCAAAACCGAACTACCTCGCTTTCTACGTTGAATTTGATAAATGAGTACGCTTTGTACATTTATTATAGCATAGCCATTCAGACAGCAAGTTAGCGGCTAAAGCCTTGGGTCATTGTCGAAATTGACAGAAAAATGCTGCTCTGGCTTATACACTGCGAACGCATAGCCTTTACCTTGCAAATACTCAATAATTTGGGGGAGCATAGCCACCGTCTGCGCCTTCTCATGCAATAAAATGACCTCCGTATCTCCCTTCACCTGCCGCTTGATTTCTTGTAAAATCAGCTCCGGCTTGGCAGCATTCTTCCAATCCTTGGAGTCTACCGTCCAGTCCCACATTTTGAAGCCTGCTTCGGCAATCTTATCGCGAAAAGCCTCGTTGATCTCAGGTTTACTGCCATAAGGGGCACGAATCAAGGCGGGTGAAGTCCCGATCAACGCCTTGACCATTTCTTGTTCTTTGGTAAATTCCGCGATAAAATGATCGGCATTTCCACTATCGTACAGCTTCTTTTTGCTGTGACTCATACTATGCAAGCCGATGTAATGGCCTGCCTCTGCTGCCTCCTTGACCACTTGTTGATGACCACCAAGCTGGTTGCCAATCATAAAGAAAGTGCCGTGAACCTGATAGCGTTCCATAATTTCCATTAAAGGCTCCGTGTATTTCCCAGGACCGTCATCAAAGGTCAGATATATCGTTTTTTGAACTTTGGGAGTATCCGGCTTGTTGACTTGCTCTACAACCGTATTGGAAGGCTGCTGAGCTGGGGGTGGAAGCCTGACAGTATCGGGAACGGAGTTCTGCGGTGCAGGTGCCGAGTCTGCAACTTGCTCCGGCTTGTCAACCGAAGTTCCCCCCTCCGATTTCCCTTCCGAGGCAGCCAGACCCGGGGGTACCACTTGTTCCGCAAGGTAGTGCTGATTCGGCTTCGAGCTAGGTAGTAGCGGAATAAGAGCTGCTGCAGTCAAAGCCATGGCCGCGAGCGATAAGGTCACAGCCGCAATAACGACAAATTTTGCAGATTGGGTGCGTTTGGTGCGATTTGTGTGTTGTTCTCTTCTGCTGATGTAAGACGGCATAGCTTATCACCGGATTCCTCTCTCTTTTCTCTATGTACTAGAATAATATAAATAGAGAGCTTCATCCTTACAGAATCGTTAATCTGTGGTTACAAAGTAATAACAAATTCCAGATATTTAATAGTTAACATAACATTTATTATGTTATTCACTGTTTAAAAAATGAAAATCCTCTATTTTACTTTAAATTGGGGGTATTTATGGAGTACAATGGAAATTGGTACAAATGTGCATTTCTCGTCGGCTAATGACGAGGTTAATAATCTCAATATTAGCGTAATCTAAAACTTGCAGAATACTACCTTAGGAGATGAGAACATGAAGAACAAATTACGTTCCAGTCGGGTCGTTATTATCGGAACCGGAGCAGTGGGCTCCACGACCGCGTACACACTGCTGCTGCGAGAGCGTATTTCGGAGCTTGTATTAATTGATGCGAATAAGGAAAAGGCACTCGGCGAAGCACTCGATATGAATCATGGACTGCCCTTCACCGGTGGGGTCAAGCTTTGGGCCGGGGATTACAGCGATTGTGCCGATGCCGATGTTATAGTCATTGCAGCCGGCGCTTCTCAGCGTCCTGGAGAGACAAGAATTGATTTACTTAAGCGTAACGCCGATATATTCGATAGCATTATTCAGAACATTGTGAAATACAACGATCATGCCGTCATTCTGGTTGCCACGAATCCGGTGGATATTTTATCGTATGTAACTTTGAAGAAGAGCGGCTTCCCCTCCAATCGTGTCATCGGTTCGGGTACGCTGCTTGACAGCGCTCGCTTCCGTTATTTGATCGGACAGAACAAGAAGATCAACCCGCGTAGTATTCACGCCCACATTATCGGCGAACATGGCGATTCAGAGCTTCCACTCTGGAGCCTGGCTAACGTGGCTGGCATCGGGCTGGAGTTCTCGGCTGAGGATCAGGAAGAAATATTTAACAGCACGAAGAACGCTGCATACGAGATCATCAATGCCAAGGGAGCGACCTCCTATGCTATCGCACTGGCTCTGGACCGGATCATTGTCTCCATACTGCAAAATGAAGCCTCCGTCCTCAACGTCTCGACGTTATTGAAGGATTACAATGGAGTATCGGACGTCTATCTTGGAGTCCCAAGCATCGTGGACCGCAGCGGGGTCCGTGAAGTGCTGGACCTGCAGCTTAGCGATGAGGAGTTGGCACAATTCCATGCATCAGCGAACAAGCTTAAGGGTGAAATCGCCAAGCTGGAGCTATAACAATTCTTACAAAAGAACCTTCACAACCACTTCTTGAGGAAGGGTCGTGAAGGTTCTTTGCTTTTGCCATATATTTGTGAGTTAAGCCCCATTACATGGGAGATTCCTTCTATAGTTAACAAGATTAATTAATATAATTCATCTCATTAAATAAATATTGAATTAACTGTCCTTCTCCCCTCTAAAACGGTGGCAGTATATCGTCTTCCTCAGTTTGTTTCTTCTCCAGCAGGCGCTCTGCTACGCGTTCAAAGGGCTCAGGCTGTAACAGTTCCACCGGTGAGAAGGCCTTATCGAACGTGAAGGAATCCCCTTCAAGAATAACGGCATAGCGGCCGTTCAATCTGGCGATATGAATCTGATCGCCAAAATCGGCCAGCCGCCCCTTCACCAGCGTGTCACCGATGCGGAACTTAAGCTCGATTTCCGGCTTAATCTCGATAATGCGTTCCGCCGCCTCATAGACCTGCTCTGGCTCCCATTTGTCTTGAATGTCCCGCTTCTCGCTCGCCGCCCATAGCTCCAATTCCTTCTCGACTTGCTGGCGCTCTTCCCCGCCTTCATCAGGCCATTTCGTCTCTACAAAGGTCTGGACGTATTCCAATACCTGCTCGTTCACAATCTCGGGAATGGACAACTCGTAGGTAACGAAGCGAAGAAAATCCTCGAAATATTTGGCGTGAGAGGATTGATGGATTTTCAGCTCCCATTCATCAACCAGGCCCTCTTCCTCCATATACGGGTATTGAATGGATTTCATATTCCGGGCACTAATGGCCATCTCCACCTGACTGATCAGGCTGCGTTCATCGGAGATACGGGCGATCTTCGGTTCGAAGTCACATTTAAGCACGAAGATAAATGGAGGCTCTGAATAATTGTCGAGATCGGCTTGGACGACGATCAACGCACCGCCACGGACTGCACTTGCATCCAGATAACCCCGGACTAGATCGTCGCAGGCATTTTTATAATCCTCTTTATTATCCGCAGCTCGCAATCGGGCGAACATGTTAAAGTTCGGATTGCTATCCAGTTCATATCCCGGCTCCACGATAAAACGGCCGATCTTCGTCGGCGCTTGCTCCACAGCTGGATTCTTATCTACCTTGCGCTTCGCGATGCGCTTGAATTCACCGTCCAGGAACAACTTGATCTCGCTATCCAAATACTCATAACCGTCCAGCGTTTGATAATGCTTGTAGTTCTTTCCCTGCCCCTCCTTCCCCTCGACCTGTATAACAAAAAAGGATAAGTGCTTAACACTAAATTTCATTATTGCGTAGCTCCTTTGAAGTGACTTTCCAAAATCAATTATAATAAGGATTTGAAAGAGTGCCTGATGACATCCCCTCGACTGATGATCCCAACCAGAACGCCATTGCGCTCCACGGGCAGCTTCTTGATCTGCTTTTTCCCCAGGATTGCCGCAATATTCTCTAATTCTTCATCCCATGACACTTTAATGACTTTCCTCTTGCCTATTTCCATTACGCTGAGATCAAGCAGGCGCTGCGCCCGTTGCTCGAAGGCTTCTGAATCTCCTTCAAATACCGCTACATAGTAGAACGAATCGACGACTACATCCCGGTGCTTGCCAATATAACGCATAATGTCTCCATCACTGATGTAAGACACGATTTCATTCCGCTCATTCACAATGGGAAGGCCGCTGATCCGGTACTCCATAAACCTCTGAATTACCGAACGGACCGTATCGCTCTCTTTGACCTTATATACTTGCTTGATCATGATTTCATGGGCCTGCATAGCCACATCCCCCTTATCTAATGGAATTATACAACGACATGACAGCTTGTCAAATGACTTGTGATGTATTCATTTTTCTCCACATCCATGCTATGGTACGATAAGTTTATGTCGATCAGCGGGGCTTCGCTCCAAAAAGGCAAGGCAAACAGATTTAGTTTACATAACAATAATTATGTTCGATTACAAGGAGGATACAAACTATGAATGATGTAGATTGTCCCGCCCAAGTCATTGAACGGGCCAATACGCCTCGCGGCGAGATTCAGTTGCAACGCCGAGGCGAGTATTTCGAAGTCATCAGCAATGGTACCTTCCTGATGGCGACCTATAATGGTGAGTCAGAGCGGTTATTGGTTCGCCGCGCGCTACAGCTCACTTCCCGGCGAGATCACGTGCTGATCGGCGGTTTGGGTGTAGGCTTTTCATTGCAGGAAGCCCTGCTTGACCCAACCGTCCATACCGTCACCGTTGTTGAGATTGAAGATAAAGTTATTGAATGGAACCGGACTATACTGGCCGAGGCATCCGGACAGGTCTTGACTCATCCCAAGACGAGATTAATCCATGCCGATCTAGTCACGTGGCTACGAGAGACTCGCGAGACATTCGACCTGATCTGTCTGGATATCGATAATGGGCCGGATTGGAAAGTATTTGACGGCAATGCCTCTTTATATGACGGTGAAGGCCTAAAGGCCCTGCGTGCCCGGCTGCGAGAAGGAGGATGCCTGTCCTTCTGGAGTGCCACCCCTTCTCCTGATTTCGCCAGACGACTGGAGGAATTCTTCGGACGCGTGGAGAGTTGCGAGGTACCGCAAGCCCATGGCGATCCGGATTATATTTTCCTGGTCCGTTAGCTACTGTAGCCCATACCGACCGTAGACTGCCCATGATTCACCACGCTTTTAGATTGGAGGGTATTGATGAAAATTCAAAGGGTCATTGACCGCAGGAAGCTGGATGAGAAGGTAGTTAGCTTGCCTTGGTTCGTTCAGCAATTTATTGACTATAAGCTACCCGACCTTTCCCCTTCCACTTTGCTGGAATACGTTCGGGATTATGAGCAATTTCTGACCTGGCTTCGGGCCGAAGGACTAACCTCGGCAGTGAAGAATGCTGATATCACATTGCTTGATCTGGAAACCTTGCATATGGAGAGTATTGTCGGCTATCGACTACATTTAACTACTCGTACAGAAGGCACGAACTCTAGAATCACGGTCTCACGAAAAATGTCTTCCCTGCGCTCCTTGTTCCATTACTTGAGCCAGATTGCCGAGGATGAGCATTTCTATCCCTTGCTGAAGCGTAATATTATGGCCAAGGTAGAAATCAAGCGAATTCACAAGCCCAAGGATACTGCGGCCAAGCTAAAAGGAAAGATCCTGGAGGAAGACGAACTGATGGAGTTTATTGCTTACGTCGCGGAAGGTTATGGTCAGGATATCGCCGATAACAAGCAAGCCCTGTACGGTTATAGACTGAACAGAGAACGCGATGCCTGCATCGTCAGCCTGATTCTGAATTCCGGGCTCCGCGTGTCTGAAGTCGTGAATTTAAATATAGATGATCTGGATTTGGCCAATAAGCTGATTTACGTCTACCGTAAAGGGAATAACGATGAGACCTTCAAGACTCCCGTCTACTTCCGTGAGCAGTCCAAGGAGGACCTCGCAGCCTATCTCGTGCTGCGGCAGGAGCGTTATCATACGCCCAAGCGAGAGAAAGCCCTCTTCGTCGCCATTCCTAATGGCCAGAAGGAGGGCAAGCGCATGACCAAACGGGCCATGCAGGCTATGATTATCAAGTATGCCAAGCGTTTTGGCAAGCCGTACCTGACCATTCATAAGCTTCGGCATTCTTTTGCGACGGACTATTACTTGCAAAATGATATCTATAAAACCAAAGAGCAACTTGGACATGCCTCTACAGAAACGACCGAGGTGTACGCCCACCTTACCGACAAGACGATGTCCCAGGCCATCGAGCGTCGGACTGATGATTAACGCCGAACATATTGGAAAAGAAGCAGCAGCGTAATTATCCTTCAAACGGATTGTTACGCTGCTGCTCTTGTAAATACTGGTCAAGCCGTTCCGAAGCTTGCCGGGAGATGGCGATAATCTCTTCCTTCGTGAGATCATCATAATGAATGCCCATCACCACGGTCACGGTCCGCTGAAGCGCGGCCGCTGCACGCTGGGCAAACTCTCCGCTCAGCGTATGCTCCTTATGTCCAGGCACCGCAGAGGTCTGCACCTCTGTTCCTTCGCCCGTTGCATAGGCGGTAGAAGCTGAGCCGATATGCGCTACGCCACCCGTTATCACAAGCAGCAGATCCCGGCCCACAGGAATCGCCTTGAGTTTGATATCCTCGTAGTCCACGTTGCCGTTCCTCCTATAGAATAAAGTTATCTTTATTCTATAGGATTCCGCGGATTTCGTCCAAGCTGCTGATTCCTTCCTGTTCCATGAAGACCTCCAGGCCTGCTACAAGCTGTTCTCCGGCCCGCATTTGAACAAAATTATGCGTCCCTACCTGAATGACGGTAGCTCCAGCCATAATAAACTCAATGATATCCTCCGTGCTGCTGATCCCCCCCATCCCTATGACAGGGAACGTTACCGCCCGGCACACCTGATGCACCATACGAAGGGCAATCGGCTTGATAGCAGGACCGGACAAGCCGGCATACAGATTATCGAACATGCTGCGCCGCTTGTAGATATCGATTTTCATAGCCGAAAAAGTATTAATCAGTGATACACCGTCTGCCCCTTCCTCCTGACACATCACTGCCATGCTTACAATGTCTTCGGCATTGGGCGACAGCTTGACCACCAGCGGCAGTGTAGTGACTCCGCGCACCTGACGCACAACCTCACGAGCTATCTCAGTATGGATTCCGTAGGCCATACCGCCCGCCTTGACGTTGGGGCAGGAGATATTAAGCTCGATCATATCAACGGCCTGACGTCCAGCCTGTGCTCGCCAAGCAGCGTCCTCCTCAATCAACCGGGCCCCTTCCACATACTCTTCAATCGTGTTGCCACCCAGATTGGCAATACGGGCCAGATCCAGCGACTCCCAGCGTGGACATTCTTCTTGCAGAAATGCAGCTACGCCCGGGTTCTCCAGACCAACACTGTTAAGCATGCCTGAAGCGGTTTCCGCTACGCGAATACCATCATTGCCGGCCTTGGGATGAAGGGTGAGTCCTTTTCCAGATAGACCACCTAACTTGTTGATGTCGTACAATGCGCCATATTCCTTCCCGAATCCAAACGTGCCGGAGGCCATGACAATCGGGTTCTTAAACTCTACCCCCGCGATACTAGAAGAAGTATCTATCATTGGAATACCACCTCCTCGGCAGGGAATACCGGACCATCCGTACACGCCTTCTTCCGTCCATCCTGGCATTTGACGCTGCACACCAGACATGCACCTATGGCGCAAGCCATCCGGTTCTCCAGAGATACGTAGACCTTGGCCTGTGTGCCACTCTCCACCTGTTTGCGTTGAACAGCATGAAGCATGGGATGAGGACCGCAAGCCACAATCGTATCATAGGCATGAAAATCAACCTGATCCAAAATAACTCCGCCCACGTCCACGATTACCTGTCCCATAGCGGCTTGCTTGAATTCCTCCACCATATAGGGCTCACGGCTAAAGCCGAGATACACATCTGCTTCCGGTACTTCCTTGAGCGCATAATAAAAAGGAGCAATACCGATGCCCCCCCCAATAAAAGCCGTTTTCCCTTTCGGCAAGGTAAATCCATTGCCAAACGGCCCTTCCAATGCCAAGGGATCACCAGGCTTCAATGCCGATAATAAGGCCGTTCCCTCACCAGCTGCCAGAATCAAGAACTCAATTCGGCTGCCGCTTATATTGAAGATGCTGATCGGACGCGACAGCAATGGATAACGCTCACCCGCGCGGAGCATATAAAACTGTCCCATTTTCCCTGTAAACTGCCCTTCGGCCTCTAGCTTGAAGACCCCTTGGGCTACCTGCTGATTAGCTATCACCGTTGCCATGAATCCACCTCGTTCTTTTGTTCGCTTCATCACAGAATGCCAGTTTTTCGCGCCAACAGTCTGTGATATTTGTCACTACGAGTAGCTAAGGCATAGCTGAACACCCTAATGTTCCGAAATTTCATAAATTTTAAGCAAATGGACATAACAATAGGACGATGAATGGAGGTGCAGCATTGCCTGATTTGCGCAAGAAATGGGTGTTGTTTCTCACCCTGGTGTTGCTCGTTACTGTTCCAATCAGTACCGCTCAGGCCTCCGTGCGCGATAAGCCTTCCAGTCTGGGAGAGCTGCGCAAGAAATACTCGGAGACCTTTAAATTTCGCGGTCCGGATACGAAGCAGGTAGCCCTTACCTTTGATGATGGTCCAGATCCCCGCTTCACACCGCAAATATTGGAGATCTTGAGCCAAAAAGGGGCCAAAGCCACCTTCTTCGTCGTTGGGGCAAGGGCGAAGAAATTCCCAGCTTTACTGGAGCGAATGCACCGAGAAGGTCATCTTATCGGAAATCATTCCTTCAACCATCCCCCTTTCCGCAAGCGTACGGTAAAACAGTTCGCCAGCGAAATCGAACGCACAGAGCTGGTTGTTGAGCGAACCGTAGGCTATCGTCCCAAGCTGATTCGCCCGCCCTATGGGGAAATCAACGAGGAACAGGTCAAGTGGGCTAAAACAAATGGCTATAAGATTGTCAACTGGAATGTGGATTCACTGGATTGGAAAGGGCTAAACAAGGAACAGATTAAAACGAATGTGCTACAGGCGACCGGTCCGGGTTCAATCATTCTGCTCCATGCCGGGGGCGGAGTTGGCTCTGATCTGTCCGGGACTATTGAGGCCCTGCCTGACATTATAGAAGCGCTACGTGCCAAGGGCTACCAATTTGTTGATTTGGCCGAGCTACTTCAGACCAGCGCTTCCCGGTGATATGATATAACAAAAGAGCTCCCATCAAGGAGCTCTTTTGTTTTAATGCTTGTTTAATTTTAATCCAGTACATATAATTTCACATCTTGGTAGCCAAATGTTTTGACGAAGGAACGGCTGCCTGGAATGAAGATATCAATGCGGTTACCCTTAATGCCTCCGCCCTGATCCGTAGCCGTAGCCACAAAAGCTTGATCCGGCAAACCATCATGGCTGTGTCCAGTCACCAGAACCTTGGTTCCCATCGGAATTATTTTGGGATCAACGGCAATCGTACCCAACTTCAACGGATTCCCCAGATAATCCACGGCTCCCCATTTGCCATTCTCGCTGGCGGCCTTACTATAGGCTGACGCTTTGACCTGTATTGTATTGGAGTAAGTAAACGTCTTGCCCCAAGCTACAACGACCTCTTCGGAGACGATGTTCAGCTTGGATACGGCTTTATGTACCGATTCGGCATGTGCCGCTGTATTTTGGAATAAAAGGGTTACACTTGCAGCAACAATGGCTGCCTTGGCGATTTTGGTTCTGATATTACTGTTCAAGGTTGTCCCTCTCCTTATATATCATTTGCCGGTTCGCTTTCGGCCTTCATGAATATATCACAATTTTGTAACCAGTTGGACAGGTAAATGCGACCAATTGCCCTCACCCCCCTATTACAAAGGTGGTAAGAGTCATGCAGATCCATTAATGATAACCATAGTTTGGATGGGAAATAGCACCAACAGGTATAATTTATGAGCCATAAACGTTACATTTTATTCTTCATTTTTGACTCAAAACAAAATCAGGATTACATAACAAAAAAAGCTGCCGAGATCACTCGACAGCCATTTTGAACTAACTATTAAAGCACTTTACTCAGGAAATCCTGGGTACGTTGGTGCTGCGGCGAGCCGAACACCTGTTGCGGGGTACCCTGCTCCAGAATAACACCCTGGTCCATGAAGAGAATACGATCCCCTACCTCACGAGCAAAGCCCATCTCGTGGGTTACGATAACCATCGTCATCCCCCGTTCAGCCAGCTTCTTCATGACGTCCAGCACCTCGCCCACCATCTCGGGGTCAAGTGCGGAGGTAGGCTCGTCGAACAGCATCACATGCGGCTCCATAGCCAAGGCACGTGCAATGGCGATCCGTTGCTTCTGTCCACCTGATAATTGAGACGGATATCCGTCTCGCTTATCCTCAAGTCCAACCGTACGTAACAGCTCTACGGCAGAAGCTTCCGCTTCGGCCTTGCTTTTCTTTCTAACGCGGATCGGTGCCAAAGTAATATTATCCATGACGGTCTTGTGCGGGAACAAGTTGAATTGCTGGAACACCATGCCCATCTTCTCGCGGGTCTGATTGATGTTATGACGCTTATCGGTAATTAACTCCCCTTCAAAGCGAATTTCGCCTTCCGTCGGAGTCTCCAGCAGGTTCAAACAGCGGAGAAACGTACTTTTTCCCGAGCCACTAGGACCAATGACTACGACAACTTCTCCCTTGGAAATCTGGAGATCAATGCCCTGCAAAATATGCAACGCTCCAAACTTTTTATGCAAGCCCTTAACGTTGATCACTGGTCTTCAACTTCCTTTCGAAAATCCCGAGGATGCGGGACAGGGTGAAGGTCAACACAAAGTACATGACGGCTACGATGAGGTACGGAGTCATACCATCATAAGTAATCGTGACTACCGATTGGGATTGGAAGATCAGTTCCGTCGTACCAATAATTGAGACAATGGAGGATTCCTTGATAATCGTAATAAATTCGTTCCCGATGGCCGGCAGCACTGATTTGATCGCCTGAGGAATAATGATATGGCGCATCGCCATTCCTTTGGTCATCCCCAAGGAACGAGCCGCTTCCCCTTGGCCCCGGTCTACGGCCTGAATCCCCGCCCGGAAGATTTCAGCCAGATAAGCCGAGCTGTTGATGGACAATGTGATTGCACCGGACTGAATGGGGCTAAAATTAATATCGAACACAAAGGCGAGTCCATAATGAATAATCAATAACTGCACCATCATTGGCGTACCACGCAGAAATTCCACCCACGCATGGCCGAAGAACCGAACAACACGCCATGAAGACATCCGCAGCATGGCGATACCAAGCCCCAAGATAAAGCCACATACTACACTGATGGCTGCCAGCAACAGCGTATACTGCACACCGGCCAGAAAATAACTTCGATATTCCACAAACATTGAGATGAGTTCCATAAAACCTTCATTCCTCCTCCGTTACCTTAACCCTTTAACCAAAAAAAGAGAAAATAGCGAAGAATGCTCCGCTATTTTCTGCAAGGTAACAATTGCGATTATTTCTCAGCTAGCGCACTCGCTTCTGTAACGAATCGGTCGATGCTGCCGTCACCCAGCAAGCGGTCGAGCGTTGTGTTCACTTGATCAAGCAGTTCCTGATTGCCCTTCTTCACACCGATAACGTAACCTTCATCTTCGTTCTCCACCTTAGCATCGGTAATGACCAAGCCTTCTACATTCTTCACGAAAGATTCAGCAACAGGACCTTCCAGAATGGCCGCATCTACACGGTTGGTGTTAAGTTGCATCACAATATCATTGATTTTGGCCAGCGCTGTCAGCTTGGCATTTGGAATCTCTTGAGCAATACCCTCTTGAATAGAGCCTAGCTGTATCCCAATCTTGGCTCCTTCCAGCGATTCCATGGTAGCAAATTTATCTTTGTCAGCCGCACGGGTGACAACCGCTTGCTCTGCTGTGTAGTAAATTTTCGACATGTCGATTTGCTCGGCACGCTCTGGGGTTGGGCTAAGTCCCGAAATGACAAGATCAATCCGGCCGCTAGCCAGTTCATTTAACAGGGAGTCAAATTTCAAGTCCTTGATCTCCAACTCCGCGCCCATGTCCTTGGCGATCTCCCTGGCAATTTCGATATCGAAGCCAACAATCTCGTCCGCACCTTGTTCATTCTTGATATGGAACTCATATGGCGGGAAGTCTGCGCTTGTACCCAGAATTAACTTCTTGGCACCATCCGTTTCCGGCTGGGAGCCTTGAGTTTCATTTTGGCTTTTGTTGTTCCCCGTTGTATTGGCAGCTCCGTTATTACTATTTTTTTCCTGACCACAAGCGGCCAAGACCATCGTAAGCATCATAACCGCTGCTAACAATATACCCCATTTTTTCATAGTATCTCTCCTGTTCTTCTTTCCATATTCACATTTACTCTGGGTAATCACTGGGCTAATTATAAATCAGTTTGTATATATATGCAAAGGTATTTTCATAGCCTTCATCATATAGTCACACTTCTTCTTCCCATCCCATGGCAAACCGCTATTTGTTTATAATACTTTGGTCAATTATCCCGATGCTCATTCATGGGGATGTGAGAATTGGGAATACTGGCAGAAGACAGATTGATCTTGAGGAGGTGCGCCGCTTTATGCTGCTTGAAGCACTTTACCATGTTCCCCGCGATAAATGGGCCTATGCCTACGATGCTTCCACCATTCATCTACGCATTCGTACCAAGCGGGATGACGTCGCACAGGTGGTCGCCTTAACTGGAGATAAATATAATTGGAACGGGACCTTTCAGGAGTTGCCCATGGAACGAACCGCGCATGACCGCAGGTTTGATTATTGGGAGGTGGCTGTTCGTCCACAGTTCAAACGCTTGTCCTATGCCTTCAAGCTAAGCGCTGAATCAGAGACAATCTATATGCTCGATTCCGGCCTGCAGCCCGAGGCCCCCTCTCCGCCCAGTGAATGCTTTGAGTTCCCATATATTCATGCTGTCGAAGTGGCACAAGTGCCCGAGTGGGCCAAGCAAGCGGTATTTTATCAAATTATGCCCGAACGATATGCGAACGGAGATCCCACTAACGACCCTGAAGGTACATTAGCATGGGGAGGCAAGCCAGCATGGGATAATTACTTTGGGGGGGACCTGCAGGGTATCCTCAATCATTTGGATGATCTGACGGATTTGGGGATTACCGCCATTTACATGACTCCCTTGTTTGTGGCTCCCTCCAATCATAAATACGATACGATGGATTACAAGCACGTCGATCCGCACTTTGGAGATAATGCCCTACTGCACAAGTTGGTAGAGCATTCCCATGAACGAGGAATTCGTGTGGTCCTGGATGCGGTATTTAACCATTGCGGCGAGCAATTCCCGCCGTTCCAGGATGTATTGAAGCATGGCGAAGCCTCTCGTTATGCAAGTTGGTTCCATATCAATCGGTTCCCGGCCACCGTCGAGAACGGAATACCGACTTATGATACGTTCGGATTCTTTGGCAACATGCCAAAATTTAATACGGCCAATCCGGAGCTAAGGAATTACCTGCTGGGGGTAGCGGAATATTGGATTAAGGAAATCAAGCTGGACGGCTGGCGACTCGATGTGGCCAATGAGGTGGATCATCACTTCTGGCGCGACTTCCGCCGCATCGTCAAGCAAGCTAATCCGGAGGCTTATCTAATCGGTGAAGTATGGAGCGATTCCCTCAACTGGTTGCTGGGTGACCAATTTGATTCCGTCATGAATTACCCATTTGCGGATAAGGTGCTGGAGTTCTTTACGGGGAATGCGGATGGAGCAGCCTTCTCCAATGAAATGGGAGCGCTGATTATGCGTTACCCGCATCAGATCAACGAAGTGATCTTCAACCTGTTATGCAGCCATGATACCGCCCGTCTGCTCACCCGCGTAGGTGGAGACAAGCGGCGACTCAAGCTATGCGTCGTATTCTTGTTCACCTATATTGGCACACCTTGCATCTTGTACGGTGATGAAATTGGATTAACTGGTGAGGGTGATCCGGACAGCCGCAAATGCATGGAATGGGAGCCTGACAAGCAAGATCGTGAGTTATATGACTTTTACAAGCTCATGATTGGACTGCGCAAGCATAATCCCGCCTTGCGTCAGGGACATTTCCGCTTCCTGCATGCCGACGAAGGTGATCCTAATATCATCTACGAGCGGATGGATGAGCACAAGCATTTTACTGTATGGATGAACAATACGGCCAACCAGGCTGTATTAACCCACCCGATGCAGACCAACGACTGGCGGGATGCCTTAACGGAAGAACAGGTAAATCCCGCCGATGGTCAGATGAAGATCACGCTTGAACCCTACGGTTTCCGAATTTTGTACAGGTCCTTTCATTAAAATATAACGCTCAGAATCACCGGCCAACTCTAAAAATAGAGAAGCTGAGGATATCTGAGCGTCTTTTTTGATTATCGTTCCGCTAGCACATGCTGATAAATCTCCACATATTGCCGAGCTGAATGATTCCAGCTATAATCCCCGGCAAACGCATGATCAACAATCTGTCTCCAATGTTCGGGACGATGATAGAAGGTAGTCGCTCTGCGCAAGGTGTGCAGCATATCATGGGCATTATAATTATGGAAGGTAAACCCGTTGCCCTCTCCCGTAAACTCATTATAAGAGCTTACCGTGTCATTAAGTCCTCCGGTCTCCCGTACCACCGGAATCGTGCCGTAGCGCAGCGCCAGAAGCTGGCTAATGCCACATGGCTCGAACCGCGATGGCATTAGCAGCAGATCGCTGCCCGCATAAATACGCCGCGACAAAGCCTCGCTAAAGCGGATTTCCACGGCAAGCTTGCCTGGATGGCGGCGAGCAGCTTCCCGGAACCACGACTCATAGATCGGGTCTCCCGTTCCAAGCAAGACAAATTGCACTTCATCCTCCCATAACCACTCATCCAATACTCGTAGCAGCAGATCAAGTCCTTTGGGTTCCACCAGGCGGGTAATCATGCAGAAGAGCGGAACATCGGCCTTCTCCGGTAGACCCAGCTCGCGTTGTAGGGCCAGCTTGTTGGCTTGCTTTTGCTTCAAACTGTGACTGTAACGGGCAAATAGCTCCAAATCCGTCTCAGGATTATACAACTCCGTGTCGATACCATTGACAATACCCGATAAGCGTCCGCTTAAGAAGCGCAGCAAGCCATCCATCCCACAGCCGTAATGCTCTGTCTGAATCTCTCCCGCATACGTAGGGCTGACCGTCGTGATATGATTCGCATAAACGAGGCCCGCCTTCATAAAGCTGACGCTACCGTAGTACTCAACGCCCTCGGGAGTGAAATAATGCCATGGCAAGCCCAGCAAATCCGGTAGAATCTCTTCCGGAAAGTTCCCTTGATAGAGCAGATTGTGAATGGTATAGACTGTGCGAATATCTTTGTAGAATGCTTGATGCCGATAGTGCTCCCTTAGCAGCAAGGGAATCATTCCCGTATGCCAATCATGACAATGAATGATATCGGGCACAAAGCCGGTAAGGGGCAGTAACTCCAGCACGGCCCGGTCAAAGTAAGCAAACCGTTCTCCATCATCTCCATGTCCATAAATGCCATCGCGGCGGAAATACTCCTCATTATCAATAAGATAAATAGGCAGGCCATCCCAATGAACCAGCGCCAAGCCACCGTATTTCTGACGCCAGCCTACCGGGACATTTTTAGTCCCTATTTGCGCAAGACGGCCCAGCACAGCATCAGAAAGTGCCTTATATTTAGGCAGCATAATCCGCACGTCATGCCCGGCTTCAATCAATGCCTTGGGTAAGGCTCCAATGACATCAGCCAAACCGCCAGTCTTGACCAGGGGTGCAGCTTCCGCCGCAGCAAACAGGATATTCATCGCTTGTTCCTCCTCATCGGCTCTTGGCGCTTCCATATGGTTATACTCAGCGGCGGGAGACTCACCCTGAGGCTATGCCGCTGGTTATACCAAGGTACTCTCTCACTGCTGCGGCTGGTTGACCGCATCCTTTCCTGGCCACCAAACCGCCATTCCTGACTGTTGAATATTTGATCGTACCCTCCTGGCCATGGAACGCCTACGCGGTAATTCGCTCTTTCCACCGGTTGAAAATTCACCAGAATCACGAGGGTATCTCGCCTCCGCTCAGTCTTTCGCATATATGCAATGACACTCTGCTCACCAGCATCTGGACATATCCACTCATAGCCAGCCGGGTCATGATCCAGCTTCCAAAGAGCCCGCTCTCGCAAATATAACCGATTCAGCGCCGCACTGTAACGTTGCATTCGGTGGTGAGCCGGATAATCCAGCAGATGCCAATCCAGCTCCTCCTCATCTCTCCACTCCACAAACTGGCCAAACTCGCCCCCCATGAACACCAGCTTTTTACCCGGAGAAGTGAATTGATAGCCCAGTAGCAGCCGAAGTCCGGCGAATTTCTGTTCATAGCTGCCCGGCATTTTGTCCAGTAGTGATTTCTTGCCGTGCACGACCTCATCATGGGACAACGGAAGCGTGAAATTCTCGGTATGGGCGTACCAGATAGGAAAGGTAAGCAAGGAATGATGCTGGGGACGCTTAGCAAATGCAGTCTCCACATACCTCAGCGTATCGTTCATCCATCCCATATTCCATTTATAGTTGAAGCCCAGTCCGCCCTCATGCACAGGCGCGGTCACCTTAGGCCAGGAAGCTGATTCCTCCGCCATCATTAACGCCTGAGGGAAATAGTGGAATACCGCCTTGTTTAACTGCTGCAAGAAATTGACTCCCTCCAGATTCTCCACACCGCCTTCCGCGTTGCGCGTCACTTCCCAGGAGGGCTTCTCGAAGTCCAACCTGAGGATGCTAGTCACTGCATCTACACGCAAGCCATCGAAATGATACACGTCCAGCCAATAGATAGCGCTTGAAATCAGGAAAGATCGGACCTCGGGTTTACCAAAATCAAAAGTTAACGTCCCCCATCCCCTCTTCTCCGCTTTGGCGGGATCACCATATTCGTACAACGGCGTACCGTCAAACCTCCGCAATCCATGAGCATCCTTCGGAAAATGTCCTGGAACCCAATCCAGCAGCACCCCGATTCCTGCTTGATGGCATCGATCAACGAAGTACATCAGATCATGCGGCTTCCCATAGCGGCTTGTCGGAGCAAAATATCCCGTAGTCTGGTAACCCCAAGACAAATCGTACGGATGCTCGCACAAGGGCAAAAGCTCGATATGGGTGTAGCCCATTTCTAGGACATAAGGTATCAGTTCATCCGCCATCTCCCGGTAGGTGAGAAGCACGCCCTCTTCTTTCTGCCGCCAAGTCCCGAAATGCAACTCATAGATACTAAGCGGTCGCTGGTAAGGTGCTGTTCGGCTACGAATCCAGGCCAGATCCCCCCACTCATACCCATCCAGAGAAGTGACAACCGAAGCTGTCTTGGGCCTGATCTCAGACTGAAAAGCAAAAGGATCGGCCTTCAGCGAGGTGGAGCCATCGGAAGCTGTTATTGCATATTTGTAAAAACTTCCCTCCGGTACGTCCGGCAAAAAAAGAGTCCATATCCCGGAATCGGGCATCTTATGTAATACATCACGCTTCTCGTCCCATTCGTTCCAGTCTCCCACCACGGCGAGCTGGCGAGCACGAGGAGCCCATACCGTGAAGCGCACGCCTGGCCGTCCATGTTCGGTCGTACGGTGGGCGCCGAAGGTTCGGTAACTATGATGCAGTGTCCCCTCGTGAAATAAATAATTGACCTCCGGGGATAAGGGACAACTTCGGCTTGGAGCAGACATAAGGGTCACCAACTTCCATTCCAAAAATTTTTTCAGCGTTTTCCATAAAATGATGTAATATTTCTGCGTTATTTCCATAATTTATTTCATCTACATTATATCCTTTAGTGTATGTGCTACTCACACTAAAACATACGGGAGGGAATCAAAAATGAGGAAAAAGGATTGCATTGCTATGCTGCTTGCGGGCGGAGAGGGACGGAGATTATCACCGCTGACAGCCAAGCAGGCCAAACCGGCCGTGCCATTCGGTGGACGTTACCGAATTATCGATTTTCCTCTAAGTAATTGTGCGAATTCCGGCATCGATACGGTTGGCGTGCTGACTCAATATGAAGCCGAGTCACTCCACAATCATATCGGGGAAGGCGATCCCTGGAGGTTGCCACATACGGAAGACGGCGGAATCACCCTGCTCCCCCCATCCCGATGCGGTACGGAAGCCTATGCGGGCACAGCGGACGCCATTTTCAAGAACATGGCCTTTGTCGATAGTCATTCTCCCAAGCATGTGTTAATCCTGTCCGGAGACCATATCTATCATATGAACTATCGGCGTATGCTTGACTTCCATCTCACTAGCCAGGCGAAAGCGACCATCTCGGTCATGCCGGTGCCTTGGGAAGAAGCCCATCGCTTTGGTGTGATGTCGATGGATGACCAGCACCGTATTACTGAGTTTGCAGAGAAGCCTGCCCAGCCTGCAAGCAATCTAGCTTCCATGGGAATTTACATGTTCGAGTGGGAGTATTTGAAGCAGCACTTAGCGGCAGATGCTGAGAATGCCCGGTCCAGCCATGACTTCGGCAAGGATGTCATCCCGAGCATGCTGAAGGGCAGCGAGCCGCTTTATGCCTACCAGTTCAATGGTTACTGGCGAGATGTAGGCACAGTACGCAGCCTGTGGGAAGCACATATGGACTTGCTGGAAAATCGCTCTTCCTCTTTGCTCCATCAAGAGGAATGGCCTATGCTGACAAGGGAATTAACGACTAGTCTTAGTCTGGTCAGAAGACGTAGCCTACAGCCCTCCTCTACGCTGATTCATGAACAATGCCTGCTTGACGGCCACGCGGAACGTTCGGTTGTATTCGCCGGTACAGAGATTGCCCGTAACGCCTGGGTGAAGGATAGTGTCGTCATGCCAGGCGCCAAGATCGGCAAGCATGCTCTTATCGAGAATGCAATTATAGGCGAAGGTGCCATCATTAAGGACGGAGCCGTAATCAAGGGCATCGACGGCGAGATTGCTGTAGTAGGACCAGGTGAAATTGTAGCGGCTAAGCCCGCCTTGCGGCCACAGCCCTCCCGGCTGCTGCAGGAGGTTTATGATAACGCTCCGCGTCTGCGCGCCGAGGGATTACTCTCTTGAGCACCCGCTTTAAATGAACGGATAGCTTGAACGACAAAAAAGAGCGGTGCGGAACGAATCTGATCTCATGATTCGTTCCTGCACCGCTCTTGTTCATTCCGGGTTGCTCTCGTCTATAAAATGATTGTTACCCTCAGCAAGGTCCAGCAGTGGCAAAGTGACCGAGACTTTGGTACCAACCCCAAGCTCACTATGAATCTCCATCTCACCCTGATGCAACTCCACGAGTTGCTGGCTGATGGCCAGACCCAGCCCTGTACCGCCTCCCTGATGATTAACCTGGAAGAAGCGGTCTTTGACCTTATTCAAGTATTCCTCACTGATGCCGATCCCCGTATCGATGACCTCCACCAAAGCCTTACCGTCTTCCTTGCGACTGATCACCAGATGAATCCAGCTTTGTTCATGGGAGAATTTGATGGCATTGTCAACCACGTTCAGAAAGACCTGCTTCAACCGATTGCCGTCACCATGGATGATCACTTGACCTTCCGTCTTGTCCTCCAGCTTCAATTGAATTTGCTTCTGCTCCGCCTTCGCCCAAACATTAAGCATCGTTTCCTGAAGCAATTCCTTGAGATTGACCTCGCCAATGACCAGCTTCATCTCATTTTGCTGCAGCTTCGAGAAGTCGAGGATTTCCTCAACCAGACCGATCAGACGATCGGTTTCCTTCGCGATAATGCCCATGCCGATCTTGGTCTCCTCAGGATCAAAGCCACCGGAGGTTAAGGTCTCACTCCAACCCTTGATACCGGTGAGTGGCGTTCTTAGCTCATGGGAGATCGACGAAATAAAATCATCCTTGATCTGATTGCTTCGCACGATTTCCTCAGCCATATAATTAAGTGTGGAAGCCAATTCACCCAGCTCGTATTTGTAACTGCCCTTAATCCTCGCATCAAACCTGCCCCGAGCCATCTGCGCAGATACATCACGAATATTATTAATGGGCTTAACAATGGAGTTGGCCAACCCAATACTGAATAACGTAACCAGGGCGAGAACCGCACTGGCTACCCCAATGGACAGCAGGGTAAGGTTCAACAGCTTGGAGTTCACCTGCTCCATGGAGGTCACATAACGAACGATGTATTGCGTCTCTCCCTGGAACTGGAGCGGGCGCGACACGGCCATAACCGGTTCCCCGGTTGCCGGCTGGCGGCCAACCCACTTCCCCACACTGCCGGCTACAGCCTGTGGAACGTCGCTCGTTTGGATGGCTTTATCGGCTTGGAACGGATTGGTGCTGGCCTTGACCTCACCTTTCCGATCCAGAATCATCAGTTCCGTATTGTCCAGTTCGAAGGTACGCAGCATTTGCGTAAAGTAATCAGGGTCCCGCTCGGCATTCAAGCGTACAAATTTCTCAAAGTAATCCGAGGCCCAGATCGAATGATTCGACATATGATTATAAATCGCGTCGTAATAATACATGCGAATGGCCAGCGTAAAGATGCCTTCGATCATGAACAAAGTAACGAATACGACGATGAAATAATGTAATACAATTTGCCGGCCAATCCCTTTCTTAATCATTGCCCCTCGCCCTTCCACTTATAGCCGTGTCCCCACACGGTTTGCAGAAAGGCCGGTTCGGACGGGTTATTCTCAATTTTTTGCCGCAATCGGCGAATGTTGACGTCCACGATTTTCGGGTCGCCCATATATTCCTTGCCCCATACATGATCCAGCAAGAGATCCCGGCTTAGCGGGGTGTTCTCGTTCTCCAAGAAATACTGAATCAGTGAAAATTCCGTAGGGGTAAGCTCAATCATCTGACCCCCGCGTTTAAATTGCTTGGAGATCAAATCCAGTGAGAACGGGCCTGAACTGAACGTTACCTTGGCGGTGCCTTCGCGGTACACATTCACGCGACGCAACAACGACTGGATTCGCGCAATCAACTCCGTAGGGCTGAACGGCTTGCTCACATGATCGTCCGCACCTACGGAAAGAGCATACACCTTGTCCTGCTCCTGAACCTTGGCTGTCAGAAATATAATTCCAATTCGTTCATTGGTCTCCCGGATACGTCGACAGACCTCAAATCCGTCGATACCAGGCACCATAACGTCCAGCAGCGCAATGTCAATATCCGGCACGCTTTGCAGCTTACTTAGCGCCTCATGACCGTCTGCGGCCTCCAGAACATCGAACCCGTTGCGTTTCAGATTAATCACGATAAAACTACGGATGGACTCTTCATCCTCCAAAATTAATACCTTACTCAATGTTAAAGCCCCCTCTTTTCCAATGGACCCAAGTTAACGCTTAATTTCGGTTTCGCCTTTATTCACCTTCAAGTCCGTATGACTGATAAACCCGATTACTCTGTCAGCGTCTCGTGCCAGCAGTTCCCAATCCGCCTTGTTACGCTCCCATTCCGCTAAGGAGAAGAAGCGAATCTCTGCCACTGTCTCGTTGGTATCTACTTTGACGAACCAGAGATGTTCGTTCTTGTTGGACTTTGTATCGATCGTAACCGTGCCTCGCCATTCCTTCGGGAAGTTGAAATAGAATCGCCCGGACATATCCATGTACTGCTGCATCATGAATTTAAGGCCTTGCGCTTCATCCCACTGATAATAAGAGAACAACCAGGGAATTTCATCGAATGAAATATATTCCCAGCCCTTGGGCTTCTCCAGCATCCCGATCTCCAGCACTCCGTCGTTGTTCACATCCCCGCTCATGATAGGATATCCCTTCAACGTCATGTCCTGGGAAGGCAACAGGTTAACAAGTTGACCGTCCTTCATGACGATGACCGTAGAGAATGCGGAATGGTTACCCACACTGGCATCAAGAATGAGCCCTTTCAGGTTCGGCGTAATATTGCCGCTAACGGCATTATAATATTCGCTGACCGGGTCATTTAGCTCCAGATGACTGAGCTCCTTAAATGAGTCCTCATACTGGTATGTGGTAACTGTCGCCAATTGGTCACGCTTCAGGTTAATGACCGTAAGATCAAGCTGATTGTCCTGGTTAAGATCATCGACCATAAAATAGCTGTACGGCAAGGCCAATACCTTCTCTACCTCTTCACCATCATAGGTATATACGGTCAAGCCCTTCTGAAGTTCCTCCGAGCCGCTGGAGAAGCCGGCAATGATATCGAGCTTCCCGTCACCCGTAACATCCAGCAGGTCAAAGGTCTCCAACACCTGGCCTTCCCCATCGAACCTGGCTCTAAGCACCCAGGAATCGCCCTGTTGCTGCAGAATCATGCCGTGGATGCGTACCGCTTCCTCCGGCGTCTCGTAAAATACCACCGCTTCCATGACACCGTCATTGTTCAAGTCCAGCGTACGAATAGAGCTATTGTTGCGGATATCGCGCGGCGAAATAATCTCTCCGCCCTTCAGCTCTCCCTTAATAATGCTGATTAGCGATGCCTTATCCGAGGAGAGTTGCGGCGTCTCCATCATGGATTTGGGATCACTTATAAAATTGCATCCGCTCAGCACAAGCAGCAATAACAGCCCGGCCAAAGCAGGAAACCATCTTGTTATCATCAATGCTATCACTCATTTCATGCCAAATCGATTTGGCGTTTCTCCTCCGCGGTCAAACGGCGTCCATAAACGTCAAGTTCCAGTGTCCCCTCATGAATACCCCAAATACGTGTGCAATACCGTTCGGCCAGCTCCAGTGGTAAAGCCACGACCACCATTTTGTCCTGCGTGGTACAAAGCTCCTTGAGTGTATTCAGCACATGTTCGGCCGATTTGGGATCAAGCCCGATCACAGGCTCGTCCGCTGCTATGAAGTTGGCTCCATGAGCCATAGCCCGGCAGATAGCCACCCGTTGCCGTTCTCCCCCACTCAGCTTGCTAGCCTTGACATGGGCCTTGTCCAGTAGGCCGTATTTCTCCAATTCATCCATTGCGCCCATGTAATCATCCGAGCGGACCATGCCCGTTAGACGGCGAAGAAGTGGCGTTTGGCCCACTTGTCCGATAAGAACATTCTTCAAGGCCGTCTTCTCGGGATACAAAGATGGCGGTTGCTCCAGATAAGCACACTTAGAGCGGTATTTCGAAGTTCCAGCGCCTCCACCTTCTAGCACCTTCTGGCCACTCCAGGTATAATCGCCACGATTCCAGCGTTCGCGCAGTGCCAGGCAACGCAGCAGCATACTCTTGCCACTACCGCTGGCTCCCACTACGCCAATCATTTCTCCGGTGCTAAACTGGACGGAAATGTCACGAAGCACCTTTTTCTTATTCCCATCCACTGATTTGTGTAAGTGGTTAATTCTGATCATAGTCCGATTTCTCCTTTTGAACACGTACTTAGCTTGAAGCCATACGAATCCTTTATCCTCTAGTTTATTGGAAAAACCATTTAAAATCCATTACAGCCTGTTCACATTTGCACTTTTTTTGTCTGGTTCCCCCAAAATGCAAAGCCCAGCAGGGAAAATAGAACGTACGCCGCTCCTAAAAATACGAACAAAAGTGGGGCTGCTCCCCATTGCATAGCCATTCCGCCCAGGTTAGGCCCGGCGATGCTGCCAAAGTTAAAATGAAACGAAGCAATAACATTCGCCACTGGCAATAAGTGCCTTGGCAGCAAATCAGCCGCATAAGCGAGCCCCAGGGAGAAGAAGGAGCCTACCAGGCCTCCTGCGCCCATGAATAAAAGTAGTAGGGCAACAAAATGATTGCCAGCCAGCGGGACCGCCATAAACAGAACCCCTCCGGCCAGACCAGCCGTCATCAGCACTTTCTTTCGTCCAAAACGATCACTCAATAGGCCCAGCGGCAATTGCAGGAGCAGTCCGCCGATACCGAAGAACGGCAACAAGGAGGAGATGTCCTCGCTGCTCAGCCCGGAGCGCAAACCATATATCGGAAAATTGCTATTCATAGAAGCTTCCATATAGCCATACAGGAGTGCAGGAATCAGGGCAAACCAAGCCAGGCGGTAGATGTGCAGCACTTGCCGTGGGGCCCCCGCCTCCTCCTTCGAGCCAAGGTTGTCAGGAGATTGATTAGGCAGAAATACCACTACCAACACAACCATCACAAGAAAGAGCACGCTCAGAATGACAAACGGGATGGCCTGTCCATAGGACAACAGCCTGATCCCGAGCGGACCGATGCTGAAGCCTAATCCGTACGACATGCCATATAACGAAATATTGCGCCCCCGCTTCTCGGGTGGGGATAACAGTAACATCCACAATTGGGAGGTAAAGTGAATCGCGCTATCTCCAATTCCCACAAGAATACGCAGGACTAGCCAAATTCGCACATCTGCCACAAGTGGAAACAAAGGCAATGCGACCATCACCAGCACCACTCCGGACAATAGTAGCTTCTTGAATCCGGTGCGGCGCAGCAGGCGCTCAGCTACAAGTGACATAGCGAATGAGCCGACGTAAAGCGCGGCGGCATGTAAGCCGTTAACAGATGAAGATACTCCCCGTTGCTCCATAAAAATAGATAAAACCGGGAGCAATAGCCCTTGGCTAAGCCCGGCAATAATGATGACGCCAATAAGAATGACGGTAGGTGAAAAGATAGGTTTTAAGTAAGACGATGTTGTTTTCAATAGTAACGCTCCTTTAATATAACCCCTCACTTGCATAATCCTTCAACATTATAGTGGACAACCCCTCGCCAAACAAGCATAATAAGTCTGAATGCAACGATTATTGGGAGGTTTATGATCATGGCCTATGACGTGAAAGTAGATGTCTCTCCGGTCTACGAACTCATCAGCAGCTTTATGATATATACGACGCGCAAATGGGTGAGCAGCCTGGATGTGGGTGCCGAATGGATTACCGATATTGAACAGCGATTCACACCGGAGCAACGGCAGCAATTTGCCGAGGCGGCGCAATATCCGCTAACGGATTATGATGTGCTCTTCGCCTGGACCTTGGGTCGCCAGGACGGTGACGAGGTAACTCCTTTTTTGAACGAATTGGCACAAATTGATGCCGAGACGCTTTACGCACGAACAAATTCCTACATTCCCTCTGTGAGTAATGATACTATTGGCCGAATTCGCAGTAGTTATATTCCGCTACTGAAGGTATGGAATCAGCTTTATTTTCGGGAAGTAGAGCAGCGGCTTGTCTCCTTGCTACAAGAAGATTTTGACGAAAAAAGTACCCTGCTGCAAAAAATGGACGCCGACGCGCTCATCGAATATGCATCCGGGGGGCTGGTGCTGGAGCCACTTAAGCCCATTACAGAGGTCGTATTATGCCCTTCTATTCATTTCCGGCCGATCAATACATACGTCTTCTATGAAGGGGTTCTCTTCATTCAATATCCGCTTGATTTGCCTGAGCTTGACGAGGACGAGCCTCCGATGGTACTGAAGAGATTAACCCGGGCCTTGGCAGAGCCCCAGCGCTTGCGCTTGCTCCGCTGTGTAGCTGACAAGCCGAAGTCCATGCAGGAAATCATGCAGGACCTGGGCCAACCTCAGGAGCAACTTCTGCACGATCTGCTATTGCTTCGCGTAGCTGGCCTCTTACGTATCCATTTGCTAGCCCAGAACACGGAGAAATTCAGTATCCGCCCCGATGGTGCAGCAGAATTGCAGATGTTCCTTGAATCCTATATCCGGTTGTCATGAACCAATGGCAAAGATAGGTTACTTGCTTTAACCAAGCGCTTCTGCTTATGATAGGAACATACTTTATAGTGCGAGTTCAAACAACTCCGTCCTGGGAAGACGACTTTTTGAACATCCTCTTATAGACAAGCGTGCTTTGGATAAAGGAGTGACCTAATTATGAATTCAGCAACAACTCAACAGATTATATTTGATCTGGACGATACATTGGTACATTGTAACAAGTATTTTGAACTCATCCTTGAACAATTTGCCGATATGCTTACGGACTGGTTCAAGCCAAGTGGCATTACTGTGGCGGAAATCCGTGACAAACAAACGGAAATTGACGTAGCCGGGGTGCATCAGATCGGCTTCGCCAGTATCCACTTTCCCGAATCACTGATCGATACGTATCGCTATTTCAGCAAGACTACGGGCCGTCAGCTCCAGGCTCAGGAGGAAGCCCTGCTCATGAAGCTGGGCCTCAGCGTATACGAGCTGCCGATTGAGCCTTATCCTGGTATGGTCGAGACGCTGAATCTGCTGCGTAGTCAAGGCCACGAACTCCACCTCTATACGGGAGGAGAATCCGTGATTCAGCAACGCAAGATTGACCAAATGAAGTTAAGCGACTATTTTCAGGACCGGATTTATATCCGCCGTCATAAGAATGCAGAAGCCTTGGAGGACATTTTGCGATCCCGTCCCTTTGACCGTTCCCGGACCTGGATGGTAGGCAACAGCTTGCGTACAGATATCACCCCGGCGCTGACCGCCGGCATCGGAGCCATCCATATTCAAATTCCTAATGAATGGCTGTACAACATTGTTGAATTACAACAAGGCGCTAATCTTCAAATATATACCGTCTCTTCTTTGGAGGAAGTTCCGCGCGTTATTTTCGACCATGTTCATCAAGTACAACAGCAACAACAGACCTTGTAGGGTCGGTTGTTGCTGTTTTTTTGCTTAATTGCTATCCGCTTCAAGTAACTCCAGCTTGCCCGTGGCTCGGTCAGACAGCACCATTCGTGCCTTCACCTCTCCACCCGCCTGCTTGAAGGTCAGCAATTGAGTCTGCCCCTTGGCAAGCAAGGCGTTGAGCATCGATTGGGACACCTTCTTACCCTGGAATTCCTTCCAGATGACGAAGCCACAGCCTTGCTTGTAATGGGTGCAGCCGTAGCCCTTGCGGCCCTCAATCAATTGACCACCGCAACCCTCGCGTGGGCAAGGGGCCAAGGGCTGGAGTGAACTAGCGCTCTTGGCCTTCGCCGCCGTGGCTGTCGCCCGTGAGCCCGTAGAAGCGCCACCTGCGCTCCTGGAGGCTCTCCCCAGGCCGCTGGCATTGCTGCTTCTACCGCCGCGATTGGCACCCTTCTCCGCTTCCTCTGTACCGAACACAGAAGCGTCCGCCTTTTGCTGTGTCCTTACTTTATCAATAATGGAAAGCGTAAAGCGGCGGACATTATCCATAAACTTCTCGCGGGCAGCTTCACCCTTGGAGATTTGATACAACCGTCGTTCCCACTGTCCGGTCATTTCCGGCGAGGTCAACAATTCAACCCCGGCATGGCGAATGAGTTCCACTGCTGCTCGTCCCTTTTGAGTCACCGTGATTCTCTTCCCTTGCATCGTAATGTATCCAACCTTCTTCAACCGTTCGATGGTAGCCGCTCGCGTGGCCGGAGTGCCAAGACCCGCATCCTTCATCACTTCACGTAATTCCTCATTCTCAAGCTGCTTGCCTGCACTTTCCATCGCTTTCAGCAAAGTACCTTCAGTGTAATGCTTGGGCGGCTGCGTGGCCTTCTCCTTCGCCTGAGCATCGATACATTGAACGGGCAAGCTGCGATCAATATGAAAAGGTACGTCCGTCAATTCCTCGGCATCCTCTTCCTCGTCCTTTTTCTTCCCTTTTCCACGGCTGGACTTGGCCCCATCATCACCCGGCAAGCAGACCTTCCAGCCCAGAGAGAGCAATTCCTTCACATTCGTCTTGAACGTTTCACCCTCAACTTCGGTTAGAACCGTATGTTGCTTATACTCGGCCGCAGGATAGAAATGAGACAGGAAACGCCGAATGACCAGATCATAAACATTCTGCTCCTCCTTGCTCAAAGTTCCCGGCCTTCTCAGCGTAGGGAGAATGGCATGGTGATCCTCGACCCGGGACGGATTGCAGACCGCCTTGTTGCCGATATGCACGAGCTTGGGGTTCCCCCCTTCCGCAAGCTGTTTGTAGCCGGAAGACTTCAGCATATGAAGCACCTTATGCATACCGTCGATATTCTGCTCGGTGACATAGTTAGAGCTTGTTCGCGGATAAGAGATTACCTTATGCCGCTCATAAAGCGCCTGCGCAATGTCCAGCGTCTTCTTGGCCGAATAGCCGTATTTGGCGTTCGACTCCCGTTGCAGCAGGGTCAAATCGTATAGCTTATAAGGATACTCTTTGGTATCCTTAACCTCGTATTCGGTAATCCGTCCCGGGTTCCCTTTTACCTTCTCGGCAATGGCTGCGGCCTTTTCTCCATCTGTCAGCCGTTCCCCTTGCCAGCTTCCTGTATATTTACGGGTCTCCTGCTCAAACTCCGCCTTAATCTCATAGTAAGTCAGAGAATCAAAGTTCTCGATTTCCTTCTGCCGATCATAGATCAAAGCCAGGACCGGGGTCTGTACCCGACCCACGGACAGCAGTGTACGGTGCTTGGTCGTAAACGCCCGCGTGGCGTTCATACCGATGAGCCAATCCGCTTCGCTGCGTGCTCTGGCGGCCATCGTTAAATTGTCGAACTCCGAAGCATCATACAACTCGGCGAAGCCTTTGGCTATACTTTCGCTGGTCAGGTCTGAAATCCACAAGCGTTTGACAGGTTGGGACAACTTCAACTGTTGCTGAATCAAGGCGAAAATATATTGCCCCTCCCTGGCGGCATCACAGGCGTTAACAATGGCACTACAGCGTTTGGCCAAATCACCGATGATCTTCAATTGATCTTTGGTTCTCGGGTTAGGCACAATTTTGAAGCTTTCAGGTAAAATGGGCAAGTCGCCGAAATTCCAGCGCTTGTACTTATCATCGTAAGCATCCGGCTCAGCCAGCTCCAGCAAATGGCCGATCGCCCAAGTAATAATATACCGTTCCCCCTCCAGGTAAGAGCGGTTGTTTTTTGCTTTGGGTTCAATCACCGCAGCAATCGTTCGTCCCATATCCGGTTTCTCGGCAATAACGAGCGTCTTCATGCTTCCATAGTCCCTCTTTCGTTTGTTGCTATGCTTCCATATCCGAAAAAAAAGAGCCGCGCTCTGCGCAGCTCCAGTAAGCTTTATTTGATTATAACACAATGCCCCAAAATGTTCCTGTAAATTACACCAGCACTGTCGAACCCATCAGATATTTATCTACTTCACGAGCCGCAGCCCGGCCCTCATTAATAGCCCATACTACTAGGCTTTGTCCCCGGCGCATATCTCCGGCAGCAAACACCTTGTCAACGTTCGTCTTGAACTGACCGTATTTAGCCTTGACATTGGTCCGGCGATCTCGGTCTAGACCTAACTGATCAACTAAGGTTGATTCAGGACCGTCGAATCCAATAGCAATCAAGGCCATCTGAGCCGGGAAGACCCGCTCGGTTCCTGGAATCGGTTGATACACCTTACGTCCGGTTTCATCCACGATCCGCTGAATTTGCACGGTATGCAATTCCTTTAAGTTCCCTTGCTCACCCCCAACAAAGCGCGTAGTCATAATGGAGAATTCCCGAGGATCGTTGCCAAATAATGCTTTCGCTTCCTCTTGAGCATAGTCCAGGGTGTAGACATTCGGAAATTGTGGCCAAGGATTGTTAAGTGCATCGCGCTCCAGTGGCGCTTGATTATGTGTGCCAAATTGCGTAATGCTGCGGCAACCGTGACGCAGAGCTGTGGCTACGCAGTCGGAGCCGGTATCACCGCCACCAATTACGATCACATCTTTGCCTTCTGCGGACAGATACTGCCCATCGGTAAGATTAGAATCCAGATAACTCTTGATCGTTCCATTAAGGAAAGGCATGGCGTAATGAACCCCATTCAATTGGCTGCCCTCAATATCAAATTGACGTGGCTTTGTTGCCCCACCGCATAATACAACGGCGTCAAACTCTTCAACCAATTGCTCCGCCTTGATATCTCTGCCAATTTCGGTGTTAGTTACAAACTTTACACCTTCTGCTGCGAGCAGATCGACGCGGCGCTGCACGACGTCCTTATCCAGCTTCATCGTTGGAATGCCGTACATCAGAAGGCCGCCGATCCGGTCAGACCGCTCATAGACAGTTACTTCATGTCCAGCTTTATTCAACTGTGCCGCGCAAGCCAAACCCGCAGGGCCGGAGCCAACAACGGCCACTTTGTGGCCTGTCCGTTTCTCCGGAGGCTCAGGAACAACCCAGCCCTCTTCAAAGCCCTTATCGATGATTGCCTGCTCGATTGTCTTAATGGTTACTGGCTGCCCGATCAGACCCACTGTACAGGAGCCTTCACAGGGTGCAGGACACACCCGGCCAGTAAACTCTGGAAAATTATTGGTCTTGTGCAGACGGTCCAAAGCGTCCTTCCACAAATCCCGGTAAATCAAGTTATTCCATTCCGGAATCAAATTGTGTACTGGACAACCCGATGTGCCGCCAAGCATATCAACGCCCACATGACAATAGGGTGTACCGCAGTCCATGCAGCGGGCCCCTTGGTTACGCAAGTCCTCATCGGACATATGTTTATGAAATTCTTCCCAGTCCTTCACCCGTTCGGACGGGCTCCGGTCACCGGGAAGTTCTCGTTTGAACTCCATGAATCCTGTTGGTGTAGACATTGATCAGTTCCCCCATCCGTAATCTAAGCATCCGTGTATCTAGATGTTAGCATTCGGGAAAACTGTTATTAATGGATTAATAATATGATAATTTGCACTTATCCTCATTTTATTAACGACGCGTGTAAGTTAAAAATCGGTAGTTGAAGGGGTTTTTCTCATCTTTGATCCCCTGCTCCTCATGGACTAATGCGAATTCATTCCAGTCAAAATGCGGGAAGAAAACATCCCCCTGAATATCTTCATCAATACGCGTCACCAGTAAACGGTCTGCTAACGGCAAGAAATGCTTGAAGACCCCCGCTCCGCCGATGACCATCAATTCTTCATCTACCGCAATCTTGCGCGCTTCCTCAATCGAATGCACAACCTCTGCCCCTTCGGCTACATAAGAGGTGTCACCCGTCAATACCACGCTATGCCGACCCGGAAGTGGCTTACTGCCCATCGATTCCCATGTTTTGCGTCCCATCAGCATCGTCTTGCCAATCGTTTGCGACTTGAAGAACTTGAGATCAGCAGGCAACCTCCATGGCAATTGGTTGTTCAGACCGATGGCACCATTGCTGGACATAGCCCATATAAGAGTAATTCCCACGTTCACCGCTCCCTTTCCCTTCAGCGCCGTGTTATACAGCTACCGTAGCTTTAATGGTTGGATGATGCTGATAATCGGTAAACTCAAAATCCTCGTAAACGTAATCGAAGATGGAGTCGGGCTTGCGCTTAATCACCAATTTTGGCAATGGATAAGGCTCCCGTTCCAGTTGAGTCTTGACTTGCTCTACATGATTGTTATAAATATGGACATCGCCACCAGACCAGATGAATTCTCCGACTCCCAGACCACACTGCTGCGCAATCATGTGGGTCAAGAGCGAATAGCTGGCAATGTTGAACGGCAGACCAAGAAATGTATCTACAGAACGCATCGTCAACATGCAGGACAATTTGCCGTCCGCCACGTAAAACTGAAATACGAAGTGACATGGTGGCAGCTTCATTTGATCCACCTCAGCCACATTCCAGGCACTAACAAGATGACGACGCGAATCAGGATTTTGTTTGATGGCTTCTACTACAGCAGCGATCTGATCAATCTTCCGGCCGTCAGGAGCCTCCCAGGAACGCCACTGCGAGCCGTAGACCGGGCCTAAATCGCCGTTCTCGTCTGCCCATTCGTCCCAGATACGGACTCCATTTTCTTTGAGATAAGCAATATTCGTATCGCCACGCAAGAACCACAGCAGCTCATGAACCACCGATTTCAAATGAACCCGTTTGGTCGTTACCAGCGGAAATCCTTCATTCAGATCAAAACGCAATTGTCGACCAAATACGGAACGTGTTCCGACCCCGGTGCGGTCTTCCTTCGAGGTTCCGTTATGTAGTACGTCTTCTAGTAAATCCAAGTAATTTCTCATTGTTCTCGAACACCCCGCTACCTTAATCTATTCCTTCCCTATTATAGCCACACTTGTCCATAATGAAAAGGACAGGTAGCGGGAGAAGAGATATTCCTGATCAAACATATGTTCCTCTTTCTATTGACATCCTTAGTATGGAAGGTTATAGTAAAAGAACCAAATCCAAATAGATTCGCGAGTGAAGCACCTCGCAAGATAAGCGATTTTTGAATCGTTTTCTTGCAGGTGCTTTTTTGCGTGTCTGCTGGGTTTCATTAAAAGTGTTAGGAGTGAGTGTAAATGAAGCATAAGTCAATGATACGCTTGAACGTGCTGTTTCTCAGCATACTGCTTCTCATGTCTGCACCAGAGGTCCAGGCCGCCAAAGGCGGAGAGACATGGGATACCGCCTTGAATAGTATCGACGCCCTGTATGACGGACTGACCACTGTGCAAGCCGGTGTCAAGCTGCAAAGTGCAGAAGTTACCGCCTTACGTAAGAGCAATAACGAGAGACTGTCCGCGATCAAAGTAAAAATCAAGGCCATTGACCAGCCGTTGATTACCCGTTTGACCCAGGAAAGTGAAGGACTGCAACGCAAGCATGCTTCCTTGCTGGACCAATATGCCGCTTTAGGCAAGCAGACTACAGCCGCCAGGAAGCGAAAGGACAAGAAAGCAGTAGATCTGCTTGAACTGAGGCGCAACAAGCTAAAGCCTTCGGCAACCGCGGCCTCTTCAGAGATCAAAGCGAAGAAGGCTGCACTTGCGGCCGCCAAAAAAGCCGCTGCATCCAAGGCCAAGATTGTCAAAGATGCCCTCGTACCTGTTCAGAATTTGAAGAAACAAATTACTGCCGAGAATAAGGTCATCGCCGCCGCTCGCAAACGGCTGACCGCGGCTGATAAGCGTTATAAATCCGCGGTCAAATCCGGTGATGCTGTATTGGCTATCGTTGAATTGAAGACGGTCTATGATCAGACCCGTCAGGTTCATACTTCCCTCAAGACGGTCAATGACTGGGAGAGCAAGATTGCTAAATCTCTTACCGCCGCCTCAGCCAAGCTACCATAGTAAGCTTTGTACGCACCCAATTAAATAATCCTTACTTTTTCCGCCAGATGTAAACCTGGGATGATCAGGAGATACAGTCTGGCGGATTTTATATATTGCTATATCGTAATATTAGGATATAATGATTTAAAGAACGAAAAGAGCTGAGGTGCTTGCTGTGAAGAACAATTTTAACACTTATCAAGAAGCGGCCGACATGCTAAAGGCACTTGCTCATCCGGTACGCCTTTGTATCGTCTGTGGTTTGTTGGATAAAGAACAATGCAATGTATCCTACATGCAGGAATGTCTGGACTTGCCTCAATCTACAGTATCCCAGCATTTGCAAAAGTTACGAAACCTGGGTATTGTCGCCGCGGAGCGAAACGGGTTGGAGGTCAACTATCGTCTTGCCAACAAGAAAGTAGCAAAGCTTATACACGCTTTATTAGAGGAGGAACACGGATGAGTAAGAAGGTTCTTATTGTAGGAGGGGTCGCTGGCGGAGCTTCTGCGGCGACCAGACTGCGGAGGCTGGACGAAAATGCCCAAATTATTATATTTGAACGCGGTCCATACATCTCATTTGCCAATTGCGGGCTTCCTTATTACATTGGGGACACCATTCAAGAGCGTTCGAAACTCCTTGTCCAGTCCCCTGAAGGAATGCAGCAGCGCTTCTACATTGACGTGCGAACAGAAACAGAAGTCATCGGTATCGATCCGGTGAACAAAACGATTCAAGTACTTAGCAAAGGACACGACGAGTATGCCGAGAGTTATGATGCTCTCATCCTCTCCCCCGGTGCCCGGCCATTCCGGCCAGATCTGCCGGGAATTGAAAGCAAGCATATTTATAGCTTGCGGAATATTCCTGATACAGACCGAATCAAACAACGGGTAACTACGCAAGGCGCTTCATCCGCCATTGTCATCGGTGGTGGTTTTATCGGGGTTGAAATGGCCGAGAATCTACGTGATCTTGGACTTCAAGTCACCCTCATTGAGGGAGGCACACAAATTCTGCCTCCCTTCGATAGCGAAATAGCGGGTATGCTCGCCAAAGAAATGGAGGAACAAGGCATTACCCTTTTGATGGAGCAAACCGTGAGCCGCTTTGCTGATTTGGCTGATGGCATAGAGGTTTTTACCTCCCAAGGGAAGGCAATACGTGCTGATCTGGCCATTATGGCTATCGGTGTAACTCCTGATACTGAATTCCTTAAGGGCTCAGGGCTGGAACTGGGACAACGTGGGCATATCATTGTTAATGAGCGGATGCAAACCAATGTCGAGGGCATTTATGCTGTAGGTGATGCCGTGGAGATAACGGACTTCATCAATGGAAGCCGAACAGCCATTCCGTTAGCAGGGCCGGCGAATAAGCAGGGACGCATCGCTGCCGATAACCTCGCTGGATTAAATAGCACTTACCCCGGGACACAAGGCACCTCCATTATCAAGGTATTTGGACTCACAGGGGCGGCTACCGGAAATAATGAAAAAACACTACAACGTCTCGGCATACCGTATCAAACCACGGTTATCCATCCTTTGTCTCATGCTGGGTACTACCCTGGTGCCACTCCCATATCCATTAAGCTCCTCTTCTGTAAAGATGGCAAAGTGCTAGGTGCCCAAGCAGTTGGCTATAACGGCGTAGATAAGCGAATTGATGATATTGCCGCCGTGATTCATTTTCAAGGAACCGTGACCGATTTAGCCGAGCTAGAATTAGCCTATGCTCCTCCCTACTCCTCGGCTAAAGATCCCGTGAACATGGCTGGATATACCGCAGAGAATATTCTAGCAGGACGTACCCGAACCTTTGTCCCTAGGGATTTGCAGGAAAGGAATATGCAGTCCACGATGCTGGTTGATGTTCGCTCTAAACTAGAGCATGCCAATGGTCATATTCCCGGTTCACTGCTCATCCCTGTTGACGAGTTGCGTCTTCGTCTAGATGAATTGGATTCGAGTAAGGAGATTTGGGTCTACTGCCAGGTCGGACTGCGTGGATATACCGCCTCATGCATTCTGCAACAGAAAGGATACCAGGTCCGCAATTTGACTGGCGGCTACAAGTATTACCAACTGTGCGCCTATAAGCCGGGCAAGCTCATAGATTTAGACCAGTCGATGCATTCAGAAATCGCCGCTGGAGCCGAGCAAATTCACACCTCTCAGTCTTCGACCGAGTCTCCGCCCCATGCTGATGTGAAACTGGATGCTTGTGGCCTTAGTTGCCCCGGCCCGTTGATTCAGGTTAAACAGTCCATGGATGCACTGGCAGTCGGTCAGATCCTCCATGTTACTGCCTCTGATCCTGGCTTTTATGAGGACGTGCAGGCATGGGCAACCATGTCCAAACACCAATTGATTCAAGTACATCGGCAGGATAACGGTGTGATTGAGGCTTTTGTGTCCAAGGGTCTGCCCGAAAGCAATGTTCAAACAAACAGTTCACAGGCAACAATGCCCGAAGGCACTTCCATGATTGTGTTCAGCGGTGACTTGGATAAAGCAATAGCCTCCTTTATTATTGCCAATGGGGCTGCAGCTAGCGGCAAGAAGGTTACCTTGTTCTTTACCTTCTGGGGACTTAACATATTGCGCAAGCCAGCGAGTATCAAGGTAAATAAAAGCTTGATCGGCCGTATGTTTGGAGTGATGATGCCTCGTGGCAGCCGTAAGCTCCCGCTATCGCGAATGAATATGTTCGGTCTGGGCGCTAAAATGATTCGTGATGTCATGAAGCATAATCAGGTCTCTTCCTTGGAGGAACTGATGGACAGCGCTATGCGTCAAGGCGTTGAGATTGTAGCTTGCCAGATGTCCATGGATGTCATGGGACTTCGCAAGGAAGAATTGATCGATGGTGTCAAAATCGGTGGTGTAGGTTATTACTTAGGTAAAGCAGATCAATCGGGTATCAATCTGTTCATTTAAATTTCAGAGGCTCCTGGCATTATGGCAGGGGTCTTTTTATTTGCTTCCTGGATTCATGTATAATCGGTAATATAATCCTTAAACCTAGATTGACTCTACAAACCTAAAGGAGTGGTTTTAGTTGAACGAACATATCCGTGTTAATAATGTAGAAAGATTTAGCGGGTTTGGCGAACTATATGACCGTAATCGTCCTAAAGCCCCGGAGGAAATCATCAAAATATTAACTATGTATTTAGGCCATCCCCCACGCCTCGTTGCTGATGTGGGTTGTGGAACCGGTCTCTCCTCCTTTATATGGTTACGTCAAGCAGAGAACATCGTTGGTGTTGAGCCCAGTGATGATATGCGGGCCGTCGCTCTGTCGCGCTGGGAACAACAGGACAAGCCGGAAAGTTTAAATTTTGTGCAAGCTCTGTCGCATGCCCTGCCTTTCCAGGATGACACCGTCGATATCATTACCTGCTCCCAATCCTTCCATTGGATGGACCCACAACCCACCCTGCAAGAGTTTGCCCGCGTCCTGCGTCCCGGAGGCTTGTTCGCCGCATACGATTGCGACTGGCCGCCTGTCAGCCTTCCTGAGCTGGAACAAAGCTATGAACGCTTGATTCGGCTTGCGGATGAATGGGCCGTTCAATTGGCCGAGCCCGAGAAGCAGGCCCATAAGTGGCCGAAGGAAGGACACTTGCAACAAATTCGCGAATCAGAATGGTTTGATTTTACACGTGAAATTGTCTTCCACAACTGGGAGGCTTGCGATGCCGAGCGCTACATCAACATCGCCTTCAGCCAAGGGGGACTCCAAACGGCCTTAAAGCTAGGCACCAGTGAACTTCATTCGGATGCTGAACAGTTTCGCAATCAAGTGCAGGACATCTTTGCGGGAGCTACCAGAGACATTATGTTCAGCTACCGTATGCGTCTAGGAAGAAAAAAAGAGCAGGACCGATAATCGGCCCTGCTTTAAATATGCTTAGGAGTTAAATCCTGCTCTCGAAAGAGCGTTTGAACCGCTATTCGATTAGCGAGAGATCACGTGAATAGGATGACCTTCTACCAGTTCTGCTGTTTCCATAACGATTTCGCCCAAGGTTGGGTGAGCATGGACAGTCAGCGAGATATCTTCCAGAGTTGCACTCATCTCGACCGCAAGACCCAACTCAGCGATCAAGTTAGAAGCTTCAATTCCTACGATTTGCGCACCCAGAACCACGTTGTTTTCTTCGTTAGCAACAATTTTGATGAAGCCATCAGGCTGGTTCAGGGAAGTAGCACGGCCGTTGCCCGCAAACGGGAACTTACCAGCTTTAACTTTGAAGCCTTTTTCCTTCGCTTCCTTCTCCGTGTAACCAACGCTTGCACATTCAGGATCCGTGAAGCATACAGCAGGCATTCCTTTGTAATCAACAACAGAAGGTAATCCGGAGATGACTTCTGCTGCAACCTTACCTTCGTAAGAAGCTTTGTGTGCAAGCGCCAGACCTGGCACAATGTCGCCAATAGCGAAGATTTGTGGGTTAGTTGTGCGTCCTTGATGATCCACCTTAACCAATCCACGATCGGTCAATTCAACGCCTGCCAGCTCAAGACCCAGATCACCATCTGTGTTAGGACGACGACCTACAGTTACTAACAAGTAGTCAGCCGTTACTTCTTTAGCTTCACCATTTACCGAATATTTAACAGTTACGTTTTTATCCGTTTGCTCTGCACTTTCCGCTTTGGCATTCGTAATAATTTCGATACCTGTTTTCTCCATGTTCTTGGCAACCAAACGAGTCATATCCTTGTCGAAGCCAGGAAGAACTGCGTCTGCGCCTTCAATGATCGTTACTTTTGTACCGAACTTGGAATACATTTGACCAAGCTCCGCACCAATGTATCCACCACCGATTACAATCAAGCTGGATGGCACTTCTTGCAAGTCTAAGGCTTCTGTTGAAGACAAGATGCGTCCGCCAAATGGGAATGGTTTCAGTTCAATTGGGCGAGAACCTGTGGCAAGAATACAGTTCTTGAACCGGTAACGCGGCGATTCATGATCGTTAAATGCACGAGCTTCTGTGTTGTTAATGAACATCACTTCACCGTGGAAAATTTCGATCTTGTTGCCTTTAAGCAAACCGTTAACACCTTGGGTCATTTTTTTAACGACACCATTTTTGAACTCTTGTGTTTTTGTGAAATCTACTTTCACATTTTCAGCACTAATCCCGAAAGCTTCGCCATGAGAAGCATTTTCAAATTGATGTGCCGCAGCAATCAAAGCTTTGGATGGAATACAACCGCGATTCAAGCACACGCCACCCAGCTCCGATTTATCTACGATAACTACTTTTTGTCCAAGCTGAGCTGCCCGAATTGCAGCTACATAACCACCAGGACCAGCACCTACGACCAATGTATCAATATCAAGAGAAGCGTCTCCTACTACCATTACATTACACCTCCATGACAAGCAGCTCAGGGTTAGCGAGCAGTTGTTTGATGTAGTTCATAAAGTTTTGTGCCGTTGCACCGTCGATCAGACGGTGGTCGAAGCTGAGGGACAGAGCCATTACAGGCGCTACTACAACTTCACCATCGCGTACAACCGGTTTTTCACTAATCCGGCCTGTACCCAGGATAGCTACTTCAGGGTAGTTAATGATCGGTGTGAAGAACATACCGCCCGCAGAGCCGATGTTGGAGATGGAAATGGTGCTGCCTTTCATTTCGTTAGCGCTAAGCTTACCTTCGCGTCCACGAAGTGCCAGGTCAGAGATGGATTCAGCGATCATCCAGATGCTCTTACGATCAGCATCCTTGATTACAGGGACGATCAAGCCGTTATCTGTATCTGTAGCAATACCGATATCATAATGCTTCTTGTACACGATTTCGTTGTTCACTTCATCGATGGAAGCATTCAGCGCCGGGAATTTACGGGAAGCAGCTACCAGTGCCTTCACGATAAACGGCAGGTAAGTTACTTTAATGCCCTTCTTCTCAGCGACTGGTTTCATACGAGTACGGAAGGATACCAGTTCAGTAACATCCACTTCATCCATAATCGTAACATGTGGTGCGGTATAAGCCGATTTAACCATCGCATTGGAGATCGCTTTACGGATACCCTTGAATGGTACGCGTTCTTCGTCCGCTCCTTGCGGGATTTCAGTAGGAGCAGCAGCCGGAGCTGATGTTGTCGTAGCAGCCTCTGCTGCTGGAACTGCCGCGGAAGAAGCTGCCGGAGCACCACCGTTCTTGAAGGCTTCTACATCTTCGCGAGTAATTTTGCCCGCTTTACCCGTGCCAGGAACTTGGGCAATGTCGATGCCTTGCTCACGAGCAAACTTGCGAACGCTTGGTGTAGCCAAGACTTCACGGTCAGAAGCTACCGGAGCTGCCGATGCTGCTGGTGCCGAGGCACTTGCCGCAGGCGCTGCTGCTTCAGTTGGTGCTGGAGCTGCTGCTTCGGGCTCTTCATGTGCCGGTGCATCACCTTGATCAGGAATATCGCCTTCAGCATCGATGACAGCCACTACCTGCCCTACGCGGAAGACTGCTCCATCGGTACCGAGTACTTCTTGTACTGTCCCGTTAACCGGACAAGGTACTTCTACAACCGCTTTATCGTTTTGAACTTCCATGATAATATCTTCATCTGTTACGGTATCACCCGGTTTGATATGCATTTTGATAATTTCGCCTTCATGCAGACCTTCCCCGAGCTCAGGAAACCGGTATTCAAATTTTGCCACAGGAATTACCTCCCATTTTTTGTCTAATTAAAATTCGAGAACTTTATTGACGCCTTCAATAATACGGGCTGGGGACGGGAGCCATTGATCTTCGATTTGCGCGAATGGATAAATCGTATCCGGTGGCGTAATGCGAAGCACAGGAGCTTCCAAATGTAAAATAGCTTTTTCGTTGATTTGAGCAATAATTTCAGCGGCAATACCTGCCGATTTTTGAGCTTCTTGTACGATAATGACGCGATTCGTCTTCTTCACAGAAGCTACAATCGTATCAATATCAAGTGGTACCAGCGTACGCAAGTCGATAACTTCGGCTTTCACACCGTTCTTCTCCAACTCGTCTGCAGCCTTCACTGCCGTGTGAACCATCATACCGTACGAAATAATCGTCACATCAGAACCTTCACGAACGATGTTGGCCTTACCCAATTCAACGGTGTATTCCCCTTCTGGTACTTCATCACGGAAAGCATGATACAAGTTCAAATGCTCCATAAAGAATACTGGATCATTATCGCGGATTGCCGAGATCAGCAAACCTTTAGCATCATAAGGATTTGAAGGGATAACCAGCTTGATCCCTGGCGTTTGAGCAATCAAACCTTCGAGGGCATCAGTATGCAGCTCAGCCGCTTTTACTCCACCACCAAACGGGGTACGGAATACGATTGGTGCATTGTAACGACCACCGGAACGGTAGCGCAAGCGAGCCGCTTGTACCAAAATTTGATCCAGTGCTTCAAAGATAAAGCCTACGAACTGAATTTCTGCAATTGGACGGAATCCTTGAATACCCAGGCCCACAGCCATACCACCGATCGCTGATTCCGCCAGCGGCGTATCCATTACACGCTCTTCACCAAAATCCTTTTGCAAACCTTCTGTAACGCGGAATACCCCGCCGACATTCCCTACGTCTTCACCGAAAATAATAACGTTCGGATCACGTTCCAACTCGACGCGCATTGCATCCCGAATTGCTTCTTTCATATTCATCTGTGCCATTGCTTGTATCCTCCTCTATAGAACGATCAGACTATTTAAATGTTCAGCTTATTTAAAATCGGCTTTTTGCTCTTCCAGATGTTTCGGCGTATGCTCAAACATGCTGTCGATCAGGCCTGGGATTGTCATTTTTTCAGTTTGTTCCGCTTTTTTAATTTGTTCGTTGACTTTCGCCTTGGCTTCATCTTTTACGCGAGCCGTGTCTTCATCCGTCCAGAGGCCTTTCTTATTCAGGTACTTGGCCAGACGATTAATTGGATCTTTCTCGCCCCATTCGCCTTCCTCTTCTTTTGTCCGGTACTTGGAAGTATCGTCAGACAAGGAATGCGGACGGAAACGATAGGTCACAGCTTCGATCAGTGTAGCCCCTTCTCCGTTGCGGCCACGCTCAGCGGCTTCTTGTACAGCGCTGATGACGGCAAATACGTCCATCCCGTCAATCTTCACACCACGGATTCCGGCAGCAACTGCTTTATGAGCAATCGACAAAGCTGCAGTCTGTTTGGAGAATGGTGTCGTAATGGCATAACCATTGTTTTGCACGAAGAAAATAACAGGCAGCTTGTATACTCCAGCAAAGTTCAGTGCTTCGTAGAAGTCGCCTTCGGAGGAACCACCGTCACCGGTATAAGTAATAGCTACTTGTTTTTGTTTCTTCAATTTATAACCCATAGCAATCCCCATCGCATGCAGCACTTGCGCACCGATGATGATTTGTGGCATAAGTACATTAACGCCTTCAGGAATTTCACCGCCGTGTTGATGACCGCGGGAATACAGGAATGCTTGATACAGCGGTAGACCGTGCCATACAAGCTGAGGCATATCGCGATAGCCCGGGCAAACGAAATCGCCTTTGTCCAAAGCAAATTCACTACCCACCATAGTTGCCTCTTGGCCGGATACCGGTGCGTAGAAGCCCAAACGACCTTGACGGCCCAGGTTAATCGCACGTTCGTCCCAAGTACGGGTAAATACCATACGGTACATAAGTTCTTTTAATTGATCGTCGGTCAAAGCCGGGACTTTATCTTTATTCACAATCTCGCCATCTGGGGAAAGCACGGTTAAAGCTTCAACTTCTTCCGTATACACTTCATAAGGAATCTTGCTCATTTTTTTCACCTCGACTAAATATTTGATTATCTTGTGTCTCTGTTATAGAATTATTATACATCTGTTTCACTCAATAAGTCAAAGGATTTCAAGTTAATTGTGTTATATTTTTATTTTTGTTTATGTAACAGTTCGTTCAAATTAGTATAACACCTTCCTTTTTTCAGGGAATGTCTATGACCCATTTCTCACGATAAATTCTATCTGAATCCAGTATCAAAAGCAAAATTTTACGGAACGGAGCGTGTTTGAACCATGACGGATTCACGTTATCTCAAGCGAACCATTATTAAGGAAGAGATCGAAAGCGAGTTTTTAGGAGAAAAGCGCTATCTTCGCGTTTACCTTCCTCCGGGCTACAACGAAATTATCAGCTATCCTGTCGTATATTGTCAGGACGGCGAGGAGTTTTTTAATTTCGGACGAATCGCTACCCATGCCAACCAACTGATATTAGATGAAGGAATCGATCCCTTTATCATCGTTGGTGTAGAGGTGAACACCACTATACGTACAGAGGAATACGCTCCATTTGGCAACCGCTTTGAGGCCTACACAAGCTGTTTTACGGAAGAAATTATTCCCTTCATTGAACAGAAATATCCGGTTCGCCGCGAACCGGGGGAACGGATTTTAGCTGGCGATTCACTGGGAGCGACCGTTTCCCTGCATTTGGCCTTGAAAAGACCGAATTTGTTTGCCAAAATCATCAGCCTATCGGGAGCGTACTATGAGCCTTCACTGAAATTGCTGGCCCAAGAGACCGATCTGTCCGCTCTATCCCTCTTTATGATTGTTGGCCTACAGGAACAGAACTACACGACAGATACGGGAACCTATAACTTTGTTGAACTGAACCGCAAAGCCAAGGCGTTGTTGGAAGAGCGCGGTGCCAAGGTCACTTACCTCGAGAAGGATGGCAAACATTTGTGGGGCTTCTGGCAACAAGAGCTTCCAGATGCGTTAATCCATTTCTTGAAATAGCGCTTACATCTCTTCATCTGAACAAGGCTGTCCTTAAAGCGGTTAGAGCTTGGGACAGCCTTGTTCATTGTTCTATTCTGCCGCTGAAGGAGTTTGTTCCCTCACGACAACCCGTTCTGAGGCCACCTCGGTTAGCCCGGATTCTGTCCCCATATGAATGTTCCCCGTTTCCAAAGACCGACGAGGCAACTTCCATTTGTAGTGCACCGACAGCATACGAAAGAAGACAACGAGAACAAACAAGAGAATGAGTTCGAATGTGGATTGAAACCAACCGAACCCCACTGCTAAACCGGCCATCATTGCCCATACGGCATAGATTTCCTCCCGAAGTACCAGCGGCTTGCGCCCGGCAAGCAAATCGCGAATGATTCCCCCACCGATCCCCGTCAAGACGGCAGCAACCAATACCGCGCTGAGTGGATGCTTCATTTCTGTGGCATAAAGCGCACCTTGGATAGCAAAGGCGGACAAGCCAATGGCATCAAACAGCACCTCCGTCCGTTTCCAATGCCGAATCCATGGCATTGGCAAGATGAAGGCAATCAATACAGACAATACAGCCAATAAAATTAAATCCCCCTGCGCCCATAAGGTAGTGACCGGAACACCGATTAGCACATTGCGGATAATTCCGCCGCCAAAAGCTGTGACTAGGCCCAGCACCACTACCCCGAGAATGTCATACTTCTCCTCCATCGCCACGAATGCGCCAGACATGGCAAAAGCAATGGTTCCGATGATGCTGAAAATATCGAATATGTGCATGTTCCCGTCTTCTCTTCCTCTTTCTGTTAGCTATTTTCTATCAATCCTCATTGTAGGCCCTCAAGATGAAATTGTGCAAGCCTAAAATCTGAATTATACTAATTTAATGAACCGATTTATGTACGAAAGGAAGAATGAAACATGACCAACAATCGGGTACTCATTTTTGCCGGTGGACGTATTGATCCTGCCCTTGTCCAAGAGATTCGTGAAGACGACTACACTATCGGGGCTGACCGGGGAGCCTTGTTCCTGGTGGAGCATGGCGTAAAGCCAAATTTGGCAGTAGGTGACTTCGACTCGGTCAGCGAGGATGAATTGGCAATCATCCGCAAAAACAGCGGAGAACTCACAACCTGCGACGCGTTGGACAAAGACTTGACCGATACCGAACTTGCTTTCGACCTGGCCATTCGTCTTCAGCCGCAAGAAATCATTCTTATCGGAGTCCTCGGCACTCGTATGGACCACACCCTTGCCAACATACATATCTTGCTACGTGCCGTTCAGCATCAGATTGCTTGCAGCATTTGGGATGAATACAATCATATTACGCTGACCGGCACAACTTGCCAGGTTGAAGACCGAGGTTATACATACGTCTCCCTGCTTCCCCTCACTCCGGAAGTTACGGGTATCACCCTAGACGGTTTCCTATACCCTCTGGACAAGGCTACGCTGAAAATGGGACAATCGCTGGCCGTCAGCAACAAACTTATTGCCTCCACAGGTACGGTTAAAGTAGAAAGCGGTTGGCTCCTGATCATACAGAGTCGGGATTAGTTTAATAAATAAAACAAAATTGTAATCATTCAAAAAAAGCCTGTAACTCCTTGTTAATCAAGGGGTTACAGGCTTTTTCACTCATTAGCATTTATCCTTTTCTTAGAAAAAAGCAATTTTTAATCGTTTTTTAATAATCCGCCTCAAAGCTTTGGTAGACAAGGTATTGAGCAATATCTACCAATTTTTAGAAGATTACAAACCTGTTATACTTCATTACGAACCAAATTAACAAAATTTTGGAGGTACTACAACAATATGAATAAACGCAGCATTTTCCAAAAGGTATTGACAGTCGGACTAGCTTCCGCCATCGGATTCGGAACTTTACTTACCAGCGGAGTTGGGACAGTACAAGCAGCAGAATCTGCAGAAAGCACAGCCGTATCGACAGGAACCAGTGTGGTCAACTACGGCAAGAAATTTTTGGGGACACCTTATAAATTTGGAGCTTCCACCTCAACCAGCCGCGTATTCGATTGCTCGTCCTTTATTAAATATATCTTCAAGAAATATGGCGTCAATTTGCCACGTACCGCTTCGGCACAATCAAAATCAGGTTATGCAGTCTCCAAATCCAACCTGAAAACAGGGGATCTCGTCTTCTTCTCCAGTGGCAGCCGAGCTACCGGAAAGAATGTGACCCATGTGGCCGTTTACATGGGGAATGGCAAAATCCTGCATACTTACGGCAAGCCGGGAGTGACTATTTCAAACCTCAACTCCGGTAACTGGAAGAAAACTTATCTCAAGGCCCGCCGCGTCCTGTAAGGGACAGGCTTACTTATCTTAACATATAGCCGGTACCGCGGATCGTATGCAGCAATTTGGGCATACGACCACGGTCCAGCTTTTGACGTAAATGGCGAATATACACATCCACTACATTAGTCCCCGTTGCAAATTCATATCCCCACACCTGCTGCAAAATCATTTCGCGACTGCAAACCTTACCGGCCCTCCTGGCTAAAAATAAGAGCAAATCGAATTCCTTCGATGTCAGCATTATCTCCTCGCCGTCCCGGTAGACCTTGCGGTTGCGAAGCTCCATGCGTAATGGTCCATATCCCAATTCCGTAGCAGAGCCATCGCCAATCTGCTTGTAAAGGGAGAGCAAATGGCCCATTCTAGCATAGAGTTCAGCCATCGGAACTGTAACATTCACACAATCATTTACCCCACTGGCGAAAGCTTGCACCACGATTTCCGAGTTCCACTCATGAAGTAGCAGAATAATGGGAAAGGGAGCGAACCGGCCAATCCGTTCTAAAACTCGCTCCCATTTTTCTTCGGTAAGATCAGTCCCGAGCAAGACCAGCTCCGGCAATTCATCATTTAAGTGATGAATTGCCTCATCCCCGCTTTGGCACCATCCTACCTGATAGCCGACTTCTTCAAGTCCGGCCTTGATTCTAGTCCCTTCCCCTCCATTCTCCAGGACCAGCAGTATATATCTTCGCATCCGTATGACCACCTTACTTGCAATTACCAAGCTGAAAACCTGACCTTTTGAACATGCATTTATAAGATGTTCAATCAGGCTGCAAACCATTCTATGGTACCTCATTCCAACCATCGGCAATTGGCTGCAAAATATCCCTCCCCCGCCGCGGCCTGCTCACTGGAGAACACCTCTTCAATTTGGTAACGACGATCATTCACAGTCGCACAGGACTCCCGCTCGTAATACTTCATCCCCGTTACCGAATCCACAAGGCCAAGAATGACCGAGGAACGAACCAGCCGCCCGCCTCCAAGGGCATAGTTATTATAATAACGATCGCCAACAGGAATTCCTTGTAGAAAAGCAATGATGCCCACATCGTCTAATGTATTGTTCCACTCCTCCTGCGAGATGGTTGGGAGCGTAAAGGTATAGCGCACTCCCAGCCTAGTGGCGTAATCATTATGGAGATGAATAGCCTGCTCCAAATCCCGTTCAATACTATGTACGATTGCAGAGCGACGCACCCCTTCAAATCTGGAATCATCCTGAAGCAAGGAAATGGTAGTCTCATCCTTCAGTTCATCCTGTCTTCCGCTTAACCAGCGCTTCTCAGCCGCATCATACACCGTTACATGGCTATCCAGCGTAAAAGCTATGCTGTTCCCTCGAGTATCGGCATAAACATAGGGCTTCTTGTCTCCCCAACGATGGATTAGAGACGATTCTTGATCGTATTCGGAACCCGGCCTGGCTGCATATACATAATAGCCATCGTAATCAATTACAACCACCGCTGGAATGAATGCAAGCAGGGCCTGTTGGCCTAGTAAATCATCAGCCACATCAAAATTAACATACATCGTTCGCAGGAAAGCGGCTAGAGCTTGTTCCTTGTCAGCCCGCATCCATTTATCTGATCCGTAGCCGTTCTCAAATCTCTGTAGCTCATTTCGATTAAGCGCCTTACCCCCATCCTGCGTCGCTGTCTTCAATGCCGTTGTATAACGGATATCCAGCCTGTTCATCTCCCGTGCATCTTCAATATGTAAGCTTCCCAGCCATAGCATGGGAGTCACCAGAAGTACAAAGATGATCGCCCAGTCAGTAATCTTCATTCAAGACCATTCCTCCATATGTCATTAAGCCAGAAACCTCCGGAGCAGGCCCACCATATAAAAAATCAGAGAAAATATCCATCGGTCCACGTGAATGATCTGTCAAGGTTACCGAGAAATAATCACCTGCCTGAAGCCTGTATTGCCCTTTCTCCTTCGGCATGCCACCCGTATTCTCTGGAAATAACACAGACAAAATCTCGGGGGAATAGTAAGCATCATATACAACACTGAAATCATTCAAGAACGTATTGGGATTAGCTGGATCGCCATATTCGGGGTGATACTTCTTCCGGCGATGCTCCAGTTCCACCTCATGCATTCCTCCGCCTACTTCCAGTTGTTGAATGAATTCTTCGTACATCACAGGGGAGACATACCCCTTGCTTCTGACTGCATCAGCGAATTGAACCATGGCTTGATAGGCCGCCAAATATTGAATGTCCTCCTGCCGCTGAGCCGTCTGCAAGGCTGGATAAGCAAACAATAACAAGACAGCCAGCAGCGCAGCAGTCATCTTGGACAAAATATGGCTCACTCTTTCATCTCCTACCTTTGATAGAACAACGTATTCTGAATGTTTCCATCTGCATAATAAGTCCGTTTAGCAGTGTATTCCGCTTTTAAATCAAGCACATTTAGTGCAATATTGCGGCTTTCCTCCAGTACATCCACCGAGTCCGTAGCACTGCCAGTTGTCAGTGTCCTACCATCTACGATGACCAGTTGTCCCTGGATACACCATTCCTTCAAGCTGTGTATAATCTGTAATCCGGTATACGTATCCAGATCCCCGCTAGCTTTGGCATCCCCATATATAACAGATAATGCCGAGCCTTGAGCCGCCCCCATCCGCGTATACACACTGCGAACGGAGCTATGCGAATTCACAGCGAGGTGATCAATCGCGGAATGCTGGCGTTGATCAAGGGCCAGAGTCAAGCTGGCTGCCGCCAGACAAAAGCTGATAGAGAACAGTAGCCATAGCATTCCCCTTACGTGATTCATAGACATTCGCCCAACAACTGTACAATAACAATCAAGGCATCACCGTGGTCTGAGTAAATACGACCCCACGCACGACGTTTGACTTATCTTTGATTACCCTCGCCTTGAATTTTCCACTTGGGTTGACATATTCATTCAGAATTTCATTCCATGAATTTCCGATATCTGCATTGCTTGGTCCTATGACCGAACCGTATTTCTCCGAACCCTCTGGATCATTCACATTCAGAATGTCACCATACCATTCTCCTACACTGTTCTTCCCCGTCTTCACCAATACACCGAACTGCTGGCGGTCATTAAATTTCCGCAAAGCGTTAGTAACCTGGGAACCGCTAATAGTCGTATCGTCATAAACTGTAAATGAGGCTTGGGACAGTTCCGTTTGAATGTCGGAAAAATGATTTTGCGCGGTTTTCGTTGCCTCCTGCGCTGACACAAACAAAATCACTACAATTGTAATCAAGGCAATAGTCAGAAAAATCCCTGCCGCTACTTTTAATGCGGATGATGCATTGTTCATAATTCATATTCTCCTTTAATTTATAATTTTTGGATTTGTTCAAAATACAAGCCCATCTGCTCAAAGCTCATCCAGATTAGCGGGATAACCAAATACGCAAATACGAGTGAATACATAGGGGCAAACCCAATCATCCGTCCTAGTCCGGCCTTGGTATCCAGCGACTTCTCGTAATCAAGACGACGACGTTCGAAGTGATACGCCATTTCTGTGTCCAAATCATCGAAGGCATCGGCAATAGTTATTTTCTCAGTCGCCAATATTAATTTATCCGCTAAACGCTGAAATTCGTCCAGGACCACCTCGTCCTTCAGCTCCTGCAAAGCTTGCTCAGCCCCATGTCCGTAATTGAGCAAACATCGCTGCAATGGGGTACGGAAAATCACTGCATAAGAGGCAAGCCAATCCAATATCTCTTCTACGGAAATTCGCTCCAACTCACGTAAGATAGCGATCATCGTCTGGAATTGATATACCTCGTGCTTCATGTCCATCAGCCGCATAAAGCGTTGAAAATGCAAGGCCCACAACGGAAAATAATATCCAGTTATCCCGGCCATCATAGCGAGGCCAATTTCCCACCATTTTAGATATTCACCATTCCATCGTTGCAGTTTATCTATGATTCGGTTCGTAGCTGCAACAATGTCATCAGAAGTAACTGCACTGCCTTCTTGTTTTAGCTGTGCCGTCACCGATTGGGCAATGACATCATAAGTCAAATTCTCCTTCATCCCGATTTCCCGCATGACCGCGGCATCCAGTTCGGCCCCTTGTCGTCCGGCTTCCGCCATATCCTGAGGTACGGCTCCGAAAAACACAGTTTCCCGGGGTGGTTCCGTTATAATTCGTTGCTGAGAGATAAAATGCAAGGCTACGGCAAAACCCAGGGCCAAAAGAAAGCACAAGATAAAGCTGCATATTCTTCTTACCTGGAACCATTCCACGCGTATCCGTTCATTTGTATCCTTCATTAGCCTTGCCAAACGGTAATAAGTCATTGAGTCAGGAGATGGGACAAAGCAGCGCCATATCCAGGCTAATCTGCTATACTCCAGCACAACCGCTTCCCATGGCTTATTCTCGGGTTCTGCCCGGTAAGAGGTCTCCACCTCACTCTTCAGCTTTTGTAGCAGCATATAACAGAGCAAAATAATCAAAAAGATGCCTAGCTTAATCAAAATTCCAGCTTTGCTCAAATAGAACTGATCCATTAACGGAAAATTCCCTCTGGCCCAAATTTCGATAGGCTTGGTGAAAAATACTGGCAACAAGGCAATGATATGTAGTCCCTTAAGCAAATAATCAAGCCGGTTCTTACGAATAAGCTCAAGTTGTATTTCTCCCGTCAAACTGCTGATTCCACGTAAGTAGAGTGAGCCACGTTCACGCTTGCGGTCCCCGTACTCTAATACCAACCGGGAGATGCCCGAGAAGGCCTTAAGAAAACGGTTAGGCGCCGTTTCGTAGTATTTGTCCAATGCCTCATCCGGACGGGCATTCTCTAGCGCTTCACTAATCAAATGAGCATGTACCCCAACCTCATGCCCCGTCTCTTCGCCCGCTTCTTCAATAGCATCTGCCACCATCCCATGCCGGTGGTAGGCATGTCTGACAGCAGTAAAAAAATCAAGCATTTGTTCCAATAGCTTCTTCTCCAGTTGATTGACATAACCATCCAGCAGCAAGCCCTGAATGACCGTAGCGGCAATCAATAATAATAGAAAGAAACTCCAGCTTGGATTTAAGAGCATTAACAATAGAATTCCAAGGCTAAATGAACCGATGGTTCCATAGACAAACTTCATGGTTTGCCGCCTGAGCTCAAATTCGTTATAACGATGAATAATGGCTAGCCGAGTGCGAACCTTCCAAATATAAAGCTTAATGGGCGGGCACTTCATGCCTAACGCATAAGACTTTAACAAGAAGGACGAAAGGACTGTACCAAGCCAGCGCAGAGACTGTATCTCTGCGGTATCAGCCGCTACCGGTCCATCTGCCCAGAGAGATTGCTCCTTCCTTCCCGCATACCGTCCAGCAAGATAAAGCAATAGGCCACCAATTAAAGACAGCATGAGGATAAACAACAGCAACGTCTTAAGCTCCAATCGTCTCCCCCCAATACGTGCTGGCGAATTGGCCGAAAGCAGCCGCGTCCTCGGGCAGCATTTCTCTTATCATCGCTTGTCGGCAACGGCTTGAAATAGGCTGCACAGCCACATATCCTCCTTCACGATACTCAACGATGATTCGTTCAGCATATCCATGGCGAGTTGCGCCTTCAACTACCTTACCGCCTGCTTCCTCTGTAACCTCACTATCGATAGCTGCTTCACTCGGATCTAATCGATAACATTCGGTAATCCGTTCAATATATCGGTTGCCCGCCATATCCCGGCGAAGGTGTATATCGAAATCAATAACGGAGGCCACCTGGAGTTCGGCAATGTTCTCATCCCTGAATACACCCGTCTTAAGTAATGAATTGCGTAACGACTCGATCAAATCCCTGAACGTTTTGGCGTGATGTGTGAAAATCGTAAACAAGCTTGCGACCTGAGCCATCTGCACCATCCAAGCCGCCACCTCATCCGTAGCCACTTCCCCCAAAATATTGACGGTCCCGTCTGTTTTCTTCTGCAAATCCAATCCCGCTTGGCCGCTTACATAGTCCGTTTCCCGAAAGCTTAAAATATTTCGTCCGCTGTATAAACGTCGTAAGTTAAGCTCGAAGGACATCTCTTGTACACGCAAGGTATACGCGGCATAAATGTGCTTGACCATGGCCATCAGCAATGTAGTTTTGCCTGATCCTTGCGACCCTGTAATTGAAGTAATTCGACTGCCCTTCATCAAATATTTAAGCAACTGTACCGGGAGCCCCGCATTATTGCCCTGAATTAATTGTTCAAGAGCAGCGTTCTGTACATCAAATTTGCGAACGAAGAAAGCCCAGGTCTCGGCAAAGGGTGGCCTTACTACCACAACTCGCGAACCATCCTTCATTTCATTGACCTTAAATCCGTTTGCTTCGGATAGTTGTCCGGGTAAATTGAACTTATAAATATTTTGACAGACCCGCTTTAACTCAGCTTCACTGCCAAAGGACAGAAAGGATAAACGAAGGCTTTTACCCTTATAGAAAATCCAGATACTCTCCCAGAAGTGGACAACCCGCTCTCCATCCTCATCCAATGGAAAATCCGGGACGGAATGCATCCATGTATCCTGTGGCTGATCCTCTTCTGAAATGCCGCCCGAAACTCCGCTTACCCCTCCGCTAACGCCATCAATCCGCATTTCTCTAAGCTCATCAATGACTGAAAACCCCTTATATCCTTGATATACACGCTGCACCACAATATCCAGCTTCTCCTGGAAGGAGAGTGAGCGGTACTCCAAATAAAATACCCGGTCCACATCTTCTCCGTTGATTTCATAAACCGGGGTACCATCCCCCGCCTTAGGCCGCTTGGCTTCATCTAGAGCATAGTCTTCGATCATTCGACACAAGCCTTCTGTGCCATGGCGCAAACGGTAAAGATAAAGGATGATATCAAACCGATCCTGAGGTGTGAGCAAATCACGACGCTGAAAAGGAATGATGTTATCTATATTTCCTTCATGAATACCGCAGCTTCCGGTCAAGATATCTCGGATAAATGACTTGACATAACGTTTATCCCGCAGGTCTCCGTAGGTGCAACCCCTTAGTGCTTGCCGCAGTTCTGTTCGGGCCTTGAGCCGTCGATTCCACGCATCCTCACCAATTCCCCAATCGTTGCTATGCGGTCGGCTCAGTTCGTGCAAGCTCTCCTTCACCTGATCAATCAGCACTGGCATACTATAGGGGTCCTGATCACTTCTTCCTTGCCCTATCCGGCCAGACGAAGTGCGGACCTTTAGCCAAAGGTATAGCAGAACAAGCAGCAATATCAGCGCAATCATTAAACCATTGGTCAATCTGTTCAATTCCTCAGGCCCCCTTCTCATGCCTTGAACCGTTGTGGGCCTTAACCTCCGCAAGCTTGAGCAGCTTGCCGCCAAGACGATAAAATTGGTCCAACAACTGCTGATGAGCATATTTGGGCTTGGGTACCCATTTGTATTTACGGAAAAAGGTTAAGATGTCCTGATCATTCCAGGTATCACTGAACTCCGAATGATACGGTATGCCAACTATGGGCAAGCTGGATTTAAATCGGCGTTGAATATTGGCCAGACTCCAATGGGAGTTTGCATCAAATGATGAGATAACTACACATACGCCTGGTTGTTGTCTAGCCAGGTACGGAGCCACATCGGTGAAGAGCATCTCCAACTGTGCTCTCCGCTGCGGAATTACCGCAATCAAAATATCCCCTTCCCGCCGTGAACGCAGGGCCTCACTCAATCGTCGACGGCCTTGAAGGTGCAGCACAACCAAATCGTAAGCCTGTTCGGCCATTTGCAACATAGCCGCGACCTCATGATCTCCCTCCCCAGCCAGAGCCAACCCGCCATGTTGTAGCCCGCCAGCCAAATCAAGCCTTCCCCGCAACAGAGGGAGCGTGTAGTCTGCGAAATTCTCGGGCCTTAGCCTCCCGCTGGCCGCCATACGTAATAAGGCATCCATTCCGAATTCAGCCAATGTCTTATCGGCCAGCCCGGCCTGATGACGCAGTATGGATTGCCTTAATCCCTCCTCAGGCCCGCTTGAGATCCGGCCTTGATTAAGCAGCAACACCCGCTGAGGATAATGCAGTCCCAGCATGATCGCACAGGACGTGGCGATTTCAGCGGCTATGCCCTGACCTCCGTCCCAGAATAACAGCCGGCTCATGCCTGTCTCCTTTCCGCCTGACGCAGCGCTTTTCTGGCCACTGTCGACTCCCAGCCCGCCAATTCATGCAATAGCTGACGTAGAGCTCTTTTGTAAGAACGAGACAGATGGGTAAGACGCAAGCGGCCTGCATGCTCGTTCTCCAACTGAACCGCTAGATTCAACTCGTTCCAAGGGATGCGGATCGCCTCCTCACGCCATTCCAAAGCAAGTCCGTCCATAAAGCTCATAATATAGTCACTGTTCAGGTAGCAGTCCACCGTACGGATATACACCGGACGAATAGTCATCCCCCGCAACTGGGGCCACAAATGCAACAAATTACGGAACCACTGTGCACTAGCCTCTACCTCATAACGGTCATACGAGGTTACCCATACGACCTCATCCGCAGTGGCAAACCACTCAGGGCCAAGACCACTTAATGACTCCAGATCATACAACTCGTAATCATAACCATTATTGATTTTCCCATCTGACTTCTTCATAGAAGCCTGCGCGGCCGTCAGCGGGCCTGCAATAACATCGAAGCCGCAAAATTCAGTCACAGCTAACCGGGAATCATTCCCCCCCAGCGCATATCGGTACTTTCCGTTCTCAGTACCATCCGCCAACAATACCTTTAAGCCCGTTGCTGCCAATGCACTGCATAGATACAGCAACAAATCACGTTTATCACTTTTGCCTACAAACAACCAACGTTTCACATCATGGCCTCCTTTATTTCACCCTATTTCGCCGCATTCAATTGGAAGCTGTCTTCTGCCGCTATCTCTCCCGATCCTACTGAGCCTGATTCAAGGGCTGAGCTCGAAGGGGTACCCGATGTTTGGGTTTGACGGCTGGAGAATTCGGCCGCACGTTGCGGCGACATCGTTAACAGATCACTTTCCAGTCCCTTGCGCGCGTTGGCGCTAAGCACCGCTTCTGCTTGCTGTACGATGTTAGGGTCCTTCTTGATCAGTTGCATGACAGCCTCGTTGGATGGATAGGTTGGTACGGGCTTCTTCTGCAAATAGGGCTCAACATAAGCGAGCGCGTAAATTGATGCTTTATGTAAGTAAGCGTCTACTATGGCACTGGAGAGCGATAAGATTTCTGCTTCTCCAACCGTAAGGGTGACCGTTCCCGAAGCTAACTCTTCAACCTTCTTCTTGGATAGCAGAATATAATCCTGACCCGTCGGGAACTGAATCCGTATATCCACCACATCGCTTCTCTCCAATAGTCCCGGTAGCAGTACAAAGGACATTTCCCTCCATCGCAAGTCATCGGGTGTAGGCTCTTCCTCATACAGCAGCGTTTCCGTTAACAGCGTACGGGGCTGCAAGGAGACCTTTGCATATTTGCCTGAGACCTGCTTCTGTGCACTCAGGACATCAGCCGGAATACTATCTATCGGCAGCTTGACCAGCTTCAAATCCTCCTGCTTGACCGGATGACCGGCTACAATTTCACGAGTGACCACCCAACCTTCCGCTGTCTCCTTAAGAGCAACCTCCCTTAAGTCTTCAAGCTGTTCCTCGTAGGCTTGGGTCAACGCTTGCCTGTCTGCACGTTCTCCCCTTTCCTGAATCAGAGCGTATCCGGTGAACAGGGCCCCGACAGCAGCGGCTCCAATAAATCCAGCAATAAGCATTTGCTTTGTTTTTTGCCTAAGTCTTGGCATATTTCAGCTTCCTTCCTTACCTTTTCGGCTTAATCAAATAACTTGACCTATGCATGATGCGTTGCAGGGCCGTTCCTGTAGTACCACCATAGCGAGGCAACAAATCAGAGCAGATTATTTCCATTACCGCAGAGCTATCCGCTCCCGGCTCAAAGGGCTCCTGCTCGGGAGGCAGACTGTAGACATTTTTGGTGTGCAGCAATTTGCCCAAACGACGGATTGTCGATGGCGAAGCGAAAGGAATGCAAAATCGCAAGTCCAGGGGGAGTTTTCCCCCGACCTTCATCGCTTCTGCGAACCGTGTTAATTCTTCGCTTCTCCAAACCGCGCCAGACCCTACCACAATGGACAAGTCCGCACGCTGGAACTCTTCCAACAGCTCGCTCCCCCTTGCAGCCCCCAAATCGCAGACCACGCAATCCAGACCCTGAGTTAACAAGTCAATAAACTCGGAACGAGCGCATGGTTTGGCGTAAACCACACCAGAGATGCAAAACGTACTGCTTGAAGTAGACCTGGTCGATAACCGATCTTCCTCACTCATATGAGCAAGACGTTGAAACGCCGTTGCTTTGGGGTCCATCTCTGCCATCGCTACCCGCTTGAAATGCCTCGATAGCACGTGGGCCAATGAAATGGCTGTACTTGTCGTGCCCACGCCGGAAGATGCCCCCATCAGAGCTACGACGAGCGTACGTCCGTTGCGAGGATGAACAGCAGAGCTTGCTTGATTTGGCCTACTAGGGTTCTCCATGTAGTTGTTTGAATCGCCGGGCACCGCCTCCCGTAACGCCGCGATTACCATTTCTGCTGAAGCATACCTGTCTTCAGGATTTTGCATAAGCAAGCGACTTACAATAGAAAGCAAAGGGCCGTGTCCCTGAGTACGAAATATACTCGCTGCCTCCTGCGACCAAACGCTAAAGCGGCAGCCGCTCCCCAAATAGAGCATTACAGCCCCAAGCGAGTACAAATCAGAACGAGGATCGCTCTGCCTGCCACCATATTGTTCTGGTGCAGCAAACCCTACCGTTCCAAGCTGTACAGTATCCTCCGTTTTGTTCTCCGCGAACATACGAGCAATGCCAAAATCCACAAATCTTAGCTCGCCCTTGCCGTCAACCAGCACATTGGATGGTTTGACATCCCGGTGAATGATCGGTGGCTGATGGTTATGCAAGTATTGCAATCCCTCCAGCATCTGCAAGCCAAACCGGGCTAACTCTTCCACCTTGAGTCCTTCAGTTCTTGCGCTCACATAGCGGTCCAAATGAACGCCTTCCATAAAATCCATCACGATATACGAATACCCATCCTGGTCAGCGTCCATAAAATCTACGATTCGGGGTAACCGATAATGGTTTAGAGAAATGAGTAACTCCGCCTCCCGAGCCACTAGCAGGGGCTCCCCCGGACGGGTGAGACATTCCTTCACAGCCCAGACCTTCCCGCGCAGCTTCAAATCTGTGGCCAGATAGACCCTGCTCATTCCACCCTGCCCCAGCAGTCGCTCCACCCGGTAACGCCCGGTGAGTACCTTTCCCGGAGCCAGCTTGGAAACGAAGCGCATCTGTTAACCTCCTTCCTGACCGCACGCAAAAAAGGGAAAGCCCTCATATCATCGCTTTGGCCGTTAGGCCAGAAACAATGACATGGGATGCTTTCCCTTTGTACGGTCGATGTATAATTTTGGAATCAGTATAAAACAACTGGGTAGTAAATGTAAAGCTCTTTTTTTGTAAAGCTCTTCTCTACTCATAATTAATGTCATTAATATTTAATCATATATAGTGTGATTTCATCGCGATTATGGAACAATTGCTTGGCTTGCTGGACTTGCAATCTGGCCTCCTGGAACATTCCGGTCACTTCTTGAATCAAAGCCATCGGCTTTTTGGTCAGCAGCTTGACGGTCACAACGACTGTTCCGCCTGGTGCCAGAGCATACAGCAGCTCCGTAACCAATCTGGCCGTCAGCTTCGGACTCCAACTCATATCGCAGACTAGCAGATCGAACTGATTTTCCTTGAACTTCACGTTGTTCGCGTTCCGCTGCAAGAAGGTCAACTTTGGTGAAGACAATAATGATGCATCCAATTTAGCGGTATCTACTGCCGTAACTTTGAGCCCCCGTTCTAGTAGAAATGAGGTCCATCCCCCCGGAGCCGCGCCGATGTCTAACGCTTCATGGAATGAAGCAAACGGAATGCCAAAGGCAACCTCTGCCTCTAATAACTTGAATTTAGCTCGGGATATTTGTCCGTCCTCCTTACGGAAACGGATCGCTCCACCGTTCCAATCCGACAAGTTATCCTGAGGATGAGATACCCCTGCGTATATACTATCTCCGGAAGCAAACAACGAGATGATCCAATCGGCCTCTCGCACGACAAATTCAGCTCCCGCTACATCCTTCAATTCTTCCTGCAAGCGGTCTCTGAGTTCCGCTGCAGATCCTGGCCATAGTGATTGTTCTGATTTCCTGGCCTGTATCGCTATCTTGGCTGCCGGTAAGCGAAAATCAGCCATCAGATATTTACGCAGTGGAACAAGCCAGCTCTCCTCTTGGCTGCTCTCATGCTCTGCCGGAGACCACTCCCAATCCACCAGGAACGTATGACGTAAAAAGACTGGCGGCGTTTGGACTAACCGATGATGGACATCCTCCGGTATAGCCTGCAATGTCGCGATAAACACTTCACCAGGCACCAGCATCGTGCTCTTGACACTGCCGAAGGTGCGGCGCAATTCCTCCTGCGCATAGGGGGCAAAACCGTGATTTGCGGTACAAATCCACTTGGATTCAGGTGGCACCTTGCAGTTCTTGGCAATGTCCTCCAGACGCTCAAATGGTATCGGTCCATTATGCAGCTTCACCTGTGGCGGAAGGTTTGGATATAAAATTTCGTACATGCTCTTTTTGCCTGCCATGCTGGAGGTATGCAGATAAATTTCGCGCGGGAATTTTCCTTCCCGAACCAGGGCTGCTGCCATTTCCGTTCCTGTCGGTTCACCTAGTCCCATATCATAATCAAGCGATAAAATATCAACCTCCGTCAAGCGGAACAGTTCCAGACACTCTTCGACGGTGCGCGCTAACGTAAATCCTTGCGGACACCTGCGAAAATCGTCCATATATACATGAATCAATAGTGTTCTTCCTTTCCCGCGGTATTCAGCACCAGGCTTCCACCCACCGCCTCACTCGCTCCAAATCCTCTCTATAGGTCCCGTCTTTCCCGGTTTCGCTCTCCATAATTAGTGGCGAATTCCGGATGGCATCCATCTGGAGAAGCCAGCGGAAGCCGTCTTCTCCAATGTAGCCTTGACCGACACGGGCATGACGGTCCTTACGTGAAGATACCGGATATTTTGAATCGTTTAAATGAACCACGCATAAACCATCCCAATAGCCAAGCAGCTCAGCTTTGTCAGCAAATTTCTTATCCTCAGCGCCCTGCCACATCCCTGCAGCAAAGGCATGACAAGTATCCAAGCAAAAGCCAATGTGCTGTTGATTGTCGCATAGCTTGCGGATCTGCACTAATTCCTCAAGCGTCATCCCCATGGAACCATGATCTCCTGCCTGGTTTTCAATTAACAGCTTTGCCGATCCTTTCCAGTTAGAGAGTACATCATTTATACATTGTATAATATTTTGGTAACCTTGTAAGGGGCTACCTTGCTTAAATGTGCCAAAATGAACAACGATCCCAATTGAACCGCAGGCCTCAGCAATCTCCAAATCATTACGCAGCGAGTCCACAACCTGGCGATATAACATCGGCTCTGTCTCTGAGCTAACCGCCAAATTGCTGGGATACGGTGTATGTGCGACGGAGACCAGGCCTTGAGTGTAGCAGAAGTTCCGGCAGCTTTCAGCATCCTTTGAGTCAAAGGATTTGAGCTTCAGGCTACGTGGATTTTTGGGAAAAAACTGAAACGCTCCCGCCCCCATGTGAAGGGCCGACTTTGCGGCACTGAGATAACCGTCCCGAATGCTGACATGGCCGCCTAATTGCAGCTCATCGGTCATGCTGGCAGCCCGGGCTGTAGAACACCTTGCGCCCGTTCATCTCACCTTTGACGATGCGGTCCCCGCATCGCGGACAAATCTCTCCCTCCCGGTCATATACCCGACACCACTCATTCGCTCCCCCGGTCAGTTTGTCCTCGGGAGTTAACGGCATTTCCATGTATCCACCCACCTCTGTCGCCTCCATAAGCACCTCACGAACCGCTTGGTACAGGTGGGAGAAGTCTTCATCGCTTAGATTTTGAAGCTTGACTGTTGGTAATAGGCCAGCGGCAAAGGCGATTTCATCCGCATAACAATTACCGATACCGGCTACTACGTCCTGGTTCACCAGTGTCGTCTTCAAGCTGCCGCGCCGTTTGCGCAGAAGGGCTGTGAAGCGGGCTTCATTCATCCTCCGGTCCAACAGTTCCGGCCCTAAATGAGCCAATAAATCCTCGGCCTCCTTGGCACTATGTAAATGCAAATATCCAAGTCGCAATCCAATAAAATAAAGCACCAAATCATCGCCAAAAGTAATTTCAATCTGGGTCGTCCGATCGGGATGGTCTTCCTTGCTGCTTAAATAGAGCAGTCCGCCAAGCATCAGATGAAGCAGCAGTCTTTTTCCGTTATCGAGGTGAAATAGCAGATGCTTCGCCCGCCGCTCAACGAAAATGACCTGTCTCCCCGTCAGTTCCCGGATAAAAATATCGGCGTCCACATTGACGGACTTCTCCCGATTAACTACTACCTTACTTATAGGCGTATCCAGAATTTGTTGTGATAGCTTTATTCGGTAATTTTCCATCTCCGGCAATTCCGGCATGGTTCATCGTTCCCTTCATTCATGAGAGTAATGTATTAGTGGCTGCTCTGCTTAATTTGCTCCGCAACCTCTTCCAGCGTATGACAGACGACATCCGGATGTACGCCACTGGATTCAATATAGCCAGGCAAATTATCAACCGTCGTCACCCCGGTTAGTGCCAAAATTGTACCGCAACCAGCACGAACCCCTGCGGCGATATCGGTATGCATATTGTCCCCAATTACGGCCACCTCTGCCGCCGTTAATCCCAGACGAGCAATGGCATAATTCATTAGCGGTGCTTCGGGCTTGCCAATGATGACCGGTTTCACCCCTGTTGCTGCCTGAATGGCCGCACCTAGCGTACCAGCCCCCGGCATCAAGCCGTCTTGTGAAGGCAGCAGCAAATCGGGATTCGTCAGCACATACCCGGCGCCGCCGCGAATCCAGCGTGCCGCACGAGTCAATGTCTCATATGTAAATTGCCGGTCGATGCCCTGCACTACAACTTCCGGCTGCTCGTCATCCAGCGTAAGCCCGGCTTGCCGGACCGCCTCCAGCAGCCCATTCTCGCCTATCACCGCGACACGTGGCTGCGCCATCTCCGCAGCGATGTATTCTGCAGCCGCGACTGCCGAAGTACAAACCTCCTCCGGCTTTGCCGGGATTCCCATCCTTTGCAAATGGTCGGCCACCTCTACTGGGGTACGGGAGGAATTGTTGGTTACGAACAGAAAGGGAATAGCCCTGCTTCTCAGCAAAGAAATCAGGTCATCCGCTCCCGGTATCATTGTCGGCCCATGGTATAACGTACCATCCAAGTCAATCAGAAAGGCCTTCCAAAGTTGTGGCAATATGTTCATCCTTCCCATGATGCAATGTCTCTATTATTGTACCTAGTATACATACGCTCAGGCAAACTTTTCCGTTGCGCTTTATTGAGGGGTGAAAAATATCCCTCAGGAATAGCGCGTATTCGCCAAGCCTTCCGTCGAACTCTCCCGAACGCTTGCAATGCCCTGTCATTTCCTGCGCTTTCCCGGAAAATAATTATTAAACTCGTCTCAGCACGGGATACAGCACATGCTCCTGAGCCAATACCACACCGGGGAATACCCCCTCTGCTTCTTGCTGCAAACGAAGCAACTGATCATCGGATTTGTAGCGGGAGCTGAAATGAGTGAGCAGCAACCCCTTGGCACCGGCCTCCTTAGCCGCAAGCGCCGCTTGATAAGCCGTACTATGATGATACTCATGGGCCGTCTCCGCAAGCTCCTGCAAAAAAGTGGACTCGTGAACAAGCATATCCGCGTTTTGTGCAAGTTCCTCTACGGCTGTGCAAGGACGGGTGTCTCCAAGAATTGTGACGATCCGTCCTGCCTTGGGTGCTCCAAGTACATCTCGAGCTTGCAAGACATAGCCATCGGGAGTTGTAATGCTCTCCCCCTTCTTCAGTTGTCCATATAAGGGACCTGGGCGAACTCCGTGCCGAGCCAATACAGCCGCATCCAACTTACCCGGCAAATCCTTCTCAATAACCCGGTAGCCATAGCTATCGATGCGATGCTCCAGCAAAGCCGACTCCACCCGAAAGGTATCATCCTCGAAGATAACGCCCCCGTCATGCTCCACGATATCCAGCTTGTAGCTAATTCGGGATTCACTTAGGGCAAGCACTGTTTCTACGAATTTCTTCAAACCCTTTGGCCCGTATATGACCAGCGGCGTATCTCCGCCTTGATAAGCACGGCTGGAGATCAACCCGGGCAAGCCGAATAAATGGTCACCGTGCAAATGAGTAATAAAGATACGCTCCAGTCTGCTCAGTTTGAGCGGGGAGCGCAAAATTTGATGCTGCGTGCCTTCGCCGCAATCGAACAGCCAGAGGGAACGTCTTTCTTCAAGCAGGCGTAAAGCCACTGAGGTCACATTCCGCTCTAACGACGGAACACCTGCATTAGTCCCCAAAAAGTAAAGTTCCATGCCGATCGTCCTTCCGCTTGATAAATTAAACCGCTGAAACCCTCCGAGTTGCGGAGGGTTTCCAAAAAGTATACTTAAGCTTTCTCTACATTAAAGTATTGAGCCTCTGGATGAGCAAACACCATGGCCGAGACCGAGGCCTCCGGCTCCATCATAAAGCCCTCAGTTAACGTAATGCCAATATCCTGCGGCTGCATTAATTCAAATAGCGGTCCTTGATCCTCCAGATCCGGACATGCCGGATAACCAAAGGATACGCGGATGCCTTGATAACGTGCCCCATGGCGCTGCTTCATCGTCATGGTTGCCGGGTCGGGGAATCCCCAGGTATCGCGCATCATATGATGGACCCGTTCTGCGAGCGCCTCGGCAACCTCCAAGGCAACGGCTTGCAGTACGTGGGAGCGCAGATATTCTCCCTGCTCCTTCCACTTCTCCGACAACTCACGTATGCCCTGACCTGCCGTAACGACCAGAAAGCCCACATAATCCATCACACCGCTATCCACCGGCTTCAGGAAATCCGCCAAACATAAGAACGGCTCCGCCTTTTGCCGGGGGAAGCTGAATTTCTTCAGCACTTTACTGGTATCCGCCGGATCGTAAATAAGAATATCATTACCAGATGACTGCGCCGGGAAGAAACGATACATCGCTTGTGTGCGTACGATACCGTCCATCATGGCCTCCAGCAAAATCTGATCCACCGTTTCCTTAAGCTGCACCGCCTTTGCATCTGCTGTGGCCAGCAGTTGCTCCACAGACCCCCGTAAGCCAAGATGGTGCCCCAGCAGCATTTGCATATTAATGTAAGGGGTAATATGACCAATAGGATATTCCCGCAGGACGTGCCGATCTAGATCGGGCGGAAGATATACAGGACCATCCGCTGAAATCTTGGATCGCTCAACGCGGGTTAATACAGGCAGTGGCTTGGCAACAGCCACGACGCTATCCGCTTCCTTCTCCGCTTCCATATCCAGACGCATTTTCTCACGGGCAGCCGGATCCATCAGCTTGTTAGCCAGATCCAGACCGTCCATCGCATCCTTGGCATACACAACCATCCCGTTATATTCCGGACGGATTCGCGTCTTGGTAAATTTGCGTGTCAGGGCTGCGCCTCCCACCATGATAGGCACATCGATGCCGGCATTGCGCAAATCCTGCGCAGTCGTAATCATTTGCTGAGCCGATTTCACCAGCAATCCGGAAAGGCCAATAGCATCCGCCTTCTCTTCCCGGTAAGCTTCAATAATGCGCTCCGGTGGTACTTTTATACCCAAATTCACAATATGGTAACCATTATTGGACAAGATGATCTCCACCAGATTCTTGCCGATATCATGCACATCGCCCTTCACCGTTGCCAGCAGTATTTTCCCTTTTACACTGCTTTCGTTCTTCTCCATAAATGGTTCCAGGTAAGCAACCGAAGCCTTCATCACCTCGGCGCTTTGCAAGACCTCCGCTACGATCAATTCGTTATTGTTGAATAGACGGCCAACTTCTTCCATCCCGGCCATCAAAGGGCCGTTAATGACCTCTAGCGCAGTGTAGCGGTTCAGCGCCTCCTGCAAATCAGGAATAAGCCCTTCCTTGGTGCCCTCGACCACATAGGAGGCCAGACGTTCTTCCAACGTCAAGTTCACAGCCTTTTCAACCTTCTCCACTTTCTTGTTACGGAAAGCCGCGACAAAGGCAGCCAGCGTCTCGTCGTTGGTGTTATAGATCAGTTCCTCCGCCAAGCGGCGTTCTTCCTCAGAGATCCTGGCATAACGCTCCAATTTCTCCGTATTCACAATAGCGTAATCCAGCCCGGCCTTCGTGCACTCGTACAGAAATACCGAGTTCAACACCTCACGACCCGCCTCCGGCAAGCCAAACGATACGTTGCTGACACCCAGCACGGTATGCACTTGGGGCATGGCTTCCTTAATGAGGCGGATGCCTTCAATCGTCTCCCTGGCAGATCCGATATATTGCTCGTCTCCTGTCCCCACCGGGAAAACAAGCGGGTCAAAAATCAAATCCTCCGCGTTTAGTCCATATTTATGAACCAGCAGATCATGAGAGCGCTTGGCTACCTCAAGCTTGTCCTCCCGAGTAATGGCTTGTCCACGCTCATCAATCGTCCCGACAACGACGGCACCGCCATATTTATGAAGAATCGGCGTTACCTGCTCGAACTTCTCCTCACCGTCCTCCAGGTTAATGGAGTTAATGATCGATTTGCCCTGGCAATATTGCAAGGCTAAATCAAGCACCTTCGGATCGGTAGTGTCGATCATCAGCGGTACCTTAACCTTCTTGACCACAAGTTCGAGGAATTTCTCAATATCCTCCGCCTCATCACGATCCGGGTCTTGCACGCAGACATCAACGACCTGAGCACCATTTTTGACCTGGGCACGGGCAATTTCAGAGGCTTCTTCATATTTGCCTTCCACAATCAGGCGTTTGAATTTCCTTGATCCCAGAACATTCGTTCTCTCACCGACAAGGTAAGGACGATTGGCCGATTCAATGTATACGGGCTCGATGCCCGACAAGGCCGGTAAATGATCTCCGTCCAACTCACGCGGACGATATTCACCAAGCGTTCTAGCCAGAGCTTCGATATGAGCCGGGGTTGTTCCGCAGCAGCCGCCGGCAATGTTCAACCAACCGGATTCGGCAAAAGCCGACATTTTGCGAGCAAGCGAATCCGGTGATTCATGATAATGTCCGTTCTCGTCGGGAAGCCCCGCATTAGGATGACAGCTTACCGCAGCTTTAGCAATACTGGACAATGTACGGATATGATCGCGCATAAATTCCGGTCCGGTCGCGCAATTGAGGCCAATGGAAATCGGCTTCAGATGCTCCAGCGAAATATAAAAGGCCTCAATATTTTGTCCGGCCAGCGTTGTGCCCATCGGCTCAATTGTGCCCGATATCATGAGCGGCAGAGTGATCCCCGTCTTGGCAAAAGCCCGCGTAATCGCGATACTCCCCGCCTTCACATTAAGTGTGTCCTGCGAGGTCTCCAGCATAAGCGCATCTACCCCGGCTTCGATCAGAGCAATAACCTGCTCCTCGTAGCTGTCCGTCAAGCCATCAAAGGTAACTCCACCGGTAACAGACAAAGTCTTGGTTGTGGGTCCCAAAATCCCTACCACATAACGTGGATGCTCCGGTGTGCTATACTTTTCTGCAGCTTCAATCGCCAGCTTGGCGGCTGCCAGATTAATTTCGCGGGCCCTATCCGATATATCGTATTCAGCCAGCACGACAGATGCCGCGCCAAACGTATTAGTCTCAATCAAGTCGGCTCCAGCCGCCAGGTACTTCTCGTGAATTCCCCGTATAATGTCCGGACGGGTGAGCACGAGCATTTCATTGCAACCATCCAGGTCTTCTCCACCGAAATCGGCAGGAGCCAGGTTTTCCTGCTGAATCATAGTGCCCATCGCACCATCAAGGATTAAAATTCTTTCTTTTATTCTCTCAAGCAGGCTTGGTTTACTCATGATCATGTCCCTCCCGTAAAACGTTAAGATTTAGTTTAACAGAATGAAGCGTTGAAGAAAAGAGGTCCGGCCTCATCACTTCGGGAGAATTCATGTGCTCTGCTCCGGTCTGCTCATTCGTGTTGGCTTTGCGTTTTGCGCCCAACCTACTATAATGTAATAGCACATGCTCTACCATTGAACTGAACCATAAGAAAGCCAGGTGATTTGATTGATCAGCATCATTATGGTGGCCCTTGTAGCCATCGAGCATATTTATATTCTTATTATGGAAATGTTCCTCTGGACCAGTCCACGTACAATGAAGACTTTCGGCACCACACCGGAACTTGCCCACGCCACCAAGCCATTAGCTGCCAACCAAGGACTCTATAATGGCTTTCTTGCTGCTGGGCTCATCTGGGGGCTGCTTCATCCTCATGCACAGTTCGCCACCCAGATTCAAATCTTCTTTCTTGTATGTATCGTGATTGCTGCGCTATATGGCGGGGCTACAGCTTCACGGTCCATTATTCTGAAGCAAGGAGCACCGGCGTTGATTGCCTTGCTGCTGGCGATCTTCTCCTAATTATCGGCTCAGCCAAAGTAGCCAGGTAGTCAAACAACAACGGCGGTGCAGGATCATTTTATCCTGCACCGCCGTTTATTTATTAGGATTATTTAAATTATTGGACCGTAAATGACTTCGAAGGCATTGAGTGTTGATCCCGAGCTGTCACATGAGAGATTACTTTGTAGGTACCCGGCCCATCAAACGATTGCTCCAGCACATAAGTGCCATTCCCAGCAGAGGTTACGGTAACTTGACCGTGCTCCCCTTCAGTATCATCTTCACGCCAGAATTCAAAAGTCACCTCGTCGGCATCGTCTACCTTTTGCTCTTGATGGGTAACCGTAGCCGTGAAGGTCACCGTCTCCCCAATTTGTACAGGATCAGGGGTTACTTCGAGTTGAACCTTGATCGGTGCCAGAGAGAAATTCTCCATGGCCGTTGATTCCGTACGCGCACAACCGCCAAGTAAAGTCAGCGTCAGGATAAAAGCGGCCAGTAACCACCCGCTTCTCTTCATGAACGATTCCCCTCTCTACGATCGCCTATGCTTTTCAGGTGCGGTATCTTGAAGTTGATCTGTTATTTTAGCCCGGCGATAATATCGTATAGCTCCGTTAAACGGGCAATTTCATAATTAGGTACAATCTCATCATTGCGTGATTTATGCTCGCGGTTCACCCAAACTGCGGTCATGCCAACACTGAGAGATCCCTTGATATCCGTCGTCAGCTTGTCTCCGACCATAAGCCCTTCACTTGGCTTAATGTCCAACAATTCCATGGCATGCTGAAAAATAGATGGGTCGGGCTTCCCCTTCCCAAAGCTGCCAGAAATCAGGATCTCATCGAAATAAGGCGCCAGCTCCGGCACCCCGTCAAGCTTCTCCTGCTGGAGTGCTGGACAACCATTTGTCAACAGCAGCAGCTTAACCTTCCCTTGTAACTCCTTAAGCACCTCAAAGGTTTCTTCATAAATGTGAGGACGGGAGCGACGCTCACGCCCAAACTGTTCTGCCAGTTCCGCCGCCAGCTCCTCATCCTCAACCCCAAGGGCCAGCAGTCCTCTTCTCCATGACTCTTTGCGGTACACGGGAGCCAGTTGCTCCAACTGACGAAACTCCGGTTGTTCACCAGCAGAGAATGTAGCCCATAATCCCTCAAACGGGTTGATTCCAATCATGGTCGTGAACGGGTAGGTCTCATAGGATTCATACAACCCTCTCGCCTCACGTCGAACAGCTTCTTCAAGCTGCTCGGCGTGAAAGCCTGCGCCGGCCTTCTTCACCGCATTTTCACAGGTTGCCGCGAAGGCCTCCTTCACACTGCGGTCATCCCAAAGCAATGTGTCATCCAAGTCAAAACAAACCGCTTTGATCGTCATCTGTTCCTTGTCACCCTCTCGGTCCTGTAAACCTTATATATAGAAGACTATTCTCTCTCAAGCTTGACATGATGCGTATTAGCGTATAACTCCAGCCGTGCGGCCATCGCTTCAACGTCAAACCGGTTACGATTCCGGTAAAATACCCATTTAGGCTCACGCGTCTTCGGTTCGATTACAATTTTGTTTGCGCTAACCTTGATTTTATTAATGTTCCCTGCGTCCAGCATTTTGTCACGGTTGAATTTCGACGTATACAGCCAGCTCTTGTTAATTCGCAGATACGGCTTGCGAAGATAAAGGGCAACGGCAAGCACCATGTACAAAATGATGGTCGTCCAATACAAGAATGAGCTTACTTGTTCGGGTCCACTCATCAGACCCACTGTAGCGTACATCAAGGCTAACAAGAACAACACAACAGGTAAAATAATGTTGCGCCCCTTGAAGACATCCCCATCCCCATTTGCTCCCAAAGAGCTTCGGGAACCTGGATTGCTTTGTCCACGTCCTACATTCGGCCCCTTTCCTTTCTTACTCATTTTCACTCGATTCCGCTCTACTTTGCGGTCAAACGAAGCCATCTACGTTTCCTCCCTATTTATCTACAATCTCAATGGAATCAAGCTGCTGCCGAAAGTTCTTGCGCACGTTCTGCAGGTAGGTTTCCCGAAGTTGGGCCCTTTCCAACACCTCGTCCTGCGTCAGTCCTTCCGTTTTATGCTTGCGAGCCAGTTCATTGATTCGTTGTACCAAAGCATCAATATCCATAAATTCCTCCTGCTTGTTTGTTTGCGGTATTTCCCTTGCAACGTTCAAAATACACTAGGTACTTTGATATTATATAGGGCATTAATTCCTACTTTGACATGAGAAAAAGAGCTTGTCAAGGCGCCCAGGTTCACCACCAGGACTCTCTCCTACAAGCTCCTAACTATAGATGTATACTCCAGATGTATATCCCTGCCAGAATCCATTTTGTTCCATACTATCTGACTTACCTTCTGAATAATACCAATGGCCTTATCGGGCAGGCAGCAGAAGAACATCTCCCGCTTGAATTCTACTGGTCCCCAGTCCGTTGATCTGCTTCAACTTCTCTACATAGATTCGCGTATCCTGATTAGCAGGTTTATGTTCTACAGCGATCTCCCATAGCGTGTCTCCCGACATAACAATCACTTGGGCAAGCTCAGTCTCTGCTAACTTATCATCCGATGAAGCGGCTAACGCTGTTACGACACCGGTGCAAGTGACAACCAAAATGACCAGTAAAGTAATCATCTGGAAGAATCGGCGCTTAGGCCAGGTGCTCTTATGTAAAATTCGCTCGACGACGGGACGACGGAAGGAAGGCTGCTCATAGATGCTTTGATAGGAACTATATTTCAACATAAACTCATACCCCCAAACAAATGTTCTCATTTCATAATTCGACTATATCACGAACGTTTGTTTGATTCAATAGTTTATTGCGAACATTTGTTCTTTTTTTTATTTTCATCCCATGTTAGAACTAATGTTTGTACGAACGGAAGTTCTATGTTATAATTTTTCCAAACGTTACTAAATGGGGTTGATCCGAAAATGTCAAAGGTATCAAGCCGTCAGCAGGCTATTCTTGAATTTATAAGAAATGAAGTGCGGGCTAAGGGATATCCTCCTTCCGTCCGAGAGATCGGTGAAGCTGTTGGACTGGCCTCCAGTTCAACCGTTCATGGACATCTGGACCGGTTGGAGAAGAAGGGCTTTATTCGGCGCGATCCGACGAAGCCTCGGGCCATTGAGCTTCTGGGACAGGATGTCTCGGAGAATTACAACCTGTTCTCTCATAGCGTTGCGCGTGTTCCCGTCGTAGGGAAAGTCACCGCCGGGATGCCAATTACAGCAACAGAGAATATTGAGGATTACTTCCCACTCCCCGAGCATTATGCGGGTGGCGCAGAGATCTTTATGCTTTCCGTCGTCGGCGATAGCATGATCGAAGCAGGCATACATAGCGGAGATTACGTCATTGTCCGCCAGCAGCAAACGGCTAACAACGGAGAGATCGTTGTAGCTATGACGGAAGAAGACGAAGCTACCGTCAAGACCTTCTATAAAGAGAAGGACCACATTCGTCTCCAGCCGGAGAACTCCACGATGGAACCACTGCGGTTGAAGCATGTTACAATTCTGGGCAAGGTCGTCGGATTGTTCCGCGATTTGCATTGAATAACAAATAGGACAAAACGTGATGCTCTATCCGTTTTGTCCTATTTGTTATAGTACGCATACAGCCTCATCCTATGGCCGTCCTCTCCATATTCATTCATCCCAGCGGAGATCCAGCATCTGGGGCGTATACCCCGTTTTTTCTCGACGTCCTCTTGTACTCCATCCCAGGCCAGAGCGTTCCGATATCCACCATAACTTCAATCTGGAGCGCCGCCGTTGGTATCTCTTCAATTCACTTATCGCCATAGCCACAACCTCCTTGGCTATAAGTTGCCCATCTTTGAATAAATCATGTAAACATTTAGTATTTTCAGAAATCAAAAATTTACCTGTACACACTAAAACTTAACCTTCCCTTACAATAATAGCTTCTCGAACAAAAAACCCTTGAGGACCATATCCAGGCCCTCAAGGGTTTTTCCCAATTTTAGTACAATGTCATATATTGATCGCGTTCCCAAGCGTGAACTTGAGTACGGAAGATATCCCACTCGATTTCCTTCAACTCGTAGAAGTGAGTCAAAGCATGTTCGCCGAGCGCTTCGCTTACTACTTCACTGCGCAGCATTTCGCCAAGTGCTTCCTTCAGATCCGATGGCAAGCTAGGAATTCCTTCCTCTACGCGTTCCTCTTCGGACATGATGTAAATGTTCCGGTCTACGGGTTCAACCAATGGAAGCTCTTTGCGGATACCGTCAAGCCCTGCTTTGAGCATAACAGCCAGTGCCAGATACGGGTTGGCCGCCGGGTCCGGGTTACGAACCTCAACGCGAGTGCTAAGGCCGCGGGAAGCCGGAATACGAATCATCGGGCTACGATTGCTGGAGGACCAAGCCACGTAGCAAGGGGCTTCATAACCAGGAACCAGACGTTTGAAAGAATTGACCGTCGGATTTGTAATCGCCGCCATGGCACGGGCATGCTTCAGGATACCAGCCATGTAATAACGGGCTTCTTCGCTAAGACCAAGCTCATCGCTCTCGTCATAAAAGGCATTGACATTATCTCTGAACAGGGATTGGTGACAGTGCATTCCGGAACCGTTCACGCCAAACAACGGCTTAGGCATAAATGTCGCATGCAATCCATGATGGCGAGCTACCGTTTTAACTACCAATTTGAAGGTTTGAATTTGGTCAGCCGCTTTGATCGCACTGGCATATTTGAAGTCAATCTCATGCTGGCCTGGAGCTACCTCATGGTGAGAAGCCTCAATTTCAAAGCCCATTTCCTCCAAAGTCAATACGATTTCGCGGCGGCAGTTCTCACCCAAATCGGTTGGTGCCAAATCGAAATAACCACCTTGGTCGTTAAGTTCAGTAGTTGGGTTCCCCTTCTCATCCGTCTTGAACAGGAAGAACTCAGGTTCTGGACCTACGTTCATCGACGTGTATCCCATCTCTTCAGCTTCCTTCAAGACGCGCTTCAGAATACCGCGCGGGTCACCAGCAAACGGTGTACCATCAGGCATGTACACATCGCAAATCAGACGAGCCACACGATCTTCAGTAACCCAAGGGAAGATAACCCAGGTATCCAGATCCGGGAAAAGATACATATCGGATTCTTCAATCCGGACATAACCTTCGATGGAAGAGCCGTCAAACATCATTTTATTATCCAAAGCTTTCTCCAATTGGCTTACCGGGATTTCCACATTCTTGATGGTCCCTAGCAAATCCGTAAACTGCAGGCGGATAAAGCGTACATTCTCTTCTTTGGCAATGCGTAAAATGTCTTCTTTGGTGTACTTCGAATAACTCACACGAACCTCTCCCAACATTTAAATTATTTTTTGAAAAAACGGGACAATTCTCCCTGAATCAGAGACACCTGACCATGCTTGCTTCCTGTAACCAATTGCTGCTTTAGCATACGATAGATTTGTGAGTCCGTCATCTCCCGACGTTTCTCTTCCGTATCCTTCGTAATCACGGTTGCTTCCTGAGACTCCCGGGACATCGGGTTCATCACCTGCTTAATGCCTGCGATATTGACACCTTTATCGATGAGTCCTTTTATTTCAAGCAAGCGTTCCACGTCATTCAGGGAAAACATCCGCTGATTCCCCGACGTGCGGGCAGGCACGATAAGCTCATGCTGCTCATAGTATCTAATTTGTCTTGCGGTTAAATCCGTAAGCTTCATCACAATACCAATAGGAAACAAGGCCATATTTCTGCGAATTTCCTCACTCATCGCTATCAACCTTCCAGTTAAGTTATCATGAACCTATCATATGTCAGTTATCCTGACATGTCAATAGATGTGTTAGGATAACTTACAACAAGTTGCGGTCCTTCATGGTCTGCAGCGCAGTGAGTAAGCCAAATTTGACATGCGAATAGGTTAACCCGCCTTGCATATATGCAATGTATGGAGCACGAATGGGAGCATCTGCCGAAAGCTCCAGGCTTCCTCCCTGAACAAAGGTCCCGGCGGCCATGATGACCGGATGCTCATACCCAGGCATGTCCCACGGCTCTGGAACCACATGACCGTCTACCGCTGCCGCCCGCTGAATCCCTTGGACAAAGGCAATCAATTGCTCGGATTTGTTAAAGGCAATGGCCTGAATTAAATCCGTCCGCGCATCCTTCCATCCTGGTCTGCTCTCAAAGCCCGCCCGCTCGAACAGGGCCGCCGCCAGTACGCTACCTTTGATTGCTTGTCCCACAATGGTCGGGGCCAGAAATAACCCCTGATAGATTCCACGCGTGGTTCCAAGCATCGCCCCTACCTCGCCGCCGATCCCCGGCGCTGTCAGGCGGTAAGCAGCAAGCTGTACAAGCTGGCTACGGCCGCAAATGTATCCCCCGGTCTCAGCCAGACCTCCGCCTGGATTTTTGATCAATGATCCGGCGATCAAGTCGGCGCCAACCTGTGTAGGCTCCCGCTCCTCCGTAAATTCGCCGTAGCAGTTATCGACGAATACAATCAGATCGGATTTAATAGCTTTTACCCGTTCCACCATCTCGCCAATCTGTGCTACCGTAAAGGAGTTACGCCAGTCATACCCCCGGGACCGCTGAATACCGACAACCTTGGTCCGGTCATTTATATTCGCTTGAACAGTGTCCCAATCTACTTCTCCAGTAGGCAACAGGGCCGTCTCGCTATAAGTAATGCCAAAATCCTGAAGCGAACCGCTGCCATCGCCGGGTACGCCTATCACCTTATGTAACGTATCATACGGGCGTCCTGTAATATAAAGCAATTCATCACCAGGGCGCAACACGCCAAACAAAGCGGTGGCTATTGTATGTGTCCCTGAGGCGAAATGCGGCCGGACCAGCGCCGCCTCGGCGCCAAATACGTCCGCATATACCAGATCCAGCACCTCACGTCCGCGATCATTATAGGCATACCCCGTAGAGCCTGCAAAATGGTAGTCGCTAACCTGATGGCGCTGGAAAGCCTCTATTACCTTCCATTGATTCTGATCAACGATCCGGTCAACATCCCGAAAACGGGATTCTACCTGACGTTCCGCGGCTTCCAGCCAATGTACGATTTCTTCTGCAAATACTGCCATGCTTAAGTTACCTCTCCCTCAACCGGTTCGTTCGTGTTGCTTTTGTTTCGTTCACAATATGGGGTTTGATGATCCATTTTTCTTATCCAGCTTCATATCCTCGGTACGGATAGTCATCAGTTCCAGTCTTCCCGGAGAGCCACCTGCATACTGGTTCAACAGTCGTACCGCTTGCTGCCGAACAGAGCGCTCTATGACATTACGAACATAGCGAGCATTGCTGAATATCTGCTCGCTTTCACATTTCTCCCGTAGCAAATGCTGCTTTAGCTTGAGTATCGCCTGTGGCATCAGAATATAGTCGCGTTCCTTGGCCATCCCTTCGGCAATTTGGATAAGCTGATCAATAGTGTAATCAGGAAAATCCATTTGAATCGGAAAGCGGGAAGGCAGACCCGGATTAGTCGACAGGAAAAAGTCCATCTCATCCGAATAACCGGCCAAGATCAAAATGAACTGATTCTTATGGTCCTCCATGGCTTTGACAAGTGTATCAATCGCTTCCTTACCAAAATCCTTCTCCCCACCGCGCGCCAGGCTGTACGCTTCATCAATAAACAAGATACCGCCGAGCGCCTTCTTCACCAGGTCACGCGTCTTCTGCGCCGTATGGCCGATATATTCGCCCACCAAGTCCGCTCGTTCCACTTCAATTAAATGGCCCTTGCTAAGCACCCCCAGGCGCTGAAACATCTTGGCGACGATACGTGCCACCGTGGTTTTGCCCGTTCCCGGATTCCCCTTGAATACCATATGATAAACCTGCGTCCCGGACAGCAGTCCAGCGTCCGAGCGCATTGATGCAATTTGTAACAAGGCATAAATTTCATACATCAGGTCTTTAATATGGTCCAGGCCAATCAATTGATCCAATTCTTTTTGAATTTCTGCAAAAAGACTTTGTTGTGGCGAGGGCTTTGCTGCAGGCTGTGGTTCACTGTCAGGAACTGCTTGGGAAACGACCGGCGGTTCGCTGCTGCGCAGGATGACATTAATCTGCCGGGAAGGTCTCTCCTCAGGGGAGCCGCTTCTGGCCATAACACGCCCAGACATAGGTAATCACCTCTTTATAAGGGTAGGGCTGAATAAATTCAGTATAGGTACTACTTAAGAAGCACACTTTTAAATGTATTCTCTCTCCCTGTCCGTTATTAGAAGTTTTGCTATTTCAGGCCAACTACCAGCGCCAGTTGATCCAGCTTCCACTTGGAATAGGCCAGCACCTCTCTGAACGTGTTGGGGAACGGCTTTAACACCCGGGATTCAATCACAGACATCTTAGGATTGGCGTAATCCAGTGCGTTGGCTACTTCCAGCGCCCGATTCCCGTGAAAGGTATGCGTGATGATCAAAGCCGATGAGAAGCCTTGTTCCTTCATGATCTCCTGACTGAACTTAAGGTTTTCATAGGTGCTGGTAGCTTCATTCTCCAGCAGCATCTTCTCTCTCGGCACACCTTGCTGCTCCAGATAATTGGCCATCCCCTCCGCCTCCGTAAAGTTGGACTCCGGGGTGTCCAGACCGCCAGTCAACACAAATAACTTGAACCTGCCTGCTTCATAATCCTTCAGGCTTTGATCAAGACGCTCTTTCAAACCGGGGCTAGGCACGTCTCCCCACAGCGAGGCTCCAAGAACAATACCCACATCTGCGGGTTCGGTAAGCTGCGAATTCACGGCCGAATTACGTTCAATACTACCGATTTGCGCCAAGACAAATAATATCCAGCAGATGCCCAGCACCAGCACGAGCAATGCCCAGCGAAGCAGACGCTTACGCTTGCCGCCTCCCCGCCTTCCGGTGGGAGCCATGGAATATTCCATGCTCAGCCTTTTTCCCCGCATCATAGACTTCCTCCCGGCTCAAAAGGTTCTGAAGTCATAAAGCCGCTGCGATAATGCTCCAGAGACAGGTCGAAATACGGAAAGCGCTGATTCTTAATCGCATGAAGCAAACGCTCTGCGGTCTCGGTAGCCAGATCATAATCCTTAACGGTAATCAACCCTTTGGTTAGTGCCTCATCCAGCTCATCCTCGTCCAGCAGGAAGGTTTCACGATTCTTCAGGACGACAATGTCCAGATACAGATCGTCAAACCATGGCACGCCTTGATCCGTAATCCCTTGCGTCTTGCAGATATCAATGTACCATTCCACGATGTCTCCATGATCATCAAACATAGCCGTAACAATGAAATGCTCGCCTTTCGGATAGTACTGCAGCCAAGTAAAGCCCTTGTCTGCGATACGAAATGTATGTCCTCCGTATGTCTTCCATAATGGATCCCGCAAGGCGGTGATGCTGTATAACGTCACGTGACCCGTGAATATGCCGCTCTCCACGTATCTGGATTTGAATTGACGCTGGGTCACACGGCGCCAATTTGCGCGGTCTCCGAATTTTCGCTTCATACATATTACCCTTTCAACACAGTGTAATATCAGCTTACCATATTTGAAAAAGAGTCACAAAAAACATTTTTCACGGCATTTTGCAGCAGAAAGACCCCCGGCTGCACCTTACGTGCCACCAGGGGTCTCGTTATAACCTCTTCACCTTAACAGGCCAGGCGTTTAGCCACCATTTCCGGTAGGAGTATTCAGAACTTCGCCCTGAATGCTTCCTCCATCAACTTCGCCTCCAGGGGGCGGCAGGCTCTCCCCATCGTCTCCATCCATCGGATCGGAATCATTCCCGGCTCCGTTCTCAGACCCGTTCCCTTGACTGCCGTTGCCGCCATGGTTCGGGTCTCCCTGACCGTCACCACCGGTGCCACCTGGATTGTCTCCATTACCAGGAGTTGTGCCATGGTTGCCCTCACCGTTATTTTGGCCCCCATCACCGTTCCCTGGATAACCGGGCGTTTCTGGAGGTTCCTGACCGGGATCAATCGGTTCTTCACCTTCCGGTGGACCCTCGGCTTCAATCAAGACCTGAGCGCTATTGGACGGCTCGCTCTCCACAGCATTAATGGGATCATAGGCCGTCACATAGTAGATATAGCCCGTACCCGAAATAACGCTAATATCCTCGGCTTCCGTCGTAACAGAATCCATAACCGGACTGAACTGCTCCTCCGTGGCTTCACGACGGTATATGCGATAGACGACATCCGCCTGCTCCACAGGATTCCAACTCAGCGATACTACGCCCGTATCTGTATTATAGGAAGCAGTTAAACCTGTAGGTGCTGTTGATTCAGGTTCTTCCTCTTTTTCCGGCTGCAAATTATCAGGAACCGGGAATGACTTCGTCGGTACCCCTTTTAGCGCTTCATTCATGACGGCAGCGAACAAAGCTGCAGTCTGACCACTGCTACCGTTCAGCAAATGGTTCTTATCCGCCGTATCATAGCCCATCCATACGGCCCCGGTCCATTCCGGTGTATAGCCGACGAACCAGACATCACGGTTTTTACTACTCTTAAGTCCCGGAATACCGTGCTGCGTCGTTCCCGTCTTACCGGCAACCGGACGATCCAGCTTGGCACGTTTCCCGGTTCCCTCATTAACGACATTTTGCATCATCGAAGTCATGTAGTAAGCGGTCTGCTCACTAAGCACGCGCTTGGGCTTCGGTGCATTATATTTATATTTCTCCACCCCGTTGTGGTCAACGATCGTCTTGATGGAATACGCCGGGTTATAAGAGCCACCATTGGCGAAGACACTGAAGGCTCCCGCCATTTCAAGCGTATTGGTCCCATGGGTCAAGCCACCAAGAGCAATCGCTAAATTGCGATCATCCTTATCCATGGTAATGCCCATCTCTTTGGCATATTTCACACCGGTGCCCACGCCAACCTCATTCAGCAGCCACACCGCCGGAATATTTTCCGATTTGGTCAGAGCCAAACTTAAATTAATACTCTTGGAATAGCCATGCAAATTCTTCGGACAGTAGTCGCCGAAGCACTGCTGCTCGTTACTAATCTGCGAATTCGGCGTGAATTTGCCGGATTCAAGGGCCGGAGCATAGGACACAATCGGTTTGAATGCCGAACCTGGCTGACGACGGCTGTCCAGACGACTGAAGCCTTTACGTTGGTAGTCACGTCCACCAAGCAGGGCCACCAGGCTACCGTTCTCATGGTTCATGATGACCATAGATGCCTGCACCTGCTGCTCGTCCTTGCTCTTCTCAAAGAAATCATCATTATCAAATGCCTTCTCCAGCGCCTTCTGCGCCTTAGCATCCATCGTTGTATAGATTTTGTAGCCTCCACGGTTCAGTTCATCTTCCGTCAGGCCAAACTTCTCTTCTGCTTCTTCAACAACATAATCTATGAACGCAAGATAGCTTTGATTTCTTGCCGGAGGCTCATAATTATAATCCACGGCCTTAGCGTGATCCCGCTCTTCGGCGGTAATATAGCCCTCTTGATACATCAACTCAAGCACGACAGCCCGCCGTTCCTTGGACAAATCTGGATTCTTGAGCGGATTATAGCGCGAAGGTGCCTTAGGCATCGCCGCCAGTGTGGCCATTTCCCATAATTCCAGCTTATTCAGATCGCTCTCCCCAAAATAACGAATGGAGGCAGCCTTAATGCCATAAACAGTTCCCCCAAAGTTAATACGATTGAGATACATGGTAAGAATGTCCTCTTTGGTCTCATGCCGTTCAAGCGCCATCGCAATCGACATTTCCGTCGCTTTACGGAAGAATGTTTTATCGGCACTTAAGAAGATATTCTTCGCCAATTGCTGGGTAATCGTACTACCACCTTCGACCAGAGAACGAGCTACGATATCCTTAACCGCTGCACGGCCGATGGACCATAAGTCCACTCCGTTATGCTCAAAGAACCGCCGATCTTCCGTAGCAACAAACGCTTCCCGAAGCAGTTCAGGTATTTGCTCATGGTCCACGGGCTCACTCTTGTCAATCGAGAGTTCTCCCATCAGGACGCCGGTTCGATCATAAACCTTGGTGGTTTCATATACCGTCAATTTATCCTGGTTCTCCAGTAAAATCTTCTCGCCGCTGACCGTGATATACATGTAACCCGCAATCGCACAAAATATCGCAAACGCAATCGTAAAAAACGAAGTCCATAATACCTTTCTAACCGATAGCCTTCTCTTTTTCTTCGCCTTTGGTGATTTTGACGAATTTGGCTTTTTCTCGGTGTGACCGCTTCTTTGCAGTCTTGAAGGATCTTTACTAGACATGTTTCTGACTCCCTTCCTGCCAATCTGCCTATCCAAGGTTGTTCAAAAAGTGCTAGTCAATGATGAATCTACAAATAGCTACCGTTACTTGGGTAATGCAACTTTTTGAACTTCACTTAAAGGCTTACGCTTATTCAGGTGCATGGAAAGAAAAGAACAACCCGAATCAGGTTGCTCCTTTCTTACCTATACTTTTAACGTATTGAAATCAAAAAAGTTTCAGCTCAGCTTAGTCCTCGCTCGGCTGCTCCTGCATCAGCGATACATTACGCTGCGGCTGGAAGGTCGAGATTGCGTGCTTGTACACCATTTGCTGGCGTCCATCGCTATCAATTACGATGGTGAAATTGTCAAATGCCTTGATTGTCCCTCTGATCTGGAAGCCGTTTGTCAAAAATACGGTGACCGGAATGCTCTCTTTGCGTAGTTGATTTAGAAATGTATCCTGGATGTTAATGGTCTTATTCATAGCCGTACCCCCAATAGGAATCAATTAGTGTTTTGAATTATATTCAAGATCAGCGGGAAACTTTCCTGCTATTATAGCATGGGCCTCCGCTAAAATCCCGGAAAAATTTTCACCATCGCCGACGTCAATCCAGGCAATATCCTTCATATGGCGGAACCAGGATAGCTGCCTTTTGGCAAAACGGCGGGTGTCTCGCTTCAATTTCTCCACAGCCAGTTCGAGCGGCAGACCGTCTTCCAAGTGCTCGATGATTTCTTTATAACCGAGTCCCTGCATTGAGACCAGTTCGCGGGTATACCCCTTAGCGAGCAATCCGCGCACCTCATGGACCAGCCCCAGTCGCAGCATCTCGTCAATTCGCTGTTCAATACGGTTATAAAGCATTTGACGGTCCATTGTCAAACCGATGATGCAGAGCTCGTAGGGCGATTGCTTGTTTTGTCCCTCCAATTGAGACGATAAAGTGCCGCCCGTCAGATGATGTATCTCCAAGGCCCGAATGACACGCCGCACATCGTTGGGATGAAGCCGGGTCGCCGACTTCGGATCTACGGCCGCAAGCCTGGCATGCAGGGCTTCCGCTCCCTGCTCGTCGGCATACGCCTGCTGGCTGGTGCGAAACTCCTCGTCCGCCCCTGCATCCGTAAATTGAAACTCATAACAGACCGATTCCACGTACAGACCCGTCCCGCCAACGATAAAAGGCAAATGTCCCCGCGTTGTAATCTCTGGAATGAGCTCCCGGCACCACTCTTGAAACATAGCGACAGAAAAGGGTTCATCCGGTCTCAGCACATCGATAAGATGATGAGGGACCCCGCCCATCTCTGCCTGGCTGATTTTGGCTGTACCGATGTCCATTTCTCGGTATACCTGCATGGAATCTCCGGAGATAATCTCGCAGGACAGGAACTTGGCCAGTTCAATGCTCAGCTTCGTCTTGCCCACGGCGGTAGGTCCCACCAGCACAAGCAGTTTAGGTTTTTGAGGTTGAGTCAAGGGAAATCACTCCGTAAGCTATTTTAGAATGGGCACGGGTACAGGGAGTAAAGCCCAGACGGTCAAACTCGCCGCTGGCCTTCTGCTCCTTAAGAACGACTGTTTTGCGCGCTACCCGGCAGGCTTCCTTCACCGCCTCGGCATCCAGCTGGTTCGAATTGGCGAAGGAGCGCAAGGGAGACAGGGAAGATGATTCCGCAATCGGATCGCGGAACATCGGATCGAAGTAGACAATATCGAAGCTATCATCAGGCATAGCCTGCAAAGCCTCCAGATGGTGGACTTGCCGAGTCTCAATGCGTCTAAGTGCCTCATTGAAGGGAACAATCCTGGATATGTATCGCTGCAAGCCCTCATACAGCAAAGCCCAGAGCGGAAGCGAATCCTCTAGCGCCACTACACGACCTTCCTGACCTACCGCAAGCGAGAATACCATCGCATCGGAGCCCAGCCCGGCTGTGGCATCAATTACCGTATCGCCGGGCATCACTCTGGCGGCCTCCAGCATCGCATCTCCTTCACCTTTAAGTAGACGCTTCGCCCGCACAAAGGCCATGCTGGGATGAAATACCATAGGCTCCTGCCCGGTACGATGCAGACGGACCCCCTGCTCCAGAATGACCAGAATATCAGCATCGCCGTAGCGCTCCGCCAGCTTGGGTAGTGCGGTTCGGCTTCTAGACACATAAGGTTGATTAGACAGCTTCGCCAGTTCCCGCGCCCGCTGCACGGTACCAGGAGTTTCGTGGTCCCCCGTTGTAATGATCAACATTTAATTCCAATCCCTTCGTTTATGGCCACCCGCTATCGTTACATGACCCGTTTGAACAGCTTTTCTAAATCGTAGGTAGAGAAGGAGACAAGAATGGGACGTCCGTGCGGACAGGTATAAGGCTGTTTGCAGGCGGCAAGCCGCTGGATCAGCGTGTTAGCTTCCTCCGGCGTCAGCTTCTGGTTCGCCTTGATGGACGCTTTGCAGGATACCAAAGTGGATGATTTCTCGCGCAGCTTGGACAGATCGATCGTCCGTTCGCTTAGCACCCATTCGGCCATCTCTTCAATAATCTCGGCTTCCTCCCCTTGGGGGAACCAATACGGATGAGCCACCACACGGAAGGTGCTGCCTCCGAAATGCTCCAGAATGACCCCTGCTTGCTCGAACCAATGCAGGCGTTCTTGCAGCTTGGCTCCGTCTGATGGTGTAAATTCCAGCGTGATCGGTAACAGCAGCTCCTGTGAGGCATCCGCTGGATGTCCAAACTTCTCATAGTAATATTCATAGTTGACCCGCTCATGCGCAGCATGCTGGTCGATCAGGTATAAACCCTGCTCGTTCTGGGCGATCAGGTAAGTGCCATGATGCTGTCCAATCAAGGACAGCTCGGGGAAGGCCGGAAGCTCCGGCGCCGCCTCAGGCGAGCTGCCGTACAGCGCTTCCGGCATCTCTTGCAGCCGCGCTGGCGGTAGCGGCTGCTGCGCCGGTGCGCCGCCGCCATACGCAGCAGCGGCGGCATTGCCTTGGCCAAGCCCGCCTTGCGGCTTGGCCGAACCCGGCCCAGGCGACGGCGCCGAGCCCGTCGCCCCTGGCCGCGCGGCGCCGTACGCGTCGGCGCCGCCAGGGGCGCGTTCCCGCAGCGGCGGCAAGCCTTCGGCCGCTGCGGGAACGCCATAGCCCGCGGGGCGGGCGGCGTGAGCGCCGCCGCCGTCTGCACGCGGGCGAGACGCCGCCTCGCCAGGGCTTGGCGGGCGCTCAGCCTGGGCCGCCGATGCCGCTGGCCCGGCGGCCCCATTCCCCGCGCCTGAACCCGGCGCGGAGAAGTGGAACTGCTCCTGAATTACGGAGCCGCTTCCTCCCTTGCCGATGTTCTGCCGCACCACCTGCGGAATCAACACCTGCCCGGACAGCACCGTACGAATGCTGTTCTCCACAAACCCGTTCAGCTCCGGCTCCTTGCTGAATCGCACCTCCAGCTTCGCCGGATGTACGTTAACGTCCACCAGCGATGGATGCATGTCCAGCATCAGTACTGCAATCGGATAACGGTTGATCGGCAGCAGCGTATGATAGGCCCGCAGCATGGCCTGATGCAGTCCATGGTTGCGAATGTATCGACCATTGACGATCGTCGACATGCCGTTGCGGTTTGAGCGAGCCAGATCAGGACGTCCGATAAATCCGGTCAGCTTATAATCCAGGTCCTCCGCCTCAATCGGCACCATCCCTTTGGAGGTGTTAATCCCATAGATAGCGGCGATGACTTGAAGCAAATCGCCCCCGCCCGGAGTTTGCAGCAACGTATTGCCATTATGCCGCAGCGTAAAGGCAATTTCGGGATGCGCCAGCGCCTGACGGTACATCACATCGGAAATATGTCCCAGCTCCGTTTGGATGGTTCTCATATATTTCAGCCTTGCCGGAGTATTGTAAAATAATTCCTTAACCTGAATATCCGTTCCTTGCGGAGCCGCCTCGTCGTCCTGCTTCTTCAAGGTACCGCCCTCAATCTCAATCATTCGGCCAAGTCCTGTATCGCTGTTAGCCGAGACAAGACGGACTTTGGACACGGCGGCGATACTTGCCAGCGCCTCGCCCCGGAACCCCAGCGTGCGAATCTGATACAAATCCCGTCCAGTCGCAATCTTGCTGGTCGCATGTCGGAAAAAAGCCGTCTCGCAATCCTCGGGATCCATGCCCGATCCGTTATCGGTCACCCGGATCAATTGCAATCCGCCCTCATCCACCGCAACTTCGACTTTCGTCGCTCCCGCGTCCACGGCGTTCTCTACCAATTCCTTCACCACGGAAGCCGGGCGTTCCACAACTTCCCCGGCTGCGATCTGGTTAGCAATATGCTCGTCCAGTATTGCGATTTTTGCCATTTCCTTGTCCTCCCGTCTAATAAGTCCGGTTCACGGTACACGGTCAGAAGCTTATAGCTCCCTGGCCTTCATCTTCAAATCGTTGACTAGCTGCATCGCTTGCAGTGGCGTCATATTCATCAAATCAATTTCTTTAATGAGATTAACGATCTGTCGCATCCCTGGATCTTCCGGCGCCTGGGCGGCCTTCTGCTTCCGCTTCGGTTCCTCGTCACCAAAGATTGACAGTTGCACAACCTCTCTGACTTCTTCACCGCTCAAGGCCGGTTCATCATCAGCTTCTCCCGCAGCGGCTTCGAGTACCGCCAGTCTGGCGCCCGACAAACCCTCAGAATGTTGTTCCAATTTGCCATCCCGCCGCTCTCCAGCCTTGATCTGCCTGCTGTCGGCTTCATGTGCATAGGCCGTAGTTCCTTCACTAATGACGGAAGACACAGTCCCGCTCTCTTCCAGACCATGCAGCAACCCGTAGGCCCGACCGATGATTTCATCCGGCAATCCGGCTAAACGAGCACAGTAAATGCCGTAGCTGGTGTCAGCCGCTCCCGGAATCAGCTTGCGCAAGAAGTGCACCTTGTCTCCGCTCTCCTGCACTGCCATGCTATAGTTGCACAATCCGCGCAGACTTTGCTCCAGATGAGCCAATTCGTGAAAATGAGTCGATACAAGCGCTTTGCAGCCAATGCGGTCGTGCACGTACTCAATAACAGCCTGGGCGATAGCCATTCCTTCGCTGGTTGAGGTGCCACGACCCAACTCATCTATGATGATCAAGCTTCGCGGGGTCGCTTTTTCCGTCATAATTTGAATATCAGCCATCTCCACCATGAAGGTGCTCTGGCCCCCGATCAAGTCGTCCGCCGCTCCAATTCGCGTAAAGATGCGGTCCACCAGTGGCATTTCCGCCTGATTAGCCGGAACGAAGCTGCCGATTTGCGCCATAATTGAAATAAGGGCTACCTGCCGCATATACGTACTTTTGCCCGCCATATTCGGGCCTGTGATCAGCAGGATGCTGGCATCTTCCTTACGTAAGGCTGTACCATTAGCGATAAATGAGGAATCATGCATAACCGACTCCACGACCGGATGCCGACCTTGCTCCACCCTGAGATCATAACCATCCGTCAATTGTGGCTTAACAAAGCGGTTGTCTGATGCCACGGCTGCCAAAGCCCGCAACACGTCGATACCGGCAATTTGCTCGGCCAGCTTTTGCAATCGAGGGATGTTGTCAGCAATCTGCTCGCGCAGTTCGTTAAACAGCGCATATTCGAGGTCGACCATTTTCTCCTCGGCTTCCAGAATCAGCGCTTCCTTCTCTTTCAACTCGGGGGTGACAAACCGCTCCGCATTGGCCAGCGTCTGCTTGCGTTCATACCGCCCTTCTGGCAAGGAAGCCAGGTTCGCACGGGTAACTTCAATGTAGTAGCCAAATACTTTGTTGTAGCCAATCTTCAGCGATTTAATCCCGGTAGCTTGGCGTTCTGCCGCTTCCAACTCGGCGATCCAGCGTTTCCCGTTCGCTCCCGCTTCCCGCAGCTCGTCCAATCTTGCATGATAGCCAGCTTTGATGATGCCGCCATCCCGTACCGATACCGGAGGATCGTCAGCAACCGCCGTATCGATCATGTCCGCCAGGTCTTTAGCCTCATCCATTGAGGCCGCAATCCCCTGTAATGTGGATGACCCTGAACCCGCGCACAGTTCCTTGATTTGTGGCACCTGACGCAAAGAGGTTTTCAAGGCCACCATATCCCTGCCGTTGGCATTACCAAAGGCGACGCGTCCAACCAGCCGCTCCAAATCATAGATTTCCTGCAAGGAGGTACGCAGATCCTCACGCAAAATAAACGCGCCATGCAAATGTCCTACCGCTTCCAATCGTTCCTCAATACGCCCCTTCTGTAACAGCGGCTTATCGATCCACCGACGCAACAGTCTTGAGCCCATGGAAGTCTCGGTCTTGTCAAGCAGCCATAACAAGGAGCCTTTCTTGGACCGTTCGCGAACCGTCTCTACCAGCTCCAGATTGCGCCGGGTGAAAGGATCGAGAATCATAAAATGCTCAGGCTCATACGTGGATATTTTCGTTAATTGTCCGAGAGAACGCTTCTGGGTTTCACTCAAATAGCCAATCAGCAAAGCGATATTATCACAGCGCTCTGGCTCCAGGCGAGTCCATTCCGCTTCTCCAAACAATGTGCGTCCCGTATCCTCTCTTGATTTGGTCCAAGGGGTATACACAACAGGTTTGCTGAGCGGCGCGGCTTGTCCGTTAACCCATTCCAGTAGCTCGGCATCACCAATCATTTCCGCCGGATCGTACAGACCGATCTCATCACGAAGCCACTCCTTGTTGGACGGCGCCGAGGTCGCATATAGTTCTCCAGTAGACAGATCACAAGCGGACAAGGACATCGTGCCTTGCTGCTCGGTAATACATACGATGTAATTATTGACCCGCTCGCTAACCGTTTTGCCTTCCATAATCGTGCCCGGAGTAATTACTCGTACGATTTCGCGTCTAACGACGCCTTTGGCGACCGAGGGGTCCTCCAGTTGCTCGCATATCGCAACTTTATAACCCTTCTCAATCAGCCGGTGTATGTAGTTGTCCGCCGAATGGTAGGGAACCCCGCACATCGGAATTTTTTCCTTCGTGCCCCCATCCCGTCCGGTTAATGTAATTTCCAGTTCTTTTGAGGCCAAAATGGCATCGTCAAAGAACATTTCATAAAAATCGCCTAGCCGGAAAAAGAGAAACGCATCCTGCGCCTCTGCCTTGACCCGCAAGTATTGTTCAATCATTGGCGTGTAGGTAGCCATGATCCCCCTCCACCTTGTCCTCTTTTAGTTGAAGCTTGTTAAGCTTGCTTTTGATCACGATGTTAATTGTAGAAGCTTGCCAAGTCTTTCTTCCACAGATTTCTATTATACCAGAAAGGGACGTGTGGTTACGAGAGGTTTTGCAGCTTCGAAAGAGCAAGCACTTTACGAAAACCGACGTGGATTCATCCAACAGAGCCGCATCCGTCCACAACATGAGTTTTCCTTAATGCGAGTCCATACTAGTGGGAAATT